>NZ_WSTC01000032.1 GCF_009789195.1 Paenibacillus sp. MMS18-CY102 | reverse complement strand
ATTCACTTTTACAATTACGAACGGCTACAAGCAAAACTAAACGGCCTAAGTCCAATGGAATTCAGGACCAAGGCCGCTTAATTAGCTTTTATTTTTTGTGCTGTCTACTTGACGGGGTGCAGTTCAAATTTTAGCTAGCTTCTTTTTTGAAATTATTTGGTTAGTCCTCCTAATATAGAAACAATAATACTGAAAATACAGTTTCGGTTTACACAATACTAAGGAATTTTAATTTAAACAAGCACGACATATTTCCAATGACACTAGATCCGTAGAGGTTGGAAATGTGGAAATGAGGGTCGATTTCATTCGTTTACTGTAAAGGTGTTATTGAGAAGGCAAAGAACGTTACATGAAAAAAATTCACTTTTTTTTACATAAAAGTTGCAGTTGACAAACTTTTTTGTATGAATACAATGAAAAGTAGGCACACGCACATACTCTGGTGCATAGACTAAAGTCGGATCCCTTTTTTTACTATAAAAGTTGACCTAGCGCAAAACCATTTGCCTAGTACAAATATTGAGATGAGGTGAATGTTATGGCGAAGGAAACAGGATTAGCCATGCATGATCAAGGCTGGCGCAAGCAGCGCTCGGCAGACTCGCTTCCTGAAGTGTACCGTTCTATGAAAATTCCGAAGACCGGCTCATGGTTCCGTAAGTTTCTGGCATTCGCTGGACCCGGTTACTTGGTAGCGGTAGGTTATATGGACCCGGGCAACTGGGCGACGGACATCGCTGGCGGCTCGATGTTCGGTTACTCGTTATTATTCGTTATTTTGCTTTCTAATCTTATGGCGATGCTGCTTCAAGGCCTTGCGGGCAAGCTTGGCATTGTGACTGGGCGGGATCTCGCGCAAGCATGCCGTGACCATTACAGCAAGCCTGTCGCGATGGCGTTATGGGTTTTATGTGAGTTAGCTATCGCAGCTTGCGATCTGGCAGAGGTGCTTGGCACCGCCATCGCCTTGCATTTACTATTCGGCATACCGATCTTATACGGCGTGCTTATAACCGTGCTTGATGTGTTCGTCGTATTGTTGCTTCAGAGCAAAGGATTCCGGTATATTGAAGCGATTGTCATTACGTTGATCGGCACGATTGGCGTCTGCTTCTTGATCGAAATCATTTGGGCGCAGCCTGATGCTGGCGGCGTATTGGCAGGCTTCGCGCCACGTTCAGAATTGTTCACGAATCCAGAGATGCTTTACATCGGAATCGGCATTCTCGGTGCAACGGTCATGCCGCATAACTTGTATCTGCACTCCTCGATTGTGCAGACGAGGCAGATCGAACAGACGCCCAAAGGCAAACGCCAAGCGATTCGCTATGCGACAGCTGATTCGACGATTGCATTGTCGCTTGCCTTGTTCATCAATGCTGCGATACTGATCATTGCGGCAGCGACGTTCCATACGACGGGCAATACGGGCATCGCTGAGATCGAAGATGCGTATCATATGCTTGCTCCATTGCTGGGTACGACAGCAGCAAGCGTACTGTTCGGGGTTGCGCTGCTAGCGGCAGGGCAGAATGCAACGCTGACAGGAACGCTAGCGGGGCAGATTGTAATGGAAGGCTTCTTGAACATTCGGCTCCCGGCATGGCTTCGCCGCCTCATTACACGGCTGATCGCGGTTGTGCCAGCAGTCATCGTTATCGGCATCGTAGGGGATAGCGGCACGCTTGATCTGCTAATCCTAAGCCAAGTCATTTTGTCGCTGCAATTATCGTTCGCTGTCATTCCTCTCGTGAAGTTTACGAGCGACAAGAAAAAGATGGGCGAGTTCGCCAATCGGCTTTGGTTGAAACTCACAGCTTGGATCGTTGCAATCGTGATAGCTGGCTTGAACATTTATTTGCTCGTCCAGACAGTAAGCGGATGGATTAGCTAACGTTACGCCAATGGCCCCACACAGGAACCGGCTTGCTGCCGAATCTTGCGTGGGGCTTTTTTTGCATGATAATACCTTACATTAGGGTGTGATTTACGCTAAATGGCAGGATACATGTGAATGACGTGCATAATACAGGTCCTTTCCCGAATACAGTGGATTACAGGCCGAATAGAGCGATTAAGGACGATGAAGCGGTTTGACGCTACGATTGTCTATCGAATAAGCTAAAGATTAACATAAGGATCGAATGTGACATTTGTACAAAATAAAGGAGGTGCGCCTGCCATCGTATCGGATCGCCCTGAAGGCGGCATGCGATTGGCAGGGATTCGTTGAGTAGTGACCCTTTACCGATATGGTTGAAATTGGTACTGATTGTGTGGTTGGTTGCCATGAACGGCTTTTTCGTATCAGCGGAATTTGCGATGGTCAAGGTCAGGAGCAGCAGAATTGACTCTCTGTTGTCTGGCGGACATAAACGGGCGAGGTTCGCATCGCTCTTAACGGGCAACTTAGACGGCTATCTCTCGGCTTGCCAGCTCGGAATTACGCTCGCATCGCTCGGTCTTGGCTGGATCGGCGAACCGGCAATCGCTGCTTTGCTGGAACGCTTTTTCGCTGGCGCAGGGTTTAATAATGAAGTGCTTACGCATACGGTCGCGTTTATTATCGCCTTTTCGTTCATTACGGTGCTTCATATCGTGCTGGGCGAGTTAGCGCCTAAGACAATTGCGATTCGCAAAGCTGAGAGCGTTACGTTATGGACCGCCGCACCGCTCGTTCTATTTCACCGCATCATGTATCCGTTTATTTGGGTGCTCAACGGAATGGCAAACCGCTTATTGAAGCTAGCCGGCATCGAGCCAGCCTCCGAGCAAGACTCAGCACATACTGAAGAAGAAATTCGTGTTCTCGTAAAGGAAAGCCATCGGAGCGGGCATATCGACAATACCGAGCTCACCTTGGTTGATAATATTTTTGAGTTTGCCGAGACGCATGCAAGGGAGATCATGATTCCACGTACCGAAATGGTATGCCTGTACGCGAACTTATCGTTTGAGGAAAACAAGGCGATCGCACTAAAGGAGATGCACACGCGCTATCCGGTATGCGACGCCGATAAAGATAACATTATCGGGTTTGTTCATATTAAGGATATATTGAAGGTGTCTTCGCAAAATTTAAAAGATATTCGCATCATTACAAGGCCGATGACGACTGTGCCGGAATCGATGCAAATTAGTATGCTGCTCAAGCTGATGCAGAAGCGGCGGACGCAAATCGCCATCCTAATTGATGAGTATGGCGGGACATCGGGCCTGGTCACCTTAGAGGACATTATGGAAGAAATCGTCGGAGAGATTCAAGATGAGTTCGACGAGGAGCGCCCCGAGCTGGAGAAGCGGGAGGACGATACGTATTCCATAAGCGGGATGATGCTTATTGAAGAAGTGAACAGCTATTTTGGAATGGGCATCGAGACGGATGATTATGATACGATAGGCGGATGGCTATACTCGCAGATCGAAATTCCGCCAAAACGCAACCAGCGGGTTCTTGTTGATGAAGGCTACGAGTTCGTCGTCGAAGAAACCGACCACCTGCGCATCTCGCGTGTTATGGTCCGTAAGCAATCCGCGAGTGAAGAAGAGAAGCTGGAGCCTGGCAGCGAGTTGGGGTGAGCGTGCGAGCAAGTCAGCAGTAATGGCCCTGACTCCTTTATAAAAAATAAAGCCGAGATCGCGTATGCCAGGCCTGTTCCTGCCTGTTAACGCGATCTCGGTTTTTTAGTTGCGTTGCGCTGATCTTAGCTTATGCCTGTAAAGCAAAGCTCGCTTCATCTACCATGTGCACCGTGTTGATCGTTCCGCCGCCCAAGCAGATGTCCCCGTCATAAAAGACGACTGCCTGGCCCGGCGTAATCGCTTTCTGCGGCTGGTCGAATACGACTTCAGCTGTACCGTCCGCGCCGAGCGTTACCGTAACGCCTTGGTCAGCTTGGCGATAGCGGAATTTAGCTGTGCATGCGATGGGGCCTTCCGGACGGTCTGGCGAAATCCAGTTGATGCCTTCAGCCGTTAAGCGCTCCGAGTATAGCCTCGCGTGCGAATCGCCTTGCACGACATAGAGGATGTTACGCTCAAGATCCTTGTCTGCGACAAACCAAGGCTCGCCGTTCCCAGATCCGCCAATGCCAAGCCCTTGGCGCTGGCCGAGCGTATAGTACATGAGGCCGTCATGCTGGCCCTTGGTTTCGCCTGAGCGCAGGTCGATCATCGGGCCTGGCTGGGCTGGCAAATAACCGCTAAGGAATTGCTTAAAGTTGCGCTCGCCGATGAAACAGACGCCGGTGCTGTCCTTCTTCTTTGCGGTTGCAAGCCCTGCTGCCTCGGCAATCCGCCGAACTTCCGGCTTGGGCAAATCACCGATTGGGAACATGGCCTTGGCGAGCTGCGACTGGTCGAGCTGGTGAAGGAAGTATGTCTGATCCTTGTTGCTGTCGACGCCGCGCAGCAGCTTCGTCTCACCGTTTGCCGTACGCTCTACGCGGGCATAATGGCCAGTAGCGAGGTAATCGGCGCCGAGATCGATCGCTTTTTGCAGAAATTCGCCGAATTTGATCTCCCGGTTGCACATGACATCAGGATTCGGTGTTCTGCCACGTTTATACTCATCGAGAAAATAAGTAAATACTTTATCAAAGTATTGCTGCTCGAAGTTAACCGTATAGTAAGGGATGCCGATCTGGTCACAGACGCGGCGGACATCTTCAGCGTCTTCCTCCGCAGTGCAGTGACCAAACTCATCCGTATCATCCCAATTTTTCATAAAAATGCCAATGACGTCGTAGCCTTCTTCCTTGAGCAGAAGCGCGGTTACCGACGAATCAACACCGCCGGACATGCCGACGACGACGCGTGTCTCCGCTTTCGTTTTGACCATGCTGGCCTACCACCTTTTCAACCTTAAGAATGTATGTATTGTATCACGCCTTCTCATCTTTTTCACCACATGTGAGTCTGCCTATACCGAAGCCTTTATAATTTCATAATAAAGTCACGATAGATGTACCCGAAGCGGTGCGGATGTGCTAACATATATATGATATGGGAATACAATGATTTAAATGGACCGAATCGGTCATCCATTATACGAACCATTAGACGCTGGAAAAGAGGTGCCGTTTTTTGAAAATTTCGACGAAGGGCCGTTATGGGCTCACCATTATGATGGAACTGGCTGCTAAATTCGGTGAAGGGCCAATATCTCTGAAGAGCATCGCTGAGAAGAACCAATTATCTGAGCATTATCTCGAGCAGCTGATCGCTCCACTGCGGAATGCAGGGCTTGTGAAGAGCGTTCGAGGCGCTTATGGCGGCTACATCCTGTCTAAAGTAGCAGACCAAATTACAGCAGGCGATGTGATTCGCGTGTTGGAAGGGCCAATATCACCTGTCGATTTCACGGAAGAGGATGACCCAGCGAAGCGTGACCTGTGGTTGAGAATTCGCGATAGCATTGCAAGCGTTCTGGACTCGACGACACTTGGCGATCTTGTTACCTTCAAGGAAGAAGGCCAGCTCGACAACTATATGTTCTATATTTAACGCGTACGGTTAGAATTGAGGAATCGCAATGAGCAACTATTATTTCGACCATGCTGCGACAACGCCGATGCGCCCTGAAGTCGCGTCGGCTATGGTTTCCATCATGATGGAAGGTCCCGGCAATGCATCGAGCATGCATCGTTATGGGCGAGCAGCACGCCAACATATGAATCGCTCGCGGGATACGATTGCCCGGTTGATTGGAGCCAAGCCCGCTGAGCTTATTTTTACTTCCGGCGGAACAGAGAGCGACAACTTAGCAATAGCCGGGGCAGCCCGCGCTATGCGTGCACAAGGCAAAAACCACATTATTACGAGCGCTGCTGAACATCACGCGGTGCTGCATGCCTGTCGAGCTTTGGAACAGGAAGGGTTCCAGTTGACAGAGTTGCCTGTCGATGAATACGGACAATTGTCCGTTGATGTCGTTTGTGAAGCGATGACCGATCAGACTGGCCTCGTAAGCATCATGTATGCGAACAATGAGACAGGGACATTGCAGCCAATTGCTGAGATCGGCCATGCTGTCCGTGCGCGTGGAGCGCTTTTTCATGTGGATGCAGTCCAAGCTTTGGGTTCCATTCCAATCGATGTTTCGCAACTTCCTGTTGACCTGATGAGTTTCTCTGCCCATAAGGTTAACGGCCCACAAGGTGTCGGTGCATTGTACGCAGCTACGGGGGTTGTATTGTCTGCCATTTCGCATGGCGGCTCACAAGAGCGAAAACGCAGGGCAGGGACAGAAAACGTAGCTGGAGCTGTTGGATTTGCAGCTGCGCTAGAAATTGCCGTACAAACGATGCAGGAACGGAAACTTTTGCTGGACAAGCTTCGTCTACAATGGATAGAGCGAATGCAAGCTGCGACAGAAGGCCAGATAACAGTGAATGGCCACCAAGCCGTGCGCCTGTCGCATATTGTCAATATTAGCTTCTTAGGCATTGACACCGAGACGATGCTGATGAACCTTGACATGGCAGGAATAGCCGCATCCGGCGGATCGGCATGTACGTCAGGCTCACTAGAGCGATCGCATGTCCTGGCTGCAATGGGGCTGTCCCAAGAACGATTAATGACCGCGATACGATTCAGCTTCGGAATTGGGAATACTGGAGAGGAACTCGACGAAGCAGGGCAAATTGTTGAAACGATTGTCCGGTGCCTTCGTAAATAAGTTGCGAGGAGGCTCTCCGTGCGTGATCAAATTGCAGCAACTGATTGGCTTGCCAGTAGTTGACCTACATACCGGCAAACAAGCCGGCAAGGTGAAGGATGCATTATTTGATGAGCATTGGTCGATGCAGGGCATTATCGTGGACGCAGGCAAATGGCTTCTTTCCAAAGACGCCATTGTACAATGGGGAAAGGTCACTTCCTGCGGTACGGAAGCTGTGATGATCGACGGAATGGACGCGGTTGTTCCCAAGGATAAGAAAGCTACTGGGCGTTGCTTCCAGATCGGACAAGTAAAGCTGCGGGATATGCCAGTCGTTACCGTACAAGGATCCCAACTTGGCCGTGTGTCGGATGTTTATTTTGAGCCCATACAGGGTACACAGATAGTAGGATACGAATTAACGGATGGATTTATCTCAGATTTGCTAGAAGGACGCAAATGGCTGAGGGCGCCGGAAGCATTCGATACCGTAAAACTCGGGGAAGACGCGATTATTGTTCCGGCCTATTGTGAAATGCAGTTGTTGCCGGTCGCGCCTTCCGATTCGAATATAGGGAGAAATGAAAGATGATGAGATGTCCGAATTGTAGCTCCAAAGACATCGGTAAAATCGGTTCCCATCAATTTTATTGTTGGGGCTGCTTCATCGAACTGACAGTGAACGGTGAGAAAATGTCCGTTTATCAGGTGGAGGAAGACGGCACATTGAGTTCGCTTGATGATTTGTTCTTTGAAGAGGAAATGCCGGAGATGCACGCGAACGGATAATGCCGTCTGTGCACACGGATAGTTGGGGCGGGCGCCTTAGGTTGCCTGCTTTTTTCTATTTCTAACAGGCGCCCGATGAGGTCGCTTGTTTTTTTGTGCTTAGGCAAGGATGATAATAGCCGCTTGTACATATAATGTACGAGTCCGCCTATATGCTATTGTGTGCTGATTGCAACAGCTACGCGAAATTCAAGTGGCGGATTTTCCGTGAAGAAAGGAGGCGGCACATTGGAACGGTTTACGAATAGCCGTCTATTCCGGACGTTAATTTATATGATTTTGGGTCTAATTGTTGTCTTCATGTTGCTGCAGCTCAAACCGATTTTTATGGAAATTTACGCTTTTCTGCGGGCCGTGCTGGCACCGTTTTTCATCGCCATGATTATTTCCTACGTGCTTAATCCGATCGTCAGCCTGCTGCATGTTAGGCGAATGCCGCGAACCGTTGCTGTGTTGTTGATCTATACCGTATTCTGCGGGTCGCTTACGGTTGTGTTGATGAATGCTGTGCCGATGTTTATGGAGCAGCTGCAAGAGCTTAACCGGCATGCGCCGGAACTGACCGTTCGTGCACAGAATATTGTAGAGAATCTAAACAATAACTCGTTGCTGCCAGAGAGCATTCGGTCGGGGATCAACAATTCGCTGTACAAAATGGAAAAGAAATTGTCCGAGTCGGTTTTCGACTTCGTTAACAATATCGGAGCGATGGTGAACGTTGTATTTATTTTGTTCATCATACCGTTCCTTGCTTTTTATATTCTAAAGGATTTCGAAGTTTTTGAACGGACGGTCATTACCTATGTGCCCAAGAGCCATCGCCAGCAGACGGTACGCCTGCTCAAGGATATCGACACTGCATTAGGGAGCTATATCCGTGGTCAATTCATCGTATGTTTAATTGTCGGCGTCCTCGCTTACATTGGGTATTGGATCATTGGCATGCCCTATCCGCTTCTGCTCGCAGCTGTTGTCGCCATCACGAATGTTATTCCGTATCTGGGTCCTTTCTTCGGCGCAGCGCCTGCGCTGTTAATGGCCGCCACCATTTCGCTCAAAATGATGATTCTTGTTGTCGTCGTCAATACGCTGTGCCAAATTCTAGAAAGCAACGTCGTGTCGCCGCAAGTGGTCGGCCGTACGCTGCATATGCATCCGCTCTCGATCATTTTTGCATTGCTCGTGGGAGGGGAATTAGCAGGCATTGTGGGCATGATTTTGGCGGTGCCAATTTTCGCCGCGCTGAAGGTTGTCGTTCAGCATATGTTTGCTTATTACGTACGCCGAAAGACGATTTGACAGACATAGGTAACGACAGTATACTCTAGACAAGTATGTTTGAATATGATTCAAATCCGTGATGAAGTCGAAGTAAGCCATAGCCCACCATCCAGAGAAGGACTCCTTCGCGCACCTTGCGCGATGGCTGTGAGAGTCCTATGGCGAAGAATGGCCGAAGCTGGCTTCGGAGAGTGAATGAACTTCACCGGTGGGACCCGTTATCGTCCAGCTAAGGCGATTGTCCGTTGATCCGTATGCATGAATGCTGCGGTGGGGGCAATAACCAGGGTGGTACCGCGAGATCTTCGTCCCTGTTCATGACAGGGGCTTTTTTGTTTTTTTTACACTACTTGTATTGTTGGAGGTTGTTTCCCTATGAAGGCTAGTGAAATTCGTTCAAAGTGGCTTGCTTTCTTCGAGAGCAAAGGGCATCATATTGAGCCGAGCGCATCGCTCGTGCCGCACAACGATCCATCGTTGCTGTGGATTAATGCGGGCATGGCACCGCTCAAGCCGTATTTTGACGGCCGCGTTGTTCCTGAGAATCCGCGCATTACGAACTCGCAAAAGTGTATTCGGACGAACGATATCGAGAATGTCGGCAAGACGCGCCGCCACCATACGTTCTTCGAAATGCTCGGCAATTTCTCCATCGGCGATTATTTCAAAGAAGAAGTTATTACGTGGGCTTGGGAGTTCCTGACGGAAAAACAATGGCTCGGCTTCGATCCTAACCGTCTGTCTGTAACGGTGTATCCAGAAGATACGGAAGCGTTCGAGTTCTGGAATAAGAAGATTGGCCTTCCAGAAGAACGGATCTATAAGCTGGACGAAAACTTCTGGGATATTGGCGAAGGCCCGTGCGGCCCTTGTACCGAAATTTTTTACGACCGCGGCGACAAGTATGGCGATCTCAACGATCCAGAGTGCTGGCCAGGCGGTGAGAACGAACGTTTCTTGGAAGTTTGGAACCTCGTATTCTCGCAATTTAACCATAACAAAGACGGCAGCTACACGCCGCTTCCGAATAAAAACATCGATACGGGTGCTGGCCTTGAGCGTTTTGCTACAGTTTTGCAGGATGTCGATTCTAACTTCGATACGGACCTGTTCCGTCCGATGATTGACCGCACTTGCGAAATTGCAAACGTGACGTACCATACGAATGCGGACCATGACTTGGCACTGAAAGTCATTGCCGACCATATCCGTACCGTAGCGTTTGCAGTAGGCGACGGCGTATTGCCTTCCAACGAAGGGCGCGGTTATGTTATTCGCCGGTTGCTTCGCCGTGCGGTTCGCTACGGCAAATCGCTGGGCATCGACCGTCCATTCTTGTTTGAACTGACCAAAGTGGTTGGGGATGTAATGGGCATGTACTATCCAGAGGTTGTGGAGAAGCGCGAGTTTATCGAGCGTGTTATCCGTACTGAGGAAGAGCGTTTCCATGAGACGCTGTCCGATGGCCTTACGTTACTGGGGGCGCTCGTATCGCAAGTGCGTGAAGCGGGCAATAGTGAAATTAGCGGAGAAGATGCATTCCGCCTGTACGATACCTATGGCTTCCCGTTCGACTTAACCGAAGACTATGCGTCCGAGAACGGCCTGAGCGTAGATCGCGCTGGATTTGATTCGGCAATGGAAGCTCAGCGTGAACGTGCGCGTGCAGCACGCCAAGAATCGGGCGGCATGAACGTTCAGGGTGGAGCGTTGTCCGAATTGACAGCGAAGAGCGAATTTGTCGGCTATAGCGAACTGACAGTTAATGCGAAAGTAACAGCAATTATCCACGAGAACGCGCTCGTTGATATCGCAGGCGAAGGAAGCCGCGTGCTAGTGTTGCTGGACCGTACGCCGTTCTACGCAGAGAGCGGCGGCCAAATCGGCGACCGCGGCGTGATTCAAGGCGATGGATTCGTATTGAATGTTGAGGACGTAACGAAGGCTCCGCAAGGCCAGCCTGTACACCATGCAATCGTGGCGAGCGGCACAATTCGCTTAGGCGAGAGCGCTCAAGCAAGCGTGGCACGTGATCTGCGCGAGGATATCGTGAAAAACCATACGGCTACACATTTGCTGCACAAAGCGCTTAAAGAAGTGCTCGGCGATCATGTTAACCAAGCAGGTTCCCTCGTGAAAAGCGATAGCTTGCGTTTCGACTTCTCGCACTTTGGCGCGATTACTGAAGAAGAGCTGGCTGATATCGAGCGCCGTGTAAACGAGCAGATTTGGATTGGCACGCCTGTCGTAATCGAGAGCAAAGCGATTGCAGAAGCGAAGGCGATGGGCGCAATGGCGTTGTTCGGTGAAAAATATGGCGATGTCGTACGTGTCGTACAAGTCGGCGGCTACAGCATTGAGCTGTGCGGCGGCTGCCACGTAGCGAACACGTCGCAAATCGGCACGTTCAAGCTGATCGGCGAGAGCGGCATCGGCTCGGGCGTTCGCCGGATCGAAGCTGTGACAGGCCGCCATGCTTATGCGTATATGGAATCGCAATTCGATCTGCTAAAGCAAGCTGCTGGCCTGCTCAAATCCAATACGGCTGATGTGCCTAAACGGATTGAAGCGCTCTTCGGGCAAGTAAAAGAGCTTGGCCGCGACAATGAGTCGCTCCAAGCGAAGCTCAGCCGCATTGAAGCGGGCTCATTAACGGATAAAGCGAAGACGGTTGGCGATGTCACGGTATTGACGGCAGCCGTTAGTGCGCCAAGCATGGACGCGCTTCGTGGAATCGTTGACGAGCTCAAAGCGAAGCTGCCATCCGCAGTTATCGTTCTCGGTGCAGCACAGGAAGATAAAGTGAATTTGGTCGCTTCGGTATCGCCTGATCTGGTGAAAAAAGGCTTGAATGCGGGCAAGCTTGTTAAGGAAGCTGCAGCCGTATGCGGCGGCGGCGGCGGCGGGCGCCCAGATATGGCGCAAGCAGGCGGCAAAGACGCTTCCAAGCTGGACGAAGCACTGAAACTTGCGGAAGAACTAGTTCTTGCGCAATCAAATGTGATATAGTAATAATTGACACTGCCGTATATTAAGCGGTTTCCAAAGCGAGGTGCTGGCGATGAGCTCCATGGACAACACAATGAAATTCGACGTAAAGGCGGAAGGATTGGAAGCATCGGCGAAGGACATTCTGCTCCAAGTGCATGATGCGCTGCTGGAAAAGGATTACAACCCGATCAACCAGATCGTCGGCTATTTGCTATCTGGGGATCCTGCGTACATTCCGCGGCATAACAACGCAAGAAGCTTGATCCGGAAGAAAGAACGTGACGAGCTGATTGAAGAGCTTGTCCGGTATTACTTAAGCGGACATAAATAAGACGGGAGCCTGGCGAAAAACGTATGCGAATTATGGGTTTAGACTACGGGGACCGTAATATTGGCGTCGCAGTTAGTGATGCTTTCGGCTGGACGGCTCAAGGTACAGGAGTTGTCCAGAAAAAGCGTAACGGCGGCGAGTTTGACGAGATTGCCCAGCTTGTGAAGGATCACGAGGTCTCGGAGATCGTTGTCGGTTTGCCGAAGAACATGAACGGCTCTGTTGGGCCACGTGGTGAAATTTGCATGGCATTTGCAGAGGACCTCCAGCAAAAGCTAAACTTACCTGTTCACCTTTGGGACGAAAGGTTGACGACTGTTGCTGCAGAGCGGACGCTACTGGAGGCGGACGTCAGCCGGAAGAAACGAAAGCTGGTCGTGGACAAGTTGGCCGCGACATTCATTTTGCAAAACTATCTCGATTCTAAGGCGAAAAGGTGAGGGTGAGCTATGGCTAAAGAAGAAAAAGGATTTGAAGAACCGGAAATTATTTATATTCCGGACGAAGAAGGCAACGAGGAAGAGTTCGAGGTCATCATGAAATTTGAAGTAGATGGCTCGGAACATAAGTACATGATGGTTGTGCCGCTGGAATCCGACAACGAAGAAGAAGATGAAGTATACGCGTTTCGGTATGAAGAAGAAGGCGACGACCTGAAGCTATACACGATCGAGGATGAGGAAGAGTGGAGCATCGTCGAGGAAACGTTTAATACGCTGCTCGGCGAGCTTGATGAGAGCGATAATGACTAAAGCCCAATAGAATTGCGGATAACGCAGTAGGAAAAGGAAGGAAGGTGCCGGTATGCACGAGGTCGGCATGTCGCCGCAGCGCGGGACGAAATTGAAAGAGAAATACGGCAAATTTATTGAGTTAACGAGCGGCGACGGCTCGGAAACAGCTTACCGGATCATGTCCGAGTTTCAGCTTGGCGAGCATTATTACGCGGCGCTTCAGTCCGAAGCGATGCGTGAAGAGGGCGAAGTCGAGATGCTGCGTTTGGTCGTAGGCGGAGAAGAACTGCAGCTTGAGAACATCGAGAGTGACGAAGAGTGGGAAACGGCTGCAGAAGCTTATGACACGCTGTGCTTTGACGAGCATGACAGCTAAGAGCCAACGCTAGAAGCGCCTTTTCGCCATTACACTATAGTTGAAACGATTGGGGCGGCCAACACCGCCCTTTTTCGTGGAAATGGAGGAGCATAAGTTGTCGCAATATCCGCAATCGCAATCTTACTTGGATGAAGAAGACAATGATTATCCATCGCCTGGCCCTAGGAAGAGCCGAATTACGATGTGGGTAATTCTCTCATTGCTTGGCGTTATGATCATAGGGACAGGAAGCGTCGCGCTCTATATCTGGAATGGGCTTCGCCCGACGGCATCTGGCGATGTTAAGCGTATCGAAGTGAAGAACGGCATGTCACCGTTTATGATCGCCGAGTCGCTGGAGGATGAAGGCATCATTCGCAGCGCATTTTTATTTAAGTACTATTTGAAGCTGAAGGATGAGGGAACTCATTTTCAGGCAGGCAGCTACGATATGGCCCCGGGTATGAAATTAGATGCGGTTATTGCGAAGCTGAATGCAGGTGAAACGGTCAAGGCCGAAACGATCAAGTTCACGATTCCGGAAGGATTCACGGTGAAGCAAATCGCCGATGAGTTGAATGAAAAAGGCATTGCCAGCCAAGTGGAGACAATGAAACTCGTCGATGCGGACCGCAAGTGGGAGGATGTTGATGCTATACTGCAGATCCCAGCAACTAAGTCTGAGCTTCATCGGCTAGAAGGGTATTTGTTCCCTGAAACCTACGAGGTGAAAAAGGGCTCCACGGCAGAAGACGTTGTGCACCGCATGTTAAGCGAGATGGACCGGAAGCTGGACAGCATCCCGGAATTGGATGAAACGTTAGCTGCAAGAGGCATTACGCTGCATCAATTGCTGACGGTTGCTTCACTCGTTGAACGGGAAGTGGTCGTAGATGAAGAGCGTGGGCTTGTGGCAGGCGTCATCTATAATCGCTTGAAACAGGACATGCCTCTACAGATTGATGCAACGGTGCAATATTTGCTCGATAAACAGAAGGAACGGCTAATGGAGAAGGATCTTGATGTGGACAGCCCTTATAATACGTACAAAACGAAGGGGCTGCCTCCTGGCCCAATCGCAAGCCCAAGCTTGAAGTCGATTCAAGCTGCGCTTTCTCCTGAAACGACGGATTATGTGTATTACGTTACGAAAAAAGACGGATCGCATACCCACTTATTTGCTAAAACGTACAAACAGCATTTGCGCAACATCGAGCTGAGCAACGAAACGGCCAAGCAATAAGGCGAGGACTGCCTATTGGCAGCGCTCATCGCAAGGCGAATTGACGGGGGAAGGCATCGCGGCGCAGCCGGGGATGCGCCTCCGTCTTATCTTTTTTTCATGCGGTTGTTAGGAAGGATGATTACAAGTGACGGTCTACAAGCCTGAGTTGCTCGTGACGGCAGCGAATTTGGATGAGCTAAAGCGTTTCATTGAAGCGGGTGCTGATGCTGTCATTGTTGGCGATGCACGATTCGGTACGAGACTTGCGGGGGAATTTGAACTTAATCAGATGGCGGAAGCTGTCCAAATTGCGAATCAATATGAGCGCCCGGTACGAATCTATGCGGCGATGAACAATTTGATGGATAATGCGTCATTAGAGGCGCTCCCGGCTTATGTAGCGGGGCTAGCGCATGCTGGCGTGGCTGCCGTTTCGTTTGGCGATCCTGCCGTGCTAATGGCTGTTCGCCAGCACGCGCCGCAGGTGAAGCTGCATTGGAACGCGGAGATGACATCGACGAATTATGAGACAGCTAACTTCTGGGGCCGCCGCGGCGCAACGCGGGTTGTCGCGGCACGGGAGCTAAATATGGAGCAGGTTATTGAGATGAAGCAGAAGTGTGCGCTGGAGGTGCAGGTTCAAGTGCACGGCATGACGAACATTTACCACTCCAGGCGCTCCCTCGTCCAGAGCTATATGGAGCATCAAGACAAGCCAATTCCAGCGGGCGATGCGAGCCAGGAAGCAAACATCTATCTCATGGAGGCGGAGCGACCGGATGAGCGGTTCCCCATCTATGAGGATGCGAATGGCACACATATCATGAGTTCGGATGACTTATGTATGCTTGAAAATTTGCATGAACTGATGGAAGCCGGCATCGATTGCTTCAAGATTGAAGGGCTGCTTAAGCCAGTGGATTACAATGAGGCGGTCATCCGTGCATACCGCTCCGCTATCGATGCTTATTGCTCAGCTCCTTCGCAATATCGTTTTCAAGAGGAATGGCTGGACGCTATTCAGGCAAAACAGGATCCCCAACGTGAGCTTAGCTACGGATTTTACTATAAAGAACAAGTGTATTGATAGGAGGTTGTACCATTGTCTGTCCAATCAGCAACAATGACAGGGCATAAGCTGACAGGCAAGCGCTATCGGTTGGAAAAGCCGGAACTGCTTGCACCTGCTGGCAACTTAGAGAAGCTGAAGTTTGCTGTCCATTATGGCGCAGATGCTGTCTATATTGGGGGGCAAAAATACGGTTTACGTTCCAATGCAGACAACTTTAGCTTCGAGGAAATGCGAGAGGGCGTAGAGTTCGCTGCCCGGTATGGCGCCAAAGTGTTCGTAGCGACGAACATCTATGCGCATAATGAGGATATCGAAGGGCTCGAAGCGTATTTGAAGGGGCTTGAAAACGCAGGAATAGCAGCGATTATCGCGGCTGATCCGGTAATCGTCGAAACAGCGCTGCGCGTAGCTCCTAAGCTTGAGGTACATCTAAGTACCCAGCAGTCGACCTTAAACTGGCAAGCCGTTCAGTTCTGGAAGGAAGAAGGCCTGCCGCGTGTCGTCCTGGCGCGTGAGGCGAGCCTCGAAGAAATCGCGGAAATTAAGGCGCATGTCGATATTGAAATCGAGGCGTTCATTCATGGCGCAATGTGCTCCTCTTACTCCGGACGGTGTGTATTGTCCAATCACTTTACGGACCGCGATTCGAATCGAGGCGGCTGCTGCCAATCTTGCCGTTGGAAATATGACCTGTTCATCGATGCCGAGCAGTTCGAGGATAATGGCGACCAATTTACAATGGGCTCCAAGGATCTATGCATGATTGAACATCTGCCAGCCCTTATCGAGGTAGGGATCGACAGCTTCAAAATCGAGGGCAGAATGAAGAGCATCCATTACGTTGCAAGCGTCGTGAATGCTTACCGCCAAGCGATTGACGCCTATTTTGCTGATCCAGATGGGTACGTGCTGAAGCCTGAGTGGCTCGAAGAAATCCATAAAGCGGCAAACCGCCCGCTGAATACGGGCTTCTTCTTAGATACACCTGGCGCAGAGGATCATATCTATGGGCCGGAAGACAAAGCTGCACCGTATGATTTTGCTGGCATTGTTCTTGCTTACGATGAGGCTGCCGGCATTGCGACGGTACAGCAGCGCAACCATTTTAAACCAGGGCAAGAAATTGAGTTCATTGGGCCAGGGGGCGTGTTCTTCAAGCAGGTTGTCGGAGAGCTTCGTGACAAGGAAGGCAATGTGCTCGATGCTGCGCGGCATCCGCTTCAAGAAATTTGCCTGTCGGTTGAACAGCCTGTGCGGTCGATGGATATGATGCGCAAACGTATTCGCTAAATTTTTGATATTAAGAGTTTAAACTTTTAAACTTGGAAGCTGATAACATGTCGTCTACCCATCAGGGAGCGCAGACGACAGTTTTCAGCTTCTTTCTGGTAGAGGAGGAACAATTCGACACTTATTTTAAAAAGTTTATTCAAAAAATGTTGCGTTTCCATATTTTTAAGCCTACAATCATGCTGGTACTAACCGATATATAAAGTGTAGGTAAAACGATTTGTTATAGGACTTTGGTAGTAATTGTTACTGTTCTACATCCTACATATTTCAGAGCAGGTGGTGTCAACGATGTCGGGGAAAACGAAGGCAGCAAAAGAGAAAAAGACAAAAACAAAAATCCGATTGGCGTCGGGGATTAAAACGCTCAATACGGACAAATTCAAGGCTAGCTGGTTTAATCCAAGCCGTTCAGTCGGCGCCAAAATGTTTTTGTTTATTTTTGTTAGTATTTTGGTATGCGTGTTAGTTGTTGGGATGCTTGCGTATAACACCTCGAAGAGCATCATACGCACGAACGCAATGAATTCAAACTTCCAAACGATTCAACAAGCAGGCGGAAAGCTTGAACTTTTATTTGAAAACTATGAAAGATTGACGCTCCAAGTCATGGTTGATTCTGAGATTCAAGATCAGCTCGCGATCATTCAGGATAAGTCGGTAGCGCAGTATGAAGCACTGCAAGCGACTCAGAAACTGAATGCTTTGATCCAAAAGTATGTGCTCAGCAATGGCTCAATCCAGAATGGTTACCTTATTCCGCTGACAGATGGGGATTTTGCGTTGGGCAGCTCTGCCTTTGATAGCAAAAAAGCGCACGAGAGCTCGTGGTATCAGGGGATGGTCGATGCATCGGGCCAAGCTGTCTGGATCGAAACACAGCCAAAAGGATTAAATGGCTATATTAACGAGCCTACGATTGCTGTAGGGCGCTTGCTCAAAAACAGCGTTACGAATGAAGCCTTGTTTGCGATTGTGTTTGAAATTAAATTGGCTTCAATTGAAGAGACAGTGGGCAACATCTCGTTAGGCGATGGAAGCACGGTGTCGCTCGTAGACGCGAAGAACCAATACATTAGCTATAAGGGTGAAGATGCCGCATCCAAATATGGCAAGCCAAGCGATACGGTGATTCCGAATAGCGGCGAAGAAGCAAAATCGGGATCGGTTGAAGTGAATGATAATGCAGGCGAATCCGTACTTGCGGCGTATGAGTCCTTCAACGATTCTGGTTGGCGCATTGTAGGCAAAACGCCTGTCAATGAGCTAGTGAAGGATGCTAATAAAATTTTCGTTATGACCTTTATCGTGACGGCAATTGCAGCGGTCGCGGCAATCGTAATCAGCTACTTGATCATTCGGATGTTTGCCCGTCCGCTCGTCCAGCTCCGTAACTTGATGAATGAAGGCGAGCGTGGCAATCTAAGCGTTCGGCTCCATCTGAAGCGCAGCGACGAGATCGGCCAATTGACAGATAGCTTTAACCGCATGATGACGGAAATTACGTCGCTTGTTGACCAGACGAACCTGTCCGCTAAGGACGTTCTGGATACTGCTAGCGAGCTGACGGAAGCATCCCGCAAAACAGCTGTTGCATCCAAAGAGATTTCCGTTGCAACAGAAGAAATTGCTGGAGGCGCAACAAGCCTCGCGATGGAAGCAGAGCGCGGCAATGATTTGACAGCTACAATCAACACGCAAATGAAGACGGTTATGAGTGCTAATAGCTCGATGGAATCTTCAGCAGCAGCTGTCGAACAAGCTAGTGAGCAAGGCACGATTCATATGAACAGCCTGATTGAGAAGACGGGCGAAACAGAAGAAATGACGCGCAACATGGTTAGCAAAGTCGATAAACTGAAGGAATCCACGTCTTCCATACGTAAAATTTTGGACGTATTGAACAACATCACGAAGCAAACGAACATCTTGTCCCTTAACGCAACGATTGAAGCGGCGCGTGCAGGTGCAGCCGGTAAAGGCTTCATGGTTGTAGCCGATGAAATTCGCAAGTTGGCAGACCAATCTCGCCAATCCATTGATGTCGTTGGCCAAATCACCGAGACGATTCAGAAAGAGATTGATGAGACGGTAGAAGTGCTTTCGGAAGCTTATCCAATCTTCCAAGAGCAAGTGTCTTCGGTTAAAGAGTCGAACCAAATCTTCTTGGCTGTCCAAGGCCATATGAGCCGGTTTGGCGAGAGCTTGGGCTCTGTTACAGCAGCAATTGGCAAGCTCGATGAATCGCAAGCAGTTCTGACTGATGCAATGAGCAGTGTAAGCGCAGTAGCGGAGCAGTCGTCAGCAACGTCTGAAGAGGTTGCGTCCCTTAGCACGGAGCAGCTCAGCATTAGCGAAGGGCTTGTTAGATTGTCTAACCGGCTTGAAGATGTTTCGAACAAGCTCAAAGAGTCGCTTTCGAAATTTACAACATCGAGCAACGGTTAAATCGATTTCAACCTGAGATTTATGTTTTACGCAATCCTATATTCATCCGAGCTCCCTGCTGTCATTCTTATAGCAGCAGGGGGCTTTTTGTTTTGCCTGAATTACATTGGTCAATAATGGTTTGTAGTACATGCAGTTATGTTTGTTGATGAAAGGAAGATAAGCAGCAGTGCGTTCAAGATTGATTCAGGTTGCTATCGTGTTTACCGTCATATTTGGATTATGGGAGTGGCGAATGGGCCTAATCTCGTTGTGGCCCAATCACAATCTTAGCGGGCAACGATCGGTTACACAGTTGGCAGTCGCACAGCGTGATCAACCGTTGATCATTGACTCAGGGCGGGGCGATTTCGTTGATCGATTCGGCAGGGCTATTACGGGGAAGACGATTCAAACATTGGCCCTGTTTCCGCATGCTGGAGAAAGAGGTTCCCATGAGCAGCTTGTACGGCTGGCTTCTTTGCTGCATATGAATGTGAAGGAATTGCACGATAAGGTATCGGGGGTGAAGCAGCCGATTCTTTGGACAGATGATGGGGCGTTTGAGCCTATAGCCTTATCGGCTAGCGAGTTGCAAGAGTTAACAAATATTCATCTCGAAGGCATACGTGTAGTGCCCTATCGGCTACGGTACTTGATGCCTTATTCAGCTTCGCAATCAATCGGATATGTGAGCCAGCATCCTGAACGTGTGCGAGCCGAGTACGGGCATGAATATGCAACTGGGCTGATGAAGCTTGACGCAGTCATTGGCGCATCAGGGCTTGAACGGTCGCTTGATCGGCTGCTAAGAGGCGGGCGGGAAACGATGGCATCGTATTATTTGGATGCTGCTGGGCAACCGCTTCGGGGGCTTGGCCTGCGGGTAGTGTCGCCCGTTAACCGGCTATATCCACTGACTGTCGTCACAACGCTGGATCTTCAGCTGCAGGAGCAGATTGATCACTACATCGATTTTCAAGGGTTGAAAGAGGGAGCTGTCGTTGTGCTGGATACAGCAACGGGCGATATTGCAGCAATAGCCTCGCGCCCTGCCTTAAACCCGGAGCGGATTGGCCTTCAAGGAACCGATGCTGCGAACCACGCCATTCGGGCAACTGAGCCCGGCTCAATATTCAAGCTAGTAACCGAAGCGGCTGCATTAGAGGCTGGCGTTACCTCGCCGGATGAATCTTTTCACTGCACAGGCGAATATGGCAAGTATGGCCTGTCGGATTGGAAACACGGCGGGCATGGCGATTTGACGCTGAGGGAAGGCCTCGCGCACTCGTGCAACATTGTTTTTGCTACGATTGCAGAAAGGCTTCATGCGAAACAATTGTCTGCTACAGCCTACCGGCTCGGAATCGGCCATCAGGCAGGCTGGCATTCGGAGAAGCCAATCGGTCCGATTATGGGACCCCTTCGGCTACTTATGGAGGAGGAATCCGGCATGCTGTTCGCGACAACGCCAGTAGCTGATGATGGCGGGCTGTTGGCACAAACCGGCATCGGGCAACGGGATGTTAAGCTTTCTCCCCTTCAGGCAGCCAATATGGTTGTGACAATCGTTAACGATGGCAAAGCTTTTCAGCCTCGTCTAGTGAAAGAAATTCGATATGCGAATGGCCAACGTTTCGTTTCATTTCCAATCCAACGGGCGCCTGAGCCCAAGGGGAGAATCTCGCCTGCAACTGCAGATGAATTGAGAAAAGGAATGGAGGATGTGGTTGCGGAAGGCACCGGATACACGATTCGAGGCGGGATATGGCAGCTTGCGGGCAAATCTGGCACAGCGGAAGTTATTCGCTCTGGCAAGAGCCTGGTGAATCAGTGGTTTATCGGTTACGGCCCAACGAAGAGGCCCCGGTATGCGGTAGCGGTACTTGCGGAGAATCGCTTGCCGAATAGCCCGAATCAAGCGACTCAGCTATTCCGTGGCATTCTGGATATTGTGGCGCAGCACGACAAGGGGCTTGGCGCTAAGTAGGGGCGGTTGAAGATCAAGTACGATGATGGAAATTGTAACGGACCGAGCAGCCCTTATTTGAACATAATTAGGCGCATTTATGTTCTAACGGACCGAGCAGCTGCTATTATGCCAATAGCGTCATCAATTGGCTGTAAAATAGCTAAATAACGGCTGTGGTGTCCGTTACAATTAGCAACGGGTACTTTTGGAGGCTTATAACGGCTCTGAAGTCCGTTAGACAAAAGGTGTCCAAAGCAAAACTGCTTTGAGACACCCTTTTTGTCTAGTTCGGTTAGCAATTCGAGTTTAATCTTGTTCCGCTACAGGCGCGGCAGGCTGTTTTTCATACTCGCCCTGCGGGAGCCGAATCCAGCGATGGAAGTATCCTTGATCGTACAGTGCTTTGATGAGGATGATCAGAATCGGGGACAAAATGACGCCCGCAATGCCGAACAAGGAAAGCGACACGATCATGAAAGCAAGCATCGTGAACGCTGAAACCCCAAGTGTGTCTCCAGTAATTTTTGGTTCGAGAATTTGGCGCGCAAGCACAACCGTTAAGAATAGCACAGATACCCAGATGGCTAACGTCGTCTTGCCGACGATGAATAAGTAGATGATCCACGGCACGAATACAGTGCCAACGCCGAGCAGAGGCAGTACATCGAATATGGCAGAAACGACGGAGATCGTAAATGCGTTATCGACGCCGAGCAGCAGCAAAGAGATGAAGATGACGATAAACGTAATCGAAATCAGCTTTAATTGCGACTTGAGATAAGCGCCGATTCCTTTGAACACGTTATCCCGCAGGAAGGAGAAAGCTTTCTTGAACGTGTTAGGCGTTTTCTCAGCGGCTGTCCGCTTCCAATCTTTGATCTCGACGCTCAGGAAGTAAGCAAGGATAATCCCGATCGCAAAGTTGAAAATAAAAGCAGAGAAGCTTGTCAGATAGCTGGAAATCGTCAGTAAAAATTGCGTCGCCAGATGCTGGCCCTTCGACGTGACATAATCGACGACTTTGTCGAATTGCCCTAATAAGTCGGGAGGGAGTGTATCCATCTTCGCAGCGATCCAATCGGAATGAAGCGCGACCTGGTCCTTCATAATTTGTTGGTACTCAGGAAGCTTCTGGATAAGCCCATTCGCTTGGTCTGCAATAATGTAGCCTGTTCCTAGAAACACGCTTAGAATAACAAGGGTGAATAAAAGCACGCTAATGGCGGAAGCGATCGATTTCTTGATTCCGAGCTTGTTCATCCATCGCGCCGGCGGTTCGATAAACATGTAGATGAAGAAAGATAAAAACACAGGCGTTGCTATTTTGTACAAATGGCTGAATGCAAACATGATGAGGTAGACCGTGAGCGCAATCAGTGCAATGTCGAACGCGGTTCGCCAATATTTTTTATAGAAAATAATCAAGTTGGTGCAGCTCCTTTAACAAAAATGAGTGATGATCGAAAAAGTGGAAGCATAGGCATACATAACATGCATATGTTGTCCAATTCCACCAATTCCATTGTACTACAGTTCGGAAAATGGTGCCTATTTTTGTTGAACGTATGTTACAATTAAGGGAGTGCTTTCGATGGGTAACACCGCCGGTTAACGGCGGAAATAGATATAGAAATCTGGTGGGACAATCGATGCAAAATTTATTCATGCTAATCTTTTATGTCTTTTCGTTCTACGCCTTTCTGCCGGGTTTAATTAGCCGAACCTTCGGTTTTCGTGCTTTCAAACGCGGCCGGGTCGAGCGAGAGATTGCTTTAACATTCGATGATGGGCCGGATCCGAGGTATACCCCGCTGTTGCTTGATTTACTGAAGCGATATGGGGCTAAGGCTACCTTCTTCGTCGTAGGCGCGCATGCAGAGAGGCATCCAGAACTGCTGAAACGAATGGTTGATGAAGGCCATGTTATTGGCATTCATAATTACGAGCACAAAACGAACTGGCTGATGCGGCCGAAAACGGTCAAACGCCACATCCATAAGACAGAAGAAGTCATCAAGAAGGCAACCGGCTCACGTGCTATTTTTTATCGGCCGCCATGGGGCATCGTCAACATGTTCGATTATTCGCTCGGCAATTTGCACATTATCTTATGGTCATCCTTATTCGGGGATTGGCGTTACAAGCTCGGCGCCAAACGGCTTGAGCAGCGGCTCATGAAGAAACTTAAAGCAGGAGAAGTTATTTTGCTGCATGACTGCGGCATGACGCCAGGCGCAGATGAACGCGCTCCTGAGAATATGATCAAGGCGCTTGAGGCTTATGTAGCAGAAGGGACGCGAAGAGGATTCCGGTTCGTTGCGATTGATGAGATGATAGCGTTGACGGAGAAGAGCAAATCGCTAGTGCCAAGCCGCATGAAGCGGCTTATGATTCGGTTATGGCTGGGCTGGGAAACGCTATTCCATGCAGCCTTTCGGACCATTCCAGTCGGCTTGCCAGCGCCAACATTCCATTATCGAATGGCCAAGTATCACGGCGGCGAACTGCATATTGGAGAAGGCCAGGAGCCGCTTCGCAATGGTGACCCAATCGTAGAACTGCATTTTGACAACAAGCTGCTTATGAAGATCGCGCACAAATCAACTTCACCGATCGCTTCTGCCATTCGGCTAGTACGTGCAGTGGAGAAGGAACTGCCTCACTTCGCTTCCGTATTAGCGAAGGATCCTGTGGCAAAAGCGGCGAAAGCGGTCTATGGCGTGACAATGATTACACGAGGCGCGGATCGGCTAGGATTCCATATTCATGACTTGCCTAAAGGGCTTTTCGTGAGAATGTCCAAAATATACCTGCGATTCTTGATGCGCGTATTAACGCCTTCTCATAAGAGCAACAAGAGCAAAAAAAGCGACAAATTAACGAGCGAAATTATCCCTCGTGCAATAACCTTTTCCATTCCAGATTTGTTGAAGCTTGCGCATCCGGCGAATGCTGTCACCATACATGACAATGAGAGCAAGCAAGCAGCTCGTAAACGTGATGTTGCACGCAGCCTGCAAAATGCTGAACAAATGGATTTGGAGTTAGAAGGTGCGGTAATGGATCGCCCGGGTGGGTAATCCTTGCCTGGTTGAAATAATCGCAAAAACCGCTACAGCCTGTTCAGCAGGCTATAGCGGTTTTTTTTATGTTTATTAAGTAGAGGATGCTGGAAGCATATGCTTGAATGGGAGGGGGAAAGATAACTCTTACAAAAATAAAGACCCGCCATCGTGAGGCGGGTCTTATTGCCATTACATTTAATTATATTTTGAGAACAGCGCCCATGCTGGCGTTTGTAACGAGTTTGGAATAACGGGCGAGGAAGCCTGTTTTGATCTTCGGCTCGAATTCCGTCCACTCTGCCATTCGTTTAGCGAGCTCTTCATCATCGATGAGCAGGTTCATCGTACGGTTGTTCAGGTCCAGCTCAATCGTTTCGCCGTCGCGCACGAATGCGAGCGGACCGCCTTCAGCAGCCTCTGGCGAGATGTGACCGATGCTGATGCCGCGCGATGCGCCGGAGAAGCGGCCGTCCGTAAGCAAGCCGACTTTAGCGCCGAGTCCCATGCCGACGATTTGCGATGTTGGCGCGAGCATCTCTGGCATGCCAGGTCCGCCTTTAGGGCCTTCATAACGAATAACGACAACATGGCCTTCTTTAATCTGGCCATTAGCGATGCCTGCCAATGCTTCGTCTTGCGAATCGAAGCAGATTGCAGGGCCTTTGTGATAGCCGCCAACCGATTTGTCGACCGCGCCTACTTTAATAATCGCGCCTTCAGGGGCGATATTGCCGAAGAGGACAGCCAATCCGCCGCGTTCGGTATGCGGGTTATCGATTGTGTGGATGACTTCCGTATCGAGAATTTCGCAGCCAGCTACATTTTCACGCAACGTTTTGCCTGTTACGGTAATGTTATCGCCATGCAGTGCGCCTGGTTTTTTGAATAGCTCATTCAGCACAGCGCTTACGCCGCCTGCGTTATGAACATCTTCGATATGCCAGTCGGATGCAGGAGCGATTTTGGCCAAATGCGGCACGCGGTCTGCGATTTCGTTAATGCGGGCAATTGGGTATTCAATGCCAGCTTCTTGTGCCAGTGCCAGCGTATGAAGAACGGTATTGGTCGAACCGCCCATCGCCATATCCAATGCGAAAGCATTGTCGATCGCTTCTTTCGTGACGATGTCACGTGGCTTGATGTCGAGCTTGATGAGTTCCATCAGCTGTGTAGCGGAACGTTTGACGAATTCTCTGCGCTCTGGCGCTACAGCAAGAATCGTACCGTTGCCTGGAAGGGCAAGGCCGAGGCCTTCAGCCAGACAGTTCATGGAGTTAGCCGTGAACATGCCGGAGCATGAGCCGCATGTCGGACAGCCGTATTGCTCCAGCTCCGTCAAGCTTTTCTCATCGATTTTGCCGGCTTGGAATGCACCAACGCCTTCGAATACATTGGAGAGCGAGATCGAGCGGCCATCAGCTGTTTTGCCAGCTTTCATTGGGCCGCCACTTACGAACAGGGTAGGGATGTTTACGCGAAGCGCGCCCATCATCATGCCTGGCGTAATTTTGTCACAGTTCGGGATACAGACCATGCCGTCGAACCAGTGCGCATTAACTACCGTTTCTACGGAGTCAGCAATAATTTCACGGCTTGCCAGCGAGTAACGCATGCCAACGTGACCCATTGCAATGCCGTCGTCGACGCCAATCGTGTTGAACTCGAATGGAACGCCGCCAGCTTCGCGGATTGCTTCTTTTACGATTTTGCCGAATTCCTGCAAGTGCACATGTCCAGGAACGATGTCGATATACGAGTTACAAACCGCGATGAACGGTTTGCCGAAATCTTCTTCTTTTACGCCAGCTGCACGAAGCAAGCTGCGGTGAGGCGCCCGGTCAAATCCTTTTTTGATCATATCGGAGCGCATTTTTTTGTTTTTGGCCGACATTGAAGTCCCTCCCATGAGTTTGTCCATAGCTATTAGTGTACCACAATGGGCGAAAAGTGACTACCGGAACGTAGGGAGGATTGCCTCCATCAATGGCATAATCGCCCTGCCGGACACCGAATCTTAACGAGATGTTAAGAAACGCTTAAACCTTGTTAAGGTGCTCGCCGCTGTAAGACAAAGCGTGTTGCCATCGTGTATAGTTAAATCATATAAATGAACGACAAAAAACGGGGGAACGCTTGTGACGCGAACGATATTAATTGTCGATGATGACCGCCAGATCGCGGAGCTCGTCGACATATACTTGCGCAATGAAGGGTATTCGACTGCGATTGCCGGTGACGGGGAGGAGGCGCTTCGGATGTTTGAGGCGCAGCCGTTTGATCTCATCGTGCTTGATGTGATGATGCCAAGAATGGACGGGCTGGAGCTGTGCCGCCGCCTGCGGAGGGACGAGTCAGTCCAGACTGTGCCGATTCTTATGTTAAGCGCGAAGGCGGAGGACATGGACAAAATCATGGGCCTGATGACTGGCGCTGATGATTATATGACGAAGCCGTTTAACCCGCTTGAGCTTGCAGTTCGGGTCAAATCACTATTGCGGCGCTCGTACCAATACAGCAAGCCTGCCAAGGCTGAGGACGATGGCAGCTTGTTTATTGGTGGGCTAAGAATAGACCGGACCACGCATAAAGCGGAGGCAGATGGGCGTTTGCTTCATTTGACTTCAACAGAGTTCGGCATTCTATATTTGCTCGCTAGCCAGCCGGGCCGCGTATTTAGTGCGGAAGAGATTTTCCAGCATGTGTGGCGGGAAAAATATTTTGAATCGAACAACACGGTAATGGTCCATATTAGCAAGCTGCGTGACAAGCTGGAGCAGGAGACTGGCGATAAACTGATCATAACAGTATGGGGAGTCGGATATAAGATCGATGCATAATATTGTTCTTCGAATGTCACTGCGGCTTATCTGGCATCTGTTTTTTGCGATGGCTTTGTCCTTTATCACGTATTTTCTGCTGATCTCGGTTGGGCTGCAGCTCTTGGTCCAGTTTCCGAAAATGTACCGAGCGACAGCCGATCTGGCGATTGGGCTCGATGAGATGTTTATTCCGAGCTTGTTGATCGCGATGTTTTTGTTTTATTTGATTCTGCTGCAAATTCGGCAATATCGGTATTTGGCACGCATTATTCGTTCCGTTCAGGACATTTCCGAAGGAAACTTTAATCACCGGATTCCTGTTCGGCAAGGGAATGAATTAACCGAGCTTGCAGAAGTTACGAATCAAATTGTGTCGCGCATGTCGGAAACGCTAGACGACCAGCGCCGTTCCGAACAGGCGAAAAATGAGCTGATAACGAACGTTTCGCATGACCTTCGTACGCCGCTGACGTCGATTATCGGCTATCTTGGCTTAATTGAGCAAGACCGCTATCGCGATGAGATCGAACTGCGCTACTATGTGCAAATCGCGCATGACAAGTCCAAGCGTTTAGGCGTGCTGATCGAGGATTTGTTCGAATATACGAGGATGCGGCATGATGCGATCCCGCTTAAACGTACTGAGTTTGATCTTATTGAGCTGTTGAAACAGCTGCTGGTTCAGTATCGGGTAGCGCTATCAGATGCTGGACTGGAGGGGACGATGCAGGCCGCAGAGACAACGGTGCCGATGTTCGCGGACGCGGATAAGCTTGTTCGCGTATTCGAAAATTTGTTCGCGAATGCCATTGCCTATGGCAAGGATGGCAAAAGGCTCGACGTTAACGTTCATGCCGAGGATGGGCACGCGGTCGTAGAAGTGATGAATTATGGCGAGCCGATTCCATCGGTGGATTTGCCGCATATATTCGACCGTTTCTATCGTGTGGATAAATCGCGTACGGAAGAAGCGGGCACGCGAGGCTCTGGTTTAGGGCTTGCAATTGCCAAGAGCATTGTGGAGCGCCATAATGGCACGATCGCCGTGCTTAGCGACTCGTATCGGACAGCGTTCGTGCTGCGATTGCCGATGCACCTCCCTGATTTAGAAACATAGGGCGGCAAATATAAACCAATTTTAAGGTTTTCTTATGAAAGGGTTATGGAACGGTTTCGGTTTCGTTAAATTGGCTTTCGTACAATGGGAATATCCATTCTTAATGTACGGAGGTTGGCTTCATGAAACGAATGTTGCTTGTTGTCGTTGCTGTTGCAGCGTTGCTAATTTATATCCAATCAACGGGTTCCGCATCTGGCTGGCTATTTGGCAAAGGGGATGCGCCACATATTGAAGCGAAGTCTGCAATCTTGATCGATGCCAATACGGGACAGACGATTTTCGCGCAAGGGGCGAATAAGGCGCTGCCGCCGGCTAGCATGTCCAAGCTAATGACAGAGCTCATCGTGCTCGAAACGGTGCGTGCAGGCAAGCTTGGATGGAAGGATCAAGTGACAGTTAGCGCTTATGCGGCAGGCGTGCCGGGAGCAGGTGCGGGCCTGAGGGGCGGAGAGCACCGCACTGTGAAAGAGCTCTTCGAATCGATGGCTGTTCATTCGGCGAATGATGCTGCGGTCGCGCTCGCCGAGCGGATCGGGGGAAGCGAGCGCCAGTTCGTTGCGCTGATGAATGAAAAAGCGAAAGCAATCGGGCTCTCGGAGAGCACGAAATTCGCCAATGCGACTGGTTTGAGCAGCAGTGACTTGATGGGCTATGGCGAATCGTCGGCAGCAGAAGGCGAAACAGCCATGACTGCGCGGGATGTCGCATTGTTGGCAAGGCATATGATTCGCTCGTATCCTGAAGTGCTGGCCATTACGTCAAGAGCGGCCGTCGGCTCGAACCGAAACATAGCAGATGATGCTAAATTGCGGACGACGAACTTAATGCTGCCGGGGGAACGTTTCGCTTACCCGGGAAGCGATGGGCTTAAGACGGGTTATACGGAACGTGCGGGATACTGCTTTACGGGTACGACTGCAAGAGGCGGGACACGTTTGATTGCCGTCGTTATGGGCGCAGATTCAGCCGATGGGCGGTTCATCGAGACGGAGCGGCTGTATGATCTTGGCTTCGGGGAGAAGAAGGGAGCGGGCAACAAGCTGGCTGCTGGGATTTCCCGATTGTTCCTGGCGTTTGTGCCTTCACGTTCGGTTTAATGGCCGCAGCGGCAAACTTAGATGAAGAGAGGAAGAAGCTATTCTTGTCCAGGGGGATAAGGGTAGTTTCTTTTCTTTTGTTCGGAAAATGAGGCTAGTTCAAGAATTTTGTGTTAGGTATATGTGATTAAAAAAGATGGTTCGTAAACCGATTTAATTAAAATGACACATCAATGTAATATAACCTAACATAAAATAGTTTACACCTCTTTCGTAGCCTACTATAATATGGATAGATTGTACCGCATCAAGCGGGTTGGGAGTCGAATCCTTCACACGAATGAGGTGTCATGCATGCAACTGACAGAACGCGAGAAAGAAAAGCTGTTAATTACGGTCGCGGCTGATCTGGCCAGAAGGCGTATGCAGCGGGGCGTAAAGCTTAATTATCCAGAAAGCATTGCTCTCCTAACATCGGAAATTATGGAAGGCGCGCGCGATGGGATGACTGTAGCTGCGCTGATGGCGTATGGCACGACGATTTTGAAGAGTGATCAGGTGATGGAAGGCGTGCCTGCAATGATTCACGAAGTGCAGGTCGAAGCGACGTTTCCTGACGGGACGAAGCTAGTGACGATCCATCATCCAATAGGAGAGTGAGACGATGATTCCAGGCGAATACCGTACAGCGTCGGGCGATATCGAATTAAATGCGGGACGCAAAGGCGCAGAGCTAATCATCGCGAATACGGGTGACAGGCCCGTGCAGGTTGGCTCGCATTATCATTTGTTCGAGGTGAACCGTTCGTTGCGGTTCGATCGTGAAGCTGCCTTCGGCATGCGGCTGGATATTCCGGCGGGCACGGCGGTACGGTTCGAGCCAGGCGAAGAGAAGCCTGTTCGAATTGTAGAGCTAGGGGGAGCGAAGCGCTCCTTCGGTTTGAACGGCTTAACGCAGGGCGAGGCCATTCACGGGCAGATGAACGATGAGGTTCGTGCGCGATGGCAGGCATGGGAGGCGAACGGGCAATGAGCAGAATCGATCGGCAGAGCTATGCACAGATGTTCGGCCCGACGGCCGGCGATGCGATCCGGCTGGCTGACACCGAGCTTTGGGCGGAGATTGAACGGGATTATACCGTATACGGCGATGAGTGCAAATTCGGTGGAGGCAAAGTTATCCGCGACGGCATGGGCCAATCAAGCGGCGCCCTGCGAGACGAAGGCGTGCTCGATACGCTCATTACGAACGCAGTTATCATTGATCATTGGGGCATCGTAAAGGCGGATATTGGCATAAAAGACGGCGTCATCGTCGGCATCGGCAAAGCCGGCAACCCTGACATCATGGATGGGGTGACACCGGGCATGATCGCTGGCGCTAGCACGGAAGTAATCGCAGGCGAAGGCAGAATCGTAACCGCTGGCGGCATCGATTCGCATATTCATTTTATATGCCCGCAGCAGATTGAAACCGCGCTCTCTTCTGGCGTGACGACGATGATCGGCGGCGGCACGGGTCCGGCAACAGGCACGAACGCTACAACGGTGACGCCGGGCGTATGGCATATGTCGCGAATGCTGGAATCGATTGAAGCTTTCCCGATGAACATCGGCTTGACTGGCAAAGGCAACGCTTCGTTCCTGGGGCCGTTAGTGGAGCAAATTGAAGCCGGTGCGATCGGGCTGAAGCTGCACGAGGACTGGGGAACGACGCCAGCGGCGATCGATACCTGTCTCGAAGCGGCGGAGCAGTATGATATTCAAGTCGCGATTCACACGGACACGCTCAATGAAGCGGGATTTCTTGAAGATACGCTGGCGGCATTCAAAGGGCGAACGATTCATACGTATCATACGGAGGGGGCAGGCGGCGGCCATGCGCCTGACATCATTCGGGCGGCTGGCGAGCCGAATGTGTTGCCTTCCTCGACCAACCCGACACGGCCGTTTACGGTCAATACGATCGAGGAGCATCTCGATATGCTGATGGTTTGCCATCACCTTGATAGCCGAATTCCAGAGGATGTGGCGTTTGCGGATTCGCGAATTCGTCCGGAAACGATTGCTGCGGAAGACATTTTGCATGATATGGGCGTTTTCAGCATGATTAGCTCAGACTCGCAGGCGATGGGCCGGGTGGGCGAAGTGATCATTCGAACGTGGCAGACGGCGGACAAAATGAAACGCCAGCGCGGGGCGCTAGCGCCGGATACGGCTAGCAACGATAACTTCCGCATTAAACGTTACATTGCCAAATATACGATTAATCCCGCAATTACGCATGGCGTTTCGCATATGGTAGGGTCGCTTGAGGTTGGCAAATTCGCTGATCTGGTGCTGTGGCATCCGATGTTTTTCGGCGTGAAGCCGGATCTCGTCTTGAAGGGCGGCAGCATCGCTTACGCGCAGATGGGCGACCCTAACGCGTCCATCCCGACACCGCAGCCAGTATGGGGCAGGCCGATGTTTGCCGCCTTCGGCAAATCGTTGTCGCATAGTTCGATTACCTTTGTATCGCAGGCCGCCTTTGACAATGGAATAAAAGAGAAGCTTGGCTTGCAGAAGCGGGTGGAGCCCGTCCGCGGATGCCGCAAGGTGACGAAGAAGGATATGATTCATAACGATGCTACGCCGCGCATTGAGGTTGATCCTGAGACGTACCGCGTAACGGTTGATGGTGAGCATGTGACATGCGAGCCTGCGGATGTTTTGCCGATGGCGCAGCGATATTTTCTGTTCTAAACGATGATGGCGAATTGGTTAGCGATCCAGCAGTTGCTCGACTCAGCATTGCCGATTGGCGGCTTCTCGCATTCTTTCGGTTTAGAGACGATGGTGCAAGAGGGGCGGCTGGTTACGGGCAGCCAGTTGGAATCTTATATTCAGGCGATGCTGCGGCAAAGCTGGGCGACTTGCGATGCGATGGCGATTCGAGCGGTTTACCGTGATGCGGCAGCCGGCGATTGGGAGCAGTTATGGGCAGTAGAACGGCTCGTTCATACGCAACGGCTTGGGATGGAGACGCGGGCAGGCGTTGAGAAAATGGGAAAGCGGCTGCTTAAGCTCGCTGCTGACATTTGGCCGCAGATGGACTGGTCGGATTTGAGCGCTGCGTTAAAGGAAGGGAAGTGCCTCGCGACGCATCCGCTGTCACATGGCTTTATATGCTGGCGGTTGGGCGCTACCGAGCAGCAGGCCGTAGAGAGCTATTGCTACACGAGCATCGTAATGAGCGTCAATAGCGCGCTTCGGCTTATGTCTATGGGGCAAACGGAAGGGCAGCGCCTCATCGCGAGGTTGACACCGTTAACTGCAGAGGCGTGGGCGATTGCCCGGGAAATAGGGCCGGAAGATGCTTATTCGAACATGCCGATGGCTGAGCTGGCGATGATGCGCCATGAGACGTTGTATTCGCGATTATTTATGTCATAGCGAGCGATTTTGAACAGGCTACGAATAACGAGGAGGAATGTACAATGTGCCAAGGACAAGGACATGACCATAAAGAGTGGGTGCAGCCAGCAGTGGATGGATCGAGGCCGATTCGTATTGGGATTGGCGGACCGGTAGGCTCTGGCAAAACGGCTTTGGTGGAACGGCTAGCGCGAGAAATCGTTGGGCGTTACAGCGTAGCGGTTATTACGAACGATATTTATACCAAAGAGGATGCGCGCATTCTAGCAGCAACGGGCGTTTTGCCAGAAGAGCGTATCATTGGCGTAGAGACGGGAGGCTGCCCGCATACGGCGATTCGCGAGGATGCGTCGATGAATTTTGAAGCGATTGAAGAGTTAGAGAGCCGCTTCTCGCCGCTGGATCTGATTTTTATCGAGAGCGGCGGCGATAATCTGGCAGCAGCGTTCAGCCCTGAGCTGGTCGACCGTTTTATCTATATTATCGACGTGGCGCAAGGGGAAAAAATTCCGCGCAAAGGCGGACCGGGCATCATGCGTTCCGATTTGCTTGTCATTAACAAAATCGATCTTGCACCTCATGTCGGCGCAAGCTTGGAAGTCATGAATGCAGACTCCAAACGGATGCGTGGCGACCGTCCGTTCGTCTTCTCGAATTTATTCGGCGGCGACGGTGTCGCAGAGATTGTCGCTTGGCTGGAGCATGAGATTGCACATGCCAAAGGGTTGGCGCATGAGCATGTGCCTGACCATGGTCGTGAGCAAGCGCATACGAAAGGGCATAATCATGAAGTTCATGCGCACAAGCATGGGCATTCCCACTAGTACGAGGACACTCGGGCACGGCCGGGTGACGGCGCTTCGCGCTTCCTTTGAATGCCCGCGAGACCGGACGGTTATGACGGAGAAATACCATAACGCTCCAATCAAAATAGCCAAAACCTTCCCGCTGGGAAAGGGCGTTGGCGCGATTGTGATGGACGTGTCGCCCGGATTGCTCGATGGCGATCACTATGAACTTAACTGGCAATGTGGGGATCGAAGCCGTGTTTATGTGACGAACCAATCGTTTACGAAAGTGCACCCTGCGGGCGAGCAGAACGGCGCTTTGCTGAGGCAATCGTTCACGCTTGGCGAAGGGGCCGTTATGGAGCATATGCCAGAGCCTGTCATGCTCTATAAAGGCGCGGCGTTCCGAAGCGAGACGAATGTAACGCTGTCGCAAGGCGCCATCTGGATGCAAGTGGATGTGTGGTGCCCGGGCCGGACGCTTCGCGGCGAGGTGTTTCAGTATGCGCGATTTGATAGCCGCACTCGGGTGCACTATGGGGAAGAGTTGATTTTTGCCCAGCGCCAGCTGATCGAGCCTGCTTCCCAGCTGATCACAGTACCTGGGAGCTGGGAGAAGGCAAGCCATATCGGCAGCTTTCTCGCTTTCGGCGACCGAATCGGAGCGGCGCAGTTGGAGGCGGTGCGAGAAGCGCTTGCAGCGCTGCCTAATCGGGATGTTTATGGCATTGCGATCGGTGCTTCGCTTACGCATAAACATGGCTTAGCGGTCATGGCTGCTGGCACCGCATCGTGGCCGCTGCAAGAAGCGCTTCGCTCCGCTTGGGCAGCTGTTCGGCTGTCTGTGCTGGGCGAACCGCCGCAGCAGCTGCTGCGGGTATGATGGGATGCGAAGTGAGCGCCGGGCGTGAAGTAAATTGAAAAAGCGTTGTAGCAGCATGCAGTAGGTTTGCATGCTGCTACAACGCTTCTTTGGTTAGCTCGCGTTGGGACTGGAAGGTGGAGAACGGGCAGATGCTGAAGCAGAAGGCGGAATAGGGTAGAGAAACCTGCCGTATTAGCCGGCTGGGCTGGTAGAGGGCGAAATAGGGCAGGTAAACCTGCCGTATTCCTAATCGGATTCGCGGTGGATATACTCTGGGACGAGCAGGGTGCGTGTAGGCAAACTGCCTGCATCTTCAATCGCTTGCAGCAATGTTTCGGCTACAGCGTCTGCCAATGCTGCTTCTGGGACACCGACGGCAGATAGTGGAATGTCGAGCTGCTCCATGTGGGGAATGTGGTCGTAGCTCACAATTGCAACGTCCCGCGGAATGGCAATGCCCTCTCCTTGGAAGGCGCGAAGGATGCCGCTTGCCAGATCGTAGCTTCCGCTAATGACAGCGGTAGGGCGATCCTGCATTGCTAACAGCCGTTTGGCGGCGTGATAGCCATTCTGCCATTGCAAACCTTCCGAGTCGAGCAGCAGCTCGTCCTCAATGGGAATGCCAGCGGCCTGCAGCCCTTCTTGGTAGCCGATCCATTTTTCCCGCTGCTGCATGGATTCATCGATATAGGGGCCGATGTATGCGATGCGGGAGTGCCCGCTATCGACAAGCTTGGCCACGGCGAGCTTGATCGCTTCCCGCCGATTCATGTCCACAGCGGGCACGTGTTCGCGAAACGGGGTGCCAATCGTTAGAACCGGAACGGTGGGCAATTGGTCAACTGCAGTCATGCGAAACGTACTTTCTTCGAACAGCAAGATAGCATCCACGCGCAGCCTTTCGAACGTCGCGATCGCTTCTTGCGGCTCATGGATGGATAACAGGGCGGTAAGCCCCTTGGTCGCTAGCCGGCGCTGGATGGATGTCACTAGCGAGGACAACGCCGCGCGTTCGACCGATGGCCAGACGATGCCGACTAAGCCCGTCCGCTTCGTGACGAGACTGCGAGCGGCTAAGTTCGGCCGATAGCCGAGCGATTCGGCGGCTTCAACGATTTTGCGTTTGGTTTCTTCCTTAACGAGCGGGCTGTTGTTAAGCGCCTTGGCGACGGTGGAATAGCTGACGCCGACTTGTTTGGAAATATCTTTAATCGTAACGGACATAAGCGTGGTGTCCTTTCATGGGTCAATCCCGTTCATTTTAATGGGTATAGCTTTATTATAACGGGTGTGGCTGTTCTGACAATGCTCAATGCTTACAAAAACTGTCGGGATATTTCGTTTGTGTACGGCATTTTCAGCAAACATTCAGTTGTTTCCCATCTTCCATTCATGTTCGTGTGGTTGAATAGAGGCATACGAAAGAATAACCATTACTGCTGAATCTACTAAAATAGAACGCTCGTGTTGAATGGAGGATTGGAATATGGGGAAGCGGCTGAAGAGATGGAAAAGCTGGAAGTGGCCGATCGGTGCAACTGGCTTTATCGTGTTATTGCTTGGGGTTCATGCGGTCAAATCAAGCCCTGAGTTTGCGGAGGCGCAAGGTGCGGAATCGGGCTCAAAGGCAGCCGTTAGCAATAACCTGCCGACAAGCCGGCAACAAGGTGCTGATGCCTGGATGGAGCAGCGGGAAAACGGGAATCGCATGGAGGGCAGGCCGAGTTTCGGCCGCCGCGGCGCAGGGAGGAGCTCTAGTTCTGCGGATAACCAGGATAATCAAAACGGCAACTTCCCGGATCGGGAAAACCCGTCATTCGGGTCAAACTCCCGGGTCTCTTAGAGGGGAGGAAATCAAGTGAATGCCAAAAGCTTAAAAACCTATACATTCCGCGCAATGAACACAGCCATCGAACTATCGCTTGTATGTACCGTCGATGCGATGGAGAAGTCGATTGCACTTGCGGAAGACTGGTTTGAAGAGGTGGAGCGGCTATTCAGCCGATTCCGGCGCGATAGCGAGCTATGCCGCATTAATCAAGCAAATGGCGCACCAGTGCTGGTTTCCACCTTGATGCTTGATCTCCTGCAATTATCAGAACAATACCGCAGGCAAACTTCGGGCATTTTTTCTCCTTATGTCGGGAGACAGCTAGTGGAAGCAGGCTATGACCGGTCGTTTGAACAGCTTGAGCAGCTTAAGGAATTTACGGTTGACGGAATAGGCGACCGGAACGGCAGCCAGGCTCGTGATTCTAATCCCGAACCTATTAATTTGGTCCCATCACCGCTCCAATTGGATATGGGCATGCGCGCCGTCACTTTGGAGGCGGGCGTGCAACTGGATTTTGGCGGCATCGCGAAAAGTTGGGCCACCCAGCAGCTCGCTCGCTGGCTCCGCACCCATTACGACATATCGACAGGGCTCGTTAACGCCGGAGGCGACCTTGAAGCTTGGCATCACGAGCATCATGCAGAGGGGCCGCGCTGGCAGCTAAACGTTGATATGCCGCTAATGGCAAGTGACGGGGCGATTTTGCAACGAGTAAACAATGGATCGATGGCTACCTCGGGCATGCACCGGAGGCGATGGTTGACCCAGCAGGGGGCGAAGCATCATTTGATTCATCCGTTAACTGGGCGCCCCTCGGCTAGTGATGTCGTGCAATGTACGGTTAGTGGTGAAAATTTGATAGACTGCGAGATTTGGGCCAAAACGATCTGCATTGTTGGGAAGCAATTAGGGCTGGCCATGTTGCAGGAGCGGGCGCCGGCTTACGAAGCGCTTCTTGTGGACAAGGCTGGGCTGCTAACTTGGCATGGCACGGGATGGAACAAAGCGATGGCAACTAAGGTGGGGGGTTAGCAGAAGATGATGGAATGGATCGTACATTGGCCAACCTGGGGGCTTTCCCGTTGGTTCGGCATAATTGCTTATTTACTTCTTTTTGCCGGCATAAGCACGGGTGTCCTCTATAGCTATCCGATGTTCAAAAAGCGGCCGAAAGCAAGAGTCACATTGTTCCGCTGGCACACGTACATGACGAACGGTGGAGCGCTTGTTGCATTCGCGCATGTGACAATGCTGCTCATTAGCACCTACGCCCCATATAGCTGGAAAGAAGTGCTCGTGCCATTCGCTGCTGTGAAGCATCCGGTGTGGAACGGGCTTGGCACGCTCGCTTTATACGGCGTGGCGCTATTGTTGCTCTCGTCTGATTTTCGTTCCAAGCTCAGCCGTGCGTTATGGTTCGGCATTCATCTGTCTGCCTATCCGATCTTCGCGGCAGCAGCCATTCATGGGTATTACATGGGAACGGATAGCGGGCAAGCAGCAGCAAAGCTCATGTACGGCGCTACGATTGTTGCGATTGTCGCATTGTTTGCCATTCGCCTAGTTATTCGTGGGCAAACTGCTCGTGGCAAGGCGGCTGGCGTGTGGGGGAACAGGCCCAATATGCAACGCTAATATCTTAAAGCTCGGGTCTCCCGAGCTTTTTATTTTGCGTTCCTTGTGCCGGCGTCGGGTGATGGGCACATCTCGCCAACCCTCACTTGCAGCGTCTAAGGTGACTAATGGCGGGGGTGAGAACATTCAGCACGATTGCCATTGCATTTGTTACAACGAATAGTGCTCCAAAATGTTCGAAATGGAGCTGCCATTGCAGATCGTGCAATGGCAAGCGCTGAATAGGTGTTGATAGCGTCTAAATCGAGGTAGTCGCCGCTACGCCTTTGCACGAATTGCAATGAGGCATGCTATAACGTTGCCAACCTGCCAGTTCATTTTACAAACTGCAATGGCTAACTTGTTGGATGGCCAATGTGCCTGAAAGCGAGGGTTCGAATGGTTGACACTCAACCCGTCTGGCCATAAGCGGCCTATGGCCGCTGTATAAGCATAATTTTTGCATGCAGGAGGTCATAAAAAGCAGCAGGTTTGGGAATATTTACTTAAGGCAACTGTACAGCACGGAATGCTGCGGTTGCCTCTATTCGTATTTATCCCGAAGCCGATACTGGCCAATTATACACACGAGAGGAATTAAGGGGACCCATGATACTTAATGCCGAGCAACTGGAGCAGAAGGCGCATGAGCTGGCACTTGTTCATAATCCGGGCGTAACGCGGCCTAATGAAACTGGCGTCATGCGTGCTTGGGAACGTGATATGGACAGCCTTCGGCAATTTGCTGCCGTGTTGAAAGCGGACGGGGGCGCATGCACCCAGCCCGCAGAGCAATGGCTGCTCGATCATGCAGATTTTATTGAGAAGGAAGCGTTAGTCGTTAGGCGGGAGCTTAAGCGCGGCTTGCTTCGTAAACTAACCTGGCTCAAAACCGACGGAAGGCCGCGCACGCTTGCGATGAGTGACGTTTATTACCGTTCCACGAATGGGCTGCTTACGGTCGAGTCGCTGGCTTCGTTCGTGAACGCTTATCAAGAGATTGCTGCACTAACGCTGGCGGAAGCATGGTCCATGCCCGTGCTTCTTCGAATTGCAGCGATTAGCAGGCTGGCCGATCTGATGCGTGAAGTTCGAGAGCGGCATGAAGCGTGCACAAGAGTGGAGCGGCTCTTGAAGGCGCTTGGGCCGCCAGATACGAAGCTCGTCGCGTCCGATATCAAGGAGGCGCTTGAACGGCAAGGCGATTCCCTGCCGTTATCGGGCGCGGTTCTCGTACATTTGATCAGCCACCTGAATGAATGGGCGGATGATGCAAACACAGTGCGCGAATGGCTCGTATGCAAGCTGGATACCGGAACGGAGCATTTGAACCGCATCGTAACGTATGAGCATCAGCTTCAGGCAGCGCATGAAGTGGAGTGCGGCCACCTGATCGGCAGCATTCGTACGTTGTCGCGCGGGCAATGGAAGCAGGCATTCGAGCAAATTAGCGTTGTTGAGCGTACGTTAATAACCGAGCATTCCGGCACATATCGCAAACTTGACGAGACGAGCCGGCATACGATTCGCCATCGCGTGGAGCAGCTTGCCTCACGCTTTGGCGTCCCTGAAAACCTGATCGCTTCGCAAGCGATTGCATTGGCGGGCACGAGAGCGGAGCGCCATGGCAGCGAGGCGTTTCATATCGACCTCAAAGGGGATTTGCATCCTGTGGACCGGAGCGGAGCAGCTCCGCGTGATACGTTCGCGGCATTTTATCTCCTTGATGCGAGCGGCGTAGAGCAGCTGCATCAATCGCTCCATGCTTGCAGTGAGCCGCGCAAGCTGCGCGGGGCTGCAGTCCGCAGGAATCGGGGCTCGGCTTATGCAATGTCGATAGCTGCAGCTTTCATCGTATTCGCAGCTGGCTTCACAGCGTGGGTTGGCATCGATGCAGGCTTAACGGCTGGCATGTGGGCAGCGGTTATCGTACTGCTGCTGATGCCAGCGGCTGAATGGGCGATCACGGTTGGCCATGGCATGATTGGAAGCGCAGCGCGCACGCGCCCTCTGCTTCGATATGACCTATCATCGGGCATCCCAGCTGAGGCGAAGACGCTTGTTGCCATGCCGATTATTTGGTCCAAGCCAGAGGAAGTGGAGGAGCTTGCCGATCGGCTGGAGCTGCACTATTTGGCCAATCGGGATGATCAACTGTACTTCGCGTTATTGGGAGACTACACCGATGCGTCGAATGAACGTGCGCCTGGCGACGAAGCTTTGCTTCGCGCAGCCCGTGAGCGAATTGCCCGGCTGAATGAACAGCATCCGCGTGAAGATGGCGGACGGACGTTCCACCTGTTCCAGCGCAAACGGCAATGGAATGAAGCGGAAAACGTCTGGATGGGCTGGGAGCGCAAGCGGGGCAAGCTGGTGGAATTTGTCGGTTTGCTGCGCGGGGATGCCAATACGAGCTTCTTGGCAAGCAAGGTCCCAAGCGAAGAGCTTCGTGATGTTCGGTACTTGATAACGCTTGATGCAGATACAGAATTGCCGATTGGTGCGGCGCAACGAATGGTCGGGACGATGCATTTGCCTTACAATCGCCCGCGCCTGAACGCTTCAAGAACCCGTGTAGTGGAAGGCTATGGCGTGCTTCAGCCGAGAATCGGCATTAGCTACGAATCGGTCTCGAACTCCCGGCTTGCCCGATTGTGGTCAGGCGAACCGGGCATCGACCCCTATGCCTTCGCGATGTCTGATCCGTATCAGGACGTATTCGGGCAAGGGATTTTTACGGGCAAAGGGATTATCGATATTGAGGCGTTCGCAGCAGTGCTCAGCGAGCGCATTCCCGACAATACGGTGCTCAGCCATGACTTGCTCGAAGGCGGATTTCTCCGTGGGGGCTTATTATGCGATATCGAATTAATCGATGGGCACCCCGCGACGTTTCTTGCCTACCAGAAGAGGCTGCACCGGTGGGTGCGGGGGGATTGGCAACTGCTTTGCTGGCTAATGCCGCGCGTATGCAATCGGACGGGAGAGCTGCAAGCCGTGGATCTGGCGCCGCTTACCCGCTGGCAAATTATCGATAATTTGCGCCGCAGTTTGCTGCTTCCTGGCTTAACGGCCTTGTTCATTGCCGCCGCTTTCCTGCCGGTTCGGGCATGGGCAGTGATGGCCATTATCGCGCTGTTGACGCTGGGCATGCCGATTATCCGCTCTCTCGTGCAGCCTGCGCGATTAATGCGTAAGCCTAGGACGCTGCTCTCGGCGCTTGGGCAATCCGTAGTCACGATCGTTACTCTGCCGTATCAAACGGTATTGATGATCGACGCAATCGGCCGATCGCTGTTTCGCATGTACCGCTCCCGCCAACATTTGCTGGAATGGACAAGCTCAGCGGAAGTGGAGCGCAGAAGTGAGAAGCAGCGTGCGATATATGGGCTTGGATGGGGAATTGCGATCGCCCTCGCCTACGGCGCGGTTTCGTTGTTGTCCGCTTATGCGGCCGTTCGCTGGACAGGCCTAGCAATTGCAGTTGTTTGGCTTGCTGCGCCAGCCGTTGTCCGTTGGATTAGCTCGCCGCCTGCGAAGAAGGATAAGCCGCTGTCTGAGGATGAGCGGACCGAGCTGACGAAGCTCGCGGCTGATATTTGGTCGTATTTTGACCAATATGCCGTACAATCGGACAATTGGCTCGCACCGGATAACGTCCAGCTGGACCCGCCTAACGGGCCAGCGAGACGGACGTCGCCGACGAATATTGGCTTGCAGCTGGCTTGTACGCTGGCTGCGAGGGATTTTGGTTTTATTGAAACGGGAGACATGCTGGAGCGAATGGAGCGGACGGTCGACACGATCGAACGGATGGAGAAGTGGAAGGGCCATTTGTACAATTGGTATGAAACCCATACGCTGCGCCCGCTGCCGCCGCTTTATGTCTCGACGGTAGATTCCGGCAATTTCGTCGGTTATTTGATTACGGTCAAGGAAGGCATATCCGACTATATCGCTGGCAAAATGCCAAATGGCGGGAAGAAGGCCGAAACTGCTTCTCGCGAACGGGGACTGCGCCTCATCGACAGGCTGGCAAAGCTCATTAACGGGACCGAGTTTGCGCCTTTGTATGATGATGCTTCCCAATTGTTCACGTTAGGCTACCATGCTTCTGCTGACCGGAAGGAAACGATTTTATACGACCTGCTGGCATCCGAAGCGAGGCAGGCGAGTTTTCTTGCGATCGCATTTGGCCAAGCGCCCGCTGCGCATTGGTTCAAGCTTGGGCGTGCGATGACCAAGTCGGGCAAAGATGCGACGCTGCTGTCTTGGTCCGGCACGATGTTCGAATATTTGATGCCGGCGCTGCTCATGCGGACGTACCGAAATACCCTTTGGGATCGAACGTACCGTGGAGCCGTACGCCGGCAGATCGAGTACGCGAATCAGCGCGGCGTGCCGTTCGGCATTTCGGAATCCGGTTATTACGCGTTTGATTATCAAATGAACTACCAGTACCATGCGTTTGGCGTGCCGGGGCTCGGGTTCCAGCGTGGGCTTGAGGAAGATCTTGTGCTTGCGCCGTATGCGGCTATTATGGCGCTCCCCTATGCGAAGCACGAAGCGCTCGAGTCGCTCCGCCGAATGGGGGAGATGGGCGCACGGGGAGAGCATGGCTATTACGAAGCGATCGATTGCACGGATAAGCGGATGCCAGAAGGCCAACGCTCCGTCATCATTCGCAGCTTCATGGTGCATCACCAAGGCATGAGCCTGCTGACGCTGGCAAACATGCTGCTGCCGCGCACGATGGTCGACCGTTTCCATGCGGACAAGCGGGTTCAAGCGGCAGAGCTGCTGCTGCAAGAGCGCATGCCGGAGAAACCGGCGTTAATTGCGGATTCGGCCAAAGCTTATACGTCGCGAACGACCGCTGTGGAGGAGCAGGAACGCGTGGCACCGCTGCGGGAGTTCACGGATTCAATTACCCCCGTTCCAGAGGTATGCGTGCTGTCCAATGGCGCATTCTCTTCTATCGTCTCGAATAATGGCGGGGGCTTTACCCGGCTGGGCGGCATCTCGATTTCGCGCTGGCGAGAGGATCCCGTCATCGATCCGCCTGGCATCGGCATGTACATTCGTGATGTGAGCAATGGTGCGGTATGGTCGCCAGCTTATGAGCCAAGCCGAGTCGCTTCGGCTGAAATGCGCACACAATTTTCGCTGCACCAAGCGAGCTTCCTGCGGAAGGACGGCCCCTTCGAGACGGAGATGGACATCTGCGTATCGCCTGAATATCCAGCTGAGGTACGGCGGATCATGGTGACGAATACGAGCCCAGAAATACGCATCGTTGAAGTAACGACCTATACGGAGCTGGCGTTAGCGCCGCCGAATGCGGATGATGCGCATCCCGCATTCAGCAAGCTGTTCGTCCAAACGGAATACGACGCGGATCGGGAATGCCTGTTGGCCGTTCGCCGGCCGCGCGACAGCCACGAGAAGCCAAGATGGGCGGTTCAATCGTTGTCGATTGGCTGCGATGCTCTAGGGCCGATCGAATACGAAACGGATCGCGCTTGCTTCATCGGCCGAGGGCATACGCTACTGCATCCGCAAAGCTTAAGCAGCCGCTTATCAGGCACGATTGGCGCTGTTCTGGATCCGATATTCGCCATTCGCCGGCGCGTCTCGATTGGCCCAGGCGAACAGGTGAAGCTGTTCGCGATTACAGGAACGGCCGAATCCCGTGATGAAGCGCTTAGCATTACGCAAGCGCTTTGCGGCGAGCAGCAGATTGAGCGGACGTTCCAGCTGGCGTGGACGCACAGCCGAATTGACCTGCGCCACCAACGGTTAACCGCGCATGAAGCTTCGTTGTTTCATACGCTTGCTGGCCGCATCTTGTACCCGGCGCCACTTCGCCCAGAACGTGCACAGAGCATTGCGGCGAATGGCAAAGGGCAATCTGGCCTTTGGCCGATGGGCATTTCGGGTGATTTGCCGATTGTGCTTCTGACGCTTGAAGATCGGTCACAGCTGCCGTTCGCGATTCGGCTGATGAGCGGACATGGGTATTTGTGCCGGCGTGGGCTGCCGTATGACTTGGTTATCTTGAACGAGTCAGCAGGCGGTTACCAACAGGATGTGTCGGATAACTTGCGTGTCGCAATCGAGCAAAATGTCGACAAGCAAGCGGTTCGCCCCGGCGGGGTTTATCCGGTAGCGGCGAATCAGCTGTCTGCCGAAGAGCGGATATTGCTGTTTGCCGTTGCTCGAGTCGTGCTTCGCGCAGACGGGCCGAGCTTGAAGGCGCAGTTGAAGGCGCTGGCAGGACAGCCGTCTATTGACGCTGAAGGCGAAGCGATGCTGTCATTCCATGAAGGGCGGCAAGGCTATCAATATGCCCCGCCAACTGCAGAAAGCCCAGAAGCCGAGCTGGAGCTATTCAACGGCTGGGGCGGATTCACGGCGGATGGGAAGGAATATCGCATCAACTTGCGCGGTGACAAGTTCTTAACAGCCCCATGGAGCAATGTGATGGCGAATCAAAAATTTGGCTTCCTCGTCACAGAGCTAGGCACCGGCTACACCTGGTGGCGGAACAGCCGGGAGTTCAAGCTAACGCCTTGGTCGAATGACCCGGTGCTCGATCATCCGGGCGAAGCCTGCTACATTCGCGATGAGCAGACTGGCGCGTTTGGTTCACCGTCGCCGGCGCCAGCCTCGGCCGATGCACCTTGTATCGTGTCGCATGGCCGCGGCTATACGAGATTCAATAAGACAGAGCTTGGCCTCACGCAGCAAATGACGGTGTATGTGCCCAAATCCGATCCGGTCAAAATCGTCGAGCTCACGCTCAACAACGCAACGGGCCAACAGCGGGAACTGTCGGTTTCGTATGTATGCGACTGGGTGCTTGGCGTGAAACGATCCATTAGTGCATCGCATATCGTGACCGAATGGGATGCGGATGCGGGCGCGATGCTCGTCCGAAACGCTTACCAAGAAACGTTCCATGACGATTGGGCGTTTTTGAGCATTCATGATGAGGCTGGAGCAGGAGCGGTCCCGGGGGTGGAAGCTGAATCTGGCCAGCCGCCTCGCCTTTCGTATACATCGGATCGAGCCGAATGGCTTGGCCGAGGCGGCACGCCAGCGTCCCCGGAGGCGATGAAGCGGGCACAGCTGTCCAACTATATCGGTGTTTCGCATGATGCATGCGGTGCGGTGCAATTGAAGCTTACGATCGAGGCGGGAGCCTCGAAAACCGTTTACGTGCTGCTCGGCGCTGAACACTCTCGCGAGGGTGCATTGGCAATCGCGCGCAAGTACAGCAAAGCCGAAACATGCCGAGCGGCCTACGAAGAGGTTGTCCAATTCTGGGAAGAGACGACGCTGCAGGCGAAGGTAACGACGCCGAACAAGGAAATGAACTATTTGCTTAACGGCTGGCTGCTTTATCAAGCGCTTTGCTGCCGGATGTGGGCGCGGACGGCTTTCTATCAAGCAGGCGGCGCTTTTGGCTACCGCGACCAATTGCAGGATTCGTTGTCCATGCTGCATGCAAGGCCGGATATTACGCGAGCGCAAATCGTGCTGCATGCTGCGCATCAATATGAAGAAGGCGATGTGCAGCACTGGTGGCATGAAGAGACTGAGCGTGGCATTCGGACCAAATACTCCGATGACTTGCTCTGGCTGCCGTACACAGCCGCGCGATATATTACACAAACCGATGATGAATCGGTATTGGATGAAATGGCGCCTTACCTCACGAGTGCAATGCTCACAGATGAGGAGCATGAGCGGTACGAGGCGACCGTCTTGTCCGAGCAGCGAAGCACGGTCTATGAACATTGCGTACGCGCCATTGAGCGGGCTTCCCGCTTCGGCGAAAATGGCTTGCCGCTCATGGGCATCGGTGACTGGAACGATGGGATGAATTCGGTTGGCGATCTAGGCAAAGGCGAGAGCGTCTGGCTTGGGTGGTTCCTATGTGAAGTGCTGCGCCAGTTCGCAGAGGTATGTGATCGGCGGGGAGATGCTGAGCGTGCGGCAGAATACCGTGCACGCCGGGAAGCAATCGCGGCAGCGATTGACAAGAGCGCATGGGACGGTGAATGGTACCGACGCGCACGTACCGATGAAGGCAATTGGCTCGGCACGACGCATAACGAAGAGTGCCGGATCGACGCCATCGCCCAGTCCTGGTCCGTTATTTCCGGTGCAGCGCCGAGGGAGAAAGCGCAGCAAGCTATGGCTTCCTTCGATCGCGAGCTGGTGGATCGGGACATAATGGTCGCACGGCTGCTTACGCCGCCATTCGACCGGACTGACCCGAGTCCCGGCTACATTCAGGGCTATCCGCCGGGGCTGCGCGAGAATGGGGCCCAATATACGCATGGCGTCATTTGGAGCATCGTCGCATGGTGTGGCCTTGGCAATGGAGACAAAGCGATGGATCTGTTCCATCTGCTGAACCCGGTAACGCATGCGCGCAGCGAGAGTGACGTACGAAAGTATGCAGGAGAGCCTTATGTTATGGCGGCCGATGTGTACACGCGTGATCCTGTCAAAGGCCGCGCAGGCTGGACTTGGTATACTGGCGCATCTGGCTGGATGTACCAAGCGGGCTTGGAATGGATTATCGGGCTGCAGCGCCGTTCGAATCGGCTGTACTTGAGACCAGCTGTCCCACGGGATTGGCCGTCCTTCGAAGTCGAGTATCGGTATGGCAAAACAACCTATCATGTGAAAGTGAAGCTCGTTGACGCGGTAGCGGAGCAAGAGCAAGCGATGCCGCTCGATATTGATGCAGCGGGTGATTTGCAGCCGCATCAGGATTCGATCCTGGTGAAGCGCGATGAATTCGGCAGCTATATCGAGCTGGTGGACAAAGGCGGCATCCAGCCTGTGGAGATGACGCTGCCCCGTTCCATGCCCAATGCTGCGGTTCAAGCGGAAGCACGCGCATAATGTAGCGTTGAACGAAATGGTAGCTGCATCGCAATAAGCAATAAACAATAAACAGCACCTCTGCTCCTGAAGGCTTTGAAGCCAAGCATGGAAGCGGAGGTGCTGTTCGTTTTTGGTACCAAAAAAAGATGGTACTAGTCCCGCCATTAGGCCCATTTTACAATTAGGCTAACTCTTTCAATAAATGTAAAGGGGGACTGCGTATGTTCCAACCATATTCGGCAGCCCATTGGGGCGCATTAATCGGCTGTGCGGCCGTGTGCATAGGCTTCATTCTCTTGCGCAGGCAGCTTCGCAGCCATAAAAAAGCAAGCAGGGCAGCAGCCATTGCCATCGCGCTCGTGCTGGCGATATCCGAGTTGGCTCTCTATCTCACCTATACCATGCGCCATGAATGGAGCATAGGCGCACTCCCGTTCCAGCTATGCACAATATCGTTGTGGCTATCAGCCATCATGCTGCTAACCCGCAGCCAGAGGCTATATGAAATTCTCTTTTACTTAGGCACGATTGGCGCGCTGCAAGCGATGCTCACGCCTGATCTCACAGAGACGTTCCCTCATTTTCGGTATTTTCACTTTTTCGTGGGGCACATCGGCATTATTGCAGCATCAGTCTACATGACAGCAGTGGAGCAGTTTCGTCCAAGGCTGCGTTCCTTGCCAATGGCGGTCATTGCACTTCATGTGTTCGCCATTCCTGGTGCTATCGTGAACGCGATCGCGGGCACAAACTATATGTTTCTCGCTTGGAAGCCTGTCGGCGGCTCGATGCTCGACTGGCTTGGCCCTTGGCCATGGTACTTGATCGAGCTCGAGCCAGTCGTATGGCTGTTATGCGGCTTGCTGTATGGCACGGTGCGTCTATTGGATCGATTGGGAGCGAGGAGGGCGGCTCATCCTTCATCGCAGGCTTGATTACCCCGCAGGCTTCCATTTCATAATGACAAACCCGCCCAGCACGACTAGCAACCCGACGAGCGTTCGCCAAGTCGGCGCTTCCTTCATAAACCACCAGCCGACGACCACGCATAACGCCAGCTCGATGCCTTTGGCTAAGCTAAGCGAGAAGGTCAAGCTGCCAAACGATTTTTGCACGCCCACCACGCCATAACCGATCATCAAATTTGCCACAAAGAAGCAGGGCAGCAGCTTGAAGTGATACCATGCAGCTCGCAGCAAAGCATGATCGATGTGGACGGCTTGATAAGCAAAAATCGTATTAATGACCAACAATCCCCCAGCTAGCAGCCCGGCTGCAACCCATATTGCCATTGTCTTAGGTACCTCCTTCTTCCACGGAATGTTTCCTTCATGCAACTAATTTGTCCGAGAGAACATCGGAATATGTCCGCCATGGAACATTAGAATTCTCTAGGAAAACGTTGGAGAATGGCCAATAATGATACAATTGAACGCGTGTGATCGTTTTCATGCCATTATTTTCGCTCAATTACGTCATTGGAGGTACTTAAATTGATGTTCAACAAGATCAGGCTATATGTCGCTGCTCTCCTGTTGTTGTCATGGATCGCCATCCCGCAGGCGCAGGCAGAAGCGAGCAATGCTTTCGTAACTATGTCAGTTGGAAGCACGGGTCCGCAGGTTGTAGACCTGCAGCAACGGCTTCGGATGCTCGGCTATTTAAGCTCGGAAGCAGACGGCAACTATGGCGATGGAACGAAGGTTGCTGTTCAACGTTTTCAAAAAGGGGCAGCCATAGCGCAAACAGGCGTCGTCGGGCAAACAACGATGCATGCGCTCAAAAAAGTAACGGTCAGCCGGGCCGACTTGTCCATGCTGGCGCGAATCGTTTATTCTGAAGCAAGGGGCGAACAATATGACGGCCAGGTGGCAATTGCCGCTGTCGTGCTGAATCGCGTCGCTTCGAAAGATTTTCCGGATACGATTGAAGATGTCATCTTTGCGCCTGGCGCATTCCATACGATAGATAGCGGTACATATTGGCTCGAACCGGATGCGGAGGCGTTCCGTGCGGCGATTGATGCGGCGAAGGGCAATGACCCGACGAACGGCGGATTATATTTTAACGGCGTTAACGCCAAGCAGAACGATTGGTTCAAATCACGTACGGTGACAGCGACGATTGGCGGCCATATTTTCGTAAAGTAAGAATTAGGCAGAACGTTTATACTAGGGGTATAGAAAGGTGGAATTTCAATGGCGGCGCAGCAGAAGGCAATAACGAAAAATAGCGTGATCGGGTTCATCGGCACAGGCATTATGGGAGCGAGCATGGCAGGCCATCTGTTGCGGAACGGCTATGAAGTCCACGTATATAACCGGACCAAAGCAAGGGCGGACCAGCTTGTGCAGGCTGGGGCGCAATGGCAGGATTCGCCGCGATTAGTGGTGGAGCGGGCGGATGTGATCTTCACAATGCTTGGGTACCCGAGCGATGTGGAGAGCATCTATTTAGGCGAAGAAGGATTGCTGGCGCATGCTCGCCCCGGCGCGTATTTGCTGGATATGACGACATCAAGCCCTGCGCTGGCGAAGCGAATTACAGCCACTGCTGCGGCACGGGGGCTATGCGCATTGGATGCGCCTGTATCAGGCGGGGACATCGGCGCACGGGAAGCGCGCCTGTCGATTATGGTTGGCGGACCGAAGGAAGGCTTCGATGCGGTGGAGGGGCTGTTGACGCTGCTTGGCACGAATATTGTCTATCAAGGCGAGGCTGGGGCGGGCCAATTCACTAAGATGTGCAATCAGATCACGATTGCATCGAATATGATCGGCGTGAGCGAAGCGCTTGCGTACGCGAAGTCGGCAGGGCTGGACCAAACACAGGTGCTCAAGAGCATCCAGTCGGGCGCAGCAGGCAGTTGGTCGCTGGCGAACCTTGCGCCGCGGATGATCGCAGGCGATTATGCGCCGGGATTTTATGTGAAGCATTTTGTGAAGGACATTGGCATTGCGATTGAATCTGCTGCTGAGATGGGCCTTGAGCTGCCGGGGCTGAAGCTAGCGCAGTCGTTGTATGAGCGGCTGATGGCGCAAGGCGGCGCAGATCAAGGCACGCAAGCGTTGCATGGCATTATTGTTGGGAAGTAACCTAGCTTGACATAAGGAGATGCGTATCCATGCTTGGATGTGCATCTCTTTGCTGTTGGTTCTAATAAGAATATAAAGGGGGGGCGCATGATGGCTGAGCCGTATCGAGCACATACTTATCGCCCCGGTGGCGGAATGCGCAAATTCGGCAATGGAGAGAAAGTAAAGCCGGCAAGCATTTGGCACATGCTCAGCCGGATTTTCGAGCATGCACGCGTACAATGGAAGCTTCTTATCGTTGCTATATTATGCATCATTGCGATCTCGCTGCTGGAATTTACGATTCCACAGTTAACGCGCTATACGATTGATGTCCTTATTCCCGGAAAACATTATAACCAGTTAGCAGGGTTAGGGGCAGGCATTATGGGAGCAGCTCTGCTGCTTGGCATACTGAACTATCTCAGTGCATCAACCACGGCATCACTCGGGCAGCGTGTCATTTACGATCTACGCAATGATTTGTACCGGCATATTAACCGGCTGGACCTTGGCTTCTTCGACCGGAACCGGACGGGCGATCTTATGTCTCGGGTGACAAGCGATGTCGGCGTGCTCCAACAGCTGATTTCGTCCACGATGATTCAGCTTGTGACGGACCTATTCACGTTCAGCGCAATTACGGTTTATATGTTGTTCTTGGATTGGCGGCTGACGGTGCTGCTGCTGGCGACATTCCCGCTTATGGTGATGACGACGAGACTGTTCGGCAAGCGCATGCGCAGCTCGTTCCGTACGGTGCAGGAATCGGTGGCGGAGGTAAGCGACCATTTGCAAAATACGCTTTCGGGCATTCGGCTGATCAAATCGTTCGCGACTGAATCGCTGGAATCGGAACGGTTTGCCCGCCACAGCAAACGAAATATGGAGGCGAACATCCGCGTAACGAAGCTTCGTGCGATGTACGAGCCCGTCATTGATCTGCTGAATTATCTCGGGCTTGCAATTGTGCTCGTGTTCGGCGCTTGGCTGACGATGAAAGGCTACTTGAGCGTTGGCACGGTCGTTGCTGTTATTGCATACTTGCGGCTGCTCCAAAATCCGATTCGGCGTTTCAGCCGGATTATTAATACGATCCAGCAATCGGCGGCAGCATACGAGCGGATTTCTGAAATTATGAACACAAAGCCTGAAATCATTGATGCACCCGACGCGATTTCCCTTCCGCGGATTCAAGGGCAAGTGGAGTTTCATGATGTAAGCTTTCGTTATTCCGGTTCGGGCGATAAGGCGGTGCTGGAACGGTTCAATTTAACGTTAGAAGCGGGGAAAGTAACGGCGTTAGTCGGGTCCTCGGGCTCGGGCAAAACAACGATTGCCCATTTAATTGCCCGGTTTTATGAGCCGCAGGCGGGCGAAATTACGATTGACGGCTACCCGCTCCGCCAAGTGTCACTTGCATCGCTGCGTGAACGGCTTGGCATCGTCTCCCAGGACATCATATTATTTAATGGCTCCGTTAGGGATAACATTAGTTATGGCAAACAAGATGCAACTGAGGCAGAGCTGATGGCTGCTGCCCGCGCAGCGAATGCGCATGATTTTATCGAGGCGTTCCCAGACGGTTATGATACCGCGATTGGCGAACGGGGCGTGAAGCTGTCCGGCGGCCAGAAGCAGCGCATCTCCATTGCCCGAGTTATTCTGAAAAATCCGGAGCTCATCATTCTCGATGAAGCGACTGCTTCGCTCGATACGGAATCGGAGCATCTGATCCAAGAGGCGCTCGGAAAGCTGCTTCGAGGGCGAACATGCCTCGTCATCGCGCATCGGCTGTCGACGATTCAACAAGCGGACAACATTCATGTACTGGAGCACGGGAGCATCGTGGAGAGCGGCACGCATGAGCAATTGCTGCGGCTGGACGGGCGCTACCGAGAGCTGTATGAGCTGCAGTTTCCGCAGGCGGAAGGCGAATAGGGCTAGTAGGAAACACAGATTGGTTATAGGCTGCTCCTGCTCCTTGCCAGCAGCTCAACTTTTATTAGGCCGAATTAGAAAACCGTCTGCGCATGAAGCGCTGGCGGTTTTTTGGTGTGGACGGCAATGGACGCTAACGGACTCCACGGCCGTTATTGCGCCGAAAAACGGGAGGTTTGAGCTGTAACGGACTCCAGAGGCGTTAATCCCGTTGAAAATGCATCAAATGGTGCAATTTGGACGAAATAACGGCCGTGGAGTCCGTTAAAATTTCAAACAGCCTGATTTGAGCGAAATAAGGGCTTTCCGGTCCGTTACGGCAAATCCGACAGCAAACAGCAATTCGGAGAGCGAATTCGAGCAGCCGGTCAGTAAAGCCGGCCGATAGCCGATGACCGACGGTCGACGGTCGATAGCCGATGGTCAAGCTTGACGGTGAACGGTAGCTAGCCGAAGGTCGAAGGTGGCAGGTCGACGGCCGATAGCTGACGGTGAACGATCAGCGGTCAACGACCAATGCCATTAGGCTCCTGACAGGTCCCCGGGCGAAAGTTTTAGCGAAAATTGATGTTCGGATTCGACCCAAGGATAAGGGAATATGGTACATTTTATGCGACTGGGATAATATGGGACAGGAGATTGATAGAATGAATCATCCGCTAATTCAGCAACCCCGGCAATTAAGGCCAGCAAACGCGAACGTAATGAATGGGATAGCCATCCGAAAAAGCGGGAAATGGATTCGATTATTTGCAGTTGTTTTCGGTGCCGCTGCAGTCACATTGCTCTTCTTCATTCGGCCTGTCGCCCGGATTCAACAATCCAGTGAATTGCCGATTTTATGGCCTGTTGCGTGTTTAACCTTACTGTTGTGTGCAACGTGGGGCGTTCTATTGTTCAAGGTTTATGCGAAGCAACGGCTAGCAACGATGGTTGGGTTGATCATGATTACACTCGCATTAGGTTACGGGGCAATGGTGAGTGCGGTTTATTTGATCCAAGATCGCATGCTTTACATGTCCCCTGCATTGTCTGAAAGAGCCGAAACGTTTGTGGCGAGCCATTTTCCAAATCGTGAGCAATTGATCGTGGAGCCGAATGGCCATGTCCAATTACAAGGATGGTTTATTAATCAATCCGCTGCTGAGAGCGCGCCGTTGTTGATTTATTATGGCGGAAACAATGAAAATGTGCCGCTAAGCTTTTTTGGACAGCTTGAAGGTTGGAATATCGCGTATGCGAACTATCGGGGATACGGGCGGAGTGAAGGCAAGCCTGATGAAGGCAATCTGAAAGCGGATGCGTTAACCACCTTCGATACGCTTGTCCAAAGAGAGGATGTCGATCCCAGCCACGTCGTTATTTTGGGCAGAAGCTTAGGGTCAGGCGTTGCGGCATATGTGGCGAGCCAACGTGCAGCGGCTGGCGTTGTCCTTATTTCTCCTTATGATACGTATGAAAATGTTTTGCAAGATTTATTTCCGTTGTTTCCTCCGTTTCTCATGCATAATCATTATAGATCAGCCGAGCTAGCGCCAAAGATCACGACACCGGTGTTAACGCTAATCGGCGATCGGGATAAGACGATCTCACCTGCCAGATCACATGCCCTTATGCAGCAATGGGGTGGCGAGAAGCAGACGGTGATTGTAAAGGGAGCGAATCATAACAGCATAGTCAACTATTCAATCGTACCTTCGGAGATCCAACGCTTCTTGGTGCAGTTTCAACAATGAGAGTTGAGGGAGAGATGGCCATGAATGATCCTAGTTTCGTAAGCTTATTTGGCGATATGCCGGTGTTTATGCAGTTTTTCTTCGCGATTATCGTGATCTTAATTGTTGGCGGCATTGTTACAGGAGTGGCAAAAGCCGTATCAACCGGCTTATCCAATCAAGCGGCTGAGCTGCTTACGGAATATTGCCATATCGTCAGCAAGCGGACGAGAGTTTCTGGCGGTGATGGGGATTCTAGCGCGAGCACTAGTTATTACATTACATTCGAATTCGCGAATCGCAGCCGAACGGAATTCCGGGTTACCCCGCGGGATTATGGGCTGCTGGCCGAAGGCGATTATGGCTACCTGACATTTAAAGGGACGCGGTTTAAAGGATTCGACCGTCATGAACAGAATCAATATGATAGCAACTAACCACTATACGTAGCTGGGGGACATCGTATGCAATTAAGCAAAGGGCAGAAGATCGATATAACGAAGGGGCGTGCCTTGAAGCGGTTGACGCTTGCGTTTGGCTGGACGGTGAAAAACCCGAATGTAAACGTAGATGCTTCCATCTTCATGTTATCTGAAAATCTGCGTTGTGAGCGGGACGAGGATCTAATTTTCTACGGGAATCCATATTCGCTCGATGGCGCAGTCGTGTATACCCAAGATGAGGCCGGCGGCAAAGGCACGCTTAGCGTCAAGCTTGATCAGGTGCCGGACCGAATTGCTAGGCTTGCTGTTACGGTGACGATTTACGAGAGCACCAAACGTGGGCATACGATGCAGGACGTTTCGTCTTTGTACGTGAAGCTGAAGGATGAAGAGCAGGGCGGAGCTGGAGAGATCGCTTCCTATGACTGTGGGGACACGGTCTCCGAAGAAACGGCTATTGTGGTAGGTGAGCTGTATCGCCACCAAGGCGAGTGGAAATTTAGCGCGGTGGGCAGCGGTTTTCATGGCGGAATGGAAGCATTAGTGACGCATTACGGCTTGGAGCTGGAGGAATCGGACGCGTCTGCGGAAGTTGCTGCAGCGGCGGCGCAAGTTGAGGAAGCCCATCCGGCAGCCGTAGTGGCGGAGCATCCAGCGAAGCCGATTTCAACGATTGATTTGCGCAAAAAAGCGGTATCGATCACTTTGACCAAAAAGAACATCGCTGGCGTTGTCGCTCGCGTTGGGGTCGTGCTCGACATCTCGGGCTCCATGCACTCGTTGTACCAAAACGGAACGGTGCAGGATGTGGTCGAACGCATTCTGGCAATTGCTTGCCAATTCGATGACAACGCCCAATTGGATGTATGGGTGTACGATAATGAGTTTTCGCGCTTGGCGCCGGTGACGGAGCGAGAGCTTGAGGGATATGTGAAGAAACGGATATTGAACGATCCTTCGGTCCATAAATTCGGCCGTAACAACGAGCCTCCGGTCATGGAAGATGTCATTCGCAAATATACGGTAGAAGAGGAATCGGAGCTGCCTGCATTCGTTATTTTTATCAACGATGGAGGCGTGCTGAAGTCGATTCAGAAAGTGATTACCCGCTCGGCTGTGCTCCCGATTTTCTGGCAATTCGTTGGCATAGGCAAATCGAATTTCGAGGTGCTAAAGCGCCTTGATACGATGGCCGGTCGCGTTGTCGATAACGCGAATTTCATCCACTGGGACCGCATCGAGACGGTGTCCGATGAGGCGCTTTATGACCGGCTGCTGGATGAATTCCCGCAATGGCTGGAGGCTGCGAAGCAGAAACGGATTGTTCGCTAATAGTCTACGGGCACCTAAACAGTAGTCTTCTTATAAAACTCCTTTTTATCACTTGCCTCAAAAAAAGTGATCGAAAGGAGTTTTTTTGGTTTTTCAAAAAACATATATTTTTTGGAATCTTATTGACCGACCGCCGGTCGGTGGATTATAATTTATAAAAATTGGAAGAGGTGATAATCGATGGTCACAAGGGATTATCTGAGAATGGAAGGTGGCTATTTGAATCGCATGCTTAAGGGATTGGGTAAAGTTGTTTATAAAGCAAGATGGATTATCGTCATCGCATGGGTCCTGATTATAGCGTTAGGTGGAATGAATGCCAGGGGGCTGGATAGTGTTCTCAGTGGTGGCGGAATGCAAGTATCAGGATCCATGGCAAAACAAGCAAGTGAGCTATTGTCGAAAGATTTTGCAGGCCGGTCTGAAACGTCACTGACACTGCTTGTTCGTGATCCTGATCATGAGGCGGGCACCCCGGAGTACAAAGATAAACTTCAGAAACTGATTACTCGCTTCAAGACGGAGGAGGGAGTATCCAGCGTATTAAGCCTATTAGATGCATCTTCCGGCATCAGGCAAGGGATGATTGGTACGGATAAGCATGTCAGCATTGCCTTCGTGGACATGAGTATTGCGTCAGATTATTTAAGAAAGAAGCTGCCTGATTATCAAGAACGATTAAAAGCGCAAGCTGATTCCTTGAACATCCAGGCAGATTTACTCGGTGCAGCTGCTTATGCAGGGGAAAGTGATAAACTATCAGAGCAAGGGCTGGCTAAAGCAGAAACATTGGCTTTCCCGCTCATCATTATCGTCTTACTGTTTGCTTACCGCTCGGTAGCTGCCACGCTGACGTCCTTATTCGTTACAATTGCTGCCGTGATCTTAGCGATGGGCATCATTAAAGGGGTTGCAAACCATGTAGAGCTTTCCTCCTTCGTTACAAGTTCTGCCATGATGCTAGGGCTTGGAGTAGGCATCGACTATTCTTTATTTATTGTTAGCCGCTTCAAGAAGGAACTTGAGAGCAAAAATAAGGAGGAGGCAGTGGTGCACACCGTACAAACGGCCGGGCACACCGTCCTGTTCTCCGCGATTACGGTTATCGCCGCATTGTCTGCTTTATTTATCGTCGACATGCCAGTGATTAAATCGATAGCGTTTGGCGGAATTGTGGTCGTATTTGTTACAGGCTTGGTTAGCATAACGCTGATGCCTGCACTGCTAAGCATATTAGGCACGAATATCAACAAGTTTCAGATTCCCCTTCCGAAGCGTCCAGATCAAACATTAAGCGGTTGGATAAAATGGACTTATATGGTGATGAAGCGTCCGTTTGTTTTTTTAATTTTATCGTTGGGGCTTCTACTAATCTTCGCTACGCCCGCGTTAAATATGAAGCTTTACTCGCCGGACTTCCGCGTCCTCCCCGAGAACAACGAACTGCGTCACGGCTTTGAAACGCTCGAGGGTTCGTTTGGAAAAGGTGTGACAAGCCCGGTCAATATTGTCTTGAAAAATGAAAAGCAAAAATTGGATACTTCAGAGGCATACACGAAGATTATGGAGTTGCAGAATAAACTGAAAGTGGAAGAACATGTTGAAGCAGTGACGTCAGTCGCTTCGTTCTTGCCGGGCGTACCTTCATCTACTGCAGCAGAAGTTCTGCAAAGTGGAAGCAATAACTTGCCAATGGATGTACAGAAAATGCTAGGGCGCTTCCTGAGCACAAATAAGCATGTTGCTGTAATCGAAGTGAAGCTGGATTCCTATGGATCAAGTGATACTAGCCGCGAGTTCGTCAAAAAATTGCGGGACCAGATATTGCCGAACGCCCAATTCACCGACGGGACAACCTTCCTTATCGGTGGGGAAACGATGTCGGGCATCCAGTCATCCCAAGAAGTAAATGAAAGCCTTTTGCCGGCCTTGGCGATTATGCTTGGTTTAATTTACGTCATTCTTTTGTTCACATTTAGAAGTATTCTCCTGCCGTTAAAAGCAATCATACTTAACTTGGTTTCAGTTTCCGCGACTTACGGAATTCTCGTATTTGTTTTTGCTCAAGGGCATGGAAGCAGCATTTTCGGGGTCACGGCCAATGGATATATCATTCATTTTGTTCCTCTCCTGCTGATGGCGCTTCTGTTCGGATTAAGTACAGACTATGAAGTGTTTCTCGTTTCACGAATGAAAGAAGAATTTGATGATACTGGTCACCATGAGCAAAGCATAGCGACCGGAATGGAGAGAACCGGTCCGTTGATTACAGGAGCAGCTTTATTAATGCTGGCGGTGTTTTCCGGGTTCGCGTTCTCAGGTTCATTGCCAATTCAGATGATTGGATTTGGGATGGCCGTAGCAATCGCCCTAGATGCAACCATCATCAGGATGCTGCTTGTGCCGGTCACCATGAAGTTACTCGGACGATTCAGTTGGTGGTATCCAGGCCAAGGGCAAAGCCATATGAAAAAGAACCGGGATAGTGCCACTGCTACAATTGAAACACCAAAAGGTTAAGTTGCTAAGACCTCCCATTAGGGAGGTTTTTTAGTTGGACGAAATAAGGAAACGTGCAATTACACGATTAATAAGAATGACTGGTGCTCCCAAGAAAACGTGGCGTACAGGCACAGATGGGCCACTGCCCACATACACTATAAGAAAGTTGAGGATGAGTGCGCGGAGAATTGGATTTTCACTCGCGTCATAACAGCATGGAGGTGGCCTAATCAATGCCTGGATTATTTGCGGCAATAGCATTGTTCATTAAACAATTATCGCTTCTTGTGTCATACGTCAAAAACAATGCGTTTCCACAGCCGCTTCATGAGGAAGATGAGATGAAGCATTTGCAGCTGATGGCCGAGGGCAACCAGCACTCGCGCAACATGCTCATCGAGCATAACCTCCGGCTGGTCGCCCATATCGTCAAAAAGTTCGACAATACGGGAGAAGACCTCGAAGATCTCATCTCGATCGGCACGATCGGTCTTATTAAAGCCATCGAGAGCTTCCAAGTCGGCAAAGGCACGAAGCTTGCTACGTTCGCCGCCCGTTGTATCGAGAATGAGATATTGATGCACCTGCGCTCGCTTAAGAAAACGCGCAAGGACGTGTCGCTGCATGACCCGATCGGAACGGATAAAGAGGGTAATGAAATCACGTTGATCGATATTCTCGGCAGCGAGGCCGACGATATCGTGGAGAAAGTGCAGCTGAAGATTGAGAAGAGCAAGATATATCGGAACCTTGATATTTTGGATGACCGTGAGAAGGAAGTTGTTGTAGGTCGGTTCGGGCTGGAGCATGGCGGGGAAGAGCGGACGCAGCGGGAGATTGCGAAGGAGCTGGGGATTTCGCGTAGCTATGTTTCAAGGATTGAGAAAAGGGCGCTCATGAAGCTATATCATGAGTTTTATAAGGTGAAGAAGTGAATTTCCTGAAAAACAGACTGCTCAGCATTCGAGCAGTCTGTAACTTTCTGTATATCTTGAAAAAAGACGTAGCGGTTAATACTCTGGATGGTGTATTAATTTATTCAAAACGTTCATTACGCTCTAATTCATAAGCTAGTTCCCACTCGCGAATTGAATGTATTTCAGTGCAAAAAGACCGTTCTTGATGAGTATCCTGGTTTGAAATGATTGTATTTTCATGTTCTTTTAATTCTAATAATAATGGAATATATCTTTGCATTAGTTCTGCCCGCGAACCACTCCATGAGTTCGGTCTAAAATTATGCATAAAGTGGGATAGTATCATAGTAGGATCGGATGAATTCCTGATCAATTAAATTGCGAGAGGAGCCCACTCTATTCCATGTTCAGAATTATTATAAGGTATAATTAATTTTGATATTATTGGATACCTAGTCTCTTATCAATACTGCACCACTTAAGAATAGTATCTTCGTCGATGGTAGAAATCGGTACTCGAGCAAACTGTATAGTTTCAGGAATGAGGCGAGTCATCCTAGAGTTAACATTATCATCTTTTATTAAATGACATCTAAAAATATTATTGGATGGACCAATGCTATGGTTAGATGATCCGCTTATTAATTCTAGCGAGTTTTTTTATATTGCTATCGTAAACTTATTTGCAAGCAACTCAAGTTTGAATCATTTATCTTTACTACTAGAACAAAATAAAACATCATCACCAGAAAAGAAACGGAAAATACTATTTGCAGCGTATGAAGCAAAAGCGTCAGAATGGATACTGGAGCAGAAAGGAAGTTATTCTGGCCTTGACACTTGGGGCGCGAGAACCATATACATAAAATTTTGAAATGTTAGGTTCCATAATATGATAACCCTCCTTATATTAAACTTAGCGCCTTTTCGATCGGAAGCGGAAAGACGACGATTTGCCCCCAGTTCAAATGTTCTGTGAGATCATAAAAAATATGAAAAGGAAGTAAAATGATGAATCGTACCTATATTGTAAATCAGTTATCAGAAAGGCATTTTCAAGATTTAATGAACTTATACAATGAAAGGTCATGGACCAAGACAAGAACGAGTGATGAAGTTCGAAAAATGATTGATAACTCGTATATATTTGGTTTATGTGATTCTGAATCAGATCAACTAGTAGGATTTACGAGAGTCGTGACTGACTACGTTTTCAGAGCAACGATATATGACGTTATCGTTTTGGAACAATTCCAAGGCCAAGGGTTTGGAAGGTTGCTTCTCGAAGCGGTCGTTAACAGTACATTAATAAAAGGTCTCGAACGCGTTGATTTATTTTGCGCAGATCAAAACGTGTTGTTCTACGAAAAATGGGGGTTTCAAAAAGTTCCAGTAACCACCAATTACATGAGCTTAATTAAATGAAAACAAAGGAAATGATTTATTAAATGAAGCTTCACACTTACAAACTGGTTGGCTGTGCGATTGAGCGTTGTATATCATATACCTCGACTAACGTGGATTAATAGTTCAATCACCGCCTTTATACCCCAGATACAGTATGATGGCATTTCCGCTCGGCAAAGCGTACGCCGGGCTTATTTGCGTTGTCAGACACGTCCACATTCGCCGTGTACGGTTCGTTGTGGCAGTTGTAACAATACAATACCGGGGCGCACTATGATATGGGGTAACAAAAAGGTCTTCCAGTATTTCGACGTAAAGAATACCGCTGGGGCGAAAATCGCGGTTGAGGGACATGGATATATTGCGACGATATTTACGCTTACGTATGGTCGCAAGTCCACGAAGGGCTAAACATCAATGACGCGAATGATGAAAACGCCCCTTCCGCTATGGCATCGCTCGTGGCGTTGGAACAGGCGGGAATGTCGCGGATTGAAGCCGAAATATTCACCATTCAGAAGAAGCGTCTTCAACTATTAGACTTCCAAGATGCACTATCGCCCGACGATATCGTCGAGAAAGTGCAGTTGAAGAAGTGAACGATGAGGCCGCTCCTTTGCGATGGTCCGAAATGGGGTTCTTCGACAATTCCTTTCATTAAGAGGAAGAAGAACAACTTCCGCAAAGATTAGTGGAGTTGAATCATTGTATAGGTACTTTCTATGAATTCGTGTCTCGAACACATTCAGCCAGTTATGCTTATTCCCTTGCTAGCCGGACTCAGCACCAACTATATTTGGATTATATACATTCATATAGCATTTACTCGAAAGTACGATGGTTCTTGGATGAACCTTTGCCGGAACAATCCCCCTCCAAAATCACATCACCTACAGATGGTCGATCCACTCCGGCTATGGGGTGTTCTATTAGCGAAATTTTTTCAAACCTTGTAAGCTGGGCTATCTTTGGATTATTTGTCCGGGGATTAGTTGTTCAACCATTTCTATCGTATGAAGGCTTTAATGGCACAGTCAGTACAAGCTCAAACACTTTTAATGATGGTGGAACTTCCGGAGGGAATAGTGGCAATAAATCAGTAGGTGACGATGCACAAGCAGAAGACGAATCAGGGGAAGCGGGATTTGGCAATAGTGGAGAAAGTGGTTACGATGCTGAGTCTGTAGGCGATGAAAATTCCACTGACCGAGCCAAGCTAGACGCAAAAGCCAATGGCACATATATTGTTTATAAAACAAGCAAAGGTCAATTTGTGAAAGAGCATAGTAATGGTGAAATCGAACGGATTGAAGAACGGGATCTTCATCATGAGTGAGCCGGCAGCAGCTATGTTTTTTTGGTAGGTAACAATGGCAGTGAGAAGAGCAAGATGCACAATCTAATATTAGATCGATTAGGAGTAAGCGTAAATATAGAGGCAGATGCCTCGCACTTCTCTGAATTGACTAGAAATCATGAACTGCTTATTTTTTGCATGACGATACATCTATTGTTTTTTCAACTTCGTTCACGCCTTCTTCATCCATACAACACTTTAAAACGATCGTTCCATCATTATTCCAACGTAAAGGCACTACATCGGCATCTTTATTTCCCCGTTGGTCCAACACATCAGTTTTTGAAACTTGTCCAAGGTATTCGGCGAGATGATTAAACTGTCCTGCCCGTTACTTCAAAAAACAATAACGTATTTTAACAGGGGCTAACGTTAATGTTTCGGTTCGACATCGGTTTCGGCAAGCAGTGCATGCAGTTCTGCATTCCGAGTTTTAACTCTAATCTCCCGAGCGAGCTTTACACCGAAACGCGAAGTTTGCTACAAGTTATTCTAGTTATCTCGTTTCTGGCAGATGTTAGTCTATTTGAGGTGGTGAGTTACTATTGAAGATATACTTAAAAAAAGGTTCTGATGATGAAATCGCGAACCATAATTTTTACGCTGCTTATGACGGATTTAAACAAATGGGTTTTGAAATACGCTATTTCCAAGATGTAAACGAATTGTTAGATCATCAAAAGGAAGACATTATTGTTAGTTATGTCGATGATGTCAGAACCATGCTTAGCAAATATGATATTGTTGCACCTGAGATGGACTATCCAGAACAATTAACTGCATTTTTAGGACGAAAAGTATGGAAGTCAAGACTGAGCGTGATTGCAAATAATCCAGAGAATTGGAATGTATTTATTAAACCGGTGGAGGATAAAAAGTTTACCGGAGTTGTGGTAAGAGGCACGGCGGATTTAATAGGATGCGGGACATTCGGTGAAGATCCTGAGATATTATGTTCGGATGTGGTTAAATTTGTAGCAGAGTGGAGATGTTTCGTCAGATACGGGGATATTCTAGATGTTCGAAGGTATAGGGGGAACTGGAGATCGCATTTCGACTATCGAGTTATTGAAGATATCGTCATGCAATTCAAATCCGCCCCAAAAGGATATGCTGTAGATTTTGGTATAACCGATAAAGGGGAAACGTTATTAATTGAAGTAAATGACGGGTACGCACTGGGGCATTATGGAATTTCTTCGTTGGACTATGCGAAGTTATTATCCGCAAGATGGTCAGAATTGACGAATACGACGGATGAATGCGCTTTTTAAACCGTTGGCATTGAATTTGTTAACTCCACCTTCAAATCAGGTGGAGTTTTTGCGTAGAACATACATTCACTGATAAACTATGGTCGATGTGATCCGACACAGGCACACAGCATTAAAAAGTAATGATTCCGCTAGGCAAAATCGGCTATTTTGCCAACAGTCCGCATACCGTACCGAACGGAGGGGGCTGGCGCTCGCTAACGGACCGTACAGCCGTTATTCGCATGAAATAAGCGAATTTTTTTCTGTAACGGACCTCAGCGCCGTTATTCGAGCAAAAATGATGCGAAAGCGGCCGTTTTTGTGCAAATAACGGCTGCTGAGTCCGTTCGAATCTCAAACCCTGACTTTTTCGCTAAATAAAGGCGCTCAGGTCCGTTAGGCGGCCAGGGGCATGAATGGTTGGCTGGATGCAGGCGATGAAAGTTAATCCCTCCACCAAAAATCCCGCTGCTCAGATAGCGGAATCTGGTCCAGATAGACCGCTTCGCCGATTCTAGGGATATGGTGGGGAATGCGCTGCTCTTCGGCTGCGGCCGATAACCTCCGTACAGGTTCGTTCCAATTATGCAGCGCCAAAGCGAATCCTCCCCAGTGTACGGGCAGCAGCACGCCTCCCTGGATGTCGCGAAACGCTTGCACCGTCTCCTCTGGAAGCATATGCGCGCCGCTCCACCGCTTATCATATTGCCCGCATTCCATATATTGCCCGCATTCCATAAAGGCCAGTTCGAACGGTCCGTGCTCTCGGCCTATTCGCTCAAAATGAGGGCCATAGCCCCCATCCCCGCTGTAGAAGAGGCTTCTCGCGCCTGTCTTGATTACCCAAGAGCACCAGAGGGTGGAGTTTTGATCGAAAAGCCCTCTGCCCGAGAAATGTCGCGCCGGCGTGCAAATGAAGCGAATGTCCTGAACGATCCGTTCTTCTCCCCAGTCGAGCTCGATGACGGCATCGGGCGCCGCTCCTATTTTCCGGATTCGTTTGCCGACTCCGAGCGGCACGAGGAACGTGCCAGCTTTCGGAATAAGCTTGCGGATAGAGGAACAATCCAGATGATCGTGGTGATCGTGGGATAAAACAACGATATCGATTGGAGGCAGTTCCTCAATTGTAAGGGGCAGCTTGACGCTGAATCTGCGATTGCGGGAGAAAGGAAGCGGCGACGGGTTTTTGCCTAGCATCGGATCAAGCAAAATCGTTTTGCCTCCAATTTGCAGCAAGGACGCCGAATGCCCGAACCAAACGACCTTGTCTTCTCCGTCACTTAGCGTGCTACGCACAATAGGGACGATCGGGAGCGGCTGCTTCGGCCTTCTCTGCGTCTTAGCCGATAGGAATTCACGAAGCATGGCGACAATATCTCCGGGACTCAATTTCACGATTACTGGGATTTCATTCTGGAATTTGCCGTTCTTGCCTCGCCTTGATTGATTCCAATCATCCATCTGGCTGCTCACCTCATGTTCATTTTGCGCGTTGGCTAACGCGAGCTTTGCATTTGGCCATTGAGGCACCTATGCTTGTTCAACATCACATTTAGTGTGAAATGACAGCCTTGGTTTCTCCGTTGGCTTTTTGCCTTCTTCGTTGATCCGAGAAGAAAGCGATAATAATGCCTGGAATAAGCAAGAAGCTAACCAAATGAAACGTTGAGCTAAATCCTTTTGCCATATCCGATCGAATTTCAGCATTAATCGTTGGCCACAACTGTTTAATTTGTTCTCGATTATGCTCAAAGGCTGCTTTCGTTTCCTGGGTTTGGCTTGGCGCTTGAAGCAATGCTTCTTGTTCACGTTGATCGACCTGTTCCAACACGTTCTCTAATGTCATCTTTTGCTGGGCGTTTCCTTCTTGTAGCGATTCATTGTTCATGGATTGAATGCTTGTAATCAGCCCGTCTTTCATAGGCGCATCAAGTGCGGAAGCTTGGATAGTTTGTATCGCTTTGTCACGGGCAATTGAAAGTTCGTGCTTCATATTGCTGCTCAGCATCGTTGCTAATAACGCGACACCGACTACCATTCCGAGTGTACGAGCCACGTTGGTCACTCCTGAAACGATCCCAAGCTTGTCGGCAGCAATGTTGTTAACAGCTGAACCAAACAGCGGCACAACCGATATGCCAAGCCCTGCACCTAACAGGGAAAGCCGCCACATGACGTCCAAGCGAGATGAATCCGCGTCTAGCCCGCCAAATAAATAGACGGTTACAGTGATCATGGCCAAACCGATGCTTGCCAATAAGCGGCCGCCTATTTTTTCAGACAACGGTCCGGAAACGATAGAAAATACTGTTGCAGTCAAAGAGCTTGCAATGATCGTCATTCCTGCTTCAAGCACCGACATATGGCGTAAACTCGTTAAGTAAAAGGCGATTAAAAAACTTCCAGCAGATGTTCCAATCGAAGTGAATAATAGTGCAGTGGAAGAGGCGTTAAAGGTTGAACTGCGCAGCAATGACAAGGGGAGCATCGGATCTGTTGATCTTCTTTCAACAACGATAAACGAGGCAAGTGACAGTAATGATGCTGCGAATAACGATAGGACGTAGAGGGAACGCCAACCATAATCCGAAGTCTCAATTAATCCTAGTGTGAAGCAGAAAATAGCGGCGGATATCGTTAACATTCCTGCAAAATCCATGTTTTTGCTAGCGGTTTTGTCGTAGGATTCTTGTAATAATAGGTAAGAAACGATAAACGAAACGATAGCAATCGGAAGATTGACGAAATAGACAGACTGCCAATTGAAGTACTCGGTCAAAATGCCTCCAAGTGCTGGCCCGCTTGCACTAGCTACACCTGCTATTGCTCCCCAGATTCCTAGAACAGCGCCATGTTTTTCTTTCGGAAAAAGTTGAATGGCAAGCGGGATGGTGACGGGGACAATGATGGCCGCACTTAAGCCTTGCAGCACACGGAACAAAATGAGTAAATCAAGGGTTGATGCGATGCCGCACAAAAACGAAGTTAATGCAAACAAAACGAGTCCAATGAGAAACAGTTTTTTGCGGCCAAATTGATCCGCTATGCGCGAAGCTGTTAACATCAATACCGCAAATGCGATATTGTACCCATTCATGACCCAACTAATATCACTCACATCACGATTAAAATATTCAGCCGTTTTCGGCAATGCAATATTCACAATCGTCGTATCCAGCAGTGCGATAAAATATCCTAAAATAATTCCAATAAACGTTAGTGCCGTCCTGCCCTTACTCAAATTGTTCACTCGCCACCATCTCCTTCTTTATTGTTTCGATAAATGAAATGGTTGTTTCGCCCCCAGTAATCGATTTAAGAAATCTTCCATCGCAGCAAGAACCTCTGGATCAAAAATACCCGTTCGTAAACTGCCGTCGTCAAAAATACAGTCGAATACCGCGATGATCATAAAGGCGGTTTGCTTTGGAAATTCCACATCGAACAAGCCAGCCTGAACACCTTCTTCGATCACAGATTGTACAAGTGGCTTAATCTCGTTATTGCATCGAATTTCAAACAAATGATTCAGCACTAAACTTTGATCTTGATGGATATAACGCATGAGGTCGCTATGCCAACCTTCAAAATAAATAAAAGATTTGGCCATCTGTTCAATTTTATAGACCGCATCGAATTGGCTGTTGTGTGCAGTCGCTTCCAATCCTTCGATAAGGCGATCAGAATAACGCTGAAGCACATGATCCACTAATTCATCTTTCGATTTGAAATAATGATAAAAGGTTCCTTTTGCAATGCCCATTCGCAGCACAATGTCCTGAACCGTTGTTTTTTCGAAGCCTTTTTCCAAAAACAGAAGTTCGGCCGTTTGTATAATTTCGTTAAATCCTTCGTCACGTGTCCTGGCCATTGATGATCACATCTCTTCCAATTTTTTCTTAAAGTATAGGACACCGACCGTTGGTCGGTCAATAGCATTTTTATAAAAATGTCCATGGAAAATACCCCGGCGCTATCGCTTCCGGGTCTGTTGCCGTTCACTATCGGTAACGCCAGATACGAATGGCGTGCATCGTTGAATGTACGGCGGGGCGGTCGCCTTGGCTGATGCATTCCAGCAATGTAATGGAAATTATGAACTTGCGTTCCAACACTCAATAAGAGCTTCCGTCCGTTTATTGAGGAAGTGCAGGCGGAAGCTGAGCAGTTTGGCGTAGCGTTTCTTGTCCCGCGAACGTAAGAAGCGATTTGCAAGAGTTGAGAGCTGCGGAGCTGATCCGCGGCTTTTTTGTTTTTTCGAACTAGGGGCTAGTGGGGCTGGTGCTCGCTAACGGACCGTACAGTCGTTATTTGCGTGAAATATGCGATGTTATATCTGTAACGGACCTGAGAGCCGCTATTCTAGCAAAAATGGTGCGAAAGAGGCTGTTTTTGTGCAAATAACGGCTCCTGTGTCCGTTAGAATCTCGAACCGGGTAGCGTCAAAAAGTTTGTGTAGTAGATTTATCCATCAGGAAGGCGAAGCCTGTTAGTTGTTGTTGCCCCACTAGGGGGCATCGTTCAAACAAAGGCGCAGGAGGCTTTTCACATCATCCTCCGTA
>NZ_WSTC01000031.1 GCF_009789195.1 Paenibacillus sp. MMS18-CY102 | reverse complement strand
GCCGGCGCGCAGCAGGCCGCCCAGGGCGCGGCCGCGGCGAATGCCGGCGCGGCGAAGCTGGCGAGCGGCTCGGGCCAGCTCGCCGACGGCTCGGCGGCGCTCGCAAGCGGCGTCGGCCAGTTGGCCGACGGCTCCGCGGAGCTGGCCGGCAAGCTGGGCGAGGCCTCGCAGGACGCTAGCGTCGCCAAGGGCAGCGAGCAGCAGGCGGATATGTTCGCCGGCCCGGTCGAGGCCAGCGAGAAGAAGCTGACCGAGGTGCCGAACTACGGTACGGGCTTTGCACCGTATAGCCTGTCCCTTGGCCTGTTCGTCGGCGCGCTCTTGTCGACGATCGTCCTGCCGATGCGCGGCAGTGCAGGCACGCCCCGCTCCGGCGCAAGCTGGTTTGCGAGCAAGTCGCTGTTGTTCGTCCTAGTCGGCATTATTCAAGCCTTCATTGCTGACGCTATTTTGCTCTATGGCATCGGGTTGGAAGTTCAAAGCATCGGTTGGTTCGTCACACTGACCGTCGTAACCAGCTTAACGTTCATGATGATCGTTCAGTTTATCGTTACGCTGTTGGATCAGCCAGGACGATTCATCGCCGTTATCATTATGATTTTGCAACTGACGAGCAGCTCCGGTACGTATCCCAAAGAGCTGGTGCCTGTATGGCTGCAAAAAGTTGGCGAGTTCATGCCGATGACGTACTCGGTATCGGGCTTCAAAGCAGCCGTCTCCAGTGGCGACTATTCGGTTGTAAAACATGACATGGGCATACTTGCAATCTACGCAGCCGCTTTTGCAATGCTTTCACTCGTGTACTTTACTTTAGTTCATAAGAAGGATGGCAAGGGAGATGGCGATACAAGCGGCACTGCCCAGATCGCGCAGGTTTAATTTGAAGTCATAAATATTAATTTTATAGATATATCGTTCACTTATTAGGCATATAATGCGGCATCCGCGGTTAATTACTGAAAATAAGGTGGTGGATGCTGCAATGTCTAGTAAGAAAACAGTCAATATGAAGCTGCATGATTGGAATCCCAATGAACCATTTACGGTGGAGGAGCTTGCTTACAACTTTGAAACGATAGACTCAGAATTCAGGACTCGAGGAGTCAATGCGAACTGGAAGGGGGCTAAAGGGGATGGAATAACAGATGATACGATTTCGCTAACCAATGTTTTTAATACGCTTAAATCTGGCGATTGCTTGTTTTTTCCGCCAGGCGCTTATTACAAAACAACGCGTGCTGGATTTTTGTACACGTTTAGCGGCAAAAAGGATATACGGATTGAAGGAAACGGGGCGACCATTGAAGTTATCGAGCAGGGGCTAAGCTTTACTTATTGCGATGACTTGACGGTGAGCGGCTTGAAAGTAGTCAGATCCAGCCAAGCATTATGGGGCGCTGCCAAGACAGGGCTGTATTTCGGGTTCTGCAGCAATACAGATGTGACTCGAAACGAGGTTTCGAAGTTTACGGATGGCATCGGCATGAATGATTGCAGCATAGTTAGAATTTACAAAAATAAGCTCCACCATCTCGGCGAAGAGCCCGTCGTTACGCGAACCAGCAAGCAAGTTGAGATCGAAGATAATGAGGTTTTTGCTTATTTGGGCGATGGCATACTCAATAAAGGGACTACGGATCTCATTATTGCTAGAAATTTTATTCATGATCCTGTTAACAAGAATGTGGATGCAGCGATGTGGGAGACGATGTCTGGAGGCAACGTTGCAGCACCAGCTCAAGGCGGGGGCATAACATGCAATGCGGAATCAGGGGCGCATTCTAACGATAATATGACCATTGAAGATAATCGGATTTTTGATACGGCATTCGGCATTATTCTTTCTGGTTTGACCGTTGCCAAAGTGATGAAAAACCGGTTGGTGAATGTAGTGACAACTGCGATTACCGTATCTGATAATCCGAATTTTAATCCTTACTTGGTTCCTGGCTGGGATATTGATATTTCTTACAATACGGTTCAGAGCCTTGCACAGAAATACCCGAGAGCCGTCATTCAGGTGAAAACAGGCGCCGTGCCCGTTAATTACGCAACGGTTGCTTTTAATCGCATTTATCCGGATGGCCCGCATAAAGCGATTTTTGTCAGCGGGGATGTATTGGTTACCGGGAATACGATAAAAGGCGCTGAAGTAGGAATCGAGCTGACGAATGGAGCAAAAGCGTCTAATAATTTTATACTGGATTCCTATCAGCCGGATGTTGGACGATCTATCTCCATTTATGATAATTGTTCCGCAGTTGAGAATACGATTAAAAGCAGCGCTCCGCTAATTGTAACGGGCAAAAATGCCATTGTTGCGTTGAATGCGATAACGAGTTCCTCGTTAACGCTATATGCGGTGTTTCTTCAAGCAGATGCTGCAGGCAACCAGATTATTAACAACTCGATTACATCATCAGGGCTTAAAGAAATCAAAGGCGCAAGTTCAGATTGGCGGGATAAGAACACTTACTACGGTTGTATCAGCAGGTCTGGCGTCCAATATTGTTTCCCTCCGGCAGCCCCTCGCATTTCAGTCCGCCCTACAACAATTGATACAGGTTTGATTCCAGGCATCACTTATTTCGATAACATGATCGGCAAGCCGATTACTTGGTCAGGTTCAAAATGGATAGAGAGCAATTCCGGCAAGGCGCTGTTTAATGGAGATGGCCAAACCGTAACAGTAGTCATCCCTCATGGGTTGTCTGTCCGGCCAACGTCTTACTTGGTGAATGCAGCATCACAGGATTCTGGGATTGCAAGGGTTCGGGATATAGATGCCAATGCCCAATACCTTGTTGTCCGATTCGAAACGGCTCCAATATCCGGAGTGAATAATGTGGCGCTAACCTGGAGCGCTGAGTCCAAATAAGTTGAAATAGATGACTTTCTTCATCCCTGATGATACAATATGTATCAAAACGGGTATGGAGGATTCTCTATGAAATTAAATCATTCAATTCACGGATTGCGGGGAATGTGTGCATTGATGGTATTCGTGGGCCACGTTATCTCAATGTCCATAACAGGCGGATACCTTTCTATTAACGAATATCCAACAAGGACACTAGCTGAGATCGGCGTTGATATTTTTTTCATCATTAGCGGATACTTAATTGTACAGAGCCTTGTAAAACACGGAAATGTTAAGAAATTTGTAGTGAATAGGCTCATACGCATTTACCCGGTCTTTATTCCTCTGCTTATGGTCATGTTTATCGCAGGGCCACTCATCGGGTTCGATTGGCTCGGTGAATTAAATCCAGTTGAATATGTATTTGCATTTCTGGCAAGCCTTCTCATGTTGCCCGGTGTATTCCCATTGGAAGAAGCCGTTCGTAACGCTAGGACGCTAAGCTTCGAATTCGCATTCTATCTCGTTAGCGCCATCTTCTTTCTTTCCAAGAGAAATGCGGGCAGAAAAGCACTGCAATATACGTTACTAATTCTAGGGCTCGCGATTTGCATCGTAGTTTGCTACAGATATCCGAGGGCGTTGTTTTTCTTAAGCGGAACAATCGTTTACTTCCTTTCAGATAAAATAAAGGGCCTGAATGTGGACATCAAAATAGCGAAATATTATTCCATAATAGCGCTCGTTGGCATCTATTTTTGTGCCTATTACCATCAGGTTTATGTAGGTGTCATTATTGGCGTATGCTTCTTTGCAATGATGGCTAGAGAGTATGGCTTGCTAACGGATTTTCTGAATACGAAAGTCATGCAGTTTTATGGCACGATAAGCTATAGTTTTTATTTGCTTCATCCGTTTGGGCTATTTCCATTCCAAAAGGTAATGGGCAAACTGCCGTTGCCTGATTATGCAAGTGTAGCGGTGACTTACGTTGGCGGTTTAATATTAGCGACAATCCTTGGCTATCTCTCGTATACGATCATTGAAGTCAAGGTAACCAATCGGCTATTTAAGAAAAAAAGAAAAGCGCCAGTTATGGATCAAGCTCCGGCAGCAGTTTAGAAAAGCCCTATAAACAGGGGCGTAAAAATAAAGGCCGCCTGGCCGATAGGGATGGTTTCAACCGTCCTATCGGGCCAGGCGGCCCTTCTTCATTATTTATTAATAAATGCCGTTTTGATCGTTCCGCGATAGACGACTTGGAAACCAAGGCCATCGGACAATGCGGCGAGCGGCAGGTACGTCTTGCTTTCCTTGCCGACTGCCTGGAGGTAGGCTGGCGTTTCGATTGGGACGGGCTTGCCGTCGACTGTCATTGTTTTGGCGCCGATGGTGAAAGCGACTTCCTTGCCATCCAGTGTGACTGTAGCCGTGCGCGTTTTGTTGTTCCACAGCAGCTTGGCACCCATTGCATCGGTAATGTCCCGCATCGGAACGTACGTCTTGCTGTTTTTTAGAACCGGCTTGTTCGCCGTCTGCAGCTCTTTGCCTGCAACGACTACGGAGATCGGCACGTTATCGTCGCGTTTGGATGGCACGCGGTATGCGCCCCAGATAACTTCGGCGAACGATTTGCCCATTACTTCATAGCCGCGGTTGTTCGGATGGAAATCGCCTGCAAGAACCGTCGTGTAGCTGACTTCCTTCCCAACAAAATCATCTGCAACATAAGCAACGCGCGTGTTGTAGCCTTCAGCTTTCAAGCGGCTTACGACAGCTTCGATTCGGGTCCGGATATCGGCACTTGCTTGAGCCAGCAGCTTATAATCGCTCTCGCTTACGAAGCGTTTATCATTAGGAGCGGGATTATACAAGTCCGAAATGACAATCTCAGCATGCGGATTTATGCCGATTACGGCACGTACGGCTGTCTCGAGCTGCTTCTCGTATTCGGGGAGCATTTGTTGAATAAGCTGCTCGGCATTGCCGCTCTTAAACTGCTGGAACACGGTTAGAAAATCATTCGAACCAATCGTCATTACGACGAGATCTGCTTTCTCAACATCTGCGAACAGCTGCGGCGTTGCGGCAGCAAGCTGGGCGATGCGAGGGTCATGGCCGTTTCCGCCAGGCAAGTCCGACGGCTTGATCGCTTCACCCTTAAGCGCGGCTCCCACATAACGGTCCAGTTCAGCCGTTGTCAGGCCAAGGATGCCGTAATTACTGACGGAGGCGCGAAGGCCTTGGAACAACGCCTGCTCATAAACGCGCTCTACATAGCCGTAAGGCGCTGGGTTAGCTTCTTTCTCCATGCCATTCGTGTAGCCGACGGTGAGGGAGTCGCCGAGTGCGACGATGTGATATTCACCAATAGCTGTTGTTTCTGCGGTTGCTGCATATGCGTTTGTTGCTGCGAAGTGGCTTCCGCCCAATGCAGCAGGGATGCCTGGAATGGCAGTCCCTCCAGCGATTATGGCCGCTAATGACAAGGCGGCAGCCTTGCTCACGATTGGTTTCCTTAACTTGCTATACAATTCGCACACATCCTTTTGATATGATAAAAGCATAATTCTTCGAAAAGCCGGACAAGAAGATGTGTCATGACGTGTAATGTTCGGATTCTGCGTAAACCTCTCTTTATCAGCGCCATAAAAATATTAAATTGATTCGTAATTACCGTAATGTTAAAATAATTAAATAATCGTCGGAAAACGGCTGCGTAATCGGGGATCACGCACTCATTTTAGAGAGATAGTCCCGCATGTAATTTCCATTCTAAGATATAACAAGCCGGAAATGAAGTGTTAATTGGCTCGGGCCTGTACCGACTTACCGAAAGGTAAACCAAAAATCTTCTATATAGAAAGGTTGCGTTGCAATGAAAGAGAAAATTTTTGGCTTGCCACCTAAGCAGGGCCTCTATAACCCGCAGTATGAGAAAGACGCTTGCGGCATGGGCTTCGTGGCGAACATCAAGGGTTTGAAATCGCACAAAATCATTCGTCAGGCGCTCACGCTTCTTGAGAACATGGAGCATCGCGGAGGCCAAGGCAGTGAGGCGAATACGGGCGATGGCGCAGGCATTATGCTTCAGATTCCACATGCATTCTTCAAGCAAGAGATGAAGAGTGAAGGCATCGAGCTGCCAGCAGAAGGCGAGTATGCAGTAGGCATGCTGTTCCTGCCTCTTGAAGATGATATTCGTGCTGAACAAGAGCGCAAGCTTGAAGCGATCATTCGTGAGGAAGGCCAAACGCTGATTGGCTGGCGGACGGTTCCAACAAATGATAGCAAGCTGGGCGAATCCGCGCTTAAAGTGAAGCCGTATGTTCGCCAAGTATTTATCGGCAAAAACGCAGCGTTGAACGGTGAACTCGCATTCGAGCGCAAGCTGTACGTGATTCGCAAACGCGCGGAATTGGCTATTCGCTTCGGCGGAGCAGAAGGCGCGGACAAGTTCTACTTCTCCAGCCTGTCGACGAAGAAGATCGTTTACAAAGGCATGTTGACGACGGAGCAAGTTCGTTCGTTCTATGTTGAGCTCAATAACGAAGATGTTGTAACAGCGATGGCGCTTGTCCACTCCCGTTTCAGTACGAACACATTCCCAAGCTGGGAGCGCGCGCATCCATTCCACTACATGATCCACAACGGCGAGATCAATACGCTTCGCGGTAACGTGAACTGGATGCATGCCCGCCAATCGTTGTTCGAAACGGAATTGTTCGGCGATGATTTGGAGAAAATTAAGCCGATCATTAACCCAGACGGTTCGGATACGGCTATGTTTGATAACACGCTGGAATTCATGTACCTTTCCGGCCGTTCGTTGCCGCATGCGATGATGATGATGGTGCCAGAGCCATGGTCCGCGCATGAGACGATGAGCGACGAGAAGAAAGCTTTCTACGAATACCATGCATGCCTGATGGAGCCGTGGGACGGCCCAGCTGCAATGGCGTTCACAGATGGCTCGATGATCGGCGCAACGCTTGACCGCAACGGCCTTCGTCCAGCCCGCTACTATGTAACGAAGGATGACCATATCATCCTCGGCTCCGAGGCGGGAACGGTTGAGATCGCGCCAGAAGAAATTTTGTACAAAGACCGCCTGCGTCCAGGACGCATGCTGATCGTCGATACGAAGGAAGGCCGCATCATTTCGGATGAAGAAGTGAAGAAATCGATCGCGGGACAAAATCCATACCGCCAATGGCTCGATGAGCATCTGATCGGCCTAGATGGTTTGCCTGAAGCGCCTGAGCTGCCAGAGCCTAACCATGAGACGGTTCAACAGCGCCAGCAAGCGTTCGGCTACACGTTCGAAGATGTGCGCAAAGTGCTCGAGCCTATGGCAGGCACCGGCATGGAGCCAATCGCTTCGATGGGCTACGATGCGCCGCTCGCGATTTTGTCGGAGCGTCCGCAACGCCTGTACAACTACTTCAAGCAGCTGTTCGCACAAGTTACGAACCCGCCAATCGACGCAATCCGCGAGGAGCTTGTCACTTCGACGGTAACGACGATCGGTTCGGAACGCAACCTGCTGAAACCAGAGCCGGAGAGCGCGCGCCACATTACGCTCGATACGCCGATCCTGAGCAACGAAGAGTTTGCGAAGCTGCGCCATGTGCGCCGTGAAGGCTTTAAGTCGATCACGCTGCCGATCTTCTTCGACGCAGAGAAGGGCGCAGAAGGCCTTCGTGAAGCACTGAATGTGCTGAATGAATCCGCTGACCGCGTTATTGCAAGAGGCCATAACGTTCTTATTCTGTCTGACCGTGGCGTCGACAAAGAGAACGCAGCTATTCCAGCGTTGCTCGCGGTTTCTGCGCTGCATCACCATTTGATTCGCCAAGGCACGCGTACGCGCGTCAGCATCTTGCTCGAATCGGGCGAGCCGCGTGAAGTTCACCATTATGCATTGCTGCTCGGCTATGGCGTAAGTGCAGTCAACCCGTACCTCGTATTCGAGTCGCTGGACGACATGATCCGCCAAGGCATGCTGCGCAACGTGAAGCATGAGAAAGCAGTCAAAAACTACATCAAAGCAGCGACGAAGGGCGTCGTCAAAGTACTGTCCAAAATGGGCATCTCGACGATCCAATCGTATCGCGGCGCTCAAATATTCGAAGCAGTGGGCTTGAACGAAGAGTTCATCGACCAATACTTCACTTGGACGCCTTCGCGTATCGGCGGCATTGGCCTTGAGGTTATTGCTGAAGAGACGTTGAAGCACCATAACCGTGCATTCTCCGAGCAAGAAGGCAGCGAGAAGGAGCTCGACTCCGGCGGCGATTACCAATGGCGTAAAGACGGCGAAGACCATTTGTTCAGCCCGCAGACGATTCACACGCTGCAGATGGCATCCCGTTCGAACGACTACAAGCTTTACAAGAAATTCTCTTCGCTTATTCAGGGCGAGAACAAGAAGCATCTGACGCTTCGTTCGTTGCTTTCGTTCAAGAAAGGACTTACGCCAGTATCGATCGACGAAGTCGAATCGGTAGAATCGATCGTTAAACGGTTCAAAACAGGCGCTATGTCGTTCGGTTCGATCAGTAAAGAAGCGCATGAAAGCCTCGCGATTGCGATGAACCGCCTTGGCGGCAAATCCAATACGGGCGAAGGCGGCGAAGATCCAGCTCGCTTCACGCCAGATGCGAATGGCGACTCGCGCCGCAGCGCAATCAAGCAGGTTGCATCGGGACGATTCGGCGTAACGAGCGAATACTTGGTTAATGCGGATGAAATTCAGATCAAAATGGCGCAAGGCGCAAAACCAGGTGAAGGCGGCCAGTTGCCAGGCCTGAAAGTATATCCATGGGTAGCAGAAGTTCGCGGCTCTACGCCAGGTGTTGGCCTTATCTCGCCTCCACCGCATCATGATATCTACTCGATCGAGGATTTGGCTGAGTTGATTCATGACTTGAAGAACGCGAACCCACGCGCTCGCATTAACGTGAAGCTCGTTTCCGAGGTTGGCGTTGGCACGATAGCTGCCGGCGTAGCCAAAGGCCGCGCTGACGTAATCATGGTTTCCGGTTATGACGGCGGTACGGGCGCATCTCCGATGAACTCGATTCGCCACGCGGGCTTGCCATGGGAGCTTGGCCTTGCGGAGACGCATCAAACGCTGATGCTCAATAATCTGCGTGACCGGATTGTTATTGAGACAGACGGTAAAATGATGAACGGCCGCGACGTTGCAATTGCTGCGTTGCTTGGTGCCGAGGAGTATGGCTTCTCGACAGCTCCGCTTATCGTGCTTGGCTGTATCATGATGCGCGTTTGCCAATTGGATACATGTCCAGTCGGCGTAGCAACGCAAAACCCAGAGCTTCGCGCGAAGTTCATGGGCGATCCAAGCCATGTTGTAAACTATCTGCGTTTCATCGCAGAAGAGCTGCGTGAAGTAATGGCAGAGCTCGGCTTCCGTACGATCAACGAGATGGTTGGACGCGTTGATGTTCTGGAAACGAAAGAGCTGATTGGCCACTACAAAGCGAAGGGCGTCGACCTGGCTCCGCTGCTGTACCAACCGGAGGTGCCGCAAGGCGCATTCCGTTACAATGTACAAGAGCAGAACCACGGCCTGGAGCTGTCGCTTGATATGCAACAACTCGTACCGAACGCGAAGCCAGCGCTTGAGAATGGCTCGAAGGTAGAAGGTACGTTCCCAATCTTGAATACGAACCGCGTAGTCGGGACGATTCTAGGCAGCGAAGTCACTTCGCGTTATGGCGCGAAAGGCTTGCCGGAAGATACGATTCGTTACCACTTCGTTGGTACAGCTGGCCAGAGCTTCGGCGCATTCGTACCGAAGGGCATCACGCTCTCGATCGAAGGCGATTCCAATGACTATGTAGGCAAAGGTTTGTCTGGCGGCAAAATCATCGTCGCTCCGTCGCCGAAAGCAACGTTCGTAGCTGAAGACAACGTCATTATCGGCAACACGGCATTCTATGGCGCGACTAGCGGCGAAGCTTACATTCGCGGCAGCGCGGGCGAGCGCTTTGCTGTTCGTAACTCCGGCGTTAACGTCGTAGTTGAAGGCGTAGGCGACCATGGTTGCGAATATATGACAGGCGGACGCGTTGTTGTTCTCGGCGATACAGGCCGTAACTTCGCAGCCGGCATGTCTGGCGGCATTGCATACGTGTGGGATGAACACAATGCATTCTACTCGAACTGCAACCTTGAGATGGTACTGTTGGAGCGTGTTGAGGAAGAAGCCGATGCGGCTGAGCTTCGCGGCATGATTGAACGCCACGTTCAGCATACGGGCAGCGCGCCAGGACAACAGATCTTGAACAACTGGAATGAATCCATTACGAAATTCGTGAAGGTTATTCCGAAGGATTACAAGAAAATGCTGGAGCAAATCAGCAAAGCCAAGGACAAAGGGTTCGAAGGCGAAGCAGCGCTCTTAGAAGCATTCGAAGCGAACAAGCGCGAGCTTGCACGCGTATAAAAGGATTTAGCAACAACTAAGAGCAGCGTACACCGGTTGGTGTGCGCTGCTTTTTTTATCGTACAAAGAGTGTATTGTTTCCAATAACGAAACCCCCGAGCAGCACAGCCGCTCGGGGGTTTCAATATGTATGCGTTTTATTTTTATTGAAAAAAAATAACTATGTTTGATCCGTTGCGGATTCGTTTTCGTTTTGTGTCTGTTGGTTCTTAAAATGATGCCATGCTGCTTCATCGATTCCTAGTTGCATCAGGATATGCCGGATATCAATTGCCGTGGCTTGTTCACGTGCAGCTGGCGTTGGGGGCGCATGAGTCTTATCCATTATTATCTCCTTTTTCTTCATCCCATCAATCTCCCAGTCCATAATTTCTTCTCCATCTCTCTATCTGTATAATTACTCCAATTATAGTCTGTTAGAAGTAAGAAGTATGTCACTCTCTGTTAACAGGAGACCAATATTTTTGGGAGATTATGTCGAATCCCAAAAGAAAAGCCAGCATATATATGCTGGCTTGTAAAAATAATCCTATTCCGTTCGTGCCACTAGGACACTAGAAGTGAGTTGTTGTTCCCTTAACGCATAGAACGTTCATAACGAATAAAAGCGATAAATCGCTTGGCTTCATCAAGAGTCAATTCCGTCCCATCGACCGTGAGCGCGAATTTCTTCAACAAGTCATCATCCGATAGCTCTAATGGATCTTGTTCAGTAAGTTCGACGAACTCGCGAACCTGAGGGTCAAGTGCCTGTTCAGGCTTATTCGTGCGCCCAACCAAAAAGTCGATCGTCACATTAAACAGATCGGCGAACTTCGTAAGTGTCTCTGTATCCGGTTCACGCCGGTTCTTCTCGTAATGGGACAGGGCAGCTCGCGATATTCCTAGCGATTGAGAGGTCTGCTCCTGTGTCCACCCACGCTGCTCCCGCAGGTGTGCGATGCGCGTTCCGATGTCCATCCTTTCCCTCCTAACACTCGATATAACCATATTAATACGGAATTTGAAGAATTGCATGCTATGCAACAAAACGTCGCAATTTTTGAAAACAGCGATGAAAACCCCTTGACATGTTACGTATTGTATCGTAAAGTTAGAAATGAAAAAGGGATACGAAATGTATCAAAGTGTCGCCTAAATCGCAGTATTTCCCGAATGTTCGGATTTTATGCGCAAGGCCGGAAATATAGACTCGGGGGTGAATGATGGAAACTGCAGCTTATCAATCCGTCAAACAAAACGCGAACGTTCGACTAAAACTGACGAATGTCAAAATCGCTACCATCACAATAAGCGAAGTGGCAGGGCAGCAAGTAAGGGCAAAAGCAACAAAGGTCCTCATTCGTTCGATTCAACCAGATAAATTGGAATTTGATACAATTTTACGTTTTCCGATAGCGGACGGCTATCGCATAGCAGTTAGCTTCATGTTACAAGAGCGCCAGGTATGTGTGGTTGGGATCATTTCCGGCCGAGAAGAGCGACACAATATGTATCGATACAGTTTGGAGTTTACGCACACAAGCATTCCCAAGAATGAGGTCATTAAGCGGCTGAATGAGAGGCTGCTCGCCGAGCCAGCAGAGACTAGCCGAATTCATTCTTATTATCGGCGGGTCATGCGAACCGGAATCGGGTCAATCAACTCTATCTACACATAATGGAGGCGCTAAGACGTGGAACTCAAAGAATATATTCAAATCGTAATGAAACGCAAGTGGTTAATTGTAGCAATAGTATTGATTGCTTGTATTTTATCCGGAATTAAAGGCTTCTTCTACACAACCCCTGTCTACTCTGCATCGGCAAAGCTCGTGGTGAACCAATCCTATGAGTATAACGGAATTTCGATGCTCGATTATAACCTCATTCAAACGAACTTGATGGTCATCAACTCCTATAAGGAGATTATTAAGTCCAAGGCGATCATGGATAAAGTTGCATCCGCATATCCAGATCTAGGCCTTACCTCGGACCAATTAATATCCGGCGTATCGGTTAGTTCAAGCAACGAATCGCAAATTATGGACATTACCTTCGCAAGTACCTCCTACCAGCAAGCTGCGAAAGCGGTCAACTCTATCGCGAAGATATTTAAAGGGCAAAACCCTAGCATTATGAAAGTCGATAACGTGACGGTGCTTAACGAAGCAAATCTGAATGTATCAAATCCGCACCCGATCAACATGGATCCAATCTCAAGCCTGATGATCAGCTTTATCGTTTCGGCGATGCTCGCAATCGGATTAGCCTTCCTATTGGATTACATGGACGACACGATCAAGACGGAGCGAGATGTCGAGAAGGCGCTGGAGCTGCCGATGTTGACGCTCATTACGAAGATGGACCGCAGCGATTTGAAACGCAAGCGCCCTAGCAAGCCACAGTCTCACACTTCTGCACAAGTAGGTGAATCGACTTATGTCCCGGCAAAATAGCCAAGCAAACCTAATCACGATCTCGAACCCGAAGTCGCCGATTTCCGAAGCTTATCGTACACTGCGCACCAATATTCAATTCTCTTCCGTTGATGAGCCGATTAAGGTGATCATGATTGCTTCTGCGCAAGCTGGTGAAGGCAAGACGACAACCGTTACGAACTTAGCGATTACGTACGCAATGGAAGGGAAGCGAGTGCTGTTAATCGATGCCGATCTGCGTAAGCCTTCCTTGCACCGTATGTTTGAGCTTAGCAATCGGATCGGGTTGACCAACTTATTGGCTGGCCAATTCCATCTCACGGAGGTGGAGCAAGCGACGCTAGTCGATAACCTAACGGTTATTTCATCGGGACCGGTTCCCCCGAACCCATCGGAGCTTCTCGGGTCGCAGAAGATGAAGCAGCTGCTGTCCGAGCTGAAAAATCAGTATGACATGATTTTGATCGATACGCCTCCGAATCTAGCTGTTCCAGATGGCATGATCATATCCGCGAATTGTGATGGGGTTGTGCTCGTTGTGCAGTCGGGAAAAGTGAAGCGAGATTTGGTGCGCAAGGCGAAAGCAAACCTCGATCATGTGAATGCCCGGATTCTCGGTGTTGTGCTAAATAACGTGGAGCGCAAACAGACGGAGGGCTATTACTACTACTATTACGGATCGAAAGAATAACGAAGTGTCACATAAAGGTAATGTCTACTGCACCTTTATCACTGTAGGCACTCGATCACGCTGTGGGTCTTCGGACCTTAGACGTTTATCGTCGAGGGTGTGATGTGAGGATGGGTTAAATGCCCTAACGATGAAAGAAAAGCATAGAAACGCGAGTTATACCGCTTTCATGAAAAGTGGTATAACTCGTGTTTTTATTAATGAAAAAAAGAGAAAAGGATAGGGTGAGGACGATGAAAAAGGTTAGAAAAGCAATCATTCCTGCAGCTGGATTAGGCACGCGGTTTCTTCCTGCAACAAAAGCAATGCCAAAAGAAATGCTCCCCATCGTAGATAAGCCGACGATCCAATACATCGTAGAAGAAGCAATCGCTTCAGGAATTGAAGACATCATCATCGTAACTGGCAAAGGCAAGCGATCCATTGAAGACCACTTCGATACAGCGTTCGAGCTGGAGCATAATTTGCTGGAGAAAGGGAAGCTCGGACTTCTAGAGGAGGTTCGGAAGTCATCCAACGTAGAGATTCATTACATAAGGCAGAAAGAAGCCAAGGGGCTGGGGCATGCCGTATGGTGCGCTCGCAACTTCATTGGCGATGAGCCATTCGCTGTGCTGCTAGGCGACGATATCGTTGTTGCCGAAACGCCTTGCACCAAACAGCTTATAGAGCAATATGATCGGACGGAACGGTCGGTAATTGGGGTGCAGGCTGTATCAATCGAGCAAACGGAACGTTACGGCATTGTTGATCCATCAGAAAGCGAGAGTGAAGGCAAGCTTGTGCAGGTAAAGCGGTTCGTGGAGAAGCCGCCGCTTGGCACAGCGCCATCCAACCTTGCGATTATGGGACGCTATGTCCTAACGCCGGAAATTTTCGATTTTCTTGAGGCCCAGGAAACAGGCGCCGGAGGAGAGATTCAGCTAACGGATGCCATTCAGAAGCTGAATGAACAGGAAGGCGTATTTGCTTACGATTTTGATGGCATTCGTTACGATGTGGGAGAGAAGCTCGGGTTTATTACGACGACGCTTGACTTCGCACTTCAAAATAAAGAGCTGCGCCTGCCACTGCTAACAGCATTAGAAGAGATTCTGCAACGGGAACAAACGAATAAATTAATTCTTGATCGGTAAGAAGGGAGAATGAGTACATGACTCCGCAACGGAATGATGCTGATGTCGCGTTAGAGGCTAATTCTTATTATCCGTCGTATGCGTTAGAGAGAAAGAAGAATATCCGGTCCTATCTCGTATTGAAGAGGGCGATGGACATTATTGCAGCTTCAATCGGATTGATTCTATTGTCTCCAGTCTTTATTGCACTTGCGGTAGCCATTAAAGTTGAAGACCGGCATGGACCGGTGTTTTTTTCGCAGAAGCGAGTGGGCAAAGGCGAGCGGACATTCAAAATGTTCAAATTTCGGTCCATGGTGTCTAATGCAGAAGATCTATTAGGTGAACTGTTAGAGAAAAATGAGGTTCAAGGTGCAATGTTCAAAATGAAGGATGATCCCCGCATTACAAAAATCGGCAAATTCATCCGGAGTACCAGCATTGACGAGCTTCCGCAGTTATGGAATGTAATCCGTGGCGATATGTCGTTGGTTGGCCCTAGGCCACCGCTTCCCCGTGAAGTAGAGGAATACACGACTTATGATAAGCAACGGCTACGCGTAACGCCGGGGTGCACGGGGCTTTGGCAAGTAAGCGGCAGAAGCAATCTAAGTTTTAGTGAAATGGTAGAACTGGATCTTCAGTATATTCAGAATAGAAGCATTTTGTATGATATCGGCATTATGCTCAAAACGGTAAAGCTTCTGATCGGCTCCAAAAACGCATACTGAAACGGGATGATGCGAAGTGGGTAAGTTAGCAATTGCTGTGGCACATAGCTTGTACCCGCCAACTATCATTGGCGGGGCAGAAATATCAACGCAAATATTGGCTGAAACATTAAACAGGTCCTACTCCGTAAAAGTGCTCACGGTTGGCGATCACAATGACAAACGCATTCAACATGATGTTTTCAATGGCGTGGATGTGCTGAAATTGCCGTATTCCAATTTGTATTGGTATGGGGACACTCAGCTGAAGAAGAATTCGATTAATAAAATTAGATGGAGATTGAAAGATATTTATAATTTCAATCAATATCACCATGCAAAACAATTGTTAGAGGAAAATAAGGTGCAGCTGCTTCACACGCAAAACTTGCCGGGCTTAAGTCTTTCTTTGTGGAAAGCAGCCCGGGACTTAAATATTCCGATCGTTCACACATTAAGGGATTTCTCGCTCATTGATCCGATAAATATGAAGCTCTATTCGTTGTTCTACCAGAATGTGGCCAAGAGATTCAGCCATTATGTAGATGCCATTATTGGAATTTCAAATGATGTACTCGATACGCATTTGAAACATGGCTATTTTAAAAATGCCAAAAGGCATGTTGTGAACAATGTGGTGGAGCCAGATGAATTGACGTGCAGCCTATTTGAGAAAAAGGCGAAAACTGAAAATAGCAATGCTAGCCTGGTCCTCGGTTACTTTGGGCAAATCAGCGCAATAAAAGGAATCGATTATTTGATCCAAGCCGTCAAAGAGCTGGACAACTCCATTGTTTCGGAATTGCGAATTTTTGGAGAAGGACCAGAACTGCAGCCACTGAAGGAGCTAGCGAAGACGGATAGCCGCATCGTATTTTACGGAAAAGTTGACCGGAATCAAATCATTACAGAAATGTCTAAAGTGGATGCTACATTTGTCCCATCTGTATGGAAAGAGCCGTTCGGAAGGGTCATTATTGAGTCTTACCTGGTGGGCACACCGGTGTTCGGATCTAGAATTGGAGGAATTCCTGAAGTTATTTATAAACCGGAGTTCTTTTGTTTCGAGCCTGGGGATGTGCAGGGCATTAAAAACTCTATTGTCGCCTACTCCCAAAAAGATGGGAGCGAAAGGCGTGTGCTGATGGAAGCCGTGAATGCGTATAGCAAGAATTTCAATACAGACATGTTGTTAGAGAGGCATAGTGAAATATACAATCAACTCTTGCATGTCTATTAGGAGCCTTCTTATGTCTAAAGAGACCATCATTATTAACGGCAGATTTTTAGAGCAAAGAATTACAGGCGTTCAAAGGGTTGCTTATGAATTTGTTAAATCGCTCGACGCATTGATCCAGGAAGATTTGTCTTTCCACAAATACAGCTTTATTGTGTATTGCCCCAAAGGGAGTGCAAACAAGATCCAATTGGACAACATACCAGTCATAGAAGCGGGGTTGTTCAACGGGCACTTATGGGAACAGATTAGTCTGCCGCTGAAAAGTTTCGGAAAGACCATCATTAACCTCTGTGGACCAGCTCCCATTTTGAAGAAGAAACAAATGGTCACAATTCATGATGCAGCGATTTACGCCAACTCCGACAATTTTTCTGCATCTTTTAAAATCTGGTACAAAACCATGTTTTTCTTCTTCAAAATACTGTCTTTAAAAATTATTACGGTTTCTAACTTCTCAAAGTCGGAGCTTGTTAAGTATTGCAGTTTTAATAAGGATAAAGTGAAAGCCGTTCATTTGGGCGTCGATCATTTTTCCGTTCCGGCCGATGAATCTAGTGAAGAAACGATTCTAACGAAATTCCAGATTGAAAAAGGAAAGTTTGTTCTAGCGGTTAGCAGCATGGCTCCTAACAAAAATTTCAAATCTGTCGTCAAAGCGATGGAGAAAATGAATATGGCCGATTATAAATGCGTCATCGTAGGCGGGAATTTCTCGAAAGTGTTCACTAGCAGCTCAGAGGATAATTATCAGAAAAATCAGGAAATTAACTATTTAGGCTATGTGACAGATGAAGAATTAGGCGTGCTGTACAAAAATGCAGCTTGCTTTATTTATCCTTCGTTCTACGAAGGGTTTGGGCTTCCTCCAATCGAGGCGATGTCCTGCGGATGCCCCGTCATTGTGTCGAACGCAGCGTCTTTGCCTGAGGTTTGCGGTTCGGAGGTTGTCTACTGCAATCCGCATGATTACATGGATATTGCGCAGAAGATTGAAGAGCTGTTAGTGGATCGTGAGCTGCGTGCTTCGCTCTCCGAGAGAGGCGTTCGGCATGCTAACACGTATCGGTGGAAATCGTTTGCCAGTGGCGTATGCTCGGAGTTGTCTGGGATCAAATAGACGTGAAGCGTGGTGGGTAAATGAGAAGAAAAATTCTGTATGTATGTGAATCCATTGGCGGAGGCGTTCGGAAGCACCTGCTTGATGTTCTCCACCATATTAACCATTCCAAATACGAAATCGTAGTTGTACACAGTGTAGACCGTACAGATCCGATTTTTATGGAAGAGATGGATAGCCTTAAGGAAAAAGGGGTCAAATTTTATGCGTTAGCTAACTTTGTCCGGGAGATATCGCCTTGGAAAGATACCAAAGCGCTATTCAAGCTCATACGGTTAATTCGGGATTTTAAACCGGACATTGTTCATTGCCACAGCTCTAAAGCTGGAGGTGTTGGACGCATTGCCTCTTACTTATGCCGAACGAATAAAATCATCTATACGCCGCATGCCTATATGTTCCAAAACTCTGAACTAAACCAACTTAAGAAGTTGGTTTTTTTGTTTTTCGAAAGGGTATTGGACAAGTTTTGCAATTATACGATCAATGTCTCAGAGGGCGAGCGGGATACAGCGTTACAGAACAAAGTTACCGCGCCACGGAAATCCATATTGATTTATAACGGGATTACGAAAACCAATCGGGAATTCGCTCCGGATCAAAATACGTTTGTCATTGGAACAACCGCTAGGCTGGAGCCGCAGAAAGACCCGTGGACCTTCTTCCATATTGCCAAAGAGGTTGTAACAGCGTGCGACAATGTAAAATTCGTCTATGTCGGCGACGGCAGCATGAAGAATGAAATTGCACAAGAGATTAAAAAGCATCAGCTTGAAGAGAAGATTATATTGACGGGATTCCAAAGAAATCCGATGGCGTTCGTTCAAACCTTCGATATTTACTTAATTACCTCTTTATATGAAGGGATGCCCTATTCGGTTTTGGAAGCTTTAAATTATGGCCTTCCATTAGTCGCAACGAATGTCATTGGCAATAATGAGGTCGTGAAAGATGGCTACAATGGCTATCTGTTTGAATCGAGAAAAGTGGAAGAAGGCGTGCAGAAGATTATCTCGATTATGAACAATCCCCTGCTGGCAGCGAAGTTTGCAGAAAATAGCCGTCACCTATTTGAAATGAAGTTCCAAATTGAACATATGTTGAGTGCGCTTGAAGTGGTCTACGATGTCGCGAGGCCAGAGCAAGTTTTGCTCGATAATAATCGTACAATAACTAGCTACTCATAGAGGTGCGGATGAAACCATGAAAAAGGCCTATTTGCTCTATGCATTAACGCTTGCCTCAGTATCATGCTTGTTCATTTCTTTATCGGGAGCGGATCTGGCGTGGGTTCTTATAGCGATGGGTTTGCTGTCTCCTCTTTTCATTGTATTGCCGGCACTAAGAAGAAAAGATTCTTTTTTGAGCGTAGACTTCTGGTTTTTTGGATGTTTGTTTTTGTGGTCCGCTATGTATCCAATGGATTATTTATTAGGATTGGAGCTGCATAGCCCAGCCCTCATGCAGACAACTGCTATGTATGCTGTAGCTAACTTTACTTGCACACTTTTCTATTTGTTTATGAAAAAAATCGTTCTGGGATACAAAAAAGAAGCTAATGTCTCGATTAATGGTTTGGGATATGTTTTCAAGTTTGAGACCGGAATGCTTTTGGTGGTACTGGGCCTAGCGTTTTTGATTATTCATGTACAGTCTCTCGGAGGAATTGGATCCATTGGAATTGAGAACCGGATTAACAACTTCCAGAAAGAAGATTCTAGCTCGATCAGCGTGCCATGGCAAATTATATTGAGTGTAGGCTTGCTAATTACGGCAAGTACTGTAAAGCGGTTAAATTATTATCTCGGTTTTGTGATGACGCTGGCACTGTTCCTTATCTTTGGATTTGGTGCAAGAGGCGACGTTCTATTTGTTTGTTTGCCAGCCCTGTTGCTTGTCATGTCTAAAAAGGGTGTCATTACAACGTCATTTAAGAAAATAATGATTCTTTTCTTTATTTTGTTATTCATGTCCCCATTGTTCACAAACCTTCGAGGCAGCGTGTTGTATAACCAACCGCTTAGTGCTTATGAGAAGTACGAGTGGGCTTACAATCGCGGAGAAACGGGAGGGGCTTTCCGGGTTACTATGGATGTGGTGGGCAAGGCTGCAGAAGCGGAATGGCCTAAAAATACATACCTCTTAGAGAGCTTCAGTTTCTTGCCATCTTCCGTGTATGAGTATTTTTTCGGCCAGGCTAAGTTTTCTTCGGATAAGTTTTTTGTACAACATTATTATCCTTGGCAAGCCCAGCACGGCATGAGTTATGGCTTCTCTCCAGTAGCGGAAGCATGGCAGTTAGGCGGTTATCCTCTGATTGTAGTTGTATTCGCGATAATTGGCGTGATCATTGCGAAATTGAACCAGTTCAAGCAAGTCATCATTCTGCTGCCTTCCTTGATGTGGTTCCAGAGGGTATCGTTCGACGCGTTTGCAAACTCTACATTTTTTATCGTGTTCTTCTATGTATCTGCGTGGTTGCTAAATGAAGTGCTTAAGAAAAATAGTGCTAGAGCTTATCGCATGGGCGCTGGCACAGTAACAAGATTGGGTGGAGGCAAATGAGAGAGAAAATCGACTTTGCAATGATCGGTTGGCAATTGAACTATTCAAGAAACCGCGTGTTATTAAATCATACGCAGTTGAAGTTTCGTTCTTTTGAAATTCCAGAGATCGGATTGCTGAAGAGAAGTTTGAAAATCATTCGTTTAATATGGCAAGTCATATTTACAGTTCATACCAAGATTATATTTATACCGGCTTTCAATCAGGTTAATTCACCGCTCATTTTAATTATATTTAGGCTTCTTGGCAAAAAAATCGTAACAGACATGTTGATATCCGATTATGACACATTAGTAAATGATCGTAAATTGGCTAAGAAGAAGTCTTTGCGTGCTATCCGGTTTTATTTGAACGACTGGTTATGCTTGAAACTATCGCATGTCGTTATTTGTGATACGGAGCATCATAAAGCATTTTTCAAACAGTTTTTCGGGGGAGCAGATGGGAAGCTGGCCGTAATTCCAGTCGGGGCAGAGGATATTTTTAAACCAGTGCCCAATGCTGCGAAGGGTCCCACATTTAACATTTTGTTTTATGGCGGGTTTAGCCCCTTACACGGAATTGAACATATTATCGAAGCAGCTAATCTGCTTAAAGAGCACGAGGACATTCGGTTTACGTTGATCGGTTCCGGGCAGACCAGGGACGATATGATCAAGCTCGCATTGAAGTACAATCTTGAGAATATTGATTTTGTGTCACACAGGGCATACGAGAAGCTGCCCAATGAAATTGCTGAGGCTGATATTGGGCTTGGCATTTTTGGCGCTAGCGAGAAGGTTAAGCGTGTCATTCCGAATAAGGTTTTTCAGTTGGCAGCATGCGGAAAACCGATTATTACCCTCAGAACACCAGCGATTGAAGCTATGTTCGAGAATGGAAAAAACATTGTATTAGTCGATGAGGAAGAGAACATGAGCCAGAAGATAGCGGACAATATCCTCAAACTGAAGGAGAATCCATATCTGAGGGAAAGCATGGCGAAATCCGTCGTCGAGTTAATTGAACAAGGCAACAGCCACAATGACATTTCGTCCTGCTTTGAAAAGATTTTGGCCGATGCCTCGGCCTAATGAATGAAGGTGCGTCACTTGCAAAATAACACGAGCTCCGCTTCAGCGGTGGCCCAGCCACCGTCCGTCGTACAAAAAGTGTCAGCAAAATTAAAAAAAGATGTGTTTGTATATGGTCCCGCCATCATAATTCCTGCCGTACTAGGAATGGCGAATATTATTGTATTCACAAGAATATTCGATCCTTCTGACTATGGCCAATATGCGGTTATACTGAGCACAATACTGTTCGTCTCTACGCTAATTACGCAGTGGATACAGCAATCCATTCAGAGATATCGCCCTGTCTATAAGGAGAATAATGGGCTGCTAGAATTTGATAGCAACCTTCAATCCTTGCTGGCAATGATGGCGTATGGCGCATTAGTGCTTTTATTGCTAGCTCCAATTTCTAATTTGCTGTTTGGGTTAAACCGGATTTTATATGTGACAGTCATTTTAATTGTTATCACCCAGATGCTCTTCGTCCTGATGTCGACCATTCTTCAATCCGACTACAGGGCAGGCGAGTATCGGCGGTTTAATTTGATGAATGCCCTGTTAAAATCTGCACTTTCGCTATTAATCGTATTCTTCGTGCACAAAAGCACAGATAGCATCTTTCTTGGCATTCTGCTCGCTCAACTGATTGTACTCGTGCCAATGATGAGAACAACCGGCTATCGATCCCTTTTCAGATTCAGGTTAACTGCCCAAAACAAACAGTTTATCAAAACGTTTGTTCAGTATGGCTTCCCTATGATTGGATGGTTTATTGGAAACTCGCTATTAAACCTTGTTGACCGTTATATGCTTGGTTTTTATCACAGCTCCCAAGAAGTAGGGATTTATACGGCGACCTATTCGGTCGTATCGGCTTCTATTGGCCTGTTTTGCACACCGTTATTAATGGCAGCCCATCCAATTATTATGAATACGGCGACAACGTCGGACGATAAGGAAATTCAACGAATCATATCTGTTTTTTCGAAGGTATACCTGTTAATTATTTTCCCGATATTTATCTATTTGACTGTCGTTCGATCCGATGTTACTTCTTTCTTGCTTGGAGATGAGTATCAAGCTGGTTCATCCATATTGCCCTATATGATGTTTGGCCTCATTATGTGGAACTTCGGCATGTATGGCCACAAAGGGTTTGAAATTAAGAATAAAACGAGAACGATGCTAACGTTTGTTATCTGCTGTGTGGTTGTTAATGTCGGGCTGAACATCCTGCTCATTCCGAAATACTCTTATCAAGGGGCGGCGATTGCAAGTACGATTAGCCTGACCGTCTATCCGGTTTGCGTTTATTTGTTTTCATCGAGAACCATACAATGGAAAATGAATGTGAAATCGCTAATGAGCATCTTTGCCTCCAGTATGCTTGCGGCTATCTGTACATACTTTATTCGCTTCTATTTAGGCGCTGTTGATATTGTAAATCTTATCGTTTGCGGCTGCTCATTTACGATCATTTATCTGATTGGGCTTAGCCTAGTGAAAGAAATAAATCTAAGTAAACTGTTGAGGCGAAATGCCCAAAATAGACTAAGGAGTGTTGAGAAATGAAAGGAATTATACTTGCAGGCGGAACAGGATCGCGTCTTTACCCATTGACGAAGGTAACGAACAAGCATTTATTGCCGGTGGGGCCATACCCGATGATTTACCATTCGATTCACAAACTAAAACAAGCCGGCATTGACGACATCCTCATTGTCACGGGACGTGACCATATGGGCGATGTCGTTAATCTTTTGGGCAGCGGTTATGAGTTCGGCGTGAGCTTCTCGTATAAGGTGCAGGACCAAGCAGGCGGCATCGCGCAGGCGCTTGGCTTGGCGCGCAGCTTTGTACATGACGAGCCGATCGCTGTTATTTTGGGAGACAACATTTTCTCCGATGATATTTCCCAATACGTTGAGAATTTCAGGCGGCAAGGCGCTGGCGCCAAAATATTGATCAAAGAAGTGCATGATCCAGAACGTTATGGCGTTGCTGAGCTGGATGGCACACAAATTCGTTCGATCGAAGAGAAGCCAAAGCAGCCGAAAAGCAATTTCGCGGTCACGGGGATTTACATGTACGATGCGCAAGTGTTCGATATTGTGAAGACGCTGAAGCCATCGGGGCGCGGCGAGCTAGAGATCACAGATGTGAACAATGCGTATATCGAACGCGGCTTGTTGACGTATGACGTGCTCAGCGGCTGGTGGACGGATGCGGGAACGCATGAGTCGTGGAACAAGGCGAATGAGCTGCTGCGCAACGAGCAATTCGATTTGGATTTCGGCCGCCAGCCTGTGGCTGTTCAATAGGGGAGAGCGTAACTTATTATGAAAATAACCCATACGAAACTAGACGGAGTCCTGTTGATCGAGACGAATGTATTCGGCGATCATCGGGGCTTTTTTACGGAGAGCTACAACAAGGAGAAGTTCCATGCTGCCGGAATTGACTACAAGTTTGTGCAGGATAACCATTCCTTGTCCTCGGAGGCTGGAACGGTAAGAGGGCTGCACTTTCAGCTTGCGCCGAAGGCACAGACGAAGCTGGTGCGTGTCGTGGCAGGCGCGATTTACGATGTGGCGGTCGATCTGCGCAAGAGTTCCTCGACTTACGGCCAATGGGTAGGCGTTATCCTGAGCGAGTCGAATAAGCGCCAGCTCCTTGTCCCACAAGGGTTCGCGCATGGGTTCTGCACGCTAACGCCTAATACGCAGGTGCTATATAAGGTCGATGAATATTATTCGGCGGAGCATGATCGCGGGCTGCTCTGGAACGACCCAGACATCGGCATTGAATGGCCGACGGATCGCGTCATTCTCTCGGATAAAGACAAGGTGCATCCTGGCATTCGTGAGGCGGGCATTTACTTCTAATCCCAAAGGAGCGGTTTACATATGAATCTATTAGTAACTGGCGGAGCGGGCTTTATCGGAAGCAATTTCGTTCGATATATGCTCGAGGCGCACCCGGATTATAGAGTGGTCAATCTCGATAGCTTGACCTACGCAGGCAATTTGGAAAATTTGAAGGACGTTGAAGGCAATGGGCATTACCGTTTTGTCAAAGGCGATATCGCCGATGCGGCACTCATTGCGCAATTGCTGGATGAACATGAGATCGATGTGCTGGTTAACTTCGCAGCCGAGTCCCATGTCGACCGAAGCATTACGGACCCAGGCGTCTTTGTACGGACGAATGTGATCGGGACGCAGGTGCTGCTGGACGCAGCCCGTGCCAAGGGCATCCGCAAATATGTGCAAATCTCGACGGATGAAGTATACGGATCGCTCGGCGAGACGGGCTACTTTACGGAAGAGACGCCCATAGCGCCGAATAGCCCTTACTCTGCAAGCAAAGCGGGAGCGGATCTGCTAGTAAAGGCGTACCACGAAACATATGGCATGAATGTGAATATTACACGCTGCTCTAACAACTATGGACCGTACCATTTTCCAGAAAAATTGATTCCGCTCATGATTACGAATGCGCTCGATGGCTTGCAGTTGCCAGTATACGGCGATGGCTTGAATGTGCGCGATTGGCTGCATGTGCAAGACCATGCTAAAGCGATTGACCTTGTTATTCATAAAGGCGAGCCTGGCGAGGTGTACAACATCGGCGGCCATAACGAGCGGACGAACATTGAGATCGTGAAGCTCATCCTTGCGAAGCTAGGCAAATCGGAGGAGCAGATCAAATACGTAACAGACCGCCTGGGCCATGACCGCCGTTATGCAATTGATCCGACGAAGCTCACTGAGAAGCTGGGCTGGAAGCCGGATTATACGTTTGCAACGGGCATTGCGGAGACGATTGAGTGGTATCTGGCGAACGAGGGCTGGTGGCGCAGCATCAAGTCCGGTGATTACATGAACTATTACAGCAAGCAGTATGGGGAGCCGCTGTATGGCTAAACAACGGATTGTCGTGACAGGCGCCAACGGCCAGTTGGGCGTCGATCTTGTTAAGCATTTAGCAGAGTTGGGGCATGAAGTGCATGGGCTTGGCCGGACGGATTTCGATGTAACCTCAGAACGCCAGGTGCAGCAGGTACTGCGGGAATTAAAGCCAGATGTTGTCATTCATTCGGGTGCGTATACGAAGGTCGATCAAGCGGAAGATGAGCCGGATCAGGCGTATATGGTGAACGGGTATGGCACAGCGAACGTCGCGTCAGCTGCCCATTCAATCGGTGCGAAGCTAGTTTATGTCAGCACGGACTACGTATTCAATGGCCAAGGCTTTCGCCCGTACGACGAGTTTTCGCCAATCGATCCTGTCAATGTGTACGGCAAATCCAAATGGATGGGCGAGCGTTTCGTCGAGACGCTGCACGCCCGCCATTATATCGTGCGTACATCGTGGGTCTATGGAGCCCATGGCGCGAACTTCGTGAAAACGATGCTGAAGCTTGGCGCGGAGCGGGGGAGCGTCTCGGTCGTGAACGATCAAGTCGGCTGCCCGACGTTTACGAAAGATTTGGCAGCTTGCATCGGCCGATTAATCGAAACGGAGCGGTACGGGACTTACCATGTATCCAATAGCGGAAGCTGCTCGTGGCATGAATTCGCGGAAGCGATTTTCCGTCTTGCGGGGCTTCAAGTGGAGTTGGCGGCTGTCTCGTCGGAGCAATTCGTACGCCCAGCCAAACGGCCATCTTACTCTGTATTTGACCATATGTCGCTAAGGCTTGGCGGCTTCCCAGCGATGCGGCATTGGGAAGAGGCGCTAGAGCAGTTTATAACGGAACTGAACGACGGGAGTGAAAGCAATGAAAATCGTACTGCTATCGGGCGGATCGGGTAAACGGCTGTGGCCGCTTTCGAATGACATGCGTTCCAAGCAATTTCTGCCGCTGTTGCAGCACCCGGATGGCGGGACAGAATCGATGGTACAGCGCGTTTGGCGCCAATTGGGCGCGGCGGGCTTATCCAGCAGCAGTTATATTGCAACAGGCAGGGCACAAGTCGAGCTGCTTGAGAGCCAACTGAATAATGAAACATCGATCATTGTGGAGCCGGAGCGGAGAGATACGTTTCCGGCTATTGCGCTGGCAGCGACTTATTTGTACAGCGTAGAAGGTGTATCTCTGGATGAGGTTGTTGCGATCATGCCAGTCGATCCATACGTAAGTGGAGATTTCTTCGAGCATGTGAAAGGGCTGGAGCATGCGATTAGGGAAACTGGCGCACAATTGGCGCTCATGGGCGTTGTTCCCGATTCTCCCTCGGAAAGCTTCGGATACATCGTTCCTTCAGGAGCGGAGCATGGGGCAGCCCAACGCGTGGAGTGCTTCAAAGAGAAGCCGAGTGCCGAAGTAGCTGAAGCGTTGATCGCACAAGGGGCTTTATGGAACTGCGGCGTATTTGCGTTTCGATTGGATACGATTATTAATCTGCTAATCGAGAAAAATTTGCCTATTCAATATGAAGAGATGAGTAGGCAATATCGGAGCTTGCCGAAGAACAGCTTCGATTACGAGGTGGTAGAGAAGCTGGCACATATCGCTGTGACTCGATATTCCGGGCAATGGCGTGATCTTGGGACATGGAACACGCTGACGGATGAGATGGAAAGCGCGGTGTACGGCAAAGGCTCCGTTACGGAGGATAGCCACAATACTCACCTCGTTAATGAACTGGAAATCCCGATTACCGTGATTGGCTTATCGAATGTAGTCGTTGCAGCGAGCCCGGATGGCATTCTCGTCTCTGACAAATCGCATAGCCCGCGAATTAAAGAGCTGTCGGGCGACTGGAATCAGCGGCCAATGTTCGAGGAACGCCGTTGGGGGCAATACAAGGTCATCGATTTCATGCAAGTTGCCGATGGGCGAAACGTATTAACGAAGCGGATTGCGATAACTGCGGGGAGGAACCTGAGCTATCAATATCACCTTAAGCGCAGTGAGGTATGGACGATTATCGCAGGTGAAGGCGAGATTATATTGGATGGCAGCTACCGCCGGATTACGGCGGGCGACGTCGTGCTCGTGCCAGAAGGCATGAAGCACAGCATCCGCGCCATTACGGATTTGGAGCTGATTGAGGTACAGAGCGGCAGTGACCTGATTGAGGAGGACATCGTCCGGCTCAGTATGGAATGGACCGAGATTTTGAGCTTTGTTCATTAATAATAAATATTAAATGAAAGTTTAAATGTCGACTCTTCAGCACCGAGAAGGTCACATCAGACCGAAGAACGAGTAGCGGAGTTTAGGGGAGCCTAAATGAGCAACGGAGTTCGAGATCTGGTGTGAGATTCGACGTCGGAGCTCTACTTCGAATTACATCGTGATCAAGTGTCGTCATTTAAACCACCTTTTAGAAAATAGGAGTGGTAGAGAGATGAAACTGGCGGTTATCGGCACGGGATATGTCGGTCTAGTATCTGGCGTTTGCTTTGCACATCAGGGCAATGAGGTCGTCTGTGTAGATAAAGTGAGCGAGAAGATTGAGATGCTTCGCGGCGGAGAGGTTCCGATCTACGAGCCTGGCTTGAAAGAGCTTATCCAGACGAACACAGCAGCCGGCAGGCTAAGGTTCACGACTGATCTTGCCGATGCCGTCCGCCTGGCTGATATCGTCATTCTGGCGGTGGGGACACCGTCCCTGCCAAATGGAGAAGCGGATCTAAGCTATATTAAACAGGCTGCGCGCGAAATTGGCGAGGCTTTGAAGGGCTACACCATCATCGTAACCAAAAGCACCGTTCCTGTTGGCACGAATGAGAAGATTGGAGCGATTATAGCGGACTGCACCGAGCAGCCATTCGCTGTTGCTTCCGTTCCTGAGTTTCTGCGTGAAGGCTCGGCCATTCAAGATACGCTGCATCCAGATCGCATCGTTATCGGAACGTCTAGCGATCTGGCGCGGGAACAACTCACTGCGCTGCATGCACCGCTAACAAGCAATATTCTCGTTACGGACATTCGCAGTGCAGAGATGATTAAGTATGCTTCTAATGCCTTCTTGGCGACGAAGATATCGTTTATTAACGAGATCGCCAACATTTGCGAGAAGGTAGGGGCAGATGTGACGAAGGTAGCCGAGGGTATGGGATACGATAACCGGATCGGCCGTTCGTTCTTGAAAGCAGGCATCGGGTACGGGGGATCCTGCTTCCCTAAAGATACCCAAGCACTCATTCAAATCGCGGGCCATGTTGACTATGAGTTTAAGCTGCTCAAATCGGTTGTCGAAGTCAATCAGGATCAACGCTATAACGTCATTCGCAAGCTGGAAGCGATTCTAGATAACTTGAAGGATACGACGGTCGCAATCTGGGGCTTGGCATTCAAGCCGGAAACCGATGATGTGCGCGATGCGCCTGCCATGGAAATTATTCAAGCACTGCTGGACCGGGGAGCGTTGGTGAAAGCCTATGATCCCATTGCTACAGCGAACTTCAGCCGAACATTGGCGCATCCGAATTTGGAATACTGTGCAAGCAAGGAGGAGGCAGCCTGTGGCGCTGATGCGCTCTGCCTGTTGACCGAGTGGAAAGAGTTTGCAGAAATTCCGCTGCCTGAGCTGGAGCGGCTGCTGCGCAAACCGATTCTGATCGATGGCAGAAACGTATTCCGCGAGGAGGAGCTGTCCCAGACATCCTTCATTTATTATTCCGTCGGGCGGCCAAGCTTAAGCCAAGGTGTCCGTGAGCAAAATCCCGTTCTCTTGTTCTGACAGAACAGTTGAACGTTAACGCCAAATGAACTGCTGTGGAGGAGAAGATGGATACTAGCCCGATCATTGCATTGTTAAACCGTATATATGAAGGCCAGCGTCCGCTGTTCGGCGATGTGCCAGAATTAGAAGAAGTGTGGCAGGACGTTGAACGGTTCCAGTTCTTCTCCCAGTTGTATCATTTGATTCGTTCGAAGGAACTGCACGAGGAGCTGCCCGAATGGTTCATGAAGGAGCTTAAGCTGCGCGCCGATGCCATATTGTTTCAGAATATGCTCATTCGCGGCGAGATGAACAAGCTGCTGCGCGTGTTCGACAAGGCTGGCATTGACGTCATTGTATTGAAAGGCATTCGTTTGGCGGAGCAGTACTTCGGCCATTTTGCCGCAAGGCCAACGACGGATGTTGACCTGCTTGTGCGGCCTGACCGTCTAGAGGAAGCGCATGCGCTTTTGGAGCGGGAAGGATTCTGCAAGCAGGATGAGGATGATGGCTCGCATTTTCATTTTTTGTATAACAAAATGTTCGATAATGTGATGTTTCCCTTCCTAGGAGTGGAGCTCCATTGGAATATATTGCGGTCCCACATATCAGATACAGCCGTCGATGACAGTTGGGACAGAGCTTTGCCGCTCCGGGGCTACCAGCATGTGAAAGAGATGGCGGCGCAGGATGTGTTCTATCATGTTTGCCTGCATGGCTATAATCACGACATGCTTTCCCTGAAGCAAGTCCATGATATCGTCCATCTTGTGTATGGGATTGGGGAACAAATTGATTACGGTGCGTTATTCAAGAAAGCAAAACAAGATGGCAACTACGCTAAGGTTCTCATTGTGCTATCTCTCGTTTACCGCCTATTCCCGCAGTTACAAGCTCACAAGCCGCTGCCCAAAACACGCCATTGGCCGTTCTGGAGCATGCAGCTCGTACGGGATATGGCGCAGGGGCAGAAGAAGTGGCGTTATTATATGTTCCGTTTAATGTCGGTAGCAGTGAGCTATGACTCGAACAAACATCGATTAGCTCATTTGCGTTATATGCTGTTGCCGCCAAGAGACTTTGCAATGAATCAGCTCAAGGAAGGCCAGAGCCCTTCGTTGGCTGTCGTATATGCACGAATATACCGCAATCGGATGCGGCTGTTATTGAAGCTAAGCCCTGCCAAAGAGAAGTCAAGGAGCCGAACCCAATTATGAAAACCTCTATAAAGAAGCGGATTCTAGTTACAGCTTCGATCAGCCTAGGCGTGTTGATTCTTATCGCTTCAGGGATCGTCTGGTACGCCTACCACTCCTTCAAAAGCACAGCAGATGACATGTATGAGCCAGTCGTCAAGCCGGTTTATGTCAGCAAGGATAAGGAAGTGCCGAAGAAGCCGGCCGAAACGGCCAATAAAGACCCATTCACCGTCCTCGTGCTTGGCGTAGATGAACGGAAGAACGATGCGGGGCGGTCGGATACGATGATTGTCCTATCCGTCAATCCACAGAAGCATGACCTGCTGATGTTCAATATTCCAAGGGACACGCGAACGCAGATTGTAGGGCATGGCACCGTGGACAAAATCAACCATGCGTACGCATTCGGCGGTGTCAGTATGTCTCTCCAAACGGTGGAGCAGTTTCTCGATTACCCAATCGATTATTACGTCAAGGTGAATATGGAAGGCTTCTCGCGTATCGTCGATGTGCTAGGCGGGGTAGAAGTCGACAATCCATTCAGCTTCGACTATATAGGGCATCACTTTGAGAAGGGAAAGATTTCGCTTAATGGGGAGGAAGCGCTCGCTTTTTCCCGTATGCGGTATGATGACCCTAGGGGCGATCTCGGGCGGAATGCGCGGCAGCGCAGCATCATTCAGAACATGATGAAGGATGCGCTGAAGTTTACGAACCTAACTAAGGCGAATGACCTGCTGGCTGAGCTTGGCCAACAAGTGAAAACAAACGTCACGTTTGGCGATATGAAACGGTTCGCTACGGACTATCAGTCGCATATTGAGAAGATTGAGACGATAGAAATAGCCGGCAGTGGCCAGCGGATCAATGGCATTTGGTATCTGCTTGTAGCCGATGCAGAGAAAGCACGCATTCATCAATTGCTTAAAATTCACCAGCTTCAAGCGCCTGTAACATCAGTTGGGACCGACGCAACAAGTGCAGGCTCCTAATCTCTCGTTATCGAACTCCCGCCTGCCGGAATGTACTAGTTAATGAAGCGACGGCATTCCCGGCCTATTCGGATCATATAAAAGCCAATCGTGTGCACAGCATCCAGCAGAAGTTAACAGAAGGGCAGGTTACCTCCGGTTCATATCAAGCTTAGAGCTAATCTATGCTTGACATGATACAATTTGTATCGTAAATTTAAGGAAAGCGAGGTGGTTCTATGAAGAGCTATGTGGCTCCGAGAATGCTGATGCATCAGTCGGTCGAATTCGGCACGACAAATATCAGCAACAGCTGGTTCTACAAATGGTGTGAATGCTGGGATTTCAAGCCGTTGATTTGCTGGATATTCCATAAACCAGGGCATGGCGGCGGACCCCGCGGACCTTCTGGTCCTTCGTTCCCAGGGTATGGCGGCGGTCCAGGCGGCGGCGGACACGGTCACTAGCAGCATCAAGCAATGCACCGGCAAAGCGGACTGCAGAGGTCCGCTTTTGCTATTTAATATTAAAAGACGAAATATTCTAACAACTAAAAATATAAGATTCGACATATAAGCGAGGTTACGATATGTATCGTTCAACGGTGAAAGTTGCGGATCATACGATAGGGTTTAACCTGCAGACCTCCCATTTGCAAGAATGGGTAGAGAAGCGGTTCCGAAAGGTTGAGATGGCGCTTGGAGCAGAATGTGATCTAGAAATAACGGTAAACGATTTTTATGGCACGATGTATGACGATGGGCCTACCGAGATTGAAGAAACTGAAGAAGCTATTATTTATACGAGGGCTGATTATAAGCTGTGCGTGAAGCATGATTATAGCCGTGCAGTTCTTCATGTCTATGACCAGCTTGCGATTAAGCACGGCATTATCAACTGGTACAGCGCATGGCTCGTCCACCGCCGCAAAGGGCTGCTTATCCATTCTTCCTGCATCGTGGAGCATGGCAAAGCATGGCTGTTCGCAGGGCATTCCGGAGCAGGCAAGTCAACGGTAGCCGAGCTGTCGATCCCAAGGCCCGTACTATCGGATGAAGCGACGCTGTTGCTGTTCGATGATGACGGCTCAGCCATCGTACATGACTCGCCGCTTCGAAGCGATCTAGAGGAGCCGTGTGAGGTGCTTGCGAGCCCGCTCGGCGGCATCCATTTTCTTAATCAGTCGGAGCAGGTGTTTCGGATAAGCGTCAGCAAGGTCGATACGCTCGTGCTTCTGATGGATAAAGTGTTCTATTGGAAGCATAACCGGCTTGAGACGGCGAAGCTGATTGCATTGTGCAAGCAAGTAGCGGAAAGCGTGCCAGCGTTTCAATTGCATTTTCAAAAAAATGATACCTTCTGGGGGCAAATCTCATGACGAAGCTACAACACCAAACTTTAGTACGCCAAGAAAATATCGAGACGGCAGAGCTGGACGGGGAGTGGGTTCTGCTTAATATTGAGACGCATTCCATTACGAAGCTCAACGAGCTGGGCGGCAGCATCTGGTCGTTGCTGGAGCAGTACCCAACCATTCCGGAGCTGACGGACCAAATTGTAGCGGAATATGGCGTTGACCGCGTAATGGTGGAGCAGGATATTGAATTGTTTGTAACGGAGCTCATCGGAGTAGGGCTGTTGCAATATGCATGATATCGCTCCGCTCGTGGCGGGCTGGATCGACCAACGCGGCCGAATCGAGCTTCCGTCCTTCGGAATAAGCATGTATCCCTTAATCCAGCAAGGGAATGTAAGTACGTTCGTGAAAGTTTCTCCAGAAGAGCTTCGAATTGGGGATGTATGCTTGTTCATTACCCAGCAGGAATTGATGGTTGCGCATCGCCTGCGGGCGATTGTGGCGAAGGATAACGAGACGCAATATATTTTCAAAGGCGATACGAGCTACGTTAGCGACGACCCCGTTCCTTATAAAAGGATTATCGGCCGATTCGTTGGGGTGAAGCGCAATGGCGCATGGATAACTGCAGACAATTGGAAGTTTAGGTTATTCAGCTGGCTTGCGATGCATATGCCCAAGTGGCCAGGCCTGATGAATCGGTATATACGAAGAAGGTGGGGACATGCGTAGCACAAGGCACGGGCGCGGCGCTGGGAAGCGCTCGGAGCTTCAAGCTGGCGACCAGTATTTGGCGCAGGTGCTGAAGAGCAGTTGGCTGCGCCTTAAGGCAGACCTGAATGAGCAGCTGCGATTTGAAAGCTGTGAAGTTGTGTTTACGCAGGATGGCTTATTCGTAATTGGGCAGCAGCGGACGTTGTATCACATGATCGCCAAACCAACGATACGCGGCGTGGGCATTCGGGAAGCCGTCGGAGGCGCTGCGCTGGTGTTTCAGACGCAAGAAGGCGAGCGGGAAGCGGCTCGGTTTACGCTTCCTTATATTGAAGCGTTCCGCCAAGCGATGCCGGCGATTCAGGCGTGGATCGAAGCGGAGCCAGAGCACGAGGATACGAAGAGGCAGCGAGGGGCTGCTTCGGCAGCGCATAGCCAAGGACAAGCGCAAGAAGGGAAACATGTTTGTGCGAGCTGTGGGAAACGCACGCTCCCTGGCAGGCGCAAATGCATGCGTTGCAGCAGCAAGTTCGCCATGATGCGTCGGATCGTCGCTTATTGCAGGCCTTACCGAAAGCCAATGATGTACAGCGGCGCACTCGTGCTCATCGCGATCTCGATTGAGCTCGTTCCCGCTTATCTTATCAAACTTATTATCGATGCGGTGACTTCTCCTGATGAGGGCAGCCGCTCGGCGATCGTTTGGCTGACGGTTGGCTTGGCGGTCGCGCATGTTCTCAGTTCAGGCATCCAAGTGATCAACAATTACTTGGGCGTCCGAATTGGCGGGCAACTGATGGGCGATATCCGGCGGGATATGTTTGGCGCTCTGATGAAGCTATCGATGCGTTTTTTTGATCGGCGCCAAGTGTCGCAATTTATCGGGCGGATTCAAGGGGATACGGAGGAACTCAAAAACTTCCTGACCTCAGGCATGATCCAAATTGCGATGCAAATCGTGCTGGCAACGGGCATTCTAGGCTTGCTGTTCATCCTGAACTGGCAGATTACCCTAATGATTCTTATCCCGCTGCCCATCGCGGCTGGCATCTTTTTCTGGCTATGGCCGAAGCTAAATTCTTTATGGTATTCGCAATGGCAAGCAGCAATCACCGTGCAAAATGTGATTGGTGAAGCGCTGCAGGGCATTCGAGTGATCAAAGCGTTCGCGCAGGAACAAACGGAACGCGAGCGCTTTGATCGGGCGAATCAGAATCTTATTTCACGCATGGTGTCCATGAGCAATCTATGGATGAGCGTATCGCCTATTCTTTCGCTGGTTATTGCGTTGTTCGGCATTGTCGTATGGTACGCGGGTGGCCGGGCTGTACTGGATGGGCACATGACTGTCGGTACGCTGACAGCATATACGACTTATATCATTATGTTCCTAGGTCCTGTGCAAGGGTTCGGTTCTTCGCTCGGCACGATCAATCGCGTGCTCGGCTCGGGTGAGCGCGTATTCGAAATTATAGATGCGCCAGTGGATGTAGCAGACCGTCCGGATGCTGTAGCTATAGACGAGGTTATGGGAGAAATTCGGCTGGAGGATGTGCAATTCGGCTATGAGCAAGATCGCCAAGTGTTGCACGGCATCGATCTGACAATTCGCGCAGGCGAGATGATCGGCCTCGTCGGGCCATCTGGTGCAGGCAAGTCGACCCTGATTAATCTCATCTGCCGATTTTACGATCCGGATCAAGGGCGAATTACATTGGACGGCTGCGATCTGCGGGATATGAAGCAGGAGAGCTTGCGCAGCCACATCGGCGTGGTGCTGCAAGAGACGTTTCTATTCGACGGCTCGATCGCCCAAAATATCGCTTATGGCGTTGCTGGCGCTACGCCCGAGCAAATTATGGAGGCGGCGCGCATCGCTAATGCACACGCGTTTATTACTCGCCTGCCGGAGGGTTACGACACGCAAGTTGGCGAGCGCGGGCATCGCTTGTCCGGCGGGGAGAAGCAGCGCATTGCGATCGCCCGTGCGGTGCTGCGCAACCCGAGGCTGCTCATACTCGACGAGGCGACAGCTTCGGTCGATACCGAGACGGAGCGCGAGATCCAAGAAGCGCTTGCCCGGCTCGTGCAAGGGCGAACGACGATTGCGATTGCGCATCGTTTGTCTACGCTTAGGGGAGCGGATCGGTTGGTCGTGCTTGAGCAGGGCCGAATTGCAGAAGTAGGCCCGCACGATGAACTCTATGCACGTCGCGGAACGTATTACAGGCTGGTCGAAGCGCAGAAGCAACTAACGCATGCGGTGCCATCGGAGGTAGGGTAGGATGAGCAATCTCGTATATTTGAATCGTTCGAAGCCTGTTATTCGATTATTCCGTTCGCTAACAGGAGCTTTATCTATCGAAATCGATCAGGATTCTTACAGCAAAATCTCGCTCGTACGCTGTTTCCCTTACACCATTCCGAATAAGCACATTAGTGTCAAGTCGGATAACGGGGCAGAGCTTTACACGATTGACTGTTTATCGCAGTTATCGGAAGAGAGCCGCTTTGTGGCAGAGGAGGCGCTGCGGGAGCGGTATATGATCCCTCGCATTACGCGAATTGTTTCGATTAAGAAACGCGGCTCCCATTGGTCTTGGTCAGTGGATACGGAATATGGGGTGACGCGGCTTATGATGATGAACTTGCATGAAAGCATTCGCCAAGTGGCGCCAGGCCGTTGGATTGTGACGGACCAAGACGGACGCCGGTTTGAATTTAAGCAAGATGAATCGCTGGATACGAATAGCAGGAAGCAGTGGAGCACGATTAAATTTCAATAACGGAAGAAGAGGGCAGCCCACAGGCGGCCCTCTTCTTCCGTTTATTCGCCATGCGGCAGAAGGAGCAGAGAAAATGGAATTTAACGAGTTGCCAGGCAGCGGGCAGGTATGGCTGCATATGAGACAGCCTTCTTCAACGTATTTATCAATTATTACGGGACGGGCGGGAGCATCAATCACGAGCCGCCGGACACCGGTCTTGCTGACGCAGCTATCGGTGACAGGCGTTCGGTTTATGACCTATTTGCGCTTTCCCGTTGATGAAGGCTATAAAGTGAACCTTCACATTGTTTTTCGCGAGTGGGAGTTTGGGCTGCTTGGCCGCATTACGATGCGGCAGCGCGAGGATAACATGTTGATGTATGAGTGCGCTATTGACCCTGATCCCGCCATTCGCAAGGCGATAGCAGGCGCGATGCTGGACTTGGTAAGGTCTGCCGATCCTGATGGCCCGGATATGCAATCTTTATTTTGGCGAATAAGCGGATAATCCTCTCATAGGATAGACTATGGGGGCATGTCTAACGGCAATGGCTATCGTGCAGATAGCTAGTTAGCTCCCCGGAACGGGGGGGAAGGGAATGTGGCGAAGGCGGAGAATGCAGCCCTGGCTGCGCTTGATGGGATTGGCAGCCGTAGTCGTATTCGTCGGGTGGCTGACAATTGGAGGCCTGAGAGCTGTTACCTCGCAAGGCAGTGCTGATGGAGCGGCGCAGGTTGTTGAGCAATTTTATGAGCTGGAGCAGAGCGGCGATTTCGGCAGCTCATGGGAGCTGTTTCACCCGGTGATGCAGGAGCATTTTACGAAGGACAAATATATTCAGCAGCGTGCCCATATCCTCATGCAGGACTTCCAGTCTAAGACATTCGAGTTTTCGATTGGAAGCCCGAAGCCTGTTGGCGAGTTTCGCGCCACACAAGCATCAGAGCCATTGCAGGATGTTTACAAAATAGAGGTAACGCAGTCGTTCCATAGTTTGTATGGCCCGTTCGAGCTCGTGCAAGATTGTTATGCAGTTAAAGTTGATGGGAAATGGACACTGCTGTGGCAATGGGAGGCGAAGGAATAGTTATAGGAATGATGGTTGATAGAACGACAATAGTCGGGTAAATCTCTTGACAGAAATCGATATTTGTCATAAATTTAACGTAAAGGATACGTAATGTAGCATTTATGCGATTTATGATACATATAGTATAATACAGTTTGTCATATAAGGAGAGATGCACGGCTATGTTATCAAATGATGATCGTTTCTATTGTGTCTGTTGCGGGCAGCTATTAGAGAAAAAAGAAGCAGACGTATTGTTCCGTACAGGATATTTTCGAGTCGTCCATCAGCTAGGCTGCTGCTTGGCTTGCGAGTTGAAACAGAGCCACGCCGCCGACCTTCCGGATCATCAACATTTGCGGACTAATCATTCGCATCAAGATAGCCTACCGCTTGCTTCCACGACCTCCCTTGACGATCACAGCAACCCTGCTGCAACGGTGATTGAGCCCAATAGCATGACGCATTGGGACCAAATGTTCAAATCGGACCGAGTCGCTTCGGTTTCCGTCTTTCATTAAAGGTTCGTCGGCCGCTTTTGGGAGCGCGCCGGCGGACCTTAAGTTTTTTTAAACTCATTTCTTACTAGGCGCAGGATCGTGTATAATATAAAAATTGGAAGACAAAGTGAGGGAGGCAGCCTAAATGAGTGCACCGGTTGTCCAGTTGTCGAACGTTACGAAACGAATCGGCAATCGGACTATTATTGACCAATTATCGCTTGACCTGCAGCCTGGCGAAGTTTACGGCTTTCTAGGCCCTAACGGTTCTGGCAAGACGACGACGATCCGCATGATGGTTGGCTTGATGAAGCTGTCCGGCGGGGAAATTAGGATTAAAGGCCATAGCATACAGGGCGATTACGAGAAGGCGATTCGGCAAGTTGGGGCAATCGTCGAAAACCCTGAAATGTATAAGTATTTGTCCGGTTACAAAAACTTGCTCCACTTCGCGCGCATGGTGCCTGGCATTACGCGCCAGCGCATCGATGAAGTGGTTAAACTGGTCGGGCTGCAAGCCCGCATTCATGATAAAGTGAAAACTTATTCATTGGGGATGCGCCAACGCCTCGGTGTTGCACAAGCGATCATGCATAAGCCATCGCTGCTTATTCTCGATGAGCCGACGAACGGGTTGGATCCTGTCGGCATTCGCGAACTGCGCGATTACTTGCGCAAGCTGGCCAAGGAAGAGGGCATTACCGTATTCGTATCCAGCCACTTGTTGAGCGAGATGGAGCTGATGTGTGATCGCGTTGCGATTATTCAAAACGGCAAACTCGTCGATCAACGGATTATTTCGCAGGAAGGGCCAGCAGCGGATGCGTTATTGACGTATCGCTTCGAGGTTGACCGTCCTGAGGATGCTGCTGCCTTGCTAACGGGCCATCGTACCAAGGTAGATAGCAGCGCTGTTGAGTTAGAAGCGAATCGGGAAGAGGCAGCCTCCATTAATGCGCAGTTCGTTGCTTCCGGAATTAAGGTATACGGCTTCCGCGTGCAGAGCAAATCGCTGGAAGAACAGTTCCTTGAGATCACGGGAGGTGAGACGGTTGGGTAATTTTATGGATTTGGTTCGCAATGAGAACATGAAGATCTACTCACGCATGCGTACATGGATCATGATGGGAATTCTTCTGGTCCTCATGCTGTTGTTATCAATTATCTTCGCGAATGTGGATGAAGAGATACTGTCCATGTGGGATGTGTTTTTTAGTGCATCTACCCTTGGATTCATGTTCGTGACCATCTTTACCGTCGTCGTATCCGCGGACAGTGTAGCAGGGGAGTTCTCCACGGGGACGATTAAGCTGCTAATGATTCGGCCATGGTCGCGCTCTAAGATCTTGTTGTCCAAGTACGTCTCGCTCATTCAGTTCGCTTTGTTCTTTTCAGTCGTACTGTTTGTTTGGTTGTACATATGGGAAGGAATATTTTTCGGCTTTAGTGCAGGACATACGAATAATGCGATCTCGGGAGCGATTTCGGGCTCGATCTGGAGCTATGTTTTCAAATATTACGGGTTGGAATTTATCGGTGTGATCTTTACGGTAACCATCTCCTTCTTGTTATCGACCGTATTTCGCAGTGGGGGCCTGGCGATTGGCTTGTCCATTTTAATGATGTTCGCCAGCAGTATCTTGTCCGAAATTCTGTCTATTGTCGATCAAGGATGGGTTCAGTATTTGTGGTTTATGCAGACGGATCTGCTCCAATATCTCAACAACAATGAGCATGAACACACGCTTGGCTTCTCGCTCGGCGTATTGGGCGTCTACTACATCGTGTTCATTGCGGTTACCTGGATTCTGTTCAACAAGCGCGATATTGCGACGTAACGCTCTTATTGCGAATGATGCAATAAAAGCGCAAGAGATCGGTCCCGTGCCTGCAGATTATTTGCAGGTACGGGACCGCTTTTGTGTTAGCCCAAGGCATGCGCATGCGAGCGCGAATAGGGCAGGGGAATCTACCCTATCCGGCGCAGAAGCGCCCGCAAAAAAGAGGCCGTCCCCAGCCAAGGGACGGCCTCTTCGTTATGTGTAAGCTAGGCGCTCAAGCGGCAACCTAGCCCGCTTGAGCTTGGCGCTTTTCTTTCGAGGACTGCTGCGGTTGCTGGTCCGCACGGGCCTGCGGTTCCGAGTCGAGAAGCGAGCGGGAGCGGGCCTGCTCCTGCGTGCGTTCCATTCGGCATGCGCCGGTGAAGATGCCGCCGTCTTGCATGACGAACGACTGCGCACTAATGTTGCCGTGCAACTGGCCAGTCGCTGTTATCGTCAGGCGGCCTTTGGTTACCACATCGCCATACACTTTGCCTGCGATTGTAATATCGCGTGCACTAATGTTAGAGCGCGCAACGCCGCATTCGCCAACGATAACATCCCCTAGACATTCAATATCCCCGCGGTATTCGCCCTCGATGCGAAGCCCAGCCTCGCACACCATTTTCCCTTCAACATGCGTCCCTTGGCCAATTAAGGTGTCGGTCAAGTTTAGACGCTTCGTATCTTTGAACATGGATACCCCCTAAAAGTGGTTATGACCTATTCAATTAGACAAATAACGCAGCGGGTTAACCGGTTCGTCGTGCTGCATCACCTGAAAATGCAGGTGGGCGCCAGTGCTGCGGCCTGTGCTGCCCATCAAGCCGATTTTTTCACCGCGGACGACCTCGTCACCAGAGGAGGCTTCGATCCGCGATAGATGCATATAGATCGTTTTCAAACCATTATGGTGATTAATGACGACAAATCTGCCGCGGCTTCCGTCTTGTCCAGTTTCCTCTACAGTTCCATCAGCTGCGCTGAAGACAGCATCCCCAACGTTGCCGCCAATATCAACCCCTGCATGAAAGGTGGATTTGCCGGTGAAGGGGTCGACTCTGTAACCGAAACCGGATGTAAACGTAGCGGATGATTTGGCCGGCCACCCTGTAGGGAGGGCGTCCAGTTCCGCTTGCCTTGCTTGCGCTTGCTTGACCGATTGCTCCATCGTCAATTCCATCGTGTCAACGAGAGAGCTGATCTGGCGAAAATCAAGGCCCGACTGTTCCGCCTTCATGATCAAATCGCGTGCTTCCTGTGCATTGGGAGTGGCGGAAGAGGACGTCTCCGTAAGCCGCCCGTACTGCTCGATGAAGGTTTTCAGCTTATTCTCCAGCTCATGCAGATCGTTAATCTTGCCCTTCAGCTCCTGGGTTTGGCGATTCAGCCTGCCGATCTCCTCTTGGAGTGTCCCAATGGAATCGTCTTTGCCATTCACCGTTTGGGAGAATGAGTTTGATTGCTGCGACATTTCGTCGTGAAGCGAATCAATCTTGAAGGAGGATCGAATCTGGATCGCCGCGATACATCCTGATAAGGCAAGGACGGCTGCAGCTGGAGCGGCGACGACAGACCGTTTGGATACCTTGAACTGTTTGACCGATTGTTCGGCGCCGCGCATCAGTACGAAGGACCATTTCGGCTTTGGCGACCGTTTCACTAAGCTGTACTCCTTTCTGCCGGCAAGTGCGTATTCGAACGTTCTAACTCTATTTATTCGGGCTGTCTACAATTCATGTCTCCAAAATACAACCAGGCTGCGCACGCAAGAAAGGCAATGCTTGTCCTTTCCGCACTATGGCGAGGGCTTCGATTGGCTGACAAAATCATAAATCGGACGAAGCAGCTGCGGTTTCACCGTCTGAAGCAAATCGCCACGGCTTGCTAGGCGCCCCTCGATCGTCAACAGATTAAAATCTGCAATTCGGGCGCCATCCCTCACCTCATCCCACGTAAGCGGCGTTGACACAGTCGCGCCAATCCTTGCCCGCGGGGTGTAGGGCGCCGCGATCGTTTTGCCCGCGTAGTGCTGCAAGTAATCGATATAAATGCGATCGCCGCGATTCGCTTTCAGCCGCTCAATCGTGAATAGCTCTGGGTGAACCTGCGTCAAGTATGTCCCGACAAAAAGGCCAATGGTCCGCAGCTCGTCGAACGTAACGTCACCTGCAGAGGGCACAATCAATTGCACGCCTGTTGCACCGGATGTTTTTGGAACCGACGCCAATCCGATGCTCCGAAGCAAGTCACCTACAAGAATCGCTGCCTCCATAATGCGCGGCTCCTCCTCTAATGAAGGATCAAGATCGATGACCCATTCACTTGGGAATAGGGACTCGCCGATGCGGTCGAAAGAGGCATGGAATTCCAAGCATGCGAGGTTTCCGAGCCAGAGCAGCGTAGCAAGCGAATCGAGCTGAACGTAGCGAATGCCTCCTTGCTCTGCGGTTTGGACGAAGGCGGGCGCAGGCTCGGGACAATTTTTTTGGTAAAAAGACTCCCCATGAACGCCACCCGGCCAACGAATCGTCGTCAAATAGCGGCCCCGGCAATGCGTTATTAAATAAGGGGAAAGCGCGATAAGCTTCTCCAAATACATCAGCTTCGTGATGCCCAGCTCCGGCCATAGCAGCTTGGCGGGGTTACTGATGGCCACTTGCTCGCCGTCTACTGTAATGGTTCCTTTGCGGCTTGCGCTCATCGTCGTCTAGCTCCTTCTGTGTTTTGCCGTATGCAATGCAATTCGATATACGCAGTATCGGCATACGCTTAGCGGTGCAAACCTAGCGAATCCCAAGCGGCCGGCGTTCCATGCAGGTATAGAACGAGCCTAAGCGGCAAAGCTGAATGCAGATAGGTAATAGCGTTCGGATCGTAGGGAGAAAGGGGAAAGAGATGGCCAAAAAGCACAGCTGGTCGATCAACCATCCGATAGAGCCATTCGAGCCAATAGCAGCTGATGCGGTGCCGAGTGGCGATGAATGGGTGTACCAGATCAAATGGGACGGCGTTAGAATGCTTGTCTATGCCGATCAAGAGGGATGCGAGTTGTTTAATCGGCACGGCAACAAGCGAACGCCATTATACCCGGAATTGGCGGATTGGAGCAGCTATTGTACAGCACAGTCCGTTCTCCTCGATGGTGAGGTCATTGCACTTGGTGCAGATGGCAAGCCGTCATTCCACGAAGTTATGCGCCGCGATGGCATCCGCCGGCCTGACCGATTGTCGGCCGCAATTCAGGAGGTGCCGATTGCCTATATGGCATTCGATCTGCTTTATTGCGATGGCCAATGGTGGACAGGCAAGCCATTCAGTGAGCGGCAAGAGAAGCTTTGGTCGATTATCCAGCCTAATCGAACTGTCCAACTAGTGCCAACCGTGACGGAAGGGAATCTGTTGCTGCAACTAACGGCAAGCCAAGGGTTAGAGGGAATCGTTGCTAAGAAAGCCGGCAGCACTTACTCGCTTGGAGGCAAGGATAACCGCTGGCTCAAAATCAAGCATTGGGGCGATGTGGCTGCCGTCATCGGCGGGTATACGACGAATGATGATGGCATAGTGAATGCGCTGCTTGCCGGGCTTTTTGATGCGGAGGGACGGCTGCATTTTATCGGAAAAGTTGGATCAGGCCGCTTGAAACGGGCGGAGTGGGCGGCGCTCTCGGACGTTTTCGCGCCTGCACGCCGAGTCAGCAGCCCCTTCGCCCAGCGCCACCGCGATATGGCAGGGGCAGTATGGGTAGAGCCCCTGCTAACGATGCGCCTACAATATGCAGAGTGGCGGTGGCAGGAAGGCCGGCAGTTGAGGCAGCCGACACTGCAAGCGTTTTTGGATGTGCCGCCGCATAGCTGTGTGCTGCCAGGTTAGAATGGAAGGAGGGTGCCCCTAAGTTTATGCTTTAGGGACACCCTCTTCGGTGTTTATTGCCTATTAAGGTTTAAACCAAGCGCCGCCGGTGCCATCATATTTGCGGCCGAACGTAATTAGCGGTGTTTTATCCTCTTTTTTAACCATAAAGGCGACCCATCCGCTATTGGAGGCGCCGACGTATAAATTCGCAGAAAGTGCAGGCTCCGGCTCCACGACAAATGGCGTTTCGTAATCTTTTCCTGATGAAGATACTAAAGTGAATTGGACGCCATTAAGGTTTACGGCCGCATCACTTTTCGTATTTTTGAGCACCTTGAAGTTAAATTTAGCAAGCATATATTCGTATCCTGCAGTAGCGGGCTCGTTAAATTGATTGGCTTTTGCGAGCATCTCAGCAGCCTGGTCTCCGCGAATCGTTTCCTGCAATGTGATCTCCGCTGTGTAAGTGCCAGAGAGGATGTCATCTGTTTTAAAGGTTACGGGAGTATTGAGCGGTGCTGGCGTGTTTCGTGATGACCCTACTTTAGAGGCAGGCGCGGTGGAAGTGGCAGACTTGCTTGTGATCGTCACTGTACCCGTCTTGGCGTCTACTTTGTAGTTTGCTCCAAGAGCTTCCACAGATTTCAAAGGTATGTATGTCGTGCCGTTAATGACTTTTGGTTCGAGTGCCGTGCTTTTTCCATCGATGACGAGTTTCATTTTGGTTGCTGCGTAGCCGCCGGCTGCAGCCGAGAAGACCATAAGCGACGCGATGGCCCCTGTAATGAATACTTTTTTCTTCAACATTTTCAACCTTTCCCCCTACTCATTTCTGCTAGCTGTGATTCCTATAAAAAGAGCTAGGGTTGCGTAACCGCAGCTCTTCTCGTAACCTTGCTTTCAGATTTTCTGTAAATATATCATAAACTTCTTAAATGTGATAGGATTGCCCGCAAGAGGCGAGAGCTGAGGACGCTGGTATGAAGGAGATAGATGACGGCGATGAGGACGGCGATATTGATCGCAGACGATGATGCGAATATTCGGGAGCTTTTGCGATTTATTTTGCAACGGGAAGGGTTTCGGGCGCTGGAAGCAGCTGATGGGGAAGAAGCTTCGCGCGTGATGCGGCAAGAGGATGTGGCGCTTGCAATTGTCGACGTCATGATGCCGGAGAAGGATGGGCTATTGCTGTGTGAGGAAATTCGGCGCGACTATGATATCCCGGTTATGCTGCTGACGGCGCGTGGAGAGTTGGATGATAAAGCGCGCGGTTTTCGCTCGGGCACTGACGATTATATGGTAAAGCCATTCGAGCCGGATGAGCTGCTGTTTCGGGTGCGCGCACTTCTGCGGCGGTATCGGGTCGTCTCCTCAGAGAAGCTTCAACTAGGAGGCACAACGGTCGATCGCCATAGTTATGAAGTGACTGTGCAAGGTGAGAGCGTTCCGCTCCCGCTGAAAGAATTCGAGCTGTTAGCGCAGCTGGCGAGCCAGCCTGGGCGCATTTTTACGAGGGAGCAGCTGCTGCGGCCGATCTGGGGAGCGGATTACGAGGGGGATGACCGGACGATTGATGTGCATATTAAAAGGCTGCGTGAACGTTTCGCTCCGTTCGGCGCTTCGGCGGGCTTTGCGATTACCACGGTTCGAGGGCTGGGCTACAAGCTGGAGGTTGCCGAATGAGGACGCTATACGTTCGAATCGTCATTATTTTCATAGCTATAGCGCTAGTTAGCGGGCTTTTATCTATCCTTGGCTTGAATGTGCTCTACTGGGTTAAGCTGCGGGCGAGCAGCGAGGCGAGCATGATGAGAAGCGCGCTCGAAATTCGCCAGCTCTATGAGGAGACAGATAGTCTATCGCAAGAGGAATACTTGGATCGAATGGCTCGGACAGGCTTCCAAATCTATGTTGTTAACGATCAAATGGTTCGGACTTCGTATGGATCGCCTTTCCGGCATTTGCGGATAGAAGACAAGGAGATTCGAGCGGTTTTAGGCGGAGCGGCCTATGACAGCCATAATAATGGGCGCCGCTTTCAGCCTGTAACCCGCTTGTTCGAAAATAGCGTTCGTAATACGATTGGGCTCCATGTCGAGAAGGATGGCCATGCATTCGCTTGGTTTATTCGGCCGGATTTGGAACGCCAAATCGGTGATATTCGCGTTTTGGTCGCATGGCTGCTAGGCGGGATGTTTGTGCTCAGCTTGCTGCTCATCCCACTCGCGTCCCGTTACGTAGTGAGGCCTGTCGTGAAGCTAACGGCTGCGACACGCCGATTGGCAGAGGGCAGCTACGATATTCAACTGGACGTCTCGCGGCAAGATGAACTGGGGCAATTGGCAAGGGATTTTGAAACAATGGCAGGGGCTATTCACCAACTGGATGCGATGCGCCAGCAGTTTGTCGGCAACGTCTCGCATGAAATTCAATCGCCGCTGACGACGATTCAAGGCTTTGCACAGGCGCTGCAGGAGGGGGAGACATCCGAAGCAGACAAGAAACGCTATATTCAGCTCATAGGGGAAGAAAGCCGCCGCCTCTCTTCCTTAAGCCGACAGTTGCTTACGCTCGCGGCGCTCGATAACGAAGGCCAGCAATTGAAGCTTGCGCCGTATCGTCTAGATGAACAGCTGCGCCAAGTGCTCATCATGAACGAGCGGCAATGGGCGGGCAAATCGCTTGAGCTGGATATGCAGCTAACCGAGACCCAGATCTACGGCGATGAAGGGCTGTTGCATCAGGCATGGCTTAATCTCATCACGAATGCGATCAAATTCTCGCATCCGGGCGGGCGGTTGACGGTAAAGCAATACGAGGAAGGGGAAGAGGCTGTCGTCATTGTGGAGGATGAGGGCAGCGGCATTGCTCCAGAAGCGCTCCCGCATATTTTTGGCCGGTTCTATAAGGCAGATGCTGCTCGAAGCAGAGGCGAGAAGGCAGGCGGAAGCGGGCTCGGGCTATCGATCGTTCATAAAATCGTATCGCTTCACGGAGGGGCCGTAATCGCAGAGAGCGAGCAAGGCAAGTGGACGCGATTGACGGTGAGACTGCCTCTGAGGAACAAGTAGTTGTTATTAGGTGAGGAAAACTAGAATGACGTCAGTATATTTCTTTACTTTGGAGGTACGTAATGGGGACGAGCATCTACTGTTTTGTAGAACAAAAAAATATCGTACACGAGTATTTGAAGCTGCGCAGCCCGGGAAATGGATATCGATTGATAAATGGACGAAAAGCGACTGGGCAATTCTCTATCCTGAAAAAAATTATCCAATATGGAACGTCGAATTTGAAGATATGGTATTCACAGAGCGAAATTATGACCTTTTCGCAATATTGGCTAATCAAAGGAATTCCGAAAATATGCCTTATATCAGTGACCCTAGGGGGTTGCCCGAGGATGTAAGCCCAGAGATTCCGCTTCAAATCAGAAATCTAGAATGCCATAGCACAACGTGGTTTACTGCCAAGGAATTATTCGAATTTAATTGGAATCAAGTATTTGAGTATGAAGATGAGAATATGGCTGGTGAGAAAATATATGAATCTGTCAATTACATGGAATGTGGTTACTCATTTTTGGAATCTATTAACCGTGTAGTTGGAAGAAAAGATCCAGCAGAAATAAGAATAATCATTACGTTTAATAATTGAGTGAAGTGTGCACTGTAACAGTTTTTAACTAAAAACCGCTGGCCAACTTGGGCAGCGGTTTTGTTTTGTAATCCAAAGTTCATCATCCGTTCATATTGCGGACCTACCATGAGGGAACCAAGAGAATGGAGGCTGATAATTGGTGAACGGAGCAAAATGGAAAGCTCGTTATCTCTCGTTATTCGCAAGCCGCAAGAAAGCATTAGGCGTTATTATCGCGTGGCTTCTCATCACGATTATACTCGGAGCAATTGCTCCTTCTGCTAAGCCGCTCACCGTAAATGGAGGAGAAGGGCATGTGCAAAACGCCGTACCTTCTGCGAAAGCGCAGGAGCAGTTGGCAAAACACTTTCCGTCAGGTAATGGATTAACGGCGCTGCTCGTATTTTATCGGGATCAGCCGTTAGGGCCGGGGGATGAAGCTGCTCTATTGAAAGTAAGCCAATGGCTGGAGTCGAAGGAAGCGCCGGCGGCAATCCCAGGCGTGGCTCCTTATGCCAAGCTATCGGAAGCTGAGCGCCATAGGCAAGCTAGCAAGGATGGGACAACCACGCTGCTGAGCATCTCCCTTTCGCCGAATTTAGATTCGGATACGATAGACGAGACGTTGAAGCTAGTGCGCAACAAAGTGGAAGCAATTATGACGAGTGCTGAAACCGAATCCCTATCAAAATCCCAATCTCAATCGCAGTCCCAATCCCAATCCGGGGCGATGCAGTTTGCTATCACTGGGCCAGCAGGCATTGCAGCTGACACAATTGAATTGTTCCGTAACGCAGATGTTGTACTTATGTTGGCGACGGTCGTGATTCTGCTCGTGCTGCTGCTCGTTATTTATCGTTCGCCACTGCTCGCCATACTGCCACTCTTGATCGCCGGCGTCGCTTACGCCATTACGGATAAGCTCATCGGCCTTGGTGCCCATTGGGGATGGTTCACCGTTGAGAAGCAGGCCTTATCGATTATGATGATTCTCTTATTCGCTGTCGTAACGGATTATTGCTTATTCGTCTACGGCAGGTTCCGTGAAGCTGTATGCGAAGGGATAGAAACGCAATCGCGTTATGCTGCAATGTCGCGTACGATGCGCAGCGTAGCGGAGCCAATTATGTTCAGTGGCAGTACGGTGATGGTTGCAATGCTTGCATTGCTGGCTGCGGTGTTCAGGCCTTATCATTCGTTCGCGGCGGTTTTCGCCGTGACGGTAATCGTCATGCTGCTTGCGGGCTTGACGCTGGTGCCAGCAGTGTTCGTGGTTGCTGGGGGCCGGCTGCTTAAGCGCGGAATGGCTAGCCGTACGGCTTTGGAAAAACCTGAAATCCATGCGGAATCCGCTAGTTATGCCAAAAATGCTTCATTTGCAAAACGGCCGCCCATCTGGTCTCGAATTGCGAATTTCGTTGTGCGCCGTCCGGCGTTAGCGGCTATTCCGATGCTATTGATTTTGGCATTGGGGGCAGTAGGTACGGCAGGTATTCGCTATTCGTTTAATTTGCTGCAATCCTTCCCATCGGATACATCCTCGCGCATTGGTTACGAGCAACTGGAACGGAGTTATCCCCCGGGCAGGCTGGCTCCTGTAGAAGCAATACTCGTAGCATCAGAACCGATGGCAGATGGGGGCGCAGAAGGGCAAGCGATTACGCGATTAAGCAAATTGTTGTCGGAACAGGCTGGGCTAGCTGTTGGCGATAAGCTAAATCATGGGACTGGTGCAGTGGATAACGAAAACATAGGGGGGAACGGATCCTTTGAAGCTGCTAGCAACAGGTTAGCTTTCCGGCAGCAATTGCTTATGGAGGGAAGCCCTTATGCCCAGAAATCGCTCAATACGATCGAACGGCTGCGTGCGAACGGTCCGAAGCTGATCGCGGAGAGCGGCCTTGATACGAGCCGTTACACTTTATATTTTGCTGGCCAGACCGCGCTGCAAACAGATGTAAGGGCAATGAATACGCAGGATACGTTTGTGCTTATTGTATTAATTACAGCTTTGCTAGCGGTTATGCTTGCTTGGCAAGCGCGTTCTGCTCGGTTAGCGCTGCTGATGCTAGGCACGATTTTATTATCATATGCAGGGACATTAGGATTAACATGGCTGGTCCTGCACTTTGGTTTTGGTTTCGAGGCGATTAGCTATCGAATTCCGGTATACGCGTTTGTATTCCTCGTCGCTCTTGGCGTCGACTATAATATCATGCTCGTGTCGCGCATTCGTGAAGAAGCTGAGCAGATGCCTTGGGCCAAAGCGGTGCAAAGGGGGCTTGCGCAAACGGGCGGCGTAATATCGTCGGCAGGGCTTTTGCTGGCGGCCACGTTCGGCGTGCTCGCGACACAGCCGCTTCAGGAATTATATTTGTTTGGAATTATTATGGCAGTTGGCGTTCTCATCGATACTTTTCTCGTCCGAGGCATGCTGCTCCCAGCTTTGCTTTTGCTGCTTGGCGGAAGAAGCAGGAATCGGGGGATGCCCTATTGGGGCGAATCCACCGGCAAGGAGCGAATAGGGCAGAAAAATCTGCCCTAAAGCGGTGAGCCAGCGAGAAAGCGGGAAATAGGGTAGAATTCTCTGCCCTATTGGGGCGAATCCACCGGCATGGAGCGAATAGGGCAGAAAAATCTGCCCTAAAGCGGTGAGCCAGCGAGAAAGCGGGCAATAGGGTAGAATTCTCTGCCCTATTGGGGCGAATCCGCCACCAACGATCAAATAGGGTAGAAAAACCTGCCCTAAAGCGGTGAGCCGGCGCGAAAGCGGGCAATAGGGTAGAATTCTCTGCCCTATTGAGGCGAATCCGCCAGCAATGATCGAATAGGGTAGAAAAACCTGCCCTGAAGCGGTGAGCCGGCGCGAAAGCGGGCAATAGGGCAGAATTCTCTGCCCTATTGAGGCGAATCCGCCACCAACGATCAAATAGGGCAGAAAAATCTGCCCTGAAGCGGTGAGCCGGCGCGAAAGCGGGCAATAGGGCAGAATTCTCTGCCCTATTGAGGCGAATCCGCCAGTAAGGGTCGAATAGGGCAGATTTCCCTGCCCTACTGCGCGGCTTTCTTCGCCGCGCGAGGCTTGCGCGGCACCTTCGCGGCGCCTGCGCCAGCTGCTCCGTCGCCAGCTGCCACCGGAGCAGCTGGCGCTTCCAACGCCGCTGCGGAATCGCCCGCGCCAGCTGCGGCGCCTTTGCTCGCGCGCGACTTGCGCTTCGCCGCAGGCGCTTTGGCTGCGCCGGCCGCTGCTGCGCTGTCATCGCCGCTGGCCGTCGGGATCGGCCCGACCGCTACGGCAGGCGCTGCCGCGGAGTCGCCGCCGCTGCGCGCAGCTTCAAGGCTTGCTTGCAGCGCCGCCATTAGGTCGAGCACGCTCGATGGCTCTGCCTGAGGCGCGATGCGCACGTCTTCGCCTGCAATTTTGTGCTGGATCATATCCATCAGCTGCGTGCGGTAATCGTCCGTGTACTTGGCCGGTTCGAACGGTGTAGATAGCTGATCGATCAGCATGCGCGCCATCGTCAGCTCCTTCTCGTTCACCGGCTTGGCATCGCCAAGGCCCGGCACCTGCTGCGGCGAGCGAACCTCATCCGGGTAGAAAATCGTTTCCATCGCGAGACAATCACCCATAACGCGAATTGCAGCGAGCGAGCTCTTTTGCCGAATGGATACTTTCGCAATGCCGATCTTGCCCGACTGCTTCATCGCTTCCATCAGCAGCTGATAAGCGCTCCCGCCGGCTTGGTCAGGCGATAAGAAGTACGTCTTCTGGAAGTAGATCGGATCGATGTCGGATAACGCGACAAAATCAATAATCGTAATCGTCTTCGACTTTTCGCCGCTTAGCTGCTCCAGCTCTTCTTTCTCGAATAGGACGAACCGCCCTTTTTCATATTCGTAACCTTTCATAATGTCGTCCCATTGGACCTCGGTTTCACAGCTTGGGCAGGACCGCACGTAAGAGATCGGGCTGCCGCAAGGGCGGTGAATCATGCGCAGCGAGATATCCTTATCCTCTGTTGCCGAAAACATTTTGACGGGCACATGCACAAGACCAAAGCTGATGGCGCCTTTCCATACCGTATGCATCGAATCGCACCTCCAACGTTTTTATTACCATCGTTCCCGCAACGCATGATATTCAACCGCAAAGGGCATATTTTTCGAAGAGGAACAACAAGGCGATGGTTGTGCGCAGCTTTATCGCGTTCCGCTAGACAAACAACATCTTTAGGAGGTTCATCTACGATATGGCTAACGAAAACGTAACGAATACAGGGGAAGCCGGAGGCCCAGACGCACAGACGGATTCCCGGCATGATGGGCGGGATAGCTATGAGATGGACATCGACCGGATGGTAAACGAAGGCTTGGGAGGCGGTCAAGTGACGGTGCATAATGGCCTGATCGACGCGTCAACCACAGATTATATGGATAATTATTTGGCGCAATTAAACGATGAGGAAGCGAAGGAGGGGTAGCGAAATGGACATTCAGCGGGCAAAACAAATTTACGAATCAAGCGCAACGATCGGCGTCCAACTTGAGGGAGAGCCTGTGTGGATCGAGAGCGTTGATGAGGCCAATGGCATGGCTACTGTCCAAGTAGGCGGAACACCGCAGAACACGCATACCGTGTCGGTTGACCGGCTTGTTGAGGATAAAGGCTAGCAGCTTTTTGCACAAAATAAAACAGCGCCGTCGTCCGTGCCTTTTCGGCACCACGTGCGGCGCTGTTCTGCCTTGCGGTTCGTAACGATTTGCGTGTGCGGCTTCCGTACCCATTGATTGCGTCCTGCTCCTGACATAATTGCCTCGGCCCGTTCCTTTGCCGTTCGATTGGCTGCGCTTGCTGCGCGGCTTTTTTGGCGTTTGCCCATCTCGATAATCCCTCCGAAAAATTGTCGAATTCCCGCTGTTAAGCCGGTAAGACCAGCATAAAAGAAACGCCGATTAGATGCAATAGATGGTTGCTGGCTGTTTGAAGCGGATGAATTTGGGGCACGATTAACGTTGCGTATGAATGATGGAGGCTGTTCCTTAAAGAGTCGACGGTTGGCGTTGCTTTCTGGAGGGCGGCCTTTTCTATTGCGTGTACACTTTTCAGACATTTTGAGATAATCGAAGATTGGATTCGATAACGATAGGATAATGCGAGATTCGATCTATTTTAGCCATCAAAACAAGCGAATTTGAACAAAAACGATGAAATTCGGTTCAAATTAGGCCGTTTTTCATGTATACTATAAATAGTAAAGCGAAACAACGAGAAAGCGGGGGACAACTATGGCACAAATCCAGCATAGTAAATTAACGAAGATTGAGCTTGTGCGCCGGATCGTTTTTCTGACCATTGGCGCAATTTTGATGGCAGTCGGGCTAGAAATTTTTCTTGTTCCGAACAACATCATTGATGGCGGCATTACAGGTATATCTATCATTAGTTCTCATCTGTCAGGCGTTCCTATCGGTGTATTCCTCTTCTTGCTGAACTTGCCGTTCTTGTTTATCGGATATAAGCAAATTGGCAAGACGTTTGCGCTCTCTACGCTATACGGCGTTGTCGTCATGTCGATCGGCACCTTCCTGCTTCATCCGGTACCGGCGTTTACCGACGACACCTTCTTGGCTGCGATATTCGGCGGCGTCATTCTGGGCATTGGCGTCGGCATCGTAATTCGGTCCGGCGGTTCATTGGACGGTACAGAAATCGTAGCGATTCTCGTGAACAAGAAAATTCCGTTCTCTGTCGGCGAAATTGTTATGTTCCTCAACTTCTTTATCCTAGGCAGTGCAGGGTTCGTGTTCGGTTGGGACCGTGCGATGTACTCGCTCGTTGCTTATTATTTGGCCTTCAAGATGATCGATATCACGATTGAAGGCTTTGACGAATCCAAGTCGGTATGGATCATCAGCGATAATTCAGAAATTATCGGGGATGCGATCATGAGCCGACTTGGCCGTGGCGTCACGTATTTGCATGGGGAAGGGGCGTTTTCTGGCGGCAGCAAAAAAGTGATCTTTTGCGTCGTAACGCGCCTAGAGGAAGCGAAGCTGAAATCGATCGTGCAAGAAATTGACGATTCTGCTTTCCTGGCCGTTGGCAATATTCACGATGTGAAGGGCGGACGCTTCAAGAAGAAAGATATTCACTAAGCGCGCTGCGCCGTGCAGCAAGGCCGCGGCCATGGGGATTAAGCCCAATGGCCGCGGCTTTTTTGTATGCGCTGGACATGCTTCACTTTTGTTGCGGGAGCCGACACAGCCCGATATAATAAGGGAATCGCATAGCATCGGCGAATGAAAAGATATAGGCAAGGCAGAAAGGCCATAGTGCGGCTTGGAGGCGAAAGTGGTGGACGAGTTCGCGAGCATCGGCCATTGGACGCAAGGGCGCCAAGGGACGGACTGGCAGCGGGAGCGGGGCGTTGTGCTTGGCATTGGAGACGATGCGGCGATCGTCGAAGCGCCAGCTGGGCCGCTAGATAGCTGGCAATGGGTTTTGGCGGTCGACACGATGGTGGAGACCGTGCATTTTAACGACGGGACGATGGCGGAAGCGGACATCGGGTACAAAGCATTAGCCGCGAACGTCAGCGATATCGCGGCGATGGGCGGTTTGCCGCGGCACGCGCTCGTCTCGGTGAGTGTGCCGCCAGCATGGGGGCCGGAGCGTATGCGCCGGCTGTACGACGGGATTTATGCGTGCGCCGAGCAGTACGGCGTGGCCATCATTGGCGGCGACACGACGTCGTCGCCGTTGCATTTGGCTGTCGCCATCACCATCGTTGGGACGGTGGAGGCGGGGCGTGCGCTTCGGCGCTCCGGGGCGAAGCCCGGCGACGCCGTGTTCTTGACCGGCCCCGTCGGCATGTCCGGGGCCGGCTTGCATGCGCTGCTCGCCGCGGATAGCGGCGAGGGCGCAGGTGTTGGCGCCGCGGCGGCACGCAGCGGCGCGAGCGCTTCGCCGCCTGCGGAGCGCGGCGATATCAGCGCAGCTGCCGTGCCGGCTTGCGCAGCAAGCGACGCGCCGGCGGCAAGCACTGCGCCGGCTGCAAGCGCGCCTAGCGCTAGCCGCGCGGAGCGAGCAGCCTCGGGCCTGCCCGAGGCGCTCGTGCGCGCGCATCGCCGGCCAGCGCCTTCGGTGCGCGCGGGGCGGCTGCTGCTTGCGCGCGGCACCTGTACGTCGCTGAACGACGTCAGCGACGGGCTTGCCAGCGAAGCTTGGGAAATTGCACAAGCTTCGAATGTGCGGCTTGTGCTGCACGACCGCGCGCTGCCTCGTAGCGGCGCGCTTGTTAGCTATGCAAGCGAAGTGAAGCATGAAGCGCTTGATTGGATGCTGTATGGCGGCGAGGATTATGTGCTGCTTGGAACGATCGATGCAGCGGATGCGGAAGCGGCCAAAGCGCAATTCGCCGAAGAAGGGCTGCCTTTTTATCTCATAGGCGAGACCGAAGCAGGGGAGCCGGAAGTCATGCTATTGGCGGCTGGCAGCCGCAACGGCAGCGGTTTTTCTTCCGAACGCAGGCGGCCGATCCCGAAGAAGGGATTTAACCATTTTGCGTGAAACGGGAGAAGGCGCCGATCACGAGCAGAAGGAGAACGGTGAACGAATGGACAAGCAGGCAGGGACAGCTTTCGTGTGGGAAGGCGAGTCGGAATCCGATACGATTGAGCTGGCGCAGCGGCTCGCCCAGTGGGCGAAGCCGGGCACGGTGCTGGCGCTTGACGGCGATTTGGGGGCGGGCAAAACCCGATTTTCCCAAGCTTTTGCTGCGGCACTTGGCGTTGCAGGCATTGTGAGCAGCCCGACCTTCACGATAATCAAAGAATATGAAGGGCGCTCGATGCCCTTTTATCATATGGATGTATACCGATTGTCGGTTGATGAAGCGGACGATCTAGGCTTAGATGACTATTTTTTTGGAGAGGGCGTTACGATTGTGGAATGGGCCAGCCTCATTGAGGAGCTGCTCCCGCCTGATCGGCTTCATCTCCATATCGCGCACTTAGGGGACCAGCGCCGGCAATATGCATTAAAGGCGTCCGGGGCAAGGGAAGCGGCATTTGTCAAGGAATGGTCCCAGTGGCAGGAACAACGGGAGAAGGGGGAGCGGCCATGAGCGGAACAACAGGGCAAGCAAGCGCGGCACAACAGCCTATTGTACTAGCTTTGGATACGTCAACGGCGACGATGGCGATGGCGATTGTACAAGGGAATGAAGTGCTGGGCGAAGTGCATTCACTCGCCGAACGCAACCATTCCGTTGAGGTGGTATCGAAGATAAAAGGCTTGTTGGCATCCCGTGAGCTGACGCAGCAGGAACTCGGTGGCATTGCGGTTGGCAGAGGGCCTGGCTCGTATACGGGCATGCGAATAGGGGTTACTGTTGCGAAGACGCTGGCATGGGCTTGGCGTTTGCCTTTGGTCGGCGTATCAAGCCTGGAGGCGCTTGCCTTTGGCCAAATGAACGGCAAATGTTCGGGAACTATCGGTGCGGATGCAGATGCAGGATTGGCGCATGAACAGTGGTTCGTGCCGATTATGGATGCGCGGCGTGGACAAGTATATACGGCGGCTTTCATCAGCAACGGCGATGTCGCCTGGCAGCGAATGGCCGATGACGGCATTCGCCTCATGAATGGTTGGGCTGACCAGCTATATGCGCTGGCATCCGAACATCGCAGCGCGGAGCCTAGCAGCCTGTCGATTATGATTGGCGGCGATGTACAGATCCATGAAGCAGAGCTTGTCCGATTGAGCGAATTGTGCGCGGGCATCGGCGTACAGGTCGATTATGCCAATGCGCTTATGGAAGGGCGAAGCGTCGCGCTTCTTGGCGCTGCCCGCATTGCTGGAGGCGAGCATGAAGAGGTGCACACATTCGTGCCGAATTACACGCAGCTGACTGAGGCAGAAGTTAAGCTGAGGGAGAAGCAGCAGGCGGAGCGTGAGAGCCAATGAACGATCCAATGAGTAACGCTAATGAGCATTCCACCATCAAATTTCGCAAAATGCGCTTGGCCGACATCCAGGCTATCGTGTCAATCGAGCAAGAAGCATTCACGACGCCTTGGACGGCTGAAGCTTTTACGAATGAGCTGACGAATAACCATTTTGCCCGCTATATGGTCATGGAGGACCCTAGCGGCATTATTGGATATGGCGGCATGTGGACCATTATCGATGAAGCGCATGTGACGAATGTTGCAGTGCGGCATGACTGCCGAGGCAAGGGGCTAGGCGAGCTGCTATTGCGCCGGCTGATGGTGGATGCAGAGGAAGCTGGCATGCAGCGGATGACGCTTGAGGTTCGTGTCAGCAATGAGCGTGCACAGCGGCTGTATGGGCGCCTTGGGTTTGAGCCTGCAGGCGTGCGGCCCGGGTATTATTCGGACAACAACGAGGATGCGCTCATCATGTGGGTAGAGCTGAGCGCGCCGCGGACAGGAGTTCAACGATGACCAATACGAATGAGCATCATAAAGATACAAGCGCGGGAACGCTTTCCCAAAGCCTTCTGCTTGCAATAGAGACAAGCTGTGACGAGACGTCGGTCGCCGTCGTTCGCGATGGGCGGCATATTGAGTCGAACGTCATTTCCAGCCAGATTGACACGCATCGCCAGTTCGGCGGCGTCGTTCCAGAGATAGCGTCCAGGCAGCATGTCGAAACGATTACGCTCATGATGGAGCAGGCGCTGGAGCAAGCTGGCGTTCAGCCTTCCGAGCTGTCGGCCGTTGCGGTCACGCAAGGGCCGGGGCTCGTAGGTGCGCTGCTCGTAGGCGGCGTGGCGGCCAAAACCTATGCGATGGCGCTCGATATTCCACTCATCGGCACGCATCATATTGCCGGCCATATTTATGCCAATGCACTCGTTCACGATATTGTTTACCCATGCATGGCGCTGGTCGTATCCGGCGGGCATACGGAGCTGGTGTTGCTGGAGCGCGAGGGCTCCTTCCGCATCATCGGCCGTACGCGGGATGACGCAGTCGGGGAAGCTTATGACAAAGTAGCGCGGGCGCTGGAATTCCCTTATCCGGGCGGGCCGCATATCGACAAGCTTGCCGTGGGTGCAGATGACGTAATTGAGCTGCCTCGCGCTTGGCTGGAGCCGGATTCGTATGATTTTAGCTTGAGCGGCTTAAAATCTGCCGTTCTTGCTGCAATTAACCAAGCCAGGATGAAAGGCGAGACGCTCCGGACGGCTGCGCTTGCACGCGGTTTTCAAGAGTCGGTTATTGACGTGTTAATCGGCAAATCGATGCGTGCGGTTCGTGAATTTGGCGCGCGTCAGCTGCTGTTATGCGGCGGTGTTGCGGCCAATCGCGGCCTTCGCACGGCGCTTGCTGCCAGCTGTAAAGAGGCGCAAATTCCGCTGCTTGTGCCGCCGTTTGAGCTATGTACAGACAATGGCGCAATGATCGGCGCGGCAGCGCATTTGAAGTGGAAAAATGGCGAATTTACATCGCTCGATATGAAAGCCGATCCGCAGCTGTCGCTCGAAGCTTGGTCTGTGGGAAGCCCATCAGCCTAAAAAACTGGGTGTTGACATTGCAATATGCATGTGCATATAATAGCTTCAACAGATCGCATAACGAATAATTCCAAACGCGACGAACAGGAATAGTAAGAGTAACCGGGGATGGCGAGCTTGACGGAATGTCGGCTAGCCGCTAGAGAACTGCGGGATGGTGCAACGCAGTCGAAGGGGATCTGAAGCTCGCCTGGGAGCGGAGTGGCGGAATCGTTCATCTTGCAGCCGATTGATCGGCTAAAGGATGCTCGGCCGTACGCCATTACGGTTTACCCCCGATATAGGGTGCGTGTTAGCCATAGTCCGGCCGGATATGGCGAAGCGCTTAAGGTGGGCATTCGCTTCGAGTAATCGAATCGGGTGTCAACAAGAGTGGTACCGCGCGGGCATACAGCCTGTCGTCTCTTGCAATGCAGGAGACGGCAGGCTTTTCTTGTTGCCATCAGATTTGTCCCATTCCCAGGAGGGCGGCTGCGTGTTGGAATACGTTAAGCGAATCCTGTTAGAGCATTACGCAAGTTAACCGGATGAACCAGGCTGATTCACATTCACACATACGGAACATTGAGATCTCAAGACGAGATTTGCATAGGAACAACCTAAGAAACAACTAAGCATAGCAATAACGCAATGAACAGGAGCAGTACGACGATTCGGGGTGCCAGAGAGCTGCGGGACGGTGCGACGCAGCCGAACGAATGTTGGAAACTCGCCTGTAAGCGGAGCGGTGGAACAAGGGAAGGCGGAGCGAAAGTTTCCGCGTACAGCTTGCGTACATCGTTACGGCCCATCCAGCCGTTACCCTGGACGCCGACAATTCGAACTTTCCGCGATATGGCGGGAGCCGGATTGTCAGCAACAAGCGGACTCGATCACCTGCAAACAGCGAACAATTGCTGGTCAGGCGATGGGTCAACGAGAGTGGTACCGCGGCAGCGGCTTGAACACAAGCCTGTCGTCTCTTATTCGCCAAGGCACATGCCAAGGCGAAGAGACGATAGGCTTGTGTTTTTTATTGTCACATGTACACCCAACCTAATTTGAGCGGAGGAAACAACCATGACGAACCAATCCCCTAACGAGATGAATAAAAACCGGATCCAAATTTTTGATACAACGCTACGTGACGGCGAGCAATCCCCGGGAGCGGCAGTTGATTCCGGCCGTAAAATCGTCATTGCCCGCCAACTGGCAAAGCTGGGCATCGACGTCATCGAGCCTGGCTTCCCAATCTCCAGCCCTGGCGATTTCGCAGCGGTTCAGCAAATCTCCCGCGAGCTGCAAAATGTGGAGATCGCAGGCTTCGCCCGCTGCATGCGCCCTGACATTGATGCGGCAGTTCGCGCAACAGAGGATGCTGCCCGCCGCCGCCTGCATCTGTTTATCTCCTCGTCGGACATTCATCTGGACTTTCAGATGCGCAAGTCCCGTGACCAAGTCATTCAGATGGCAAAGGATATGATCAGCTACGGCAAGCAATTCGTCGATGAAATTGAGTTTTCGGCGATGGACTCGACGCGTACGGGACATGAGTTTCTGATCACGATGGTTGAAGCGGCGATTGAAGCGGGCGCGACCATTATTAACATGCCGGATACGACGGGGTATGCAATGCCCCATGAGATAGAGGAGCTGTTCCGTACCGTACGCCGCGAAGCGCGCGGTGCTGATCGCGTACGCTTCAGCGCCCACTGCCATAACGATCTGGGCATGGCGGTTGCCAACAGCATCGCGGCCATTCGCGGCGGAGCGACGCAGGTCGAAGTTACGGTCAACGGCATCGGCGAACGGGCCGGCAATTGCTCGCTGGAAGAGCTGGTCATGGCAATCGAGACGCGCAAAGAGGCGCTGCAGGCAGAGACCGGCATTGTGCAAGCCGAAATTTTCAACACCTCGCGACTGGTTAGCCGCACGATGCGCTTCCCGATCGCCTTCAATAAGCCAATCGTCGGCCGCAATGCATTCCAGCATGAATCGGGCATCCATCAAGACGGTCTGCTGAAAAACCGTAATACGTTCGAGATTATGGACCCTGAGGCAATGGGCATTCCACGGAGCATGATCATTCTGGGCAAATCGTCAGGCCGTCACGCGATCAAGCATCGCCTGTCGGAATACGGCATTCAGGTCAGCGAAGACCAGATGCAAGGCATCTATGAGAAGTTCATCGAAATCGCTGACGTTAACAAAATCGTGACGGACAGCGAGCTGGTTCGCATTACGGGCGAGGCGACCGCAACACAGCCCGATCCATTCGTGCTGGCCGATCTGCAAGTCGTATCCGGCACGCAGCGTTCCCGCGTAGCTTCAGTTACGGTTCGCGATGCAGAAGGCGTTGAGCGCTCATACTCGGCTGTCGGTGAAGGGCCGCTGGAATCGGTGATCCGCTGCATTCAGCAAGCGATACCGGATGCTGGTGAGTTCGAGGACCTGGAGCTGCATTCGCTGTCCACTGGGGAGGGCGCGTATGGCGAAGCGGTCGTGACGATTGTATATGAGGACCAACGTTATCGGGGTACAGCAATCCATAAGGATATCGTGCTGGCAGCGGCGCAAGCGTACGTAGCGGCATGCAACCAAGCGATCATGAGCAGCGGCCGCAAGGCAAGTCCAGCAGTAGAGCAAGCCGGGCAGGCGGATGCGACAGCCCAAGCTGATGTACCGGTACAATCCGCAGGTTAATCCGCGGATGATCCTTTATGAAGAGCAGTTAGGCAGGCGATTTAGCCTGCGGGACTGCTCTTTTTTCCATTTATCCACAAACGGCCAACGAACTGTTGATAACGCTTCCAAAAGCTTGCTGCACCTCGTTTTATCGAAACGTGTAATTGTTATGTAAAAGTGGACAACTTTTTCACAGGTGGATTGTGGATAATGTGGATAACGTGGACAAAAGAGAGAGGAAGCAGTACTTAGGTCGCAGGCCATTCGACAAGCCGCTATTTATCACGCGTTTATCGACGTTTATTTCGACAGAATTGTACAACAATTTATTCACGGGTGTGGATAAAACTGTGGATGAAGTGAATAGATTTTGGAAAAGCCCAAAATCGGCCTGTAAGAAGCTCATCATGCATAACTCCGAATCATCTGAGAAATAATGGAGGGGGTGCTAGCAACATTTGTCGAACGGAGGAAAGGCATGTTTTCTAATGATAATAAAGGCAACCAAAGCAAGAGCGGGAGTTCGCCTGATCTTCATGCGGGCAGCGCATCTGACACGCGATTTGCCGAGGGAGAGAATGAACGGACGCTGACGAACCGGCAAGGGCATCCTGTAACAGATAACCAGAACATTCGAACGGTCGGCAGCCGAGGGCCGACGACGATTGAGAACTATGATTTTCTGGAGAAAATCTCGCACTTTGACCGGGAGCGCATCCCTGAACGGGTCGTTCATGCGCGGGGCGCAGGTGCGCATGGCTATTTCGAGGCATACGGCAAAGCTGGCGATGAGCCGGTATCGAAATATACGAGAGCGAAGCTGTTTCAAGAAAAAGGCAAACGCACGCCTGTATTCGTCCGATTCTCATCCGTTATTCATGGCGGGCATTCGCCGGAGACGCTGCGTGACCCTCGCGGCTTTGCCGTGAAGTTTTATACAGAGGATGGGAATTGGGATTTAGTCGGCAACAACTTGAAAATCTTCTTTATTCGTGATCCGATCAAGTTCCCGGACATGGTGCATGCGTTTAAGCCTGATCCTGTAACGAACATTCAGAGCAACGAGCGTTTCTTTGATTTCGTATCGAATTCACCAGAGGCGACGCATATGGTCACCTTCCTATTCTCGCCGTGGGGCATTCCCGCCAACTATCGCCAGATGCAAGGGTCGGGCGTAAACACCTACAAGTGGGTGAATGGGCAGGGGGAGGCGGTGCTCGTCAAGTATCACTGGGAGCCGCTCCAGGGCATTCGGAATTTTACGGCAGGCGAAGCCGAGCAGGTTCAAGCCAAAAACTTTAACCATGCGACGCAGGATTTATATGAAGCAATTGAACGTGGCGACTATCCGGCATGGGAGTTATGCGTCCAAATCATGAGTGATGGTGAGCATCAGGAGCTCGATTATGACCCGCTTGACCCGACGAAGCTGTGGGATCCTGAACAGTTCCCGTTCCTTCGCGTTGGCAAAATGGTGCTCGACCGCAATCCGGTGAACTATTTTGCCGAGGTGGAGCAGGCCGCGTTCGGCACGGGCGTTCTCGTGGATGGGCTCGACTTCTCGGATGACAAGCTGCTGCAAGGGCGCACATTCTCGTATTCGGATACGCAGCGCCATCGCGTTGGAACTAACTATTTGCAGCTGCCGATTAATGCGCCTAAGAAGCATGTGGCAACGAACCAGCGGGATGGGCAAATGGTTTATCAGGTTGATATGGCGCCAGGCCAGAACCCGCATGTCAATTACGAGCCGTCTTCGCTTGGCGGGCTGCAGGAAGCGAAGCAACAAGGCAAGGAGCATGAGCCTGTTTATCATGATCGGCTCGTCCGCCAGCGGATTGAACGGACGAATGACTTCGCCCAGGCTGGAACGACTTATCGCAGCTTGGATGAAGTGGAGCGCAACGATCTCGTCGCGAATCTGGGAGCGGCATTATCGGAATGCCGGGAGATCATTCGCAACCGGATGGTCGACCACTTCACGCAAGCGGACCCTGAGTACGGCGCAGCTGTCGCTCAAGCAATTGAGAAGTCGTTGAAGACCGGCAGTAGCTCGCATATTGGAACAACAGAAGCGAATGATGGGATGGAGATCGCATCGGAGCTTGGCCATCCGTCGGATCGTTACTAGCAACTAAGAAAGGCAGCGGGAACCAAAGTACAGCCCCTCAAGTGTAAAGCTGAGGAGGCTGTACTTTTTTTGCAGTAGTAAGTGCCTTCACTAACACATACTGGATGAACAGCCCTAGCAAATATATGGCTGACGGAAGCTACGCCTCGTTCACCAACCTAATCGATGCAGTAATCGGCACGAGAGTTTATTATAACAACGGCGACCACTCTGGCATCGTTTATCAGGCATCTGGCCCAATCGCAAGCGCAGCGCTACTAAATAATTAAAGACTCCCAGTTCACTTTCACGCTCAAAGCGCATTACGCGGCTAACTTTAGCTCAAACTCGAAAGATTATGAACCCGGAGCTACGATTCGCGGATTCCGTTTAATTGGAAAGTGGGGAGATTCGATAAAGGAATATGCTTTTATTATCCGGACAGATGCCAAGAAATAAGCTGAAAAGTGGGGGATGTTAACGGGGATGTAGGACTAATAATAGATAGCGGAAGCCATGGCTATAGTTCAGGCCATGGCTTCCGTTGTTTTTGTTATATCGCTATCCTAGCCTACAAGGGCTTCCCATTGCTCATATACGGCGGACAACTCAGCTTTCTTCGTCTCCACGTCACCTTGTATCGTTTGGATACGCACATAATCGTTGAAAACCGCTGGGTCCGTGAGCTCAAGCTCCAGTGCTGAGATTTCTTCTTCTAGCCTTGCAATCTCGCCTTCCAGCTGCTCTTGTTTGCGCTGGCGGTTTCGCTCGTCACGCTTGGCTTGCTTATCTGCTTCATAGGAAGTTGGGGCGGCAGGCTCCACAACAGCAGATTGCTTGCTCTTCGTTGTTGAAGCAGAAGCAGCGGAAGCTTGTGCGGCAAGCTCTTCACGTTCCAGCTTTTTCTCGATCATATCGTCATAATTTCCCAGGAAATGCTGGCAGCCATCCGGCGTTAATTCGACAATTCGCTCCGCCATTTTGTTTAAGAAGTAACGGTCATGCGAAATGAACAGCAACGTGCCGTCATAATCCAACAGCGCAGCTTCGAGCACCTCTTTACTGAACAAATCCAAGTGGTTCGTTGGCTCGTCAAGAATGAGGACGTTGGCCCGGTCAAGCATCAGCTTCGTCAAGGCAACCCGTGCTTTCTCGCCGCCGCTAAGCGACGAGACGCTCTTCTGCACATCATCGCCACTAAATAAGAAGTTGCCAAGGACAGTGCGAATACGGGATTCCTCTAAGCTAGGGAAAGCGCTCCATACTTCCTCTAAGACAGATTTTGTTCCTGTCAAAGTCGCTTGCTCTTGGTCATAGAAACCGAGCTTCACATGCGTGCCCCAACGATAGGTTCCTTCAGCCAGCTGCTGTTGGTCGATCAGCGCCTTGAGCAGGGTAGACTTGCCGATTCCGTTAGGGCCGACAAGTGCAACCGTTTCTCCGCGCTCTAAGCGAAAGGAAACGTTACGGAATAGAGGCGTACTGCTGCCCTCGAATGCGACGGAAAGCGAATCGGCGTTTAGTACATCCTTGCCAGTCGGTCGGTCAATTTCGAAGGAGAAATATGCTTTCTTGAGTTCGCCTAACGGCTTATCCAAGCGCTCCATCTTATCGAGTGCTTTGCGCCTGCTCTGTGCACGCTTGGTAGTCGAAGCGCGGGCGATGTTTTTTTGAATGAACTGTTCGAGCTTCGCGATTTCATCTTGCTGTTTTTCGAACATTTTGAGCTGCGATTCATACTCTGCTGCCTTGAGTTCAATGTACCGGCTATAGTTGCCGGTGTAACGCTTAGCGGCATGCCGTTCGATCTCAATAATGGACGTTGCCAGTGCATCGAGGAAGTAGCGGTCATGGGATACGACGAGCAGCGAGCCATTATAGCTGCGCAGGTAGCCTTCCAGCCAAGTAAGCGTCTCGATGTCCAGATGGTTCGTCGGCTCATCGAGCATAAGCAAGTCTGGCGCTTGGAGCAGCATGCGCGCGAGCGCCAAGCGAGTGCGCTGTCCGCCGCTCAACGTCGAAATAACCGTCGCTTGGTCGAACTGGCCAAAGCCCATGCCGTGAAGGACGCTCTTGATGCGGGTGTCCATCTCGAAGCCGCCCTCCGTGCGAAAATATTCCGATCGCGCAGCATAACGGGCCAGCGTTTCCTCATATCGTTTTTCATTTTGCTGCAACTGCGGGTCGGAGATCGCCACTTCTAGCTGGCGGAGCTCTTGCTCCGTATCGATGAGATCGCGGAACACCTCACGCATTTCTTCTATAATGGTACGGTCGGATTGCAGGCCGCTATTCTGGGCAAGATAGCCGATTCGCGTTTCTTTTGCTTTGTAGACCGTACCTGAATCGGGCGAAATGACGCCTGCAATCATTTGCAGAAGCGTCGATTTGCCGGCGCCGTTCACGCCTACGAGCCCGACTCGTTCCCGCTCCTGGATCTGGAATGTTATGCGGGATAAAATTGGCGTTATGCCGTAGCTTTTGGTCAAGTCGGATACTTGAAGCAACATGGTAAGGATAGCCTCCAATTTCAATATCGGTTCATTCTTATATAGGTTCATATTATGCTAGCAGCTGTTGAAAACCCGGACACCGGGCATTATGTTCTATAGGGACAGTTTACATGATTCCGTTCGTTTGCGAAACTATGTGCACATTGGCGAAAGCGCAATAAGAATGGTAAACTAAAAGCGATATAGAAGCACGTGATGGAAAAGAAAGGCAGCGATAGCGGATGGTCGATCAAATGAAGGGGCTTAAGCCGGAGCTGCGCAAGGCGATGAAGGCAAAAAGGGATGCCCTGAGCGCTGCTGAACGGGATCAGCGGTCGGTTGCTGCTTGCGGCAGATTGGCCCAGTTGCTCGAATCGACGGGCGTATCGGCTGTGTTCGTTTATATTCAGCTGCGAAGCGAGCTTGATACCTCGCCGTTGATTGAATGGTGCTGGAGCAACGGGGTTGCAACTGCTGTCCCTTGCTGTGAATCTGATGGGCGGACGATGGCGCTTTATTGGATCCGAAGCTGGGATGGCCTCATGCCTGGCGCATATGGGATTCGAGAGCCGAATCCAGCGGCAGCGACGCCTTGCGGCAATACTTTTGTTCCAGGGGCTGTTATCGTTCCTGGCTTGGCATTTGACCGAACGGGCGGGCGGCTTGGCTACGGAGCGGGTTATTATGACCGGTATTACGATGCGCTGCAAGCAGCCGTGGCCGCCGAGGGTGGCGCAATGCCTCCATGGATTGGGCTCGGCTATGAAGCCCAGTTAGTCGAGCAGGTGCCTACGGATGGGCATGATGCCTACATGGATGCGATCGTGACAGAGCAGGCGATTTACCGAAGTGGACGGAGGAGCGGTACGACATGGAGTCTTTGACACACTTTAATGAACAAGGCCGAGCGCGAATGGTCGACATTACGGACAAGGAAGTGACCTCGCGTACGGCGATTGCGGTAACGACAATTACGATGCGGCCGGATACCTTGCAGACGATCAAAGCCGGCAAGATTGGCAAAGGCGATGTGCTCGCAGTAGCGCAGGTGGCGGGAATTATGGCAGCGAAACAGACGTCGGCTTGGATTCCGATGTGCCATCCTATTGCGCTAAGCGGGGTGAATATCGCTTTTGGCGATAATGGGCAGGACGAACTATATATTGAAGCAACTGTTAAGACGGCCGGCAAGACGGGCGTTGAGATGGAGGCGCTAACGGCGGTTTCCGCCGCAGGCTTGACCGTGTATGATATGTGTAAGGCGCTGCAGAAGGATATGGTAATAGGGCCGACACGGTTAATGGAGAAAACCGGCGGCAAGAGCGGGGACTATCGGAGTGGGAGCTAGCCTGCTGCCGAATAACCGCAAGTGATGGGAGGAATTGTTCATGAAATGGAAAGTGGCGATTCTGACAGCGAGCGACAAAGGTTCCAAGGGGGAACGTGAGGATACGAGTGCACAAGTCATCCGGGAGCTTGTAGAGGAAGAGCTGAACGGCGAAATCGTCGATTATCGGATAGTTCCTGACGAACAGGATGAGATCATGGCGGCGCTGATCGAGATGACAGATTATTATCAAGCCGACCTAGTGCTTACGACAGGCGGTACTGGCCTGGGCCCACGCGACGTTACGCCGGAGGCGACGATCAAAATCGCGGATCGGCTCGTGCCGGGCATCTCGGAGGCAATGCGCATGGGGGGCATGAGCCGCACGCGCCGAGCAATGCTGTCCAGAGGGGTAAGCGGAATGCGAGGCCGTTCGCTAATCATTAATTTGCCAGGCAGCCCGAAGGGCGTGCATGAATGCCTTATGCAGGTCATGGACCAACTGCCGCATGCGCTGGGCATCGTATCTGGCCGAATCGGAGAGCATGCGAATGAGCGCTAATAGGAATGGAACGGGCGGCAGCCGTGAAACGGTTATGCGTGAAGTGCCGGTAGCGCAAGCAATCGGCATGCGGCTTGCCCATGACCTGACGCAGATTGTGCCAGGGAAGTTCAAGGGCCGCAAGTACAAGCGCGGCCATCTCATTGCCGAAGCGGATATTCCAGGGCTGCTGGACATTGGCAAAGAGCATATCTATACGCTTGAGATCGGCGATGATGATTTGCATGAGGATGATGCCGCATTACAACTAGCATCGGCGTTGCTGGGAGACGGCTTGTCGTTAACCGAGCCGCATGAAGGCAAGGTGACGCTTCGTTCGGAACGAACAGGCCTTGCTGTCATTCCTCCCGCTCTAGTTGATGCCATTAACGAGATTGGCGACATTGCGCTGGCGACAGTGAAGCATCATGCGCCTGTAGCGGCAGGACAGCCGGTCGCGGCTACTCGCGCGATTCCGCTCGTGTTGCCCAAGGCAAAGGTGGAAGCTGCGCTGGAGCAAATTCAAGCCTACCGGGCAGCCAACAATGGCGAGTCGCCCATTCAAGTGCGTCCGCTCCGCAAGCTGCGTGTCGGCCTGCTGACGACTGGCGGAGAAGTGTTCAGCGGACGGATTGAAGATAAGTTCGGCCCTGCTGTACGGGCGAAGCTGGAAGCGTTAGGCTCAGAGGTTGACGAGCAGCTATTCTCGCCAGATGACCGACAAACAATTGTCAATCATATCCGTTCCTTGCATGACAAAGGTTATGATATGATAGTTGTAACTGGAGGCATGTCTGTTGACCCGGATGACCGCACGCCAGGCGCTATCAAGGAAGCTGGAGCTGATATCGTAAGCTACGGCACGCCAATGCTGCCAGGTTCGATGCTGTTAATGGGTTATTTGAACGGCATTCCCATTATGGGTCTCCCAGGTTGTGTTATGCATGATCCCTACACGTCGTTCGATGTGCTGCTGCCGCGTATTCTCGCCGGTGACACCATTACTCGTGCCGATATTGTGAGCATGGGGTACGGCGGGTTATATGGCTGTTAAGCCAAGGACAAACGTTTTATACAGTTTGATTCTCACTTGAAGCTGAGAGGTGAATACAATGTTCAGTGGCATTGGGCCTACGGGTATTATTTTGTTAGTTTTAGTCGCCCTCTTGTTGTTCGGGCCGAATAAGCTGCCGGAATTGGGCCGGGCTTTCGGACGTACGCTGCGAGAGTTCAAAGCGGGCGCTCGAGACATTATCGATGAGGCTCCTGAAGACCGCAAGTCTAAGGAACGGGTTGAAGTGAACCGGACGGACGACGTTCAGTCCTCCGACAACAAGCGGCTTCCGGATTAATCCGGGCCGTTTTTTTCTGCTACATAAGCTTAAGGAGTGAGCCAGCATGGCCGAGCAACACCAGTCTTCCTCCGGTCAGTCGGCGGCAGAGGTGAGAAAGCAAATAAGTGAAAATGGGCTAATGCCGCTTTTGGAGCATCTTGGCGAGCTGCGGCGCCGTATCTTTTATTCGCTTCTCGTACTCGTGATCGGGCTCGGAATCGGACTCTATTTTGCCAAGCCGTTGTATTTGTTCGTCATCGAAGACGGCCCTATGAATGGTGTCGACCTGCATACGTTCTCACTATGGGACGGCATTGGGATGTACATGAAATTCGCATTTCTCATCGCGCTCGTGCTTGTGCTTCCATTTGTGTTTTTCCAGCTCTGGGCGTTTATTAAGCCAGCACTCTCAGTACAGGAGCAACGTGCTACGCTAAAGTACATTCCGTTTACGCTGCTGCTGTTCCTAATGGGGCTTTCATTTGCTTACTTTGTTATTGCACCGATGGCTTTCGAATTTACGACATCCGTATCACGCAGCCTTGGGCTTATAGAGACTTATGGCGTGATGCAATACATCTCGTTCCTGCTCAACTTATTGCTTCCGATTTCCTTGCTGTTTGAATTGCCGCTTGTCATTATGTTTTTGACGAAGCTGCGCATTTTGAACCCGATTCGGCTGCGAAAAATGCGCAAAATTGCGTATTTTGTCATGATCCTAATCGGCACAGTCATCACCCCGCCGGATGTCATTTCTGATATTCTTGTTTCCATCCCGCTGCTCATCTTGTATGAAGCAAGCATCTATTTGTCGGGCACTGTCTACAAGAAACAGTTGGCTGCTGATGCTAAGTGGGAGAGGGAATCAGCCTAGTTAAATGATGTAACAAAGCGAACATGAAGCCGCTGTTGGCATTCCTGATTGAGGGATGCTGGCAGCGGCTTTTCGTATTATCAGGTCAGCCAGACATTTCTGGTTGGCCTATTTTTATAGGCGGTCTATGATGGCGATAGCCGGGAGAACGTGCGGCTTTTAGGGGCGCTGACTCCGTAATAAAAACTGTT
>NZ_WSTC01000030.1 GCF_009789195.1 Paenibacillus sp. MMS18-CY102 | reverse complement strand
GAATAGTTGATAATGAAGTAGAATTTTTCATGAGACCGCCTCGTTTCGGATGTTTGTAGGGGTACAAACACATTACCGAATGAGCGGTCTTTTTGCTACCTTTTTTTGGCTAATCAACAGCCCTACACTCTGTACAATGTGCAAGCGAGGGTGGCTGTGTTTATAGGCGAAATTAGGCGATATTGAACGGTTGTCCTTGCACAAACTGCAATGGCAGCAAGCAATATTGAGCGAAAGTTGCTTTTTCATTGTACAAACTGCAATGGGGGTTGAGGTAGCAGGTTCGCTCGATATTGTGCGAGTAGATGTAACGGGGAACGGTACCAGACAGGGAGCTTCCGCATCTCTTAGCCCGCAATTACACAAGCTATGCCGGAAGAGGGAGTGGCAGGCAAATAGGCAATAGGCAATGTGCAGACAGGGATATTAAATAAATAGAAGGAGAGGCATGTTCGAATGGTGACACATACGCATTTTGATGGGACGGGCGGCCGCGAGTACGGGCACCTGGCGCTACATACGGACAAGTACCAAATCAATATGATGTATGCGCATTGGAAAAATGGCACGCAAGATCGGACAGCTGTTTTTGAGGCGTATTTTCGCAAGCTTCCATTCGGCAACGGATATGCGGTATTCGCAGGATTAGAGCGAATTGTCGACTACATTCGAACGCTACGTTTTCACGAGCATGAGATTGAGTTCCTTCGAGAGCAGGAGGAGCGATATGAAGAGGTTTTTCTGCAGGAGCTGAGGCAATTTCGCTTTAGTGGCGATATTCTTGCAGTGCCGGAAGGGACGCTTGTATTTCCGAACGAGCCGCTCGTTCGCGTGGAGGCGCGCGTGTTTGAAGCACAGCTTATCGAGACAGCACTGCTTAACTTTATGAATTACCAGACGCTCATTGCAACGAAGGCAGCGCGAGTTCGCCGGGCAGCAGAGGAGGATGTGTTGCTTGAGTTTGGCACGCGTCGCGCACAAGAGGCAGAAGCAGCAGTATGGGGGGCGCGGGCTGCTTATATCGCTGGCTTTGATGCGACGTCGAATATGCGGGCTGCAATGTTATTCGGCATCCCGGCGAAGGGCACGCATGCCCATGCTTGGGTACAGGCGCATGCAAGTGAGCAAGAGGCATTCGACCGTTATGCAGCTGCGTTGCCGGACGATGTAACATTGCTCGTCGATACGTACGATACGATTGGCAGCGGTGTGCCGCACGCGATTGAGACGGCGCGGCAGCTAGCTGCGAAAGGCAAGCGAATGAGCGCCATTCGGATCGATAGCGGGGATTTAGCGTATTTGTCTAAGGAGGCGAGGCATCAGCTTGATGTCGCAGGCTTTTCTGGCGTGAAGATTGTGGCGTCTAACGACTTGGATGAGTCGATTATTGTGAACCTAAAGGCACAAGGGGCGAGAATTGATATTTGGGGCGTCGGCACGCAGTTAATTACGGCAGCGGATCAGCCTTCGCTCGGTGGGGTATATAAGCTTGTCGCGCATGAACGAACGGCAGGCGAGGGGCTTGAGCCAGTCATTAAGCTTTCTAATAATCCCGAGAAGGTGTCTACGCCGGGCAAGAAGGATGCCTATCGCATCGTAAATCGGCAGACGGGCAAAGCCGAGGCAGACTATCTCGCTTTTCCGAATGAACAGGCGCATATCCGCAGTGGTGGGCGAATTAAGCTGTTCGACCCGATTCATCCATACCGGCACAAATGGGTCGACGATTATGAGGCGGTCCAATTGCTGCAGCCGGTCATTGTGAAGGGCGAGCTGGTGGGGGCGCTCCCTTCATTGCATACGATACGTGCCTATCATCAGCAACAGCTGGCATTATTCTGGCCGGAGGTGTTGCGCAAAGTGAATCCGCAATCGTACCCGGTCGATTTGAGCGTCGACGTTTGGGAGCATAAGATGGCGCTGATCGAGCGGGGCGGCGCGCAGAATAAATAAGGGCGGTACCGTTGCGGCCTGCGGCGAACTGAGGCGAATAGGGTGCAAAAATGTACCCTATCGGGCAGCCGACGGCATACCGAGGCGAATAGGGTGCAAAAATGTACCCTATCGGGCAGCCGACGGCATACCGAGGCGAATAGGGCACCATTTTATAGGAACGTAACGAACTCCTCCGGGCTGCTGCGAATGAACGCGGCTATTCGGCTATATTTTCGGGCAGCGCTTCGAGTACCCGGCAGTGCGCAAATTGCAGCGGCATAAGCTGCATCGCCTGCGAGCAGCGCGTTTGCTTCATTCATCGCGATAGCCGATCCGTCCCGCAGGACGGGCTGAGTTGCTGCTGCAAGTTCATGCAAGAGGCTGTTCAGTTGTGGGAGACCCAAATAAACGCAGGCTTGCTGCATCGCACCGTAACGCCCAGCCATGTGCTGCGTGTACAACGTGCGCCAATGGAACTCATCTGTTCCATTTACAGCATGTGTGAAGTAAGTCCATACGGCGAACAACGCCTGTTGCCCTTTACTAAACTCGCCGTATAACGCAAGGATTTGATCTGAGTCTGCGTTAACTTCCTTGTTTGCCTGAAATAAGGGGGTTAAAACACGTGCGAATCGTTGCCAAAGCGTCATTCGCCATGGCCTCCCACGCTGACGGCATCGTAATTGCCCGATACTCTTTCTTAGTTTTCTTGTGATCCAACTAAATGCCTCCTTCGGGCCGCAGCTTTTCCTTCCTTAATTATGTCATATCATGATTTCCAGTAGATCCCACATTTCAGGTAAATATCCTTGTTGATCGGTATTTTTTGCTGCACAATAAGGAAGAGAACCATCTATGAAGCTGGAGGGACCTTATGAAGCTGAGAGTATCCGCTGTGCAGTATCATTTGCACACGATTGATTCCTTTGAAGCCTTCGCCGCGCAGGTGGAGCATTATGTTCGAACAGTGGACGAATTCGGCTCTGAATACGTCCTGTTTCCGGAGTTTCTGACGACACAGCTTATGTCCATTCCGGACGAGAATGGCAAAGCGCGCGGAATCGAGGCGCTGCCCGATTTTACTGACCAGTATATCGCGTTATTCCAAAGGCTGGCGGCTCAATATGGCATGTACATCATTGGCGGCACGCATGTCATTCGCAGTGGCGGCAAACTGCTCAATGCAGCCCATTTATTCTCGCCTGACGGCACGGTCGGCGTGCAGCCGAAGCTCCACATTACCCCCACGGAGGTTACGGAATGGAATATGGCAGCAGGTGACGGGCTGGCAGTTTTTGATACACCCAAAGGGCGCATCGCTATGCTGACCTGTTATGATATTGAATTCCCCGAAATCGTGCGGATGGCGCGAGCTCAAGGAGCGGATATCATCTTTTGCCCATCATGCACTGATGATCGCCAAGGCTTCTACCGCGTTCGTTATTGCGCACATGCCCGAACGATCGAAAATCAGCTGTACATCGTTACGACAGGGACCGTTGGTTCACTGCCGACCGTCGATTTTATGCGGTTAAACTATGGGCAGGCCGCCGTCCTAACGCCAAATGATATCCCGTTCCCGCCGCGCGGCATTATGGTGGAAGGGGAAATTAACAACGATATGATCGTTACGGCAGATCTTGATCTGTCTTTGTTATATGAGGTGCGCGAACGAGGCTCCGTGACGACTTGGCGGGATCGCCGGACAGACCTATATACCGATTGGACGTGAACAATCCGATGTATCACAAGTCGCTATATGTCATGAATGAAGGCAAGCCGGTGCCTGCGGCAATTAGAAGCTACACGGAGCAAGATTTTGATGAGCTTATCGCTATCCAAGCCGAGTGCTTCCCGCCACCGTATCCACCGGAGCTGTGGTGGAACCGTGAGCAGTTGGCGAACCATATCCGTCTATTCGCGGATGGTGCACTTTGTATCGAAGTAGGCGGCAAACTTGCTGGTTCCATGACGGGGCTAATTGTAGATTATGATCCGGCAGCGCCGAACCACTCTTGGGACCAAATGACCGACGGTGGCTATATTCGCAATCATAATCCAGCTGGCGATACGTTATATGTCGTCGATTTATGTGTCCGCCCGCAGTATCGGAAGTTGAGGCTAGGGCAGTGGCTTATGTTCTCGATGTATGATGTCGTCGTTCATCATCGGTTGGCTAGGCTGCTGGGAGGCGGTCGTTTGTCAGGTTACCATCTTGCAGCAGGAGACATGACACCGGAACAATATTTAGATGCGGTTGTTCGCGGAGAACGAAATGATCCCGTTATCAGCTTCATGCTCCGGGTTGGACGGACGCCAGTCGGCATCGCGCGTGATTATTTGGACGATGAGGAGTCTTGCAATTGCGCTGCATTGATGGAGTGGCGAAATCCGTTTCGGCGTTAAGCAGCCATTATAATAGAAGGAGTTGTTCTTGGGCGATGGAGTACATCCGTATTACGAATATTAAAGATCCCTTGTTTACGCAGATGCATCAATTGATGCAGCGCGTTTTTCCGAGGGAGGAAGTATTGGCGTTCGAGCTATGGAAGGAACCGCTTGAGGACTCAGGCATTCGCGTGTTTGTTGCGGTTCATGAAGGCAAGGTCGTCGGGACGACGGAGTATCGTTATTACGAAGATTTTAATGTTGCGATGACGGACTTTACGATTATTGGTGAGCCAGGGCTGGGTATTGGCGCATTCCTGTGGCGTGAGCGCCAGCGCGATTTGGACAGCTTGGCAGCGGCGGCGGGCAAGAAGCTGGACGGCATGTTCGCAGAAATTTATGATCCATACCGAGCGAATGAGCATGGCTTCGGCGGCCTAATGACAATGAACCCGTATGTGCGCCGTGAAGTGTTGTCCCATATGGGATACAAGCGTTTGGATCATTCTTATATCCATCCCTCTTGGCAAAATGACGGTGAAGCCGTCGAAGAACTCGACCTCGGCTTCTTGCCATATGACGGACGGGATACGCTTGACGCAGGGCTGGCCGCAGCATTCCTTCGCCGCTATTACGCGGTGTTGGCAAACAAGCCTCCCGCATGGGAAGCGATGGTTCAATCGCTGGAGAGCCGGGAAACGATAATGCTTCTTCCGTTGTAGGCCATAATAGCACGTGATGGAATAAATAAGCACGGCCTGCGGCATCCTACCTGAGAGGGGGGATTGCTGCGATGCCAACATGGCTAGAGGTAGCGTTACGAACACTGTCGGCGGTCTTCATCTTATTTATTATGACGAAGCTGCTAGGCAAACGCCAAATTTCACAGCTGTCACTTTTCGAATACATCACCGGTATCTCCATTGGCAATATAGCTGCATACATATCACTGGACACGGATAGCCATTGGTATTTAGGGCTGTTGGCTTTGTCCGTTTGGGTGGCGGTATCCGTTGGGATGGAATTCGTAACGATGAAGAGCAAGCGCATTCGCGACTTCGTGGATGGTAAAGGCACGATTCTCATTGAGAACGGGTCGCTGATCGAGAAAAATATGTTCAAGGAGCGAATCACGCTCGATGAATTTATGGAAAAAATGCGAAGCAAGAGCATTCATCGGGTCGCCGATGTTGAGTTTGCGGTGATGGAGTCTAACGGGGACATTACCTTCATGGTGAAGAAAGAGTTCCAGCCGATAACCGCGCAAGCACTTGGATGGCAGACGCAACGAGAGCGGGAGCCGCAAAGCGTCATCATGGACGGGATCGTTATCGACGACGCACTTCGCAGAAGCGGATTCGACCGAAAATGGCTAAACCAACAGTTATCCGAGAAGGGCGTCAAGCTAGAGGAAGTGTATTTGGCACAGGTCGATGATGCAGGGGACGTTACGATTCAGACAGGAGAGCGTTCGATACCATAATTAAGAGGCGCAGTTGACTTCGGCTGCGCCCCTTCTATGTGCCCTTTGAGGATCATTCTCACATGCATATATAATAGAAGGAAAAATTTTAGGCGATCAACGGGATGCTCCAGTTGTTGCGCCGCTGCGCACTTCTGTTTTGATGCCATTCTTCTGGCCGTTGTTTCGGTCGGCGCCACGGGTCGTTGGATCGATCTTATCGATCCGGGCTGGCATCTTGTTGCCGCCAGCGAACTGGTTCGCCACAAGCGTATTAAAATCATCCAAGTATGGCGTCAATGATTCATTCAGCCATGATTTCTTCGCATAATCAAGGAAACGATTCACGAACTGGCGGTTGGCAGAGATATGAACCTCTTGGGCAAGCGGGACCATTTTGCGGATTTTCAGCGCAATAGCCTGCTTTAACCCATCAGGCAATTCGTTGTGGTCGTTGACGGTCAACGCAGAACCATAGGGTGTCGCCAGTTGCCGGTTATCCCAGTACGGGCTGCCGGTCGTATGGTTGTACACGCCTTCGTTGGCGCCCCCGGGATTCTGCTCGCGTCTGGCGCGTCCGCCCGTTTTCGTTCGAATGCCTGTTTGGTTGAAGACAATTGCGACATAGGCATTGCGGTCGGTCAGCATAACGATTGCTGACGAAATCCCATCCATTCTGCTAATTCCTTTGGAAAGCTTGGAGCTGTATTCGAAAAATTGATTGTCATGCTGCGTTGGGCTGGCGGAAAGCGCCCCGAATTTCCGGTCGTGCTCATGAATGGTTAATGACTTGCTGTCGCTGCTTGTGCCATACGTATTGGATTTGTAACCATGCGGCTCATACTTGTACTTGCTGCAGCCGCTGGTTACGGCCATAAGGCCTAGCAGCAAGACAAGCCCACGGGCCAGCATTCGTTTATCGTAACGCATATGATGGACCTCCTCAGTACCGACTGTATGGTTAGGGTTCGTCGCGGAAGCGTAAATATACGTACTTGAAACGATACATAATTGACCAGCCATTAGGTGCACAATGTAAGTAAGCAAACATCTGGGGGAGGGCACATCAAGCATTCGAAGCGAGCCGGACGAGGGCAGGAGAAGCGATTGGTCGCGCTTGCATAACGATTAACAAAAAGCTCAAAAAGCCTGCTGCAATCACGTTTTTGACGGTTTTGAGAACAATTTGTGAACTCTTTCGGAAACATTGACAAAAACAACCTTCAACTTTATATTTAATAAAGTGATTTAATGCAGAAGTTGTAAAACATCTCTAGAACACGCAGTTTGCAGCCTTTCCTCGCTATCAAAGCGACTGCGAAAACGTAAAAAGTGGGGTTGATGAATGATGAAACGGTGGAACGTTGGAAAGCGCCTTCTGCCGCTCTTTGCCGGGATGGTACTATTGCTTTCGGCATGCGGGCGAGCAGACCTTTCGACACTGAACCCGCAAGGGCCGGTAGCGCAAGAACAATTTGATCTGATGAAATTGGCGATCGCAATCATGATTATCGTGGTGATCGTTGTATTTGCGATTTCCTTGTATGTCATTGTCCGTTTCCGCAGGCGTCCGGGAGATAACAAAATTCCGGTACAAGTAGAAGGCAATCACAAACTGGAAATTATCTGGACAGTAATTCCTTTGATCATGCTCGTTATTCTCGGTGTTCCAACGGTTAACTCGGTATTCGGTTTAGCGAAGGATTACACCAAAGATAAAGATGCAGTCCAAGTTGAAGTAACGTCGCACCAATTCTGGTGGGAGTTCTACTATCCGGAGTACGACATTCATACGGCGCAAGAGCTTGTTATTCCGACAGGCAAGAAGATTTCGATTAAAGCAAAATCAGCTGACGTAACGCATGCATTCTGGATCCCGTCCCTTGCGGGCAAGATCGATACGAATGCTGGCGCAGCTGATGCAGACGGCACAGCGAATACGAACATTATGTACTTCGAAGCGCCTAAGGCTGGCGTTTATCTCGGGAAGTGCGCAGAGTTGTGCGGACCGTCCCATGCCTTGATGGACTTCAAAGTTAAAGCAGTAGATAGCGCTTCATTCGAACGTTGGACAACCGCCCAGAAGGCGCCAGTAGCGCTCCCTAGCGATCCAGCAATTAAAGATGCACTCGTTAAGAACTGCCTCTCTTGCCATGCGATTGGCGATCAAGGCGGATTGTCGTTCCCTAACCTGTCGGATATCGGCAGCAAAATGACTGTTGCTGGCATTCTGGTCAACACGGACCACAAACAGTACGGCAATGAAGGTACGACCGAAGAAAACCTGAAACGCTGGATTAAAGATCCGCAAGAGGTTAAACCGGGCGCACTGATGCCGAAAGTTGATCTGACAGAGCAAGAGCTTGATGGCATTGCGAAATACTTAGCTGGACTGAAAATCGACTACGAGAAATAATCATCGGGGGACTTTAAGGGGGGCATTAACCTTGGCACATGCGCATTCGGTCAAGCGTTACCGGGGCCTAATGGACTGGCTAACAACGGTTGACCACAAGAAAATCGGTATTCTCTATTTGCTCGCCGGCGGATTGTTCTTCCTCGTCGGCGGACTTGAGGCCATTCTGATCCGGATTCAGCTTTGGAAACCGCTGAATGATTTTGTAAGCGCGGATACATATAATGAGCTTCTCACGATGCACGGCACGACAATGATCTTCCTCGCGGCAATGCCAATGCTGTTCGCGCTTATGAATGCGGTTATTCCGCTTCAGATCGGCGCGCGCGACGTTGCATTCCCGTTCCTGAACTCACTTGGTTTCTGGACGTTCTTCTTCGGCGGCGTTCTGTTGAATGTCAGCTGGTTCACGGGCGGCGCTCCAGACGCAGGCTGGACATCCTACGTTCCGCTCGCAGGCCCTACGGCGAGTCCGGACTACGGTGTTGACTATTATGTAATCGGCCTGCAGATTGCCGGTATCGGTACGCTGATCGGCGGCATTAACTTCTTGGTAACAATCATTAACATGCGTGCACCAGGCATGACGTTCATGCGGATGCCAATGTTTACATGGGCAATCTTCATTACGTCTGCATTGATCCTGTTCGCTTTCCCGGCACTGACGGTCGGTCTCGTCGCATTGATGTTCGACCGATTGTTCGAAGCTAACTTCTTTGAAGTAAGCAACGGGGGCAACGCGGTACTCTGGGAGCATATCTTCTGGATATTCGGACACCCTGAGGTATACATTCTGATCCTGCCAGCGTTCGGTGTTATTTCCGAGGTAATTAGTACGTTCTCGCGTAAACGCCTGTTCGGTTACAGCTCAATGGTATTCGCGACTGTGCTGATCGGCTTCCTCGGCTTCATGGTATGGGCGCATCACATGTTCACGGCGGGCCTTGGCCCAGTTGCGAACGCGTTGTTCTCCATCGCTACGATGCTTATCGCTGTACCGACAGGCATCAAAATCTTCAACTGGCTGTTCACGATGTGGGGCGGCTCGATTAAATTCACGACAGCGAACCTGTTCGCAGTCGGCTTCATCCCAACATTCGTTATGGGTGGCGTTACGGGCGTAATGCTCGCAGCAGCACCAGCTGACTTCCAGTATCATGACTCGTACTTCGTAGTCGCGCATTTCCACTACGTAATCGTCGGCGGCTTGATTCTCGGTATCTTCTCGGGTCTCCACTACTGGTGGCCGAAAATGTTCGGTCGCATGCTTAACGAAACGCTTGGCAAATTGACGTTCTGGACGTTCTTCATTGGCTTCCACATGACGTTCTTGATTCAGCATTTCCTCGGCTTGCTCGGCATGCCGCGCCGGATCTATACGTATCTGGACGGCCTGGGCTTCAACGAGATGAACTTGATTAGTACGATCGGCGCATTCTTGATGGGCTTCGGCACAATCTTCTTCCTGATCAACGTCGTTATCACGTCGATCAGCGGCAAGAAAGCATCAGCAGACCCGTGGGAAGATGGCCGTACGCTGGAGTGGACGATTCCATCCCCAGCACCAGAATACAACTTCGCTCAAACGCCGCTTGTTCGTGGCTATGATGCATTCTGGAAAGAAAAAATGGAAGGCAAGAAAGAGATGACGCCAGCAGAACCGCTTGGCTCGATCCATATGCCTTCACCATCGATTCTTCCACTGTTTATGTCGATTGGCTTGTTTATTGCAGGCTTCGGTTTCATGTACCACAACTATGTAATTGGCGGCGCTGGTTTGGGCTTAACGTTCTTGTGCATGCTCCTTCGCTCGCTCAAGGATGATCACGGCTTCCATATCGAGCCGGACGAGATTCAAGAGAAGGGGGTTAAAGCGTGAGCGCACATTCACATGTAGACGGCCAACTGCCACATGAGCCTGAGAAGGCGACATTAGAAGGCCGTAATAAAGTGCTCGGCTTCTGGTTGTTCCTCGGCGGGGAGACAGTATTGTTCGGCACGCTGTTCTCCGCGTTCTTGGCACTTCGCGATAAAGTAGGCGAAGGCAACCCGACAGCGAATGAGCTGTTTAACCTGTCGACTGTCGCGATTGCGACTTTCATCCTGTTGACTTCGAGCTTAACGAGTGTGTTTGCTATCCAAGCGATGCATAACGGCAAGAAAAACGCTATGCTTGGATGGCTCGCGATTACGGTTCTCTTTGGCTTAGGATTCCTAGGTCTCGAGATTTATGAATTCTATGAGTACGTTCATGAAGGCCATGGTTTTACGACGAGCGCATTTAGTTCATCGTTCTACACATTGGTCGGCTTCCACGGTGCCCACGTTGCATTCGGTGTCATCTGGATTAGCCTCTTGATCGGCCAAGTAATGAAGAAGGGCCTGAACGTTGTAACGGCTCCGAAGCTTTATGTGGCTGGCATGTATTGGCACTTTATCGACGTCGTGTGGGTATTCATCTTCACGGTCGTGTATTTGATGGGAAAGGTGGGCTAAGTCAATGGCTGCAAGCAATCATTCCGCAACGGAAGAGACCAAGAAGCGCCATAAGCACGAAGGTCCCCAAAAGCACATTGTCGCTTACATCTTCTCACTGCTGCTAACGCTTATCGCGTTCGCAGCAGTTATGGCTGGTGAAGTGAACACATCGTTCATTATCTTCATTCTTCTTATGATGGCGGGGCTTCAAGTATTCGTTCAGATGGGCTTCTGGATGCATATGAAGGATCGTGGCCATCTGTATCCGATTATTGGCATTTTGACCGGCGTAGTCGTTGTGTTTACGATGGTTATCATGGCTGAGTATTGGGCTTGGTGGTAGTGAATCAGAAGAAGGGCCTGAGAAATCAGGCTCTTCTTTTTTTTGCTAGTAACCGCGGTATGACAAATTAATGAACACGGCCTAGAAAGACGGCTATGGAACGTTTGACCATGTAGGAGATGGCAAAGGCTTATGCTATACTAGGCTTGTCTCGGCGAAAGCCGGGCAGGTTTACATGAACGATTGAGAGGTGTTATCCATGCTCGGCTTGCAATATTTCACCTTCAGAGAACAATGGAGCCCGTTGTTCGCATTCGCGATGGCAGCGATTGTCATCCTATATTTTTATGTCGATGGGCCATATAGGCGCAAGCATGCACCCCATGAGAAGTCGACAAGCGGTTGGCAGAAGACTTCGTTCCTAGCAGGCGCAATTTTGTTTTATCTGTCCCAGGGCGGACCACTGAGCCTGCTGGGGCATATGATGTTTTCGTTCCATATGTTGAATATGTCGATCTCGTACTTGCTTGTCCCGCCGCTTGTGCTGCTTGGCACGACGTCTTATATGTGGCGGCTTCTGTTCCAAGCATCGTTCTGGAAGCGGTTTAAGAGTTTGATGCACCCGATTCTATGTCTCGTGTTATTCAATATGGTGTTTTCCCTGTACCATATTCCGCATGTGCATGATTATGTCATGACCCATTACTCGGTCCACCGGTTATTCTATGTTGTACTGACCATTACATCGTTCATGATGTGGTTCCATGTGACATGCCCTGTGCCAGAGTGGGGCCGGTTAACCGATCTTCGCAAGATGGCTTATGTGTTCGCTAACGGTGCGCTGTTAACGCCTGCATGCGCATTAATCATCTTCGCTGGCTCACCGCTGTATGCGGTTTATAGCGATCCTGCCGTTTGGGTGAAGGCGATGGGGTATTGTATGTCAGGTGATCCGTCGGTTCTGCTGGAGAAATTCAATGGCCCTGCATTCTTCAATCTGTTCTCTCCGTTGGAGGACCAACAGACAGGCGGCATTGTTATGAAACTGCTGCAGGAAGTGTTGTATGGCTTCATTCTCGCTTATATCTTCTTCCATTGGTACAAGCGTGAACATGCCGATGATGATGCCCCTGATATGCCGAATGCCGATACACAACCAGTGAGCTAAACATGCTGCTGTGCGTTACATAATTGAGTGAGGTGGAACAACATGTCCCTGTACAATATTTTTCCTACGATTAGTACATCGTTCATCGTAATCAGTGCGATTCTCGTCGCGTTTGGCTGGCGTTTAGCGATCGTGCGTAAGCTGGACCAGCACAAGAAAGTAATGTTTTGGGCAGCAGTCGCGGCAACTGCATTCTTTATCGTATACATGAGCCGCACGATTTTTGTCGGCAATACGGAGTGGGGCGGTCCCGAAAGCTTGAAGCCTTACTATTTTGTATTTCTTATTTTCCATATTACGCTGGCGACGGTTGCAGCTGTATTCGGCATCACGACGTTGACGCTGGGATATAAGGAGAAATACAAGAAGCACCGCAAGTGGGGCAAGATAACGTCCCTTATTTGGTTTGTTACAGCGATAACTGGCGTAGCCGTGTACGTGCTGCTGTACGTCATGTATCCAGGCGGCCATACGAAACCAGTATTGGATGCTATCTTTGGTTAATGAAATGAAGTGGCGCATAGCCGCTTAATTGCACAGGAGCTCTCTTTCAAAGCGCATACAGCGCGGCGGAAGAGGGCTCTTTTTGATTTTAACAAATGATTAAAATGGATAGGGTTGACATTATGGGGAGGTATGATTATACTGTGTATAAAGATATATACAGTAAGCACATCAAGGCAAGGAGACGATGGGATGAATGACTTACAGGGTGCTTGGCACATTGCGAAGCATGAGTGGAAGAAGGATTGGGTGGGGCTGCTCTTCATCTTAGTATTCATCGGCTATATGTTAGTGATGACGATCCCATTCTTTCGGGATGCTTTCGATCCATCACAATCCTTCCCCTATGGCTGGGCAATCGATTTTCTGCAGTTAGCGATTTTGCCAGTGATCGGATTCCCGATGAACCGTACGTTATTCAGGGCATGGCGCGAGGACAGCTTCACGAATAAAATCATGCATTGGCGCATGCTGCCGATCTCGGTTCGCCAGATCGTAGCTGCTCGCCAGATTCAACTATTCGGCATTTTATTTACAGCTTTGCTTATCTATTTTGCTGCACAGTATGCGATTTCGCCTTCCTTGCAAGAGCATGTTGGGATTATGCCTTACCTAGGCTACTGCTTAACCTGGTTTGGTTATGCAATGGGCATTGGGGCGACGTACACGTTTTGGGAGCAAGGGTTTAGCGGCAAGGTTTACACGCTGGTGTCATTAGGTTATGTCGTGATTTACTTCCTAATCCCGACACTTGTGAACAGCAATGAGGAAGCGCTCTCGATAAGGATATTGAAAGCACTAGAGTCGGGCAACTGGTGGTACACGGCAGGTGCATTGCTGTTAGGCGCATCCCTCTGTGCAATCAGCTATTGGGGATTAGTGAGACGATTAAGCGCTAGAAAATACAATCGTTAGAACGAGTTATTTTACAACAAAGAAGGTGTGGCTGTGTGGCTGCCGATTAACTTAAACGAGAATAGTGCCGAACCGATGTACCATCAGATCGAGGTGCAGCTCCGGGCTTTAATCATAAGCGGGCAATTGGAGAATGGAACGCTGCTTCCATCGATTCGCGAGCTGGCGCAAATGTTGAAATGCAGCGTCATTACGGTGCGCCGTGTGTATCAGGATTTGGAGGCGGAGGGGCTGCTGCGGACACGCCAAGGCATGGGAACCTTCGTTGCGAGCGTACAGGAAGAAGACAGGGACCGCCATCGTACTGCTGCAGTCGTTGATGCGATGGAATCGGCAATCGACGCTGGATTGCGGGTGCAGCTAACGCGCAGCGAGATGGAGAAGGTTTTTCAGCAAGTTATGCAAGATAAGTGGAAGGAGACCTGACGATGGAGACGACAGCAATGGCAATTACGATGCGTGGCGTTGAGCAGCAGCAGGCGCATTTTCGGCTGGGACCGCTTGATCTGGATATAGCAGAAGGCTTCGTGACGGCGATCGTCGGACCTAATGGTTCGGGCAAAAGCACAACGTTCCGCTTGCTGCTTGATCTAGCCAAGCCAACTGCCGGGCAGATGCAAGTGCTTGGACAAAAGGTTGGAGAGAGCGATGACCGGGTATTGAAGCGGCAGCTCGGGTATTTGGCGGAGGAAGCGAATCGAGAAGACGACAGCATGCGTGGTACGGAGAAAGCGGCTTTTGTACGGCGTTGGTATCCGCAGTGGGACGTGAATTTCTATCGAGAAATATTGCAGCTGTTCGAGGTGGACGATTCGCTTAAGCTTGGCAAAATGTCCAAAGGCATGCGGCGCAAATACGAGCTTGCGCTCATTATGGCACACAAGCCGAAGTTGCTGCTGCTTGATGAACCGTCGTCGGGGCTTGACCCCATTGCTTGGAAGTCAATGATTAAGCTGCTTCACCGCTACATGGAACCAGGTGACCGGACGATCGTGATGTCCTCTCACATCATTGATGAAGTGAGGCGTCTAGCCGACTATATTGTCTTTATGGCAAGGGGACAGGTGCTGGGCATCTATGAGAAGGATGAATTGTTCCAGCAATGGCAAGTGCTGTTCGTACAGGCGGGAGATGCGGCGGCGAAGCTTGCGGCAATGGCAGGTGTCGTCGAATGTGCGGAAGCAGGAAGCGGCATATACCGGATCGTAACCGAGCAATCCGCAGCAACCGAGCGGGCGCTGCAAGAGGCAGGGCATTCGATCACATCACGCCAGACGCTGCAGCTCGATGATATTCTTGAACTATTGATGCGAAGGGGAGCATTTTTATGAATCCATTAGTAATCGATCGAATCTATAAGCAGTATGGGGAGAAAACAGCGGTTAACCGGCTGAGTTTCAACATAAGTGAAGGCGAGATTTACGGGCTGCTGGGCGCGAATGGCGCAGGCAAAACGACAACGATGCGCATGGTGCTCGGCCTTATTTATCCGGATGAAGGATCGATTCAATATAACGGGCAGCCATATAGCAAGGAGCAGCTCCATAATCTCGGCTATTTGCCAGAGGAGCGCGGCCTGTACCCGAAGGTGAAGGTGTCTGAACAGTTGATTTACCTCGCGAGGCTTCGCGGGATGGGCAAGAAAGCGGCGGAAGTTAGCTTGCGCAAGTGGTTGGAGCAGTTCGAAGTGATGGAGTATTACGACAAGAAAGTAGAGGAACTGTCCAAAGGCAATCAGCAGAAAATTCAGTTTGTCGCAGCGGTTATCCACGATCCGCAAATTCTTATTCTTGATGAAGCGTTCAGCGGGCTTGACCCGGTTAATGTGGAGCTGCTGAAGGCAGCGGTTAAGGGGCTGCGTGATTCCGGCAAAACGATCCTGTTCTCCACGCACCGGATGGAGCATGTCGAGGAACTGTGCCGTAATATCACGATTATGCATCGGTCCAATCCGGTTGTGCAGGGCAGCGTGAAGGACATCAAGAAGGAGTATCCGAGAGAGCGCGTTATGTTAGCTACAAGCAAAGAAGTGACGGGGCTGGATTCCATCGAAGGCGTTCGTTATGTGAAACAGCATGAGAATGTGACGGAGATCGGGATTGCGTCGGAAGCGGCGGCGAAGCGCATTTTGAACCATGCCATTAGCCAGTCGGATATCGAGCGCTTCGAAATTATGGAGCCGACCTTGAACGAAATATTCATTAAGACGGTAGGTGATCGCCATGAGTAATTTCTGGACAGTCGTCGGTTTTACGATTCGGAATAAGGTGAGAACGAAAGCGTTCCTCATTTCGAGCATTATTATTGCAATCATTCTTAGTGTCGTTGTGAATCTGCCGTATCTAATTAGCCAATTTAGCTCGAATACGCCGGATAAGGTTGGATATATCGGTTCGACGCAGCAAGAAGCAAGCTCGTCAATATCTACTATCGGGGAGCAGTTGGAGACCTACTTCAAGAAGCAGGATGAGCCGGATTACGAGTTTGTTAAAGTGAACAATCAAGGCTCGCCTGAGGCGAATGAGAAAGCGCTCGTCGACAAGCTTGCGGCGGGTGAGCTTGATGCATACGTCACGTTCAACCAAGAGGATCAGCCAAGCGGATTCCCGCAAATGATCATTAAATCGGAAAATGAATACAACACGTCGGAAGCTTCAACGCTTCAAACGGCGCTGCAAGCTATTAAGATGGAGTTTTCCGTGCAAGGGCTAGGGTTAGATGATATACAAAAACGAGCGTTGTTCGCGCCAGCGATTGTTGACAGCGTAAAAATCAATGTAGGGGAAGACGGGGGTTCAACCGTAGAAGAAGCCGAAGAACGCCCAGCCTCGATGTACGGTGTTGTTTATATCATCTTGTTCCTGCTATTCATGTCCATTATGACGACAGGCCAGCTTATTGCCACGGAAATAACGGCGGAGAAGAGCTCGCGCGTCATGGAAGTGCTCATTACGAGCGTTTCGCCGCTCAAGCAGATGTTTGGCAAAATACTTGGGATTTTCCTCGTCGGGCTATCCCAGATTCTCTTCTATGTCGCCGTTATCGCGGTGAATCTATCACTGCCTTATAACGAAAATCCATTGAATGACTTGGGCATCCATATGAGCGATATTCCGGTTTCGCTCTACATTTATGCATTGTTGTTCTACCTTATTGGCTTCTTCCTCTACGCAACGCTGTATGCGGGCGTCGGCTCGCTCGTCAGCCGGACGGAGGAGCTCGGCCAAGCGGTTATGCCGCTCATGTTCACATCGTTAGGCGGCTTCTATATCGGAATTTTCGGTCTGAATGCGCCGGACAGCATGCTGATCAAGGTCGCTTCGTTTATTCCGTTCTTCACGCCGTATATTATGTTCCTGCGCGTTGGCATGGTTGATCCGCCTACGTGGCAGGTTGTCCTTTCATTAATCATTCTTGTTATTACGACGGGGGCAGCAGGTTGGTTATCAGCGAAGATTTATCGCACGGGCGTGCTGATGTACGGCAAGCGCCCGACGCTTAAGGAGCTTCGCAAGGCGATGAAGGCTTATAAGTTTTAATCGGCAGGGACCGAAGGTGTGAGACCTGGTTTATGGGGCTATTAATACTCGAATGGAGTTGAATCGACAATGAAACAAGGATTATTGTTTGCAGGGATAGTATTGGTACTGCTGCCGAGTGTGCTAACGCGTTCTGGCGTGGAAATGAATAGCTTCGTAGAAGGCATGATGATGGGGATGGGTGCAGTAGGCTGTATTGCAGGGCTTTTGAAAGTGAAGTTAACTGGGCAACGGGCCTAGTTCAATAGAAAATGAAAACCGGGCATCCGATTGCGGATGCCCGGCTATTTTTTTGATAAAGGCAGGCTTGCATTATTCCTCATCCTCCGGCAGCACAAGAACAGAAGCTTCAGCAGCTTTCGGCCCTGCCGCATCAGCGCGGCCAGTTGCCGTGTTAACGATGATGGTGTCGTCCTCCACTTCCGGTGTAACGAACGGAACACGGATCGTAATAATCGAACCGATTCGGAACCGCTTCGTCAGCACGCTTACGCCTAGCAGGGCATCTTCGAGTGTAAAATCGACAAGATCGACGTTCCCGACATTTTGAACCCGGATCGTGAAAAAGACAGTCTCGCCGCCGGTCACAACTGGCCGGTCGACGGTTTTGCCGATGGTGAAATCAGCAATCGTAATGACCACGGTCGTTGCGGGCGCTTGCTCGAACGGCGTTTCATTCGAGAAAGCGGTAGCGATGTCTGTAAACGACTGCCCGGCTACAGCGGCAGAGGATACTTGGTACGGCCGGACGAAAGCACGGCTCTCGCTTGGAGCTAATTCAGGAAGCGTTACGCTAAGGCCGGTCAAGTTGTCGACGACTCGCACTTGATGGAGGGTAAACGGACCGATATTCGTGACGGTAATCGTAAAATGAACGAGTGTGCCTGGCGGAACGACAGGCTTATCTACCACATTGGTAAGCTGGAGAAAAAACTGCGGCAGTGCGACGAAAATCGTTTCTTCCGCGGTACGCGGATCGCTCTGGGGCGATGTGGCCGTAACAACATTGTGAATCGCCGTTCCTTGAACCGTTCCTTCAGGCACCTTGTAGGTGAAGGTAACGATTTTACGCTCACCGGGCACGAGGGAAGGGATAATAATCGTTGTCCCAGTAAGGTCGTCGGTGGCTGCAATATTCGTAGCGGCAGAAGGCCCGGTGTTCGTGACGGATACAGAATAGATGACGGAAGCGCCCGGCGACACAAAATTCCGGTCCGCGGTTTTGGTCACCTCAAGCGCGGCAAATGAGAGTTCACTCTGAACGGCGAGAAGCGCCTCGGTTTGCTGAACCGGCGTTTGATCGGACAAGACGGTTGCAACGTTGCGTATGACGGTACCGTCAGCTGATGATGGAACGGAAAACGGAATGGTGCGTGATTCGGTAGCGCCAGCTGCTAATACGGGAATGATCTCATTAAGGCCAAGGAAAGGATCGGATAAGACGACGTTCGTCTGCGGAACCGTTAACAGATTGGTGACCGAAATGGTATATAGTACGATGTCGCCTGGCATGGCTACACGAAGGTCTGTCGATTTGGACAAGGCTAGCCCCGATCCAACGACTGTTACGATAGCCTCGACTTGCACTTCACCAGCCTCTGGCGAGATTGCAGTCAGAACATTATCAATAACGGAGCCGATCAGTGCGTCTGCAGGCACTTGATAGGTTACGGTAGCCGTATGAATTTCCCCGACTGCAAGCCCAGGCGTTAGCAAATCAACGCCAAGCAATGGATCAACGATGCGTGTTGGGCTTAGCGGGATATTGCCGAAGTTAGCAATGCTGATCTCATATTCAATAATGCCGCCCGGCGGGACGGTCGTTCGGTTTGGAATTTTGCGTACCCCTATGGCTGGCTTTGTTACGACCTGGACCTGAGCGTTATCCTGTGCAGTTGGCACCGTGCTCGAACCTGGCGGCGGATCAGATATGGCTGTAACGGTGTTGGTATAGACTTTAGCCGTTGTCTCCAATGGGATCAGCGATGGGAAAATAATCGTTGTCGTTTCACCCGGCTGCAAAATTGGCAGGACGGTGCTTAACCCAATGACAGGATCATTAACGGCTATATTGGTGAGCGGCGTACTTCCGTTGTTCGTTACTGCAATTGTAAAGTTCACAATCGTACCCGGCGGCACCTCTGTTTGATCCGGCGTTTTCTCAATCTGCAGCCTCGGAACAGCAGCTACGACAACCGACGCGCCTACCGTAATTGGCGGAAGATTATCCGCAACGGTCGTCGCCGTATTCAGAATGACCGAATCGATCGGGGCATCAGCCGGTATCACGTACGGGAAGTCTGAGGTTATAGTCGCACCAACAGCAATCCGCGCAATGGTGGTGCTTATGCCAAGCAAAGCATCCGTTACACGGACATTCACCAGATCGACGTTCCCGTTATTGACCGCTGTAAGCGTAAAGATGACCGTTTCGCCTGGCGCAGCGACGCGCTTGTTTACCGTTTTGGAAAATAGCAGGGAAGGCGTTAGGGAAATATTGACGGTTGCAGTCGAAGTAAGCGGTTCAGGGAAATTGCTATTCGTCGCTGTAGCAGTATTGTTAAATGGGCCAGCCGGCGTACCTGCGGGAATCGTAAAAGGGAACGTGTTAACGGATGTTTCCAGCGGATTAAGGATAGGGACAACAAAACGGATGCCGAGCGTCGGATCATTCACTGTAATGTCAGTCAAAGCTAGCGTGCCTGTGTTCGTAAGCTGGATGGAATAATTGACCGTATCAAGCGGCGCCGCAGCCGACCGGTCTACGACCTTTAATAAGGTCAGGCCTGGCACAGGCGTACAAGTACAGGCAACGATTGGCGTTTGGAAAAACAATTGTTTCGGCGGTGCGGAATAATCGATCACAGAGAGTGAACTAACCAAATGGCTAGGCTCAATAAACGAGATAAACGTCTGATTGTCTGTGTTCGTGTGCAGGTGATTGCCGTTGGCAAAAGGATTCGATTCCACCTGATAAGTTAGCGTAGCTGTCGTTAAGCTGCCCGCTGACAGCATGCCAAGAGGCATTGTGCCGAAATCAATAGCGATTGTACCGTTCACGACAGTAGCGTCGCTAACGTCCGGCAGCAGCGGGGCTTTGGGATATACCGTAAAATCCGGGTCTGCCGGGTCTATAATGATAGGCTGGTTAGGCGATCGAAGCTTTAAGCCATCGCGAACGCCACGAATTTGGATGGAACCGGGGACGTAGCTGAATAAGGCATTGTTGATCACGTCCTGCAGCACTAGCTTGCAGCCGGCATATAGGGATAACACATCGTTAACAAGCTGGGCCAATAACGTATTGATCGCATCTGGGTCGGTCGTGATTGCTTCCCGGAAATAAGAAGGGGCAGATACCCAGCTTTTCATTAAGTTAAGGACATCGTCCCTCGTATAGGGTCCCGGAGATTGTGCTTCGATATCAATGCCCAAGGCATATAGTTGTGTATTGCCGTCCAGCGGGTTTTTTAGTTGATCGGAAATCGATTGCGCGCGAGTCGAAGCGAGAATGATTTCGTCAAAGGTGGAGGAGCGGGAGGTGATCTCCCTGACTAATTGGGCTTGTGTTTGCAGCAGGTAAGTGAAGTACTTCCATGGTTCACCAGGCACATCTGGGAAAAAGGTTGCATCCGTATCGCCCGGCTGGACATAAGTGGCCGGAAACGCCGGATTAATCGAGCGGTTTGCTTGGCCGTCCGTAATCAGAATGACCACTCGGCGGAAAATGTCTTCGGACTGGGCAAAGCCCGGCGTCTTGAACAGGTTATATGCTGCCTGAAGCCCGGCCTCTGTGTCGGTATCCTCAGAATAGGGAACGGCCCATACAAGATTTTGCAAAATGGAATTGTTGGCATACCCGTCTTCATCCATGCTGTATTGTAATTCGATAGCAGTAAGCGGAGCATTAGCAGCGACTTTAACGATCTGGTTGCTTGTGTATGCGGATGGTTGAGCGTTGTACACATTCGTAATATAGGTGGACAGGACATTATCAGGGAGCGGGTTGCCGGAAGCATCGTAGATGTCGCTATAAGTAATTTTGTAATAGTTATAAAAGTTGTACAGGCTCTGCACCGCACTTGCTGCACGGGGGGTTGTCTGGGTAACAAAATCCGTTAATACGGTCGTACTGACGTTGCTTTGATTGCGGTAACCTAGAATCTGCCCAATATAGTATGTCGATGAGGGAAAGGAGGCAGGCGGCGCAGAGCTGCGTTTCCATTGGAAGAGTGTGCCTACATAATCATAGCCGAATCCAGTGGCCGGGCTGGGAACAGGAACAAAGGCATCGCGCCCATAGGGCACAATAGTGACGGTCGTATTCCGGTTGGCTGCCCATAGCTGGTTGATGGTATTAATAAGAGCGCGTTTCGCTTGCACAAATTTCATGCTAGCATCTTTCATCATGCTGGAGGTGACATCCAAGACGAATACGACATCAAGCGGTGTCGGCGGAAAATATTGAAAAGCCGCAGGCTTTGCTTCAATATCGACGGTCACGGTTGCGATGCAATCGCATTCCTCGGATGATTCTAGAGTGGCTTGCTTGGAAATTCGAATGAGGTCATTAATGATAACCTCTCCGCCAGTGCCGCCATTGGCAGCTGCGTCGAACAAGACCGATTCACCAGATCCAATCCAATAATTCGGATCGCTGGGATCATTCGTCGGGCGCGGGTTATCGTATCCCCCGATAAAGGCCGGATTTTGTTTGCCAGGCCCTTGAAAAGGACACGGTTCCATTCCATCACATCCCTTATATTCCTTTTAATATATAGGTATGAGAAGTATTTTTCGCTTATTCGCTTCTTTGCTTTCGGCCGGGACCGGACCGGACCGGACGCTCTTTTTGCACAGTTGCAGATGCCCCATATACGATCATCGATCCGGTACCGGTATAGTTTCAGTTGATTGATTCTGCTATTGGGAAATTGATGTATATTGTTAAGGTGTCCTGATCGAACTTAACAATCCCGCCGAAAGATTCAGCGATAAAGCGCAGGTTCACGTATATCACGCCTTCATCGATAACTGGGCTTTGCAGCAGGGTCACCTTCTTGCCATTTAGCGCAGCAATCTTTGTTCCAGCCGTTAAGGTGATTGTAATATCTCCGCTCTTAGCGGTGAGTGTTTTGGTACTGTTATCAAACTGGGGTTCAACGTCCAGAGCGGTGAAAAATGCTCTAAATGGCACTAGTGTAGAACCGCTTGGGGGAATTGTGCCTGTCAAATCCTGCTTCTCGCCATTTATATAAATGGTTGGATGATAAGCTCCGTTTGCATCGGGTTTAACAGAGCTTGCTAGCGCCGACGGCATGCCTGAAAGTAAGACGCAAACTAACATAACAACAATGAATCGAACATTTCTTTTTCCCATAACTCGCACTCCTTAAAAGAAATTATAGAGAGTGTTGGCCATTCGGACAGCACTCTCATTTAGACTTGAAAAGTTGTTAAAAAGTTACACACAGAAATTTTGGGGGACATGGCAGCCGTGCATAAGGGACCTAATCCCTTTGCACGGTTTTTTGTATCGTTCGATTTCCCCACCTCCATAACATCACTCCTAACTTCCGTAGAATTGCTTCTTATTGGGAAGTTGCCCAATCACTATAATGGTGATGTACCGCCAAACGAAAGGAGGATCGCTGCATTTTCTTCATCGGCAAAGGAGGGGAATAACGCACAGTGCATTTTCGTAAACGCTTACATCTTAGAGACGTTATGACTTTTAACCTGATGCCAACTTTGCATTACTCAAGGTTCATTCGTTTTCTGGATTACCACATTTCTAAGGAGGGTTCTAATGCGTAACAGGTATGTAGCATGGTCACTGGTCTTAACCATGCTGATTTCGAGTTTGTTTGTTGTAGGTCCGGCTAAGTCGGCTTCGGCTGCTGGCGGAACGAATCTAGCGTTAGGCAAAAATGTAACGGCGAGCGGCCAATCACAGACGTATGCGCCAAGCAATGTAAGGGATAGCAACCAAAGCACGTACTGGGAAAGCGCGAACTTCGCATTCCCGCAATGGGTTCAAGTCGATTTGGGCGCTGCGGCGAGCATCGACCAAATCGTTCTGAAGCTGCCTGCTGGCTGGGAAACGCGTACGCAAACGCTGGCTGTGCAAGGCAGTACGGACGGCTCCAACTTCACGAACATCGTCGGCTCCGCTGGTTATGTGTTCAATCCTGCAGTATCGAACAATACGGTAACGATTAACTTTGCGGCGGCTAACACGCGTTATGTTCGCTTGAACGTGACGGCTAACACAGCTTGGCCTGCAGCGCAGTTCTCTGAATTCGAAATTTACGGTACGGCTGGAACGACAAATCCGGATCCAGTACCTGCTGGTTCGTACCAAGCGGAGTCCGCTGCACTTTCTGGCGGAGCGAAAGTAAACACGGACCATACTGGCTATGCTGGTACAGGCTTCGTTGATGGTTACTGGACGCAAGGCGCAACGACGACCTTCACGGTTAACGTTGCAACGGCGGGCAACTACAACTCGACGTTGAAATATGCGAACGCTTCGGGCGGCAGCAAAACGCTGAGCGTACTCGTAAATGGCACGAAAGTGAAAACGACGACGCTGGCAAACCTGGCGAACTGGGACACTTGGGGCACACAAGCGGAAGTTGTCGCGCTGAACGCTGGCAACAACACAATCGCTTACAAATACGACACGACGGATTCCGGCAACGTGAACCTGGACCAAATCCTGGTTGAAGCAACGACGGCTAATCCGAACCCGGATCCAGATCCAAACCCGAATCCAAATCCGGACCCAACTGGCACGAACGTAGCGGTTGGCAAATCGATCACGGCATCCTCCGCCACGCAAACGTTCGTGGCAGCTAATGCCAACGACAACAATACGAGCACGTACTGGGAAGGCGGCAGCAACCCTAGCACGCTGACGCTGGACCTCGGCACGAACCATAACGTGACGGCGATCGTGCTGAAGCTGAACCCGTCCACTGCATGGAGCACGCGTACGCAAACGATCCAAGTGCTTGGCCATGACCAAAGCACAACGACGTTCGGCAACCTCGTATCGTCGCAATCGTACACGTTCAACCCGGCTTCGGGCAACAAAGTTACGATTCCGGTTACAGCAACAGTTAAGCGCTTGCAATTGAACATTACGGCGAACTCGGGTTCTGGCGCTGGCCAAATCGCAGAGTTCGAAGTATATGGCACGCCGGGCGCAAACCCTGACCTGACGGTTACGGGATTGAACTGGACGCCAGCTTCCCCAATCGAAACGAACGACATCACATTGAATGCAACGGTTAAAAACAACGGTACGCTTGCTTCGCTGGCTACTTCCGTTAACTTCTACCTGAACAACACGCTTGTTGGCTCCGCTCCTGTCGGCGCGTTGGCAGTAGGCGCTTCGGCAACGGTATCGGTGAACGCTGGCGCGAAAATCGCGGGCACGTACACAGTTGCAGCGAAAGTGGACGAAAATAACGCAATTGTTGAGCAAAATGAGAACAACAACAGCTTCACGAGCGCGACGTCGCTGACGGTTTCGCCAGTAGCAAGCTCCGACTTGATCGTTTCGGCGTCTACGACTCCGAGCAACCCAAGCGCAGGCAGCACGGCTACGTTCGTCGTTAACCTGAAAAACCAAGGCAATGTGGCTTCCGCTAGTGGTGCGCATGCCATTACGGTTGTACTGAAAAACTCGGCAGGCACGACGATTTCGACGCTGAACGGTTCGTACAGCGGCGCATTGGCAGCTGGCGATTCCGTGAACGTAAACGTTGGCACATGGACAGCAGCTAACGGCAGCTATTCCATTACAGCAACGGTTGCAACTGATGCAAACGAAATCGCAGCAAAACAAACGAACAACACAAGCTCGACGAGCCTGTACGTTGGCCGTGGCGCTAACATGCCGTTCACCATTTTGGAAGCTGAAGCAGCATCCAATGCAACGAACGGAACGAAGCTTGCCCCTAACTTCACGCCTGGCGACTTTGCAGGTGAAGCATCCGGCCGTTCGGCTGTACAATTGGATGCAACTGGCGAGTATGTTGAGTTCACGCTGACGGCTCCGGCGAACGCATTCGTGCTTCGTAACGCTGTTGCGGAAAACACGAACGGCACAGTTACCATCTATGCTAACGGCGTAAACAAAGGCAAATTCAACGTGTCGTCCAAGTTCTCCTACCTGTACGCAACGCCAAGCACGCTCGGTCGTCTTGGTTATGACAACACAGGTTCCAAAGCATATTGGCTGTACGAGGATTCCCAACTGATGCTCGACACGGTTTACCCAGCAGGCACGAAAATCAAAATCCAAAAAGATGCAGGCGACGTTTCATGGATCTATGTGGATATGATTGAAACGGAAAATGTTGCTCCAGCAGCAACGAACCCAGATCCAACGAAATACGTTCAAGTTTCGGCTACGAAATCGATCGAAACGGCACTGAACGAGTTCCGCCAAGATCCAACGAAGAAGGGTATCTTCATCCCTGCTGGCGAATGGACGATCAACTCGAAAATCTTCCTCTATGGCCGTGCAACGGAAATTATCGGCGCAGGCCCATGGCATACGAAACTGGTAGCGCCACAAGACCAGTCGAACACGGATGTTGGCTTCAACATCGCTTCGACGGCTAACGGCACGACGATCAAAGACCTATCCGCATGGGGCAACTATGTGTACAGAACAGATGGTCCGGGCAAATTCATCGACGGTAACGGGATGCAAAACGTAACGATCCAAAACGTGTGGGCAGAGCACTTCATTTGCTTGTACTGGGGCGTTAACTCCTCATACAACACGTTCAAAGACAACCGGATTAAAAACACGTTCGCTGACGGCATCAATATGACGAACGGCTCGTCCTACAACGTTATCGACAACAACTACGCACGCGGCACGGGCGATGATTCCTTCGCGCTGTTCAGTGCAGTAGATGCTGGCGGTTCGTACAATGTAGGCAACAAGTACACGAACCTGACGGCTACTTGCGTACGCCGCGCAGCGGCATTCGCAGCATACGGCGGTTCGGATAACCTGTACCAAAACCTGTACGCGGCTGATACGCTGACATACCCAGGCCTTACGATCAGCAGCTTGAGCTTCGGCTACAACACGCTTGGCTTTGGCGACAAAGACTCCGTGTTTGACGGCATCACGCTCGACCGTACAGGCGGCGACTTCTGGACCAGCAACGGTGCAGACGACAAGATCAATGACTACCAAAACTTCGGTGCGGTATGGATCTTCGGCGGCGACCGTGCGCTGAAAAACATTTTGGTGAAAAACGTGGACATCAACAACTCCGTATACTACGGCCTGATGTTCCAAACGAAATCGCCAGAAAACCTGGCAATGTCCAACATCCGCTTCGAAAACATCAACATTAACAATGCAACCCGTTATGGCATCAAATTCGTTGTTAGTGCAGAAGCAGGCCAAGGCCCTGTAGTCGGCGCAGCAAGCTTCACGAACGTCAAAATCAACAACCCTGGCGTTCAAGCGGTATACGGCGCGGACCGTTGCCCGAACTTCGTCATTACAAAAGGTGCAGGCAACAACTGGTAATAATAGGTACAGCATGAAATTCTAAACCAATAAACAGCTTGCTCGGATATCCGGGCAAGCTGTTTATTTTTACAATGGAAGAACCATGGAGGAATATGGTGAAATTTGTCGAATCCTCAACACGTGGGCGCGTGAGGGGAGGGGACAAGATGGGGCAGCGTAGATGGCCTCTAATTGTAATTCTTATTATCACTGTTGTTATGCTGGCGGGATGCTCCGGATCGATAATGAAATCCGATGAAGTACCCAGGGCGGTGCAGGGCATGATGGATGTGACGGAATATGAAGCGGCCGCAAAGGGACGAATCGATTTGAGCGGGGAGTGGGCGTTCTATTGGAGCCAGTTATTAGAGCCTACGGATATTCAATCCGGAACGGGGCGCCTGACAGGTTATATCGATATGCCGAGCAATTGGGACCAGTATAAGCGAGGAGCGGACAACTTGCCTCGCACAGGTTTTGCCACATTCGTATTGGAGTTGAAACTCGTTGATCCTAAGCAAGCCAAAGCCCTCACTCTGCCTGTCATGTACTCCAATTATAAAATATGGGTGGACAATCAGCTGGTTGGCACAAGTGGCCAGGTGGGGACGGATGAGGAGAGCAGCATCCCGCAAAAGAAAACGAACGTCGTCTATTTCTCCCCACAGTCGGAGCAGGTGCAAATCGTGATGCAAATCTCGAACTTCGACAATTATGCGGGCGGGATGTGGGAGCCAATCGGCTACGGATCTGCCGCGGCTATCCAGAACAGTCACAATTGGAAGCTGGCGGAACAGTATATCGTGCTCGGCATGATTCTGTTGTCTGGCATCTATCATATCGGGTTAGGGATGTTTTATCGGAAAGATGCTTCGCTGCTTTTGTTTGGTTTGTTTTGTTTGACAGCCGCATTCCGCAATACGTTAACCGGAGATGTGCTATTGACCAAGCTCGTTCCGGATTTCCCATGGGAAATCGAGATGAAGCTCGAGTATATCACGCTTTATGTAATGGTTCCGCTAATGGCGCTATTCATTCAAAAGCTATTCCCCGAGGAGTCTTCCCGGAAGGTCACGCTCCTTACAATCGGCATGGCAACGGCCTACACAGGCATCACGCTGGCAGTAAACGTGGACACCTATTACCGCATATTAGTTTATTATCAGTTATTCGTCGTGTTCACGCTTGCCTATGCGCTGTTCGTATTCGTATGGGCGACGCTCCGCAAGAAGGAGGGGGCGAAATACGCCCTGGCCGGGTTTTCATTTTTCACGCTGACCGCCGCAATTGATTTATTTGCTTTCATTTTCTCTTCTACGGGGCAAGTGATTTATTCCGTGGGCGTCGCTACCTTTATCATTTGTTTCTCTTTCGTCTTATCGAAGAAGCTTGCAATTTCGTTCAAGATGGCGCAGCAGTTAGCAATCGAGCTTGCCGAGCTCAACGAAGGCTTGGACCGCAAAGTGCGTGAACGTACCTCAGCCATCGAAGCTTCCCATGCAAAGCTGGAGGAGCTCAATCGCCAGCTGCGGGAATGGTCAATGGTGGATGGGCTTACTGGGGCCTCTAACCGACGGCATTTTGATGAGTATCTGAACAGCGAGCTTGCCTTAAGCATAGAAGAACAAACGCCGTTCACGCTGCTTATGATCGATATCGACTGTTTCAAACGCTATAACGATCATTACGGGCATATTCAAGGCGATTCAATTTTGCAAATTGTCGTTAATGCGATTCAAACCTGTTTGAACGCTGAGAGAGGCGATTTGATCGCGCGTTATGGCGGAGAAGAATTTGCCGTAATTTTGCCGCAAAGAGGCAAGGTTGAGGCGGGGAGGATCGCGCATGAGATGTGCGATTCGATTCGGCAGCTGCGCATCCCCCATGCAGGCTCAGAGGTTGCGCCCTTCATTACCATTAGCATCGGCGCGGCGACGGCGGTTTTGGATGGGGATAAAGAGGAGAAGGGGATCGTTCAGCTGGCAGATAAGCATTTGTATCAGGCAAAATCAAGGGGGAGGAACCAAGTGTATACGGATTGAATTCACCGGCTCATTTGTGCAAACGTTGTCGCAATTTGAAAAACGGCCTTTAATTGTATGTTAATTGGCAGAAAACAACGGAAATAGTTTGACGATCGCCCATTTCTGCATTAAGATGAGAGTCGGTAACCGCTTTCATCTCTTGGATCAAGGGGGAGGTCTAACTTTTTCGCTTGAATTGCAAACGATTGCACAACTTTAGGTGATTTGAAGTAATCATGAGACTGGGGAGGCCTTAAACATGAATGTCGCGTTAAAACAAAAGAAAACGCTATCATTTTTACTTATTGCTGCGATGTTATGGTCCATATTCGGAGCGATTCCGGTACAAGCAAACGCTGGCGTGGGTCCAGTGCCGGATCAGCATCTTCGCGTTCACTATACTCGGGCTGATGCTGCGTACACGGATCTTGGGATATGGTCGTGGTTCGATGTCGCTGCACCGTCTGCGGGCTGGCCGTCGGGCGCAACTGCTTTCTCAGGTGCCCAGCAAGATGCGTATGGCGCATACTTGGACATCCCGCTTGCAGGGAATGCCAAAAAAGTAGGGCTCGTTGTTGTGAATCGCAACGACGGCTCCAAGGATGGTGGAGACAAATTCGTCACGATCAGCAAACCGGAAGTGAATGAGGTTTGGATCAAGCAAGGCAGCGATCAAGTTTCTTACTACGAGCCCGTGGACCTTCCGGCGAATACGGTCCGCGTTCACTATGTGAGGGACGACCAGGCGCAAAGCAGCTTCGGCTTGTGGCTGTTTAACGATGTAGCTGCGCCATCTGCGGGTTGGCCTTCCGGTGCAACTGCCTTCCAGAACACAGACCGTTATGGCAGTTATATCGACGTTCCACTGTTAAATCAGGCGAAGAATTTAGGCTTCGTGGTCGTCAATCGCACAACAGGCGATAAAGACGGAGCAGACCACACCTTCTCGCTGCTTGACCGATACAATCAAGTATGGGTTAAGCAAAACGACAACACGGTGTATATCTCCCCTTACTGGGAGCAAGCGACGGGGCTTCTGTCTGCCGAACTATTGTCTGACCAAGAGATGATGCTCGGGTTTACGCTAACGGACGGCGTTACGGCAGATGATTTGAAGTCCGCTATCACGATCGTTGATAAGAATGGCGCTAATGTCGACGTTCAAGCAGTCGCGCTTAATGATGACAAGAAGACGGTGCGCGTTACGGCTAACATTGTGCTGGATAATGCGCCGCTCAGCGTAACTTACATGGGCACTACGGTGACAGCATCCACGGGCTGGCGGATGCTAGACCAAATGTACGCCTACGATGGCAATGATCTAGGCGCAACTTATAATGCGGGCAGCGTTGCCTTGAAGCTGTGGGCGCCCAAAGCAAGCACAGTCACGGCGAACGTGTATGACCGCAACGATTCCACCCAACTCGTCGGCAGCGTAAGCCTTTCGAAGGGTGCGCAAGGCGTATGGTCGGCGACGATTGCTCCAGCAGATCTAGGCAACCCTGCAATTACTGATTTGGCGGGCTACTATTACCAGTACGATGTAACGAATGACGGCGTAACCAAGAAGGTGCTTGACCCTTATGCGAAGTCGATGGCAGAGTTCACTGTCAATACCAAAGGAGAGACTGGGCCTGATGGCGATAATGTCGGTAAAGCGGCAATTGTCGACTTGAGCGGAACGAATCCTTCGGCTGACTATAACTTTGGCCATATTGACGGTTACAAGAAGCGTGAAGATGCGATTGTTTACGAGGTGCATGTTCGGGACTTTACCTCTGATCCGACGATTGCAGGCGATTTGAATGCACGATTCGGCACATTCAGCGCATTTAAGGATAAGCTGTCTTATCTCAAATCGCTCGGCATTACCCATATTCAATTAATGCCTGTTATGGCATGGTACTATGGCGATGAATCGCGCATGGGCGAACGTGAAGACCAGTATTCGACACTAAACAATGAATACAACTGGGGCTATGACCCGCACAGCTATTTCTCGCCGGATGGCGCTTATTCGGAGAATGCCAAGGATCCACAGCTTCGCATTAAGGAGCTCAAAGGATTAATCGATGCTGTCCACGATGAGGGCATGGGCGTTATCCTCGACGTTGTGTATACGCATATGGCCAAAGCGAGCTTCCTCAACGACATTGTGCCTAACTATTACGGCTTCCAGGATCCGAACGGCAATAACTTAGGCGACTTCGGCAACAACCTGGCGACGACGCACAAGATGGCCGAGAAGCTGATGGTCGATTCCGTCAAATATTGGTTCAACGAGTACAAGATCGATGGCATGCGCTGGGACATGATGGGTGATGCGACGTATGAAGCTGTACAAAATGCATACGATGCAGCGAAAGTCATCAATCCGAACTTATTGTTCATCGGCGAAGGCTGGAGAACGTTCAAAGGCGATATTGCTGATCCAGCATTGGCAGGCAAAGGCGCAACGCAAGACTGGATGGACAAGACGGACAGTGTCGGCGTATTTTCCGATGAAATCCGCAACGAGCTGAAGTCTGGCTACGGATCGGAAGGCGAGCCACGTTTCCTGACGGGCGGCGCTAGAAACATCCAGACGATCCTTAGCAACATTAAGGCACAGCCAAGCAATACGCCTGCTGACGATCCGGGCGATATGGTGCCATATATCGAGGCACATGATAACTTGCCGCTGTACGATATTATCGCACAATCGATCAAGAAGGATCCGTCCATTCCGGCGAACAACTTGGAAATTCATAAGCGCGTACGCTTGGGCAACCTGCTCATGATGACGTCGCAAGGCACAGCGTTCTTGCATGCGGGCCAAGAATATGGCAGAACGAAGCAATGGCTTGGGGCAGGCGTGCCGGAGCAGAAGTATCATGAGCTCAAGGATCAGAACGACGTTACGGTCGGTTATCTGGTTCACGACTCGTATGATTCGACCGACGCAATCAACAAATTCGACTGGCAGAAGGCGACGAATGCCGTGCAATATCCGGTTAACCACGTCACACAATCTTTCACATCCGGCTTATTGGCGCTTCGCAAGCATACAGATGCGTTCCGTTTGGGCGAGAGAGATCTTGTGAATTCCAACGTAACGTTGATCGAGTCCAAGGATATTAAGGAACAAGACCTTGTCATTGGCTACAAAAATAAAGCAACAGATGGCACCGGCACGTACTATGTGTTCGTTAATGGAGACAGCTCATCCAGAACGCTTGCACTGTCGGAGAACTTAACGGTAGGCACCGTGCTCGTCGATAATGATGAGGCTGGCGTGCAAGCCGTAACCGCTCCGTCGGGCTTCACGCTCACGAGCCAATCGATTACGATTGATCCGCTAACGGCTGTCATTATTCAAGTGAAGGATGGCGTGTCAACGACACCAACGATACCAACGACACCAACGACACCAACGAACCCGACGATACCGACAACGCCAACAACACCGACAACGCCAGCAGCGTCTGATATTCAGTCGGTGGATGCTAACGACCTTGTTAAAGGCATTGATGGCAAAGTTACGGTTCAACTGAAAGATGGCTTCCATGGCGCAAGCCTGCCGATCGATGCTGCGGCTGTGTTGGCAAGCAATAATCTTGAGATCACAGCGGGTGGCGTAACGATTGCGTTGCCGAATAAATTGCTTGCTTCCTTGCAAGCACGCATTCCTGCAGGCGAAGCATCCGGCGCGCGCATCGTGCTGGAAGCAAGGCCGCTGAAGGCGGAAGAAGCAAAGGCACTGCTGGACAAAGCAAAAGACAGCCAAACGAAAGTAAATGCGGCTTCATTGGTTTACGAGTTTAGCTTAAGCATCATCACGAAGGACGGCAAGACGATTAAGGTTAGTGCCTTTGACCAACCGATTACGCTGGCCTTTAATGTGAACGCGAATGCTGACGGAGAGCTTGCGGGCATCTATCACGTAAGCGATAACGGAGATCTGGCGTACATCGGAGGCAGCTTGGCTGGGGATAAAGCTACAGCGCAAGTATCGCACTTCAGCAAGTATGCCGTTCTGGAATACGACAAATCCTTCACAGATGTCGCAGCGGGCCACTGGGCCTCGCAAGCAATCAAGGCATTGGCTGCGAAGCAGATTGTAACAGGCGTGAACGATCAGCAATTTGCGCCGAAAGCAAACGTAACACGTGCCGAATTTGCAGCTATGCTCGTTCGTGCACTCGGCATTCAAGCCGAGGGAACAACTGCCTTCACCGATGTTCCGGCGGGCAAATGGTATGCGCCTTACGTTGCTACAGCAAGCAAGCTAGGCATCGTCCAAGGGCGTACAGATAAGACGTTCGCGCCGAACGATACGGTTAGCCGTGAGGAAATGGCTGCTATGCTTGTTCGGGCATACGTGACGAAGACCGGGCAGGAAGCACCAGCTGCTTCGGGATCACTTACGTACTCCGACAAGGGGCAGATTAGCGTTTGGGCAGCTCCATCTGTTGAGGCTGCTGCATCGCTTGGCCTCATTCAAGGCAACACAGATGGAACATTCATGCCGAAGGGCACGATGGCGCGCGCCGAGAGCGCACAAGCCATTTATAATCTGTTGAAGAAATTCTAGGACAAAGCTCGCCATTTTTAGGGGGTGTCCCGAAAGCCAAGACGGCTGAGGGACGCCCTTTTTTTGTTTTCTGAGGGACGGGTGTTTCTCAACACACAACAATTTTTTCGTGATTTTATGCAATCTCTTCATGAATTGCCATTGAAATCGATTTCAAAGCATGATAGGATGTGTTTGTTATCAAATTCATCCGCGCTTTACCTTCAACAGCTCAATATCCCTTATCAATACTGTATATTTTCGGGAGGTGGATACTGATAAAGCAGAAGTATTACCAAGACTAGTTTTGAAATCGTTTACATTATTGTTGCACCTCGCTAACATTGTGTTAGCCATATGTACAGGAGTTTAGCAATGTTGCGGTTTGGCTTTTTGCGCGGATTGGCCATTGGCAAGGCGAATTTTTGTAAACGCATACAAAGTGAAGCTTGCTATCAAAAACACTGGAAGGGGATTATAAAAACGATGATGAAAAGAAAGATTGTCACCGTACTTACTGCATTGGCACTGACCGTCCCGTCACTGCCCGGCACGACTCATGCAGCAGGAGAGGCGGTACAGGTTTGGCTAACGAACCCGAATAACAATACCTGGCTTGCCCGGCAATCCGATGTTAACTTCGCGAGCTCCAGCAGCGGCGCGGACTACACGATTAACGTAAATAATGGAACAACCTACCAATCGATGGACGGCTTTGGGGCATCGCTTACAGACAGCTCCGCTTGGCTGCTCGCCAATAAGCTCTCGGCTTCCAAACGGACAGAGGTCATGAACAGTCTGTTCGGCCCTTCCGGCATTAACATTAGCGCGCTTCGCCAGCCGATCGGCGCAAGCGATTTTAACTGGGAATCCTGGACATATGACGATACGACTAACAATGTAGACGACATGAATTTAAATTCCTTCTCGCTCTGGAGAGAGGACGCTTATATTCGGCCAATGCTGGACCAGGCTTACAATGTGAACAAAGGCCGGATCAAGCTGTTCGCTGCACCTTGGAGCCCTCCTGCATGGATGAAAACGAATAAAGGGCTGAACGGCAACACGGGCGGTACACTGCGCACGGACGCTTATCAAGCTTATGCCAACTATCTGGTCAAATACCTTCAGCAGTACAGCGCGAAGGGAACGCCGATCTATGCCATGTCCGTTCAAAATGAGCCGAAATTTAACCCGAACTGGCCAGGGATGGTCATGTCAGCCAATGAGCAGATTAATTTTATTAATGTGCTTGGGCCAAAGCTTTCCCAGAACGGGCTCAACACCAAAATCATGGCATATGACCACAACTATGACGATATCAACTATGCGTCTACAGTTCTTAACTCCAGCGCTTCGAATTACGTGAGCGGCAGCGCCTTCCACTATTATTCGAATCTAAGCCATTCGAACCTGACGGCCCTTCACAACCAGTATCCGTCCAAAGACATTTGGTTCACGGAAGGCGGCAGCGGCACGTGGATTGGCGGCGGCACGAATAAAGGGATGTTCCAGGATTTGATTATGCACACGATCCGTTTCCCACGAAATTGGGCGAAGTCGTACATCATGTGGAACATCGCATTGGATCAAAATGGCGGGCCTGCCTTGGCTGGCATTGACGGCACTAACCGTGGCTTGATTACGATTCGCTCTGATTCCACAGACAATGTGTCCTATAATCCGCAATACTACGGTCTTGGCCATAGCAGCAAATTCGTCGATCAAGGCGCTGCTCGTATCGATACGAACACGTTCCAGGACAGCATGGAGGATGTAGCATACAAAAACCCGGATGGCTCGATCGCGCTCATCCTTTCTAACCGCCAGGCAAGTGCGAAGAGCGTGAAGATCCAATGGGGTTCCCAATCGTTTACGTATCAAGTGCCAGCCGAAGGCGCGATTACCTTCAAATGGTCAGGTTCTGGCTCTACAGGTACCGGCCCGATTGACACGGGCGTTACGCCAGCCGTAGGCGGAACTTATCGGATCACGGCGAAGAGCAGCAGCAAAGCACTCGATGTCAGCAACGTATCAATAGCAGACGGAGCAGCCGTTCAGCAATGGGATTATACAGGTGGCAGCAATCAGAAATGGGTGCTGAGAGATGCAGGCAACGGTTATTACAACCTTATTAGCCAGAACAGCGGAAAAGGGCTAGATGTGGAAAGCAACTCAACGGCAGACGGTGCAAAAGTCCAACAGTGGACGGTCTCCGGAAGCGGTGGAAACAACCAGCAGTGGCAGCTCGTTTCCGCAGGCAACGGCTATTACAAAATCATTAACCGAAACAGCGGCAAAGCATTGCAAGTATCGAACAATTCCACTGCTAACGGCGCTGCTGTTGTACAGTGGGCAAGTGGCGCAGGCGACAATCAATTGTTCACCTTCCAAACGCCATAATTTAAGCATGTGGAGCAAGGGGCAGTTGCTGCAGCAACTGCTCCTTTTAATTTAAATGCGGGAATATTAGTGTTGCAAGATTGTCTAATAGTGTTCAAATTCTAATGCACAATGAAACTTTACGGGGTGGTATTATGGATGTAACAGATATTAACCGTAAAGGGGTCCTGCCTAATGAATATGAATGATCTTATCCAAAGCGCGATGGTGGGCATCGGTGTGGTCGGATTTGTATATACGCTTGTGACGTTTCGTGGGAAGAAAGTGTAATTAAAGGCGTCCTAATATAATTGTTTCAGAGGCAGCCGGCCTAGTGAGCCGGCTGTCTTTTTCCATTTTTATAGGCAGAATGAATCATAAACCTGCCCATTTACCCGGTCCGTTATTTATGCATAAGACACCAAACCATCGTCATTCAAACGTATCCGCCTATTGTGAAAGCGGTTGCGTAAAGTAATGTAACATTGGAGAAATTGCGTACATTTGGGATCCATTTCTTTGGAAATTCACACTGGAAATTGATCAAGTTCACTTATTCTGTTATACACAACATATGCTTGTCAATTTGCAAATTTAGGTGATAGAATATCATCGAAGCAAGCATTGTAAAAAATTATATGAATGTTATTCCGATTGAAAAAATGTGTTTAAGCGATTGAACACATTTTATTTTTATTTTGCGTGCAAACGTTTGTACAATGTTTATTTTATTTATAAGGGAGGACGTTCATGACCATGGTGTGCGCGACGATGAACGAAGCTTTAGCAAGGGCTGCACAATCGGAGCATGGGATTACATTTATCGATAAACGCGAAGATGTTTATCTGCCATATCGGAAGCTTTACGAGGTTGCTTGTACGCTGCTTGGCGAGTTGCAGGGCAGAGGAATGAAGGCAGGCGATCTTCTTTTATTCCAGATCGAGGAGCCGGAGCTGTTTCTTCCATTCTTCTGGGCCAGCTTGCTGGGCGGCATCATTCCAGTGCCGGTGACAGTTGGCACATCGCCTGAGCAGCGTGCCAAGGCAGTTCGGATATGGGAGATTACGGAGCAGCCTTATGTGCTCGCTTCTTCGAAGGTTTACCCGGCACTTGCCGAATGCGATTTCCAAGGGCGGCTATGGGATACAGATGGCTTCACAATGGAGGCTGGCTCAACTACTGGCATCATTCACGCCGCCGATCCGGATGATTTAGCCTTTATTCAATACTCTTCAGGTTCCACGGGAGATCCCAAAGGCGTCATGCTGACGCACCGGAACTTGTTGACGAATATCGCAGCAATTGTCGAAGGGTCGCAAGCGACTTCAGAAGATAGGGCGCTAAGCTGGATGCCGCTCACGCATGATATGGGGCTCATCGGCTTTCACTTAACGCCGCTTGTAAACGGGATGAACCAATGGATGATGCCGCCTGCATTATTCTTGCTGCGCCCTCGCCTGTGGCTGCAAAAAGCGTCGGATTACCGCATCAGCCAGCTGGCTTCGCCGAACTTTGGCTACAAGCATGTGTTGAACCATCTGGGCAACGACGAGGTTGACTGGGATTTGTCCAGCGTGAAGCTGTTGTTTAACGGAGCAGAGCCGATATCCGCTTCGCTTGCGGATGAGTTTCTAACTCGCATGGCGCCGTACGGGCTGCCGCGGCAAGCGATGTTCCCCGTCTATGGGATGGCGGAAGCAAGCCTAGCGATCACGTTTCCTCCGGTCGAGGAAGAATTGCAGTCGGTTCATATCGAGCGCCAATCGATCAGCGTAGGCTCAAAGGTTCAGTTCAGCAGCCAGAGCAGTGATACGGCAGTAGCATTCGCAGATGTTGGCTACCCGGTCAGCCATTGTGAGGTTCGGATTTGCGATGAGAACGGAAGCCCATTAGAAGAGCATAGGATCGGCCATATTCAGATCAGAGGGGGCAACGTAACGAAAGGCTATTACCGGAATGAAACAGCTACGCAATCGTTGATCACCGAAGATGGATGGCTGGATACCGGCGACATCGGGTTGATGCGAAGCGGCAGGCTGGTCATTACCGGACGGAAGAAAGACATTATTTTCATCGGAGGGCGCAACTATTTCCCGCATGATTTGGAACAGTTGGCGCTAGAGATTGACGGGATCGAACTAGGCAAAATCGCCATGTGTGGCGTGGCAAGCTCGGCTTCTGGCACAGAGGAACTGGTTGCATTCGTGCAATTTAGAGGGAAAGATGCCGCCTTCGCAGCAATTGCATTGCCGCTTACAAGCCACATTAGCCGAAGTGTCGGGCTTCATCTTGCATGTGTTATTGCCGTTAGGCAGATTCCGAAAACAACGAGCGGCAAGCCGCAGCGCTATAAGCTGGCAGAACAATATGTGAGCGGCGAGTTCCGCGAGCAGGCAGCGCAATATAGGCAGTTGATGGCTAGCCAAGCAAGCGCGAATGACGGGCAGGAACAACCGCTGAATGAGACAGAGCAGCTCCTTAGTGAAATTTGGCTGAATGTGATGGAGCGCCCAATCGGGCTGACAGCGTCCTTCCACGATTATGGCATCGATTCGCTAAAAGCATCGTGGCTGCTCTCGCGCATCCACCAGCGTTTCCATGTCGAACTTTCGCCAAAGCAGCTTGCCGCACATGACAGCATTCGAGCGCTTGCGCGAATGATACAGCAGTCGGAAGCAACTCTCGCCACCGTTCCAATCGGCAGAGCAGAGCCAGCAGCTCCCACGGGACATGATCCGGTTACGCCGACGCAGAAGCGGATGTATGTACAAGAGCAGTTCGGCGATATGGGCACAGCCTACAATATGCCTTTCGCGGTGAAGCTCACCGGAACGATTGATGTTAATCGATTAGAACGGGCGCTGCAGGAGCTAGTGAGCCGGCACGAAGCGCTTCGCACCACTTATCGCATGATCGACGGCGAAGTTCGGCAAACCGTGCATGACAACGCTGGCCTAACGCTGGCGCAACGGTCGCAGGACGAACAGAACTTGCCAGCATTGCTTACGCAATTGGTTCAACCTTTTAACTTACACAGCTTGCCTCTACTACGGTCTACCCTCATCTATGTTCAGTCTAAACAGCCTTATTACATCCTACACCTAGATATACATCATATTGCTTGTGACGGCATCTCAGCGAATTTGATGCTGGCCGAATGGTTCCAATTGTACCAAGGGGAGCAGCTTCCCGCACCAGGCCTGCAGTACCGGGATTACGCCGTGTGGCTGCATAACAAGAAGCAACAACAACTGCAACAAGCCGCGGTTCGTTATTGGTCTGAACGCCTGCAGGGCGAGATTCCATTACTCGATTTGCCAACCGATTACGAGCGGCCGGAGCGCCGCACCTATGAGGGGGATCTGATTCGGGTTCAAGTGCCAGAGCTTCTCTCTTCCCGTGTGCAAGCGTGGACGAGGAAGGAGCAGGTTTCGCTTCACACCGTGCTGTTGTCTGCCTTTTCATTTATTTTGCACAAATATGCGCGCCAAGAGGAGCTTGTTGTCGGTGCTCTGGTTGCAGGCCGCCAGGATGCAGACTTAGCGAAAATCGTTGGCGCTTTCATCGAATATATGCCGATTCGTTTCCGTATCGATGCCAGTATGAGCTGGGAGCAGTTCATTCAGCAGGCGGAGCAACAGATCGAGCAAGATTTTGCCCATCAGCAGTTACCGTTTGAGGAGATTGTGGCGCTGGCAAGCCAACAGGCGCATCCATCGCGCAATCCGCTGTTCGATACGATGGTCGTGCTGCATAACCAGTCGGACCTGGCGAGCAAGCTTGCCTCAAGCGACGTGGCCGTAACGCATTACGCGCTTCCTGGCGGCACGGCGAAGCTTGATCTCAAGCTGGACGTGTACCTGCATGGCAGTTCGCAGTGGGAGCTTGCATGGGAATATAGTACGGATTTGTTTGCGAAGGAAACCATAACACGTTTGGGCGACGAATTCCTGCGGCTAATTGAGCAGGCTATAGCATCGCCGCATACGCGGCTATCCGATCTTGGGCTCCTGTCAAAAGCAGAGCAAGAGCAGCAATTGCTTGCCTATAATCCGCCAGCGACGCCTTTCTCCGAATCTCGATTGCTTCATGAATGGGTGGAAGAGCAGGCTGCGGCACAATCAGAGCGGATTGCCGCAACATTCGACCATGCCAAGCTTACGTATGGCGAGCTTAATGCTAGATCGAATCAGTTAGCGCGCGAGCTGCAGCGAAGAGGCGTTAAGCCGGACAGCATCGTTCCGATCGTAACGGAACGTTCTCCGCAAATGATCGTTGGCATTCTAGCTATTCTCAAGGCAGGCGGCGCGTATCTGCCAATTGCGCCGGACCTGCCAGAAGAGCGAATCCGGTACATGCTGGAGGATGCGGGGGCTGAACTGCTGCTCGTGCAGGATGAGCGGCTAACAACCGTTATTCCGTTTACAGGAAGGACGCTGGAGCTGGATGACGAGAGCCTCTATGAAGGGGATTCCGGCAATCTGCCAGCTGCTGCCAAGCCTCACAATCTCGCTTATGTCATCTATACTTCAGGCTCAACCGGCAATCCGAAGGGCGTTATGGTCGAGCATCGCTCGGTCATTAACCGGATCGAGTGGATGCAGCTTGCTTATCCGATCGGCTCAGGCGATGTTATTTTGCATAAAACGGCCTTTACATTTGATGTTTCGGTGTGGGAGCTGTTCTGGTGGGCGCATGCAGGCGCATCGGTACATTTCCTGACGCCAGGCGGAGAGAAAGAGCCCGAAGCGATTGTGCAAGCCATATCGGATCGCCAGATTACAACGATGCACTTTGTGCCGTCGATGCTGCAGCTCATGCTGGCGTATTTGGAAGCCCGCCCTGAGCGAGCTGAAGCGCTCGCCAGTTTGCGGTTTGTGTTCGCCAGCGGCGAAGCATTGCCGCTTCGGCAGGTGGAACGCTTCAATGAAAGCTTGTATGCACAGCATGGTACGCGGTTGATTAATTTATATGGACCGACCGAAGCTACGGTCGATGTTTCCCACTTTGACTGCTCAACCGGGGGCAAGCTGCATGCTGTTCCAATTGGCCAACCGATTGCCAACACGCAGCTATATGTGGTTGATGCGGCACTGCGCCTCTGCCCGCCGGGCATTCCGGGCGAGCTATGTATCGGCGGCGTTGGGCTGGCGCGAGGGTATTGGGAACGGCTAGAGCTGACGGCGGAGCGCTTCGTGCCCAATCCGTTTGAGGCCGGAACGCGCATGTACCGGACAGGCGACTTGGCAAAGCAGCGCCCTGACGGGCAAGTGGTCTATATGGGGCGCCTTGACCATCAGGTGAAGATTCGCGGCTTCCGAATGGAGCTTGGCGAGATCGAGCATCATTTGCTGCAGATGGACGAGGTACGGGAAGTGGCCGTGCTGGCGAACCCAGATGATAGCGGCGAGCTGGCGCTCCATGCTTATCTCGTAGCGGTTCAGCCGCTGGAAGCCTCGAAGCTGCGGTCTTATCTGGCCAGAAGGCTGCCAGAATACATGGTTCCAGCTTCTTTCTTCCAGATCGAACGGATGCCTCTGTCGTCCAGCGGCAAAGCGGACAGGCATGCATTGGCAACGATGAAAGCAGCGCCTTTGTTAGGGAAGCCCTATGTAGAGCCGTCTACGGATATGGAAGTGAAGCTTGCGGCGATCTGGAAAGACATTCTTCATGCCGATCGTGTAGGCATCGAAGACAATTTCTTCGAGCTTGGCGGGCATTCGCTCAAAGCCGTTCAGCTCATCGAATCGGTGCATCATGCGTTTGGTGTTCAGGTCGAGCTGCGTGAAATTTTCCAAGCGCCGACTGTGCAAGCGATGGCAGAGCTGCTTAGCCACCGCGGGCCTGCTGCATACGAACCGATTCCGGCAGCGGAGAAGCAGGAGCAGTATCCGTTGTCCTCGGCGCAGAGCCGGCTTTATATTTTGCAGCAATTCCAAGAGATCGGCACCTCGTATCATCTGCCTGTGGCATTGCAGGCCGAAGGCATTATCGATACCGATCGCTTGAAGTGGGCGATAGGGGCGCTTATCGCTCGGCATGAGAGCTTGCGGACATCGTTCGAACAGCTCGATGGCGTTCCGGTTCAAAAGGTACAAGCCCACGCCTCCATCCAACTGGAAAGGTTTGTCGCGGGAGATGAAGCATCCTTCGCCGACGTAGTCCAGTCATTCGTTCGGCCGTTCGACCTTGCGAAAGCTCCGCTGCTGCGGGTTGGCTTGTTAGAGCTGCTGGAAGAAGCCGATGGCACGGACAGCTCGGCAACCGAAGCAACCAGCGAAATTTTATTGTTCGATATGCATCATATCGTGTCTGATGGCTTGTCGATGGCGGTGCTTGTCCGTGACTTTATCGCCCTATACGAGGGGCGTGAACTCGCTGCATTGCCTGTGCAGTATACCGATTTTGCGGCATGGCAGCGCGAGCGCTTGGCAAGCCCACTTATTCAAAACCAGCGGCAATATTGGCTTAACCAATTCGAGGACGGCGCGCCTGTGCTGCAGCTTCCGGCTGACTTCAAGCGCCCTGCCATTCAATCGTATGAAGGGGATGTGTCGTTGTTCCGCTTGAGTGACGGGGAAACGCTCGCCCTGAAAAAATTGGCACTCCAATCGCAAACGACGTTATACATGGTCATCTTGGCGATGTTTAATGTGCTGTTGGCACGTTATTCGGGGCAATCCGATATCGTCATCGGCTCGCCGGTTGCAGGGCGCTCGCATGCAGACCTCCGTGATTCAATCGGCATGTTTGTCCAAACGTTGCCGCTGCGCCATTATCCAGCGGCGGATAAGACATTCTTGCATTTCCTTGAAGAAGTGAAGGGCAACGTGCTGACGGCATTCGAGCATGCGGAGTACCCGTTCGAAGAGCTGGTAGGCAGCTTGCCGCTTAGCCGGGATACGAGCCGCAATCCATTATTCGACGTTATGTTTGTCATGCAGAACATGGACATTCCTGAGCTGGCGCTCAAGGGCAACACGATGCAGCGAATCGCCCTGCCGCATCGGAGTGCGAAGTTTGACCTGACGCTGGAGGTGTCCGAGCAGGATGGCGGACTTGCTTGCAAGTTTGAATACGCCACTTCGTTGTATAAGCCGAAGACGATTGGCCGCCTTATTCGCCATTTCCGGGCGATTATTGCCGAAGCAACAGCCCGGCCGGAACAACGGATTGGCGAGATCGAGATCCTTTCTGCGCAAGAGCGGGAGCGGGTGCTGCATACGTTCAATGATACAGCGCGTGAATATCCCGTTGATCGCCCACTCCACAGCTGGTTTGAAGAGCAAGCGGACCAAAATCCCGGCCAGCCGGCGCTCTGGTTTGGCGAGATTGGAATCACGTATGGCGAGCTGAACGAGCAAGCGAACCGGCTGGCGCGGGAGCTGGTGAAGGACGGGCTTGGGCCAAATCGCGTAGCAGCCGTCCTGACGGCGCGATCGCCGGAGATGATGGTCGCGATTCTCGCAATATTGAAAGCGGGCGGCGCTTACCTGCCGATATCGCCTGACGATCCCGAAGAGCGGATCGCTTACCTGCTCGAAGACAGCGGAGCGATGCTCCTGCTGGCGCGGGAACGCTGGCTGGGGTTAGCGCAGGAGCGGGGAATCGCGGCGATTAACTTGGACCGTATCGGCCAGTTGGCAGGCGACGGCTCGAATTTGCAAGCAGAAGTGACAGCAAGCGACCTCGCTTACATCATTTATACATCGGGCTCTACGGGCAATCCGAAAGGCGCCATGATTGAGCATCGGGCGGTTGTGAACCGAATTTGCTGGATGCAGCAGCTTTACCCGCTAGGCCCTAATGACGTTATTTTGCAGAAGACGCCATATACGTTCGACGTGTCGGTTTGGGAACTCATCTGGTGGAGCTTCGCCGGCGCAGCAGTTTGTTTGCTGGAGCCGGGGCAGGAGAAGGACCCGGAAGCGATCATAGCGGCAATCGGCAGGCGCAACGTGACGACGATGCATTTTGTGCCGTCGATGCTGCATCTGTTCCTGGACTATGCGGAACGGCAGCTTGCGCAAGAAAGTTCGGCTGTGGCTGTATCCTTGCCGGACAAGCTTGCTAGCCTCAATCGTGTGTTCGCAAGCGGAGAAGCGCTGCCAGTTCCGTTAATGGAACGGTTTTATCAATTGCTCCATGGCCAGATGGGCCGCTCGGCCAAGCTGATCAATTTATACGGTCCGACAGAAGCGGCAATTGATGTGACCTTCTATGATTGCGAGCCAAACGAACAATTGGACTCCGTGCCAATCGGCCGTCCGATTAGCAACATCCACCTGTACATCGTAAATGAGCATAATCGTTTGCAGCCAGAAGGCTTGCAAGGCGAGTTATGCATCGCGGGCATCGGCCTGGCGCGCGGTTACCGCAACCGGGAAGAGCTAACGGCGGAGAAGTTTGTCAACAACCCATTCGTGCCGGGAACGCGGATGTATCGGACGGGTGACTTGGCGAGATGGCGGCCAGACGGAAATATTGAATATATGGGCAGGCTGGACCATCAAGTGAAGCTGCGGGGCTATCGGATCGAGCTCGGGGAAATCGAAGCTGCACTGTTGCTGCACGGGAATATTGCTGAAGCGGCTGTACTGGTGAAGCAGGCGCCGCAAGGGGACAGCCGGTTATGCGCATATGTCGTGGCCAAGCAAGACGTAGATGTCGCCGATATTCGGAAGCATCTAGCGAAGCTGCTGCCGGATTATATGATCCCGGCCTCGTACACGCAGTTAGAAGTGATGCCATTGACTGCAAGCGGCAAAGCGAATCGAGGCATGCTTGCCAAGCTGGAGTCGAATGTATCGGTGCAGCAGCATTATGCGGCTCCGCGCAATGAGGTGGAGGAGCAGCTGGCGCAGGTATGGAGTGAGCTGTTGCAAGTGGAGAGGGTAGGCGTTCACGACCAGTTCTTTGAGCTCGGCGGGCACTCCCTGCTGCTGCTCCGCATGCACGCGAAGCTGGAAGAACGGTTCCCGGGCATGCTGACGGTTACGGATCTATTCGCATATCCGACCATTGAGAAGCTAGCTGCAGTTATAGCAGAACGGGCGGAAACTGTGCAGCCGTCGGTCACGATGCGATATATCGAGCTGCCGGAGGACTTTTTCGTTAACCGCTTAGAGGCGGAAGAGACGGGAACGATGTTCAAAATCCAGCTCGAAGCCGATTTGTCGGAGCAGTTGATCCGGGCAGGCGCGGCAAGCGGCGATGGCATTGGGCCAATTCTGCTTGCGCTTTACGGCTACTTATTCGCCCAAGTGACGAAGAATGCCGAGCAAGCCGTCTATTATGGGCACACAGGAGACAGAATTTTGCCTGTAGATGTCGACTTGCGGCAAGCTGAACATTTTTCGCCAATCGTGCAAACGATTGCCGACAAAATTCAGCATGTTTCCACAGATAAGGGCGGATTCGATTGGAAAACGGTCGCCAAGCAACCGCAGTATCCGCCAGCTGATGGCATTGCGGCCTTGTTCTATCATCCTGACCACTTCCAATCAAGGGACCGTTTGACGGAAATATTCGATCTTGCTGTATCCTATCGGATTGAGAATCGCCGGTTAACGCTTTATTGCGATTATGCCGGTGGCCGGCTGCGCAAGGGGAAAGTGAAATTGCTTATGCAAGGCTATACCAAGCTGATCCGTTGGTTCGCCCAGTTAGAAGAGATCGGTTCAGCCGTATCGAGAGGAGGAGTGCAATGATCGGTAAAGTTGCCTTGCTGTTCCCGGGAACAGGCGCACAGTATGTCGGCATGATGCGCGAGTGGCACGAACGGTATTCTTTCGTTCGCGAAACCTTCGAGGAGGCGGAGGATAGGCTGGCCATTCCGATGGCAGCCATGTGCTTCGAGGAGGGGTTCCGCGAGCAGGAGAGCATTGCTTACGCACAGCAAGCAATGCTCGTTAGCAGCGTAGCTGCATATCGCGTGTACATGCAGGAGGTTGGCGTAAAGCCGGCCTTCCTGGCAGGCCATAGCTTGGGTGAGCTGTCGGCTCTAACCTGTGCTGGCGTGTTCCGGCTGCAGGACGCGTTAGAAATCGTTCGCTTCCGGGGCGAAGCGATGGAAGCGGCTACGCCAGCAGGCGGAGGGGCGCTGGCAGCGGTCAATGGGCTGGATGCCGCGGCGATTGCCGAGCAATGCGAACGGACGAGCCTTAGCGGCGCCGGCCAATCCGTCTGGATCGCATGCCGCAATGCAGCGGACCAGACGGTCATCGCCGGGCATCAAGAGGCGGTGAGCGACGCTTCGTCAGCGCTGGCTGAGCGTGGGGCGCGCGTTATCGCGATGGCGTCCCGCGTGCCGTTCCATACGCCGCTAATGGCGCCAGCCGCTGAGCGGCTGCGGGAGAAACTGGCGCAATATGCAATAAACGCGCCAAGTTATCCCGTTCTGTCTAATGTATCTGCGGCACCCTATGCGGTGGATACGGCTGCAGAGACCAGCTTGCAGGCGATCATTGGCGGCTTGGCGCAACAGCTGGTCCATCCGGTTCGTTGGTCGGAGACGATGCGTTATTTGCAGCAGCAAGGCGTCTCCTATGCCGTCGAGCTAGGACCCAACAAGGTGCTGGCGAAGCTGATGCGCAGGGCGGCCCGCAACATTCGAGCCTACGCGTGGGATGATGCGGAAGGCCATGCCCAAATGCTGGAGCTGCGTAAGCTGCAGCCTAGCTTCATCGACCGTTGTCTGGCCATTGCCGTATCGGCGCGCAATAACAGTGTGGACCTCACCGCGTATGAGGCAGGCGTTATCGAGCCCTACCGTACGATTAGCCGCATGCAACAGGACCTTGTGCAAGCTAGCCGTTCGCTATCCGCTGCTGAAATCGACACGGTCATGGACAGTTTACGGTCGATTTTGACGGCCAAAGGGACGGCAGAGCCCGAACGGGAGCTGCTTCTGCAAGAGGCGGCGGCTATCGCAGGGCGCGTATAGCGTGAAGATTCGATTCGAGTGTCCAATATTGCCATTTGAGAGGATGGATAAGAGATGAAAAAGTATTTGACGATGATAGGAGAGCTAGTGCTTCTGCTAGGCACTTTCCTCGGGGTTTCCATTGTCCATAACGATATTATTGTGCCGAACTCCGGCGCTTACGGTGATTTTGTAGGCAAAAACCTGCCGATCTGGATCACGGTTATGTTTGCGATTACATCAGCCTTAATTGCAATCATTTTCCAAGTTAAAAAGCGGATTGTGAAGGACCGTTACGAAAGCATTGTGCAGATGAGCAATTTCTCTCGCATAAGCAAGCTAGACGCTACAATCTCAACCCTCGTCGGCGTATTCACAGGCATATTCTTTATTTGCTTCATTAAGCTGTCGTTCATTGAAGAGGCGACGCCTGACTTCGACAACTATATCAACATGTTTATGAACTCCCAGTCCTTCATCGTGACGATTATCGGCTTGGCGATCATCGGTCCGCTGTTTGAAGAGGTGCTGTTCCGCGGCATTTTGTTCAACATTATGCGCCGCAAAATGCCATTCGTCATCGCGCTGATCGTACAAGCGGTCTTCTATGCGTACTGCCAGCCTAACCTGAGCGTTCAGTTCATTTCGTTCTTCCTTGCCATTATGTACGGCATTCTCTACTACCGCTTGAAGTCGATTTGGTCGACGCTGCTCGCGGCAGGATTTATGAATACGGTCGTCTTCGTGACGAAACAGTATGGTGTTTTGGAATGGCTCGCGGGCTGCCCGGACCATATTTTGATGCTGATCGCTGGCGTTTCCCTGTTCTTCATGATCGTGTTGGTTCGTGCAGTGTGGAAAGGCGACAGCAAATCGGTCGATCTCCGAATGATCGGCAACCTGCTCTTATGGACGTTCGTTTACTCCGCATTCTATTATCCGTTCATCTTCATCGTGTGGAATCAATACATTATGGGCATCGACGCGATTTCGCCGTGGCTTGGACGGAACAATGTTATCGGCTTCATTCCCTACGATATCTTAGCCTTCGTCATCTATTACTACATCATGAAGTGGGTCAATAAGAAGGATCTCATCCAAGTGAGCAATTTCTCGCGCATCTCCCTGAAAAATGCCGTGTTGATCTCCATATTGGGCATTGCGATGGGCGTATGGGTCCAAATGTTTTTCAAAATCCCTTACTTCGAGAAGAACTACCCGCAATTTGACCAGTTAACCGTTTATTTGACCGATGCACTTTTCCTTGTTTATTTCGCGTTCTTGATCATTCACTCCATGTACAAAGAAATTTATTTCCGCGCGATGATTTACAACGTATTCCGTACCGCAATGCCAGTGTGGGTGTCCGTTATTGGTACAGGCATCGTCTACGGCGGCTTGTTCTTTAACTGGGATATCGCCCTGACGATCTATGCAACGCTTGGCGCGCTTATTTTCAGCTTCATGTTTGAATGGTACAAATCGATTTGGGCACCGATCATTAACGAGTTTTTCGTGTTCGCAGCTTATTACGGCATTCGGAAACTCAATGTTGTGTATGGTCCGGGGGTTGTATGGGCGCTGGGCATAAGCTCCGTCGTGGTCATCGGCCTCATGGTGTACTTATGGAAAAACCGGGAAACCGGGCGCGAAAGTGAAAACAAGAGCAAGAGCGAACTTCCAACTGGCCAGAGCGATCGCGTAGGGGGCGAGCTCCATGCTGAACTTTGATTTGCTCGATTGGGATGAGCCGGAACAAGGCGATTCCCCGAACGAAACGATGGAGGAATTGTCTGCGAAAGATATCGCCATCGTCGGAATATCAGCTAAGCTGCCGCTAGTCGGCAGCTTAGAGGAATTTTGGTCCTTCGTAAGCAATGGAGCCGACTTCATTTCTGCTTTCCCGGAGTCTAGGCGCAGGGACGTTGAGGTTTACGCAAGCGGCAGGGCGTTACAGGACGGGCAGCCTGATTTTTTTGACGGGGCTTATCTTGACGCTATTGACCAATTCGATTATGCCTTCTTCCGCTTATCGCCGAAGGAAGCAAGCCTGATGAGCCCGAACCAGCGATTGTTTCTGGAGACCGCTTGGAAGGCGTTCGAGGATGCTGGCTATAGCCGCACCCGATTGGCAGGCAGCCGGACGGGTGTCTATGTCGGGTACAATGCCGACACGCTTTACGATTACAAACGAATGGTGTCGGAGTCGGAGCCCGAGGCGCTATCGCTCGCGGTTCCCGGCAATTTAAGCTCCATTATTGCGGGCAGGCTGTCTTATTTGCTCGACCTGAAGGGCCCAAGCCTGAACGTGGATACTGCTTGTTCATCGTCGTTAGTGGCTATTCACCTCGCTTGCCAAGCGATCCGCAATGGGGAATGCGAGATGGCGCTTGCTGGCAGCGTGAAGGTTAACCTGATGCCGCTGCGCAATGAGGTCAAGATCGGCATAGAAGCCTCTGACTGGCGTGCCCACACGTTCGATGATGCATCCGACGGCACTGGGGCAGGCGAAGGCGTTATTGCATTTGTATTAAAGCCGCTTCACAAAGCACAGCAAGAAGGCGACCACATTTACGCGGTGATCAAAGGCAGCGCGGTTAATCAGGATGGCAGCTCAGTAGGGATGACCGCGCCTAACGTAGCATCCCAGGAGGAGGTTATTGCCCGCGCTTGGCAGAGTGCGGGCATCGACCCGGAGACGATTGGCTACATTGAGGCGCACGGTACGGGCACGAAGCTCGGCGACCCGATTGAAATCGACGGCTTGTCTCGCGCCTTCCGCCGGTTCACTGACCGGAAGCAATTTGTTGCTGTTGGATCCGTGAAGGCGAACATGGGCCATCTCGACCATGCTGCAGGCATGGTTGGCTTGTTGAAGGCGGTTTTGGCGATGAGGCATCGCCAAATACCGCCAATGGCACATTTTACTACGCCCAACCGCGCCATTGGTTTCATCGAATCGCCCGTTTATGTGGCGGACCGGCTGATGGATTGGGCGGAGGGCGAATCGCCGCGAAGATGCGGCGTTAGCGCCTTCGGCATGAGCGGTACGAATGCCCATGTCGTGCTGGAGGAAGCGCCTGCAGCGATGGAGCGGGAGATCGCCCGTTCATCGAATGCCGGTGAGGATGCGGCAATGCTTCTTGCGTTGTCCGCGAAGAGCGAGCCGGCATTAAAGCGGCTAGTGCAGCAATATCGCCAGCTAGAGCTGGAGCAGGGCCGCCTTGCTGATTTATGTTATTCAGCCAATACAGGGCGGGACCATTATGAGCATCGGATCGCTTTCATGTTACGTTCGGCGGGGGAACTCGCGCAACAATTAGCCTTCATTGACGAAAAAGGCTTGCTCGGCGAGCCTGCACGCGGCATTTATTATGGAAAATCTACTGGCGGTGAAGCTGGGCGTGAAAGCGATATTGCCTCCTTAGCCGCAAGCTATATGGCGGGAGCGGATATCGATTGGAGCCAGCTTTATGCAGGCCAGAGATATGAACGGCTCCCGCTGCCAACGTATCCGTTTGAACCGAGCCGCTGCTGGCTTGAAGCGCCGGCTCCATTAGCGTCCGCTGCGGATGCGGGCAGCCGGCCGGTTGCTGCAGCCGCTGCGCTGGACCTAGCGATTACGCTGACAGGCAAGCCGGACGGAAACTATACCAAGGCTGAGCTGGCAGTTGCACAGGCTTGGGGCGAGACGTTAGGCTTTCGCCGTGTCGGCCTTAAGGACAACTATTACGAGGCAGGCGGGGATTCGATTCTCGCGCTCAAGATCGTAAACCAGATCAGCCAGCGCTTAGCGGTTCGAATTGAAGTAGCCGATTTGCTGGGGCATGCGACAGTTGGAGAGCTTGCCGCTTATGTGGAAGGCTTGGCAGGCCTTGAGCCTGATGCGAAACCGGGTTACGGGGAACCGTTGGCGAGAGCGGCTGTACGGCCGCATTATCCGTTAACGCCATCCCAATATCGCGTCTATATTCAGGAGCAGTTCGCGTCGATTGGCACGGGCAACAATACGCCGTTCGGCATTATGGCGCATGGCGAGCTTGATGGGGCGCGCTTAGAAGCGGTGTTCCGCCAACTGCTCGGCCGGCACGCATCGTTGCGGGCTTCGTTCGTATTCGAGGATGGGCAGATCATACAGCGTATCGCAGCTGAAGCAAGCTTTCAGGTAGAGCATTACCGCTGTGCGGAGAAACATATCCAAGTGGTGCTGGACGAATTTATTCGGCCTTTTGATCTTGCATCGCCGCCGCTGCTCCGAGTCGGGCTGGTGCAGCTTGCGGGCAATGAGGGCAGCGAAGGCAATCGCCATTTGATTTTGGTCGATCTGCATCATATCGCGTCCGATGGCGTGTCGACGAGCATTTTGGTTAAAGAGTTTTGTGAGCTTTACAAAGGAGAAACGCTCGCGGAGCTGCCGCTCCAATACGTTGATTTTGCCGTATGGCAGCAGGATACGCTCGAACGCGGCGGCTTCCAGCGGCAGCAGCAATATTGGCATGGCCGCCTGGCCGGCAGCTTACCGCTGCTGAACATGCCGGCTGATTTTGAGCGTGGGGAACAGAAGTCGCTTCACGGGCGGTCACTGAAAGCGCACCTGCCTGCTGAGCTGGCAAGGAAGCTGGAGCAGCTCGCACGGCGCAGCGGCTGGACGATGAACTCCCTGTTGTTTGCCGTCTATGGCTGGATGCTGCGCCACATTTCGAACCAAGAGGATCTGGTTGTCGGCACTTTAGTAGCTGGCCGTAACCATCCGGAGGTTGAGCGTGTCATCGGCATGTTCATTAACTTCTTGCCGATTCGGATGAACGTAAGCGCGGAGCAGGCTTTCGCTGAATATGCCGGCGAGGTACACCGTAACGTTCTCGAAGCTTACGCCCATGACTACCCGTTCGATTGGATGGTATCGGACTTGCAGGTGGCGGCTGGCCGCTCCCGCAATCCGCTCTATGACACGATGTTCGTATACCATAACGAATTCGCGATGAACCCGGCCAGCCAGTTAGGGATGGAAGAAGCTGGATTGCGGTTTGAGGAATATTCACTGGGCCATGCTACGGCGCCGCTGGATTTCCAGCTTGACGTATGGAACGGCCTGTCCGGCTCGGACGGCTTAACGCTAGTTATGCAATATGACACGGGATTGTACAAGGAAAGGACGGTTCGGCAATGGCTGGATACGTTCGTCGCAATTGCAAGTGCCATTGCAGAGCAGCCGTCTTTAAGCTTGATGGGCTTGCCATTGGCTGAAGTTTCGCAGAAAACGGCGGCGAATGCGGTACCGAGCGCAGCAATTGGGGAAGCGTCGAATGTTCCTGCGGAAGCAGCGCGGGTTTCCGATTTAACAGTCGCCATCAGCGCGACGTTCACGGCTGAGCCTATCGCAGCTTCTATTGAATGGTGGTGCCAGCAGTTCCAACAGAGCGTTACGGCCGCTTTTGCTCCGTATCACCAAGTATTCCAACAGCTGCTAGACCCGTCGAGCCTGATTTCGTCTAATGATGGCATTAATGTGCTGCTCATTCGATTCGAAGACTGGATTCGTGACGACGATTCTTCTGTCACTGCATTAAAGGCGAAGCTGGATCGGATTTACGGTGAGCTGGAGCAAGCGATGGCGAGCCGCAGCCCGCGAGGCGTATATATCGTCGGTACATTCCCAGTGACGCCGGGGTTGCCGTTCGCGGCTGAGGTGACGGCTTATTTGGACCAGTTGAATGAACGCTGGCGCGATGCATTGGCCATGATGGGCAATGTTCGAACGATGGCATTCGGGGAAGCGCTCGCCGCGTTATATCAAGTGCCTGCCATTTATGATTCTGTCATGGACCATGAAGGCCATATGCCATTTACGGAAGCCTATTACGCAGCGATGGGAACAGCTATTGCACGCACAGTTGTCGGGTTAAATGCGTCCAGCCCATTCAAAGTGATCGCGCTGGATTGCGACAACACGCTGTGGAAAGGCATATGCGGAGAAGATGGAGCGTTAGGCGTAACCGTCGAAGCCCCTTACCTCGCGCTGCAGCAATTTATGCTGGATCGCTTAAGCGAAGGCATGCTGCTTGTGTTGAGCAGCAAAAACAACGAAGCGGATGTGTGGGAAGTGTTCGGCCGCAATCCCGGCATGCTGCTGAAGAGGGAGCATTTTGTCGCTGCGAAGCTCAATTGGGAGCCTAAGGCAGACAATCTTCGCTTGCTCGCTGAGCAATTGAATCTTGGCTTGGACAGTTTTATTTTCATCGACGACAATCCGAAGGAAATTAGCGAAATGATGGCGGGCAACCCTTCCGTCCTTTCGCTTCAAGTGCCGGAGGATGCGGAGCATATTCCGCATTATCTCCAGCATATCTGGGCGTTCGACAAGCTGACGGTGACGGATGAGGACCGCAAGAGATCGGATTACTACCGTGCGGAGTCACAACGGCGCAATGCCCAGCAGGCGGCACAGCCTGAAACGCACGCGGGTTCGGATGGAAGCGCGGCGCCTGCTGCCATGGACGCGTTTCTCGCGGGGCTAAACCTGCGGATGAAGATGCGCCCGCTCGGGCCGGAACAGATTGCCCGTGCTTCGCAGCTGACGCAGCGGACGAACCAGTTTAACCTAAGCACGGTCCGGCGGTCCGAGGACGAAATCCGTAAGCTCGCAGCAGATTCAACGATGGCTTGCTGGGGCATCGAGGTGGCTGACCGTTTCGGCGATTACGGCTTTGTTGGTCTAGTCTTCGGCGCTATAGAGGAAAACGCTCTAGTGCTGGATACGTTCTTGCTCAGTTGCCGTGTGCTCGGCCGTCGCGTCGAACATGCGATTCTATGTGAGCTGAAGCGATTTGCCGCTGGGCAAGGAGCCAATGCGTTGGCAGCGCGTTATATTGCAACGGATAAAAACGAGCCATTCCGCCTCTTCCTTGAAGAGTCCGGCTGGGAACGCTCGGGCGAGGCTTCTGCGCATTCGGCGAGTTCGGGGCAAGGAACAGGGCGCTACCTTCTGCCATTAGCGAGCATTCCAGACGAATCCCCATTCGTGGCGCTCTGGGAGGGTGAAACGGAATCACTTGTTACCGAGCTGCAAGTAGCTGCGGGATTATCGGTGCCTGCCGAAGGGCACGCACATGGGAATGCTGCAGCACCGCCATTGGCGCCAGCGCCTGCAACAGGCGGGCTGCGGCATTGGGAGGTTCCTGGTGCCGGCGTGGCGGAGCTAAAGCATCGTAATCAATTGCTTCCGCTGCTGCATCACAGAGGCGACCAGCTGCTTGCGTTGCTGAAACCGCAGTCTCCGGCCACAGCCGTGTTGCATGCGGGAAGCTACGACGAACCGCTTGGGACAACGGAAACAGCGCTAGCCGCTATTGTAGAAGATATTATTGGCAAGCGCCCGATTGGCGCGCTGGACCATTTCTTCGATATCGGCGGCAATTCCTTGCAAGCTGTTTCGCTTGCGTCCCGCATTCATCAGCAGTTCAGCGTCACGATTTCGCTGCGCGACCTGTTCGCTGCACCGACCGTCCGCCAGCTGTCCAGACGAATCGAGGGCGCGGACCGGATGCTTCATCAGCCGATTGAGCCGGTGGCAGGCAGTGAAGCTTACCTCGTTTCTTCCGCACAAAAAAGGCTGCTCGTGCTTGAGCAGATGGACGTGCCGAGCTTGGCTTACAATCAGCCATGCTTGTTTGTTGTCGAGGGCGACCTGGATCTGGAGAAGCTCCGCCAGGCATGCCAAGCGCTTGTGCGCAGGCATGCGATCTTGTCCACCGTGTATCGCTGGGAGGAGGAAGGCTTCGTCGGCCGTATTGATGGCGGCTTGGCATCTGAATTCCCAGTTCACGCCATCGCGCTAGGCGAAGGAACGCTGGATGACGCGATCGCTTCATTCATCCAGCCATTTGACCTGAAACAATCGCCGTTGTTCCGTGCCGGAATCATCCGGATGGAGGCGGACAAGCATGTGCTCTTATTCGATATGCACCATATCGCGGCGGACGGCGTGTCGATCAGCTTGCTCATGAAAGAATTCATGCAGCTATATAGCGGCGAAACGTTGGCAGAGCCACGCGTGCAGTACCGCGATTTTGCCCTATGGCAGCAAGGTTTGCTTCAGCAGAATAAGCTGGACCACTTAGCTGGCTATTGGCTGCAGGCATTCGCAGACGGGGTGCCCGTCTTGAACTTGCCTCTGGATGCGCCTCGCCCATCGGTTCGCGGCTTTGCCGGACGGCGGCATACATTCGAGCTGCCTCCTGAACTGCAGGCTGCCGTAAAGAAGCTGGCGGCTGAGGCTGGCGCTACGCCGTTCATGGTTTATTTGGCCGCGTTCCAGATGCTGCTCGCCAAATACGCCGGACAAGAGGATGTTGTCGTCGGTACGCCAGCGGCAGGCAGGGAGCATGCGGATTTGCAAACGATGGTCGGCATGTTCGTCCAGACGCTGGCGCTGCGCAACAAGCCGGAAGGCGATAAGCCGTTCCGCCAGTTCCTCCGCGAAGTGAAAGATAATGCGATGAACGCGATGGAGCATCAGGCGTATCCGTTCGAAATGTTGGTGGAGCGCTTGAATGTGCCGCGTGACCTTAGCCGAAATCCGTTGTTTGATACGATGTTCGTTTACCAGAACATGGATTGGGCGACCCAGCAGGCAGAAGGCTTACAGTTCCGGCCATATAAGTACGATACGAAGCAGAGCCGCTTCGACCTGACGCTAGAGCTGTCCGAAACCAGCGACGGGGTGCATGCCCATCTGGAATATGCAACCGAACTGTTCGAGCCTGGCACGATTGCGCGGCTTTCCCGCCATTTCGTTCAACTGGTGAAGGAAGCCACGCAAGCGCCAGACCGGGCGATTGGCCAGATGGAGATGGTGGATGCGAAGGAACGGTCGCAAATTATGTTCGGCTTCAACGCAACCTACGCGGCATATGAAGCGGGCGAGCAGACGGTACATGGGCTGTTCGAGCAGCGGGTGGCACAAACGCCGGAGCGGGAAGCCGTCTTCTATGATGGCCAGTGGATGACATACCGCGAGCTGAATGATAGGGCGAACCGATTGGCGCGGACGCTAAGAAAGGAAGGCGTCGTACCGGATCAATTGGTCGGCATTATGGTGAAGCGTTCCTTCGAGATGGTGATCGGCATTCTCGCCATCATGAAAGCTGGCGGCGCTTATGTGCCGATTGATCCTGAGCATCCGCCGGACCGGATTGCTTCGATCTTGAACGAATCAGGAGCAAGGCTGCTCTTGTTACAGGGCCAGCTTAGCGGCCGGTTGCAAGATGCCAGCACTGTGGCGGGCAAAATGATCGATCTGGATCATCCTGATGCTTATGGGACGGACGGGCGGAATCTGGAGCCGATATCATCGCCTTCCAATCTGGCCTACGTCATCTTTACCTCAGGATCGACGGGCAAGCCCAAGGGCGTCATGGTCGAGCAGCGGTCAATTGTGCATATGCTCAGCCAGCTAGAACGGCTATATCCGCTCAAGGCGGATGACCGTTATTTGCTCAAAACAACGTATGCGTTCGACGTGTCGTTAGCAGAGCTGTTCGGCTGGTTTGTTGGAAATGGGCAGTTGATTATTTTGCCGCAGGGCGATGAGAAGGACCCGGATGCGCTTGTTCAAGCAGTGGGCATCCATCGGATCACGCACATTAATTTTGTTCCGTCGATGCTGCAGGCGCTGCTCAATAGCGTTACGGAGAGCCAGTTGCCACAGCTGCAATCGTTGAATTATATATTCGCAGCCGGCGAGGCGTTAACCCGCAGGCTAGTTGAGCAATACGAACGTACGGGGCTGCCAGCGCAGCTTGAAAATTTGTATGGACCGACGGAAGCAACGATTTATGCGACCCGATATACGACGGGCGCAGGCGAATCATCGAGGGCAAATGTGCCAATCGGCAAGCCGCTTCCGAACGTACAGGCATGGATCGTAAACGGCGAGCTGCAGTTGCAGCCAGTCGGCGTGCCAGGTGAACTATGCATCTCGGGCGAAGGGCTGGCACGCGGGTACTGGGACCGCATGGACCTGACGGCGGATAAATTCGTCGCCAACCCGCATGTGCCGGGCGGCCTTATGTACCGGACAGGTGATTTGGTGCGTTGGCAGCCAGATGGGAACATTGCGTACCTTGGACGGATTGACCATCAAGTCAAAATCCGCGGCTATCGCATCGAGATTGGCGAGGTTGAGGCGCATCTGAGGAAGGTTCCGCGCATCCAGGAAGCGGTTGTAACGGCTCGCGACGATGACGCGGGGCAGCCGTACCTATGCGGATACTTCGTGGCGGCAAGCACGATGGCCGTGGCGGAGATCAGGGAAGCGTTGGCGCAAGAGCTGCCAAGCTACATGATTCCGGCACGCTTCCAGCAGTTAGATGCGCTGCCGCTCAATCCGAACGGCAAGATCGATCTCAAAGCGCTGCCTGCGCCTGAGCTGCAGGCGCAAGATACGGCCGGCGAACCGCCGGCAAGCCCGTTGGAAGCGGAGCTTGCGGGCATTTGGTCCGAGGTGCTCGGCACAAGCCCAATCGGCGTGACAGACTCGTTCTTCGAGACCGGCGGCCATTCGCTGCATGCGATCGGGCTGCGATCGCGCATCATTCAAGCGTTCGGCGTGAATTTGCCGTTGGCGGACTTGTTCCGCCTAGCGACGGTTAGGCAGCAAGCTGAGGCCATAGCGCAAGCGTCGCCTAACGCTGAGCGTGCATTCGCCATCCCTCTAGCGGAGCCACAGCGCTGTTACCCGTTATCCTCAGGCCAATTGCGGCTGTACGTCATTCAGCAATTGGCGGCCGATAGCACAGCGTATAACCTGCCGGGCCTGTTCCGGCTGGAAGGCGCGCTTGAACGTAGCCGTGCGGAGCAAGCGCTGCGTAAGGTGATTGTTCGCCACGAGTCGCTTCGCACTTCATTTGCGGTTGAGGACGGCCAATTCATGCAGTTCATTCAACCAGAGGCACCGTTCCAATTCGGATATTGCGAGACTACGGAGGATGGGCTAGAGGCACTGGCAGAATCACTGGTTCAACCGTTTGATCTGGGACGGGCACCGCTTATGCGGGCAACGCTGATTAAGCTCGTGGAGGAGGCGCCAGAGTCCGGTTCTGATTTAAAATCCAGCGCTAACGCCGGCTTTAATTCCAGCTCCGTCTCCAGCGGCTCTTCCGGCACGGACGCCTATGCGCTGTTCTTCGATATGCACCATATCGTCTCGGACGGCGTGTCGATGGCTGTGCTCATTCGGGATTTCATCCAGCTCTACAACGGCATCGAGCTGCCTGAGCTGCGCATTCAATACAAAGATTATGCCGTATGGCAGCAGCAACAGGCAGAGAGCGGGGCGCAGGAGCGCAACGCCCGCTACTGGCAACAGATGCTCAGCAGCCCGCCTTCTGCGCTGGCGCTGCCAACCGACTTCCCTCGCCCAAGCGTTCAAAGCTTCGAAGGCGGCCGGGTGAGCCTTATCGTGGAGCCAGAGCTGCAAGGCAGACTGCAGGCAATCGCGACGTGCAATGGGGCGACATTGTACATGGTGCTGCTTGCGGCGTACGCGCTGCTTCTTCAACGGCATAGCAGCCAGAGTGACTTTATGGTTGGCACGCCATCTGCAGGACGCGCCGACGCTGATTTGCAGCCGCTGATCGGCATGTTCGTCCAAATGCTCGTCATCCGTTGCCGACCGTCAGAGGGCCAGCCTTACGAACAGTTTCTTCAAGCGATTAAGGCTAACACGATAGGGGCATTCGAGCATCAGGACTATCCGCTGGAAGAGCTGGCTGCGAAGCTTAACCTTCCGCGGGACGTTAGCCGCAATCCGTTGTTTGATGCCGCATTCGTCATGCACAATCAAGAGACGGCAGAGCTGCAGGCCGAGGGGCTGCGGGCGGAGCTTCTGCCATTCCGCCCAAGCGTGGCGAAGTTTGACCTTACGCTGGAGGCTGTGGCAGCAGAAAGCGGGTTAACTGTAGCGATGGATTTCGCTGCGAAGCTATTCCGTCCTGAGACAGTAGCGGCCCTGCTGGACGATTACGTTCGTATCTTGCGTGCCGTCGCCGCTGATCCTAGCGTTCAGGCGAGGCATGTGGAGCTGCAAGGTCCCCGTCCGAAGCCGAAACGGGCCGTATTCGAAGATGTGGAATTCAACTTTTAGAATGGAGGAATTAGGGTGACGGAACTTTACTCCTTCCCTTACGATATGGCACGTTCCGACCGCAGCGAACGGATGATGGTGAATTGGGGCCAGGCGCTGCCTGATGGGCTGGCTGCCCAGCTGGTCTCAGCGAGCAGAGGCTCTGGCCACGGCCTGTTTCTCATCTTATTGTCCGGCGTTGCGTACTTATTGAGCCAATATGCCCGCCAAGCCGAAGTTGTCATCGGTACGCCGATGTTCCGCAGCGATGGGCTCGATACAAACAGCTTGCTGGGCATTGGGATTGAACAAAGCGGTGATATGGCCTATAAAGACTGGCTGGCCGCGATCAAGCGGTCGGTTATGGAAGCACACGGGCACGAGGGAGCTAGCGGACTGAATCAAAACCGTTATGGCGTCGCTGTCATGCTCGAAAGCATTCAGGACCAGCCGGAAGAAGGGGCATGGGATGTTGATCTCGGCTTCTCCTTTGCCACGGCGGAGGATCAGTTGACAATCGCTATCGGCTACGATGCAGGGCTATACAACGCATCGACGGTGGAAGCCATCGCGGGGCAGTTGGCACGATTCTATTCCGCAGTGATGGCATCCCCTGGCATGGCGTTAAGCGAAATCGACCTGTTGGACGCAGAGGAAAGGCGCTTGCTGTCGGTCGGCTTTAACGATACGGATGCGGAATATCCGCGGGAGAAGACGATTCATCAGCTGTTTGAGGAGCAAGCAGCGGCTCTGCCGGACCAGATCGCTATTGCCTGTGAAGGCAGCCGCGTGACGTATGCTGAACTGAACAGCCGGGCGAACAAGCTTGCCCGTACGCTGCGTGAGCAAGGCGTGCAAGCCGACCAATTGGTCGGCCTCATCGCTGATCGCTCTATTCATACGATTGTCGGCATGCTCGCGATCCTCAAAGCGGGCGGGGCTTACGTCCCGATTGATCCAACGTATCCGCAGGAGCGAATCGCCTACATGCTGGACGATTCGGGCATTAAGCTGCTGCTCACACAGCGCACTGAGGCGGACCTGTCCGCGTTCAGCGGCCGTATCACTGCGCTCGACGAAGAAGCGTCCTACGCTGCGGATGGTTCCAACCTGGCGAGCGTGTCCGGACCGGGCCATCTCGCTTATGTCATCTATACCTCCGGTTCGACGGGGCGTCCTAAGGGCGTCCTGATCGAGCATCGGAATGTCGTGCGGCTGCTGTTCAACAGCCGCAATCTGTTCGACTTCGGGCCAAGCGATACATGGACGCTATTCCACTCGTTCTGCTTCGACTTCTCCGTATGGGAGATGTACGGTGCACTGCTTTACGGTGGCAAGCTCGTTATCGTGCCTGCCTTGACGGCGAGAAGCCCGCAGCAGTTCCGCCAACTGCTGCAAGACGAGCAGGTCACGATATTAAACCAGACGCCGACCTCGTTCTATCAGGTTATTCAAGAGGATGAGTTAGCCGAAGGCCGATTGGGCTTGCGGCAAGTTATTTTCGGCGGAGAAGCCTTAAGCCCTTATGCGCTTAGAAACTGGAGAGCTAAATATCCGGGCACGCAGCTCATCAACATGTACGGCATTACGGAGACGACCGTTCACGTGACGTATAAGGAGATTACAGAGGTTGAGATCGCACAGGCAAAGAGCAATATCGGCACAGCTATTCCTACATTGCGCGCCTATGTGCTGGATGGGAACAGCCGGCTTCAGCCGATCGGCGTGCCTGGCGAGCTGCATATTTCTGGCGATGGCCTGGCGAGGGGCTATCTGAACCGCCCTGAGCTGACGGCGGAGAAGTTTATCGAGCATCCTTTTGCCCCTGGCGAGCGAATGTACCGGTCCGGGGATTTGGCGAGATGGCTGCCCGACGGCAACTTAGAGTATTTGGGGCGGATCGACCATCAGGTCAAAATTCGCGGCTACCGCATCGAGCTGGGCGAAATAGAAGCGCAGCTGTTGAAAGTAGGCGCACGTGAGGCAATCGTCATCGCGCGGGAAGACGAGGATGGGCAGAAGGAGCTTTGCGCTTATTTTGTAGCGGACCAGCCTTACACGGCGGGCGAGCTTAGGGAACTGCTTGCGCGTGAGCTGCCAAGCTATATGATTCCGGCGTATTTCGTGCAGCTTGACCGGATGCCACTGACGTCCAATGGCAAAATCGACCGCCGTTCCCTGCCGGAGCCGCAGGCTAGCGTTTCCGCAGGCGCGGCTTATCGGGAGCCACAGAGCGAAGTGGAGAAGCAGCTGGCTGCGATCTGGCAGGATGTATTGAAGCTGCCGCGGGTCGGGCTGGATGATTCCTTCTTCGCAATTGGCGGCGACTCCATCAAGGTCATACGGATTATTAGCAAAATCCAGTCCCAGCTAGGGCTGGCGGTCGCAGTCGCAGACTTCTACCGTGATCCGACGATTGCTGGCCTGGCGGCTATGCTGGCTGCACGGTCATCCGCTGCAAGCAGCCAAGCCAGCGGCGAGCAGCTAATGGCGGATTTCACGGCAGCTGTTGCCGCTGAGACGGCAGAGCGTCCGCTTCCGGCGGACGCCGAAGATTGGTACCCGCTAAGCAGCATTCAGCAGAGTATGGTGTTCTACTCGCAGATGATGCCAGAGGAGCCGATCTACCATGACCAGTTCTATTTCATGCTCGATATGCCGAATTTCGATTGGGTGGCATTCCAGCAAGCGATTCATAGGGTTGTTTTGCGCCATCCGATTCTGCGCACTTCGATGGAACTGGAACGCTACAGCACTCCGATTCAAATTGTGCACGGCGGACGGTTGCCCCAAGTGGAACTGACGGATTTATCTGGCGCTGGAGAGGCGGCACAGGAGCAGGCGATTCGAGCCAACATGGAGCAGGATCTTAAGGACCGGTTCCGCTTCGGCGGCGGCGAGCTGCTCTGGCGGCTGCGCTTGTTCATGCTCGGCGCAAGCGAATTTTGCGTCGTGCTTTCGTTCCATCACGCCATTCTTGACGGCTGGAGCGTAGCTTCGTTCAATAAGGAGCTGACGGAAGCATACGGCGCGATTTTGACCGGGCAAACCGTTCATAGCCCTGTGCTCAAAGCGAGCTACAAAGATTATGTCGCGATCCAAATGGCACGGCAATCGTCCGAGGAGACGGGACGCTTCTGGAAGGATTATTTGAGCGGGTACACACGCAATAAGCTGCCGTTCAATCTGGCAGGCAAGCGAATTGCGGAGGCGTCCGGCATCGCGATTTACCGCAAGCAGGCAGACGAAGCGACCAGCTCGGCCATCGCTCGGCTGTCGCAGCAGCACGCGTATTCGACGCGGGATATTTGTTTTGCCGCGTACGTGTTCGTTATGCACACGCTAACGACCGAGCAGGATATCGTGACGGGCATCGTCACGCATGACCGCCCTCCAATCGAGGACGGCGATGCGATGCTGGGCTGCTTCCTCAACACGCTCCCGTTCCGGCTGGAAGTGGACCGTGGGTGGACAGGGATTCAACTGATCGAGCAGGTGAAGAAGTCGCTGCATGCCGCCTTCGCGAATGAGCTATTCCTCGTCGATATCGCACAAGAAATCGGCGACGGAAGAGGGGACCGGGAAAATCCGATCTTCGACGCATTGTTCAACTTCACGGACTTCCATGTCATGGACGGGCTGGAAGACAATGCGTTCATTAGAGGGTCAGGCCGCCAGCTCCAGCTGGACTCTAGCGAAATGACGAATACGCTGTTCGACCTTGAAGTGTCGTGCGCGATGTCCCAAATGAACATCCAGATCAAATACGCGAGAGCCTACTTCGACGAGTCGGAAATCGCAACGGCGTTCGAGCTGTATGTGCGCGTGCTGTGCCAATTGGCGGCGAATCCGGCGATGAGCCTGCGGGAGCTTCCGCTGCTGTCGGAAACGGAGCATAAGCGGATTGTTTATGATTTTAACGATACGGAAACGGATTATGCCCGCACCTCTACGCTGCATCAATTGCTGGAAGAACAAGCAGGGAAGACGCCGCATCATATCGCTTTGAAACAAGACGGCGATACGCTCACATATGCTGAACTGAACCATCGGGCGAATCAAATTGCACGGCTGCTTATGGACCGGGGCGTCCAATCAGGCGATCGCGTCGGGCTAATCGCAGAACGAGGCTTCGACATGATTGCTGGCATGTACGCCATCCTTAAGGCAGGCGCGGCTTACGTGCCGATTGACCCGGCTTATCCAGATACCCGCAAAGCATATATCGCAGGCAATGCGGAGATCGTGGCACTGCTTGCAGATCGCGATTATGGGCTTGGGCTGAACAATACAATCGTGCTAGCTGACGGTGGCCAGGCCTCATACGACGGCGGGAATCTTGGGCTGGTGAAGGATGCGGCAGACCTTGCCTATATCATCTATACGTCAGGTTCGACTGGCGTGCCGAAGGGCGTTATGATTGAGCATCATTCGGCAGTCAATCTGGTTCAGTGGGTGAATGAGCGGTTTGCAGTTGGGGAGCGGGATACGCTGCTGTTCATCACCTCGATGTGCTTCGACCTGTCGGTCTACGACGTGTTCGGCACGCTCGCATGCGGCGGCAAAATCGTCATCGCAAGGCAGGAGCAGGTGCAAAACCATGAGGAGCTTATTCGCCTTATGCGAGAGGAAAACATCACGTTCTGGGATTCTGTGCCTTCGACGATGAACCACCTCGTCAACATGATCGCACAGGAGGAGCCGGGCTTTGTCCAGCATGATTTGAGGCTTGTGTTCATGAGCGGAGACTGGATTCCTGTCCCTCTCCCGGGCGCGATTCGCAGCTTCTTCCCGAATGCTGAAGTCATTGCGCTGGGCGGGGCGACGGAGGCGACGGTCTGGTCGAACTACTATCCGGTTCAAGCCGTGTCCAAGACGCAGACGAGCATTCCTTACGGCATGCCGATGAACAATAACTATTTTTATATTTTGAATGATGATCGCAAGCCCGTGCCTTTCGGTGTGGCGGGCGAGCTTTATATTGGCGGCGTCGGCGTAGCGCGCGGGTATATGAACGATGAAGCGAAGACGGCCAACGCCTTCGTGCCGAATCCGTTCCGCAATGGGCCGAATGAACAGATGTACCGGACGGGCGATTTAGGGCGCATGCTGCCGAGTGGCCAGATGGAGTTTCTTGGAAGGAAAGACCATCAGGTCAAAATCCGCGGCTTCCGCGTCGAGCTCGGCGAGATCGAGAGCCAGCTTGTGCAGCATTCAGAGGTTCGGGAAGCCGTCGTGCTGGCGAAGCAGGATGGCCAGGGCAACGCCTACCTGTGCGCTTACGTCGCGGCAAGCGAGCCGCTCTCTGCACAGCAATTGCGCGAGCATCTGTCGGGCAGGCTGCCGGGCTATATGATCCCTTCGGCGTTCGTTCAGCTGGAGCGGCTGCCGCTTACCTCCAATGGCAAGATTGACCGCAAGGCGCTGCCAGAGCCGGAGCAAGGCGTGGACATGGGCACAGCCTATGTGGCGCCTCGGACGGAGACAGAGATGCAGTTGGCGAAAATTTGGACAGATGTGCTCGGGCTAGACCGAATCAGCGTGCACGACCACTTCTTTGAAATTGGCGGCCATTCCTTGCGTGCCACGTCGTTAGCGACAAAGGTGCATAAAGCGATGGGCGTTAGCTTCCCGCTGCGGCATGTATTTGAATACCCAACCCTTGCGCAGATGGCAGAAGCGATTGCTGGCATGCAGCAGCTCGATTACGTTGCGATTCCAGTTGCGGATGAGCAGCCGTACTACCCGCTCTCTTTTGCCCAAAAGAGGCTGTTCATTCTGAATCAGATGGTCGGCAACGATACCGGCTACAACGTTCCAGCAGCGATTATGGTCGAGGGAGCAGCAGATCGCCTGCGCTTAGAGGAAACGTTCCGCGCTTTAGCCGCACGCCATGCCGCACTGCGGACCAGCTTTGAGATGATCGGCGGAGAGCCGGTACAGCGCATCCATCCGGAAGCGCAGTTCAGCTTAGCTTACAGCAAGCTTAATGAAGCCGATATCGAGCGGAAGGTTCGCGCATTCGTCCAGCCGTTTGATTTGGGCAAGGCGCCGCTTTATCGCATGGAGCTGTGCGAGCTGTCGCCAGATCGGCACTTGCTGCTGTTCGATATGCACCATATCGTGACCGACGGCACGTCAATGGGCATTTTGCTGCGGGAGTTTTCTCAATTGTATGCGGGCGAGGAGCTGCCTCCGCTGCGCATTCAGTACAACGATTATGCAGTATGGCAACGCCAGCGGATGGCGGACGGCCATTATCGCGAGCAAGAGCGTTATTGGCTCGATACGTTCGCAGGCGAGCTGCCTGTGCTGGAGCTGCCAACCGATTACGCAAGGCCGGCCATTCGCAGCTTTGAGGGAGCGGCGGTCACGTTTGCTGTAGAGCGGGAACTGGCAGAGCAAGTGCGCCAAGTAGCGGCTCAGGCAGGCGGCACCTTGTTTATGCTGTTGCTGGCTGCGTATACGTCCATGCTGCACCATTATACGGGGCAAGAGGACATCGTCGTCGGAACGCCGATTGCAGGCCGGGTGACAGCGGAGCTGGAGCCGATGTTCGGCATGTTCATTAACACGCTGGCATTGCGGAATTATCCGTCCCAAGACAAGCCGTTTCTTGCGTATGTGGAAGAAGTGAAAGCGAATGCGTTGAAGGCGTTCGAGCATCAGGAGTACCCGTTCGAGGAGCTGGTGGCAAAGCTGCATGCGACGCGTGATTTCAGCCGAAATCCGTTGTTCGATACAATGTTGATTTTGCAAAATGCCGAGGAGGGCACGTTAGCCGTCGATTCGTTGGCGTTCCAGCCGTTCGAGCTCGAGCAGTCTGTGTCGAAGTTCGACGTGACGCTCTCCATCGTTGAGCAGGATCAAATGCTGCACGCTACATTGGAATACAGCACCTCCTTGTTCAAGGAAGAGACTGTGCGCCGCATGGCAGATCACTTCGTTCAATTGCTGCGTTCCATCGTGGATCAGCCAGAAGCGCCGATTGGGTCGCTTGCGATTATGACGCCGCCAGAAACAGAGCAGGTTCTTCACGCGTTTAACCGCACGGAGCGGGGCTATTCGCGCAAGCATACGATTACTTCGCTATTCGAGGAGCAAGCTGAACGTACGCCTGATGCTATTGCATTGGTTTATGCGGATACAGAGCTTACCTATCGGGAGCTGAACGCGCGTGCGAATCAAGCTGCTGCCTTATTGCGCGGGCAAGGCGTCGGCACGGACAGCATTGTCGGCCTGCTCGTCGAGCGGTCGCCTGAGCTGGTCATCGGCATGCTGGGCATTTTGAAAGCGGGCGGCGCATACTTGCCGATTGATCCTGAGTACCCGCAGGACCGCATTCGTTACATGCTGGAGGATAGCCGGGCAAGCCATCTGTATGTGGATGGCCAGTTGGAGCTGCCATTCTTCGAAGGCATAAGAATTGATGCAGGCAGCCAAACGGCCGATGGGCAGGGTGAACATGCCAAACACGCAGTTGCCACTAATGTCAAGCCGATTCATTCGTCAGATTCTCTTGCTTACGTCATTTATACATCGGGTTCGACTGGCCTGCCCAAAGGCGTCATGATCGAGCATCGAAACGTGGTCAACCTGATCATCGGCATGGCTGAGCAGATCGATATGTCAGCCGGCCGCAAGCTGCTGTCGCTCACGACGGTTTCATTCGATATCTTCGTGCTGGAGTCGCTCGTTCCGCTTACGCAAGGGTGCACGGTCATTCTGGGAAGCGACGAGGACCAGCGTGATCCGGTTCGAATTAGCCGCCTTGTAAGCCAGCATGGCGTTCATATCGTCCAGATGACGCCGTCCCGCATGCGGTTGTGGATGAATGATCCTGATCACAGGCAAGCCCTTAAACAGCTGACGGATGTGCTGGTCGGCGGAGAACCGCTGCCGCCGAAGCTCCGGGACGAAATAAGCAACGCGGCGGATGCGAGAATTTTAAACATGTACGGGCCGACGGAGACGACGGTATGGTCCTCCATGTCGGTGGTTCCAGCACAAGGCTTAATTACGATTGGCACGCCGATTGCAAATACCCAGATTTATGTTGTAAATGGCGGCGGGCGCATGCAGCCAATTGGCGCAGTCGGCGAACTGTGCATCGCAGGCGATGGCTTGGCACGAGGCTACCTCAATCGCGAGGCGCTTACGGCGGAGAAATTCGTAGACAACCCGTTCGAGCCAGGAAAGCGCATGTACCGCACAGGCGACATCGCGCGGTGGCTGCCGGATGGCACATTGGAATGCCTGGGCAGGGCTGACCATCAGGTTAAGATTCGCGGCTATCGGATCGAGCTTGGCGAAATCGAGAATCAACTGCGGAAGCTCGCGGCTGTACGGGAAATTGCGGTCATCGCAAGAGAGGACGAAACGGGAAGCAAGGTGCTGTGCGCCTATTACACGGCGGAAGGCGAGCTAGGCACGGCCGAGCTGCGGGCAGCGTTGGCCCAGCAACTGCCGAGCTATATGGTTCCATCGCATTTCGTGCAGATGGACGCATTGCCGCTCACGCCAAATGGCAAGCTGGACCGCCAAGCGCTTCCTGCGCCTGCTGGCATTCCGTCAGGGGCGGTGGATTATGAAGGTCCAGAGGATGAGATGGAGGCATTGTTAGCTGCGATCTGGCAAGAGGTGTTAGGTGTAGCCCGCGTGAGCGTACGCGATAATTTCTTCGAGCTTGGCGGCCATTCCTTGCATGCGATTCAAGTGGTCGCGAGAACGAACGCGCTTCAGATGGGGCTGTCTGTCAAGGATATATGGGACTACCCTACGATCCGCCAATTGAAGGAACGCCAACAAGCGGTTAACGCGATTGACGTATCCGCGGTTACGGCTGCGGCTCCGAAGCGGACATACAATAAGCAATTCGGCGTCAGCTATCAATATCCGTATTACTATCCTTGCTTTAATGCGGTCTTATACGAAAAAATCCATTATCAATATGGCTTCCCGCTCGCCCGGTCCATTCTTCCAGCGGCTGATGGGCTAGTATTGCCGACGCTGGAGTTCGAGCACAAGGGGACAGGGGCAGGCACAGAGGCATCACTCTGCCGCAAGCTTCCTTTCGTTCCTGCAATGGGATTGGCGGAGCTGATGGCGGAAGCAGGCATCGCATTCGAGTTCAAATCCTATCCTTCCTTGGAGGAAGGGATCGAAGCGATCGACCAATCCCTAGCTAATGGGGAGGTCGCGGCAATTGGCGGCATTTCCTATTTCTTGAACTATACGTCTGATTACCGCCTGCCAGATGAAGAATGCCGGGAACGGATTGCAGCTTCCAATTCATCCCGCATGGCATTTGACCATTCCTTGCTGGTTATTGACAAGACGGAACGCGGGTATATCGTTTACGATGCAAGCTTCGGCTTTATGGGAGAAGTTCCACGCCAGGACTTATATGACTCGTTCACGGGCTACCGGAGCATGGCGTGCTTGGACGATCGGCCGGAGTGGGCGGCTTATGCTTACCGCGTATTCCATTCGGAACGCCCGCTTGCTGAGCGCCCTGCTGATCCAGAGTGGCCGCTTCGCATCTTCATCGAGCAGATGAACAGTCTTCTGTCGGTGGAAAGCCAGCCTTATGAGTGGAATGGGCAGGCTTATACAAGATTTACGGGCGTTGGCGCCATTGCACAGTGGGGTCGTGTCCTTCAGGCTGGACCGCCATCGCTAGATGATGCCTCGTACTTATCGCTTATACAGGCCGTATCTATCGATTGGAAATACAATTTTGTCTTCTTGCGGGATTTGCTCGACGATCTGGGGCAGCAATTCGAACCGTTCCGGGGCGCTTCCCTGCCAGTTCAAGAAATGATCGGGACGCTATCGGGCGCTTACGAAGATTGCCAACATCTGCTAAACTCCGAGTATGGCACGTTCTCCCTTCAGCTTGCCCAACGGATTGGGCTCATGCAGGTACGGTTAGCCGCACTGCTGCCGGAATGGCGTGAGCAAGCCTTTGCGCTGCTGGCAAGCAGCATGAACGAGCAAAATGCGGTAACAGGAGCTGACGTAAGATGACGATCATTAAATTGTTTTGTTTTGCACATGCCGGGGGCTCGGCGATGGGGTATAGCAGATGGCGCAAGCTGCTTGGGCCAGGCATCGAAATATGCCCATTAGAGCTCCGCGGGCATGGCCCGAAGACAGGGCAGCCGTTCTATGACAGTGTACAAGCTGCAGTTGAGGACTTATATCCGGCACTAGTTAAAGAAGCGGGGACGGATCCTTATGCCCTGCTTGGCCATAGCATGGGGACGCTGCTCGTCTATGAGATGTGCAGGCATATTAAGCGGATGGGATTCCGGGAACCGGTAGCGAGCGTTTTCTCCGGCCGGACGCCTCCACATGTAGTGAGAGACCGAAAGCAACTGCATGAACTGCCGGACCAGGAGTTCAAGGACGAAATTCGGGCGCTAGGGCTGACCCCTGATGAGGTATTCGAACATGCCGAGCTGATGGCCATGTTCCTGCCGATTATCCGGTCGGATTATCGTTTGATCGAAACGTACGCCTATGGCGAAATTGCTCCGCCGCTTACGTCCGATGTATTCGTCTGGACGGGCAAGGAGGATGAGCTGACACGCGAGCGCATGGACGAGTGGGCACAGGTGACAAGCGGCCAATGCCATTATCGCGAGTTTAAGGGCGGGCACTTCTTCCTCTACGAGCAGACGCCTGCCGTAATTGCAACCTTGCAGAAAGATTTAATGGCCGCGAGCGGTTCTGGAGCAACTGCCATCCAGAGCCGTCCGCCGATACGAGGAGGTTACGCGTGAACAGTGTTTACGAAATTCGAAACGTGCGGAAAGTGTACAAGAAAGGCAAGCGGCTAGCGAACGACGATATTTCGTTTGACGTGGAGGAAGGGGAAATTCTGTCGGTGCTCGGCCCTAACGGAGCTGGCAAGTCGACGCTGGTAAAGCAGATGATGGCGCATGCCAAGCCTACCTCGGGCTCGATTACGCTGTTCCAGCGCGACGTCATTCGCCACTCGCGGGAGGTGGCCCGCCATGTGGGCTATTATGCGCAGGAGGCTTGGGCGCTGGCGAATCTGACCGTGCGCGAAGCGGTGCTGTACACGGCGCGCCTGCGCGGCATCTCAAGGCAGGAGTCGGAGCGCCTCACCGGCATATGGCTGGAGCGGCTAGAGCTAGGGAGCTTATCAGACCGCATGATTAAGCGGATTTCCGGCGGCCAACGGCGCCTTGCAGGCCTTGCTGCAGTAATGGTGGGCGATCCGCCCGTCCTCATTCTTGATGAGCCGACGAACGAACTGGATCCGATTAAGCGCAGGTTAGTGTGGGATATCGTGCATGAGAAAAACCGGGAGAACGGGACAACCGTTCTTCTGGTGACCCACAATGTGCTCGAAGCCGAGCAGGTCGTTGACCGCGTTGCGATTATTAACCAGGGGAAACTGCAAGTCATTGACTCGGTCGCTAATTTGAAAAATCGTGTAGACCCTCGGCTGAAAATCGAGCTGACGCTAGAAAACGGGGCGCGTGCAGGAGCGCAGGCCATTCTTCAACAGTGGGGAACGGCGGAAGCGATCGGTGACAATCGGCTCCAAATGCTGGCCAGCCGCACGGAGGTAGGCCATATTGTGACGCGCATTACGGAGCATCTCGACGAGCTTGCATGCACGGCTTACACAATCGTTCCGCCTAGCTTGGAGGACGTTTATTTGAAGCTGGGAGGTCATGTAGCTGATGAATCCAATTGAATCTGCGGAAAGCCGTGCAGCGGCTAGGCCTCCATCTGCGTGGGTTACGGCGAAGCCATCCTCGCTTGCTGGCAGGCTTGAAGCATATTGGACCGAAATGGCATATTTGCTGCGCATTCAATATGCAGAAGTAAGGGAAACATGGATGTGGGTTATTATACTGGCATCGGTATTTCCGTTTACAACGCTGCTGTTTATGAAATTTTTTCTGGAATCGCCGAGCGAGGATGCCGTTATGCGGATCGTTAGCGGCAACATCATTTTCCCGATTATCATCATGGGCATTAACGGTTTAGGCAACCATATTGCTTGGAGCAGGCAGCAGGGGCATTTTACGTACTACGCATCGTTGCCAATTTCCAAAATCAACTTTTTGTTCGCCTTTATGCTGCGCGGTTTTTTGATGACTATCCCTTCTGTAATCATTATGACGATCGTGGGGCAACTGGTGTATGATGTGCAAATCCAGCTGTCGTTTGGCCTCATTCCGATGGTGCTGCTGGCTGTAGCGGGCTCAGCCGGATTTGGCACACTTATTGGCTTCTTATCGCCGAATCAAGATTTAGCGAACATGCTGACGAACCTGTTGATGGTGTTTCTGAACTTCTTGACGCCTGTGATGATCGATATTAATCAGCTTCCGGCGCCGCTTCAGGTGATATCCTACCTGTTTCCGACCACCTATGCAGCGGATGGGCTGAGGCTCCTATTTCAAGGCTCTTGGACGATGGGGGTTACGGTGGATGCCCTCGTCTTGCTTGGATTTATTACGGTATCTTTATGGCTTGTTTCGCATAAAATGGACTGGCGGCTTGAAAAATAAGTGGCGGACAGAGCAGAAGCGAAGTTTTGCTCTGTTTCTTTGAGGCTGTCGAGAAAGTCTCGACAGCCTTTTTACTTTAGCGGGCAGGAAAACCTGCCCTAAACGGCAAGCTAGCGCGCTTGAGCGCCAATAGGGCAGGAAAACCTGCCCTAAACGGCAAGCTAGCGCGCTTGAGCGCCAATAGGGCAGAAAAACCGAGGCCACTGAAAAACCTTACACTTTTATCTCGCGAAACTGTAAAAAAGACATCTACCTCCTTTTTTTAGAGGCGGATGTCTTTTTTTAGATCCTAAATCGGTTTATTTACCACATTTTTT
>NZ_WSTC01000003.1 GCF_009789195.1 Paenibacillus sp. MMS18-CY102 | reverse complement strand
GACCGGGATGGACGCACCGCTGGTGTACCAGTTGTTCCGCCAGGAGCATCGCTGGGTAGCCAAGTGCGGACGGGATAAGCGCTGAAAGCATCTAAGCGCGAAGCCCCCCTCAAGATGAGATTTCCCAATTCGTAAGACCCCTGGAAGACGACCAGGTTGATAGGCTCGAGGTGGAAGCGCAGCAATGCGTGCAGCTGACGGGTACTAATAGGTCGAGGGCTTATCCTAAGCTTCTTATTAAGAGAAGCAACTTCGTGAGTATAACAAAGCTAAGGATTCATCATTCGCATCCAGTTTTGAAGGTGGCAATTGCACCTTGTTCTGTTCCCTGATAGCTCAGTTGGTAGAGCACTCGACTGTTAATCGAGTTGTCACAGGTTCGAGTCCTGTTCGGGGAGCCATTTCGCTCTCATAGCTCAGTAGGTAGAGTGCATCCATGGTAAGGATGAGGTCACCGGTTCGATCCCGGTTGAGAGCTCCAGTTTCAACTTTCATGCTATTAATTAGGCCCGTTGGTCAAGGGGTTAAGACACCTCCCTTTCACGGAGGTAACAGGGGTTCGAATCCCCTACGGGTCACCATTACGGAGGCTTAGCTCAGCTGGGAGAGCATCTGCCTTACAAGCAGAGGGTCGGCGGTTCGATCCCGTCAGCCTCCACCATCGTTTTATTGGGGATTAGCCAAGCGGTAAGGCAACGGACTTTGACTCCGTCATTCCCAGGTTCGATCCCTGGATCCCCAGCCATTTATTATGAGCCATTAGCTCAGTTGGTAGAGCACCTGACTTTTAATCAGGGTGTCGTAGGTTCGAGTCCTACATGGCTCACTTTTCAGTTTATGCGCGTATGGCGGAATTGGCAGACGCACTGGATTTAGGTTCCAGCGGGCAACCGTGGGGGTTCAAGTCCCTCTACGCGCACTATGTTATCTAGCAGAAAGCTCTCGAGTTCATTCTCGAGAGCTTTTTTGTTGTTTCTATGCGTCGTAATGAATGTCATCTTTGTATCCTTCGTACGCAAGGCTGTATTCCATCGTTCGAGCTACACTTTGTACAAAAGCTTCATTGTAGCCAGCTCTGCGCAGTAGGTGGAAGCCAAGCTCCATGCCTGAGGCTATTCCGCCGGCGGTAATAATTTGCCCACTGTCGACGATGCGTGATCGCGAGATACGGCAGGCAGGAGCGATTTGAGCAAGCCGGTCAATTGGTGTCAGCCCTAAAGAAGAGGACTCTAAGGCGTCCGGCTCTTTACGGTTGGTGGCGGTGCGCCCATTGAGCAGTCCCATTTGACCGTACACCCAAGATCCTGTACACACGCTCGTAAGAAGACACTCTTCGCCTAATGCGTTTATGAACTGATGAAGATTGCGGTTGTACATTTCTTGTCTCGTCCCATAGCCGCCTGGGATAACGAATGCATCCATCGCAGGCTTATCGCTGAAGGAATAGGTTGGCATGATTGTTAAGCCTGTTAATGTCTGAATAGGGCGCATCGATTCGCTGATCGTGAACACATCCAATGATGGGTCATACCGTCTAGCTACACTAATGACACCGATAGGTGCGGAATAATCGAGTACCTCTGCATCTTTGAATACATAAATGCCAATCCGAAACCCCTGTTTAACCATCTCATGCACACCTCTCGTTTTTTTAATGCTTTAGGAACCTCACTCACCTGCACAAATTCTCATCCTTAATGAAGTGGAGGCAGCGGGTTGCTTTTGTTGTTCCTGCCTGCGCCACTGCCCTTTAACTGATTTCAGCATATCATTGAAAGAAGTATTTGAATAATGAATGGATTCAATATATACTATCGCTAATTAAAATAGTTAGGAATGATGTTGATGTATGACCGGATGGAGGGGCGGCTTGTAAAAACCTTCGTGGCTTTATGGGAGGAACGCAGCATAAGCCGTTCTGCGGAGCGCCTTGGATATGTGCAATCGACGGTTACCGTACATTTAAAACTGTTAGAGGAGCAATTGGGGCACCAGCTTTTTGTTCGAAGTTCACGCGGCATAACACCGACTGAGTCAGGGGAGAAAGCAGCGCCATTTATGTATCGATTCCTGCAGTTGGCTTCGATGATGGAGGAAGCGATGGCTGGGAGCGATAGCCCGAAGGGAATCGTATCGATTCGGTTGTTGGAGTCGTTTTACGTTTCAGAATGGGGGAATTGGCTTGGACGATTTTTACAGGAGTACCCTGATATTCGAGTCAAAATAGAAACAGGCTTCCAAACGGATACAGTTCGCGAAGTGCTGCGCCATCGGATTGAGCTAGGCATCGTTCCGCTGCAGCCAGAGGCAGAGGAGCTCTTATTCGAGCCTTTAATAGAAGATGAGCTTGTAATCGCCGTATCGCAAAACTGGGGGCGCAAATGGGCTGTAGAGGGCTGGGGAGCGCTTGAAGGTGCACCTCTGCTATCATTCGGTGAACAATGCATCTACCATACGGTTGGGCACCGGTGGCTGCAAGAGCAGCATCAGGCTGTGGAGCATATGGCGCTGCCTAGCCTCGATATGGTAAAGCAGCTCATTAAATCAGGAGTGGGCATTGCATGCTTGCCGCGCCGAACCATCGAACAGGATGCAGCTGAAGGCCGGATCGTTATTTTGCCAATGAATAAACCTGTGACAATAAAGCATGGAATTATTACACATCGGGAACGAACGCTCAGCACAGCGGCGCGCTTATTTAAAGAAGCGTTGTTGAAGCAGTTTAGTGCCACAAATGAAGAAGATGAAACATAAATGATTGACGAATGAACTGATAACGATTATCATCGTTAGTAGAGAACAGTGATAATCGTTATCATCCATTGTATGCCAGTTGATGATTACCTACAAGAATATCCTCCCTTTCGTGGGAATTAGACTGCGTGCTTGCTCAGAAGAAGGAGTGACTAGAATATGATTCGGCTTACGACGTCCCAGTTGAATATTTCTTATGAAGACCGGTTGATCGTAGAAAATTTGAATATCGCGATTCCGCAAGGCAAAATCACTGCACTTGTCGGATCGAACGGATCAGGAAAGTCGACGATACTGAAAACGATGGCGAGGATTATGTCTCCTTCTAATGGGCAAGTATTGTTGGATGGAAAATCGATTCATAAGCAATCGACTAAGGAAGTTGCGAAGCAGCTTGCAATTTTGCCACAAAACCCAACAGCGCCTGATGGCTTGACTGTTTCAGAACTCGTTTCCTACGGCCGGTTCCCTTACCAAAAGGGGTTTGGCTCCTTGACGAAAGAAGATCGTTCCATTGTCCAATGGGCAATTCAAGCGACTGGGATGATGGAGTTCGCGGAACGTCCAGTCGATCAACTGTCTGGCGGCCAGCGCCAACGGGCATGGATTGCAATGGCTTTGGCACAAGAAACCGATATTTTATTCTTGGATGAGCCGACTACATTCCTTGATATGGCACATCAGCTTGAGGTGCTGCAGCTGCTGCAGAAGCTGAATGAAGAGAATAACCGGACGATTGTTATGGTTGTCCATGATCTTAATCATGCTTCACGCTATGCGCATCATATGATCGCCATTAACAAAGGGACGGTCAAAGGCGAAGGCTCGCCCGAAGAAGTAATGACGCCTCAAATATTGCGAGAAGTATTCAACATTGAGGCAGATATCGTACGGGATCCTCGTTCTGGCGTGCCGCTATGCTTGCCATATGCGCTTGTAAACTCGCATTCGGAGGCAACACAGCAACGGGACAGCCGGATATTAGAGGCGGCTGTGGTATAGGGCAGTCAGCCGCAGCCGATGTGTAGTTGCGTGACGGCTAGTTAAACGGATTAATTGATTAGTCAATAAGTCGTATGGGCTATGCCGTGTAAATCAGGGCATGGATCGTACGGCTTTTTTTGATGGAGAAATCAATCATTTAGTCAGTGAAACCAGCCGGCTTGGATAGGGGAAATAAGCGATATAAAAAAGAATTTAAGTTTTTTTGCAAAAAGGGTTGCACTCGTTTTATTTATCTGTTATATTATTTCTTGTCGCCGCTGATGAAACGGCAGAGACAAACAACATGCGGAAGTGGCTCAGCGGTAGAGCATCGCCTTGCCAAGGCGAGGGTCGCGGGTTCGATTCCCGTCTTCCGCTCCATAATTAGTGCCCTTAGCTCAGCTGGATAGAGCGTTTGACTACGAATCAAAAGGTCGGGAGTTCGAATCTCTCAGGGCACGCCATTTACGCATAACGGGATGTAGCTCAGCTTGGTAGAGCACCTGGTTTGGGACCAGGGGGTCGCATGTTCGAATCGTGTCATCCCGACCATTTCCTTATTTGCGGGTGTAGTTCAATGGTAGAACTTCAGCCTTCCAAGCTGATAGCGTGGGTTCGATTCCCATCACCCGCTCCAACTTTTAACACAAACTCCGATATGGAGTTTTTTTGTTTCTTACGGCAAGTTTGGTCAGGAAGTGGCGAAAAGACCTAGTGGAATGTAAGCCGAACGATTAAATTCAGTTCTGAATAAGAAACACTTGCATTGCGGTTTGAAAAGGTGTATAATCATTTCTGTTGCTTAAGAACAACGACGTTCAGCAACCGGCATACATGCGGAAGTGGCTCAGCGGTAGAGCATCGCCTTGCCAAGGCGAGGGTCGCGGGTTCGATTCCCGTCTTCCGCTCCATATGTGCCCTTAGCTCAGCTGGATAGAGCGTTTGACTACGAATCAAAAGGTCGGGAGTTCGAATCTCTCAGGGCACGCCATTTCATTACTTTGATAGAACGAATCAGCTCCTTGCCTTCACTGGTGAGGAGCTTTCTTGTTATTCTGGCAGATGTTGAGTTTCACGAGGAAGCACTTCAACACATCACCGTTTTGTAGTATGATAAGAAAAGTGTATTGAAGCGCGTCCGCTTATGGCGTATCGTCGCGAACCATTTTGTACAGCAAAATCAGCTGTGTGTGCTTGAAGCAGCAACGTCCATAAGATTGATGGGATTGTAGCCTGGCATGAAGCGTTTAACCCGCGCGGTTGATTTTGTTTGTGCAAAATGTAATGGAAAACCTTACAGACAAAGATGGCATCGTAAGAACGGCCGGCCGGGAACGGCAGAAACGATGTGATCTGAAGGAGGAACAGGTATGTCGGAACAGACTGCAACGAGCCTGACAGCGAACAAAGCAAATGCGAACTCTTTACTTCGCCGCGACGTTCGTTTCTTAGGCAACATTTTGGGTGAGGTGCTCGTCCATCAAGGCGGCGAAGAGCTGCTGGAGATCGTCGAGAAAATCCGTGAGATGAGTAAGTCGCTTCGCGCGGAGTACATCCCGGAGCTGTATGATGAGTTTAAGTCAACAATCGCTTCCTTAAGTCCTGATATTCGCCACCAGGTCATTCGGGCATTCGCGTTGTATTTCCAACTCGTCAACATCGCCGAGCAAAACCATCGTATTCGCCGCAAACGCGATTACGAGCGCTCAGCAGGCGAAGGTGCTCAACCAGGATCAATCGAGGATGCCGTAAAGGTACTGAAGGAACGCAATATCGCGATTGAAGACGTTAAAGATATGCTTAACGGCATTTCGTTGGAGCTTGTAATGACGGCGCACCCAACGGAAGCAACGCGGCGTGCAGTATTGGACATCCATAAGCGGATCGCAAGCGACGTGATGGAGCTCGACGATCCTACGCTGACGCATCGCGAACGCGAGAAGCTGCGTGAGAAGCTGTTGAACGAAGTGTTCACGCTGTGGCAGACGGATGAGCTTCGCGGCCGTAAGCCGACAGTTATCGACGAAGTGCGCAACGGCTTGTTCTTCTTCGACGAGACGCTTTTCGAAGCGCTGCCGAACGTATACGAAGAGCTGGAGCGTTGCTTGGCGAAGTACTACCCGGATGAGAACTGGCATGTGCCATCGTACCTCCGGTTCGGTTCGTGGATTGGCGGCGACCGTGACGGCAACCCGTCGGTTAAAGCTAAGGTAACGTGGGAAACGTTGACGCTGCATCGTGCGTTGGCATTGGACAAGTACAGCGAAGCGCTGCAAGAGCTGATGGGGCTGCTGAGCTTCAGCACAAACATCGTCGAAGTATCGCCTGAGCTGGTGGAATCGATCCGTGCAGACCGCGAGAACGTCGAGCTTAACTGTGTGGACATTTGGCGCAACGAGCAAGAGCCGTATCGCATTAAAGTGGGCTACATTTTGCAAAAGCTGGCGAACACGCGTGAAGGCGCTGTGAACCGTTACGAGAACCCGGAAGGCCTTATTGAGGATCTCAAAATTATCGACCGCAGCTTGCGCCATCACTTCGCGGACTATGCGGCAGATACGCATATTCGCAAGTTGGTTCGCCAGGTGGAACTATTCGGCTTCCATATGTCGAAGCTGGATATTCGCCAACACAGCCAAGAGCATGAGAATGCGATGACTGAAGTGCTGCAGAAGATGCACATTGTAGATAACTATGCTGCGCTGGAAGAGGATGCGAAGGTTGAGTTGCTTGCGAAGCTGCTTAACGATCCGCGCCCATTGACGAGCGGGCATTTGGAATATTCGGAATCGACGCGTGAGTGCTTGGATGTCTATGCGACGGTATACCGTGCGCAAAAGGAATTCGGCATTAACTGCATTTCGAGCTACCTGATCAGTATGACGGAAGCTGCGAGTGACATGCTTGAAGTCATGGTGTTCGCGAAGGAAGTCGGCCTGTTCCGTAAGGAAGCAGACGGCACAGTGCGTTGCACGCTGCAATCGGTGCCGCTGTTCGAGACAATCGACGACTTGCATGCAGCGCCTGGCATTATGAAGAAGCTGTTCGAGCTGCCGATTTACCGTGAAGCTGTTTCTGCTATGGGCGAAGTCCATGAAATCATGTTGGGTTATTCCGATAGCAACAAGGACGGCGGCGTTGTTACGGCAAACTGGGAGCTGCGCGTAGCGTTGAACGACATTACGGCTTCGGCGGGCGAATTCGGCGTGAAGCTGAAGTTCTTCCACGGCCGTGGCGGCGCGCTTGGACGCGGCGGCATGCCGCTGAACCGCAGCATTTTGGCACAGCCTCCCCATACGATTGGCGGCGGCATCAAGATTACGGAACAAGGGGAAGTATTGTCCTCGCGTTACGGCTTGCATGATATTGCATACCGCAGCCTTGAGCAAGCAACTTGGGCGCTCATCACGGCAGCACGCCTGGCGAAATACCCAGAGCAAATGCCGAAGGTTGAAACGGATTGGGACGATATTGCCCGCACCATCTCCGAGACGGCGCTCAACAAGTATCAGGATCTGATCTTCCGCGATCCAGACTTCATGACGTTCTTCAAGGAATCGACGCCGCTGGCTGAGGTTGGCGAGCTGAACATCGGTTCGCGTCCGTCGAAACGGAAAAACAGCGACCGGTTCGAAGACCTGCGTGCGATTCCATGGGTATTCGCATGGACGCAAAGCCGTTACTTGCTGCCAGCATGGTATGCATCAGGCTATGCAATCGAGCAGTTCGTACAAGGCGACAACGGGCGCATGCAGAAGCTTCGTGACATGTACACGCGCTTCCCGTTCTTCCGTTCGCTTATTGACAACTTGCAAATGGCGCTAGCAAAAGCAGACCTGCTCATCGCTCGCGAATATGCGGGAATGATCAAAGACGGCACGATCCGCGACCGTATTTTCGGACAAATCGAAGAAGAGTATGCGCGCACGCTGCGCCTCATCCTCGACATTACGGGACAATCGGAAATTTTGGATAACGTACCGGTTATTCAAGAGTCGATTCGCCTGCGTAATCCGTACGTCGATCCGCTCAGCTACCTGCAAGTACAGCTGTTGACTGAGCTTCGCTCGATTCCAGATGATAGCAGCGATGCAGAACTTCTGCGTGAAGTGCTGCTTACGATTAACGGAATTGCAGCTGGTCTTCGCAATACGGGCTAATGCTTAACAGCATGCTTGCTGTTGCGGCATACAATAGAAATGGAATGCAAGGTCGGGATCAGGGGCGGCGATAAGCCGTCCTGCCCGGCCTTTTGTGCGGTTTGAGGAGGGAAAGCAATTGAAAGCGCCAGGATACGGCTTAGCGGTTCTGTTCGTGTTGTTGGGGGCATCGAGCTACGGATTGTTATCGCCCATTGTGAAACTTACCTATGATCACGGGTATACATTCGAGCAAATCACTGTTCACCAGGTAGGAATCGGGGCAATTTTGTTATGGACAATGGTGTTGTCACGGCGCGGTTCATGGTCGAATCCATTTCGGGGCCCGTGGATAAAGTTAGCCTCAATTGGGATATTTGGCATGGGGGCAACGACCATTCTGTACAATTTGGCGTTAGCTCGATTGGATGCTTCACTCGCGATCGTCTTGCTTTTTCAGTTTACGTGGATTACGATTCTAATAGACAGCATTTGGAACCGAAAATGGCCGAATCGATGGCATTGGGTAGCTATTGCCATTGTACTAGCCGGTACCGTGCTAGCAGTTGGGGTAACGAGTGATGGGCTTGATCGGCTCGATTCCATCGGATCGTTGTACGGGCTTCTGTCAGCGATAACCTATAGTTTGTTCTTATGGCTAACGGGCAGGGTAGAAGTAGCGGGTGATCCCGTTATGAAGTCTGCTTTTATTACATCAGCTTCGCTATTGCTCGTTGTCTTGTTATATGGTTGGCATGCGGGTGCAGGGGCACGTGAGCTGCAGATGGCAGGAATCGGCTTGGTGTTAGGGACACTCGGACAGGTTATCCCGACTGTATTATTTACGATCGGCATTCCAAGAATAGGAAGCAGCTTAGCTTCTATGCTGGGCTCGATGGAGTTGCCTGTAGCGGCGTTCGCCGCCTGGCTCGTAGCAGGGGAACGGATTAGCATGTGGCAGACGTTCGGCATCGTACTCATTTTGTGCGGCATCGTAGTGGCCGAGCGGCGATCCGGCAATCGATCGGAGGAGCAATCGTCACGTCTGGGGGAATAACGGTGATATCAGTAGAAGCGAGGTTAGCCAGGCTGGCGCTGAAAGGCGATCAGCAGGCATTCGCCGAGATCGTGGATATGTATCAAGATAAGCTCTATCATATGGCCTACCGCATGCTGTATAACCGCCAAGAAGCGGAGGACGTCGTGCAAGATGCGTTTCTTCGCGTTTATCGCAATCTGGAGCGTTACGATGAATCACTCAAATTTTCAACGTGGATTTATCGAATCGCGACGAATTTGTGCATTGACCGGCTGCGGCGCAGAAAGCCGACTTATTCGTTAGATGCAGAGTCGGCCGACCATGAGGGGTTAGACGGCTATTCGATGGTGCCAAGCGATAACCGGACACCGGAGAGCGAAACGATGCTGTCGGAGACGCAGCGCATTATTCATCAAGCGATTGAAACGTTGCCCGCGAAATACAAATCGGTTATGGTTCTTCGGTATTTGCAGGAGATGTCGCTGCAGGAAATCGGGGACGTTCTGGACATGCCGGTGACGACGATCAAGACGCGGGTGCATCGCGGGCGCGAATTTTTGCGTAAAAGGCTAGAGCATAAACTGTAAAAAAGCGGAGTGTACAGGAATTGAAACGTCCTGGCAGGTCCGAGCGTATTGTATAGCAATGACCTGATGTTTAAGCGTGAAGGGGAAAGGAATGGCTGCCATGAATTGCAACGTCGCCACCGTGTGGATGCATGATTATTTGGACGGCGAATTGCCTCAACAAGATGTTCGTGAGTTAAAGGCCCATCTGTTGGAATGTCCATCATGTCGAACGAAATTCGAACAACTAGATCGAACAGAATCGCTGCTGTCATCTGCGATGCATGCGCGCGGATCGATCGAACCAGAGCAGTCGGAACGCTTGAATGAGCGGATTATGGCTGCCCTGCCGAAGCGGCGCAGGCAGTCGCCGTGGATTAGCTGGGTAAGGAACCATCCGGCAGCTACGGTCGCGGCACTCTTCCTTTTCGTTATGCTGTCTAGCTTCTTATCGATGTGGCATCAGGGCGGAGAGTTGATCGTGAGAGGCCAAGATCTGCAGTCGGTCGTCATCCAAGGAGATAAAGTCATTGTTCCTGCGGGAACGAAGGTCCATGGCGATTTGACCATTGAGAATGGAATTGCGGAGGTGCAGGGCGACGTAGATGGCAATTTGACCGTCATAGACGGCTCGCTCCAATTAGCCTCGACAGCGCACATTGCAGGCTCGAGCCGAACGATTGACCGGGCGCTCGACTGGTTCTGGTACAAAGTGACGGAGACGGTTTCTGACATAGCCAAATGATGATAAGTGCCTTCCGATAAACGGTGGGCACTTTTTTTTCTTGCATAAGAAGGATTTACATTTCCCTTTCTAGAAAATAATAAGGTTGACTATAAAAACAGTTATGGCTACAGAATAGCCGTCTTGTATTCAGTCTAACGGGCGCGAGGCCGATAAAAATAACAGATAAAGAGCCCATTTTGGGCAAATTGTGTTGAAATTTCGCGTCAAATAGGCATCAGATGGGTAATTGTCGCTTGGGGGCCTGCGAACTGATGAATTATTTTAACGACATAAGCTGGCAGAACGGCATTAAAGATCTTATCGATATTGCGGCTGTCAGTTACATCATATATAAATTGATTTTACTCGTACGGGGTACGCGCGCGATTCAATTGCTGAAAGGCATCTTGGTGCTGGTCGCGACTTGGGCGCTGAGCACCTGGCTGAATTTGGGTACGCTCAAGTGGCTGATGAACCAAATGTTCACCTTCGGCGTATTAAGCGTGTTGATCATTTTTCAGCCAGAGCTTAGGCGTGCGCTGGAGCAACTGGGCCGAGGGAAATTTTTCGGGCGGTCGACTGGGCTGGAGCGGGATCAGATTAACGAGCGGATCAAAGAGATTATTAAAGCCGTGAACTATATGTCCAAACGCAAAATTGGGGCATTAATCGTGTTTGAGCGGACGACGGGCGTGAATGAGTTTATCGAATCGGGCATCGGGATGGAATCGCGGATAAGCGCGGAGCTGCTCATTAATATTTTTACGCCGAATACGCCTCTTCATGATGGGGCTGTCATCGTTCGCGCGAATCAAATAATGGCTGCCGCATGTTATTTGCCGCTCTCGGAAAATCCATTCATCAGCAAGGAGCTCGGTACGCGGCATCGGGCTGCGATCGGCGTTAGCGAAGGCTGCGATGCGATTTCCGTTGTCGTCTCGGAGGAGACTGGACAGGTGTCGCTATGTTTGAATGGGATGATCGTTCGCGACATTAAAGAAGAATCGTTAATCTCGAAGCTGTTCGAAGAGCTGATGCCTGCGAATAGCCAAGGAGAGAAAGCGAAGACCTCGTTCTGGCGGCGGAAGGGGGCTGACGGGAACAATGGATAAATGGTTAACGCACCCGACAGCTCTCAAAATTTTATCCGTCCTCATTGCATTGATGTTATGGGCGGTTGTACATTTTGATCCGGAATCGAATCCGAATGCGGCGATTTCAACGAACGAATCGCATGTCATTGATTCTGTAAAGATCAAAACGATTGGCCTGGATGAGAAAACGCGTGCGCTGCGTTCGATCGACCCAGGTGCAGTCAAGCTCGTCGTAAGCGGTTCCCGTGCCCGTCTAGCTGCGGCGTCACCGGATGATTATGTGGTATCCGCTAACTTATCTGAAGTGCCCAACGGGCGGCATGAGGTGGTATTATCAGTAGAGTTGCCGCGTGGCGTGGAGCTCGTGAAGATGACGCCTAACCGAGCAACCGTACAGATCGAACCGATGCAGACGAAGGAGTTCGAAGTCCAGGTGCTGACAGAAGGCGCGCCAGCGAACGGTTATAAGGCTGGAGAGCCAATCGTGAAGCCGAACAATCGGGTACACGTTACACTGCCAGAGGACGAGCTGGAGACAGTCGGGGCTGTAGCGGTAAATGTAAATGTAAATGGTGAGGAAGAAACGGTCAGCGAGAAGCGTGCACGTGTTATCGTCTATGACAATGATGGCAAGGAACTGAAAAATGCGGTCGTCAGCCCAAGCGTTGTTGAGGTTGAAGTGCCGATTACGAAGCCATTCAAGCAATTGCCGCTTCAGATCGGGTTTACAGGTGAGCTGCCTGCAGGCTTAAGTATTGCTAAGCTTGAGCTATCGACGGAGCAAGTAACGGTCTACGGCCCACAGAACGAGCTGGACAAGCTGGAGTTTTATGATGGGGTAACGGTAGATTTGGACAAAGTGACAGGCTCGGGCACTTATACCTATGACATCAAGCCAATTGATGGCGTTGCTGCAGTAGATCCGAAGAATGTGTCGGTCAACGTAACCGTTGAGCAGACGAGCAGCCGCTTAATCGAGCGTGTGCCGGTTACCTTGAGCGGCTTAGCGGACGGCATGTCAGCGAATGTACTGATCCCAACGGATGGATTGGTCGATGTTACCGTTCGCGGTGCGCCTACGCTGCTGACGGCTTTGAAAGAAGCCGACGTTCAGGCCGTTGCAAGGCTGGAATCGCTCGGTGTCGGGCAGCATGAGGTGACGCTTGATATCCATCTGCCGAACTATTTAAGCCCAGATACGGCTCCAGTGAAGGTCACAGTCGATATAATTGACGATAAGGCTGCGCTTGCGAAGCCGAAGGATACGAACCCGGCGGGCAAGGAGCCTCCAGCAGGGCCTGTAGATTCAACGCCTGTGATTAAGCCAGAGGATGATGAAGCAACTGATGGCGCGGCAGGCACAGGAAGTGCTGGATCTGATGCGGACGCAGGCGCTGCTGCAGGACAGGACGCTGGAGGCAGTGTGAGCGGCACTGAAGCGGGTGCAGGCGGAAACAATCAGGCCGGAAGCGATAACACGAACGTAACGGACACTGGCGCTGTTAATGGTGACAGCAGTGGAACTGACGGAGTTAATGCTGCCAATCATTAATGGGGCTAAGGCTAATTGCATGTATTGAGGCGGAGAGCACGGGGGTACTCACTGCCGGGCTATTGCATATATTTAGATACAGAAGGGGAATTGACATTCATGGGTAAATATTTTGGAACTGACGGCGTGCGCGGGGTTGCTAACCGTGAACTAACGCCAGAGCTGGCATATAAAATCGGACGCTGCGGCGGCTACGTACTCGCAGGCCAAGTGGATAAACCAAAGGTCGTCATCGGCCTGGATACACGCATTTCGGGCCCTATGCTGGAAGCTGCACTTATTGCGGGCCTCTTGTCTATCGGCGCTAGCGTTGTTCGGATCGGCGTCGTGTCGACGCCAGCTGTTGCGTATTTGACGCGTGAGCTGAAAGCTGATGCAGCGGTAATGATCTCTGCTTCCCATAATCCGGTAGCGGATAATGGCATTAAATTTTTCGGCGGCGACGGCTTCAAGCTGTCGGATGAGACTGAGCTTGAGATCGAGCGTCTCATGGACGCAGAGGTTGATGAGCTGCCTCGTCCAGAAGGCGGCGATATCGGTACGGTAACGTCCGACGATACGGCGAAGTACCGCTACCTCGAATATTTGAAAACGACGATTCAATCGTCGTTCGAAGGCGTCAAAGTCGTGCTCGATTGCGCACACGGCTCCGCTTATGAATTAGCACCTCGCGTATTCCGCGAGCTGGGCGCTGATGTCATTACGGTTGGCGCAGAGCCGAATGGCCGCAACATCAATGATGGCGTCGGATCGACGCACCCTGAGTATTTGCGCGATCAAGTGCTTAAGCATGGCGCACAGCTCGGCTTATCGTTCGACGGCGACGCGGATCGCTTGATCGCGATCGACGAGAAGGGGGAAGAAGTCGACGGCGACTATATTTTGTGCATTTGTGGCGATGCCATGCGCCGCCAAGGCCGTTTGCAAGGCGAAACGATCGTAACGACGGTTATGGCCAATATCGGTTTCTTCAAAGCGACGGAGAAGCTTGGGCTGAAAACGGCTCAAACGGCAGTTGGTGACCGTTATGTCATGGAGGAAATGCGCCGTGGCGGATTCAACCTCGGCGGCGAGCAATCCGGCCATGTCATCTTCCTCGACTACAATACGACAGGAGACGGCATTCTAACTGCTATGCAGCTAGTCGATACGCTCGTACAATCGGGCAAGAAGCTGAGCGAACTGAAGCAGCTCATGCGTAAATACCCGCAGGTGCTAGTCAATGTGCGTGTAGCAGACAAGACGCTATACAACGACAACGCAGCAATCGCAGAAGCGGTTAGTGCGGTCGAAGCAGAGCTCGGCGACAATGGCCGCGTACTCGTGCGCCCTTCCGGCACGGAATCGCTTATCCGCGTTATGGCGGAAGGTCCGGACAAGGATCAAGTCGAAGCATACGTACACCGAATCGTGGACGTTGTGAAGACGCAGTTGGGCTAATTGTAATCGACACTATATAGATGATCTAATAAACGCGGATGAATGGTGGAGCAAGCACGCTGTTCATCCGTTTTTGGTAGAACAAGTAGTGTTACAGAGAAGTAAAGCGTGTCCCGCAGGGACGAAAGCGACTCCCAGCACCAAAGCTGGGGAGAACGCCACATGCCAGATGCTTACAATCAACCATAACTGGGTAAAGCAAAAGTAGAGCGTGTCCCAAAGGGACGAAAGCGGCTCCTAGCACCAAAGCCACCATAAGCAGCTTCCGGTGTCCAGAGGGTGGAACCCTCGGGGCCCTCCCTGAAGAGGGAGGGTTTGGGTGGGTCGCCCTTGGCTAAAGAAACTTGTTGCGAAATGTCGCAAAAGTGAATATGATAGGGATTATGATTCTGGAATTGAAAGCGAGGGTTGGGGTTTTCATAAAGCAACACAAGCGCCAGAGCTTGCGACATGGAAAGCTGCTGCAACAAACCATTCCCAACGGAGGGAAGAGCGGCTGTGCAAGCTGACGAGGTGGAGGCGTTCGAGTTTTTCGGCGGGGACCTCCCGGTACACATTCATACCGTAAGCCGTTACGTAAAACGACGCGGGCGACCGGTCGGACAATCGTGCGGCGGAATGAAAAGCAAGACATGCGTGAACAGGCGAATCTACATGTGTCGTCGGATGATAGAGCATCCTTGGAGACAGTACAGGTTCAGTCTGCCTTATTTAAGCTTTACAAATAACAAATAACCCTAGCGTCCGCGATGCCGCTTGTGCGATCGAATGGGCAGGAGGGTAATGAAACTTGAACTTCATACCGTTCTGCCGCGCAGCGGGCATTCGTAGGTCGAGGGAAATTGGAACCTAACGGAGGTCTATATTAATATGTGCGGAATCGTAGGATATATTGGTAATCGTAACTCGCAAGAAATTTTGATCGAAGGTCTGAAGAAGCTGGAGTACCGCGGGTACGACTCCGCTGGTATCGCAGTATTCACGGGCAATACTTTGGAAATTCGTAAGTCGAAAGGCCGTCTTGCTGTATTGGAAGGCCAGCTTCAAGAGGAGCCGCTTGCTGGTTCTGTTGGAATCGGGCATACGCGTTGGGCAACGCACGGCAAGCCTTCGGATGTGAACTCGCATCCCCACACGGACAATTCTTCGAAATTCTCGGTCGTGCACAACGGCATCGTCGAGAACTATTTGGACCTGAAAGACGAACTCGCAGCAAAAGGCCATAACTTCGTGTCGGAAACAGATACGGAAGTTATTGCTCATCTGGTAGCTGATGAATATGACGGCAACATCGTAGAAGCTGTACAACGTGCAGTTAAACGTATGCGCGGTGCATTTGCACTCGGCGTTTTGACGGAATTCGAGCCTACTAAGCTCGTTGCGGTTCGTTTTGCGAGCCCGCTCGTCATTGGTGTCGGAGAAGGCGAGAACTTTATCGGATCGGATATCCCGGCAATTCTCGAGCATACACGTAATGTGTATATTTTGAACGACGGCGAGATGGCGGTTCTGACACGTGATGGTGTCGAACTGATGACGACAGAGGGCGAATTTATTTCCAAGGAAATATTCCATGTCGATTGGGATCTCGTAACGGCAGAGAAAGCCGGATTCGATCACTTTATGCTGAAAGAAATTTACGAGCAGCCTAAGGCTTACCGTGACACAATGCGCGGTCGCGTGTCGGAAGACAATCAGTCGGTGTCGTTAACGGAAATCGGCATGACGGCTGAGCAAGTAAAAGGCATTCGCAAAGTGCATATCGTTGCTTGCGGTACGGCTTATCACGCAGGTCTCGTAGGCAAAACAGTAATCGAGCGTATGGCTCGCATTCCAGTTGAGACGGACGTTGCTTCGGAATACCGTTACCGTTCGCCAATCATCACGCCGGATACGCTCGTAATCGTTGTGAGCCAATCCGGTGAAACAGCAGATACGCTCGCAGCACTGCGTGAAGCAAAACGCAACGGCGCACGCGTACTGGCGATCACTAACGTTGTAGGCAGCTCGGTCGCTCGCGAAGCGGACGATGTGCTTATTACATGGGCAGGACCGGAGATCGCTGTAGCATCGACAAAAGCGTATACGTCGCAGCTGATCGCGTTCTACCTGTTCGGCGTCTACTTGGCGCAAACGCTCGGAACGATGGAGCAAGCGGCAATTACGGAGATTTTGACGGCTATGCAAGAGCTGCCTGAGCAAGTTGAGGCGGTGCTTGAACAATCCGCTGTACTGAAGCAAGTAGCGGATTCGATCGCTGTACACAAAAACCTGTTCTTCATCGGCCGCGGCGTCGACTTCGCAGTCGCGCAAGAAGGCTCCTTGAAGCTCAAAGAGATCTCGTATATCCACTCCGAAGCTTACGCTGCAGGCGAGCTGAAGCACGGCACGCTGGCGCTGATCGAGGACGGTATCCCGGTTATCGCGCTCGTAACGCAAGAGGAGCTGTACGAGAAAACACTTAGCAACATTAAAGAAGTCAAAGCACGCGGCGCACACGTACTCGCAATCGCGAACGCAGGCAGTGAAGTAGAAGTCAGCAAGTCGGTCGACGAGCTGTTCGCTATTCCAAAAACACTGCCAATCCTGTCGCCTGCTGTCTCGGTTATCCCGCTGCAGTTGATCTCTTACTATGCTTCGCTTGCTGTCGGCAATGACGTGGATAAACCGCGTAACTTGGCGAAGAGTGTGACGGTGGAGTAGTGGTTGGGGGAAGCTAATTAGACTTGATGCCGACAAATAAAGTTGGCAACTAGAAAATAGAGTTGGCAACTGACAAATAAAGTTGGAAACCAACAAATAAACATGGCAACTGATGAAATAGCCTGCCGGGCAATCTGGCAGGCTATTTTCTGTATAGTGGCTACTTTGTCGTCAGGAAGCATTTCAGACGATTGGCATGGACTAACTATGTTTTGTTTTGTCCTCGTATGTTTTTATAGCCCTAATCGTTCATTGATGGTGTCGGGGCTGATGATATATGCTATGGATAGCCCGGGCAATACAACAAAGGTGACGATTACGATGTCTGATCGAGTAACAATTACAAACGAAAATTTTAAACTGATGCTGAATTCGATTGAAAGCTTCTGTAAGATAAAGTGTTCGTTGTATCACAAGAAAGCAGGCATAGAGTTCGCTTGTCCACTCTTTGCAATTGAGCATGTTCTAATGGAACATGAACCTGAAGGAGCTGTAGACGAGCCAGTGTGCTGGCATGTCATTAATTTTTATGACTGCGACGAGATAGTTGTCATGAAATCAACTAGTGATAAAGCAGAATGCATTGCGGATCTATATGGACAACCATATGAGCTACTTGTACCTGGTTCACGAGAGGCAGCGTATGAGATGGTAATTTCATTAGAAGAGGAATGAAGAACGCGAAAAAATGTCGTGAAACGATGTATGAATGGAATAATATAGGGGTATATTATTAGAAGTGTAGCATGAATTCATAAAAGTGACCGATGATCGTATTCTTGTTTCGTCTTTTGTCGACCTATTAAATCGTAAAGGTCGAGTACATAGCAATTCCCTATAGGGATAGCTATGTACTCGACCTTTTTTGTTGTTTTGGTCAGGCATCAGACGAGGAGGAAAGTCATGTCGAGATATCGCAGAATCACTGAAGCAACAATGGCGCAGTTAGTTAAAGAAGGGCGTGGACAAGGGCGTGGACAAGATTATAAACCTTGGCTAACGGTAAGAGATGTACCTTCAAGAGGTCTCTCCACGCGGGATAAGGGCTGGACAACGGGGAGAGTGCATCATGTTCTCTCTAATCTTGAGTTGGAGTATTTGTATACGCTGGATTGGAATGCAGATGTCACCGATATTCGAGAACAGTATCCACTGCAAATTGATGAAACGCTTGATATCGCTAAGCGATTGGGAATTAAGCATCCTTTCGTTAACAAATACAACGAGTATGCAGTAATGACGACTGATTTCCTGGTTGATTCGGTCTTCAACGATTCACCAGTTTTACTGGCTCGGTCAATAAAAACGGAGTCTGATCTCTTATCGAAACGCACACTCGAAAAGATAATGATTGAACAACTTTACTGGAAGGAAAGGGGGATAGACTTCAAGGTTGTTACGGAGAAACAGATTCAAAGAAACCTGGCGTGGAATGTAGGATTTATTCATTCTGCGAAGGCATCGATGGATACTCTGGTATCCCCGCAAATGCTTTGGCTGATTGAGAAGCGGCTGTTCACAATGCTTCAGCAACAGCATTCCTCATATGCCAAGGTAGCGCTTGAAAACGACCAAGCATTAGGAATGGAAGGTGGTACGTCTCTCTGGGTGATCAAGCATTTAATCGCAAACCGTATCTGGGAAGTGAATATGAGCAAGAAAATAGATCCGGGGTATCCATTGGAGGTTCAACGAAGGGAAGGGTTCTAATATTGTTGACAGTTAACGCTGTATTGGAATGGATAGACGACCAATTGCAAGTACGCTCGCTTGAGCGGGTACTTTGGATAGATCCTTGTAATGACAGGCTTATAGTGATTGACCTGGATAAGACTGGCGCATTACCTGTAGAAAGAGAAATGTCGCAGGTAAACAAGGCGGTAACAGATGGTCTAGTCATCAAACGTTCGGTCGATCCTTATGCAAAGCTTATCTCCGAATCACAAATCAAAGAGAAAGATAAGCAAACTCGCGATCGGTGGTGGAGCCTCATTGAGTCAATAGTAAGCGATGTACCTGATATTTATGATCCGCGACTAAGAGGAGCAATGGTGGCTCAGATAGTGGACAAAAGTGGGGTAAGTAAGAAATACGTTTATCGGTCTCTTTCGCGGTACTGGCAAGGTGGGAATAAAAATGCGTTATTGCCACGCTACTACAACTGCGGAAATCCAGGACAAGAAAAGAAAGTAACCGAGACAAGTTTAAAGAGAGGTCGAAAAAGTAGGCTTGGGAAATTCGATCCGGAAAAGCAAGGTGTCAATATTGACGAGGATATGAAACAACTATTTCGAGTGGGTGTTCGGCTATATTACAACACGAAAGAGAGATATCCGCTGAGGCATTGTTTTAAGATGATCCAAGAAAATCACATGAATTTGGGGTATGCGTCGGTACATGGAGTTAATGTACCGATTCTTCCACCGAGTCACGAGTTGCCTACATTTGGAGAGTTTAAATATTGGTACGAAAAGGAGTTTGATCTAAAAGCAACCCTTCAAGCTAGGGAAGGAGTTCGGAGGTGCCATCTGCAGCACCGTGCTGTGTTGGGTACTTCAACGGAAATGTCGTTTGGACCTGGTTCTATATATCAGATTGATGCAACGATCGCAGACGTATATCTGGTGAACAGCATGGACCGAACACAAATCATAGGTAGACCAATCATTTATCATGTGAAAGATGCATTTAGCCGCAGAATCGTTGGTCTATATGTGGGTCTGGAGGGACCAAGTTGGAACGGAGCTAAGATGGCACTAGCAAACACCTTTACTGAGAAGGTTTCGTATTGCGCCGAATTCGGAATTCACATAAACGAGGAGGATTGGGATAGTGCTTATTTGCCGCAGGCACTACTTGGTGACAGAGGGGAGTTGATTGGGTTCAATTCTGACAACGTAGTCGAGTCATTAGAAATGCGCATATCGAACACACCTCCCTATCGATGTGATTGGAAAGGGATCGTCGAACAAAGCTTTCGAATTGCAAATCTGAAATCGATTAAATGGGTGCCTGGGGCGGTCAAAGAACGAGCACTTGAGAGAGGGGAGAGGGACTACCGCCTTGATGCCACCTTAGATTTACATCAGTTTACGAGACTCATGATTTATACGGTATTGAATCATAACAATTCCCACTGGATGGAGTGGTACAACCGTAATGAATTCATGATTCAAGACCATGTCAATCCGGTCCCTGATCAGTTGTGGAATTGGGGGATTCAAAATCGAAGCGGGCATTTGAGAGAAAAACCATCGGAAATCATTAAACTGGCATTAATGGAGCGTGATTACGCGACGGTTACGCCGTTTGGAATCCGATACAAAAATCGTCATTACTCCTGCCAGAAAGCTATTGATGAACAATGGTTTGAACGGGCTCGAAATAGAGGCTCTTGGAAAGTTGAATTCGCCTTCGATAGTCGTAATGTAGCCGATACAATAAATCTTATCTCGAAGGACGGCATGTCTTATGAAGTTTGCACCTTATTAGAGCGGGACCATAAATACCTTGGTAAGCGTCACGAAGAGGTCCTTGATATCGAGGAGCAGGAAAAGCTGGATCTTCAGCTGTATCAATCAAATGCTGCTCAAAGTGATGCCGAGCTCAGAGCGATAAGGGAGAGCATCGTGAATGAAGCGAAGCAACAAACAGAGGAAGCCAATGAGAACGTCTCATTAAGCAATGCGCAGAGGACAAAAGGGATTCGTACCAATCGCACAGTCAGCAAGGAAGCTGAGCGTCGGAGAGAAGCGTGGAACCTAGGCGACATGAAGCCACCAGAAGAGTTGTCGATCGTTCAGAAAGTACAAGAGGGATATAAGCCGAGCAAGCAAAGCTCGTACCTCGATATGCTAAAAAAACAAAATCCAGGAGGAAGCTGATGATGGTACAAGAGCAGTACGCAGTCTATAAACAAAGCACCGATCCGATGTACCGTCACAATCCCTATATTGAGGCATTACCAAAACCTCGGAACCTCGAGGACGTAGCCAACTTGATCCGCAGGCACCCGGTATATTCCGAGCAGGAAAGAGAGTTAAGTGCACTAGACCGAGCAGAAGCCGTACAGCGTATCTCCAACTTCATGGAGCCAATGCCAATTCATCTAGAATTGGAGCAGAGGTTCTCAAGGATGATTCGAAATGGTTATTTTGCAAGGAATCCACTACAAGCACAATGGCTCAAGCAGTTTCGATCTGCATTTCCAGAAGCAGACCCTCGCAACTTCGAGTCGGACCAGCCAATGGTACGCTCGACGGCTGCAGGTTTTGCAATGATTGGTACAAGCGGCATGGGGAAATCAACTGCAGTGGATTATATTTTGTCGCTGTATACGCAAGTAATCAGCCATACCGAGTATGATGGACAGATGTTTTCGCAGAAACAGGTCGTATGGCTAAAGCTCGAATGCCCCCACGACGGATCGATTAAAGGACTTTGCAAGGAGTTCTTCATCGCAATTGATAAGCTGCTAGGAACCGAGTATTTCAAGAAGTTTTATAAGAGCCGCTCAACAACGGATGATTTGCTCCCACATATGGCGTTATTGGCAGCGCGTCTGGGTTTAGGGGTGCTAGTTATTGACGAAATCCAACGTCTGAATGAAGCCAGGAGTGGTGGGGCGGCGTTAATGCTCAACTTCTTCGTGTAGTTAATTAATACGATTGGTGTTCCAGTCGTTCTCGTCGGGACATTCAAGGCGATGAACATGTTGAGCAGTGAATTTTCACAAGCCCGGCGTAGTGCTGGACAGGGTGATTGTATATGGACGAATTATCAGCAGGATGAATTGTGGGAGTATTTCATTGATAACTTATGGAAATATCAATGGACGCAAGAACGGGTACCCCTAACTAAGGCAATAAGGGACATGCTGTACGAACAGTCGCAAGGTATACCGGACATTGCAATTAAGCTTTATCAAATTGTGCAATGGCAGGTAATCGGTCAGGAAGAAAGGTTTACAGCCGAAACCATAAGACAAGTGGCTAAGGAATCGTTGCGGTTAGTACAGCCGATATTGGATGCTTTAAGGGCTAACGACACGGACAAACTTCGCGAGATTTCAGACATTTATGCTCCAATCCGCGATATATCAAAATACCTGAATCAAACAACAGAACGCATTGAACTAGAAGGCGCGCTAAATACAATTCGTAATCAACAACAGGCATCACGAGACGAAGATGATTCGCCGTTAGTGGAAGTTGCAAAATGGTTACAGGAAGCGGGCTATGACACTCAACGCGCCATCGAATGTGCTGAAATGGCGATAGCGCGAAGTGTCAACGAATCCGATATTGCAAGAATTAAGCAAGCGGCTTTCGCATTTGCGTTGAATATCGCAATGCCAGAAGCATCTGAACAACAGACGGCTCCGACAAAGCAGCGCACTAGAACGAAACGTTTGCCAGTGGATGCAGCTAAGTTCCCAGGCGATTTGAGAGGCGTATTGGCTAAAGCGTCGAGCGACGGCTTAAACCCGATTGAGGAGCTTAGCAAAACAGGACTGTTTGAGACGAATGCAGACTTCAATTTGGAAGGGGACCATTAATGAGATTGCCTTTTTTTCCGGCTCCATATGATGATGAGCTGTTCTATAGTGTGGCAGCTCGATATCATGAGTGGAGTACGCATGCAGCGGACAAGCATACAGTAAAAGATTTATTAGGCAGACAGACGCTATCGGCTGTATTCGATTTGCCTGGCAACTTGCAAGAGGTATGCAGGAATATAGGCAGCGAGCATTTAGAGGTCAATCGATTGATCGACGATCACTCGATGTTCCCTGTGTACAGACCGTTTCTTGCACCAGAACGAATTATTCAACTGGAACAAGCGATGGCATCAGGATCGGGAGGAGCCTTGCACACGCGTTCGGGTGTTATGGCAAGCAGTGTCCCCATGATCAGGACATTACGCTTTTGTTCATCCTGTATAACTGCTGATACAGAAAGCCACGGTGAACCTTATTGGCATCGTTCTCATCAACTACACGGCGTGGATTGTTGTCATATTCATCGTATCCCGCTAAGAGAGGCGGGAATCATACGCGACAATAAGCATGTGTTCTCCGACATAAGCCAGGATGTTGCAGAATGCGTAGGCAATCCGTTAAAGCTGTGGCAATATTCAGAAGTTATAGCATCAGAGGTGAATTGGTTACTGACGAATACGCCAAGATCCTGCTCATCAACAGAGTTAAGTGGACAGTATCATTCGCTGCTTAGAAACAGGGGCTACGCTGATTATAATGGGAGAATCAAGAAGAGTGAACTGAAGGCAGATTTCCAAACATACTACGGCGTAGAGTATTTGCAGTATTTGGGATGCTCGCTGGAAGGAGAAAGTCATTGGCTTGCAAGGCTGTTGAGAAAAGGGCGGACAAGTGTTCATCCCATTAAGCACATCCTTCTTGCTCATTTTCTTGACAGCAATTTAGCGGATTTTTTCTCTCGTTCGAAAGAACTGCCACCGTTCGGAGAAGGTCCTTGGATGTGCTTGAATAGCGCGGCTAGTCATTATCGTCAACGTGTCGTGACCACATGTATTATTACGCGCGATTATGAAACACGTGGAATTCCTGTCGGCACGTTCAGCTGTGACTGTGGTTTCGTGTACTCACGTAGAGGACCAGATACCGATAAAGACGATTGTTACAAAATCGGTCGGATCAAGAACTTCGGTCGTACTTGGGAAGAACGGTTGGTTGATTTAATCAATACAGAGCGCAAATCCTACAGGGCGGCAGCTCATATCTTAAAAGTCGATCCAACCACAGCGAAGAGGCAGTATTTGCGCATTCAAGCAGGGATGACTACTAATGTAAAGATAGGATATCAACCAACCCCGGACGATAGGGAGGAACGTAGGGGTCGCTGGCAGAGCTATGTTGATTCGCACCCGGAGATGAATCGAAAGGAAGTGCGCAAAGCGCTGCCAGCAGAGTTTGCATGGCTATATAGAAACGATAAAGAATGGCTCGATGTACATTCGCCGGCGTCATTACCTCGAAAGAAGTGGGATGATACTCGAGTGGATTGGAAAGCAAGAGACAGGGAGTTAGCGAACCACGCTATGAGCGTCATTGGAACAGAAATAAGTGGCGTCCATAAGCCGATACGACTCACGCTTAGCTACATTGGCAAGCAAATGCAGCAACTGGCGTTATTGCAGCAGCATCTCGACAAATTACCAGACACCGCTAAGGTGATTGGTGAATACTCGGAATCAATCGATGATTTCCAAGTGAGACGCGTGAAGTATGTCGTAAATCAAATGTATGAAGAACGTGAAACAGTGCTCAGGTGGAAAATCATCCGTGCAGCGGGGCTAAAACCAGGATTCTCTGCTGTCGTAAATGAAGCGATTGAACAATGCCTTGTCGAGAGTTTATCTTTATGAAATCCGTCGAGAATTATCGACGGATTTCTTTATGGGATTAAAACGATTGATTCACGTCAAGGCTCTCATTATGTAGGCTTTATTAGCTGGTCATTTGTAGCTGTTGGTCAGCATAGTGACATATGTTACGATATGTTTTTAGCAGGAACAGATATATTCGGTGTTGAAAAATATATATAGGACAAAAGACATAAGGAGAAGCATATATGAATTTTTCAGATAAAGTCAGTTTAATTTGGAATATTGCGGAATTACTTCGTGGTGATTATAAACAATCCGATTATGGTAAAGTCATTCTACCGTTTACGGTGCTACGGCGCCTTGATTGCGTATTAGAGGAATCAAAGGATAAAGTGCTTGAAAGCTACAAGACGATGAACGAACCTCTAACGACGATTCAACAGCGGATGCTTGAGCGTGCCTCGGGCTCCAAGTTCTATAATACGAACCCGTTCACGATGCGTTCAATGCGTGACTTCCCTGGCATGCTAGCGGATAACCTTAAGCAGTATGTACAGGGTTTCTCGGAGAATGCGCGTGAGATTATTCGATATTTCGATTTTGAGGCGCAGATTAACAAGCTACAGGAATCGAATATCCTGTTTAATGTGCTTGAAGAAATGCTCAAGATTGATTTGCATCCGAATATCGTTAGCAACATCGAGATGGGATATATCTTTGAAGAACTGATTCGCCGCTTCTCCGAACAATCGAATGAGACTGCCGGGGAACACTTTACACCGCGCGAAGTCATTCAGTTGATGGTTAACGTGTTATTCGAAGCAGATGCTGCAGCATTAACGGGTGAAAAGGTTGTACGCAAAATCTATGATCCAGCCTGCGGCACCGGCGGCATGCTAGCAGTGGCTTACGAATACCTTCGTAAGCTGAATCCGACAATGAACGTTGAAGTATTCGGTCAAGAACTTAATGGTGAATCGTACGCAATCTGTAAATCGGACATGCTGCTCAAAGGGCTGAATGTATCCAACATTAAATACGGCAACAGCTTCACGCAGGACGGACTTGAAAACGAAGAGTTTCATTACTTCCTCTCCAATCCGCCATTTGGTGTTGATTGGAAGAAGTCGCAAAAAGAAGTTGAAGAGGAACATAAGAAAAAGAGTTACAATGGTCGTTTTGGCGCCGGACTTCCGCGTGTAAGCGATGGTTCACTATTGTTCCTTCAACATATGATCTCCAAAATGAAGCCCGGAGAAGGTCGTATCGCTATCGTTCTGAACGGCAGCCCACTCTTTACTGGTGGAGCCGGGTCTGGCGAAAGCGAAATTCGCCGTTGGATTATTGAAAACGATTGGCTGGAAGCGATAATCGCATTGCCGACGGATTTGTTCTATAACACAGGCATTGCCACTTATATCTGGGTGCTTAGCAATCACAAGCCTGCGAATCGTCAAGGTAAGGTTCAACTAATCAATGCGATAGACCTTTACCAGAAGATGCGTAAAAGCTTGGGCAGCAAACGAAATGAACTTGGACAAGAACATATCGATGATATCTTAAAGCTATATAGCTATTTCGAAGAGGGCGAAAAAAGCAAAGTATTCGACAACGAAGATTTTGGTTATCGCCGTATTACGATTGAGCGTCCGCTGCGTTTGAACTTCCAGGCTTCGCCTGAACGTATTGAACAACTTAATTCGCAAACCGCGTTTGTTAAGCTCTCCGTAGTGGAGCAAGAGGCGATTAAAGATGTTCTTACTGGCATTCCGTCAGATCGAATATACATGTATCGCGACGATTTTGAAAAAGCGCTAAAGAAGCTGTTTAAGCAGTCTGGAATCATCATGAAAGCGCCGGTTTACAAAGCAGTGCTAACCGCTTTAGCCGAACGCGATGAGAATGCAGAAATCTGTTATGACGCTAAAGGCAACAAAGAAGCGGATGCTGAACTTCGCGATTTTGAAAATGTGCCACTGAAGCAAAGTGTTTATGACTACTTTGATGCAGAAGTTCGACCACATGTGGAGGACGCATGGATCAACGAGGATGTACGTGATGAGAAAGATGGTGCAGTCGGTACAGTAGGGTACGAAATCCCGTTTACGCGTCATTTTTATAAGTATCAAGAACTGCGCTCCTCAATTGAAATAAATAATGAAATAAAAGAACTTGAAAGCGATATCCTTGAATTGCTCAAGGAGGTCATTTACTAATGCTCGTAAATCAAGATGGTAAAAAAATAAAATATCTCAGTACGCTAATAAACCAGAAAGCCAATGATGCTGATAATCATAAAATTTATATTGGCTTAGAAAACGTAGAACCGAAAACTTCTAGGTTACTTATTAATGAAAATGCTCCTACTGAAGTTGATGGTCAGAGTAACCTATTTTATAAACACAATGTGCTCTTTGGTAAGTTAAGACCATACCTTGCTAAAGGATTTACAGCTGACTTTGAAGGTCGATGTTCAGGGGAGTTTTTAGTGCTTCAAACATCAGACAAAATTTCACCTGTTTTTTTAAACTATTTAATGTTGTCCGACCATTTTATTGATGACGTAAACTCTTCTACTTATGGAGCTAAGATGCCAAGGGCTAGTTGGGACTATATTGGAAACATTAAGGTAGACGTTCCCACAATAGAGATCCAAAAGTCAATAGTAGACTTTCTTAATAAAAGAACCCATAACATTGATCTTTTGATTTCAAAAAAACAGAAGCTCATCGATCTTCTACAAGAAAAACGCCAAGCAATCATTGACGAAGTCGTCACAAAAGGTCTCGACCCGAATGCACCGATGAAAGATTCGGGTATTGAGGGGCTTGGCACCGTTCCGGCGAAATGGGAAGTTAAAATTATTAAAAGAATAACTCATGAACACAAACAGGGCTATTATGGCAGTGATGGGTACGTTGATGAAGGTATTAAACTTGCACGAATTACTGATATAGATGACCGTTACAACGTATCATTTGAAAACATGCCTTTTGTAAATCTGAATAAGAAGGAAGAAAAAGCATTTAAAATTGACGAGGGAGATTTCTTATTTGTAAGAAGCGGTGCAACTATAGGTAAATTTGGCATAGTAAGAAATCCAGAAAAATCAGTATTTGCATCATATTTAATTAGATTTAAATTTAAAAATGTAAATACTGAATTTTTGAAATATGCATTAAGCTCATCATATTTTAGAAATAATTTGTTCTCAACGTTGCATGGAGGGGCTAATACGAATATTAATGCTGAAAATATTAAAGAACAAATTGTGTGTCTTCCTCCTATTGACGAGCAAAGAATAATAAATGCAAATCTTGATGAAACTTGCAACAAACTTAATAAACTAATTGATCTAACTGAAAAACAAATAGTTAAACTTATCGAATATCGCCAATCGCTGATTAGTGAAGCCGTCACAGGCATTGATGTTATACAATACGGAGAGGAGGTCGTGCAGTGACCATTGATTATCGTGAAATTGTATTTGAATCCGCCATCGAACAGGCATTGCTTCAGCAGGGTTACCTGAAAGGAAATCCTGCTGGGTTTGATGCGCCGATAGGATTGTTCCGTTCTCACCTCATTTCGTTTTTACAAGAGACGCAGCCCAAACACTGGGCTGCGCTTCAAACTATCTACGGCGCATCTGTCGAGAACAGCGTCGTCCAATCAATAACACGTGCTATTCAGTCGCATCCAAAAGGGCTTATCGGTTTTCTACGCGACAGCGCGCAAGGCAAATATAAAGACCGTGGCATAGAACTTCGAATGTTCTTCATGAAGCCAGATAACGATTTTAACCCTGACGCGACATCGAACTATAAGAAGAACCGGTTATCGGTAACACGGCAGGTTCACTACAGCACTAAATATAACAACTCACTGGATGTCGTCATCGACTTAAATGGTTTTCCGCTCATCACGATGGAACTCAAAAATCCGTTAACTGGTCAGTCGTTTGAAAACGCGATACATCAGTATAGGCATGATCGCGACCCGGCGGAGCCAATTTTCAAATTTAATGAGCGTTCCCTCGTCCACTTCGCGATAGATACCGACGAGATACATATGACAACGGAGCTTAAAAAAGAGAAGACCTACTTCCTTCCTTTTAATAAAGGTGATGGCTTCGGCAAAGGCAACCCGATTCACGAATCGGGTTACAAGACCACTTACCTTTGGGATGAGATTCTGCAAAAAGATAGCTTTTTTGATATCTTACAGCGATTTATTGAACTCAAAATTGAAGAAAACAAAAAAGACAAACGGAAGAAAAAGAAACAGCTTATTTTTCCACGCTATCATCAACTTGATGCCGTTCGTAAAGTCGCGGCTCATGTCTTCGAAAACGGTAGCGGACAACGTTATCTGATCCAGCACTCAGCAGGCAGTGGTAAAAGCAATACGATTGCATGGACGGCGCATCGTCTCGCGTCGCTCGCTGACGACAGCGGGAAATCCATTTTTAATACGGTCGTTGTAATCACAGACCGCATTGTGCTTGATTCCCAAATCCAAGATACGATTCGTCAGTTCGATTCGACGCCTGGTTTTGTCGCCTATATCGATAAAGGTTCACAGCAGCTGGCGGATGCTCTTAGTCGAGGCGCAAAAGTCATCGTGACAACGCTTCAGAAGTTCCCGTTTGTCATGGGTAAACTGAATGGTATGCCCAAGAGCTCCAAGTACGCGATCATTATGGACGAGGCACATAGCTCTCAAACTGGTATGACATCCACCAAGATGAAAGACATGCTCACTTATCGTTCGCTTGAAGAAGCGGAAAGCGTTGACGAACGTGGTGAAGAGTTGCTCGATGTCGACGATCAGATTGCCGAAGTGCTTGCCGCTTATGAGCGACGCCAGAACTTGAGCCTTTTTGCTTTCACGGCGACGCCGAAGAAGAAAACGATGCAGACGTTTGGTATAAAAGATGAAGATGGAGAATATCGGGCATTCCATCTCTATTCCATGCGCCAAGCAATAGAGGAAGGCTTCATCCATGATGTGTTGAAGCATTACACGACTTATGAAACGTATTTCCAAATTACGAAGACCGTTACGGAAGACCCGGAGGTTGATTCCAAGAAAACGAAACGTGCCATCGCGCGCTTCGTCTCACTGCATCCAACGAATTTAGCACAAAAAGCAGAGATCATTATCGAGCATTTCCGTACGTTCACAAAAGATAAAATAGGTGGACAAGCAAAGGCGATGGTCGTTACTTCGTCTCGCTTGCACGCAAAGCGCTATATGGATGCGTTCAGAGCTTATTTAGCACAGAAATCATATTCCGATCTGCGAGTGCTCGTCGCATTCTCTGGTAATGTTGAAGATCAGGAACTCGAGGAGACCGTAACCGAAGCGGGTATGAACGGCTTCCCGGACACAGCGACAGCAGAGGTATTCGAGGAAGACGAGTACAAAATTATGATCGTAGCGGATAAATATCAAACCGGCTTCGACCAACCGCTGCTACACACAATGTATGTCGACAAAAAATTGACAGGTATCAAGGCAGTTCAGACGTTATCGCGACTCAACCGAACACATCCGGAGAAGACGGATACATTCGTACTCGACTTCTTTAATGAACGCGAAACGATCAAAAAAGCATTTCAGCCATATTACGAACAGACAACGATCGACGAAGAAATAGATCCGAATCTGCTATACGATTATAAGCGGCAGCTCGATGAGACGCGGATTTATGAAGACAATGAAGTAGAAGCGCTTTGTGACGTATTCTTCCAACCAAAAACAAAGCAGACGGCGAATGATCAAGCGAAGATATATAAGGTACTGCAGATGCCGGAGAAACGATTCCGAGAGCTGGGACCAGACGAACAAGACGATGTAAAGGCGAAGATGAAAAAGTTCGTTTCCCTTTACTTATTCCTGTCTCAAATGGTGGAGTATGACGAAGAGATGAAGCGTTACTTTACGTTCATTCGTCTATTCTATAAAAAAATAAGCGATCCAATGGGACAAACGGGCTGGGAGCTCGATGGCGATCTTGTTGACCTTGAATACTATCGCATCAAAAAAATCGATGAAGGTCAAATTATCCTAGAAAAAGGTGCGGATTATCCTTTGACAGGCGGCAACGGAGTCGGTGGTAAAAAGGGCGAAGATTATAAGTATCTATCCGAGATCGTAAAGCAAATTAATGAGCTATTCGGTACCGACCTCGACGGCGAAATTATAAGTGGACAGTTATACGAAGTCGCAGAGAAGTTTGTAGGTGCACCAGGCATGAAAGAGCAGGTCGTTAATAACTCGTATGAGGACTTCAAATACCCGTTCGAAAACCAGTTTATCGACGGCATCGTCGATTCGTTCGAAGAACAGCGTGAGCAGCTAGAGAACGAAAGCGATCAGCTTAATAAGCTTGTGCAGTTTGTCTCTACGAGCGACGAAGGCTGCAAGATGATTAGTGATGCTGTTGGAAAGATCGTGTATAACTTGCTGAAGAAATAATCACGAATCAACTAAATGAATAAAAGTTGGAAACGTCGTAGGATCTCCCTACGACGTTTTTTTAATAAGCACTAGAACAAAAGTTCGTAATATTGTATAGTTAAAATGTTCCAATTGTGATAAGGGGGGGGGGGAGGATATGCGATCGTGGGTTAGAGCCATGTTATTTTTCAGTTCTCTCTCTCCGCTTTTTTTTATATTGTGGATTCAAACCATTGAATTTGATTATCTGAAAAAAATGTCATGGAAACAAGTCATTACTGCCATTTATGAGCTTAATCATGTTTTTTCGAACAATATAATCGCCATTTCGTTTATGCTGTTTACAATTTCACCCAATATTATATTGTTCATTGTCTTTATGAGGTGTAAGAGGTATGGATCATATCAAACGACAGTAACGAGCATTACTGCAAAAAACAGTGACGTTCTTAATTATATCGCTACATATTTAATTCCCTTTGTAACTTTTAATACAGACAAGCTAAACGATCTAATATCTTTTATTGTGCTTATGTTAGTTTTAACCGTAGTCTACGTCAACGCCAACATCTTTTTTATTAACCCGCTATTAAATTTATTTGGTTACCATGTATATCAGATCAATGAAAATAGTATAATCATTACAAAGGTTCCAATATTGGTTGGGATGAAATTAGATATGTATACAATTCAAGATAACGTTTTCCTAGGGGAGAGATAACGTGGCAACAATAGGCGATCTAACTCAACTACGAATGAATATATCGACTGCATCAATAAAACAAGCACAGTTGTTGTTTATTTCTAAGGACAAACGCAGAGAAGAACCGTACTATGTAAACCGGGCTGAATGTACTCCTCAGGTAGCTACAGCATTTATATCACTTTTTGAGTACCATCTAGGTAAACTTGTTGAGTCCGACCCTATGTTTGTCACATACGACATAAACCTCGATACAGAAGAGTGTTTTCAGTTCATTCCCACCGCAGATGTTGCAAACGCTACTAGAGTCAACTCATTTATCATCGATGCAATAAATACTCAACCAATCCGAAGTATGGACGAAGAGTTTTTTAAGCATTTATGGGCGTACGCAGTAAAAATACAATTTGATGATCAGTTTGTCATATTCTATCGCAAATACACGAACGGTAAAGTGCTTAAAAGTGGCACGTTTGATGCATTACTCTTCCAAGCCGGAAGGTTCTCGCAAATTGAATCCACCGTTTTTCAAATAGACAATAACATCGACACTTTCTGTTTAGGACAAGAGCTAATTATTTTACAAAACACAAACTTTGAACGTATTTTCGGATTCGACGACCATTACGAAGCTTCTTCAGGTGCAGCTTTACAACAGATTGCTGCGGCACATGATTTTGTAGATATTAACCTTCTCACCGAATATGTGGGCACAGATTCCCGTAAGAAGCGCAAGCTTGCTGCTATCTCGAAAAACCAACTTATCGCTAATTTAGGATTTGAACAAATTAAAGAAACAATTCAAAATTACAGCCTCGAGATATCAATAGACGACCAGAATCGTAAATTTGAACTTACAAGAGACAATGCATTTGTTTTTTTAAAAGCGCTCAATGATGATTATCTAAGGTCTGAGGCGACATCCACCCGCTATGAAGCATCTTCTAAAAGAAAACGCAGATGACAATAATAGAAGTAACATAAATAAAAGTGGACCTGATATTATATCGGTCCACTTTTATTGTTTCAGCCCTAAAATAAAGACGAGCATTAATTGAGCATGATAGGGATAGAAGTGTTTTGGGATATATTGTATAGTTAAAAGATGACAGATGGACATGCGCAGATAAAAGGGAGAGTGAACAGAGATTAGTACAAAGACCGTAACAACACATCACATTCTTACAGAATGGGAATCAGATACGAATACAAATAATCTTACGATTCATTTATATACAATGCCTGTCCGTAATGTATTTGAACAACATAATGAAAACGGGCAAGCATGCTCTGCTTTACGGAGGTTAAATAAGACGCACGTTATTGATTTTTATGAACAGTTTATTGCAAGCTGGGAGCCTATTAAAGATTGGGGAGACTACACGTTCACTAATCATGAATGCCGACCTATAAACCCTTCGATTCCAACTGAACGTACGATCTTAGAACGACTTATTCTACGCAAGCTTGAGAATGTTCAGCCAAGAAATGAAATAGCTGCTGGAAGTCGTAAGTTTACGTGGCTGAAAGCTGAAAAAGTCGTACAAGGTGTTTCAATCCATAGGGTGATCCAGGTTGATGTTACAATTAATATAAGAGGCACAATCACAATCGGATTCGATTTAAATCATAGCTTCAGAACGAACGAATCTATATATGATTTGATGAAGTCGAATGCAATTGTTATAGGTGAACGAGTAGTTGATAAATACAACAATTTACATTATCAACTCGAGGAAGTATCAGAAGCTACAATTAGTGATGTAATACCGGAACTTAATCAATCGGTAATTGATTATTTCGTAAAGGAAAGAAAACAAGCATGGAAGGTTGAAAAACTCGATCCGAAGATGCCAGTTGTTTATCTAAAAATGAACAATGGTCTTCGTGCTGCATATGCTCCTGCCATGTTGCAAAAAGAGCTAACCTTTGAATCGCTACCGACCGCCGTGGTGCGTCAAACGTCGGATGTATATAAACAAAACGCAAATCAAAAAATCAAGATTTTATTAGAAGAGATACAGAAAATCCTGGCGCGAAACGATAAGCTTACTTTTTCCAAATCAAAGATGCTGGTTCAGCAAAATGGATATGACGTAAAACAGTTACTAAACCCGAACTTAGCATTCGGAAAAGGTATTATACAATCGCAGCTTAAATCGGGTCTGGACAAAGGCGGCGTTGTTGCGCCACAACCTTTATCGATTAATTTACTTGTTTATCCTGAATTAATCGATATGAAGCTTGATGCAATTACAGCATTTAATGAAAAGTTAAGTGCATTGTCCTACAAATGGGGTGTCCCACTCTCCATAATGAAGAAATCAGGCGCATATCGAAATAAAACAATCGATTTTACGAATCCGCACCAGTTTGCCGTACTGCTTAAGGAGCTTACAAAGAGTTCATTTCAAGAACTAACCCTCGTTATTATCACTGAGAAAATTGCAGGGATGTGGTACGACGCAATAAAAAAGGAATTCGGAGGAAATGCCGCCGTACCTACTCAATTTATAACAATGGAAACCCTTCAAAAAGCGGACGACTATGTCATTGGGAATCTACTTCTTGGACTATACTCGAAATCTGGTATTCAGCCGTGGGTGCTAAGTTCATCGCTATCTTCTGATTGTTTTATCGGACTTGATGTTTCCCATGAAGCGGGTAGGCATTCTGCTGGCATTGTTCAGGTCGTTGGCAAGGATGGCAGAGTTTTATCAAGCAGAGCGAGCACATCGAGTGAAGCAGGCGAGAAAATTCGTCATGAGACAATGTGTCAGATTGTATATTCAGCACTGGATCAATATCAGAGCCATTATAATGAAAAGCCTAGGCACATTACATTTCATCGGGACGGTTTCTGCCGAGAAGACTTAAACAGTTTAGATGAAGTAATGAACAGTCTTGATGTAGGATATGACATGGTTGAGATTATTAAGAAAACAAACCGGCGGATGGCATTACACGTCGATAAGCAAGGATGGGAGACCAAATCAGGACTCTGTTATGTTAAAGATAATTTAGCATATCTCATTGCTACAAATCCGCATCCACGTGTTGGAACCGCACAACCCATTAAAATCGTAAAGAAAAAGGGAAGCCTACCGATGGAAGCGATCATTCAGGACATATACAATCTATCATTTATGCATATCGGATCATTGTTAAAAAGTCGGCTCCCTATTACAACCCATTATGCTGATCTAAGCTCGACCTTTTTCAATCGCCAATGGCTTCCAATTGATTCCGGCGACGCACTTCATTTTGTATAGAGATACAAAATAAGTACGGATCAGGGCTGTACGAAGCCTCAGGTTTCCAACTTTATTTTTCGCAAACACAAATGTTAGTAATGAAAAACAAACGTGACCGATTAATATTATCCGGTCGCGTTTGTTTTATTCATCTACAATAAAGCTTTAAGATTTCTTTAGGCAGCTCCCGTCCAAAAAAATAGAAACTATTATCGACAAGAACAGCGGAAAAAGATACGATTAGTATCGGTGGTATTTGTTGGTTGTTGTCTACTTAAAGGGGGGTAGTAAAAAATGAAGCTTTCAAAATTGACGATTCGTAATTTTAAAGGCATCAAGGAACTAGAAGTGAATCTCGAGAACATCAGCATCATTATAGGACCGAACAATTGTAGTAAAAGCACTGTCCTCCAGGCAATAAAACAATTCGGTAGTAAGGACAAGCGCCTAGATAACTCCAACTATTATAAGTATAATACTGACAATCCTGTATCGTTCCACGCCACTTTTACAGACATCACCCAGGAAGAAGCTGCGCTAAGGGGTATACGTGCTTCAATGCATGAAGAGACAGGTACATACATTGTACGAGCCATTTATCGATTTGGTGTAGATGTGGCTAGGTCGTCGAAAAAAACGGGGGATCCAATTCACGATCTGGGGGATGAAGGTTGGGATGGGCGACTTGGCGGAGGGAATAATAACTCTTTGTTCCTTAATGCATTTCCTGACGTACTGTATATCCCAGCTGTAAAGGACGCAAATGATGAAGTGAAAAACAGTTCGGATAATGTAAAAATGTTATCCACCTTGTATAAGGAAATCATTCAAAACATCAGTGAATATGATGAAGCTCTTGAGAAAACAAGGGAATTGCAGAGAAAAATCAATACCCATGAAAACGAGCAAATAAACTTCTTTCAACAAGAGGTGCAATCGTTTTTGAATGAAGTCACTTCTGCATCGGTTAATTTTCAAGTGAATTTTAAACCGTTGGATGATTTTATTAGTTCATCGATAAACGCTATATTTAATTACAATGGCATCGAGACAGATATTAATCTTCAAGGAAGCGGCGTTCAGCGCACATTTATCGTTTCCATGCTTAAGGGATATAAAAAATATAACAGTCGGTTTAACGAAGAAGAAATTGCTGCACGTAGACCCATCATATTGGCGATTGAAGAACCTGAATTATATCTTCACCCCCATATCGCCCGTGTTTTTAAAGACACGTTATACCAACTTGCAGATGATCCACTTTTCCAAGTCATTGCCACATCACATTCATCAAACTTCATTGATCTCTCCAAACCGAACCGAACGTTAATTCGTTTTGCTTTAAATGCAGAACAGGATGTATATCCTCACCAGGTATCCTCTGATGTATATGGTTTACCGACTGAAGAACAAGAACGATTCCAAGCTTTGCTCAAATTTAATCCACATATTAATGAGGTCTTCTTTGCTAAACGAGCTATTTTGGTTGAAGGTGATACAGAGGTTGTAGCATTTAAACATGTAGGAGAGATGCTGGTGCAAGCGGGCTTGCTTACAGCTGAAAACTATCACAGAACAACAGTAGTCAACTGTGCCGGCAAACCGACGATGTATGTTATTTTGAATGTGTTGAACAACTTTGGTATTCCTTATACTGTCGTCCACGACTGCGACTTAACAGAACTAGGGAAGGATAACGGAAGACGCAGCGTCTCTACATTGAAGCAAGCCATTACGATAAACTATAAGTTGGAGAGGCTCGCTGATGAACGAGGAAACCAAAAGTTTGTCATGCAGCATACTTTCGAAGCAGAAATGCCTGACACGTACGAAAAAGGAACATCGAAGTCGTACGCTGCTTATGAATACTTTAAAAATAAACAATTAGATGAGTTGCCGCTCAGATTGCTTAATATAATTAAAGCTGCTTATGGGATAGTGCTGGAGGTACCAATGCAACATCGTATCGAGGAGCTTATTCAGCTGTATTTAGCTGCAAAACCAGAATGGACGGAGCTTAAAGAGGCTAGCGCATCTTGGAGAACCCCAGTGGTGGATATTCAACGGGTGTGGGTTGAGAGCGCACTTCCGCAGGTTGCGGTAGATCAAGAACAATGCGAAGATATCTGATCTTAAATAATATGTAAGGGGAGTGTCGAATTATTCTTGGATTTTAATGTTTAAGTGATAAATGAGAAGACCCTTTACGTAGAACGCAAAGGGTCTTCGAAATGGTCGAAACATAAACAAAGCGAATTAAATAAAAGCGAATTAAATAAAAATCGAAACTAAATAAATCGGACTTAAAGTATCCAAATCTTAACATGATTATATTCAGTTGTCAAGGGACTATCTTGCTGAACCTACTGGCGTTCTGAACCTTGAACGAATATTAGCCTCATCGGCAGCAATTACGTAACCTTCCGCTGATCTTTCTGTAATTTTTTTGATGGTTAAATCTCGTTCAAGTTTTTCTATGATCGAACTTGATAAATTTCTTGAAATGAAATATGTATTCTGTAACCCATCGTTTAACCATTTACCGCCCAATAGCTTTGATTTATTTTTGGGTTCAGTGTACCAATCTTGAATGTACTTGATAGATTTATCAATCCAGTATTCAATTTCATTTTGTCCTTTGATTTCAAATATATCAATAAGGTCAGCATGTAGATGAGCGTAGCTAGTAATATCCTGATATTGTGAAGTGTTAGTTCCAATGTAATACAAATGAACCTTTTTGCCTTTAAAAATCATCCGACTCATTATTGGAATCATGTCACTGTCAGCTGTTACAAAAACATAGGTGTCGATTTCTTCTTTATAAACAGATTCGATTGCATCAATAGAAAGCTCTATATCAGATGCGTTTTTTCTATGATGTTCACCTAGTCCATTGCCGTACACTTGTTTTATTTGAACTCTTTTTGTATGTAGTTTCCTGAGATCTACTTTTAATTGCTCAAAGTCAGCATAGGCTTTAATGGTTCGTACCGTGTCCCTAGGGTAAATGTTCCATAGTAAATTAATTAGATCAGAATTACCGTCTGCAACATTTTCCCCGAAATCTCTTAGCCCATGATAGATGTTGTCGTAGTCAATAAATATAGCGACATTGGGTGTAGCATTTTTCCTTACTTGGTTTCTTAGATTGGAAACATAAAAATGATTCAATCACGGAACCTCCCTGTATATGTTTATCTACATCTTACCATAATTAGCTTTATGTGAAACCTGTAACTCTATTAACCTTATAATTGTGAGAATTCATCAGACTCGCAATTAATACATTCTTGTTTGTTCCACTGGCTGTTTAGTTTCCAACTTTATTTTTCACTTGCTAAATAAACAGTTTCCAACTTATTTATATAACGTACTCGTAGGTAACAATAGAACCGCCGGTCGCATCAACGACTGGCGGTTTCCAACTTTATTTTGCGCGAACAAGACTGCCGGGCGTTGCAGCACTTCATGGATATATCAAAAACCTATCTCGTCAAGTGATGAACAGTCTAGAACCAGTATATAGTTTGTGGAACTACCTAAATCAGTCCCGATGATAAATATCATCGGGACTGATTTTTTAGAATGGAATGTTCAAATGATGAGTCCTAACTGTTTAGTTTTAGTGGAACAAGTACAATGTTCGGTGGTAATAATGTTAAATCAAAGTCGTAGACTATACCCTATATTGCGATGGAATATATAGTGCACATATATTTGGGAAGAGGGGATTTCATTTTAAATGATAATAAACGCATTCGTGAGATTAAAGACAAGTTGATGATACGATGGGAAATTAGATTTATATAAGAATAACAGGGACTAAGCTTAAGGCACGTTATTGGGTTATTTGAGGACTCTAAGTCTCGATGATTATATTGGAATGAACGACGTACAAAATGAATAAATGGTTTACAGAAATATGAATGCTAGTATGTTATCAAAGTAATTAAAGGAGGAACTAATGGTTAAAATTAAATCCTATCCATTGCCGACCAGGAATAACATCCCCGATAAAGAGATTTTTGCTTATGGACAAGAACTACTTAATATTGAAGATCAACAGCAAAATTATCTTAGAAAAATATCGAGAGAAGTTATTGGTATAAAGAACCAGTATCTTTCGATAGAGCAACAAATGCTTAATTCGTTTGAGTTTGTTAATCCAATATTATCCAATATAAAAACTACTTCCGTTCGCTTCGCAACTATAATTAGGGAAGCTTCAAATCTATTTGAGATAATTTCAAGGGATTTATATACTAAATTGTTTGTTAAATCAACTGGAATAATAGATATACAAAATTTTCTATCTCCTGATACGTTTATTAATCTACGCGAAGGCATTTTATCTTCCCCCGCTTTGCAAGATGAATTTAATAATAGCAATATTCTGCAGCCATTTAAATTACTTGAAACTTGGGATAAAAATTCAGAGATAAAGCCCAATAATATACCAAAGTGGTGAAAGCATACAATAAACTTAAACATGACGTCTTAGGGATTCAACAATATGCAATTTTCGAGAATGCTTTATTGGCCTTATGAGCTATTCACCTAACTATAAGTGAGTATATGGTGAAGGGGTAGTTGATGGAATTCTACAGAGACCGATTTATATATCTATAACCTCTTCAAGCTTTGCTCAACAAATTGTACCTGTTTCAAAACTATTTATTAAAGAGACAGACATTAAGACTACGTCTACCTTGGGATATGGGTATGTTTGATTTGACTGATAGTTCACAAGACGAATTGAACAGATTCAGGCGTGCGGAGATAACATATTTGAATTAGGCGTTGCTAGGATGAAAGAGATTAGTTAAATGTATTGATACGATAAATGCTTTAATCGGTAAGTAGGAAGATATAGATTAAGCTTAAAAGAAGGATGAGCATAGCGCAAAATAACGCAATGTTTATCCTTTTCGGTATGCAGAATAATGCATATTTTTGGAGGACACTATTCGGTCGAAAACGAGCAAAAGCTCTAGGATTCCTGCATGCGGATCATTGGCCCTTATTTGAAATAAAGATCAAAGTTAGAACTGCCTAGCTCTTTAGCCCTAAAGTAAATTGATTATTTCAGCTTATTTAACATACAATATTGTGAATTTCTATACAACGGATACATGTGCGGAAGAGAGTAGGAGGACATCATAGCCAAGGATTTTGCCTGAATAAAAAGGGGAGAAATCCTATCCGAGCAAAGAGATATTTCTGTACTCTTCGTACGTAATAACTAGCAATACTAGATACGAATTTATCAAGAAAAATCGGGGTTCGGCCGCCTCAGAACGCGCAATCCTCTAATACGCCATTGAAACAATCTCAAAGTTGAAAATGGGTTGGAGATCAGTGGGGAAGAACAGCATCCTATCGAGAAGTAGTGAAGTGTTCATCCTGAATAAAAATGCAAATAGAGGATGCGGTGATCCGTATGCTGCCTTCGGCTGGTCACGAAAGTATCCAAAATAAAATTTGAAAAACGCTTGACAACTGGAAATACCTGCACTTATGATTAGTCACATCAAAACCAACGAACGAAGGAGGAGGGAAAACGATATGTGGCAAATTAACGGCAGCGAGCAGCATTTAAACAATCAGCCGCAAGGATGCGAGAATTATGAGCAGCCTTTATTTGAACATATCGCGATCCCGAACTCCCTGAATATGCGGTAGTTTATTGAGGTGCAATGTGCATCCTCACAAACACGCCAAGGGCTGTCTGGATCGTGGAACATGCGATCCGGCAGCCCTTTTTTGATGCATAAACAGCGAAAAATAAATTGAAAAAAAAGTATTGACAGTAAAAATTATACTGTGATACGATGCAAAACATGAACCGAACGAAGGGAGGAAACGACGATGGCAACACACGAGATTAAGTTATATCCCGAGCATAACGAGCAGCAGCAGTTACCCGAGATTAATCCGAATTGGTTCGGACAATGGCTCGAATTCATCCAACTACAAACGCATGCCTTTTACGCAGAGCTTCAGCGGAAATATAGGTTACGACGAGGGAATCACTTGCAGGTTTACTGCAACTGATCGGCTTTGTTCGTGAACTTAATATCGATCCGTGCGTAAAGGCTACTCTCAAGGTGGTCTTTCTTCATGCCCAGTGAAGAAAGGAACGTTGATGGTGCCTTTTTATTATGCTGAAAATGAGAACATATGTTCTTGATAATCATCTCATGGCGGCATGGTGAAGCGGATTAACACACTGCTCTTTCACAGCAGCATGCGCCAGTTCGAATCTGGCTGCCGTCATTATTTCCACAACAATAACAACATGGATGGGACGTTATCAAATAGTCTGTCGAACATTCGCCGGACAACAGATAGCGGTTCAAGGCCGCTCCTATCCGCCACCGGGGCATAGCTCAGCTTGGCAGAGCACGTATTTTGGGAATACGTGGCCGTAGGTTCGAATCCTGCTGCTCCGACCATCAATATGGAGATCGTGGTGAAATGGATAACACGCCGGGTTGTGATCCCGATACATGCCAGTTCGATTCTGGTCGATCTCCCCAATTATTATTGCCCCTTAGCCAAGCGGCAAGGCAACGGTCTTTGACACCGTGATCCCTGGTTCGAATCCAGGAGGGGCAGCCATGTTTTCAAACTGGTTTAACACACCGGCCTTTCAAGCCGGGATCTGCGGGTTCGAGCCCCGTCCACGTCACTATATTTTAAAGGGGTATAGCCAAGCGGTAAGGCAACCGACTGTTAATCGGTGAGCACAGGTTCGAATCCTGTTTCCCCTGTTCCACAAACCATTTAGGAGTCCATGTCCTCGGCTGGCGAGCCTGTCTCCAAAACAGGCTGTGATGGGTTCGATGCCCATGACTCCTGCCATTTCCTCTCATTCGATACGCGATATCGGAACAAGAGGCAAGATGGACGGATATGTTTTGCGCCCCTGGCGGAATTGGCAGACGCAGCGGACTTAAAATCCGTGGTCATCAGACGATTATGAGTTCGAGTCTCATGGGGCGCACCAAATTACATAAACTTTGCCGAGTTCGGCAGAAAGGACGAGAACCCGTTGAGGTACAGGTGATTATATATGAAGAGGAATCCGAAAATACCATTGATTCATAACATGAGTTTCATGAACACAGCTGAACGTAGAATAGAGATCGATACGGTCTTCTCTCGCATCGAGTCCTTCTTAAAGCAAGAGCCGCATGCAACTTACAATCTGATTATAGGCACGGATGGGCATGTACACCGGGGGTTTACCAAAATGATCACCGGGATCATTATCCGGCGTGAGAGTAAAGGGGCTTGGGCATGCTACCGCCAAGTGATCATCCCTCGGGAGATCACGTCTGTGCGCGATAAACTGTCCACGGAAACTAGCCTAAGCGAAGAAGTTGCGTGCTATTTTGATGAACAGAAGCGGGGCCAATTAGAAGATATTCTACTTCCTTATGTGTACCATGGAGCTGCTCTTGATCATTTTATCCATATCGATGCCGGTCGGGATAAGTCAGTTAGCAAAACGGCGCTATATGTGTCTGAAATGGTAGATCGAGTTGAATCGCTGGGTTGGCTTCCTGTCATCAAACCTGATTCCTTCGGGGCATCCTCCTATGCGGATCGGTTTTCGAAAAGCAGTAAAATCCCTTTCATTATTTAGACATAACCATGGGGAATATAGTAGTAGTTTGCATGCAGAGGGAGACCTGAGGATGAATGCCAGGCTGCCCTCTTTTTTGATGGAATTGTGGATTTAGCCATCCGTTAGGTACAATTCTGTCCTGCAATATAATCAGCCGTTCGAATAGCCAGCGCAATCGTCGACAGCGTTGGATTGGCTCCGCCTGTACTTGGAAGCACGCTATTGTCTGCGACAAATAATCCGGGTACGTGATGAATTTGCCCGTACGGATTCGTTGCCGAGGTGTAGGGATCGGTGCCCATCCGGCATGTTCCTGATTCATGGCTGTCTGCACCGGGAGGCAGCATGCATATGCCAGGAGGTTGAATATCACTTCCCCAAGCAGCGGCTGCATGGAGCAGCGTTTGTGACATTTGAGCCACTACAGCCCAATCCCTGTCACTATAGGCGAAGTCGACTTTTATGATTGGAACGCCGTACTCATCCCTCTTATAGGGATCAAGCGTTACACGGTTCACATACCGCGGTTCAACTGTCCCAAAAGCGTTCAATTCGATTTTCTTCTCAGCTGGCAAGCCCGAGGGATAAATTTGAATTTGATAGGGGTGACCCTCCGTCTGGGGAATAATTAGTGCGTAAGGGAAGGCTGCGAAACTGATTTCTCGCGCGAATCCGTCAGGCCTCATCTGCACGGTGGCTTTCAAATAAGAATGGTTCCACAAAAAATGGCCGATGCTAGGGCCCGGAATTGCTGAATGCAGAAGCAGCCTCGGGGTTTGCAACGTGCCGGTTGCTAGAATAATATTTTTGGCCTTTAATCGATAGATACGCTTGTCCGGTTTCGCCACTTCAACGCCGCATGCTCTGCCGCCGCAAGTGAGAATTCGGGTTGCCCTCGCCTGTACGGCCAGGTCATAGGGATGCGAGTTCAAGCCTTCGGCTAGAAATTGGACAGAGCTGAAATAAACGTTGGAATTGATGGAACCATTATAATTGAGCGGTTCAAAATCAAGTGCCCTAGGTGCATATTTGGCCTGTGGAAAGCCATTAACTTGCAGCCGGTTCAACAGCGCTTCCCACATCGGGTATTGGAAAGAGAAGTAGTCCCGGACGTTCATAAACCGCTCTGCAACCCCATAGTAATAATTCAGCTCGTTCATCGGTACAGGCCAATCGGCCAGAGCGCCAGCATACGGCCGAGGCGCGATAGCGGTCCAGAACAGCGTTCTCCCGCCCAGTGCAATCACTTGCATTGCGCCTGAGAAGTCTGGAGCGCTGCCTGCAACCGGCTGCTTGATCGCTCGCAAATAGCTCGAAAAGCGGAATTCATCAGACAACGTGCTAATATTGCGGGCATGTGTGCTCAACAAAGTGTCACCGGCTTCAATTAAGCCGATTCGTTTATCGGCACCCCATCGCTGGCACAGGCGCCATAAAGCCGCTCCGCCCCCCGCACCTGAACCCACAATGAGAACGTCGTATTCGCGTTGCTCCATCTCGTCAAGCGAAGTTATTGGTATCCAGTTCGATTGAATCGGTTGTGCAACTTCAGGACATGCAGAGATGAATTGGCTGGCATTCATATGCTCCTCAATCCTTCCAGTGTAGCAATCCTCGGTTTCGAGATATATATTCCACAGCGCGGGCTGCTATGATTTATTTCTCTAGCTTTTTTCACGTTTATCCTCCCCTTAACCAACCGTTTAAAAGCCCAACGTGAAGTTCATACTGGTGCTATGTATGTCATTAACCAGCTAAAGTAGGTAGCCGCATGCCTGAATCCGACACCAAGCAGATACAAGCGAGCCTTGAAGAAAATGTACGAATCATGCGTGAACAGTTAGGCAACAGCTCGGACATTATTTTTAAGCCATTTGCCATTGACGTAGGCGGAGCAGGCGTGAACGCTGTCGTGATCTACACGGCGGGGCTCGCAGATAGCCGGTCCGTTCAAGAGTTAATAGCAGACATTCTCATAATTGATATGCGGAATCTCGACGCAACGAGAAATTTGATCGGCAGCAAACTGGCGGGCGGCAGCCAGCAATGCGAGGATTTCGAAACGATATTTAACCGGCTAATGTCCGGTTATATCATCCTTTTGATTGATGGAAGCAGGGAAGCCTACTCCATTGAGATGAGCAGTTTCAAAGACCGCGGGGTGCCTGAGGCAACGGGCGAGACGGTTATCCGTGGACCGAAAGAAGGGTTCTCGGAATCGATTCGTACCAATACAGCGCTCATCCGGCGCAAGATCAAGAACAAGCAGCTCTGGATGGAGACGAGGCAGATCGGCCAGGTAACGCAGACCGATGTGTCGATCATGTACATCAAGGGCATCGCCAACGAAAAAGTGGTTGCGGAGGTTCGCGAGCGGCTCGATCGCATCGACATCGATGGCATCCTTGAGAGCGGATATATTGAGGAACTCATTCAGGACGAGACGTACTCGCCGTTCCCGACAATTTATAATTCGGAGCGTCCGGATGTTATTGCAGCCGAGCTGCTTGAAGGCAAGGTAGCCATATTGGTCGACGGGACGCCGCATGTACTGGTTGTGCCGGCGCTGTTTATTTCTTTTATGCACTCGGCGGAAGATTATTACCAACGGTCTGATATTAGCAGCTTGCTGCGCATTCTCCGCTTTGGCGGCATTTTAATCGCATTGTTAGTGCCAGCTCTCTATATAGCGATAACTACGTATCATCATGAAATGATTCCGCCGCAGCTTCTGATTAGCTTGGCAGCCCAGCGCGAAGGCATTCCGTTCCCTGCATTTATCGAAGCGCTAATGATGGAGGTCATATTCGAAATTCTTCGTGAAGCGGGCATTCGCATGCCGAAGGCAATTGGGCAAGCGGTCTCGATTGTAGGAACGCTTGTCATCGGGCAGGCAGCTGTAGATGCAGGAATTGTATCGGCCGCGATGGTCATCGTGGTGTCCATTACGGCCATATCTAGCTTCGTAGTGCCGGCGATGAATATGTCGATTTCGATTCGGATGCTTCGTTTTCCGCTGATGGGGCTTGCCGCTTCGTTCGGGCTATTCGGCATTATTGTCGGGCTTATTGCGTTAATGCTTCATCTGTGCAGCCTGCGGTCATTCGGCATTCCATATATGAGCCCGTTCGGGCCATTTAATCTTGCTGACCAGAAGGATACGCTGTTCCGGCTGCCCCAATGGGCCATGCGAACCCGCCCTCGATTAATTAATCAGATTAATGTTGTGCGTGGACGGAATCAATCCGAAAGGAAACGCGGGCGGGGATGATGCGCAAGTTGGTTATGGGATGTCTAGTTGTTGCGATGATGTTCGTCTCTGGATGCTGGAATCGCCGGGAGATGAACGATCTTGCCATCGCTGTTGCATATGGAATCGATAAAGCGGGAGATCATTACCGGTTAACGGTCCAGGTCGTTGACCCGGGCGAAGTAGCATCCCAGAAGGGCAGCAGCGACCGTACACCGGTAACGACGTACCAAGCGACAGGTGAAACGATATTCGAGGCGTTGCGCAGGCTGACGAAAGTATCTCCCCGCAAAATCTATAACTCCCATCTTCGGATGCTGGTCATCAGTGAAAAAGTAGCAGTTGACGGAATAGGCAATGTACTTGATTTCGTATCCCGCAATCACGAGCATCGGGCAGATTTCTACGTTGTCATCGCCAAGGATACGACCGCAGCCAACACGCTCAAAATATTAACGCATCTGGAATCGATCCCTGCCAATCAGATGTTTTCATCGCTGGAGGCGTCCGAACGGTCATGGGCGCCAACGTCGGCTATTACATTGGATGAGTTGATCGATGATATCGTAAGCTCGGGCAAGCAGCCGGCTGTGACCGGTTTGCGAATCAAGGGCTCGCAGACAGCTGGGGAAAGCAAGGAGAATGTGAACGAAATTGCTTCTTCCACACAATTGATATATAACGGATTGGCCGTATTTAAGAAAGATAAGCTGCTTGGCTGGCTGAACGAAGAGGAGAGCAAGGCGTACAATTATATTCAAGACAATGTGGATAGTACGGTTGGCGTCGTATATTGCCCTAATGGCGGCAATGCGGCGTTGGAAGTAATGCGCTCAGATACGAAAGTAAAAGGAAAGCTTGAGGATGGAAAGCCTTTTATTGACATATCCGTCCGCATGCGGGCCAATGTCGGCGAAGTGAGGTGTTCGATTGACTTGAGCAAGGAAGCTTCGATCAAGCAGCTGGAGCAGAACGGGAATCGGAAAGTGCAGCGATTTATCGAGCAGGCCATCGCGACGGTTCAGAACAAATATAAAGTCGACATATTCGGCTTCGGCGAAGTGATGCATCGCGAGCAACCGAAGTATTGGAAGGCCGTGCGGGACGATTGGGATGCGCAATTCCAGAAACTCGCGTATCGGGTGAACGTCGATATCAGGATCCGGTATTTGGGTACACAGAGCAACTCATTCCGGAAGAAATGAATAAGAAGGAGTGACGGCCGATGTGGTCTATTGCTGGAGCTATTATCGGGATAGCTGCCATCGTGCTGGCGGAGTTCCCTACGCTGAGGCTGGGGAATATGGCCAGAGAGCGATGGTGGTTCGCGATCTTGCTTGCAGTTGGGGGAGGGCTTTACATTGTGCTGAGCTTGGAAGTGAGGCTTCCAAGCTCAGCAGGCTGGATTATTAAGGCCTATAAACCGCTCGGGGATGCCCTATTCGGATCTTAAGGGAGGAGGCGAAATCATAGATGCTGGAGAAAGGCAAGATCGGGGCGCGCCAATTAACGATACTCGTTATTTTCGTAACGATAGGCGATTCGATATTAGCGCTGCCTGCCACTGCGGCGATCCAAGGGAAGCAGGATGCATGGCTATCGGGCGTGATCGGCTTGGCGATTGGCCTTCCGATCGTCTATTTGATAGCGGCCGTTGGCAAGCTGTATCCCGGCATGACCGTTTTCCTGTCGAGCCGCAAAATTTTGGGCAAATGGCTTGGCGTGGCTGTATCGCTATTGTTTGCCGTCCATCTCTTTCTTAATGCCTCGATCTTCCTTAGGGAAATCGGCGATTTCATGACGATGCATATGATGCCAGAGACGCCAATCCAATCCATTCATCTGTTGTTTCTGTGCATTATCGTGATGGGAGCCAAGCTAGGGCTTGAAGTCATTGCGCGAACGGGAGAGCTATTATTCCCGTTTTTTGTAGTTCTGTTCTTGTTCTTTATCGTCGCGCTGGCTCCACAAGCAGATCTCGTTAATGTCCAACCGTTCCTCGAGGATGGCATCCGCCCGTTGCTCCGCGGAACGATGGCTGCGATTGCATATCCTTATGTAGAACTCGTCATCCTGTTAATGGTCATTCCATATGTCAGCCAAGCCGAACGTATTGGGAAGAGCATGCTGCTGGGCGGATTATTGGGCGGATTTGCAATCGCGTTGGTTCTGGCGCTGTCTATTCTTGTGCTTGGGGCTGGCGATACAGCCCGGCATTTGTACCCCAGTTATGCGTTAGCGCAAGAGATCAACATTGGGAACTTTCTGGAACGCGTGGAGGCCGTCATGGCCATCCTCTGGTTTTTCTCTATTTATTTCAAGCTGACGCTGTACTTCTATGGCCTTTCATTAGGGCTTGCGCAGCTGGCAGGGTTGAAGGAATACCGTGTTCTGATGCTCCCGATTGGCCTGCTTTTGCTGGTAAGCTCGATTACGGTGTCTCCTAACATCACCTACTTCAATCAATTGGCGACGTACTGGTCGCTGTACGATCTTACCTATGTGATCGGCTTTCTGCTGCTGCTGCTTGCCGTTCATGCGATTCGGGGGAAGCATAAGGGAGATCAGAATGAGGAGATAAAGCCACAGGCTTAGAGTAACGGCATCATTAGCGTTAGCCTGCCGGAAATTGTTTTCGGACGGGTTTTTTCCAATGGGCGGGGCCTGTCCGCTGAAGCGCAGCAGCTTGCCATTGCGCTTGTGTTTTTGCTGTCTCCGGCTTAATATAAATGGTGTGTTTTGCCATATTATAACATCCACATATACACATCATTCAGGGGGTTCGCAATGAAAAAAAGATCATGGCCTTCAGATTCGCCGCCATTGTGGATGAGTGCTACGGAAAACCCAACGGCATTTTCGTTTTGGACTGTTACTTATTTTTATTATTATTAGCATCGTTTTCGTGAAAATTTGTTTTCTTTCAACTGAGAAGTTATAGTGTTAGACTGATCCTATTCAGGAGTCAGCGAATAAATGATATCGATTACAATTTGCGCGCAAAAAGAGTTTAAAGGTCCTGACCGTGCCAGATCCTTATTCCGCGTAGGGCTGGACGGCAAGGGATTGAAACGATTAGCAAGAGACTATATTGGGGGGATTTATTATCAGCGGAATAGTCTTCTTGCAGGACAGCTTCATTATGATGATTTTAATAAAGGGATAGCTGATCCGTTTTGTATCATCAACGATGTCATTTATTTTATTAGCGAGAAAGGCATTGCCCGTATAGATATCGACGGCAGCCATAAACAGGTAATATCAAATAATAAGTATGGAACAGCAATATTAGAGGGAGATTTCATCTATTATTCCGAGTGGTGGCAGGAGCCTAATCAGAAAAATGCCTATTCGGCCACGGGACCGACTTATCGCGTGAAATTAACAGGCGGCAAGCCGCAGAAGCTAACGGCAGGTTATAGCGGCATTGTGCTGGCCGACCAAGGGTGGGTGTATATCCTCACATCGGGTACACCAAGTTCTTTGGTCCGATTCAAAGCAACCGATCCATCTAAGAAAGAAATAGTCATCCAAGGAAAGCAGACAGACAGGCGCGTCATGCTGAATGGCACAAAAAATACAGCCATTTAATGAATAACAAAACATAGAAAAGGCGGTAACACCAATGCAATCCAAAATTATTCTTACTAGCGATCAGCTTCAAGTGGAAATTGAGCAATGCGGGCAGCCCGGGCAATATGCAGGCGCAAGATTCGATTGGGCGGGATTTGTGAAACAAGTCAAACTGACGGAAAGCGGGCATACCTTTTGTACACTGGTGAGTTTGGCGCCAGGAGAGGAAACTGACGGCGGCGGGTTATGCAATGAGTTTGGCATCGAAGGCCCGAACGGGTACGAGGAGGCAGCTCCGGGAGAGCCGTTTCTAAAAATCGGCGTCGGCGCGCTGACACGGCTTAGTGAAGCCGATTACGATTTTGCGGAAGCTTATCCGATTGCGCTTAGCCCGGTGGAGACGGAGCAAGGCGACAATTATATTCGGTATCGTTCGGTGTCAACGGCGGTGAACGGATATGCCTACACGTATGAGAAGACATTAACCGTAGCGGGCCCAGAGCTAACGATTGCTTACCAGTTGGCGAATAACGGGACGAAGCGCATTGCCACGACGGAGTACGTCCATAATTTTGTCGCGATTAACGATAAGCCAATCGGGCCGGGTTATGTGCTTCGGCTGCCGTTAGCGTTCGAAAGCCGCGAAGGGTACGAGCCTGCCGAGGAGCTGGTGAAGCCGCTGCGGATTGAAGGCGACAGCATAAGATGGGAGCCGGTGACGGAAGTATTTTATGCGCAGTATCGTGCGGCGGCGGGACAGGTTCCTTTTTACTGGGAGCTAAAAGACGAGCAGAGTGGAGCGGGATTGCGGGAGAGCGGCAGCGAACCGGTTGCGTATTACGCATTGTGGGGGACGAGCCATGTCGTATCTCCTGAGGCATTCGTCCAGATTGATCTAGCGCCGGGAGAGACGAAATCTTGGTCGCGGACGTATACTTTTTCTGGCTAATGAACGGAACGCATAGCATGAATTGAAAAAATAAGGAGCCGGCTCGATGTGAGCGGCTCCTTGTTGCGTTAAAGCATCTGGCCAAGCACCTTCGCCTGCGCATCTAGCTTGCCAGCAGCTTCGCTGATGCCGCCGAATTCACCGACAGCTTGTTGAATTTGAAGCTGGCTATCGATGATCGCTTGCTGCGAAGTTTTCGTTCCCGCATTGACGCGGTCGACCTGCCCGGCTATGTTCTGCACAGTTTTCTGAATTTCTTGTGCGGCTTCTTGCACATTCTTCGCGAGGCTGCGAACTTCCGTAGCGACGACGTTGAAGCCGCGGCCGTACTCGCCTGCGTGTGCTGCCTCAATGGCAGCATTCAAAGCCAAGAGGTTCGTCTGTGACGCGAATTCTTGAATCGTCTGGACGACCCGTTTAATCGCGACGCTCTGCTGCTCCAGGTCATGAAGGGAAGCCAAATTATTTTCGTTATCTGCCATAACGCGTTCGAAGGCTGCAGCGACTTGTTGATTCCGTTTGATGCCTTCTTCGGTGCGAAGGTGAAGGTCCGCGGCCATCTGCTGCAGCTCAGCTGTTACTTGCGTGGTTGCTAACTCACGAGCCGTAATGTCGGTTGCGATTTTGAGAACAGCAACGACCTGATCGGCAGCATCGCGGATGGGCATATAGGTAGCTTCGAGCCACAACGTCTCGCCGCTTTTCGTGACACGAACGATTTTTTCCTGAAATTTGGTGCCATTTTTTAAACTCGCCCATAGCTTCGCGTATTCCGGGCTATTGGCGAATTCAGGCAAGCAAAACTTGCGATGATGAATGCCAGGCAATTCGGTAATTTGGTAACCCATCGCCTTGGCAAAATTGTCATTCGCCCATAGGACGGTGCCTTGCAGGTCAAACTCGATCATGGCAAGCGACTGCTCTAATGCAGCCAGTACGGCGCGTTCCTCTAGCACTTGATTCGTTTGCATATCGTTATGTTGCTCCTCGTTACAATATATTGTTATGTATTACTAACCTCTACGGGGATGACTGCAATTAAGTTGCATACAGTTATCGAGAAGTATACAACGAATGGATAAGGTTTAATAGAAAGAAATTCGACACTTCACTATAAAAAAACATGCCCATGGGATCTAAATCCCATGGGCATGCCTTGTTAATGCCATTCCTATTATGAGCTTACGATTTCAGGTAAGGGCCGTCTTCGCCGATCTTGCCTGGGGCAGCATTGCCTGGCAGGTCAAGAACGTAGATGCGCATGTTTGCTTTACCGGAAACGGAAGCCGTCAGCGTGCCGTTCGATACGACTTTCACGTCACCCGTAATGGCATCTTTGTACGTGCCGTTAGGAATGCCGGAGAACGTCGCGGAACCGCTGATCGTAACCAGTGCGAAGCTGTCTACGCCAGTTGCTGCATCCGTGTAGCGGCGTTTGTAAGCGATGTTGCCGCTGATGCCTTCGGTTGAATATTGGCCTTTTTGCAGCGCAGGGATTTTACGGCGAATTTGGTTCAAACGCTGCACGTGTTTAACGAGCGGGTAGTTCAGCGTTTGGGCAACCGTACCCGTTGCCGAAGCTGTCTTGCCGAAGTCGCTAGCTACGACTGTGCCTTCCAGCTTGTCGCCGAAGTAAGCGCGGCGAGTTGTAGCGAGCGGGCAAGTAGGGCCGCAATCGATTTGTTTGCCTGCTTGGAACTCGATTTCGGATCCCATGTACAGTGTAGGGATACCGCGGAACGTCCACATGAGGCTCATGTTTTCTGCCCAAGCGTCCGTACCGCCAGCATAAGTCGTTGAAGATTTGTTCGGCCCGAAGTCATGGCTGTCGACGTAAACCATGTTGTACGTCGCATCATTCGTCGAGTCGTCGGAATCTTTGCCGTTGTAGAAGGCATTGCCCGCGTCGCTGAAGTTCATATGCATGCGCATATCGATAATGTTCATGCCAGAGAATTGGCTATGGTCTGGCGCATGATACGTGTTGCCGTTCAAGAACGCGTTCGTGGACGTTGGCTGGTTATTGGTGCCCATCGTATTCTCGTAGTTGAATTGGTCGAGTGCTGCTTGCACGTCGTTTTGCGTGTATTCTTTTCTTTCTTTCCAAGTAAAGAACTGTGCGGAGTGGTTAACCGATCCGCGGTTCCACTTGTCATTGACGAATGCGCCAACTTCACCAACCATGTAGAAGTTTTTGCCTTTATCGCCGAATTTCTCGACTGCATGCTGTTGTGCAGCTGGGAGGAAGCGGCGATTCCACGTTACGCGAGGAACGTGCACCGCGGTATCGATCCGGAAACCGTCCACGCCCATATCGATCAGTTTGTTGTAAGCGCCGATGAGGTAATCTTGCACCGGCTTGCTCTCGGTGTTGAAGTCAGCCAGATCTTCGTGCAGCCAGCAGCTGCGCGCATCTTCGCCTTCCCAGTTGCCGATCCAGCATTGGTGATAGTATTGCGCTGGGAACATGCCGGATGTCGCACTAGGCCATTGGCAGTTGTAGATCCGGTATCCTTCTTTGCTGTAGAAGTTAGTTGGCGTTCCCCAGTTTTGGCACGTGTTTCCGGCAGGTTCAGCTGTCGACCAAAGATCGCCGTTGTACGCTTTGCCTGACACCGTATTCGGCGTTAAGCCATCGTATTCCAAGCCAGGAACTTTCTCGTCATACATCCAGCTCCACTGCGCATCGCGAATACCGAATACGGTCGGCGTGAAGAGGCCTTTTGCTCCCCAACGGCTGGAGTGGTTGTAGACAACGTCCTGAATAATTTTAATGCCTTTGTTATGGGCAGCGTTAATGAGATCTTGGTAAGAAGCCCCCGTGGATTCCAACCTTGGGTCGATTTTGTAGAAGTCGTAGCCATGGTAGCCATGGAAGTCATAATCCGAACGGTTCAGCACGACTGGCGTGATCCAGATCGCGGAGAAGCCGAGCGCTTTAATATAATCGAGCTTATCCATGAGCCCTTTGAAGTCGCCGCGGAACATTGGATCGTTGTTCGCAGCGTTGCCACTGGAGACGTTGAATTGTCCACCGCGGTTATTCGAGGAATCGCCGTCATAGAAGCGGGCCGTCATAACAAAATAGATCGAATCTTCGCGCGTATCCGTACCGATTGGCGTACCGCCCGGAGTCGGTTGAGGCGCATTGCCTGTCGTTGCCGATACAGAAGTGCTGCTCGCAGACTTGTTGGAAGGCGTTGCGAGGTCAAAGGCTTTGATCGTGTACGAATAAGCCGTTGTCGCATCCAATCCCGAGTTCGTCAAGCTGTTCGTCGTCGTCGTGAACACTTGCGTGCCTTGCGTACCGCCTGTACGCGTCACTTCATAACCACCAACGCCTGTACCGCCTACGTTATCCGTAGATGCAGTCCAAGTTACCGTGATTTGCAGCCCATTAGCTGTTGCCAGAGGGTTGGCAGGCACAGATGGAGCCGTCGTATCCGGTGCAACCGGCGTACAAGGGCTTACTGCGCCATTGACAACTACGCCGTCTTTTACAGTTACGATGCCTGATCCCAGCGTGTAGTCCGAGCCGCCATTGTTGTCCCAAGTGGAACCATTGTTGAATGCGGCTTTCATGCCCGTAGCGGACCCGAGGTTAACGGTTCTGAGCGTCCAGTCTGTGCACGCCACTTCGTTCATGGCAACGCCTGGAACAGTCGTCCAAGTACCGCCTGTAGGCATGTAGTGGATGTTAACCGAACTCCAGCCTTTAGTTTTCTTGTAGTAGTAAACGCTAGCTGTATTGCCAGCTGACGTTGTTGCTGCCAGAGCAGCCGATTGTGCGGAAACATTGCCGGCTACGTCTTTGGCAGTTACGGTATAGCTGTAAGCCGTCGAAGCGGCTAAGCCAGTATCCGTGTAGGAGGTAGTAGCAGCAGCCTGGTCAGCTTTCACCAGTGTGCCGTTGCGGTAGATGCTGTAGCTTGCCATGCCGCTTCCGCCTGCGTTATCAGTCGAAGCGGTCCAAGAGATGGAGACGGAGGAAGCCGTTACTGCCGTAACTTGCAGCCCAGCCGGTACGCTAGGCGCGACCGTTTCAGCTGGTGCGCAAGGGCTGCCAGCATTTGCGATAATTTGGCCGTTTTTCACTTGGTGAATGCCAGCCGTGAACGTGTAGTTTTGGCCGGATTGGTTGTTGTAGTTATCCCATGCGCCCGATCCGTTCGTGAATACGGCTTGGAAGCTTGCTGCCGTGCCGAAGTCGATCGTCTTGGTCGTCCAGTTCGTACAGCCTGCATCCATCGCTGTGCCAGGAACGGTCGTCCAAGAGCCGCTGCCGTTATGATGGATATAGTTGTTCGTCCAGTTTTTGTAAGGCGTGTAGTAGTAGAGGGTTGCTGTGTTCGATGCGGCGTTAGCCGTTGTTGGATTAGAGATCAAAAGATCGGTGAAAAGGGTAACGCCGAGAATGAAGCACATGGTGCCGATTAACCACTTTCGTAACATGTAGATTTTCCTCCTCCTTTGATTGAAAACAGTGCAAACGTTTTCACCTTGAAGCAAGCTAAAAGGAATCGAAACAAGATGTTTGATTCAACGCTTCTAGGTTTTCAGCCTCATATTGACCTGATATCACCTCGCAGTTCCTGTTGTTTCTATACAGTTTAATCGTTTCCTCCAGTCCAACGTTTGCAGTCACTTTCTCCCGAAGGAGTTATGCACTTTTTGTGCAAACGTTTCCATTCCCCGTCAATAGAATACATCGATTTCTATTAAAAGTAAATCATGCTTTTTGAATTTGGTTCAAATGGCATCCCCCGCCATTAGGTTAGGCACTAGCCACATATTCCAATGCCGTGGACGGCAATGCTTCCGCTTATTATGAAGGTTTGCAGCAGCTCCTACAGTAATCATCCGTCCAGAACAATGTTGCAGCGGCAGCGCACCGCGGACCGACCTTCGGTAATCATGCCATTGCAATTTGTACAATGACACAGGGAATCGCTCCCTTCTTAGTAGCTCTCGTTGTAATCTGTGCAATGGGAAATCGCCGCTGAAGCCCAAATGGGCGGTCAGCGCATGTAATTAGCTTCTCGCATTGTACAAAATACAATGGGAGCGGGTTAAGCGAGGCGGGAAGTGCTTTTTCATTGTACAAACTGCAATGGCATAGCGAATTAACGGCCTAAGCAGCAGTCCCATAACAGCTTCGATGTGGGGGCGATTTGGTGGCTGTGCCGAGTGCGCTCTTTCGGTTTGCTGAGACATTCCCTTCCTATTTTATGTTAATATATGGAATGTATATGTGAGATTTTAAGCCGCTCAATAAACGATAGATGGATAGAATTCAACAGGTTGTATTTATGCAAAAAAAGTATAAAGGAGAGTTGGCATGATTTATGTGGTGAGGCATGGACAGACGGATTTGAACAAGGATGGAATATTGCAAGGCAGGCTCGGCATGCCGCTGAATAACTATGGGATTGGGCAGGCGGAGCGGTTGCGAGAGAGCCTCAAGGCGATTCCATTTGATTATATATTTTCATCTCCGCAAGAGAGAGCGATCCAAACAGCAGAAATTGCGACAGGCATGAAAGCGATCGTAGATCCAAGGCTCGACGTATTTGACCTAGGCGAAGCTGATCGGCTTCATCGTTCTGAAGTGAAAATGGCGGGGATCGTTCCCGACGCTACGGTGTATAAAGGCGTGGAACAAGTTCCTCTGTTCATCGCGAGAGTGTTTGCATTTATGAAAGAGCTCGAAGGCCAGTATGGCTTGAGTAAGGCTAACATTTTAATATCGGGACATCGTTGTACAACAGGTTGCATGGGTGCTTATTTCCAAGGCATGCCGGAGGATGGAAACCTATTAAGGCACTCATCCGATAATGGGCAATACAAAACCTATGAATGGAGGAATGCGTAAACGAGGCCGATAGCGAGTTGTTCTACAATTATTTTGCGAATGAAATGAGCTACTGGGAGGCGAAGCAGCGCTGGCAGGAGAAAGCCGCCAGTTCCCCTTATCCGCCGACGGATGAGGAGAAGCGAACCAAGGCGAAGATCCGGGGGGGAGTTGGCTCGAAGAGTCGAGTTGCTCGATATCGCACATCCTTATCGCTACGTCCAGCAGGTGAATACGGAGCGGGAGCAGCATTTGACAGTGCAGACGCAGGATGGGCTTAGCGTGACGGCACTTCTGCATGAGGGGGAGCCGCATGAAGCGTTCGCTGTTCACAAGAATGAAACGCTAGATTTGAAGGCGCTGCGGTCCTATTTGGACAGGGCGCCGGATGCTTCTAAGCTAGCGCTATTCCGGGATATCCAAATGAACGTTGTACTGCGCAGTGAAGATGAATTGTGCGTCATTATAGTTGAAGCGATGCTGGCAATGGGGTTGCCAGATGAAGCGGTGCGGATCGAATCGATGTAGGGGCTAGCCCCCCAATCGCTTGCGATAGTGGACGGGCGAACAGCCGACCTTGATTTTGAATATGCGGGAAAAATAGTACAAGCTATTGAAGCCGCATGCGGCGCTAATCCGCTCGATGCTGTCATTGGTCGTGTGCAGAAGCAGCTTTGCTTCCTCGATCCTTTTTATAATGAGGTCTTCCTTGGGGCTGGCTTGGAAAAAGGTTTGGAACAGCACGGAGAATCGTACCGCACTTAAATTGACGAGGTTGCCCATCTGCTGCACATCCCAAGGCTCGGCATACCGCTGATGGATGATGGAGCGGGCCTCGATAAATTTTTTGCGATATTCTCGTTCAGACGGTTTATATTGCTCTAGCTCCACAATTAGCTGCTGATGGCGGCCGATTGTGAACATCGCTTCTTGCAGAACAAGTGCAATTCGCTCTTTCCAAAATGGCTTGCGTAACGCCAGCTCCGACTCAATGGTCCGAATATGGGAGGCAAGGAGCTGTTTTTCACCCGTTCGAATGAGCGTATTAAAAGGAATGCCGTACGTCTGCGCCAGCTCCAACATGCCGTCCCCCTCGACATAAACCCAATCATTGCGAAACCCTTCTTGTTCCCCTCGCGCCGTGCCGTGATATTGCGGAAATGTGGGGTCATGCAGAATGCAGTCGCCGGGCTGCCCATTTTCTATGCCATTCATTGTTCGAATAAAGAAGGGGGTGGAGAAGCATGCCAGCAAATAGGCGCCGCCGCCCCTCGTATGGTCGATGACAAAATCAACATGGTGAGGCGTATCGACGCCTAATAAAGGAATTTCGAACGAGAATGACATTGAAACACACCTCCCGTGGCTAGTTGGATGCAATGCAAAAGTGCAAATGTAGAAAAGGAAAAGGCATTTATTATCGTACCTGTCGTGATTAAGATTGATATTATCACAATGGAATAAGACAAGAAAGCTCGTCGCATTCCGATTCGATAGGAGACGATGAATATGGCAGCAGCTTTTGAGAGCCGGTTAGAGGCTTTGCATAATGAACATCAACAGCTAATCGAACGCAACAATGAGATCGACGGTTTGGGCAACGGAATCGTGGACCGCTATAAATATCCAATCGTAACGGCACAGCATGCGCCGTTGAGCTGGCGGTATGATTTTAATAAGGAAACGAACCCGTATTTGCAGGAGCGTCTTGGCGTCAACTGTGCGTTTAACCCCGGTGCGATTGAGCTTAACGGCCATGTATATCTGGTTGTGCGCGTAGAAGGCAATGACCGCAAATCATTTTTCGCGATCGCTGAGAGTGAGAATGGCATTGATCGCTTCAAGTTTTGGGATAAGCCGATCGTGCTGCCAGAGACGGAGCAGCCGGACACGAACGTATACGACATGCGCCTCGTACAGCATGAGGACGGATGGATTTACGGCTTGTTCTGCACGGAGCGTAAAGACCCGAATGCGCCGGCAGGCGACATGTCCAGCGCAGTCGCACAATGCGGCATCACGCGGACGAAGGATTTGAAAACATGGGAGCGGCTTGCCGACCTGAAAACGCCATCCGCACAGCAGCGAAACGTCGTGCTTCATCCGGAGTTCGTTGATGGCAAATATGCGTTCTACACGCGCCCGTCGGACGGATTCGTCGAAGTGGGCAGCGCGGGCGGCATCGGCTGGGGCTTGGCGGACAATATGGAAAATGCGGTTATCGAGGAAGAGATTGTGATCGATCCAAAGCAGTACCATACGATTAAAGAAGTGAAGAACGGCATGGGCCCTGCGCCGATCAAGACGGACAAAGGCTGGCTAACCATTGCGCACGGCGTTCGCAACACGGCTGCTGGGCTGCGTTACGTGCTGTACGCGTTTCTCGCGGCGGATCTGAACAAGCCATGGGAAATTACGCATCGTCCAAGCGGGCATTTCATGGCGCCAGAAGGCGAGGAGCGCATCGGCGACGTGTCCAACGTCTTGTTCTGCAACGGCGTCGTTGCACGCGAAAATGGAGAAGTGTTCATTTATTATGCTTCTTCCGATACCCGTTGCCATGTGGCGACGAGCTCGATCGGCCAACTGCTCGACTATGTGCTGAATACGCCGGAGGACGGGCTGCGCTCGTACGCAAGCGTGCAGCAGCGCATTGATCTGATTGAGCGTAACGCCCAACTTACAGTTACTCGTTAATTATTGATTATGAAGAGCAGCAATACACCGCTTTGGCGGCGTGTTGCTGCTTATTTTAGTATGGGCGGACTAGGGCGCGAAGCGGGGTGGCATACGCCCTATACTGCCATTGTTCATTTTTTACGTGCCACTCTTGTCTGCTTCGCACCCCGTGATTGACTTCCGCCGACCCGCCGAGTATGCTGGCAGAAAACGACCGTATAGGGAGAGGACAACAAGATGCAGAACGCTAACATTCATCGTATCGTCGTAGGCTCATACAACACAGCAGATCAAGACGCGATTCACCAGCTAACCTTCGATTCCGCAACTGGCAAGCTGCAACGCACTGGTGGCCAGGATGGCATTGAAAATCCTTCGTTTCTTGCGTTGGATGGCGCTAAGCAGAGGCTGTATGCGGTAAGCGAGCTAGGAGAGGGAGCGATTGTAGCTTATCAAATCGCAGGCGGCTCGCAGCCGGGAGCGGAATCAGACTCGGAGCCATTAGTGGACAAGTTCGTAGAGATTAACCGCCAGCCTTCTGGTGGCGATTCGCCATGCCATCTCGCACTCGACGCGTCCGGACAATGGCTGCTGCTTGTTAACTATGGCGGCGGCCCGATTAGTGTCTATCCGATTGGAGAAGATGGCGCACTAGGGCCAATCTCCTGCAGCGTAACCCATGAAGGCAGCAGCGTGAATCCGGATCGGCAGCGGGGACCGCATCCGCATTCGATCTTTGCGGTACCGAATACGGATCTGTACCTGGTTAACGATCTCGGCACAGACTCGGTTTACACCTATCGGCTGGACCGGACGAACGGAACGCTCTTGGAGCAAGCGCGTACGCGAGTTGCGCCAGGCACGGGCCCGCGCCATTTGGCGTTCCATCCATCGGAGCCCATTGTGTATGTCATTGAGGAGTTGACGAGCGCAGTCGCTGTGTTCGCGCTGCATGCCGCAGATGGCAGCTTGGTGCATCAGCAGACGGTTACGACGTTGCCGGCGGACTTCACGGGCGAGAATACTTGCGCAGAGGTCGCGGTATCCGAAGACGGGCGATATCTTTACGGTTCAAATCGCGGGCATAACAGCATCGCTTCATTCCGTATTGGCGCTGGCGGGCTGCTTAGGGCGATTGGCCATACGCCATCTGGCGGCAATTCGCCGCGCCACTTTCAACTGATCCCCGGCGGCCAATGGCTGTTGGCAGCGAATCAGGAATCAGATCGTGTTGCGGTGCTCGCCATCGATGGCGAAGGATACCCGGCATTGACGGAAGAGGGCTGCGATTTGCGCAAACCCGTATGCGTCCGGCTTCACCTTTAAGCGCACCGTATATGCAACCCATAGGTAATCTGGCGAAAGCGCAGGTGAAGGATCGGTGAATGGCTAACGGACCGTACAGCCGTTATTTGGCCAAATGGTACGCGAAAAAAATTCTAACGGACTCAGGAGCCTTTATTCGTTAGAAATGAGCTTATTTGTAGCCACATTCGGTCAAATAACGGCCGCTGAGTCCGTTACATTTCAAAAAGACGTGTTTTATGCCAAATAGCGCCGCCTGAGTCCGTTAGCGCTGAGGCAAGCATGCGTGCTTCACTCGAGGCAAAGCCCGAGCGCGGCATTTGGCATTGGCCTATGCGCGCTTTACACGGCCAACAAACCACCTTCAAGAGCAGTCAATATGACTGCTCTTTTGTTTATAATGCGGACCGGTGCCAGCCGGTTTCGCCTAAGAAATCGGCCCTTGATAGCCCAGTCTCGCCTAATAACATACGATAATTCGTGATCGTGCCATCATGTGTGATGACGAAAATCCTGTTGGCGTGCAGCGTCTGGACCCATTGGAGGAATCGGTGCCCAACGGTATGGAACTCGTCCTCGCTTATTGTATTGATGCCGCTGCTCCACAAAGCATGGTCGTCCACATCAGTAATGATGAAGTCCGTATGCTCGTTTTGCAGCCGCGCAAGGGAGCAAATTTCGTCACATCTCAAAGCATGGGATTCCATTATGAATGCCTTGTCCATGACGAATAAATATGATTTCCAATAGAATCCACTCCCTCTTCTATTTATATCACTTATCGTAGCATAATTAATAAATGTTATTGGATATATTTACCGTGGGTATTTGTTCTGTTAATATAAATAAATGACATTTGCGCAAACGTTTGCAGAAACGCTGCTTTCGGTGTTTGTTGATCAGGTTGGCATTTAACGACATAAATAATCAACGTGAGGAGCATGCATGTGATTGAAGTATCATCGCTGTCTAAAGCATATAAAATTGTCAAAAAGAAACCGGGGCTTTCGGGCGCCATCAAAGGGTTGATATCAAGGGAATATACGATCAAGCAAGCAGTCAATGATATTAGCTTCACGATTCAACAAGGGGAGACTGTCGGTTACATTGGCGCCAATGGGGCGGGCAAGTCGACAACGATCAAAATGTTATGCGGGATTTTGCATCCCACTAGCGGTGAAGTGAAAATAAATGGGCGAGTGCCGTATGCGAGCAGAAAGGAAAACGCCAGAAAAATTGGCGCTGTTTTCGGGCAGCGAACGCAGTTATTTTGGGACATTGCGGTAAAGGAATCATACGATCTGCTCAAACATATCTATCGCATCCCTGACCAAGAATACGAAGCGAACTTAGCTTATTTTACTGAAAAGCTACAGCTAGAAGGCTTGCTAGACATCCCCGTGCGCCAGCTTTCGTTAGGGCAGAAGATGAGATGCGAGCTGGCGGCCGCTTTTTTGCATAGCCCATCCATCGTTTTTCTTGATGAGCCGACAATTGGCTTGGATGTGTCCGTCAAAAACCATATACGTGCCTTCATTAAGGAAATGAATGAAACAAAGAAAACGACGATCCTCTTAACGACCCACGACATGCAGGATATCGAAGAGATTTGCAATCGGATCATCATTATCGATGAGGGCAGTATTTTGTACGATGGCGACCTCGCGTCGATCAAACGGAATTTCGGGCATAAGCGGGTCATTCAATTTGAAGTGGATGCCTATGATACGCTTGCGTTTCCAGTATCGATGCAAGAGAAGATTGAGGTGGTAGAAAATAAAAGCGCGAACGCTATCACAGTAACGTTCAAACAAGACGAGATTGCTTCCTCCGAAATCGTCGGCTATATGATGAACCATTATCAGGTGCGCGACCTCACGGTTAATGAAGTGAAAATCGAAACCATCGTGAAAGAAATTTACGAACGCGGGGTATGAGCATGAATCCATATTGGCAAATGATGAAATCCCAAATCAAAATAGACATTTCGTATTCGGCGTGGTATTGGTCCAAAACAGCGTCTATGGTATTTAAGCTCATTGTCATTTTCTACTTCTGGTCAGCCGTATATGAAAATACGAGCGCCATTAGTGACATAACGCTCGGACAGATGATTACCTACTCGGTTATGGCTATCATTATTAACAATTACAGCGCAGGCGTCGGGGCGTTATTGGCTTCCCAAGTTCGGACAGGCGATGTAGCAATTGAGCTAATGCGGCCTTATGATGTCATTGGCAAACTGGTTTCGATTGACCTTGGGCAGAAAGTAACGACCTTTTTCCGGGAGAGCCTCCCGATGCTGCTTGTCGCTTATATCTTTTTAGGTATCGGCTTTCCCCCTAATGCCCTGTACGCTGTGTTGTTTATCGTGAGCACATTGTTAGCGATCTTGCTCGGTTCACAGATTGATCTGATTATTGGCGTGTTGGCTTTCTATTTTAAATACACGTTTGGCTTGCGAATGATGAAAGGGGCCATTCTAGCGCTGTTTACAGGCGCATTAATTCCGATTTCGCTATTCCCGGATTGGTTGCGGTTCATTGCCGACGTGCTTCCATTCAAGTACATGGTGTACGTTCCCGTCTCTGTTTATATGGGGACATTATCTATAACAGATACGATTATCGCTATTCTGATTCAACTGGGATGGCTAGTAGGCATCATGGCATTTATTCGGGTGATTTGGTCAGTGGCACTGCGTAAAGTAACAATCAACGGGGGGTGAGGGGAATGATGTGGTACCTTCAATTGTATATCAAATTTGCGAAGCAGCATTTAAAAGTGATGATGGAATATCGGGCTGACTTTATGATTGGCGTGTTGGCGAATTTGTTTACGCAAGGAACCGCTATTATTTTCATTAACATATTGTTTAAGCACGTCAATAGCATCCATGGTTGGGGTTATTATGAGGTCCTATTTATTTATGGAATAGCGCTCTCAGGCAAGGCTTTAGAAAATATTTTCTTCGATAATCTGTGGAATATCGGGTGGAGGTATGTAAAGCCTGGTGATTTTGACCGTATCTTGTTAAGGCCAATTAGCCCTTTGTTCCATATCGTTGCTGATCGTTTGCACAAGGATGGCTTCGGGTCGCTCATTGTCGCTTCGATCGTTCTGTTTACAGCGACGAATCATCTTGAACTGGAATGGTCGGGGGCCAACTTGTTGCTTCTCATTTTATTCGTCGTTTCAAGCGGGTTAATCTATGCGTCCGTTAACTTGTTTTTTGGCTCGTTGTCGTTCTGGATGGTGGACAGCCTCCCCATTATGGAAGCTGTGAATAATTTAAGTGAGTTCGTGCGTTACCCGATGACCATTTATAAAAAAGGCATTCAATTGGTGTTAACGTTTATTATTCCGTACGGTTTTACAGCCTTCTACCCAGCAGCTTATTTTATCGATCAATCGGGGTTTAGTTATTATTCGTACCTTACTCCGCTAGTCGCTGTAGCATGTTGCCTGATCGCCTATTCCTTCTGGAACAGAGGGCTGAAATCTTTTACAAGCACAGGCAGTTAACAGCCTAGTTCCTTGCCGTACGCTAGCAACGCCTCATAAGGGTCTCCTTCTAATCCAAACACCTGGGCAAAAGCAGGTTCTGTTTTCATTCCGTCTTGCTTCAAACGAATGATTTCGGCTCTGATGTGCGGGTAACGGAGGAGCAAGTGATGCTCAATGACCATGTGGAGGTAGGCATACTGTTGTTCAAGTGGTTTCGGCTGGCCGAATAGTTCGAACTCCAGACCGCTATATTCAAAGTTTGCTTTGATAACTGGCGTGTTTCTTATCGTTTTCTCCTTCAAGACATACTTGCCATAACTGCTGTACAAGGAGGAAACCTGCTGTTTAAACGCATCGAAGTCATGAACCTCCATGATGATATCCAGATCGGAGCCTTCCACATCAATGGCAATAGGGATCGTTCCGCATAAAACAGGACGGTAAGAGGCTAAGTCATGCATGATTCCGAGCTCATTCATCACATGATAGGCACGCTGCTGCGTTTCATTGCCGGATTTTAAATAGGTGATTGATGTAAAAATAAGATTCCCTCCAATAGCATCATATTGTACCTATCATTCCAAGGAGGTGTCCCCAGCCGACATGGCTTTATGGGGCACCTCCTTTTTAATTTTCACACTCGGATTTCCTTCCCTGCACGCACAATCATAAGCCAGTAAACCAATATCGCTCCGGCATCCGCCGCTGCAATGACGATGCCCATCGGCAGCGCAGTGCCGCTTCCGGCGATGCCGACCAGAGGTGCAATAAGCGCGCCGCCGAGCATAGACATGAGCCCTTGCAGAGCAGAGGCGCTGCCTGCGGATTGCCCTTGTTTTTGCATAGCTAGCGAAAAAGCAGTCGTGCTCACGAGCCCTACGCTGGAGACGACCATGAACAACGGCGGCAGTACAGCGCCTAACGGGGCATGCGCCACAATCATGGCGAACAATGCAATGCCGCCAGTTGCTGCATACAGCAAGCTGTATAAGAGCAGCTTCGATTCGCTGATTCGTCCAGCAAGCTTGCCGACGAGCTGGCCGCCCAGCACGATGCCAAGGCCATTAACCGCGAAGATAAGGCTGAACGCCTGCGGCGATGCGCCGAATAAATCCTGTATGACGAAGGGCGAACCCGAAATATAGGCAAACATTGCAGCGGTGATGAGCCCTTGCGTTAACGCATAACCCATGAAGCTGCGGTCTCGCAGCAGGCGGCCGAAGGTGGAGAGGGTGTTGCCCAGCCCACTCTTCGAGCGCTTATCCCGCGGAAGCGTCTCGCCAAGGCCGAATAATACCGAAGCGAGCATAATAACGCCAATCAGGCCGAGCACGACGAAAATGCCTGGCCAAGACGTGAACTTGGCCATCTGGGCACCGAAGATCGGGGCTGCAATCGGCGCGACGCCGTTGACGAGCATCAGCATTGCAAAAAACTTCGTCATCGCCGTGCCGCTATACATATCCCGGACGACCGCCCGCGCGATCACAATGCCCGCCGACCCGCCGAGCCCTTGAACGAAGCGAAGCGCAATGAGCATTTCGATCGAGGTGCTCATTGCACATAGGAATGAGGTGACAGCAAATAGCAGCAAGCCGAACAGTAGTGGCAATCGGCGGCCGCGCACATCGCTGATTGGGCCTGCGATAAGTTGGCCGACGGCAAGGCCAATAAGGCATGCGGTTAAGCTCAACTGGCCGAGCGATGCGCTAGCGTTTAAGTCATCTGCGAGCTTCGGAAGCGTAGGCAAATACATATCGAGCGATAGCGGGCCGAATGCGGACAATGATCCTAGAATGAGAACGATGCCGAGCCGGCGTTTTGGACGTGGGGATTTTGTATTCATAATATCATTCCTTGCCTTCTTGGATGGGGGGCGTGGGTGACGGCTCGGCATGAAGCGATTTATGCGCTGACAAATTATAGTGGACACGCTGCAGCATTTGGCGGAACAGCTGCTCTTCCTCAGCAGAAAAACCAGCAAGGCTGATCTGTTCGATCTCGCCAAGCGCGTCATTCACGGCTTCAGCTGCCGCTTTTCCCTGGTCGGTGAGATAAACGCGGGATACGCGGTAATTGGCCGCATCGGGCAGGCGCTTTACCAGCGAAGCTTTCTCCATCCGGCCAATCATGACGTTCAGCGTTGCAGGCTGGAGATTGACTCGCGCTGCCAAATCCTTCTGCACTTGCCCATCTTGCGCTGTTAACCTCGCTAGAACAGGCGGTTGGCCAGGAGAGACGCCGAGCGGCTGAACGCTGGCATCAACATGCTGCCGATGCAGGCGGTAGACATGAATTAATAAATGCATCGTCGCTTGTGAGAACTGGAACGAATGCGATACCATGGTGACAACCTCCATTAGCTAGCTAATTGATACTCATTCTAGGTTGTGGGGGCCATTATGTCAATGCGAGGTTAAGGCGGTTCTCCCAATCCTTAGTTGTCCTTGCCTATAATATCATTTATGAATTTTTGCGCCATATCCGGGCCGGCGGCTAGATAAGTGCCCACATATTTATCAAAAATACCGTTGAGAACGCGTAAACGCTCTGCGTCTAGTGCATGCTCCGCCACGGCTTGAGGAATAACTGCGTTAACCGCTCTAGTAAAATGGTCAATGATTAGTTCACGTTTATATTTCTTCTTAACGCGGTACATTTCTTCCACAAATTTAGGAAATACATCCGCCAGTAGCTTGCCCTCAACTTTCATTTCATGCAATTCTACTAATCGGCTCATATCATATACCCCCAGCTAATCGTTTATTGGCATAACCCCATAATTAGAGTCTCGATCAAAAAAGTGCCCTATCCTCGTAGAAGGAAGGGCACTTTCTTCGGCTTAAAGCAACCTAAGATATTGCTTGTTAATAATACTATGATTAGAAATAAATTTCAATTATCTGGAACGCAACAAAATGAAATTAAACCGTAGCTGGCCTGCTTGTTCTATACGATTATAACATTTTCCAGTAAACTCTTATTTTAGGCGCTCATACATAATATTTGTGAATAGAAGGAGAGAGTGGCATGGATCTTAAACTTCAAATTACGAAAGAATCCAATCAAAAGAATAAACAATATATAGAGGACGAACTTTATAGATTTAATTTAAAACATTTCCCAGCTGATTTAGGAGGGAGATACGAGGAGATTTGCGTGTTTCTTAAGGACGGAGATGGAAGTGTCCGCGGGGGCATTTTGGGCGAAGTATGCTGGAATTGGCGCGGGGATTTTATGAGAAGCATGGGTATAGCGTCTTTGGGAGCATCGATCATGTAGGCAGGGAGCATTCACATTATTATTTGAAAAAAGATTTAACGCATTAATGGGGAGGGAAGCCTGTGAATATAAGAACGGCCGAACGAACCGACAGCCGTGCACTAGCCTATTTAATGGGTGAACTGGGTTATCCAACATCTGTTGAGGAAATGGAGGAACGTTTCGAACGGATTTCAGCTTATCCGGACTATCATACGTTGGTCGCTGAGGCCGATGGGAGCGTAGTGGGGATGATCGGATTGTGTTCAGGCGTATTTTACGAAAAAAATGGTGGGTATGCGCGAATTGTTGCTTTCGTCGTTGATGAGCGGTTTCGAAATAAAGGCATAGGCAAATTGTTAATCCAAGAGGCAGAACGGTGGGCAAGAGATAATGGCTTGGTCGCGATAGCCTTGAACAGCGGGAATCGAAGCGAACGGGAAGCCGCCCATCTATTTTACCGACGAGCTGGGTACACGGAGAAAAGCACTGGATTTATTAAACAACTATAATGGGAACGTACGTTTCTATTGTGAGAGAGTTGTGCTACGATGTATCCATGTGATAAGGAGGCTGCTTAATGAATATATCCAGTACAATCGATGCATTCGAACAATTCGCCGTTTGGACGAATCAGTTAGTTCAACGAAGTGATCAAGAGTGGCGTCGCCCCATTAATGAAGGTAAAGCATCTGTAGCTGAAGTCATCGCCCATCTGAGAAATTGGGATCTGCATCTTATCGATATCGTCATTCCTTCCGTCAGGCGGGGCGAAGGCATGGAATTCCCCGATTTTGATGCTTATAATGCTAGAGCCTATGAATATGCGAACTCTGGCATACGCAAGGATCAACTCCTTGAACAATTCGCAAGTGATCGAATGCGGCTAGTTAAGATGCTGAGGGAGATGAAACCGGAGGAAATTAGGCTGGAAGTGCCAGCTAACGGCGTCGCCAATTGCCCGAAGACAGGTACGCCGTACTCTTTGATTTACATCATTCATGAATTTGTGGAGCATGATTTGCATCATAAGGGGCAAATTGCAAGCTGTTTGGAAACCTAGAGCATGTACTATATCAAGGGCGTCTTCGAATGGCATCTTCAAGAATTCTTAAATGGGTTACATGCTCAAAAATAAGTCGGCAGCCTCGGATATCCTTCCGAGGCTGCCATTTTATTTTCATGATCCGGAAGAAAACCGTGCATAGTAATGGCATGCCAATGACTAACCGAAGAGAGTGAACGATGTGCCACAAACAGAAGCAATCGGCCAAGTAACCGAATTGATGCGTTACCCAATCAAATCAATGGTGGAGTATTTGGAACAACAAGAAGGCTGAAACCGGGAACGCCGGTCTCGGCCTTTTGTTGTTGTGCGTATTGGTGATGCTGGCACTTGCGTATCTTACGCTTGCACGCGCTCCAAGTATGCTTCAAGCTGTGCGAACGTGCCGCCGAAGCCTTGCTGCATCGAGCTATGGCCTTCAAGGAATGTACGAACTTCTTCCTCAGTCGCGTCAACTGGAATGCCGCGCATGGCGATTGTTGTTTTGCCATCTTGCTCTGTGAAAACTAGTGTACTCTCGACGACCAGAGGCCATGTTTCACTGCTTGGATGGCGAGTAATATTGCCATCTGCATCGGAGAAGGAAGTGGTGAAGACCAGCTTCTCTGGCGCATCGATCTCAAGATAGACGATTCGGCCCCACATTTCGAAGCCCTCCGGTGAACGCATGCTGTAATGGAACACGCCGCCTGGCCTTGGGTCCATCTTGGCAACGCCTAATTCGAAGCCTGTCGGTCCCCACCATTGCGACAGATGATCAGGCTCGGTCCATACCTTGAATACGAGCTCCCGCGGGGCGTTGAATACGCGTGTAAGTTCAAATGCGGCTTCGTCTAAGCTGGTTGTGTTGTTGGCAGGCATTTCGATTCCTCCAAATCGTGAAAATATGGCTAAATGCCATGTTGCATGCTGCTCGTTTAGCGCATTGTTGTGAATTGCGGAATTACGGTTGTGTAGGTTCTTGCTTGTTAGCGTTCAGGTTGTTCGTTTTGCCTTGCAGCTCGAGCAGATACGCATCTAGCCGGTCGAAGCGGTCTTCCCACATTCGCCGGTAAGAGCCCAGCCACTCATCCAGCTCCTGAAGGGGCTTGGTCTGCAGCTTATAAAATCTTTTATTGGCTTCCGGTTGCACTTCGACAAGGCCGGCACCCGTTAAAACGCGCAGATGCTTGGATACTTGAGGCTGATTGAGTTCAAGCCGGTCGGCGATTTCTCCTACAGGGAGAGGGCCGTCGCGCAGAAGCTCAACAATGTGCAGCCGGTTAGGCTCAGCCAGAGCAGTTAGGGTTGATTGCATGGATTGAATGTATCCCATTTGGAATATGCCTGTCAAGGCATATAGTTGCACAAATTTCTGTCGTAAATGTGCCAAAAAACGGATATGATGGATAGAACGAACGTATGCGGGGAGAGCTGCCGATATGGAAACAGCAGTTTTGCAAGACCGAATGATGCTGGCGATTAAACAAAAGGATAAGGCAACGGTACGTGGCCTTATCGTCGAGCAAGGCTTGGAATTGAATCCGCTTTCGGCGGAAGGGACGTATTTGAGCTGGGCATGGGGGCGGTTTGGCGGCTATGATTTTGAGCTGGTCCAGCTGCTTATCGAGCATGGGGCAGAGTTGAACGATCCAAGCTTTCCGGCGATCGTATGTGCAGCAGGGCGGGGAAAGTTGGATGAGCTGCAATATGTGCTAGACCGGGGTGCGGACGTGAATGCGGCGAATCCGCTGGGCCATTCGGCTTTGTGGCATGCGGTGTACGGAGAGTCCGTAGAGGAAGCGGAGCTGCTGCTCGAAGCGGGCTTGCGTTTGGATATGCATGGAGAAAAGGCGCTGGTGCTGGCAGCCTCCATTGGCAGCCTAGATTTCGTGAAGCTGCTCGTCGAGCATGGCGTTCAAGTGGACGGTTTGGCTGATAAGGACGGGGATGGCGGCGCGCCGCTTCATCAGGCTGCGATGTACGGGCATCTCGAAGTCACCCAATATTTGATCAACCAAGGGGCAGATGTTACCGTTCGCAATAATTATGGACAAACGGCGCGGGATGTAGCGGAGCTCAATGAGCAGGCGGACATCGCTGCTTTGTTGAAGAGCATGACGGATGGCTTTGTGGAATGACAAGCTGAAACGCATAAAACCGAGCAGCGCAGGGAAGCTAATCCTTGTGCTGCTCGGTTTTTTGTGCTTATTAACGAGTGTTAGCCCGTAAATTCCTGCACCCAAGCGCCGTTGTAGTAACCAACGCCAAGCTTCGTGTAGCCATTCTTCAAGATGTTAGCGCGGTGGCCCGGGCTGTTCATCCAATCGTTCATAACTTGCTCGGGGCTCTGCTGGCCCTTCGCGATGTTCTCGCCAGCTGTACGGTAAGTGATGCCGAATTTCGCCATCATGTCGAACGGCGAGCCGTACGTCGGCGAGTTATGGGAGAAGTAGTTGTTATTGATCATATCTTTGGCTTTGACCAAAGCCATGTTCGCCAATGCGCTGTCCATCGTTAAAGCAGGGAGGCCTGCATTTTTGCGCTGCGTGTTCACCAACTGCAGCACTTTCGTTGCATTTGCACTGGCAGGTGCATTTGTAGATGGTGTCGATGGTGCAGGCGTAGATGGTGTAGATGGCTTGCTAGGTGTTGGGTTCGTTGGATACGAAGCTGACGGGTTGCCCGGATATGATGGGTATGAGCCCGGGTTGTTTGGGTTAAAGTTGCCGATGTTGCCCAAGTTGCCCCAGCCTGCGCCATTGCCGCCGATTACGATCCAACGTTGCTGCGACCCATACTGCGGCGTTGACAATGACTTAAGCGACGAGCCCTTCGTTGCGATGGATGACGCTTGAGTCGTTTTGGACGAGTTCGGCGTCGATTTCAGCGTGTAATTCGGTGACGCCGACCTGTTCATATCGTGCGGTAACGTCGATTTGGTCGTATAATTCGGCGTATTATCGACCTTGTGCATGGAACAGCCTGAGCCTGTTGCTGCGAGAAGAATGACACTTACGATTGCGACAACCTTTTTCATCGGATTAGCACCTCATTTTGAGATTATCTGACGAGCTTAATGTCCCCGCGAACGAATGCCGTTATGCTGTGAAGATATGGGGCCAAACGTGGAAAGCGGCGGAGTTGGTCCATCCATAGCAAAAAAGGGAACCGCGGCGGTTCCCCTTTAGGATCATGCGTTTATCGGCTGTTAGGTTAAACAAAGATTCGCGTTACGCTTGTGGTACGCGATTACGTTACACCGGTGCAGGAACGCCGTACTCTGCCCATTCTTCCTTCGTCGGCCCATACAATCCGATGAGCGGCAAACCCGCTTGGCGCATCAGAATCGTCAACTGCCCGCGGTGATGCACCTCATGCTTCAAGAACGCTGACAACGTATAGCCAATTTTCCATGGCTGGTTGAACGTTATTACCGTACGCTGCAGGTCCTCATCCGTCAGTTGCGTTTGGATCGCTTGAATCAAAGATTGCGCAGCAGCAAGGTACGTCTGGGCAATCGTCTCCGCCGACTCCGGTGCGGGGCTTCGGTCAGGCGGCCCTTCGAATTGCAAGCCAGCCGGTTCGAAAATGCTTTTGCTCGGCACAAGATGCCAAGCTAAGTAGCCAAGCGTGCGCCCTTCTGGCGTTACGCGTTGTTGAAGCGCCTCATCTTTGATCAATTGAAGCAGCTTATAGGTGCCTTCGTATTCCACCGTATACTCTTCAATAAAGTTTTGGATGCTCGTAAACATGCCATCGCCTCCTCAATGTGGTTCTTACATAAATAACTATACTAGGCGATTGCGACAACAGTATGTCAGTGTTTGCACACGGAATCGATTTTTTCTGGCCCGCACGGAAGGTTCCCATTGCGCATTATGCAATGACACCTCTTCACCTCTGCGCTTCAGGGACATATATATAACAAAATGACACCATGGGGGGCTAACAAGTGGCTTCAATTACGGTTGCAGCAATCGGCGATTTGCTGATGAAAGCGCCAATTATTGCATCGGCACGCAAGCCTAAGACGAATACGTACGCTTTCGGGACGATGTTCGCGAAGGTCGCGCCATCGCTTCGAAATAATGACATTATGATCGGCAACTTGGAGACGACGTTCTCAGGCTCGCCCAAGCAGCCGGGCAAATACGAGACGAGAGCGCCCCGGACGGGATATCCTGCGTTCAATTGCCCGGATTCGCTGGCCACTACGCTAAGGAACTGCGGGTTCGACCTGATGACGACAGCCAACAACCATTGCATGGACGGCGGCTCGGCAGGGCTAAGGCGCACGCTCCGCATTCTCGACCAGCATGGGCTGAAGCATACGGGGACAGCCCGTACGCCTACTGAATCGCGCAAGAAAACGATTATTACAGCCAAAGGCATTCGCGTCGGCGTCTTGTCGTACACGATGGGCACCAATTCGATTCCGGTGCCGCATTCGTATATGGTAAATAAAATTTATGAGAAGAAAATGATCGCCGATCTTGCGTCGCTTCGCTATCGGACCGATTTCATCATCGTTTGCGTCCATTTTGGCAAGGAGTTTCAGCGGACGCCAAACGCGAAGCAAAAGCGCGTCGTCCAGTTGCTGTTCAAGCATGGCGCGAATGTGGTGCTGGGCGCGCACCCGCATGTGCTGCAGCCCGTCGTGCTCAAGAAGGTAACAGATAAGCGCGGCGTGACGAAGCAGCGAGTGGCGGCGTATTCGCTGGGCAATTTTATTTCGACGAAGCTTCGCAAAAATCCCTATACACAGCAGGGCCTCATACTAAAGCTGAACATTCATAAGGATGCACAAGGGCGTACGGACCTTACGGGCATCAAACGGATCCGCACGAACGTCCAGCGCAGCTCCGTGAACGGAAGAAGGGTGTATCGGGTCGTGCCGTCAGGAAAATAGTGAATAGCCCAAAAAGTCCCGGAGCGTTTGATGGCTCCGGGACTTTCTGCAAAGTTGGCCGTAGTGTGGTGCCAGATGGCCTACGGTTGCTTGATTTTGATGCCGAATGTTGAGATCGCGTATCCGCCGATGGCAGCAGCTTGCGCAGCGAGCGGTTCGCCCGGCTGCTCCAGCACGTTGCTCGCATAAAGGGAGCCAACTGGCACATTCGCTAGAGCGAGCTCGGTCGATGCTTCGGACAGGTTATACCAGCGCGCCATCCAATCGCCGCTCGCTTCGCCTACCTTCAAGCTGGAGAAGGCAAGCCGCTCGCCTTTCCAATCAAGGAAGCTTTCACGTACGCCCAACGATCCTGCATGAATGCTTGTCGATACGGCCGTGTTCGGCACTTGGAAGCGATAGGCTTCTTGATAAGCGTCGAATCGTTGGTCGCCGCCATGCGGAATGATCATCCATTCGGCGTATTGCTGGCCGATGCATTGTGCATCCGGCGTAGGGAAGACGCCCCAGTCGCCAAGCTCGCCGACACTTCGTAGCAGTGTAACCGCCATCGTGCCCATTCCGTCCTGCAGCACCTCATATTCGTTTAGGCCCTTGCCTGCAACGACGAGCCCGCGGCTATCGTCATGCACATCGATGAAAGCCTGCATATGCTGGCAGTTGCTCGGGTTTTGCCATTCCGGCGAAGGAACCGTGTGGCGCTCCGCGACTTCGAAGATGGAGTCGGCAAAATGGGTGGCAGCATCGACGCCAGCAGGGACTAGTACCCGCAGGCGATGGTCCTTGCTCTGATTATTAATGCCGGCGCGAAGGCGGACGCCTTTGCCTGAACGGTCGAGGCTGATTCTCGTCGTAATGCCCAGCGGAACCAACCGATCGGATCGGCCGGCGTGCCGTACCTGGAACGGCACCATCGTAGCCACCTCTGCAGCAAGCTGCTCGTCTGCTGAATCTGGCACCATCATCGTATGGACGATTTCGAATGCTGCCCGATATGGTGTATTTTCGACGAGCCGAATTTCCGCAGCAGCTCCTTTCGTCGTAATCGCGACATCGCCATGCGGCTGCATGAAAATATATTCGTTGCCGATATCGCCAACATTCTCATAGGAGCCAAGCCCGGCGTAGGCTTCGCCGCTTCGCTTATCGAATAGATCGTAGCTGCCGTCATCCTGGATGATGACGCGAATGGCTTCATTCTCAAGCGTCCGCTCGCCCGCGACGAGAGACGAATCATCACCGCTTGCGGTCCCCACGCTGCGATCCGGCACCCATGCATAGCTAGCGAACCCGATAGCTGGGAGCGTGTCGGTCTCGAATGTAAGCCGCAAGGCACGGGCATAATAGGGTGCCCGGAATTTATCCTTCGGCAGGTCATAGCCGAACCGGACGCCGAGATCGACGAGCGTATGGCTGATGCGTTCGCCTTCCGCGTTAACAAGATAACCTAGCGCATGCGTTCGGTCCGCCACTTCCTGTGACACAGCGATCGGATTTTCGCTTTGGTTAAAGTAACGCTTCGACCATTCAACTTCAATGGTTACGACGTTTTTGCCTTCATAGCCGCTCGTATTTAGCGCGATAAACGGAACGGCCGAATCCCCATATTCGGAGAAGGCGGAAGTGTCCGCTTCAGCTGCAATCGCCTTAGCGCTTTCTTCCGTCAAGGCGCGAGCAACCTCAGTGCTCTTCGCGAAGCGAGTAATCATTTCATGATACACTTCATCAACGCTGCAGCCGCAAATGCTGTCATGCGGATGGTTTTGCATGAGCGTCTTCCATGCGTATTGGAGCAGGGCATGGGGGTAAGGCTTGCCGAGGCGATGGGCAATTGCGGCAAGCGGCTCCGTCACCTTTTCCAACGCTGTCTGGTTCTGTTGATTCAGCTGCTTAATATAGACGCGGGCAGATGCGGTATTGGCAAGCGTAAACCAACCGTCCGTCCGCTGTCCACGAAGCTCGCCGCGTGTAACGCTAAGCTTCTCTGGCAAGGCAGCTTGAACCGCTGATACATAATCGTCGAAATTCGAATGAATGAACTCATAGTTGGGATACAGCTCTCTTGCAACGCGAATCGCTTCGGATAGGTCGGTCTGCACCGGCTGGTGATCGCAGCCATTCATCATCAGCAGATGAGGTGTCGATGCATAGCGCTGCGCCGCCGTAATTCGGTGATCCCAATAGCGCTTCGCTTCTTCGCGATCGGTTGGAATTTCCATGCCGTTGTTGTACCAGTTCGCGAACAGAATGCCGAGCACGCGGGAGCCGTCGGGCGATTCCCAATAGAGCTCGGAGAATGGCGATTCCAGGCTTGCGCTGTCCTCAACTTGATTGTTAAACCCCGTTGCCTTGACGCCGCGCCCGAAGACGGCGGTATCGATGCCAGCTTGAAGCAAAATTTGCGCCGCTTGCCCCATATTGCCGAACGAATCGGGGAAATAGCCCAGCTTGGAAACCGGGCCGAAGCCTTCGGCATCGCGGTGGCCAATTTGCAAGTTACGGATGTTCGCTTCACTGCTGGTTAGAAACTCGTCCTGCAAAATGTACCAAGGTCCAGCGGACAGCTTGCCTGCTTGGACGAGCTGCTCAAGCAGCGCCCTTTTCTCCGGGTAAATCTGCAAGTAATCTTCCAGCACAATCGTCTGGCCGTCGAGGTAGAAGCTGCGGAATTCAGGGTCCCCCTCGAACGTTTGGAGCAGCGTATCCATCGTTTCGATCAGCTTGACGTGATGGGCTTCGTAAGGCATATACCATTCGCGGTCCCAGTGGGTGTGGGAGACGATGTGAATGACGGGCTTGCTTGCGTTCATAGGGCAGTCCTCGTTTCATAGATAGTAGTCGGTTATGGCTGTAATTATAAGAAACGCCCATCAATGCCCACAATGAGGCAAATACAAACTTTCACGGGCATGCTTATCGTATCTTCCGCGCCGTTATAGATGGATTGGATTGCCCCATGCCAATTTAAGATTGCCTCATTGCTTGTTTTGCTGCGGGGCACTACAATTACGTATTAAGATATTTCATCATGGAAAGGCGGGGGGCCTGGATGCGCGTTCTGATCGTAGATGACGAGCTGGAAATTCGTGAGGGGCTGAAGGCAAAGTTTCCATGGGCGGATTACGGGATTGAAGAGATTTTGACAGCCGAGGATGGCGAGATGGCATTGGCGGTTGCCCGCGAATCGAACCCCGAACTTATCGTGACCGATATCAAAATGCAGAGAATGACAGGTCTTGAATTCATTCAACTGCTGGCAGCGGAACGGGCGGAGGGATGGCGGTCAATCGTCATTAGCGGCTATGATGATTTTGATATCGTAAGGCAGGCAATGAAGCTCGGCGCGATGGATTACGTGTTGAAGCCGATTAACATAACGGAGCTCGGCGAGGTCGTTCGCAAGGCGATTGTACAGCTGGAGCGGGAGCAACTGGAGCGGACAAACCAGACGCTCATGGATAGCCATGTCCAGAATGCGATGACGATTATGCGCGAGGAGCTGCTGAGGGAAATGCTGGAGCACCCCCATAGCGCGAGCCGGGAAAGCCGGGTTGTCCACCGCTTGCAGACGTTGCAGCTGGATTGGATGATCCGGGAGAAGATGGCTGTCATGGTGATGGAGGCCGATGACCTGAAGGCGATTGAGAACCGCCGGGACCGAAGCGAGAAAGGGCTCATTCTGTTTGGAATTGGAAACGTTGTCAAACAAACGCTGGAGGAGGATTCACCGCTTGCTGCGGCGCTGTGCCAGGATGCGAGAGGGAGATGGGCCATCATGGTGGGCTGCCCAGACCAGCAGTCGATGGAGCAGTGCAAGGAGCTGGCGCAGCTGTGCATCGAGCGTGTGAACCGGTTCGTTAAGGCGAAGGTTAGCGTCGGCTTGTGCTCGCTCTTCGGTTCGTATCAGCAACTGCATGAGCTGTTCGCGGAGAGCAGCGGCATTTTGGAGCAAAAGGCGGTCTACGGCGGCAATCGGCTGTTGACGAGCCAAGGCTGGGAGGAGGAGGCGACCCAGGACAATCCGTCCGTCCGCAATCCCGACGAAGTGCTCGATTTGATTCGGTACGGTTCAGACGAAGACATTGCTGGACTAATGGACGGCTTCGTCGAAATGGTACAATCATGGGCGCTGCCGCATAGCCGGGACATTCATCAGCAAATTTTCGAATGGCTGCTCCATGTTTATAAGAAAGCCGCGCAGTTCGGCTGGCAGGATCGAAGCTGGGAACGCAATCCGATTGCCCTATGGGAGCAGTTGGAGCAGTACGACACGCTGGAGTCGCTGCGTGGTAAGGCCGAGCAGCTGCTGCTGGCGGTCGCTCGTGATTTTCGCAGCTATGCGTCATCCCCGAGCCAGATCATTCAAGAAGCGGACCGGTATATCGCCAAACATTATTCGGATGGGCTTACGCTGCAGAGCGTGGCGGCAGAGGTGCATGTGACGCCGGTATGGCTGAGCAAGCTGTTTAAGAAGGAGAAGGGCAAGACGTTTCTTGAGCATGTGACGGATGTTCGCATGGAGCATGCCAAGCGGATGCTGTCTGATGTCCAGTTCAAAATCTATCAGGTGGCGTCCCGCGTCGGCTACAAGGACCCAGTCCACTTCACGAAGCTGTTCAAGAAGCAGATGGGCTGCACGCCGAAGGAATTCCGGAATATGCAAGGAATCGCGGATGATTAGAAGGAAGCCGATTCAGATGCTATCGTCGTTTCGCAACCGCATGATCCTGATCTTTTTCGTCATCATTATTTTGCCGTTCCTGCTGTTCGCTTACTATGCGCATATCAAGTCAATCGAAGGCATCATGAATGCGAATACGACGATCCAGACAAGCTACCTGCTGCAGGCGCGCAAAAATTTTGAAATCTATTTAAATGACGTGAATGACCAAATCAATGTACTAATTGGCAACAAGCGCATTCAAGAACTGCTGGAGCGCGAACCGAAGAGCCCTGCCGAGGAGGAAAGTTTTACTGTTAATATGCTGACCGTGCTTTATCAGGCGACGCCGCTTGTCGATGCATTCCGCGTTCGCTTGTTTCCGATTCATCCGCGGACGTATCCGACCTATATGAGCACGATCGGAGAGTCGGTGACCGTCGTTGGCGAAGAATGGTTTCAGCGTTCCCAAGCTTCGATTAGCCCAACATGGCATTTGTCCGAACCTGCGCGGGGAAAGTCTGCGCGTCCGCTGCTCATGTATGTGAAGCGATTTTCGGGACTGTACGATCAGACGCCGCGCGGCATTATCGCAACGGATCTTTCGGAGGACCAGATCAAACGTTATTTTTCTCCATCGGATCAAGTTGAAGACCAGAAGCTGCTGCTGTTAGGGGAAGATGGCACGGTGTTGTACGATTCAACGGCGAATGAATGGACAGGCAAGCCGTTTCCCTCCAGTTCCTATATTGAGGCGAGAGAGGACGGCTCGGAGTCGCTTGAGATTAAGGGCAAGAAATATTTGGCGACATCCGTAGGAATGGACAGCGAGCCATGGCGAATCGTCAGCTTGACGCCGATGGAGCAGCTGACAGGGACGATTGATGAAATCACGCGGCTGCTCGTCATTATTCTGATCGTTTACCTGGTCTGCTGCGTAGGCGTCGTTGCTTATATTACAGTCAATTATACGCAGCCAATCGTGAAGCTCGTTCGGCTCATGCGGCGCTCGGAGTCGGGCGATTTCCGCTTCTCGCCTCCGCTTGCTACGCGGCTGGATGAGGTGGGATGGCTGTACCGCGGCTACGGCAGCTTGATTGATCGGATTGAAGGGCTGGTCGAAGAGGCGTCCCATTCCGAGCGCAAGAAGAAGGAGCTTGAGTTCCAGGTGCTCAGCCACCAGATCAATCCGCATTTCTTGTACAACACGCTCGAATCGATCCGCTGGAAGGCGGAGAACCATGGGCGGACCGACATTAGCGAGATGGTGTCGGCGCTAGGCAATCTGCTGCGGCTAAGCTTGAATTCCGGCAAAGAAATTACGACGCTTGCGCGCGAAATCGAGCAGGTCAAAGCGTATGTGCTCATCGAGCAGGCCCGGATGGGCAAGCCTGTCCGCATCCTATATATCTTCGGCGAGGAGACGCTCGCCGTACCGTTCTTGCGGCTGCTGCTTCAGCCGCTCGTTGAGAATGCGATCGAGCATAGCATTCGGCAAAATTTTGAACAAGGCAAGATCGTCTTGACCGGCAGAACGGAAGGGCGCGATGTCGTCATCGAGCTATCCGACAACGGCAATGGCATTCCTGAGGAAGTGCTGCGGAGGCTGGAGGCAGACGAGGATACGCGTTCGGCGGCTCCACGCGCGTCCAGAAGCGGAGTCGGGCTGCGCAATGTGAACGAGCGGCTGAAGCTGTATTTTGGCTCAGCCTACAAGCTCAGCATCGAGACCGGCGAAGGAATCGGCACGCGCATCACGCTTCGCCATCCGATACTCAGGGAAGGGGCGGAGTCTACTTCCGAGCTGCTGCGTTAATAGAATGAATGGTTAAGCCAATTAAGCTATAATGCTATAAAAGAAGAAAGCCGTCCGTTATCGGGGCGGCTTTCTTCTTTTATCTGGACAAGTTTTTTACCGGTTCATGATCGAGCATAATATAGCGGCTAGCGTGCAGGAGCGCGAATAGGGCAGGATAATCTGCCCTATTCGGTCGAGACTTTACGGAAGGAGCGCATGATTATGAGAGCGGTTTCACAAGGAGATTCGCTCGCGCTAATATCGCCCTGCAAACGTTAAGATCGGCTCATGGCAGGCTGGCTCCCCTAACCGCTAAGATAGAACTATCACAACGAAGAAAGGTAGATGGTTATGAGACCCAATGGCATGCTGCGAGAATTAATCCGCAACCGGACGCTGCTGCTGATGTTCCTGCCAGTAGCGGTGCTCCTCTTTCTTTTTAACTACCTGCCGCTCGCCGGACTAGTTATTGCTTTCAAAGATTTCGATTTTCAAAAAGGGATTTTCGGCAGCGATTGGATGCATCCGCTATTCAACAACTTCGATTACCTGTTCTCTTCTGACGCGGCGTTCCGCGCCATTCGCAACACGATTCTGCTGAACGCACTGTTCATTATTGTCGGGCTCGTGTTCGAAGTTGGGCTCGCGCTGCTGCTCAACGAGATGAAAAATAAGTTTTTCAAACGGCTGTCCCAATCGCTTACGTTTCTGCCGTTTTTCATCTCGTGGATTGTCGTCGGCGTCTTCGCCTACAACTTGTTGAACTTTGAGAGCGGTGCGGTCAACCGGTTCGTCATGTGGCTGGGCTTCGAGCCGATCGACTTCTATAGCAATGCAGGGCTGTGGCCGTTCATTCTGACGATGGCGATTCGCTGGAAAGTAACCGGCTACGGAACGATCGTTTACCTGGCCTCGCTCACCTCAATCGATAATTCGTATTTCGAGGCAGCTTCCATCGACGGGGCATCCCGTTGGCAACAGATTCGTTATATCAGCCTTCCGATGCTAAGGCCGACGATCATTATTTTGACGCTGCTGGCGGTCGGGCGCATCATGAACGCGGATTTCGGGATGTTCTATGCGATGGTTGGCGACGCTTCACTCCTATTCCCAACGACCGACGTTATCGACACGTTCGTCTATCGGAGCTTGCGCAAGTCGGGGGATATCGGCATGGCATCTGCGGCAGGCTTCATGCAGTCGATGATCGCTTTCGTGCTCGTACTCCTCAGCAACTATGCTGCACGCAAAGTCGATAAGGATTCCGCTATTTTCTAACTTAAAGAAGGAGGTCATGAGCCATTATGGCCAAACGGTTCTCGATCAGCCAGACGATGATCGTCGTCTTAGTCACCCTGTTCAGCTTATCCTGCCTGTTCCCGTTCCTGATGGTTATCTCCGGCTCACTTAGCACGGAGAAAGACATTATGGACTTCGGCTACTCGCTGTGGCCTAAACATATTTCGTTCGACGCGTACCGCATTCTGCTGCTCGGGTCCAATCGCATCTTCGACGCTTACGGCATCAGCATTATCGTAACTGTCGTCGGCACGGTGCTGTCGCTGTTCTTGACGAGCATGGGCGCATACGTCATGGCGAGACGTTCGTTCAAATACCGGAATGTGCTGTCCATTTACGTCATCATCACAATGCTATTCAATGGCGGTCTTGTTCCTTGGTATATCATCTGCGTTAATTATTTGCACCTGAAGGATACGCTGTGGGCGCTCATTTTGCCGCCGCTGGCCAACGCCTTCAACATGTTCCTCATTCGCAACTTCATGCTCTCGATTCCTGAGGACCTGCATGAGTCTGCCAAAATCGACGGCGCTGGCGAGTTCCGCATCTACCTTCGCCTGATCATGCCGCTTGCGCTTCCCGTGCTGGCGACCGTCGGCTTGTTCGTGGCACTTAGCTATTGGAACGATTGGTTCCTCGGCTTGATGTTCGTGGACAAACAAGAGCTTCAGCCGTTGCAGCTGCTGCTGCGGACGCTCATCTCCAACATCGAGTTCTTGAAGAGCTCTAGCAATGCGGCTGCTATGCAGCGCATATCGGCACAGATGCCGTCCGAATCGATTAAGATGGCGCTTACCGTAATCACGATTGGCCCGATCATTTTCTTATATCCGTTCCTTCAACGTTACTTCGTTAAAGGTTTGATGGTCGGCGCGGTAAAAGGGTGACTAAATCGGCTAGAATAAGGGGAGGGCAAGCTCCGAACCGGACGCGATACAGCCGTTTAGTATATATATTTTATACAGGGGAGAGGTTGGCATGAAGCAAAGCAGAAAAGTTAGGCTGATCCTGTTCACCACGATTATGCTGTTCCTGAGCATCGCGCTTGGGGCATGCGGCAGCAGCAATGAATCCGAGCCGAGCAAAGATGCAGGCACTAAGCCTGCAACGGAGGGCAATTCTTCGGCAGGCCAGGAGGACGAGGTTACGCTCAAGTTCTACTTCGGCGGCGACAAGAAAGCAGCGACGGACGAAGTATGGACCGCGGTCAGCAACTATGTGAAGGGCAAAGGGCTGAACATCAAGTTTGACATTAACTTCATTCCGTTTGGCGATTTCAAAGAGAAAATGCTCGTCATGGCCGCTTCCGGCGACGATTGGGACATGAACTTCGACGGCGACTGGCTGTCGTACAAACAAATGGCAGCTAAAGGCTCGTACATGGCGCTGAATGACCTGCTGCCGAAATACGCGCCGAACCTGTACAAGAAATACCAAGAGCAAGGCACGCTTACCGCTGCAACGGTTAACGGCAATATCGTTGGATTGCCTTGGACGATGAAGATGAACGAGCGCAAATTCGCGGGCTGGCGCGCCGACCTGGCGGAGCAAGCAGGCATTGACGTTTCCAAGGATTCCGTTAAGACAATCGAGGATATCGACAAACTGCTTCGTGATCTGAAGAAAGCATTCCCGAACGAAAAAATTTCCCGTACGACACCGTTGTCGATTTATATGATTCGCGACGAGTGGGTCGACTTGAACTTCCATGGCTTGGGCTTCTATCTGAATGATCCGAAGATTACGGTTCAATCGATCGAGCAGCAGCCGTTCTTCATGGAAGCTTCGAAGCTTGCCAAAGTATGGTACGACGACAAGCTGATCAACCGCGACGCGATGATCGACAAGGAAGGCGCCGAGTCGCAATGGCGCAACGGCAAGCTGCTGTTTACAGTAACGTCTCATGAGTGGGCGAACGCGAACCCTGGCTTCACAGACAGTTCCTACAAACAAGAAATGTCGCTGCTTTACCCAGACAAACGTTACGTGAACCGTACGGCGCTCGCAAACGTTGTGGCGATTAACCAAAATGCAAAACATGCAGATCGCGTGCTTCGTTTCCTCGACATGCTCGAGACGGACCGTACGCTGTATGATCTCGTGCAATACGGCATCGAAGGCAAAACGTATGTGCTCAAAGGCGACGCAGCCGAGTATCCAGAAGGCATGCAAACAACGACGAGCAACTACATGGAGTGGGGCGGCCAATGGGCGTTCTGGAAGCCGCAATTCATGCGCCCAACGATGACATACGGCAAAGATTTCTGGCTCCAAGAAGCAGAATTCGCAAGCCAGCCGAACAACGTTAACTCTCCGATTGATGGCTTGTTCATCGCCGAAGACACGATGCGCAATGAAATCGCGAAACGCGACCAAGCGTCTGACGAGATCAGCCGCCCAATCGAGTACGGCATGGTTAAGAACGTAGACAAAGCAGTTAACGATTATATTGAAACGCAGAAGAAAAACGGCTTGGATAAAGTCATTGCTGAAACGCAAAAACAGATTGACGCATACTTGGCCAGCAAAAAGTAATTCACACATCGAAGAGAGAGAGGCCGACCTTGCAAGCTGAAAGCGAGGCCTCTCTTTCTCTATGCCATAAATCTAACTAGAGATGGAGGATACTCACGTGAAAGCAAGACGATTGCGGGATCAAATTCGAATTATTGCCGCGGCGGCGCTTGCGCTGCTGCTCGTTGTTACAGGGCTTAGCCTGCCGCCTCGCGCCTTTGCGCAGGTTAATAATGAAAGCGCTAGCATTACGCTTGGCGACGTGCCGGTGGAGAATGGCATTACGGCAAGGCCTGGCGATGATGCGACGGGATTGCTTACAGGGACGCAGGATAATCGAGGGTATTGGCAGACGAATAAGACAGACGGCTCGCGCATTATTTATTTCTACATGAATGTGGACGACACCTATTTGTACGATAGCGCGGATTACGACGTCGAAGTTAGTGTCGATTATTTCGACCAAGGGAGCGGCAGCATCGTTCTTCAATATGATTCGCAGACAGCGGGATACAAGGATGCTCCGTTGTTTAATTACACGAATACCGGAACGTGGAAGACCCATACGTTCAAGGTAACGGATGCAAAGTTTGCGAACCGGACGGGCGGCGGCGACTTCCGGGTCGGCATCGAAGGCGGCGGAGCTAGCTGGCAGACGAACGCGGACTTGAAGCTCGCTTCCGCCTCGGTGAAGAAGACGCTCAAGGGCGCTTCGTCCGACAGCGCAAGCATCGTGCTTGGGGACCCGTCCGTTGAGTCGGGCATCACGGCTAGAGCGGGTGATAATGAAAGCGGTCTCATTAAAGGTGAGGCGGCTGGCAAAAGCTATTGGCGCACGAATAGCGCTGCGCCGGGTGACCGGACGCTTTATTTGTACATGAACGTAGACGACGGCTATCTGTTCGATAACAGCACGCAAGACGTGTACGTATCGGTTGAATATCTCGATCAAGGCAGCGGCACGATTGTGCTGCAATATGACGCACAGGGCGACAACATGGGCTTTAAGGACGCGCCTGCCTATACGTACGGCGATTCCGGCCAGTGGAAGAGCTATACGTTCAAGCTGAGCGACGCGAAGTTCGCGAATCGGACGAATGGCGCGGACTTCCGAATCGGCATTAGCGGCAATGGCGCGCCGGCGAACAATCCGGATATGAGCGTGCATGCGGTGACGGTCACGAAGGCGAAGCGAGTGGGCGCCCCAGCGAACGCGAAAGTATATGCGACGGTTTACCCAACGTCAGATGTCGTGATCGCTGATTATAACGCCCGTGATTTCGGCGCGCTCGGTGATGGCGCGACGGACGACACGGAATCGCTGCAATTGGCGATTGATGCGGCGGGCAATAACGGCGGCGGCGTTGTGTTTCTGCCAGATGGCATCTATCGCGTGAATGGCAATCTCATCATTCCGACTGGCGTAACGCTGCGCGGCGACTGGGCTAACCCGGAATCGCAAGTCGGCGCAGTGCGGGGAACAGTGCTGGCTTCCTATGGCGGGCGCGGCAATGAAAACGGGGAGAGCTTCATTCGGATGCAGCCGGTCAGCGGCGTGACGAATCTCTCGATCTGGTATCCAGAGCAATCAGCAGCCAGCCCGGTCGCTTACCCATGGACAATTGAGCAGCTGTCTGGCGACAGCGCGACAGTGAAGAACGTCACGCTCGTCAATGCGTACAACGGCATTAAGATCGGTCCGGTATGGAACGAGCTGCATTATGTGAACAACTTGTACGGCACGGCACTTAAGACCGGCATTTTCCTTGATTTCACGACGGATATCGGCCGTCTGGAACGGATTCATCTCGCACCTGGCTATTGGGCGAATTCCGGCCTTCCGGGCGCGCCAGATGCAGCATCGCTGCATGCGTACATGACGGAGAACGCAGAAGGCATCGTCATGGGGCGGTCGGACTGGGAGTATATGTCCGACATCAGCATCTCGGGCTTTAAGACGGGCATGCGGATTACGACGCGGACGGGATCGCTGGAGACGGCGAACGCACAGCTGTATCGCGTGAACATCGAAGATTGTAACGTAGCGCTGAAGATCGAAGGGGTCAATGATTTTGGCTTGCTCGTATCAGACAGCAGCTTTAAGGCAAGCGTCGGCGATGCGCCGAAGGCGATTTATGCGACGCAAGGGTTCCATTCTATCGTGCAGTTCAACAAGGTTACGGTTGGCGGAGCGCCACTGCATGCAGTGCTGAGCGAAGGTAGCGGCGTGCTGTCGTTCGAGAACAGCATGTTCGAGAATTGGAATGAGCAGCAGGGCGGCTATGCGCTGGCGGCGGAAGGCGGCTCGATTATTCTGGGGCAGTCCACGTTCGCGAAGGCGGATCATCATCTGCTGTTGACAGGGGGCGTGGCGGAGGTTCGTTCGCTTAACTCGGGGCACAATGGGCAGCTGAAGGTTGACGACCAGAGCGACGGAGCGGAGCTGAACATTCATCAGGACGCTCGTTACACGATGAAGCCGCTGCCTTCCGCGGTTTCGACTGACCTCGCTGTAGCGCCGAAGCCGGCAATCGGCGAATTGTTTGATCTTACGAAGGCGCCATACAACGCGGATAAGAGCGGCGGCGTTGATGTGTCCGGCCTTCTGCAATCGGCGCTGGATGCGGCATCGGCGGCAGGCGGCGGCACGGTTTATCTGCCAGCTGGCATCTACCGTGTTGAGCAGCCGATTTCGGTGCCAAGCGGCGTAGAGCTGCGCGGCTCATGGGATGTCGCGCATCATACGATCGGCGGCGGCACTGTGATTTTCACAAACCATGGCGAGAATGACGCGGACGGCGAACCGCTGATCGCGCTGGAAGCATCGGCAGGCGTTCGCGGGCTGTCCGTCTATTACGACCAGCAGAGCTGGGACACGGTTAAGCCTTATGCTTGGACGATTCAAGGGCGCGGCCATGGCGTGTATGCGATTGATACGACGCTGATTAACTCGTATTTGGGGCTTGATTTTGCGAGCTACGATACGAGCGGCCATTATATTGATTACGTTGCTGGATCACCGCTGAAAGAAGGCATCGTCATTGGCGGGGGAGCATCTGACGGCATCGTTCGCAACGTGCAGTTTAACCCGCACTATTATGGGCGGAACAATTATCCGAACCATCCGTCGACGGATGCGGATTTCCAGAAGGTATGGGATTACCAGAAGGAGCATCTCGATGCGTTCCGCGTCGGCGACGTAAGCGGAGAGACGATTTTCAATACCTTCGTTTATGGCTCCCAATACGGCATTCACTTTGAGAAGCAGAACGGCAACGGACCGGAAGCCGTCATCATCGGGCATGGCACGGATGGCAGCAAGAAGGGCGTTTATCTGGAAGGCGCAGGAGCGGACGGCTTGTCCTTCGTAAATACGGAGCTCGTCTCGCTGAGCACGACCGATAAGGTATACATCACGACGGCACCATCGTTCGATGGGGAAGCAACGTTCTTCAACAGCTCCATGTGGGGCGATACGACGCGGTCGATCGATGCTTATGCGGGTAAGCTGAACATCCAGCAGGCGAACTTCACGAACGTCGGCGAACGCGGCGTGAATGCGCTGGGCGGGGATGTCGACTTGTATAACTCGTACTTCCAGCAAGCGGGCACGACGCATGTATCCGCAGGCTCGGACATCGAGCGCTTGAATGTGAGCAACAACGTGTTCAAGGGCGGCATGCAGCTGGCGAATGAGGCGGCGGATAAAGTCGTCGGAACGAACCTTGTGCCCGTTACGCTGCAATTAGTAAAAGGGACGTTCGACGAGGCGCATCCGGCGGAATCGAACTTGAAGCTCTCGGTCACGAATGCAACCGATCCGCAGCCTGTTGGCGGCCGAATCGAGTGGGTACAGCCGGCGAGCTATGCAGGCACTATGGCGCCGATTCGGTTCGAGCAGCTTGGGCATGGCCAAAGCGTGACGGTTCCGCTGCCTTATCTGGCGGCAGATGCGCTTAAATTTAAAGTTGTGCTCGACTCAGGGTATTCGTATATGACATCGGTCAAAACGAAGCAGTCGTTCGCGTCGAAGCGCGGCTCTGCGGCTGATGCGCCAGCGATCACGCTGAATGCAGCCGATCAGTACTTTAGCCTCGGCGGCAAATGGAACGGCGTAGACGACTTGAGCCTGCAATCCAACGTAACGTGGGACGACGACAATCTTTACATTGCGATCGACGTTCATGACGACCATCACGCGCAGTCGTGGACGGGCGGCGATATTTGGCAGGGCGACAGCATCCAGCTTGCGCTTGATCTGTCCCGCCAAGCGGGCGCAGGCAGCGCTAATGTTAGCGAGCTTGGCTTTGCGTTGAGCAACACAGGCACGGTGACTCAGTGGAGATGGCGTGCGCCTTCGGGTCTTGCTGCTGGCAATATTGCTGGTGCGCATACGTCGATCGTTCGCGACGACGCGAGCGGCGTCACGACTTACGCAATTACGCTTCCATGGACAGAGCTGCACGGGCCGGGCGTTTCGTTCGACCCGACGAAGCCAATCGGCTTCACGCTGCTTGCTAACGAGAACGACGGCGCTGGACGCGCTGCTTTCATGGAATACAACCAAGGGATTGGCACGAGCAAGGACTCGGTTGCATTCGGCGATTTGTATTTGCTCAGCGGGAGCTATACTGCGCTGTTGGAAAGCTCCGCGACTGCAGCGGTTAACGCTGCTGTACAAAGCTTGGCGAAAACGCAGCTTGATGCGGCGCGCAGTTTCGTGAGCTTACTGCCTGCTGGCACGTTGAAGCAATCGCTTGCTACGCAGTTGGATGCGGCCGGTTCCGGCGGACCGTCTGGTCCGGTGGACCCGACCGGTCCAACTGGACCAACTGGGCCTTCCGGTCCGTCAACGCCGGATACAAGCAGCGGCTTGAACGTGACGCCAGTTGTCGATTCGGCAACGGGCATCGCCAAAGCTGTGCTTGATGCAAAGTCACTAGATCAAGCTATCGGGAAAGCTGAGCCAGGGAAGGACGGCGTACGCCGTATTACCGTTAACGTATTCGCGGCTGCGGGCGCAACCGGCTATGCGGTCGAGCTGCCTACGCAAGCAATCGCGGAGGCTAAGGGCAAAGGCAAAGGTGCGGCTATTACGCTCGTAACGCCGCTGGGCTCCGTGGAGCTGCCAAGCGATCTGCTAGCTGGCAAGAAGGATCTTGGCAGCACAGTCGTATGGACGGTTCAACCAGCTAAAGGGTTGAGTGCAACAGTGAGCGGCGCGGCGGGTGGCCGTCCGGCCATCGAGCTGTCGCTGCAATCGCAAGGCAAGCCTGTAGCGGGAGGCTTTAGCTCGGCTGTCACGGTCGCGCTTCCTTATAAGGCAACCGAGGCGGAGCTGGCGCACAGCGAGCGTCTGGTCGTCTGGCGTATCGACGGGCAGGGGCATGCGACGCCGATCCCGAGCAGCCGCTACGATAGCAAGACGGGCCAAATGACGTTCAAAACGGCACAATCAGGCACTTTCGTTGTCGTTTACGCGACGAAAACTTTTGCGGATTTGGCGCGCGTGCCTTGGGCAAAGCAAGCAATCGAAGCGCTGAGCGCTAGAGGCATCGTGCAAGGCGCAAACGATAACGAGTTCCAGCCTTCGGCATCGATCAAGCGAGCTGATTTCGTTCTGCTGCTCGTCAGGGCGCTTGAGCTGTCCGCTCCGTTTGACGGCAGCTTCAGCGATGTGCCGCGCTCAGCTTATTATTACGATGCGCTTGGCATCGCTCGCGAGCTGGGTATCGCGACGGGCAACGGCAATGGCACATTTGATCCGAATGCCCGCATTACGAGAGAAGAAGCAGCCGTATTGCTGGCCCGCGCGCTGAAAGCAAAGCAGGCGGAGCTGGCGGCGGGCTCGAATGCGAGCCTGTCCGATTATGCGGACGGCGCTTCGGTATCGGCCTATGCGGTTCAAGCAATGGCATCGCTGCTTGATGCTGGCTTGCTTCAGGGCAGCGGCGGCAAGCTGAATCCGGCGGGTGCGCTTACCCGTGCGGAGGCAGCGGTTCTGCTGTACCGGGCAATCCGTTAACATAACGTAGCGCTCCGCCTGCGAAGCAGTAGGCGGGAGGCGCAGCACTGCGCGAGACGCAGCACTGCGCGAGACATCATGAGGTTTCACCGGCGAGTTTGGATATGCGCGATAGGTCCAGCTCGCCGTTTATTTTGAAAGGGGAGATGAAAATGATGAAGGTTCACAAGGTTCAACGCTTCAAGAGAAGGCACACGATACTGATCGCAATGCTGCTTGCCATCACGCTGGCGTTCCCGCAGCTGTATGGGAAGTCGGGAGTCGTCTCGGCCGCCTCTGCGTTCACCGAAACGGCGGCATCGTCGTTCACGGCGCAGTCCGGCATTCAGACGGAGGCATCGAGCGAAGGTGGGCTCAACGTCGGGTTTATTGACAACGGCGACTATTTGTCGTTTGCGAACGTCGATTTTGGCAGCGGGGCAAGCAGCTTCAACGCCCGTGTCTCCAGCGCGGCGAGCGGCGGGACGATCGAGGTTCGGCTCGACAGCATGAACGGCACGCTGGCTGGCAGCTGTACCGTGCCTTCCACCGGCGGCTGGCAGGCGTGGACGACGCGCTCGTGCAGCATCAATTCGATTAGCGGAACACATACGCTGTATTTGAAATTTGTAGGCGGAGCGGGCAATTTGTTCAATATCCGTTGGTTCTCATTTGGCGGCGCTTCTGCGTCAGCGCTCACGGAAACGGCAGCATCGTCGTTCACGACGCAGTCAGGCGTTCAAACGGAAGCATCGAGCGAAGGCGGGCTTAACGTCGGGTATATCGACAGCGGCGACTATCTTTCGTTCGCGAACCTGGATTTTGGCACCGGCGTGAATTCGTTCTCGGTCCGGACGGCGAGCGCGACGAGCGGCGGCAGCATTGAGGTTCGGTTGGATAGCGTGAACGGCACGTTAGCCGGCACTTGCACGATACCGGGCACCGGCGGCTGGCAGGCGTGGACGACGCGCACATGCAGCATCAGCACGATTAGCGGAACGCATACGCTGTATCTGAAATTTGTCGGCGGCGCAGGCAGTTTGTTCAACGTTCGTTGGTTTAAATTCGCTACGTCGACAGGTGGCGGCAATCCGACCGGCGGCGATGTCGTCGGCAAGCTGATCGTAGGCTATCAAGGGTGGTTTAACGCTACGGGCGACAGCTCGCCTAACAACGGCTGGATTCACTGGACGACCAACAACAGCGCGCCGACGCCGAATTCGAATATTAAATTCGAGCTTTACCCGGACATGCGCGAATATACGGCGCAATATGGCACGAATTTGGGCAATCTCGGCAATGGCCAGCCTGCGAAGCTATTCTCGTCGTATGACCAGTCGACGGTAAACAAACATTTTGAATGGATGCAGAATTACAATATCTCCGGAGCGGCGCTCCAACGGTTCGGGGCTAGCGAGAGCGATGCGTACGATGGCTGGCGGGCGAATCGCGACAACGTAGCCGTCAAGGTGAAAAACGCCGCAGAAGCTTACGGCCGGAAGTTCTATGTGATGTACGACATTACGGGCATGAACGCATCCAACTGGGTGAACGCAGTGAAGCATGACTGGACGGTTAACGTCAAAGCCAATATGAACTTAACGTCGTCGAGCGCTTATGCGATTCAGGACGGCAAGCCGGTCGTCTGCATCTGGGGCATCGGCTTCACCGACCGTCCAGGTACGGCGGCAGAATCGGCAGAGCTGATCTCGTGGTTCAAAAATCAAGGCATCTACGTCATCGGCGGCGTTCCGACGTATTGGCGGACAGGCAACAACGATTCCAAAGCAGGGTTCGAGAACGTGTACCGCTCGCTCGACATGCTGTCCCCTTGGTTTGTCGGCCGATTCGGCACGCTTGCTGACGCGGACAGCTACAAGGTGAACCAGTGGCAGCCGGACTATGACTGGACGAAGCAGAACGGCATTACGTACCAGCCGGTTATTTTCCCAGGTTTCGCTTGGGCGAATATGACGGGCGGTCCGCGCAACCAAATTCCCCGCCAGCACGGCGACTTCATGTGGCGGCAGGCGTACAACCTGAAGAGCATCGGCGTCGACACGAGCTATGTGGCTATGTTCGATGAGTATGATGAAGGAACCGCGATTGCCAAAGCGGCGGAAAACAGCTCCATGATTCCGAACAATCAATATTTCCTATCGCTTGATGCCGATGGGGTAGCGCTCTCGTCAGACTTCTACCTGCGACTGACGGGCGATATTGCCCGCATGTTCAGCGGCCAAATCCCGGCGACGGCGAACCATCCGACTTCGCATCAGTAGATTGCAGTATGATGCAGCATTTAAGCAGAAGAGGGGTGTCCCCAAGCCATCATGGCTGGAGGACACCCTGTTTTTGCGTTGCAGCATGCCGGCCGTATTTTAAGGTACAGCAGCCTGCTCATTGTAGTTCGTACAATACGGAAAGGCGGGGCAGGACTGATGTTTCACCGCTTTTTTGCATGGCCAGCCAGTCAATAACCCGGCGAATAGGGCATAAACCTGCCCTATAAGGCCGAACCGCCGACAAACTCGACCAAACCTAAGCTACCGTAATCCGCGCCTCCAGCTCAATCCGATCCGAGCTTGGGCCAATCTCCAGCGTGAACTCGCCTAGCTCAACAACCCATGCTAGGTGCTTGTTCACTAGCGCCAAGTCGCGAGGCGTCACCGTAAACGTGACGGTGCGCGTCTCGCCTGGCTGCAGCGTTATGCGGGCAAAATGCCGCAGTTGCTTCTCCGGCAGCGCGACCGAGGCGACCGGGTCAACGACGTACAGCTGTACGACCTCGTCGCCAGCAACGTCCCCGGTATTGGTGACGTCCAACGTCACGGCTACACTTTCGTCAGGCGCGATGACATTTTTGTCTACACGCAGATTATCATAGCGGAATGTCGTGTAGCTCAGCCCGTGCCCGAATGCATACAACGGCTTGTTGTCCCCGCCGACGTAATGCTTCTGGCCGCCGCGCCGCTTGTTGTAGCAGACCGGGATTTGGCCGATCGTGCGGGGGAACGAGATCGGCAGCCGGCCCGCCGGATTATAGTCGCCGAACAGCACCTCCGCAATCGCTTCCCCGGCACGCTCTCCTCCGTACCACACCTCAACAATAGCTGGAATATGTTGTGATTCCCAATCCAGCGTAATCGGCCGCCCGTTCTGGAGCACGAGCACGACAGGCGTGCCTGTCTCGTGGATCGCTTTCAGCAGTTGGAGCTGATTGCCCGGCAGATCGAGGCTGGAGCGGTCGACACCTTCGCCACATGTACGCTCGGAATCGCCGAGTGCGACGATGGCGACATCCGCTTGCCGCGCCAGCTCGACGGCCTCCTGAATGCCTTCCTCGCCGCGGCTCCAGCCGAACGTAATGTCGACGCCGTTCATGTCCTTTACGTATTCGACCCGAAGGTCGTATTCGCGCCCTTCTTGCAGCTCGATCGGCACGCTAACGTTCGCGCTCTTGTCTTTGCCCCAGCCGTCAATGAGCAGCTCACCGTCAAGCCACAGGCGCATGCTGTCCTGCGTGACCGTGCCAATATAGCCGGAGAAGCTCATCTGTGGCACCAGCTTGCCCTTCCAACGAACCGAGAAGCCATGCGACTTCAGCTGCTGATCGGCCTTGGTGATCGCCCAGTTGAAGTGAATGTGCGGGTCGTTCCGGACGAGCGTCGGCTCGCCTTCCAACGCCTCGTTGTTAAAATATTCGCCGCGCAGCCCTTCGTTGCCGTCCGGGCCGCGGAAGCTTCCCATCGGAATCGGTTCCAGCTCACCGTCGAGAATGCCTGTGCCTTTCGCATACAGGATGCGGGTTTGAGCAGGAACTGCATGCGCGATGCCTTGCAGAACCGTCACTGGCTGGAAGCCTTCGATGTAAGGCGTGTAATCGCCAAGCCGCGCCTTGTTCGCGCTCGGGCCAATGACTGCGATTGTGCCAATCTCTTTGCGGAGCGGGAGTAGGCCGCCGTCATTTTGCAGCAGGCAGATCGCCTCGCGCGCCGTCGAAAGCGCAGTCTGAAGATGCGCTTCGCTGCGCACGACACGCTCCGACAGCCCCGCAACGGCGTATGGCTTCTCGAACAAGCCGAGCATAAATTTCACCTTTAGTACCCGAACGACAGCCAAGTCGACCGTTTCCTCCAGCAGCTCGCCGCTTAGCACCATCTCCACGATTGCGGTCTGGTAGATATCATGCGGGTAGTCGTAATATTGCATATCGACTCCAGCTTCGAGCGCCTGCCGAATCGCTTCTTTGCCCGAAGCTGCCGTGCCGTGGGCATGCTCAAGCCGGGCGATAGCGCCGAGATCGGACCGCACGAAGCCTGGCATTTGCCATTCGTCCCGCAGAATGCCCGTGAGCAGATCGTAGTCAGATGCGCACGGGACGCCGTCCATCGCGTGATAGGCGCACATGGCGTTAATCGCGCCGCCTTCTTTATAAGCAGCTTCAAACACAGGCAGATGATACGTGCGAATATCGTTCGCACCGATGGAGACGGGTGAGTGGTTTAAGCCTGATTCCGGTATGCCGTGCACGGCAAAATGCTTTGGCTCGGCAATAATGCTGTCCGCCGCATCGAGCGAATCGCCTTGAAGCCCTTGAACCATCGCAACGCCCATGCGGCTCGCCAGATGGGTATCTTCGCCGAACGTTTCTTCGACGCGGCCCCACCGTGGATCGCGGGCTAGATCGAGCACCGGACCGAACGATTCGTGAATGCCTAAGCTTCTTGTCTCGGCGGCAATCTCGCGACCAATCGTTTTCACCAGCTCAGGATGCCATGTCGATGCCATCGCGATGGCATGCGGATACACTGTCATCCCTGGGCGCAGCAGGCCGTGAAGCGTCTCTTCGCTGAATAGGATCGGGATGCCGAGGCGGGTTTCCTCGACCGCATACCGCTGCAAAGCGTTATTCATGTCCGCCGTCCCGTATAAGTCGTGGATACAGCCAATGCCATCTTTGCCGATGACGGTTCTTACTTTGTCCCAGTCGACTGTTGCGTCCTCGGCCATTACCGTAATCATGTGCGGATGCGTCGCGCTGACGAACGACGTCCCGAAATATTGGTCCAGCTGCCGCACTTTCTCTTGCAGCGTCATGCGCGTTAACAAGTCTTGGGCCCGATCGTCGATTGGCGCTTCGGGATTGCGATATAAGGCAGTAGATAATGTAGGCTCACTCATCGCAGGATTCCTCCTCATTGGTTCTCAAACTATCGTCTTAGGCGCGTCACGGCGATGCCAAAATCGCGCTCTCAACGCCAGTCTATCGCATTCGAGGAGGGGCGGCATCGGGTTGGGCGGAACAAGCCAATAATGCGGTGGAAAGTTTAATAATGTCTCATTAAGCGCCCGTGCGGATTCCCGTACAATGGACACGACACCGCAATAGGGAGGGCTTGGACGTGGCCAAAATAACAGGCATTCGATGCATTCGGACAAGAACGAACGGGACATGGACCATTGTAAAGGTGACGACGGATCAGGATGGTTTATATGGTATCGGCTCGGCTTCGGATATGTATAATCCGGAAGCTGTCATCGCGATTATTGAGCAAATGCTTGCTCCCCAGCTCATCGGCAGGGATGCGGCGAATATCGAAGACTTATGGCACACGATGAACTTAAGCAGCTACTGGCGCAATGGCGCGATGCTGCAGACTGCAATTGGCGGCATCGACATGGCTTTATGGGATATAAAAGGCAAAGAGGCGGGCATGCCCGTCTATCAGTTGCTTGGCGGCGCAAGCCGCGCAGCGGTTCCTTGCTATGGGCACGCGGGCGGCATGGATATTGAGGAGCTGAAGGAAGACGTGAGCCGCTATATGGAAGAGGGCTATACGGTTATTCGCGCCCAACTGGGCGGCTATGGCGGGGGCGGCTTTATTCCGCCTGAACAGGCCAAGCTGCCGATAGGCGCATGGAGCAAAGGTCCCGTGTTCGACGAGCAAGCCTACCTGAACGCAATTCCGCGCATGTTTGAGGAGCTGCGTGTGGCATTCGGTTCAAATGTTGCGTTCACGCATGATGTACACGAGCATTTGTCGCCAATTACAGCGATCCAGCTGGCGAAGCGGCTTGAGCCGTACAATCTGTTTTTCTTGGAAGATGTGCTCGCGCCGGAGCAGATTGGCTGGTATCGCCAGCTCCGCCAGCAGAGCGCGACGCCGCAGGCGGTAGGCGAGCTGTTCGTGAACAGCCAAGAATGGCTCAATCTTGTGCAGGAGCGGCTGATCGATTTTATCCGGGTGCGGGTATCCAAAGCAGGAGGCATTACAGCATGCCGCAAAATCGCTTTGTTATGCGAAGCGTTCGGCGTCCGGACCGCGTGGCAGGAGGGTGGCGAGAACGATCCGGTTAATCAGGCGGCAGCCGTTCATCTCGACATGGCTGTATGGAACTTTGGCATTCAGGAAGTTAACCATTTTAAGCAGGAAGAGCTGGAAGCATTCCCAGGCCATGTCGTGCGCAAAGGCGGATACTTGTATCTGTCTAATAAGCCGGGGCTTGGCATTGAGCTGGACGAAGCGAAGGCGGAGCTGCTTGTCGGGGAAGGTTGGAACAAGGCGACGTATCATCAGCCGTATGCGCTTGATCGTAAAGCGGACGGCACGTTGGTCCGTCCATAACAATCCAGTCAGCTAGAGAGAGGAGCATGTGGCATGCGAAGCAAAACCATTGCAGTTACAGGCGGGAGCGGGAAGCTTGGCAAACAGCTCATTCCAGCGTTGCAAAAGCTCGGCTTTGAAGTCGTATCGCTCGATATGGCCCGGTCGGACCAGCCCCATGTGAGGCAGATTAAGGTGGACTTGAATGATTTTGGCCAAGTCGTTGGCGCGTTGCATGGGGCGGATGCGATTGTGCATTTAGGCGCAATACCGGCGCCACTCGGGCATCCGAACGCGACGATTTTCGCTAACAATGCCTTGTCTACGTATCATCTGCTGGAGGCGGCGTCTATTCTTGGCATTGGGCAGGTTGTACTCGGCTCAAGTGAATCGTCGTACGGGTTCGCATGGGCGCCCGCACCGTTCGCGCCGAGCTATGTGCCTGTCGATGAGGATCATCCCCAGCAGCCACAGGAATGCTACGGGTTGTCAAAAATCGTAAACGAGCAGACGGCTGCGATGTTTGCGAGGCGCAGCGGCAGCAACATGCGCATTTATTCGCTGCGCTATTCGATGATCGTTGGCGCGAACGAATACGCGGGGTTAGCGACGGATCGCCCTGAGCACTATACGCGCAACCTGTGGAGCTATATTGACATACGCGACGCGGTGAGTGCGACGATTGCAGCATTAGGTGCGGAGGCGCCGGGCGCACATTGCCTCAACATCACTGCTGACGACACGCTCAGCGATTGGGAGACGGCGCGGCTGCTGGCGCATTTTTATCCTGAAGTAACGGATGTGCGGGAGCGCTTCTCCGGGCGGCAAGCGGTCGTCAGCAACCAACGGGCGAAGCAGGTGCTCGGCTGGGCGCCGGATTACTCTTGGACCAATCAGCACAATAGTTGATGCAGGCATAAATATAAGCAGGCAAACCGCCTTCCCGGCTAGTGGGGAGGCGGTTTTGTTTTTGCACCATTCACATATTCTCATACATGTTGGCCATATTATGATTGGGATAAGCTGGACAAAATGCTTCCCATCGTGTTGTTTGGTATAATTATGCTGAAAACGATTGCAATTTTAGGGGGGCAATTATGAAAAAAAGGATCGCCGTCACGGCAGCTGTAGCCATTCTGCTGTCTGCGGGCATTGGCGTGTACCTCGGCATGAAGCCGGCGCATACCACAACTGGAGTTACCAAAAGCTGGTCTGTCTTTAATGACGCAACGCAATCGATTGAGGCGCGTGTAAACGATCTGCTCGGGCGCATGACAGTGGATGAGAAAATTGGCCAGATGGTACAGGCAGAGCGAGCGTCGGTTACGCCCAAGGAAGTGAAAAAGTATATGCTCGGCTCTGTCTTCTCCGGAGGCGGCTCATTTCCTAATGACAAGCAATCCGACAGCACCCGAGAGAAGTGGGCAGCCATGGTCGACGCCTATCAGGATGCTGCACTGTCCACCAGGCTCGGCATACCGATTCTGTATGGCGTTGATGCTGTTCATGGGCAAAATAACATTGTCGGAGCAACTATTTTCCCGCATAACATTGGGCTCGGCGCTACTCGAAATGTTGCGTTGGCCGAGAAGATCGGTGCGGCAACGGCAGAGGAAGTAAAAGCTTCGGGCACGAACTGGGCGTTCGCGCCAATGATTGCGGACCCGCAAAACGCGAAGTGGGGCCGTACCTATGAAGGCTTTAGCGATAATGAGGAGCTGGTCGCCCAGATGGGTGTTGCCTCCATTAAAGGGCTGCAAGGCGATACGATTCAAGATTTGGCCAAGCCGAGCAAGGCTGTAGCAACTGCGAAACATTTTCTCGGCGAAGGCTTAACGGATAATGGCGCCAATCAAGGAGACATTACGACGTTGACAGAACAGCAGGTGCTGGACATCAGCCTCCCGATGTACGAATCAGCCGTTAAGGCAGGCGTTCGGACGGTTATGGCATCCTATAGCAGCATTCAGGGGTTAAAAATGCATGCGAACAAGCGGCTGCTGACGGACGCGCTCAAAGGAACAGGCCCAGGGCAGCTTGGGTTTACGGGCTTTGTCGTTTCGGATTACAACGCCATTCAGCAAATCACGAAGGATTGGGAAGGCAATCCGGTCAGCGGCCTTCGCGACCAGATCAAAACGACGGTTAACGCAGGCGTCGATATGCTGATGATGCCGGCTATTTGGCAGGAGACGATTGCCCACATGAAGGATTTGGCGGCCAAAGGCGAGATTTCGCAAGAAAGGATTGACGATGCGGTAAGGCGTATCTTGCGCGTCAAATTTGAATCGGGCGTGTTCGAGCAACCTAAGACAGACCCGTCGCTGGCCAGCACGTTTGCTTCCGCTGAGCATAAGGCGCTTGCACGACAAGCGGTCTCGGAATCGCTTGTGCTGCTCAAGAACGATAAAGTGAGTGGCTCGCCGATTTTATCCCAGCTTGCTGGCATGGACAAGATTTTCGTCGCAGGCAAGAGTGCCGATGATATCGGCAGGCAGCTTGGCGGCTGGTCGATTACGTGGCAGGGCGCCGCGGGCGATACGACGCCAGGCACGACGATTCTGCAGGGCATAAAGGAAGTTGTTGGCGATGGCAAAACGATTACTTATGACAAGGAGGGACGTGGCGCTGCTGGCCATGATGTGGCAATCGTAGTTATCGGCGAGGAGCCGTATGCCGAGGTAGAGGGAGACAATTTGAATGGGCTGAAGCTGAGCGATGTCGATCTGGCGACATTGGCTAATGTGAAAGCATCGGGTGTCCCGACTGTCGTCGTCCTTGTCTCCGGCCGTCCATTGATTATCACCGGCCAACTCAACGATTGGGCAGGTTTGGTTGAGGCGTGGCTTCCGGGTACGGAAGGAGGCGGCGTTGCAGATGTGCTGTTTGGGGAGCGCGATTTCACTGGCAAGCTGCCGATTCGCTGGCCATTTTACGCTGAATCGTATAAACCGCTAGAGCCTGGCAAGCGCAACCTTGATGAGGGCCAAATTTTGTTCGACTTCGGGTATGGGCTAACGAAGAACGAGCCGTCACCGCCGATGAAGCCGGTGCCGCTCAAGCCTGCATGAGTGGATAGAGGCGAATAAGCAGATGGCTTTGGCGGCTCGCTTGAATAGTTCCGCGGGCACGATTTCGATGGCTCCCTCATGGCAGGGAGCTATTTTTTGTGCAGATAAAAAGAGGAACCGATCCCAACCTAACTAACTAGGTAGCCCCATTGCAGTTTGTACAATGATGCTATTAAGAACCCTAATCACTTTAGTGCTGCTCTTTGTATGGATGAATGGGGGGAAGTTTGCAATTTACACCATAGGGGCTAATCAGTGGCTTAAAATTAAGGTTGCGACGATCGGCGATTACCGATGAAAACATCAATTATTGCATCGGCTCGCAAATCGAATACCAATACGTACGCTTTTGGGCAAATGTTCGAAGTTACGTGAGCGGCAGCAAGACCAAGCCACATGTGCATCTATTCGCAGCGGTATTCAATGATAATCTGATTTCCGGCTTGCCGGGAAGTGGTTTTTTTGTGTAAGATCTATTCGGTATGAGTTTATCATTTATTTGAAAAAGTAGATAGTAGTCCCATAATGGTAAACAATCGGACGGAACGCGGAGCAAAGGTTGTTCATGGTCGATGCTTATCAGGGTGGGGAGCTCACTATGCAGCTAGGGACGCACTGATCATTTGCGCCGATGATCGCGACTCCGCAGAGCATCAAGTGGGGATGAATTCGAGCAAAATATCTATTGAAATGTTAAAAAATATAAAAATTTAATTATTTTTCAATTCTGTGTATGCTATGGAGAAGCATGATATGAATGAGTAGATCATGTGAAATAACTAAAATGGAGGTTTTATTTGTGAAGAAGCTAAAGAAGTTATCAACACTCATCGTGGTTGCTGCACTTACGATTCCATCTACAGTAAGTGCTGCTACTGTGCATGAACTAGGGTACTCCGCGGTTGATTCGAGTGAAATTCGTTGGGGGGGATCGACAAAGTATTCTACAGCTTGGAGTTCAGCAGTAACTGCTTGGAATGCTTTGAATAAAGTGGTTATTGCACCCGACACTGTTTGGTCAATTGAAGATTTGACTATTAGTGATATTAGTGAAGAGTCAGATGAGCCATTCACAGCTCAATATATAAATTCTATAGGTGCCGACGAACTAGAGTTCAACACATTCTATATGGATGCTTCTTACAGAACGGCAGCTCATAACCAAAATACCGCGATGCATGAACTTGGACACGCTCTAGGGATTGGCGACCATGAAGGAGCTGCTTATAATACAAATATTATGTACTATGCTGCTACCTCAGAAACGACTATTAAAAATCATGAAAAAGATGATTATAACAACATACATTCATAATAGGAGGGACTATGATAATGAAAAAAAAGGTGATATTTGCTATAGTGGGAGCACTATGTTTGGTAGGAGGTTCTTACGTAATCTATGATAATGTTTACAAGCCTGACAATGTAATTGTTTCTAGTGCTCAATATGCTTTTGATGTGAATAATAAAGAGATGTTAGTAGGTTGGGCAGAGAATGTTTTTGTAGGGACTGTAAATAAGAAGCAAAAGGAAGATAAGGATCAAGTTAGCCCGTATTCTACCTACACTGTTACAGTGCACGAAAATATTAAAGGGAATCTAGAAGGAGATATTGAGATATCCCATAGAGTTGCTTATGACAATGAAAAGAAAGCTTTGTTTAAATTCGAAGGTGCGGATTATTTAGCTGAAAACAAAAAATATTTATTTGTATCCAGGACTGATACAAAAACAGGTCAGATTACTGTAGTTCCGATTTATGGAACGATACTAATCAATGATGAAGAAAATGAGAGGAAGATAAAGGCGGAGTTTAAAGAAGCAAAGTTGAATGAAAAAGATCCATTCAAAAAAAATAATGAGTAAATATATCATGGTTAATAAATTGGAAATTTAGATATAGTTCGATGGATTATTCCTTTACGAAGCAGTAAACCGGACTTATTAGTCAAGGACAATTTGAAAAGGTGTCGAGCAACATTGTTGAGATGATTCCTGTATCTAGACAGGGATCATCTCTTTTGTTTACATTGAAATGAAGATCGTTCTAGCGGGCATTATGGATGTGTGCACAGTCTTACACCAGAATGAGCCTAATATCGCTAATTAAGGCGGAAATGTCCCTTTCCTGCCGATTATCATGGTACAAACTTCAATGGCGCGTCCGAACGGAGCTGCGCAGCAGCCAACGGGCTGCCCGAGCGAAGCTGCACATTGGCGCAAGAGTCACTCGATCGGGCAACAAAATGAAAGATATTGCCGTCTAAACGAGTATAGTTCAACTAATAAGGGAGCGTGAGCGTGTTGCTTAGAAAAGCAGGTACAATTTTAGCATTGGCGTGCTATGGTGTTCGGGCTTGCCGGGATGGGCGACAGCCAGCAGAGGGCGAACGCGGCCACAGCAGCAACAGTGACGGCGACAGCGATTGCCGAGACCTCGTCGGGCAATCAGTTGTATTACATCGAGGAAAATGGCAAGTACGGATTTATTAACGGCAAAGGCGAGGTTGTCATCGAGCCAATCTACGATAGCCTTGGCAATTCCGCTCAGCCAGGAGGCGCGGTCTATGCGGAAGATCGCGCAGCCAAGAAGCAAATTTACTTTAGCCCAAAGGGCGAGAAGCTGTTCGAATGCGAGTCTGGCAAATGCGGCATTATGTCTAACGGATTAGCGATGTATATAGCGGCAGTTAAAGCAAGTGACGGAACCGCCGTTACTCGGTATGGCTATATTGACAGCCGAGGGAAGATAGTCATTCAACCGATCTACCACAGGGCATTTCACTTCTCCGAAGGCTTCGCTCGCGTCAATCTGGGCAAAGCTTCTGGCTTTATCAATACGAAAGGCGAGCTTATTACACCGTATCGGTACAGCCAAACTGCCGATTTCGCCGATGGCATGGCTGCCGTTAGCTTGACTGTGGGAGGCAAATACGGATTTATCGATACTTCAGGAAAGCTAGCTATTTCGCCGCGTTTTGATTATGTTAGTGGGTTCTCCGATGGCGTGGCTGCCGTGAGCGTGAATGGCAAATACGGATATATTGATAAAAAAGGCCGATACATACTGCCGCCTCAGTTCACGATGGCGCAGCCTTTTTCGGAAGGGCTGGCATTCGTTGAACGCAACGGGGTGACCTTCTATATTAACAAGGCGGGCAAGAAGGTGATTCAAACGATTAAAGCAGGCGGCACTTTCTCAGGCGGGCTGGCTCCCGCAAGCAGAGGGCAAACCTATGGTTATATTAATAAATCTGGTGCCTTCGTTATCAAATCGCAATTCGAATGGGCGGATTCCTTCTCAGGCGATCTGGCGGTGGTGTATGTGCGTATCCCTCAATCAAGTAACTATGTGACGGGGTATATCGACCGAAGCGGGGCAATCGTGTGGAAGGAGGGCAACACGCATGCGCACGGATCGAACGAAGGCAAGCATGGATAGTGGAGCGGCAGAATCGGCAGTCATGGGAACCAGAGCATTAAACCGGGCGCTGCTCGCGCGGCAAATGCTGCTTCATCGCGTGAAGCTTTCACCGCTTGAAGCAATCGAACAGCTGGTCGGGCTGCAGGCGCAGTCGCCGCACGCGCCTTATTATGCGCTATGGGCGCGGCTTGAAGCGTTTCGTCCGGAAGAGCTGTCCCTTCTGATTGAGAACCGTTCTGCTGTAAGGCTTGCGCTCATGCGATCGACTTTGCATTTGGTTTCCGCCAAGGACTGCCTGGAATTGAGGCCGTGGGGGCAAACGGTGCATGAACGGGGCTTGCAAGGAGCGTTCGGCAAGCGTCTTGCCGGCCTGGATCTACAAGAGGTAGCCGCGGTGGCGCGTGAGTTGGTAGAGGATGAGCCGCAAACCCTCGCCGCATTGGGGAAACGGTTGCAGTTACGGTGGCCGGATCGTGATCCGGCCGCGCTGTCGGCAGCTGTTCGGGCTAGCTTGCCGCTCGTCCAAATGCCACCGCGCGGCCTATGGGGCATGAGCGGGCAAGCAGTGCATACGACGGCTGAAGCTTGGCTCGGCGAGCCGCTTGCAGCGTGTCCTGACGCACATGCCATCGTACAGCGTTATTTGGCAGCCTTCGGTCCGGCTTCTGTGAAAGATATTCAGGCATGGTCGGGGCTCACGCGAATGGCGGATGCCGTGAATGCCCTTCGCCCTCAGCTCATAACCTTTCGTGATGAGCAAGGCTGCGAACTGTTTGACTTACCAGATGCGCCTCGGCCTGCAGCGAATGGGGAAGTGCCGATTCGGTTTCTCGGCGAATTCGATAACATGCTGCTCTCCTATGCGGATCGCAGCCGCATAATGGACGAAGCGTACCGGAAGCGAGTGATCACCGATAATGGCATTGTCCGGTCCACGGTGTTGATAGGCGGCTTCGTCGGCGGTTTATGGCGAATCGAGCGGGGAAAACAGAAGGCGACGCTAGTTATTGAGCTTTTTAAGCCGCTTTCCGAACAGGAAACAATCGAGTTGGTTGAAGAGGGGCAAAGGCTGTTAAGCTTCGCGGTGCCTGATGCTGGACAACGGGAGCTTGTTATTGAAGGATAGACGAAGAAGACAGCGAGTGCTAGAGCGCTCGCTGTCTTTTTGGCTTGCTGCGGAACTTAAGTAAGGCTTAATGGACAATCACCTGACTGCCGTCATGTATCGATTGTAGATCGATGACTGAAGTTTAAATAGTTCATACAACAGGCTTTTAACCTCTTCATGTGGGGAGAAAGCATATTCGTGTTTACATGCAACAAACGCGGTTCTTGCATGCTCTGAAACGGGACCTAAATACTCCGGGAGGTGACATTCGTCCTCCATCGCCTTTATTTCAGTTATAGCCTGCTGCATGCGATCGATGATTGGACCGGGTTCATCTGTAGCGCCACATCCTTTTCGATAATCTTCATACAGTTGAAGCAAGTGTTGTTGAATAGCGTCATCCGAAGCCTCTCTCTCGATATGCTCACCATTCATAGTGAAATGCGAATCGCTCTCTCTTGTAATCGCCACATGTTGATAAAAGACAAAAAGCTCATCGTATTTCATCTGTGTAGCGTCCTCAAACGGTTGCCAATAAAGAGAAGCCGTCGTAGGCAAAGGCGTATTGTTGAGCAGATAACGGATGCAAGCTCCTGCGGCGGCATCCGCAACATTTAACTTTCCAACGGAAAGCCACTCGGTATAATTTGGATCCTTTTTTGCCCTAATGACAATGGTTTGGTCCCGTGAGATATAGATGTCAATCCGAAACAGATCCGGCCTAATCGTGTATTTAGCCGTTTGCTGCGGCATGCTTGCGACTAAATTTGTCATAAGGGGAGAGGACTGCCCGCCACCTCTAATGCTAGCTTGCAGAAATCTCCGAAATGCACGTATCATGGAACTTCGCCCCCGGACGTACCTCTAGAATGGTCAGCTTGATGGATGAGGTTGAGATGCTGTTCAGGCCGTAATCGGCTAATTTAATATTGCTGCCCTTCGTCAAATCGACGGTGATTGAAGTGCCGTTGGAAAACGCAATGCTAGCTTTACGAACCATGCCGTTGTCGAGGAAAGAGGATAAGGACTTCGTGTACCCCGATGCAATGCTCAAGCTTGTTACTGTCATTTTGTTGGGGAAGGCAACGGTAATGCTCTGTCCAACCCCATCACCCTTAATTCCCTCACACCAGCATGTCTTCAAATTGCCGTCTACAAGCTGTTTGACGCTATAATCGACTGTTTTCGTTGCCGGCAGAGTGGAAGAGGCGGTTATATTTTTGTCAGCTTTAAGAAATTGATCATTAAATGAATAATCTGTGTAATACCAAGATTCTTCGGGTAATTTCGTAGCGGTTCGTTTATGCAAATTTATTTTATATTCCTCCATCATAGAGCCGTTCACATAGATCGCGAGGTGTTTAACCCACGGCTTGTTATCATCATTATCGGACCCAGGATAACTAAATTTTATGCCGTTTCCAGGTGAGCATTTGCAATAGTCGGACAAGATCGTTTCCGCAGCAACGATGGTGTAGCTACGATAGGCGTATGGGTCGCGGATCATCGTTCGAGTTGTTTTAAAATACGGCTTCATCCCAGCAAACACGTTGCTTAATGTTAGTTTTACTTGGTTGTTTTTAAGCAAAATGGTGCCTGTGCCCTTAAGGGGCTTTGAATCTTCGTCTTCCAGATCGATCATCTCATACGAGAAAGTGCCCTCGCCTTTGGTATTGAACGTAACGGCAGGCCGTTTGGCAATGTTAAATGCGTAGTAGTTATGCGGATCGATCTGGCTCATGTCTAGCTCAACGTTCGCACGCGTCCCTGTCTTGTCGAATGATAAAATGAGGTCATTGTCCGTGTTCTCATCCTCTACAAGCGCCTGATCCACCCATTTGCCTTCGTAGCTTGCAAAGCTCGCGGCGCTCGTCCCAGCAGCATTGGCTTCTTTCTGCAGCGATGGCATCAAGGAGAGCGATATTAGAATTAGCACAAGCATATACTTCGCAATAGATTGTAACTTCACCTTTGGTGTTCCCCCTCTATCTCTATTGAACTTCACACGATTGGTTTTCGACATCGACAATAATTTTCCTTTTTTATGCCAAAATAGCCCGTTAGGAGGATTGTCATGGACCATGGAATCATCCTTATATTGATTATGATCGCAGCGGGATTGGTGGGAGGGGCGGTCAGCTATGTACTGCCTCTGGCTAAGCCGGGAAGCCCGCCGCTGCTGAAGGATCGGGGGCTGTACCAATCGATGCTTATCGGCATCGCGGCTTCGTTTATGGTCCCGCTTTTTTTAAAGCTGATTTCAAGTGATTTGCTGTCAGCCGATCAACTGGGCAAAGGTGGCTTTGATGCGAGCAATGATCTTGTTTTTGCAGGATTTTGTTTGATGGCGGCTATTTCGTCGCGCAAGTTTATTGAGTTGCTTACGAATAACGCATTGGAAACGCTGTCCCATAAGGTCGATCAGGCGAATCGGGCGGCGGATGCCGTGGCTGATTCACTGACGGAGGATTCGGCCGGAGCGAACAATGCCGCAGGGCCGGCTTTCAGGGCGTTAATGCTGCAGCCGGAAGAGGAGAACCGGGCAAACGTTTTATATGCATTAGCGAGTTCAAGCTTCACGTTCCGCACGCCGGAAGGCATTTGCGGAGACTGCCATTTAGATGATGCCACGGTAAATAAAGTGCTGGCCTCGCTCTTAACCGAGAAGCTAGTGGAGCAGACGCTGCGGCCCCAAGGTGTCCGATTCCACATTACGCCGCTGGGCCGCGCGAAGCTGGGGGAGTTATCGAGGAGTGGAGCGGGCAAAGTGCAGAGGTGATCGCGCCAACGGCGTAGCCGCCGAAGCGCAGTTTTCAGCGCGCGATGGGGGACGCGGGTGTCAACCCCATCATTTGCAACATTACATGGCTTGAAAGGCTTGAAGGGTTTGATTCCGCTGCTGTTGCTCGTCTTCGTAATGGGTTGCACAACAAAAAACGAAATGCCAAGCGAGCAAGCAGTTTTACGAACCTATCTCGAAGATAAGGGTTACCAGAGTATCTCTTACGAAGGCATCGCTGAAAGTTATGAGCTGACCAAGCAAAAAATCGTCACACTGCCGTATATGATGTATTGGGGAATGCAGCCTGAAGATCCTTCGAAGTATTTTGGCAAAACAATCACCGTTAAAAAGTTTATTGTAAAAAATCATCCGTTATCGCAAGGGGAAGTTGATGTGTATGTTTACGTAGTGGATGGCCAGCCCATAGGGGGAACTTCGTACCCACATGGCAGCAAGATGTATGGAGGCTACTGGTCCATAGAAGGCAAAACGCTGGAGGAGCTTCAACCGAAGCCCTTTCAAGTGTGGAGGCAAGACTGGGTTAACCGATATAGCCGCTAAAATGGGGGCTGTCCTGTAAGCAGTAGTAGCTTACGGGACAGCCTCCTCGTTGTTAATTTTCAAAAATTACCCAAAACCATTCCCGCCTTCCCAACGTCTAATCATGGAGAGAAGGGGTGAGGAATTGTCTACACCATCGACAGAGGCGCTTATACTTGCTACGCTCCGCGGCGATTCGGAATCGTTCCGCAAGCTGCTGGCCGCAGATAAAGAGAAAATATATGCAATCGCGCTGGCGTACTTGAAGAATGAGGCGGAGGCGCTGGAAGCGATCCAAGAAGCGACATGCCGGGCTTATATCCATCTTGCGAAGCTGAAGGAGCCGCGTTATTTTCATACATGGTTTATTCGCATTCTCATTCGTTGTTGCATTGACGAGCAGAAGCGCAAGCGCAAACTGCTTCCGTTATTCCACGTGCCTGAGCCGCTTGCCGCTGACCTCAAGCTGGATGAGAAAATTGCGATGGAGCTGGCGATTGATACGCTGCAGCCCAAACTGCGGCACATTATTATTTTAAAATATTACAAAGATATGACGCTTCCGGAAATTGCAAGTTTGCTGGAAAAGCCAGAGGGAACGGTAAAAACCTGGCTGAGCCGCGCATTGAAGCAGCTCCGCGCTGTTCTGGGAAAGGAGGGGAAGCATGGCACACCATGAAGGGCAGGAAGCGAAAGAGCATCAAACCGAAACAGCGCTTGATCCTATTGAAGCGGCGATTATGGCGGGCATTCGCAAGGGCGAGCAGCAGCTGAAGCGGCGGCGAAGGTTGCTCAGGAAGCGGTGGTCTAGTGTTGCAATAATGAGCATGCTGCTGGTTGTTTGCCTGCTTGCCATTCGTGTATCGCCGGCAGTGGCAGCTGTCGCGCGCGACATTCCAGGCTTGGCGCTTTTCGTCGACCTGATCAATCGGGAGTCGTCTGATCGTGGAATTGGGCTGGCGTTGGATAACGATTTTGTGCAACCGGTTGGGGTGGCTGACGAGCATGATGGATTGAAGCTGTCCATCGAAGGCATTATAGCAGACGATTCACGGCTGGTGATGCTGTATGCCATCAAGCCGGCGAACGAGGGGGAAACCGTCGTACGAATTGACCAGCCGCGCCTATCGGATGTATCGGGCAAGCACCTTCCTGCTGCCATTGGCTATTCAGAAAACCAAGAGATCGAGGGGCGGGATTCCGGCATTCAGCGTGGAACCATCGATATTCAATTGGCAGAGGGGACTGCGATGCCCGAAGCCGTTGTGCTGAAGCTGAGCTTATTGGAAGAGAAGCAGGAAGATTCGCAGAATGCGAATGCAGCAGGCCAGCGTGCAGGGGAGGAGTCGCTTATTGGGACGGAAGGAACGCCATTGGAAGGGAAGCTTGGCAGCCAGCAGACAACTGGTACCCATTTTACAGTGAAGGTGCCGATCGATCGTGAGCTGTCCAGAGGCCGCCAGCATGAATATAACATCGGGCAAACCGTTGTGATAGAAGGGCAAGAACTTACGTTCACCAAAGCCGTCGTATCGCCACTCAGCTTGAAGCTGTATGTGTCATATGATGAAGCTAATGCGAAGCAAATTTTCGATGCCGGCGATATGCGGATTTTGGACGATGAGGGCACGGAATGGCATATGATTTCGGGCGGGAACGGGAGCCTTAATAAGGACGGGCGGATCTATCATTTTGAGAGCCCTTATTTCAAGGAGCCCAAGTCATTGACGGTAGCTGGCAGCTGGTTCCGTGCGCTTGACCGCAATAAGCTGAATATTACGGTCGACACGGACAAGGGGCAATTGCTGCGTGCGCCGGACGGCAAGCTTGAACTAAGCAAAGTGATGCGGGAAGCCGAATACACGAAGCTGGATTTTGCACTAGGCGGCTTGGATCCTGCGGACCAGATGATGTACTCGTTACTCGAAGGAACGTTTACGGATGGGGCAGGGAAGGAACACAGCATGGCGAACTTGCAGCAGGTGATGAGCGGGTATACCGTTAACGGGAGCGAGGAGCGGGAGAAGCAGCATTTGCTGTATTACCTGAATCGGGAGCGATATCCGCAGCCGTTGACATTTACTATTTTTGGCTATCCGATGTATATTCGCGAACCTTATTCCATTCGGATCAAGTAGCACGTGAACACATAATAAGCTAGGAGACCACTTATGAACAAAATTTGCCTCGGCCTGAAGAGGGCGTTTACAGTAAAGTTGTGAATAACCCAGAAACGTTGCGGCAGGCGATAACGGCGGGTCAGTGGTATGTAGATGCAGCGCATGCTTGGGAGCATGGGAAATTAACGATCCGTTTGGCGAAAATGATCAGCGGGTACGTAAGCGCGTACCCTTCCGGGTATTTTGAGTACAAATTTGCATGGGCTAACGAAGCGTTTGGGCTTGAGAAGGAATCCTTCTTTGTAGCTAAGGGCTTGAATATGATCGATCCGACGGTCATCAAGGAGACCGGGAGCTAACTTGCTGTAGCGCTTGCCGCGTTGCATGATGCAAAGTTGCTTAAAGCGTAGCTGTGCCTGGCATGTTGTACAATGCATGCTGCTTGCTGCTCTAAGCGCAGCCGTGCCTGCCATTGTATTTCATACAATGGCAGCGGCCCGAGCGCCGATATGTAGAGCTGCCATTGCATTTTGTACAACTAGCTTGCCAGAGCGGCCCCGAATATTCCGCTAAAAGTGGGAAATTAGGCCTTTCACCACCTCTCCCATTGTACAGACTGCAATGATGCGCCTCGAACAATGTCATTTGCTGCTTTGTCATTGTACAAACTGCAATGGCACAGCAGAAGCGTGCGGGTGAGCGGGGAGCCCGCGCGGTATCGCAACCAGGAACACCCACCAACCCCTTTGCCAAAAAAGAGTAACCCCAAAAAGGCCCTCCGTCATCGACGGGGGTCTTTTTTAGTTACCGCCCTGGCCCGGAAGTTATGTTCTTACAACGCCTCAATTAAATCAGCAATTGCGCGCCGCTCCAGCTCCCTGATCTCAGACAAGTTATCGGCGATTTGTTCATAATAGCGGGTATCCCCGCGTACGACGCTTTTCAGGAATGTATTTCGGGCGGCTTTCGTTTTCATGAGAATCTCGCTGTAGTCGGGATAATCAGGCGGTAGTGTGCCTGCTGCTTTCATGTATTCGATGAAACGATAGAGGTTTCGTTTATGGTCCGCCAGAACAGGCAGAACGGTATAATCGACCGGACCCCTGCCCCTGAAATTCGCAATGAGCTCATCATAGATCGACATGCCGTATTTGGTGAAATACACAGATGGGACCGATTTGGTGTGATGGTCGAGATCGCTGCCGTAATCTAATTCATAAGGCCCATGCGTCGTGGAGTGGAGGTAGTCGGAGAGGAGCGCTTTGTAATAGGCTGAATCGATAGATACTTCCGATTGGTTATCTATGATTTGCAAAATTTGAGCCCCATCCCACCAGAAGCTTCCTTCGACGTACGTTTCATAAGCCATACGCAGCTCGCCGAACGAGGCCTCTTTATACGAGTAAGCGGAGTTGAAGAAATCGGCGATATGAAACATTTGCTGTTCACGGTCATAGCCAAAAATAATGATCGGATGCGGGAACGATTCGCCTGCCGTATTGTGCGCGCTGATGTGACGGCACTCTACAGACATGTAAACGTACTTGCCTTCATCAATGGAAGCGATTACAAAATCAATGATGTCGACTTGGTCCAGCTCGTGCATCGCAATCGTTTGATTGGCCACCCACGGGGTCGATTTTAAGATGTAGGTCGTCGAATAGAAGTCCATATACGGAATGATTTTCTCATCCTCATTATGGTCGTAAACGAGAGCGAACAGTTGAATATAGTGCGAGAATTTCCATTGCTGGACATGATCCGCGTCATCGATTAACGATAGGATGGCAGTGTGATGTTGAAACGAAGTGATTTCGGGCATAACCACGGGCAATATTTTACGCATGAACAGGCACACTCCACATTAATATTAATGTAAAAATTTGATACAAACCTAGTATAGCAATCCAGTTTGCTATTGGCTAGAATACCGGCAATTTGGGCACAAAAGGGACTGCCCTAAGCCATGTCGGCTGTCGGACAGTCCCTAATGAATACGCTTCGCTTATAGCGCCGCAATCAGATCCGTAATCGCACGCTGTTCTAGCTCCTTGATCTCGGACAAGTTGTCGGCGATCTGTGCGTGATAACGGTTATCTCCGCGCAACACGCTTTTCAAGAATGTATTCCGGGCTGCTTTTGTTTTCGTAAGAATCTCGCAGAAATCGGGATAATCGGACGGCAGAACGCCTTTGGCCTTCATGTATTCGATGAATTGCTGGAGGTTGAGTTTATGGTCTGCCAGAACGGGCAGGACGGTATAGTCGACGGGGCCCCTTCCTCGGAAGTTAGCAATGAGCTCATCATAGATCGACATGCCGAATATCGAATGATAGATGGTCGGAACGGTCTTGGTGTGGTGTACGATATCAATCCCGTATTTTAATGCGTAGGGGGCTACTGCCGTGGAGTGGAGATAGTCGGAGAGGATGGATTTGTAGTAGTCCGGATCGATAGATACTTCCGATTGGGCGTCAGTTACTTCCAAGACTTGTGCGCCATCCCACCAGAAGCTCCCTTTTTCATACGCATGATAGGCGGTGCGAAGCTCGTCGAAGGAGGCTTCCTTAAACGAAAACGTAGAGTTGAAGAAGTCAGCAATATGAAAAGCCTGGCGGTCGCGATCATATCCATGAATGATAAGCGGATGGGAGAACGATGCGTCAGGATGCTCGTGTGCGGCGATATGGCGGCATTCTACGACCATGTAGACGTATTTGTTTTGCTCAATGCAATCGATTACAAATTTGACAATATCCGTCTGGTCCAGCGCGTGTCTCGAGAAGGTTTGATTGGCCACCCACGGGGTTGATTTAAGGATGTAGGACGTGGAATAGAAGTCCATGAACGGGACATTTTTCTCGGTCTCATTGTGGTCGTACACGAGGGCGAACAGCTGCATGAAGTTGGAAAACTTCCATTCTTGGACATAGTCATCATCACCTAAAATCGACAGGATGGTCGTATGATGCTGGAATGAGGTGATTTCTGGCATAACCATAGGCAATTTCTTACGCATAAGCATACACGCTCCAAAACAATCAAAATGTAAAAAAATGATACAAGCATAGTATAGCAACCATTTCCAATGCTGACTAGAATTTAAGGGCATTTAAGGTTCATTTTCAATAAAAAAACAAGGCCCCATCTAAAAAATAGGGTCTTGTTTTTCATAATGAACACCTGATTACGGTGTAGCTGCCGGCAGCTTAAAAGCAAACGTTGACCCGTGCCCGATGGCACTGTCCAGCGTGATTTCGCCGCCATGCGCTTCGACGATCGATTGGGAGATCGAGAGGCCGAGCCCCGCGCCGCCATGTTTGCGCGTGCGGGATGAATCGCTGCGGTAAAACCGCTCGAACACATGCGATGCGTGCTCGGCTGCAATGCCAGGACCGTTATCGGCAATGGCGACGATAGCTTGGCCGCTTGCCGCACGCGAGACCGCCACCTGGATTTTGCCGTTATGCGCATCCGTATGCTGTACAGCGTTGTGGAATAGATTGAGCACAACCTGCTTGATTTGGTCGGCATCGCCATTGGCGCTAACGGCCTGCTGCAGCTTGAACTGGACGGTGCGCTCGCCAGCGAGCATTCGTAGGTGTGGCTCCATCTCTTCCATCAGCTCATCGAGCATGATGGGCGACATGCGCAACTGCGCCGCACGATCCATCTTGGCGAGCGTTAGCAGATCCTCGACGAGCTTCTTCATTCGCGTCGATTCGCCATGCATGCTGTTTAGCGCCGGGTACAACTGCTCACGCTTGTCAGCCGCGCCGCGCAGCAGCACTTCGATGAAGCCGTGGATGGACGTCAGCGGCGTCCTTAACTCATGTGAAGCGTCGGCGATGAACCTTCGCATATGTTCCTTCGCTTCGCGTTCCGCCTCGAAGGAGGTTTCGAGCCGCTCCAGCATGCCGTTGAACGATTCGGCGAGCAGATCGATTTCCAGCTGCCCTTGGCTGGCGGGGAACCGTTCATTCAAGCTGCCGGCATCGGTCTGCTCCACGGCGCGAACCATCCGGTTTAGTGGGCGCAGCGTCCGCCGCAAGACCGGCAAGTACAACAGCAGCCCCCCTGCGAGCGCGATCAGCGACAGCCCAGCGAAGATGGAGAGCTGGCGAAGCAGCAGCTCCTTGAGCGGCGCTGTTTTTTGCCCGAGCTGCAGCATGGCGTCTTGGCCAGGGACAGTATCGGCGAAGACAAGCAACTGCTCGGTTCCGTCGGCTGCGGTTTCGACTTGATAAGGGATGCGCCCGCGTGCACGTTGTCCCGCCTTCTCGCTAATAGCTGCATATTCCGCTTGCGTGAGCTCAGGGGCTGCAATCCCCTTGTCCGCCGTCACGTCGGTGAACGTGCCATCGCTGCCGATAAGCGCAAGCGACTTATCCAGCATAAACAGAAGAGGGCCGCCGTAGTAACCGCCGTTGTCATGGCCATAATTGCCCTTGTCCGGTCCTTCCCCGTGGGGCTGCCGAGGGAAATTAGGGTTTTCCCCGAAAATCTCCTTAGGCATGCCGCGCAGCTCGGACATCATCGTCTCCGCTTGATTTTTGTACAAGAAGTCTCGCATGATGACGTACTGGAACGCGCCAATTAGAATAAGCAGCGCAGCAAGAATGAATAACGACCGTGCAAGCAGCTGCGACCGAAGGGAGCGGGGGAGGAAGAGCCGTTTGAATGCCTGAAGGTTTATCAGGCGTTTCATGACAAGTCAACCCGGTAGCCGGCGCCGCGCAGCGTCCGAATAAGCCGATGCTCCTTGTCCCCTAATTTATCGCGCAGGGAGCGTACATACACCTCGACAATATTTTCCTCCCCGCCAAAATCATATCCCCACACCTTGTCCAAAATAGTGGACTTGCTAAGCACAATGCCGTGATTGGCGACCATGTACTTCAGCAGCTCATATTCGGTTGGCGAAAGCTCCAGCGGCTGCCCTTCGTACTGGATTTCTTTGCGCCGGTCATCAATGCTGAACGGCCCGAGCTTAACCTCGCCGAACAGCATCGGAAATTGATTGCGCAGCCGAGCGCGAATGCGGGCGAGCAGCTCATCGAAGCTGAACGGCTTCACGAGGTAATCATCGGCGCCTAGCGTCAAGCCCTTCACGCGGTCATCGACCTCGTCCTTCGCGGTCAGCATAATAACCGCAACCTCGCTGCCGCCTTTTTTGATCATCCGGCAAGTTTCGAACCCATCCATGCCTGGCATCATCACATCGAGAACGATGACATGCGGCGCAAACTCCTGTGCCAGATTAATAGCAGCCATGCCGCCGGGCGCGGTGCGGACATCGAAGCCCTCATTCGTCAGGCCAAGTTCGAGAAATTGCAAAATATGAGGCTCGTCATCGACGAGCATTATTCGAATGCCAGGTGTTGGCTTCATCATAAGCCCTCCTTAATCGCACGAATCACGGTGTATAAGTGCAAAAGCTTGCTTCTATTATGACTGTTATTATCCGCCGCCAAACTGAACCTTCGCTGAACGCGCCCTGAGCAAGGGCTTAAACGTTCGGATGCTAGGTGTGATGTTATTGTAGCATGCCAAGCACTGCTGGCAAGACCAGCGGCATAGTTCCTTAAGGCTGCTTCGCAGCAGCAAAACTCGGGTCTTGGCCCCTATCGTACGGCGCTTGTAGCCGGGCAAACTCCGTGATACAATACGTATCGCATTGCGGGAGCAAGGTAGGCAAGACGGATTAGCAGTGCTTTCTTCATCCTAAACGATGAATTAAGGAGAGGTGTCATGTCCGCCATTATTAATCAAAATGCACTCGATGAACTACTCGTATTGGTTCGAACGGAATATCGCAATTTGCCGCTGCGCGAGCTGCTGCGCTTATCGCCCCATGTTCTGCTTGGCGTCAGTCCACAGGCTGCCGACATTTTGAAGGAACTGGAAATCACGACCGTATTCGACTTGGCTACATCCGGCGTGTTCGACGCTGCGACGAAGCTGCTCAATGCTGCTTCGGACATTCATTCTGCGCTGAACCAGCACGGAACGCCTACGGCTGATCTCGTACGGGAGGCGGTAGCAGCAGGCAAGAAGGTCAATGAGCTGCAGTTTTTGGCGATTGGCGTTTTGCAAAGCGTGCCTGAGGGACGGGTAGATGCGATTTCCGAGGTGCTGGACGTGCAGACAGTACGGGATTTGGCGCTGTATCCACCTTACCGCGCTGCGACGAAGCTGCTGACTGCTGTGTACTTTCCCGAAAATGTTTCGACCTATGACCCTGAACGCCCGCCGGATTTGCTGCCTAAGACGGGGGAATATCCGACGGAGCGTGTTCAATATACGACGCTGCTGATGGATCAGATTCACGTGGGCGATGATGAGAAAATCATTGATATCGTAAGCCCGATCTTCAAGCCGATCGACATCGGCATTCTGGCAGCAAGCGATGCCGGATTTAAGAAAATCGCCTTTGGCGCACTGCTCACTTTCAACCAATCGTGGTATGCACAGGGCGTCACGCTCGGCCAATTGCTGCACAGCACGGCGCTCGCGCCGGGCGAGAGCACGCGCATAGCCGTCGTGGATTGGTCGCGCAAAAGCCGTGCAGGCGAAACCGAAGTAATCAGCGAAATTGATGACTTGACCAATGACGCTTCGCATAACCGGTCGATCAACGAAGTGACGCAAGCGGTAGCCAACGAGGCGCAGAGTGGCTTCTCCGAATCGAATGCGAAGAGTAAATCGAGTGCGGAAGGCTCATCCTCCGCGGAGGAGCTGTCCGCTCCTCTAGGCGGGTTGTTCGGCGGCCCAAGCGCATCGTTTGGCCAGACGAGCAGCTCAGCATCGACGAGCTCGCATGCGGACAGCTATTCTACGTCGTTCGGGCATCGCGATATCGGCAGCACGATGATGCAAAATGTGAATGACCGTACGCATCAGCATGCCCATAGCAGCCGCAGCCGCCGCGCTTCTGTCGTGAAGGAAGTTTCGCAAAGCGAGCATGAGGGCGTCAGCACGCGCGTCATCGCCAACTATAACCATATGCATGCGCTAACGATCCAATATTATGAGGTTGTGCAAGTCTATCGTGTCGAGGTTGCAATCGTGAAGGCGGATAAGGTCGTCTTTATCCCGATTCAGCTAATCGATTTTCTAAACGATGCGCTCGTCCGCCGTTTCCGCAGCGTGCTGTCGCGTGCGGCGTTGACGTACCCGATTCGGGAAGCGCTTATGAACCTCGATGTACTGGAAATTATTCCAGAGAAGGATACGCATTTCACCGCCATCGGGAACCGGCTGAGCATTCTGATCCGTGATGCGATGATTACGCGAACCGGCTTTGCGGCTCCGCCGCCGACTATTCCGTCACGCACGCAGCCTAATTTGGCGGTGAATAAGGAAACGGATGCGGCCGCCAATGCTACGAATGCGAATGCCGCTAACCAGCCAACGAACAATGCGTCGATGAATATGAACATGAGCACATCATTCCAGCTGTCGTATACGATTCCCGTTTATCAGCAAGTGAACGATGCTTTGTGGTCGATCGACCAATCGGCTCGCATCTCGCGCCTGTTGAACCGGGCGGTGCTCCGCCAGAACAGTGCGTCGATGTTCATTCCGACCGACGTCATCATCGAAGGCGGCGTCGTATGGGCAGGCGGCACGGCTGTGAAGTTCGTGTTTCATACGTTGTCGGGCGGAACCGTGACGACGGTGGATGCAGCGCATCCGCTCGCGATGAGCGATGTGAGCCGAATTGGCGTGATTGGCAGCAGCCCGGAAGTAAACGTGTCGGCGACGCTCGTGCTTACGCTCAACCGCAACGGCGTACGTTTCCCGCTGGAGCTGCCGAAGGTGACAATTGCTAAAGGCTCAGTCGTGGAGACGCTGGTAGTCCAAATCAAGCCTGGCGGCGTAGATGCGAATTTGAAGTCGCATTTGATGGAAAATCGAATGCACTACAGCCAAGCGGTATTCCGTTCGCTCGACAGCACGCAGTTGGCGCTTCTGTTATCGGGCTATGGCGTGGAGTTGAATGGGGAGCTCGTGCCCGTTTCGCAGGTGGTTGAGCCAAGGCCGATTCGGTATATTGGCAACTATCTCGCTTTCAAAATGAACACGGACTCGTCCAGCGACGAGACGTGGGCGAAGTGGCTGCGCGAGCATGGCATCCAGCTTGGCAGCGCCAAAGAGGATATCGTTCCACTGCCGTCGGGCGGCACGTTCGCCGAAGCGGTGCTGGGACGCTCGAACAGTGCGGAGAAGCTCGACATTACACGGTTCTGGAACTGGCAAGACTCGCCGATTCCGATGCAAGCGACCGAGATCGCGGCGATCCAGACGGGCAGCCGAGCGACGAATGAGGACGTGAAGCCTGGGCAGCTTAGCACGCCAATCGTTAACATTACGTCACCGACGACTTTGCCCGATCCAAGCGGTACGGCGGCAATTCTTGCAGCGATTCAGAACGGCAACATGTTCCGCGATATGAGCGGATTGCAAGGCACGATCGGCTTGGCGCAGTCTGCGCTGCAGGCGACATCGGCTGGAGCAGCTACCGCAGGCCAGCAGGCAGGCACCAATATGAACAGCCTGCTGACGGCGAATACGGAGCGCCAGCGCATTGCGGCGGAGATGATCACGAGCCTTGCCAAGACAGCGGCATCTGTATATACCGGCGGCCTGGCAGGCGGCGGTGGAGGCGGCATCAGCGGAGGGGGAAACCATTCGCAGGATGGCGCGAAGATCAACTACTTTGATAAATCGCAGGGACAATCCGGCAGTGGCGGTTCAGGCTCTGGCGGCAGCGGCGGGGCAGTATCGCCTGTTGGCGGCGGCGGATCCAGCGGCGGAGGCGGTGCAGTTGGTGGGTCTGGCGGCGGTGCGGGCTCCGGCGGCAGTGGAGGAAGCAGCGGAGGCGGCGGCTATTCGCAAAATCCAGCAGCGCTTGCCGCGACATGGGGCGATAGCGAGCCGCGATCCAATGTCGTCAACCGGATACTTGATAAAGTATCCGGTGCGACTGGCGGGGATGATGCATCCCCTTCGAGCAGCCCGCTAGACACGCGCAAAGCATGGCCGAAGCTCGACAGCAATACGGTGTTGACGCGCATTAACAATCTCAAGGGCGATGCGAACTTGTTTAATCAGGGCGTCGTCGGGCTGTGTACGACCGCTTGCTTCTATCATCACATCATTCAAAAAGACGCCGCGCAGTTTGAGTCATTCGCGAAGGCGTTGTTCGGCGGAGGCATCGGCTTCCTCGGCAAGCTGAAGGTCGCGCCGGGCACCGACTTGCGCAACGCGGATTACAGTGCGCTCGCTGCCAAATTCCCAGGCATGCCGCCGCAGGCAGATTGGATGCTTATGTCCTCGCTGCGCGATAGCGAGAACTGGTTCTTCGATTACGAGGGCGCGCCGGATGAGTCCACCGCAATCGAGACGCCGACCAAGGAACTGTGCGAGTGGTACACCGACACCGGCTTCTACAAATCGGCAACCAATAGTACGGATAAGAGCGTAGCAGCGATCAAAGCGATCACCAAGAACGCCAACAACCATATCGTGCTTTGGATCAAAACAGCGCTGCTCCAGCCAGGCGACGGCACGCATGTCATCACGCTCGAAGGACCGATCACGGTCGACGAAGCGAATGACAAAGTGACCTTCGACTACTGGACATGGGCGCAGCCAGTAAAAACGATGAACACGACGTTGACGTCGTTCAAAGCGAACTACATCGGCAATATTACGGCTAGTTTCTAGGCAGCAACGCCTGGAGGCAGTCAAGGCAGGCCTGATGGCCGGCTGCAATTGTGGATAAGAGTGAAGAAGAGCTATAGCGGGCGTTGCCTGCTATAGCTCTTTTTTATGTGCTGCTGGATTCGCCATTGCACAGAATACAATCACAGCGCCCAGAGGATGCGGCCGAGCTTAGCGAATCGATGCGAACTAGTGCTAGTAGCGCCTGAGTTGTAACGCCGTGTGCTGTTATCGCTACGTTTTGCCGACGGCGACTCCCTCCAGCTCCAGCAGCACTCGCTTCATCGCGAGCCCGCCGCGGAAGCCGGTCAACGCGCCTGACTTGCCGATCACGCGGTGGCAGGGTACGCCCATCAGTACGGGATTGGCCCCAATGGCGGTGCCAACCGCGCGGACGGCTTGAGGTTTCCCGATGCGCAAGGCGATGTCCGAGTAGGTCGAGATGCAGCCATACGGAAGCTCGCGAAGCGCTTGCCATACGGCCTGCTGGAACGGCGTTCCATGCAGGTCCATTTGGAGAACATCCAGTGCTTCCCGCTTGCCAGCCAAATAGTGCCCGATCACTTCGGCGTATGGAACAAGCGCATCGTCATCACGCACTAACCTATGCTTAGGGAGGCGGCGGCTGAGCCACGCCTTCACTTCATCAAGTGGCTGATCGGCCGAGCCGATATAACATATGCCCTGTGCCGTCGCGGCCAGATGCAGCGTCCAAGGGCCTGCTTTCACTGGGCTCCAGTAAACCACGCCTTCCGTGCTGTCGGCTCCGAATGATGCGTTGGCGTTAGAATGGCTAGTAGCTGCGTTATTCATGGCCTGGTGCTCCTTCCTGCTGATCTATTGTTAAGTTCCTGTAATTTCGGCGATACTCGCTAGGGGGAGCTTCAACTTCTTTATGAAACCATGTGGCAAAATGCGCCGCGCTCGGCAGCCCGATCGCTGAAGCGATGCCCGCCATTGGCATATCCGTGTTTGCCAGCAGCCGCTTCGCTTCCGCCAATCTAATTTGCCGCAGGCAAGCTGCGGGCGATTGGCCCATCACGCGCTTGAACGTTCGCTGGAGATGATATCGGCTGCCATGAACCGCATCAGCTAGCACGTCTAGCGTCAAAGGCTCCGCGTAGCGTGATTCGATGATCCGCATGATTTGGTCGACCCATTCTTCATCCGGCAGCTTCCGGCCCTCCGGCCTGCAGCGTTTGCAAGCGCGAAATCCGCTAGCTATAGCTTGTTCAGCTTGTAGGAAAATCGTGACATGCGCCCGATTGGGCACGCGGGAACGGCAAGAAGGGCGACAGTAAATGCCGGTCGTTTTCACCGCATAATAGAACAAGCCGTCGAATGAGCTATCGCTGCTCACAATTGCATTCCAATGTTGGTCACTTAGCACGCTCTATCGCCTCCACGGTTTTTAGTATACGCTTCTGGTTAACCCAGATAAAAGGGCGCAAGAATATAAAAGCAACAATACGAAAGCGGCCAGCCGCCGTATTATGTTATTTTTTTTTGTAGAATCAAGCAAGGAGGCGTTGCCGATGGAAGACGTAATCTTAGCCACTCCACCCTTTTTCTCCTTCTCCCAAAATTTAAGCTACTTAGCCCGTTCAGCCGATGAATGCTTGTACCGCATCGAAAATGGCTCCATTTATCGATGGATTGATGCCGGTGGCGAGCATATAGCAGTTGAAATAAGCGAGGCGGCTGGCGAAGCAGCCTTGCGCATCCGTTTTCGGGAACAGCCTTCGCCCGCCGGGCGGGAGGGCGCCATTCGTTTCATTCGGGAATGGTTCGATATGGACCGCGATTTGGCGCCGTTCTATGCGATGGCGCGGCAGGACCATTTGCTTCAGGAAGCGGCCGTTCGGTTTGAGGGGCTGCGCCTCATCGGCATACCGGACTTATTCGAGGCGGTTTGCTGGGGCATTCTTGGGCAGCAGATCAATTTGAAGTTTGCTTACACGTTGAAAAAGAGATTCGTCGAACGTTTCGGCGCCCATACGGAGTGGGAGGGGCATACGCTATGGCTGTTTCCTAAGCCTTCGGTTGTCATGGAGCTGCAAATAGAAGATTTGACTGCGATGCAAATTACGACGCGCAAAGCGGAGTACATGATCGGCGTCGCTGGGCTGATGGAAGCAGGCGAGTTGTCCAAATCAGCGCTTATTGCTGCGGGCGGTTTGCGGGAAGCGGAGAAGCAGCTGGTCTGCATTCGCGGAATCGGGCCGTGGACGGCGAATTATGCGCTTATGCGCTGCTTGCGGATGACGAACGCTTTTCCAATCGATGATGTAGGGCTGCACTTAGCCATTAAGCATCGTCTGGGGCTCCCAGATAAGCCGCCTGTCAAGCAAATCAGGGAAATAACGACGGGATGGAGCGGCTGGGAGTCGTACGCTACTTTCTATATGTGGAAGACACTCTATTAACACACGCAAGCCCGCTGCCTTTCCCCAGCAATGGAGAAGGAGCGGGCTTGTTGCTGCATAGGGAGCGAATTGCTGCCCCGGGCAGCTTGCCTCAGCAGAAAGCGAATAGGATTTGGAAGTCAGGCACGATGCAAGGCGTTAATGGGTGGCAATAGCCGATGACGAAGCCGAACAGATTCGTGACCGGGAACATCAAGTAGACGTTATTGAACGTGAAAATTAATGACCAGCGGTTATAGCAAATGCCCGGCAGCAACCGATCAACCGATTCGCGAGGGCCCATCGTGCCGAATTGCGCGAATTGGACCGCTTGCTGCAGCGATTGTGGCCGCTGCTGAATAAAAGCTTGAAGCATGCGCGGGTTGCTCCGCAAATAATTATAAATGAGGAGCATTTCCGCCGGAGGCTGACCGACCGGGCGCGGATGTTGGGCGAGCACACTCGGCAGGTTAGCCGGTGATAGCTGGGCTGGAACGCCGCCGCCACCTTGGCCTGGCATCGGCATCGGCATGATGCCGCCACCACCCTGGCCGGGCATCGGAGGCATAGGGAAGACGCCGCCACCGCCTTGGCCCGGCATAGGCATTGGCATAACGCCGCCGCCACCTTGGCCCGGCATCGGCATCGGCATAACGCCACCGCCGCCCTGGCCAGGCATAGTTGGCAATTGAAACGCGCGTGGGTCGTAGTAGTAAACAACGGGCTGCATGCGCGGCGATTCACATGAACACGGCATTGGGGCAAAACACCCTTTCCGGATAAAGTTGTCGCTTTCATCGTATGCGGCATTTGCCCAAAGGTGCAGCCCCTATTTCGACACGAATAGCGGTTCGGATCGTGACGTAAGCATCAAGACGCAAGAAGGATGGAAGTGGTAAACTCATCATGTTTAGGTTGAAAAATACATAGAATGGCAGGCGGGTGAAGATCATGTTCGGGCGCATCAAATATATGCAGGCTCTCTATATCATTGGAATAGCCCTCATAATCGCGCACGGCATTTGGTCGCTGGCCCATTTGGCTGTTCCGGCGCCATCGATCAACCAAGGAAATGCGGGTGCACCAGCCAGCGATACGATGACCTCGCTTATTATTAAGCCGATCGTCACTTCGCAGGTGAACCGCATTATTTTTCGCTGCCTGTTCTATCTGTTTATCTGGGTTATGCTGTTCCTCGTCGTGCCTGTCGCGTTCTTGCGGCTGAAACGGTTCAAGTTTTTCAACGTGGAGTTCGAGGTCGAGGGAGAGCGTGCGGCCATTCAGCGTGCGATCATTACGACAAGCAAAGCCTCGTTGATGGAATATTTGACGGGCAGGGATGCATTTATTAAAACATTGGGTTGCATGCACGGGAACGTCATCACCTTCACGGATGTGCTCCGAGTGCTGCTCGACGATATCCAAACGGCCTACCGCGACACGTTCAACGCAGGCTTTACGATTGAAGTGTTCGAAGACGAAGTGCCGCCCAAATATATGCGCATGGCACAGCATTCGAAGGAAACGGGCCAATCGGCGTTATGGAATAAGCCAGAGAATGATCATCCTTTCAAAACGAATAAAATGGTCTATTACTATCCATTAAACGATACAAACTTCATCCTTACCGCCCTCAGCAGCTACGCTACCCAATTCGATGCGTTCGACAAGCATGTGCTTCCCCTGCTTCACAACGTGATTAGCAAAAACATCGAGTCCATCGAGCTGATGGTCGTCGCAACGAACCCACCGAACCCGCCAAGCCCGCCCAATCCACCAAGCCCGCCGAATCCACCGGATGCCCGCGGCGGTACAAGATAGGAGAGATTTCATGGCAAGGAGCCCAACAGGCCTCCCTATTGCAACAAAGCTTTTTCCCTGAGTGAAATGCCTATATCGCAATTCCATGCGCAACTGGGAGATCAAACTCACATATAGGCATTTCACTCAGGATAGACAAATATTTGTCATAGCTTATTCCAATCTGGGCTGGGCAAGGCGGTTGACCAGCTTGTCCGGCTGTGGGTACAATAGTGGTAAGAATGGAGGGATCAGGACATGGCCAAAAAAGGCAAGCCGATTAATGCCGCCGACGTAATCAAACGCGCATCTGCCATTCTGTCCGGACCCCGCGTTCCGGCGAAGACGGCTAAGGATGCCATGAAAAACGTGACAGTCGAGAGAGACGATCCGCTCGTGAAAAGATACGCGTCGAAGTAGATGCCATCATACGAAACGATTTTAATTTAATCGCACTCATACAATAAGCTCCCTGCGAATGGCTTCGCGATAGGGAGCTTTTTTTCACTCTCGATTCATTATTTTCGAAGCAGCGGCACGATCATCGACTGCCAATGTTTCCTCACTAGCCGTTGTAAAACGGGCGAATTGGCGATGAGGTCGCTAGGCTGTGAGATATCGAGCTTTTGCAGCTCAAGGTCCCGAATCGAGCGGGCTTCTAGTGCCTCGCCACGTTGATGCTGCAAAAACAGCTCGAACATCGTGGCGTTGGCATGCTTTAATTTTATATTCACGCGTCATTCACCTCTGCCCTTCATCCTATGCAGGCATGCTTAAGAAGGCGCCGGCTACGTTTGCGTAGCAGCTTATTATATTGGTATCGCCAAGTTGGCGGGCATCTAGTCCTAACGGCAGGTTCAGACGCTGTCTAATCGACATGTTTGACAGTGTAATTTAGCGCATGCTATGCTTTCTAAAGCAAATAATTATAATCAACTTACTTGGTTTTATCAAAATAGAAGTGGTCGACCATGCCTTTGGAGACTTCCGTATGCTCTTTTATGCACAAGAGTGGCGGAAGTCTTTTTTGTTATGCCGTTGTTTGAATCGATAAACAGGCGTATATTCGAAACATCGCAGTGTTTACGGAAACTTAATGAATGGAAGTGAGTGGTGAATGGAAAATTGGCAGCGCCAAATGTGGATTTTGTGGGTTGGCGTATTGTTATGCAGCTCAAGCTATACGATGGTAATCCCGCTGCTGCCGCTGTTCTTGCCTGAGCTTGGGGTGGAGAACGATTCGATTTATTGGTGGGCTGGCGTCGTTCAGTCCTCCGCTTTCTTGGTAGGGGCGGTCATGGCGCCGTTATGGGGATCGATGGCAGATAAGTATGGGAAACGAAAAATGGTCATTCGCGCCGGACTAAGCTTATCCGTCGTCTATGCCTTAACTGCGCTCGTGCACAGCCCGTGGGAGCTTGTTGGCATTCGGCTGCTGCACGGCTTTGTCGGCGGCTTCGTGCCAGCATCGATGGCCATTGTGGCTTCCATCGCGCCTGAGCGGCGGATGGGCTGGAGCCTTGGCATGATGCAGGCTGCGACAATGACAGGCAGCATTATGGGACCGCTGCTGGGCGGGTTGCTGTCTCACGCTTTTGGGCAACGGCAATCGTTTATCGTTGCGGCAAGCTTTATTTTGCTAGCTACAATCGCGGTTATGCTGTTCGTCAAGGAGGGGAAGGCGGGGACGCCATCAACAAATTCTCCCGAGCCGGCCGTACGAGGGGCTTACCGCGCAGCGCTGCATAATCGGCAATTGATAAACCTGCTCTTGCTGTTGTTATTGTTCCAGTTGTCGGTCAACATGGTGCAGCCGCTTTTGACGCTTCATATCGCAGATATGCGGGGCAATGTGCAGGATGTTGCAGCAACAGCGGGCTTCGTCCTGTCCTTAATTGGAATCGCGGGCATCCTCGCTTCGCCGCAATGGGGCAAGATGGGCGAGAAGAGCGGTTATTTGCGCGTATTAATTATTTGCCTTATCGCGTCGGGCTGCGTCATTAGCTTGCAATATTTTGTCCACGAGCTGTGGCTGTTCACGATCGTTCAATTTACATTCGGATTATTCCTCGCAGGGATCGTTCCTGTCGTTAATACCCTTGTCGTCAGGAGCACCGATACCGCATTCCGCGGCCGTTCTTTCGGAATGACGACGAGTGCGAACCAGCTCGGCTCGCTGCTTGGTCCGTTAATCGGCGGAGGCCTCGGCAAGTTTCTCGGCATCCAATGGCTATTCGTTGCCACAGGAACGCTGCTCGTGACGGCAGGCATTACGGTAGCGATGCGCGCTGTTGCGATGCGGATTCCCCAGCAGGGACAGAAGGCGTATTCGGATCAAACCCATTAACAGGCACCTGTTTGGATAACGAAGCCTCCTATGATACATTCTTAATAGACAACTAATTTGATAGGATCATAGAGGAGAGTACGCAATGGCCAAACGATTCGTTATCATGATCTCAATCTTTCTATTGTTAAATGGCTATGTCGGTTGGCATGGCATGCTTGCTGTTGGCCATTCAGGCTTCGGGATTCCTTCGGTGCTTTACTGGGTGTTGTTCGTTATTATTGCATTCGGTTATTTGACAGGCAGAGTGTCCAAGTTAGGGGCTGCTGGCAGGCTCTTAAAAAATATCGGCGCATATTATCTTGCATTCTTCGAGTTCGCAGTGCTGCTGCTGCCATTTGCCGATCTGGCAGGATGGATTATGAAGCTGTCGGGCATGGAAACGGGCACGGTTATTCAGCTGTTATCGGGAACGGTGCTTGCCATAATCGCTGTGCTGATGGTTAGAGGCTCCTATAACGCATGGTCTCCAATCGTGCGCAAACATGTGCTGCAAGTGGATAAACCGGCGCAGGAAGGCGGTCCGCAGGAGCTGCGCGTCGCGATGGCTTCCGATCTGCATCTAGGCACGATGGTCGGCAATCGGCATCTGCGCAAGCTCGTCCATCATATGAATGCGATGGAGCCTGATGTGGTGCTGCTCGCGGGCGATGTCCTTGATGATGTGATCGAGCCTTTCTTGCGTAACCGGATGGCAGACACGTTGAAGCAACTGAAGGCGAAGCATGGCATTTATGCCGTGCTTGGCAACCATGAATATTATGGCGGGCATATTGAACAATATGTACAGGCGATGGAGCAGATTGGCATTCAAGTGCTGCAAGATGAGACGGTGACGCTGCCAGGATTATTCCATGTGGCGGGCCGAAAGGACAAGACGGCGGAAGCAAGGCCGGGCCGGCTGTCGATGGGGCAGCTTGTCGAGAAGCTGGACCCGTCCCTGCCAATCCTCGCAATGGACCACCAGCCGTATGGCTTCGCGCAAGCGGCAGAGGCAGGCGTGGATTTGCTCGTATGCGGGCATACGCACCGGGGACAATTTTTCCCGAACCACTTCTTCACCCGCCGGCTGTTCGAACTGGACTGGGGCTATATGCGCAAAGGTCTCATGCACGTTATCGTATCATCAGGCTTCGGCTCATGGGGACCGCCGATTCGGCTGCTCAGCCGCTCGGAGATTATTGATATTAAGGTAAAACTGAAGGCATAGGAGCATTAAAGTTTTAAGGTTTAGCAGAAATAAGCAAATGGACGTAACAGTAGTTACGTCCATTTGCTTTCGTATGGAAATATAGAACGCGAGCTATAGGTCCCAAACTTTCTCGGCCCTTGCGTACATTGCATCGATTTCGGCTTTATATTTTTTGACAAGTTCGACCATGTTCTCATCTGAAGTATCGATTGGATTCATATGTTCGTCTACGTATATTTCGAATGCTTTTCCGTCTTTTTGCAGCCTGAATCCAAATTCATAGCCGCCATTAATTAAAGGCCATATAATTAGGGCTTCTCCCTTTTCGAAATTTGAGACTCCTAAATTTCCGGTAAAATGTAAGTAATCTGGGGTTTTTACATTATAGGAGTATCCCTCATCATCAGAGATGACGTGAGTTCCCCTTTCATTTTTAGGTACAGCCTCTAAAAAGCCATGATAGCGATTCTTCGTCATAATAAGCCAGACCAAATTCCAAGCGCCGAATAAGAGGAGGGCGACTAGCAAGACTATAACAAACTTGTTCCTGATTAATTTGCGCATAAATTCACCACCCGGTTTCCTTGTCGTTTAAGTTCTTCATCATGGGTTACAAGTATGATCGTTTTGCCTTGTTGGTTTAATTGCTTTAAGTTATTCATGACAATTTCTGCGTTATTGCGATCGAGAGAGCCGGTTGGTTCATCTGCTAGAATGATGTCGCATTTCTTTAACATCAGTCGTGCCAAGGCGATCCTTTGCTGCTCTCCGCCTGAGAGGGTGAACACTTTTTTGTTTAGCTTGTCCTCTAACCCTACAATTCGCAGTGCCTCTTCGATAGAGAGGCTGGTTTTGCAGTCCTTACGTATTAGCTTCAAATTGTCCTTTACAGTCTTATTGTCAACGAGAGCGAAGTTTTGAAATAAGAAGCCGATCTTTGTTCTGAAATACTGCAGATGGTTCTTTTTTAACTTGATATCGACACCATCAACAAGAATGGTGCCTTTCTCTATTTTCTCAATAGCACCGATCATATTCAGCAGAGTTGTTTTCCCGCAACCGCTCGGTCCGGAGAAGACGACAAAATCGCCATCCTCGATCGTTAAGTTAAGATCTGAGAACAGTGTTTTATCTTCAAATGTTTTGGTGAGATTCGTAATCGCAATCATAAGCCTCCTCCTTTCAAAATCTTTTGGATCATCACATTTTCAATTCGACGTATACGGAAACCGATAACTGCCAGTTCCAACACGAGTATGACAATTCCCCCCGCTGCTAAATACTGCACATCATGCAACCCCGATAGAAGAGCGGCAATTACAGCCGATATGATACTTAAAATGGTCGTAATAATGGTCATGAGAATAATTTTTCTGTTTTTCGCGCATACGCTATATCCCAATACTTTCTTAATCGATAGTTCAATGGCATTAACCTCATACTCCAATTTGATGATGGATGAAATAATAATGAATTCTAAAAATAATACCAACATACTAAAGATAAGGTTCATATATAAAATACGTTTTGCTGCATTCCAGCCTTTGTTAAAGTAATCTAGTACGTTCGTTTTTGTTGCTGATAGACCAGACAACTGGTTATTTTGAACGAATTGATTAAATTCTTGATCCGTAATGTTATACATGATTTCGGTAGAGTGGTATGTGAATTTTGGATGAGATCCGAGCTTATTTGCGGGTAGATTATTATAAATTACTGTTGGGTTTTCAATAAGTTCACTGCCGTAAAGCGAATCCTCATTAATTCGAAGCATTTCGATATTGCTCTCGTAATAAATAATGTCGTACGTATACGAAAATTGATCGCCTTCAAATTGTCGAACCGTTAGCTTTAACTCATCGAGTACACCTGCTTCAGTAGAACGCTTTTTGGGCAGGAAGAAATAAATATCTTTCGTTAGTTCCATATTTTTTATTTTATCAATTTTGCCGGATAAATAGCCCAAGGCATTACGGTTGGCGTAGATGCCTCCCCGATTCTTTGTCATTCCTTCGGTCGTCGATAACAAAATACCATCAGATTTTTCGAAAAACTGTTTGTAGAAGGCATAATTCACCCGTTCCTTTTCGCCGTCTCTGAAATTGACAGTACCATCGCTAGAAGTAAGTGGTTTATATGCTAATCTTATATAAGAGTAGTCTTTATGATCCTCAAAAAACGATTTTTGCTTATAAAGTTGATACGATTCAATCATCAACGCTATATTGCCCGATATGACCAAAATCGTGATTACAATCGTGACGAACTTAAGGCCGTAGTTAAGCGTTAGCAGTTTATTTGAGCTGGCTTTTGCATTCGAGAAAACTTCCTTGAGATTATAAAAATATAAGTTGACGTACAATAAGGCATTGGTGACGAGCAAGATGAGAAGGAATAGCAGAGAGAGTTTAAATTCAAAATAAACGTGGGTATAGTTTGATAAGGTATATACAATCAATCCGAATATCAATATAAAACCAATAGAATCATAGGCAATGTTTTTCCAAACGATTCTACTGATCGGCTCGCCCATTGAGACACGGATTAAGCTTTCTTTCTTTTGATAGATCACGTCATAGAAGGATAATAGTAAAATGATCGCAATGATTAAAACCCAAATGCCGATGATCGTATTTCTAAGCTCGTTGCTTTCATAACCTTGTATAGGGTGATTGCCAGCATATTTATTGATCAAATCAATTTTGAACTGCTTTGCTTTATCATGGCTTCCAATCACATAATAATCATGAACATTCGCAACGTCCTTTAAGCTGCTAAGTTCATGAAATTTGAAGCTTATATTTCCTAGTAACAGACTGGGATACTCTTTGGCCACAATGTCTAGATTTTTTTTGAAATAGGCTTGGACGCCTGTGGTGGCGTAAATCTCGAATTCCGTTAAATTCGCACTGCGAGGCTGCATTGTATATGTGAATACTTCAACGTTATTTCGACGAGCAGATTGGAGCGTATCCTGAATCATTTCTTCTTCTGTCGTATTGGGTTGCAAATACAAAGTAGTAGAATCAAAGGCAGTATAAAAGTTGTTAAGGCGAAAGGTATGGCTCTCTCCTATAATCAGTAAGCCTACAAATAGAATAAAAAAGCTTATGATATACTTGATTGTTTTCAAAGTGTAACCTCCAGAGAACAAGATGTTACCGTTCAATTGCAAGGCAACTGAACGGTAACATCTTCAACATAGAATTAACTCATGATTGTAGTCTTTTAATTAAAAGACGATTTTGTAGTAAACAAGACTACCTGAATGCTTAACTTCAATGCCAGCCCAGCTTCCAGCACTGTCAGAGTCCGTATGTTCATTACTAGCGGTAGCACCATTTAGAACTTTTGCTGTATGTGACAGGGAATTATGGTAAGTATGAGTATAGTCTTCGTTGGTCCAAGCTGTATCGTAACCATACTCGATTTCCCAGGTAGCAGCCCCGCTGCCACCTGATGCTGTTAACTCCCAATCATGAGCAAAGCCAATATTGCTGCTGCTATAGGTATAGGTAGCAGCAAATGCAGAGGAAGATACCGATAAAACACTTACAGCAACAAAGGCAGAAAGTAACAAACTTTTCATTTTATTCATAATAACTTAATTCCTCCCAAATTAATAGTGGTTGTGGGGATTATGTTAGCTGGCCAGCTATTCAACATTTTTGTTTTTCAAGTGGTCACCATTTCATATCCGGATTCCTACTCGTCACACCCATCACAACAACTATTTTAGTTCGTCACTCGAGTCCATATAAAGGAGTATCTGTGACCTGAGTACAAATTTACTGAATTTGTATTAATTTTACAATACTTATCTTTATAGGTACATATGTAAATTTTTACTTATTTTCTTTTTTAAGATCATGCCTAAATTTATCGAAACTCGTGCCACTAGGGGGTTATTAGTTTCTGACAAGTACCAAATGTCCCGTGTTTATACGTCGTGGATCTGAGCCATACTTACCCTATTACAATAGTTTATCTTCGATATTATCTGTTAAATAAGGAAGGAAGGGCTGGACGAACATGGCGAACACATTCGAGGCGATTCGAAACATCTATTGCGTAGGGCGCAATTACGCACTTCATGCCCAAGAGCTGGGCAATGATGTGCCGGAGGAGCCAATGATTTTCTCTAAGCCGACGCATGCGCTGCATCCGGCTGAAGGGGAGCTGAGGCTGCCCGCTGGAATTGGGGCGATTCATTATGAGGCAGAGTTAGTCGTCCGCATTGGACGTGCTTATGAGCCGGGGGTGCCAGTCGGCCAAATTGTCGATGGGCTTGCAATCGGCATCGATTGGACGGCGCGTGATGTTCAGTCTGTATTGAAGGAGAAGCGGCATCCATGGCTGCTAGCCAAAGGATTTAAGCATTCGGCGGTGTTATCGCCGTTTCAGCCGTTCCCGGGCGCAGAAGCATTCGCTTCGCTGAATTTCCAACTGCTGTGCAACGGGGAGACGGTGCAGGCAGGCAGCCCGCGCGATATGATTTTCCCGATTGAACGGCTGGTCACGTATATTGGCGAAACGTTCGGCTTGGGAGAAGGCGATATTATTTATACGGGTACGCCCGCAGGGGTTGGCTCGGTTAAGGATGGGGACGAACTGATGCTTGTGCTCCATGGCGAATCATTTGGCCCACTGAAAGTGTCATTGTAACGCAACGCTATGCCATTTGAGTGAAAAAGCCGTCCTCTGCTGATGCGATCAGCTAAGAGGACGGCTTTTTGGAGTTTGTGATGAATCCCTTACAGCCAACTGGAGGACCAGTGGCCGATTTCATTGAGTATAGGAGCAAGCGCTTGTCCCTTGCTCGTTAACGAATATTCGATTCGAACGGGCGTTTCGGGGAATACTTCTCTTCGAACGATCCCTTCCTGCTCCAGTTCCTTCAGCCGTTCCGACAGCAGCCGGCCGCTAATATTGGGAAGGGAGGCTTCAAGCGCACAGAACCTGCGCGGTCCGGGAAGCAATTGAAATACGATAAGCGAAACCCAACGTTTGCTCAACATGCTGACAGCTTTCTCAAAGCGGGGGCATAGGGCGGTCCCGTTCATCCTCTTATCACCTCGATATGTGTATTATAGCAAGTTTACTAAAGAAAATATAGTTAGTTTCATCAGGACACCGTTGACTTTAATGTGGTTCATATTCTAAACTAACTTACATAAAGTAATTAGTTATCTATTAGTGAGGGGGATTCACAATCATGATGCCAGCACTGTTTATTGGACATGGCTCACCTATGATGGCGATTGAGGATAATGAATGCGGACTGTTTTTGTCCTCCTATGGTGCAACGATTGGGCGGCCGAAGGCTATCGTTATTTTTACCGCGCATTGGGAAACTGATGTATTGACGATTTCATCTACGGAAGGCCCTTACGATACGATTTATGATTTTGGCGGTTTCCCGCGCGAACTGTTTGAGAAAACTTATCCAGCACCGGGCTCGCCCTCGCTCGCTGAGGACGTAGGACGCCGACTGAGCGAGCATGGCATTCCTGTTCAATATGATCAAAAACGTGGCCTCGACCACGGTTCATGGGTCGTGCTGTCCCGGTTGTTCCCAGACGCAGATATTCCAGTGGTGCAAGTATCCGTTCAGCCGTTCCAGACGGCGGAGTACCAATATCGCGTCGGCGAAGCGCTTCGTGGCATTGGTGAAGAGGATGTGCTGCTTATCGGCAGCGGAGCGACGGTGCATAACTTCCAGCAGCTTCGCTGGGGCGGCGGCGAGCCGGAGCAGTGGGCGATCGATTTTGACGATTGGCTGGTCGACCATATGGCCAAACGCGATCTAGAGGCGTTGTTCCACTATGATACGCAGGCGCCTAACGGGCGGTTAGCCGTTCCACGGCCGGAGCATTTTGTACCCATGTATATTGCATATGGCAGTGGTGATCCTGATCGGCAGCCGGAAATTATCCACCGCAGCTATGAGATGGGCTCGCTCAGCTATATGTGCATGAAATTTTAACTTATACATCAAGGAGCTTGCTTCGCCTAGCAAGTTCCTTTTTTGTTTTTCTAGCTTCAACTAAAAAGGAAAGTTATCCCGAATTTTATCCACAGTATTCACAGAACAAGTTGTGGACAACATCTGTATAACCAGCTTGCTAATGTTTCCTCATTCTGGTTTAACTATAGCTATAAGGATAGTGGACAGAGGAGGAGCAGCCTTGCGCAACAGCAACAGTGCGAATGATCTGAGCGTAACGGATAAAGCGATTCTGCACCTGAGCGAAGGGAAGCAGAAATTTTCGATAACGAGGCACTTCCCCTCGGAAGCGCTTGCCCCTTTCGTACGGCATTATTGGGTGGTGGAATGGGATTTGGAGGACCAGCATCCGTTCAAGCAGGAAGTGATTCAGCCTCCGTGCGTGAATCTCGTGTTCATGCCAGGGGCGACGAGCGTTCAAGGCATTTCGAACCAACGCACGGCTCAAGTGCTGCAAGGGAAGGGCAGTGTCGTCGGCGTTTTGTTCCAGCCTGGCGGATTTTATCCGTTCTGGCGCAAGCCAGTTAGCGAGTTGACCGATACGTTCATTCCATTCGAGGCTGCATTTGGCTTCGACAGCCGCCAGATGGAGTCGGAGGTGTTCAGCCAGCAGCACCCTTCGGAGAGGGCGGCATGTGTGGACCGTTTTTTACTGGGGATATTGCCAGAGCCTGACCCTAATCTCGCTGTTATTCAAGACATCGCAGAACGGATGATGACCGATCGGTCCATTACGAAGGTTGGCCAAGTGATGGGCGATCTAGCGATGAACAAAAGGTCGCTGCAGCGGCTGTTCAGCCAATATGTTGGCGTCGGGCCGAAATGGGTTATTCAACGGTACAGGCTGCATGAAGCGATTGAGAAGCTGGCCGTTGGCGCAGAGCTGGACTGGCCCGCCTTGGCGATGGAGCTGGGCTATTATGATCAGGCGCACTTCATCCACGCCTTCAAGACGGCAGTAGGCATGTCGCCTGAGGAATATCGGGTGCGGGTGGCGCAAAATAGAGTTGACTCTCACGTTACGTGATCCTTTACGATGCAACTAAGAGGTGATGCAAGATGTACAAAGTGAAGGAAGTCGCGGCATTAGCTGGAGTCAGCGTTCGGGCGCTGCACCATTATGATGAGATCGGGCTGCTGAAGCCAGCTGCGATTGGAGATAATGGGTATCGGCTATACAGTGAAGCGGATCTTGAGCGGCTGCAGCAAATTTTGTTTTTCAAGGAGCTGGAGCTTCCGCTGCAGGAGGTGCGGGCCATATTGGACGATTCGCGGTATGACCGCAAGCAGGCCTTGATCCTTCATAAGGAGCTTCTATGCAAGAAAAAGCATCGCCTCGAACAAATCATCCAATCGGTGGAGCAGTCGCTTCAATCGATTGAAGGAGGCTACGCGATGAGCAAGCAAGATATGTTTGAGCCATTTGATAGGACAGAAATCGAAGAGCATCAGAAGAAATACGAGCAAGAGGTGCAGCAGCGTTGGGGCAATACGGACGCTTATAAGGAATCAGCCCGCAAGACTGCGCAGTATAAGGAAGAGGATTGGAAACGAATTAAGGCATCAGAGCAGCGCATTTATGAGGGGTTGATCGAGCGTATGCCATATGGGCCAGACGATGGGCAAGCGCAATCGATCATAGCAAGCCATCGCCAGCATATTACGGATAACTATTATGCTTGCTCCACCCAGATCTACCGGGGGCTTGGGGATATGTACGTAAATGACCCGAGGTTTACGAAAAATATCGACAAGTACGCACCAGGGCTTGCTTCGTTTATGCGGGAGGCTATGCACATTCATTGTAATCGCGTGGATGCTGAGGCATAGTTATGCTAGCTTTTGCACAACTTATCCACATTATTCACACACAAGGCTGTGGATGAGTTCTGTATAATTAAACTCAGATGTGAATAAAAGTGAATTTTTCCAAATGGCTTGTTGATCAGTGAAACATAAACTAACAAGTTGTAATCATGCAAGCGTGTACCCCCGGGAGGCCGTCGAGAAAATCTCGACAGCCTGCTTTATGTCTGCAGAGCAGAAATACCTGCCCTATTTTGCCGGTTAACGAGCTATAGCGAGAATAGGGAAGAAAAACCTGCCTTATTCAGCCGGTTAGCGCGCTAGAGCACGAATAGGGAAGAAAAATGTACCCTATACAGCTCGTTAGCGCGCTAGAGCACGAATAGGGAAGAAAAATCTGCCCTATTCAGCTCGTTAGCGCACTAGAGCACGAATAGGGAAGAAAAATGTACCCTATACAGCTCGTTAGCGCGCTAGAGCACGAATAGGGAAGAAAAATCTACCCTATTCAGCTCGTTAGCGCACTAGAGCACGAATAGGGAAGAAAACCTTGCCCTATTCAGCTCGTAAACGCGCTATAGCATGATTCATAACAAAAGAGAAACACGCCGTTTCAAAAAACGCGGGTTTCTCTAACTATTTGGGCGTACCCACCTGCGGGTGCGCCTTGTTTTGCCGTTTTATTTGCAAATCCATGCACGAAATAGCGAAAATTGGCGCACGCTAATGTGAGATGGAAAGGGGCGGCGCCGCGAAATGGGTCAAAATACGGGAGATCAGGTGACGGTTGACGTCGCCATTATTGGTGGAGGGCCGGCGGGGCTGAGCGCAGCGCTAGTGCTGGGACGTGCGTTGCGGCGGGTTCTTGTGGTCGATGCTGGAAACCCGCGAAATGCAGCCGCGAAGCGATCGCACGGGTTTCTATCGCGGGACGGAATCGAGCCGGAGGCGCTGCGTTCGCTTGCAAGGGAGGAGCTGCGCCGATACGAGTTGGTAGAGATTTGGCATGATGCCGTTGAGGAGGTCCGGCTGATTGAGGGAAGGTTTCAAGTAAGGGCCAGCAACGGGAGCGTGGCGAATAGCCGTGTGGCCGTTTTTGCGACAGGGATGAAAGAGCGGCTGCCAGAGTGGCCGGGGCTTGCGGACGTGTATGGGCGTTCGGTATTTCCTTGCCCCTATTGTGATGGATGGGAAATGCGCAACGCACCGTTAGCTTTATTCGGTGGAGGGGCAAGCCTGCTCGCGCATATTAAGCTTATCCACAACTGGACAAATGATCTCATCGTATGCTCGGATGGCCCGGCTGAATTGAAAGCGGAAGAACGGGAGCAGCTCGCGCAGCGGGGGATCGATCTCATCGAGCAGCCTATTGCTGCACTTGAGTCGATCGAGGGGCAATTAGCGCATATCGTGTTTGCGGATGGGAAGAAAGTGGCTAGAAGCGGCGGGTTTATGGCTGATACTGGTGCTTATCAGGCGAGCGGCATTCCTCTTCAGCTAGGCATAACGATGGATAAATCCGGCCAGTACCGAACGAAAGGGCACGGGCGCACCCGAATCCAAGGGCTTTATATCGTAGGTGATGCGAAGCATGGATTCACAGGCATCGCTGGTGCAGTGGGAGAAGGCTATGAAGCAGGCGTCGCCATTAATCGTGCGCTAGTTGATGCGGATTGGTGAATGGGATTGATTTTAGCAAAAATGAAAGATGTTGACATTAGATGACGTGACATCTATTATTGATGACATGTCATTTAATGGAGGGGAAGCTGATGGTTCATTCGAAAGTGCATGTGTGGCATACCGGAGAAGTGTACATGGACCGTGCGCTCGCATTCCGCGAGAGATCCTGGCATCCGATGCCCTATACGGGCTGGCTTAGGCCGCAATCGTATAAAAGCTGGTTTCCGGTGTCGGCGTACCTCATCGAGCATCCGAAAGGGAACATCGTTGTAGATGCGGGCTGGCATGACGAAGTAAGGAAAAACCAAAAGAAGCATTTAGGTTGGTTAGGTTATTCCTTATGCAAAGCTAGGCTGAGCCAAGGTAAAGCAGTCCACGAGCAGTTGGCGAGCCACGGGCTGCAGCCTAGTGACATCGATTACGTACTGCTTACACATATGCATAACGATCATGTTAGCGGGCTAGAGCAATTATCGCAGGCTCGCCGAATACTGGCCAGCCAACCAGAATGGAAGGCGGCGCATAAAGAGCTAGGCTACGTTCCATCCATGTGGCGGAATGTTTCGATTACGCCGTTTGAGCTGGCGCCTATTCCGCACGGGCCTTACAAGCTCGGGCTTGATCTTTTTGAAGATGGATCGGTATACATGGTGTATACGCCGGGGCATAGCAAGGGGCATTGTTCGGTGTTGGTTCGCACGCTGCAAGGATGGGTCCTAATAGCTGGTGATGTTGGCTATGCGGCAAGGTCGTTGGAGGAGAACATTTTGCCAGGCGTAACCACGAGCAAGCGAGAGGCGCAGCATTCGTTAGATTGGGCAAGAGATTTCGCTAAACGAGAGGATTGTTGGGCGGTGCTGACGAATCATGACCCTGAGATCATTCCACACTGTGTGGGGTAAGTCAGGAGAGGATATGGGTGAATTTCGCTGCTAATGAAGTGGAGAGGTTCCGTTATCTAATGTTAGCGGTCCAGCGGCAAGGCGGCCGTTTATTGAATGATTATTTTGAAAAAACGGGAATTACGGCTTCGCAAGCGGAGGCTATAAGCATACTAGAGAGCAGGCAGCCCTTAACGTTGAAGGAACTGGGGAACTTATTAATATGCGAAGCGGGAAGCCCGTCCCGATTAGTAGACCGGATGGTCGCAGATGGGATCATCGAAAAGGTCGTTCACCCCGATGATTCAAGGGCCGTATTGCTTCGCTTAACAGCGGAAGGGCAGGCAATCGCAAAGCGCATCAAGGAAATTGAAGAAGACGCGTACCGCTACATCAACCAACTGTTAACGGATCAAGAAATTAAGTCCGTTAACGGCATGCTCGAGAAATTCATTAAAGCCTTCCCCATTCATGAAACGCTTGTTAGCCGCGGGTATATTTAACGCAAGAAAGAAGAGGGCGTACGCCCAGTCGTCCGCTTGAATACGCGCTGGAAGTAGGAAACATCGCGGTAGCCAAGGTAATCGGATATCTCATTCACCGTGAGCAGCGAGTCTGTCAGCATATAGATGGCCGTCTTCATCCTCGCGGCGTTAACCGCCTCGCTGATCGTCTGGCCGGTCGCCCGGCGGAACAGCGCTGCAGCATAATTGGGCGTGCGGTTAATGCAGGCGCCTAGCTCATCCTTGGTCACTTTGTCCCTGTAGTTAAGCTGGATGTGCTGCTTCATGCGCTCGACAAGCTTGTGCGTGCCCGGCGCCATGGGCGCTTGATCGAATTCGCGGTTCCAGAGCGCGACCAGCTCCGTGATAATCGCCGCGCCGCGGATTTCGGCATAGGGCGTGCGATCTGACCATTCGGCATGGAGCACGCGAAGCCGTTCCAGCATCCATTCGAACCGTCCGGGCCTGCCTTGGGCGGGCTCTTGCCTTGCCAGCAGCGGCAGTTCACGAATCGCGACGGGACCAACTTTGAATTGGGCCACGAGCTTCTCGTGGAACACAGTTGGCACAGATTTGCCATAAAAGGCGGCACGCGGCGGGATTAAGAGCACGTCGCCTTTTTCGAGAATAAGCTTGTCCGCATTGATCCAGTAGACGCACTTGCCGTAGCTGACTAGAACGAGCGTGTACACTCCGTTTGAATCATCTGAATCATCGCACTGCCCATACCAATTCATCCCCCGGTCCAGCGTTACATCCAGCAGCTCCAGCATGTCGAATCCTCCGATCAATGAATCATACTATAGTACATTTAGAATACTATAGTTCATATGCGAAAGAAAGGTTCAGCAGTACAATTGGACCATAGAGCATACATCAGGAGGAGAAAAAGAATAATGCGCAGAACCAAAATCGTATGTACGATGGGCCCGGCTTGTGAAGCCGTAGACACTTTGAAAGAAATGATGAATGAAGGCATGAACGTTGCGCGCTTGAACATGGCGCACGGCGAATTGGAAGACCATAGCGACCGTATCGCCAAAATCCGTGAAGCAGCAGCAGCAACGGGCGCGAACGTGTCGATTTTGATGGACATTAAAGGGCCTGAAATCCGTATCGGCAAGCTGAAGGAAGCTTCGTACGAGCTCAAAGCAGGCAACAAGCTGGCGCTTGTAACGGAAGAGCAGCTCGGCGACGGCGAGAAGCTGTGGGTTAATTATGCGGACCTGCCGAAAGTGATGGAGCCAGGCGGCGTAATTTTGCTGGATGACGGCTTGATCGAGCTGCGTGTAGACTCGGTAGACGCAACAAACGTATATTGCACAATCATCAACGGCGGCGTGATCAAACCGCGCAAAGGCGTTAACTTGCCAGGCGTTCGCACGACGCTTCCAGGCGTAACGGACCGTGACGTGAAACATATCGAGTTCGGTATCGGCGAGGGTGTAGACATTGTAGCTGCATCGTTCGTTCGCCGTGCAGAAGACGTGCTCGAAATTCGTCGCCTCTTGGAAGAGGGCGGCGCTGGCCACATTCAAATCGTGTCGAAAATCGAGAACCAAGAAGGCGTTGAAAACTTGGATGCGATCATCGAAGCGTCCGACGGCATCATGGTTGCCCGCGGTGACCTCGGCGTAGAAATTCCAGTTGAAGACGTTCCATTGATCCAAAAAGAAATGATCGACAAATGTAATGCAGCTGGCAAGCCAGTAATCGTTGCTACGCATATGCTCGAGTCGATGCAAGTAAACCCACGCCCAACGCGTGCAGAAGTAACGGACGTAGCGAACGCTGTACTGCAAGGCACAGACGCAGTTATGCTGTCGGGCGAGACGGCTGCCGGCAAATACCCGGTAGAATCGATCCGCACGATGTCCACGATCGCAATCAAAGCGGAGTCGCTGATTGAATACGGCAGCAACCTGCATAAGAAAGGCTTCGGCCAATCTTCTTCCATTACGGAAGTTATTAGCCAAGCGGTTGTAAGCTCGTCGCTCGAGCTCGAAGCGAAAGCGATTCTGTCGCCGACAGAGGGCGGCTTTACAGCGCGCATGGTATCCAAATATCGCCCGAAAGCGCCAATCGTTGCGATCACGTCGGACGAGCGCATTCAACGCCGCCTTGCACTCGTATGGGGCGTAACAGCAATCAAAGGCACCAAATCCGAGTCGACAGACGCACTGTTCTCCTCGTCCATCGAAGCGGGCCGTGCAGCTGGCCTGATCGAATCGGGCGACACGGTCGTCATTACGGCGGGCGTGCCAAGCGGCAAGTCTGGCGCAACGAACCTGATCAAAATCGAGCAAGTGTAAATCATATGCGATCCACAACGCCCACGCAATTGCCGTTCATCGGCTGCTTGCGTGGGCGTTTTTTTGGTTTTGGGGTGGAGCCTTCCCCGGTCTACGGTCGGGGATGCTATTGCCCTTGAGGCTGTTCCGCATCGTTACCGGCTTCCCCTATGATGAGGGTATCAGAAACATTCGGGAGGTTATTGTCATGTATGGCATGTTAACGGGAATCGGGCTGGGGCTCTTGCCGCTGCTCGCTATATTAGCATGGGCAGGAGGGACGAAGGCGTTCCGCCTTGTTTATGCAGGGTCAGCAGGGCAGTTGGCGCGCCGTTCACGCAAGCTAATTGCATGGGCGGCATACGCGGCCATTGCATCGTGGGCAGTCGCTGCTGTTACTTTAATGCTATCGGCGGCGAGGGCGCCTGTATTCTGGGTCGACCGATTGGCGCTTCAAGTGCCGCTGGCCGTACTGCCCACAGCTATGCTAGGGTTCGTGACGGTGCCTCGGCTGCGCAAGCTGCGCCTTAAAGCGAAGGGGCTGGATGGCGCTCTGCCTTATGAGGTAAGGGCGGAGGCAGCGCATCCAGGCATTGTGCTGCCGTTTCATGCATCAGCCTTAGGTGCGTTAACAGCGTTTTATTACGCGATGGAGCCCCCCGTTCCATTTCGGTTCATAGATGCCATCATGCCCTTGCTAGCTTATGGCGGAGTGCTCGGTTTGTTATATGTTCGGCATCTTCACCGCTGGCGGAAGGTGAGCGTGCTGGCTGCCCCGTTGCGTTATCACGCTTGGGGACGATTCGGACGGTTCGCGGGAACTGTAGCTGCGGTTGGCGCGATTGCTGCGGTCGGCATTGCCATTGAACAACAGAGCAGCAAGCTGCCAGCCCGGATGAGCATGATGGCTGGCGAGATGGATTGGGGAGGCGGGCAGCAGCCAATAGGGACGGAGATTGTGCATGCGCACAGTGAGCATGGCGGGCATATCGCTGCAACAGAAGCGGCTGCGGTAGGTTCAGTAGAGGTGACGGCAGCCGCATTGCGAGTTGGAGAGGGCGCTAGTACAGCAGCCGGCATGAGGAAACATGATGTGCGGCATGTGGGAGGTGTAGGGACAGTTTCGCTCGACCAACTCACGGGACCGCAAGATGGCAAGCCTGACCGGACCTTTACCCTCGTAGCGCAGCGCCAAGATGTGAGGCTCGCATCGGGTGAAGTTATCAAGGATGCATGGGCTTTCAATGGCGAATTGCCGGGACCGGAGCTTCGAATGAAGAAGGGCGAGCTGATCGAGGTAAAGCTCGTGAACCAGAATGTCGATGAAGGCGTGACGCTCCATTGGCATGGGCTAGACGTGCCGAATGCGGAGGATGGCGTAGCTGGTGTTACACAAAACGCGGTCATGCCAGGCCAGTCATACACGTATCGATTTGTGGCGGAGCAGACAGGGACCTATTGGTATCACTCGCATCAAGATTCTCAGGAGGCGGTGAGCCGAGGGTTGTTCGGGCCATTGGTCGTTGAGCCAGCAAGTGAAGAAGGCGCGGTCCCACTGAATACGGGAGGCGGCCAGGAGGCGCATGCTGAATTAGGGGAGCCGCCTGAAGCAAAGGAATTCACGGCCATGACGCATATATGGGATCGTGTCGGCCTTGCTGTTGATGGCTGGACCGGCGTGCGCAAAGAAACGGTCGTGCCCGGTACGGAGGTTCGCCTGCGGCTGATCAATACTGACGATTGGGTACGGCAGAGCTACTCGGTGATCGGTACATCGTTCCGGGTGGTTGCAATAGACGGCACTGATGTGAATGAACCGGGTTTGTTGGCAGCAACAAGGCTCGAATTAACGACAGGCGGACGGTACGATCTTAGCTTCACGATGCCGAATCAGCCCGTATTTCTAGCAATAGGCAACGGCACGAAGACAGGGCTGCTCATGACGCCGGATGGAAAAGGTGAAGCGCCGAGCGAGTTGCCTTCAAGCGAGGACGTATTCATCCCGACGCACTATGGCAAGCCAACTGCGACGGCGTTTGGCGCGGACAGCATCTTTGACCGGCAGTTTACGATGCTGCTGGACAACAAACTAGGCTTTTATAACGGAGCATTCAACCAGCTATATACGATTAACGGCAAAGTATTTCCTGATACGCCAATGTTCATGGTGCAAGAGGGCGATCTCGTTCATACAACAATCATTAATCGCAGCATCGTAGACCATCCGATGCATTTGCATGGCCATCATATGCTTGTGCTTTCCCGTAACGGCGACAATGTTGATGGCAGCCCGTGGTGGTCGGATACGCTCGACGTGCAGCCGGGGGAAACTTATGAGCTCGCGTTTCGTGCTGATAATCCCGGCTTATGGATGGACCACTGCCACAACCTAGAGCATGCGGCTGCAGGCATGTCGATGCACCTGATGTATGAGGGCATTACGAGCCCATATGAGGTGGGAAGCGGGACAGTTAACCATCCGGAATAGCAGGCCGATTGCAAGCAAGTTAAGTCAGATGGAGGGGCATTTAAATGGAAATAAAGGGCGGCGCAAACTGTTGCGCCGCCCTTTATTTTAGTGAAGAAAGCAGGCTAATGCCGCCCATGCTCCTTGTGATCGAACGTATGCTGCACGTTGTCGACAATTTCTTCGATGGCATCGCTAATCATGTCGATCGGGCCTGAATCTTCATGGTTCTTCGGGGTATTAATGCCCGCCGCCGTATTGGATGTTTCGTTATACGTTTCATCGTAATCAGGATCTCTGCGCTTCACTGGTAATCGCCGCCTTTTGCATAATAAAGATAGAGGTTCCAACTGCTGTTATAGGTTACCCCACAACGCATTAGGACACTCATGGAAAATCTCTTTAAAAACACTTTAGATTGGAAGCGCTTTAATTGGAAAAAACAAGGCGGTTTTTGCATTGCCTACCTATAGGGTTCGTGATACAATTTGTACAAAAAATTGCCATAAGGAGGCAAATTACAGCTTGTTAGGAAACGTGGCAAGGTGGTATACACATAGCGTGCGGCGCTATTTATTGTGCCCACAAGGAGTGCCGGCTGTATGGTTCAGATAAGGCCATATGCCGACCATTGGGAGCATCTGCTTGATGAGCTGGGCAGGTTGGATCTGCGCATTCGAATTGAGATGGAACGGATGGCGATTCGGGAAGAGTCCCAAGATGAGCTGACACGCCAATATGCGGGCATTGCATTGACTCGCGAAGAGATGGCTCGGCTTCTGGATGAGGCCGGCCCACTCAATGGGCAGCTTTCAGCACATGAACGGATGAGGCTGCTCGATATCGAGGAAGAGCTGCAAGCGCTAGAGCGAAACATTCGCGAACGGGTGCGAGCAACGGCTGCGGAGGGTTTAGCGTTGCCGCTTGAGCGGCTTGCCGAATGTTACGGATTGGATCGGTTTGAGCGGGATGCGGTCATCATCGCTGCGGCAGTTCAGGTGGATGAAAAGTACAGCAAATTGTACGGATTTTTGCTCGACGACGCGACAAGCCGGCAGCCAACCGTTGCGTTAACGCTTAGGCTGCTAGGGACAGGCGATTCGGAACTCGTCAGGCAGTTGCCCTACTGGCTGCCCAATGGCCGGCTTCGGCAGCATGGGCTTGTCACGCTGTTGCCCCGCCAATCGGATATAGGCGGCGAACCCTTGCTCGCTTCGTATGTGAAGCTGGACGAAGGCGTGATGCAGTTTCTTATGCAGCCTGGCCAGCTGGAAGGGCGTGTCCGGGGCGTTGCCCGCTTGGCTACAGAGGATAGCCGTACGATGGCAGCCGCCTCTTCAGCCGAATTTCGGTGGAGCCAAGACCATGTGAAGCTAGAGCAAAAGCTTGCCGCGGCGTTGGCCCAACCGATTGTGGCGAACAGGGAGATGCTCCCGTCACCATCACAGCTAGCCTTCCTGTTGCTCGGCCAGCCGGGCTGCGGGCGCCTCGCCTTAGCGGCTGCTGCATGCAAGAGAGCGAATGCGCCGTTAGTACTGGTTGATCTTAGCCAGTTACCGGATGAGGAGGCGCCGCGTGCTGCGCTGCTGGAACTCGCTTGCCGGGAAGCGATGCTCCGTTCGGCCGTGCTTGGCCTGATGCATGCAGAGCTGCTGCAAGAACGTGCAGACGGGGATAAAAGGATGGAATGGCGGCTCCTGTACACGCATAGGATGGCAGGTACGCTGCCGATGCTGCTGCTCAGCACACTGCGTGTCGTGCCGAACGGGGAAGCTTTCCCAGCGCCGCTGATCGAGCTGCCGATGCGGCTGCCGGATGTTCGCGAGCGAGCCGTACTCTGGCAGCAGCAGCCGGAACATGCTGGAGGCATTCCTTTAGCGGAGCCTGTTCGATGGATGGCGATCGCCGAGCAATATAAGCTGACGGCGGGCGGCATCGGCAAAGCATGGCAGCTTGCACACGCTTTGGCACAGTGGCGCAGCATGCCGTCAACGCCAGCAGAACTTAGCGGCAATGAGCAAGGGGTGGCTCGCATCACCGAAGCGGACCTTCGCGAAGCTTGCCAGCGTCAGAGCCACCATGGATTGGATGGCATCGCGACGCGAATTATTCCGCAGCACCGCGTCGGCCAGCTCGTTCTGCCGATTGAGCAGACGCTCAAAATTCAGCAAATCATCGCGCAGCTTCAGCAGCGGCATCGCGTGCTGACGGAGTGGAATTTTCACGGCAAGCTGTCTCGGGGCAAAGGCACGAACGTGCTCTTCGCTGGGCCTCCTGGCACCGGCAAGACGATGGCAGCGGAGGCGATTGCAGGCGAGCTTGGGCTTGATTTGTACCGGATTGACCTATCGCAGATCATCAGCAAGTATATCGGGGAGACGGAGAAAAACCTCGGAAGATTGTTCGCGGAAGCCGAGAACAGCAATGCGATTCTATTGTTCGACGAAGCGGATGCACTGTTCGGCAAGCGTTCCGAGGTCAAAGATTCACATGACCGCCACGCCAATACGGAGGTCGCGTATTTGCTCCAGAAGATGGAGGAGTACGATGGCATGTCGATTCTGGCCACGAACCTGCAGCATAACATGGACGAAGCCTTTGCGCGCCGGATGGCATTTCGAATTGAGTTTCCGATTCCTGAAGAGCAGCACCGGTTCCGCCTGTGGCAAGCGATGTTTCCATCAGAGGCACCACGGAGTGATGATATCGATTATTCGTTTCTTGCAAGAAGCCTGCAGCTTGCAGGCGGCAACATTAAGAACGCGGTGCTGGCAGCTGCTTATCTGGCTTCGGAAGAGGACGCGCCAATCGGCATGCGCCATCTCATTCGCGCTTCCAAGCAGGAGCTGGATAAGCTCGGCAAGCTTTGCCTGCGTTCGGATTTTGGCCCGTACTATGATTGGATTAACTAGAGTAACTGCTAGACGCGGGTTAAACTGCGATATTGCAGCTGCAAAACTATCAATCTCAAGGAGGGTGTGCTAGTGGCGTCGGATACAGCTATCGCCGATGTCGGCGATTCATTGCTTCGGCTTCTGCGCGAGGGGATGAGCGACTTGGTCCAGCCAAGCTCGATCGTGCTGCTCTCGCCAGCGGATGTTGAGGGCCAGAACGTCAGCCTGACGCTCTTCCTCTACTACATCGCAGAGAATCCCCATCTCAAAAATGATCAGCCCTTCAGCGGCAGGGACCGTCCGCCGCTAGCGCTCGACCTGTACTATCTGCTTACTGCATACACGCCGGTGCAAGATATTCAGCAGCGGACGCTGGAGGAGCAGCGCGTACTGGGCCGTGCCATGAGGCTGCTCTACGATAACAGCTTGCTGCACGGCTCGCGGCTGCAAGGCTCGCTGCGGGGAACGGACGAAACGCTGCGCATTACGATGAATCCACTTGCGCTAACCGAGTTAACCTCGATCTGGCATGCGATTCCAAAGCAGCATTACCGTCCATCCATCGGCTATGTCGTTTCGCCGGTGAAGCTCGACTCCGCCATTGATTCACAAGCCGCGGCCGTTAAAGAGCGTTCGCTGGCGTTTAATCCGGTTAACAGCGGGGTGCACTTATGAGCATCCTATCTTCGGCGGGACAGGGCGAGTCGTTCGTTAGCCGCGTGTCTGTGGCGATTCGGCCAATTGACGAGCTAGTGGCGGACCGAATGCCTATCGGGCAGGTGCAGGTTACGCTGGAAGGCACGGTACATAAGCCGATTCGTAACCGAGGCGGCTGGCAAGTGTTCGTTGATTTGCCTAGCGGGAGTTATACGGCGCGGATCGTTTCGGACTATTACTTGGATGCGGCAGTGCCCGTTACGGTCCAGCCTGCTTCTGATCCTTCTGCACTTGATGTGCCGCTGCTGCCAAGAAGCAGCTATCCTTTCGACACGCATGCGACGCTGCTGAGGGGAGTCGTGAAAGACCAAGCGGGAGCGCCGGTAAACAACGCCGCAGTAGAGGCGATACGGTTGGAGCCAGCCGACAGCTATACAGCCATGTTGGCGGCTGCTGTGGTGCAGGGGGCAGCACGCATCTACTTGAACGGGATGCAGGGCGACCTGCCGGCTCCAGGTTCGGTATGGCTGCTCAAGAACAATAACGTTGAGCGGCTGGAATACGTTCAGCTCGCACAGACACTGCCTGCAGATCCTGCTGCGGATGGCTATCCGCTGGCGGAGCCCCTCCAGTATGCGCATCCCGCCGGAACAACGGTGTATCCAGTGAAACAAGCTGGAACCGTCGTATCCCGCACAGATAGCCGGGGCGATGTCGCGCTTCCGATTGCCCGCATGCCGCTTAGCCGAACGCGAGTGTCGCTGTTGGTGAAGCAAGAGGGATATCTGCCATATGAACGAGATATTCAGTGTGACGAGGGCCGAACGGCTTCGTTAGGCCTCATTACACTGTTGTCTATATAGCACTAGCAATTGCCATTCATCATTCATTCATGTTGAGGAGGAAATGACGATGCCTGAATATTTGTCTCCAGGGGTCTATGTGGAAGAAATCGAGATCGGCAGCAAGCCCGTTGAGGGCGTGTCGACGAGTACAGCAGGTTTTCTAGGAGAGACGGAGCGGGGGCCGACGACGCCGCAATTTGTAACGAGCTGGCTTGACTATCAGCGTGTGTACGGCGGGTATTTTGGCGACACCGGTTATTTGCCTTATTCGGTGCAAGGCTTCTTCGATAACGGCGGCCAACGCGCATATATTGCTAGAGTTACGAGAGCGACGGCTGTCCGGTCGGAGCTGCGCCTCAAGAAAGGCTCGGCTGAAGCGCTCCTAGTAGAGGCGATAGGCGAAGGCTCATGGGGCAACCGTATCGCGGTTAAAGTCGTGAAAGGCACGTTCTCCGGCTTTAAATTGTCCGTCTATTATTGGAAACAAGAGATTGCCGTGTTCGATCCAGAGACGGATACGAAGAAGCTGCCGCGCCCAGCCGTTGCAGAGCAATATGATAATCTCTCGCTCGATTCGGCATCGCCGGACTATTACGAGAAGAAAGTAAACGGCATTTCGAATCTCATTACGCTAGGCGCTGTTCCTGGCAAAACGATTCAAATTCCCGATGTGAGCGCGATTGCGTATTTGGCAAGCGGCGCAGATTCGGATGAGGCGGATGGCTCCCCTACGGCAGCTAAGGACAATACGATTACGCTGAGCGCAGAGGCTTCCGCGAAGGATGGCGACTATGTCGGCATGGAGCTTCGCATTATCGATGGCCCTGCCAAAGGGCAAGTGCGGACGATTACCGGCTATGTCGGATCGACGAAGGTAGCGACGGTATCGGGCGGCAACTGGGATGCATCGGCAACGCCTACGACGGGATCGGTCTACCGGATCGTCTCCAACAAGCTTGTGCTTGCGGATTTCATCCGTTCAGACTCGAACCAGCCAGGGCAACGTAAAGGCTTGACGGCGCTCGATGCGATTGACGACATTTCGCTGCTTTATTCACCGAATGCTTCGGTTGTAACAGGCTTGGTCGGCGAGCTGATCTCGCATAGCGAGCGGCTGAGAGACCGGTTCGTTATTCTCGATTCGCCAGTGAACGCGAAGGTGGACTCGCTTGACCCTCGCAGTGCGAATGAAACGAAATATGCAGCCTTCTACTATCCATGGATTAAGGTCGTTAATCCGGAATCCGGCTTGCTGCGCGTCGTGCCTCCGGGCGGGCATGTGCTTGGCTTGTATGCGCGCACGGATGTGGAGCGCGGTGTGCATAAGGCGCCTGCTAACGATACGGTTCGCGGTGCGGTCGATCTGGAATTCCAGATTACGAAAGGCGAGCAGGATGTGCTGAATCCGAAGGGCGTCAACGTCATTCGTGCATTCCCTGGCCGTGGCATACGCGTATGGGGCGCACGCACATTATCGAGCGATCCGCTTTGGAAATACGTAAACGTTCGCCGGTTGTTCCTGTACTTGGAAGAGTCGGTCTTCAACGGCACGCAATGGGTCGTCTTCGAGCCAAACGATGATAAGCTGTGGGCGCGCGTTCGCCGCACGGTGACGGAATTCCTTACCCGCTTATGGCGCGATGGCGCGCTTCAAGGCCGCAAGCCAGAAGAGGCGTTCTTCGTGAAGGTCGACCGTTCGACGATGACGCAGGATGATATCAACAATGGGCGTTTGATCGTGCTGATCGGCGTTGCGCCGGTGAAGCCGGCAGAGTTTGTTATTTTCCGCATCGCACAAGTATCCGGCGGAGCAGACGCAGCCGAGTAAGATTGTTGAACGTTACTTTTATCTAATCGAATGGGGGAGAGCAAGCAATGGCAACGGGGCAAAGAAAGGATCCATACCGCAACTTCCGGTTCCGGGTGGAAATTGATGGCTTGCAGCAGGCTGGATTTACGGATGTATCGGGGTTTGATTCGTCGGTGGACGTCATTGAATACCGCGAAGGCAACGAGGTGCCGACGACGCGCAAGCTGACGGGCTTAACGAAGTACGGCAACATCAGCTTAAAGTGGGGCATTACCGATTCGGCTGAAATTTATAACTGGTACAACGAAGTGGCGAACGGCAATGTACAGCGAAAAAACATTTCGATCGTGCTTGTGGATGAAACGGGCAGCGACAAGTCGCGCTGGAACTTCATTAATGCTTGGCCGTCCAAGTATGATGCGCCTGACTTTAGCGCGAAGAGCAGCGATGTCGGCATCGAATCGCTTGAGATCGTGCATGAGGGCATGACGCGCGAGAGCTAATCGAGCGATTCGGATTGATTAACAGCAATGAGAGGATGGATCATCGATGGCATTTGTAACCGAATTTGAATTTGTATTGCCCAAAGGGTACGTCGATAAGCAAGGCACCCTCCACCGTGAGGGGACGATGCGGCTGTCGACTGCTGCGGATGAAATTTTGCCGCTCAAGGACCCGCGCGTTCAGCAAAACCCGGCCTACTTAACGATTATTTTGTTATCCCGCGTCATTACGAAGCTTGGCGATGTGCAGATGATAAACCCTGCGGTTATCGAAGGGCTGTTCTCTTCGGATCTCGCTTTTCTGCAGCAATTGTACAAACGCATTAACGATGACGGCAGCGCGACTATCGAGGCGGAATGCCCGAAATGCGAGCACCAGTTTCATCTGGAGGTAGCGGCAGCGGGGGAGTTCTAAGCAGCTACCCAGTAGATCGGCTCTATGAAGAGGTAGCCTTCATTGCGTATTACTTGCATTGGCCGCATGACGACATTATGGCGATGGACCATCGTGAGCGCCAGCGCTGGTGCGAGGAGGTATCGCGCATTCACCGGAAGGTGAGCAAGGAGCCCAAAAATATTTTTGACATCAGATGATGTGCGTAGAGGAGGGGCGGTTCATGCCGACAGGAGCGAGGCGAGACCCGCTGGCGGGGTTCCGGTTTCTGGTAGAGCTCGATGGGCTCATTGCCGGAGGCTTCAGCGAGGTGCAGGGGCTTGAAGCGGAGATTGAGACGGAGGAGTATCGGGAAGGTGGGGTCAATGGATTCATTCATCGGCTGCCCAAAATGACGCGCCAGTCGAATTTGACGCTGAAGCGCGGCTTGACCGGCTCAGACGTCTTATGGTTCTGGTTCAAGGATGCGTCCGATGGCTGGGTGTCCCGCCGTGACGGCTCCATCATCTTGCTCGATGAGCATGGCGAGGAAGCGTGGCGGTGGAATTTTGCCGGCGCTTACCCTGTCAAATGGACCGGTCCCGAGCTGCGCGCAGACAGCAGCAGCATTGCTGTCGAATCGATTGAGCTTGCCCATCAAGGCCTGTCGGTGTTCGGGCTATGATCGGCCGGTTGCGGCTTATTAGCGACCCTGGCTTTGCTGCTGCGTTGGTTGAAAAGCATGCGGATGGCAAAGCCAGTCGTACGCCGGCAATGCGTGCACTCGTTTATTTGATGAACGAGATGGACGATTCGGAGCAACCCTCGGGCACCGAGAAGGTTATTGAGCGGGTGGTGGAACGCCAGATTGAACGAACGGTAGTGGTACGCGAGCTGCCTTCCTCGGTACTGTTGGCTTCGCCGAGATCCGTGCAAGAAGATAGGAAGCAAGCGGGTGCAGCTGCAGCTGCAGATGCTGGCCGGCGACCTTCTTCCGATCAACGCAATCGGGGGACTAGGCTGCATGCAGCAACTGCGGATGCCAGGCATACGGGGAAGCATTCGCCAGTGTTGTCTAGGGCAGCTTCTGCTGTCCGTTTTGCAAGCATGCGAGAGGACAACTCGCTTGCAGCACAACTTGTTGCCGCTGCTGCAAGCGGTTTGTCTATGAGGCAACTGTTGTTGCCAAATCAAACCCATACGCCAATGGGAAATGACGGCTTGCCACAAGGGCGGAGTGCACTGCAGAGGCGGGGGGCGGTGCAGCCAAGTTCGGCATTGGTAGCGGGGGGACCTGCCGCGGAAGGTGCGGCTGGGATTGCGAAGTTGAGGGAGCAAGCCGAAGAGCCAACTAGAGCTAGGGCTGCAGTTGCAATTGGACCTGTAGCTCAGCCTGGACCATCGGAGCGCTCGCTCTCGGCGCAATATAGGAGCGTAATGAGGCGGAACGAATTAGATGCGGGTGATGCGAAGCTGCTGTTGCCAGCGGTCCAGCCGCATTCGGAACGCGCAGCCTACGTGAAAGTGGGCAATGCTTCGCAGTTTCCGATGATTAGCCAGCTTGGCCTGCATCATCAGCAGAAGTGGAGTGAATTGCGCGGGCTTCCGCAACCGAAACGCTTATCGGAAGCGCAGCATGCATCAAGCGCAGCAGTGGGGACGCGGGGGAGGCAGGAGCTAGCGGGTTCACTCTCGGCGTTGCCAGCGCAAAGAAATGGGCAATTTGCTGTTCCTGAGTCGGCCCCATTGGCGCCGCGAAGCGCTGGCACACTACGTGCAACGCGGGTTCAGCAAGCGCCAACCGTATCGGCACCGGCGGCTGCGTTAATGCATGTGAATGCAGCTGCTGGGCTGCAAGGAGAGCAAGCACGTGATGAGCCAGCCGCGCACCGGGCGCGCATGCCACAGGTGAACATGTCAGGGGCGAACATGTCACGGGCGAACATCCAGCACGAGAATATGCCACAGGTGAACCTAGCAAGGGTTAGCAAGGCAGGGAGCGTGACGCCAGAGGCGAGCGCTCTTAAGGTTACTGCGCAGCTTTTATTCGCGGCAACACCGCAGCAATCCGCTCTGCATGCACCCTTCAATGGGGCGATGGCGGCATCAAGCGCAAGGCACGAACGCGCAGCTTGGCCAATGTCTCTTTCCCACGTGTTGCAGGCACAGCAAGTGCAACAAGTGCCGGTCACATTACAGCCAAATGGCTTACAACATCTATCGAGAGAAAGTGTACCGGGGGCAGGCGTGTGGCAATCAGCAGCGCCAGTACAGCGGCAACAACCTGCCGCAGCGCTGGCTTCACACCGTAGGGCTATAGGAACGATTCAGATGCAGCAACGTGTTTCTGCGTTTCTATCGCCTTTGCCACTCGTGGCGCAGCTTGCACCAGTGCAAGGCCAGCAGCAATTGCCTGAATCTATGCATGCAATGCAGCCTGCTCCTAATGAAAGGGGCCAGCGCACACCAGCGCAAAATGCGGCACCTAGGCGTGTGGCAACATCGAAGAAACAAGTTGGCATGCTAAGGCCACGTTCGCCATTAGTACAGCAGCACAGCCTGTCGCGTACGGCTGATTCACGCCCGGTTGCTTCTACAGCATCTGTTCCAGCCAATGCCCCGGCGGCAAATGCAGCAGGTCCACCTGCAGCACATGGCGTTTCAACTTCGCGTACGTTAATGCCGCGTACTTCAGCATCGCGTCCAGATGCAACATCGCTATCGCATACGCCCGTATCAAATGCGACAGCAACTAATACGGCAGCAACAAATGCCGCAGCAGCAATATCACGCACTTCAGCTCCACATACGGCAGCACATACTGGATCACTGCCCTTATATGCTGCAGTGCCGCAGGCTGCACTAGCTTCATCGGCACATGTGAATAGAGCGCAATTACAATCACAATCACAAACGCAAGCACATTTGCAACACGGGGCAGCGGCACCTGAACTAAAGGCTCCATCGCCGTCGGCAGTGTCGGCTGCTCCTGGCAGGGGAAATTCGGCCGTGGAGCTCCACCATCCAGCGCAGCAGCCGCAATCGCTACAGCAATCAAGCAGTGCTGGCAATCGCGATAGCGGGCAGCTAACCGGGGCAGGAGCATCGCCTACGCAGCAAGCATCTGCGAACGGCAACGACTTCGCATCGCCATTTTCTCCCCAAGCGGGTTCACAACAGCCAAGCGCCGGGCTATCTGCGGCAGATATGAAACGGCTGACGGAACAGGTGTACCGGCTGTTGGAGCGAAAGCTTGCAGTTGCGAAGGAACGCCGGGGTTTGTAGCTTTATGATTTAGTTGGGAAATAGAAGGGAGAGCAAGCCATGGCATTGGAGAAGGCGCTTATTCAGCCGCTCGATTACGAGGGCAATCCGAAGGGCGAAGCGGTCAAAGTGCTGTTCAACCCGACGGAGTATGCCATCGATAAGAGCAATCAGCTGCAGAGCACGGTCATTCCGGGCTTGCCCGCGCCAGTGACGCAATTCATCGGGGGCGGCGGGCAGACGCTGTCGATGGAGCTCTTCTTCGATACGTATGAGCAGGGCGTAGATGTACGGCAGCATACAGGGCAAGTAACCGGGCTGATGGACATGAACCCGGATCTGCATGCGCCGCCAGTTTGTATGGTGATCTGGGGCAAAATGCAGTTCAAAGCCGTCGTTGAGCGTGTCGGGCAGCGATTTACGATGTTTCTGGATTCAGGCATTCCCGTGCGGGCGACGCTTAGCGTCACGTTCCGGGAGTATCGGACGATAACGGAGCAGCAGCAGCGGACGACGAATCAGGCGGATCAAACAAAGCAGGTAACCGTCAAGCAAGGCGAGACGTTATGGTCGATTTCAGGCCGCGTATATGGTGACCCGGGAAAATGGCGGACGATTGCGCGTGCGAACGGCATCGCTGATCCGCGCAAGGTGCCTGCGGGCCGAACGCTCATTTTGCCGCCGCAGGAGGCATGAAATGGAATTTCAACAGCTAGAGAAGCAGTATCGCAATTTTTACGCGCCGCGCTTTGAAATCCGGGTCGAGGGCGAAGACCTGCTTCGCCAAGGGATGGTCATTGCTGGCATTAGTATTGAGCATTCACTAGAGGAGGCAGGCTACTTCTCGTTCACCATCGACGATGCGTTTGATCACGTACGCCAGGATTTGCGGAGCGTGGAGTCTTTGTTTTCATTTGGCCGAAAAATCGAAATCAAATTCGGTTACGCAGACGCGATGAAGGTGATGCTGATCGGCCATGTGACGGCGATCTCGGTTGATTTTGGCGAATCGGGCACGCCCCAAATGACGGTCAGCGGGTATGACACGACCTATGCCATGATGAAAGGAAATGAAGCACGGTCGTGGGACAATATCAAGCACAGCGATATTGCGTCGGCAATTGCTAGCGATTATGGGCTCCAAGCTGATTGCGAAGCAACGCCGGTTACTCATCCGAAGCTGGCTAAGCAGGAAGGGCAGAGCGATTACCAGTTTCTTAAGTCGCTTGCCGAGCAAAATTATTACGACCTATACATAGCAGGCGATAAGCTCATGTTCAAAACGCCGGCAATCAAGGCAGAACCAATGCTCACGCTGGAATGGCGCAAGTCGCTCCTTAGCTTCCATCCTAATGTCAATCTAACCGGCCAAGTGTCGGAGGTGGAGGTTCGCGGCTGGGACCCGAAGGAGAAGAAAGAGATCATCGGGACGGCGCGATCAGGGGATGAACAGCTTGCGGATGACGGCAAAGGGCGTAAGAGCGGAAGCGCTTATATGAAGCAGCTGCACCGGGGCAAAGTCGTCGAAACGGTGCGTCGCCCTGTCTTTTCGCAGGCAGAAGCGGACCGGATTGCCCGTTCAATGCTGAATAAGCGTGCGGAACAATTTGTCACAGGACGAGCGGAGGCGATTGGCATTCCCGATCTGCTGCCGGGCTCGCGAATTGCATTGCAGGGGCTCGGGCGAATGTTCAGCACGGTTTACTATATTGAAGAAACAAGCCATAGCATGGATGCCTCAGGTTACCGGACGACGATTAAAGTAAAGGGGAACATGATATGACCATGGATCTGGGGGGGCTGCTTGGAGGCAGCGGCCAGGATCGAACGCGTATCTACGGCGTCATGATTGCGATCGTTACGAACAATCAGGACCCCGAAGGGATAGGCAGAGTGAAGCTGATGTACCCTTGGCGCGGAGGGACCGGCGGGAGCGGCGCATCTGACGAGAGCAATTGGGCGCGCATTGCAGTGCCGAGTGCAGGCAAGGCGCGAGGGTTTTATTTTTTGCCTGAAGTGGATGATGAAGTGCTCGTCGCTTTCGAAAATGGCGATATCAACTACCCTTACGTGCTCGGGTCGCTCTGGAATGGCAAGGATACGCCGCCCGGCAGCAACGACGATGGCAATAACAATAAGCGCATCATCAAGTCGCGCAGCGGGCATGAGATCGTGCTTGACGATACAGATGGCAAGGAGAATATTACGATTACGAGCAAGGACGGGCAGACAATCAAGTTAGCGGATGGCTCGGATGGCCCGGCTATCGAGCTGAAGGATGCCAACGGCAATGAGGTTGTGATCGACGGTTCCAGCAATGCGATTATGCTCAAGAGCAGCCAGAAGATTACGATCAAGTCGAATGAGGTGCAGCTGGAGGCGAATGCGTCAATGACGCTGAAGTCCAGTGGCACGCTCAAGATCCAAGGCTCGATCGTTCAGATTAACTAATGCAGCCCTATTCGCAAAAAGAGAGGAGCGTGGCGTGATGCCGCCTGCAGCAAGAATGGGGGATCCGACAAGCCACGGCACGCCGCTTAGCCCGGGACCGGGCAGCGCGAACGTTCTAATCGGAGGCAAGCCAGCTTGGCGGGCTGCTTCGGATTTTCATGCTTGCCCGTTGGCAACCCCGAATCCGCATGCCGGGGGCGTAGTTGCGGTTGGATCGGCGACGGTGTTTATCAATGGGCTTCCCGCTGTGCGGATGGGCGATACGATTACCGAAGCAGGAGGGCCCAATGCAATCATGATGGGCGAGCCGACCGTGCTGATTGGATAGATGGCTCACCGATTTACATAAAACGGTTGAAGGTGGCGGAGATTCATGAATCAATCGTTTCTAGGTACAGGGTGGAAATTTCCTGTCGCTCTAGAGCCAGGGTCAGGCGCATTCGCAATGTCGGCGGATGAGGCGGATATCCAGGAGGCGATTCGCATCATTTTGTTTACGGCAAAGGGGGAGCGCGTTATGCGCCCTGACTTTGGCTGCGGCATTCACGACTTTGTGTTCGAGACGATGAGCGTCTCGACGGCGGGGCAGATGGAAGCGAGCGTTCGCGACGCTTTGAACCGATGGGAGCCGCGAATTGAGACGCTGTCCGTCGAGGTGCAGCCTGAACGCGGCACGGTTGGCAGGCTAGGCATTGCCATACGTTATCGGGTTCGTTCCACGAACAATGAATTCAATTTGGTCTATCCGTTTTATTTGCGAGAAGGATAGCGTCAGGAGGGTATTGCGATGCGTGCTCCGCTCATGGATGGCCGGGATGTCGGCCAGATTATCGAGCAGCTGCTGGAGCTGGCTCCCTATTACGTGCCGGAATGGAATATGCGCAACGAGCGCGATCCTGCGGCCGCGGTATTGCGTATTTTTGCGGGCCAGTACGTGGATACATTGGAGCGCCTTAATCGGGTTCCAGACAAAAATTTCATCGTATTCCTCAGCAAGCTCGGCATCTCGCTGCTTCCCGCGACGCAAGCGCGCGCCCCGGTTACGTTCAGGCTGAGCGCGGGCTTGAAGGACGCGGTGCTGATTCCAGCGCGGACGCAAGTAGCGGCGCCGCCATCGGACGGCGGCAAGCCGATCGTGTTCGAGACCGGCCAGCCGATGCTGGCGACGCCTGCTCGCATCACGGATCTGCTGAGCGTAACCGCAAGCGGCGGCATCTATCCGGCGCCGCCTAACATGGCGGAGCAGCCGGTTGCTCCATTGTGGGCGGTGCTTACAGCGCCGGCTCGTCAAGGGGATATTGTGCTGCTTGTCGATAACGCCAAAGGGCTGGCGCCAGGCGATTTATTGTCGCTTGGCGTTGAGGGCGGATATGCGGAAGTGCAAGCTGCCAAGGGAGAGACGATTACATTGGCGTCTCCGCTGCAAGCGGTCTATGCTGCCGGAACTGAGATCAGCAGAGTAACGTCATTCCAGCTGTTCGAAGGCGTGAACAAACAGGACAATGTGCTGTATTTGGCGCATGGGAATGTGCTTGGCTGCGGCAGAAGCACCGCGATTCGGCTGGTGAATGAAGCAGGTGAAGCCCCGGCGGCAGCGGATGTGCGCATTCGCTGGCAGTATTGGAATGAAGGCTGGGAGGATCTGCTGCCCGATGGCGATCGTTTTAGAGTGAAGCCCGGCACCATGCAGATTGGGATGACAGCCGTGAACGGCGAAACGAACCGGTGGCTGCGTGGGCAGATCATCGTTGCGGGCGGCGGTGGCACGCGAAGCATGCGGCAATGGCAGATCGAGACGGCTGGAGATGCGGTACCGCCGGATTTGTTGTTCAGCAACAATAATCCGGTGGAGCCGGCCGAAGGCGGCAGCGGCGGGTTCTATCTATTCGGCCCTAGCCCGCGTACGGGCGACACGTTTTATCTAGCGAGTGCGGAGGCGCTATCCAAGCGGGGCGGCGAGGTAACGTTAAGCTTTGTGATTGGCGAGGAGTCGCTTGAGTCGGAAGTGGAGTCGATCATGACGGAAGCGGTGTCCTGGGAATATTGGAACGGCGGCGGCTGGCTGCGCTGGGAGCGCCAATCGGTAGACTATGAGGAGTCGGCGGGCATATGCCGAATTCGGTTCCGCAATAGCGATGACGTTGCGCTTGCATCCGTACAAGGGCAAGAAAACTACTGGGTACGTTGCCGGCTCATTGCGTTCAATGCTAGCGGCGAGCTGGAAGTAACGGGCAAGCGGCTTGCGGTTAGCGATGTTGCTGTTTCATACGCGGTTAAAGCAACGCCTGAGCGTGTGTTGGCGTATCGCAACCTGCAGTACTCGGATTGGACGGCAGGTTCGGGACGGGAATTGGGCTTTGAGCCGGAACCGGATGATACACAGGCGGTCTATATCGGCTTTGACCGTGCGCCGCTGCGCGGGCCGATTAGTTTATATCTAGACTTGGCTGATCAAGTCTATAACCCGGATCGGCATCCGCTTATCGAGTGGCAGTATTACGCAGAGAAGCGCGGCGGTTCGCGATGGATGAAGCTGGATGTGAGCGATGGCACGGACCATTTGGCCAAGAGCGGCTGCTTGGCGTTCATCGGTTTGCCGGATTGGACGGAAGCGCCATTGTTCGGCCGGCAGCGTTACTGGCTGCGTGGAGTCGATACGTTAGGCGTGTTTCATACGGCGGATTCGGAGGGCAATAGTGGCGCACCGGCACCAGTTATTCAAGGGCTGTATCGGAATACGGCCTTGGTCGACCAAGCCGAAAGCTATCGGGACGAAGTAATTGGTTCATCAAGCGGTACGCCGAATGCTCTATTTACGGTACCTAAGGTTCCTGTCGCGGCCGAGGAGCTGTTTATCGACGAGCTGTCGTCGATCACTGATCGCGAACGGCTGCTGCTGCAGGACACTGGCGCGGTTTTTGTTGAAGAGAAGGATGAGAAAGGAAATGTAACGCGCTTTTGGGTACGTTGGAAAGCGGCAGACGCCCTGGCAGCTGCGGGTTCAGAGGAGCGGTGTTATGCGATTGACCGGACCTCGGGCCGCATTCAATTCGGCGATGGCGTGCATGGCATGATTCCGCCAATCGGCACGAACAACGTTATGCTGCATTATCGCTGCGGGGGCGGCGCAAGAGGCAATGTGCCGGCAGGAGCCATTACGATGCTGAAGTCTTCGATCGCGTATGTAGATGGCGTCATAAACCCTGTTGCTGCTGCTGGGGGTTATGATACCGAGGGTACTGAAGCTGCTAAGGCGCGGGGGCCGTTGATGATTCATCATCGCAATCGGGCGGTGACGGCCGCTGATTATGAAAGCCTTGCTTTTGAGGCGGCGCGGGGTATTGCGAGGGTCAAATGTTTGCCTAATGTAAATGAGCAAGGGCTCCCGCACCCGGGACGAATGACGCTCGTGATCGTGCCGCAGTCAGTAGGCCAACTGCCACAGCCGAGCGCTGCGTTGCGGCAGTTGGTTACGGACTATATTCAGGAGCGGGCAGCGAATGTCGTCGCAGGCCGTGGACATATTCATGTGCGTGGACCAGCGTATGCTGAGGTTGCCGTTCACGCCGTTCTAGTTGCCAATGGCATGGAAGGCGTGCCCGAAGCAGAGCGGCTTGCTTTCGGGCGGTTGCAATCGTTCCTGCATCCGCTCACAGGCGGCCCGGTTGGCCAAGGCTGGGAGTTCGGAAGAGTGCCCGCACTGTCCGATCTATACGCGCTGTTAAGCGGAGTGCCGGGCCTAGCCTACGTGGATCGGCTTGAGATGCTCATACGCGACAGCGAGGGCAATGAGATTACGATTAATGCGTCGCAACCGGCGCCAATTGCCGCTTTTCCGCAGCATATGCTCATTTACAGCGGGGAGCATCAGGTAGTCGTTAGGAGCAACAGTTGGTAAGTTCAGGTGAATGGAATCGTTTCGTCTAGGTGGCATCCAAGTGTGTGGAGTAATTAGGTTCATGGGAGCAGCTAGGTGCGTAAAGTTGTTTGGTACATAGTTACAAGAAACCAGATGCATGGAGCAGTTTAGTGCACGCCCACACACTTGGAAAAGTCTCCCCATTGCAATTTGTACAATGAGGCCGCGTGAACCGGTAGTAGCGAGTGCACCCATTGCATTCTGTACAATGGGATACGGCTGACAATGCTGATTTTACTCGTATAGGAGCTATTTCGTGGAAACTCATTGCACAGATTGCAATGGGAAACGCTCCAGCGAGCAGAAACGATGGATGCCATTGTACAAACTGCAATGGGGACCGGCAGGTGGCAAGTACCAAGCTAACAACAGGCAGCTGGTTGGGACCGGCTTGGCTAACTGGAAACTAATTTAACAAATATGCAAGCAGCACAGAAGCTGAGGAGGTGAACGCGATGCTGCCCATTCCTAATCTGGATGATAAGACGTTCGCGCAGCTGATCGAGGATGCGAAGAAGCAGATCCCGCGGTATGCGCCGGATTGGACCGATTATAACGCGCATGATCCTGGCATTACGATGCTGGAGCTGTTCGCTTGGCTGGCCGAAAGCCAGCGCTTTTACTTGGATCAGGTGCGCGATGACCATATCCGCAAATATTTGAAGCTGCTGGGCACAGCGCCGCTTCCTCCAAAACCGGCCCGGGCTGAGGTGTCTTTTTCGTTTAAAGATGAGGCGACATCGCCATTTGCCGGCTTGAGCGCCACAACGGATGAACCCGTTCAAGTGCCAGCAGGCACACGGATGATGGCTGGCGAGCTGGCGTTCGAGACAGAGGAGGAGCTGGCGGTTACGGCAGCATCGCTCACTGCAATCGTGACATTAGCCGGGTCGGCAATGTTGGACCAGACGGAAGCGGCGGGGCATGAGGGACTGACGTTTATGGCTTTTGGGGACAAAGCGGAGGCAGGCAGCAGCCTTTACCTCGGCTTTGACCGGAAGTTGGCACCACAAATGCCGCTTTCGATTTTATTCCGGCTGTACGACCAGTACCCTGTTCCGATTGCAGCAATGGCCGACGAGCGTGTGGGAGAAGTGACGCCGCCCGTCAAGCTTGTTTGGGAGTATATGAACGAAGATTCGGAGTGGGAGCCGCTACAAGTGGAGCGGGATGAAACGGCCATGCTAACCCGTACCGGCAGAATATTGTTTCGCACGCCGGAGAAGTGCGGCTTGCAGCGCGTATTCCCGATTATGGCGGCAGCATGCTGCTGGTTCCGCTGCACGATCGTAGAGGCCGGCTACGAGCTAGTTCCGCGAGTCGACAGCGTTACGTTAAATGCAGTATCTACTGTGCAGCTGGCTTCCTCGTTGGAATGGCTGGGCAGGTCCAATGGGCTTGGCAACCAATCATATACGCTTCGCAGCGGCGATGGAATTGTGCCGGAAAGCATGGCGGTTGAAGTGTTCGAGCCATTATCCGGCTCGTGGCAGGCATGGAAACGTGTGGAGGATTGGGACGCTTCGGCGCCGGATGACCGGCATTTTGTCTTCGATCTCGACAATCATTCGATTCAGTTCGGTGATGGCTTGCGCGGGATGGTGCCGCCTGCCTCGGAGCAGGAGCAAAGCATCCGGGTGTCCTGCCAGCGAACAGCAGGGCTCGCAAGCAACGTTGGAGCGGGAACGATTCGCCGTTTCGCTGATCGCGATAATGGGCTTGAATCGATACTGCGGATCGACCATCGGTTGCCTGCAGCTGGAGGCGCGAATGCCGAGCGTTTGGATGACGCGGTTACCCGTGCGGGCAAAGAATTGAAGCAACTGACAAGAGCGGTTACAGACCGTGACTATGAGATGCTCGCCTGCCAGACGCCGGGGCTTCGAGTTGCCCGGGCCAAAGCGCTGCTGTTGGACGATAATGCCGTTTCCGTCGTTGTTGTGCCATATAGCGATAAGCCTAACCCGCAGCCAAGCATCGGGTATCGGCAAACGGTGGCAAGGCATCTGGATCAGCATCGGTTGCTGACGACGCGGGTTACAGTCGTTGCCCCGCAGTATGTGAAGGTTCAGGTTAATGCACTTATTACGATGCGAAACGGATATGACAGCGTGAATGTGCAGCAGGATGTTACGGCAGCGCTAGGGCGTTTTCTTCACCCGCTGGAGGGGGGCGCAGCCGGGAAGGGCTGGGCTTTTGGCCAAGCGGTTTATCGTTCTGAGTTATATGCCTTGATTGATCAAGTGCCAGGAGTCGATAGTGTGGAGCGGCTGCAGTTATTCACGGCTGGTGGCGGTGGCGGAGTGCTCGACGAACAGGGGAATGTCGTGATAGCCGCGAACGCGCTTGTGTATTCAGATTATCATCAAGTGGAAATTGAGCTTCCGTGGTCATGGCGCCCGGCGGCGGAAGGAGCCGCATATGCCCGCATTGGACCGTAACGAACAGCACTACCATGTCATTCGCTCGCCACTAAGCTGGCGCCAAGGAATGCTGCATCAGTTGGAGTTTAGCGATTCCGGCATTCGGATTCAATCGGCTAACGATTACAGTACGGAGCTGGCTATACAACTGGAAACGCTGCTGCCTGGCGGCGCACGCATTACCGATATTGCGGAAGGGCCCAGCGGCATGCTGCTCCTATTGGATGAAGCGACGCGCAAAGTGTATGCTTTTAACCCTTTAACGATGCAATTGGATCGGCCGGAAGGGACGCTAAGGCTGCTGGGTGCGGGGTATCGCATGGCTCGAGGCACGAACGGCTTGATCTATGTGCTGGAACGTGATGATGCGCAGCAGCTCCGGTTAGCGGCTTACTCCGAAGTTACGGGGCAGTTAGTTTGGATCGCAGACCATCAGGCGGTTGGGCCCCAGGAGCAAGGAGGAGCGGTTAGCTGGTCCCCTTACGGCATCGCGATTGACCGCAAGGGCTGGAGTTTCGTGACGCAAGCGGAAGGTGCTTTCGCCGTACGTTTCGATCCTGGAGGGCGGTTCGGCGGCCTAGTCGGGGAGCAAGCTGCAAATCTGGCCGAAGCTCCTTCCGATGAGCCTTCACTTGGCCAACCAGCTGGCAGGCGGCTAACGGCAGCAACTGCCGATGACGGCACATTGGCGTTACTGGACATCGACGCTAAAGTGCTGAGGCTTTATTCGCCGGAGGGCGAGCTGCTTCGCGAGGCTGTGTTGGATTCATCGATGAATCCAAACGCCGTCGCAGTGGATAACCGAGGCGTGATCTACATTGGGGAAAATGAAGCATTGGAAGGCATGCAACAGCCGATGCTGCACCTGTTCAACGCGCAAGGCGATCCGATCGGGCCGATGACGGCTTACCACGGCGCTGCCCATCGCATCGTGTTTAGCCGTGAGCGAATGTATCTGTTTCACCGGGATAATCAAACGATTACGCTGCTGCAGCGCAAGGAAGCATTGTTCCGCGAGAGCGGGTCGCCGATTTCCAAAGGTGAGTTTATCTCGCATAGTCTCGACAGCACGGAGGAAGGCATTCGCTGGCATAAGCTGGCGTTAGACCGGAGCATACCGGATAATACGCTCATCCGTGTCACGTATTTGATATCCGACAAGCGGGTGTTCCAGATCGATGGGACGGATCGCAGCCTTGATGATTATTTGGCGGATCCACTGCTACGGTCAAGCGAGAAGGTGGCGGCGCTATCGCAGCTGCCTTGGTCAGAGCCTAGCGTGAACCCGCAAGAGGTGCTTGTCCGTGCTGAGCCGGGACGGTATATGTGGGTGCGCATCCAGCTGTATGGCAGCGATAAGCTGACGCCAAGCGTGGCAGGCATTCGCGCAGATTTTCCACGATTATCGTATTTGCGGTATTTGCCCGCGGTATACCAGGAGGATGCGGCGAGCCGCGATTTGTTGGAAAGGTTCCTTGCTTTGGTCGAATCGTTCATGACTGATCTAGATGGCAAAATCGCTTCCTCCCCTCGCTGGCTTGATGTCGATGCGATGCAGGGCGACTACTTGCGATGGCTTGCGACATGGATCGGTGCAGTAGCGGATCCTGGTTGGCCGGAGGCAAAGCTTCGCAAGCTGATCAAGCAGATGCCGGAGCTGCATCGTAAACGGGGCACGAAGGCGGGACTGGAGCAACTGGTCGAAATCTACACGGGCGAGCGCCCGATCATCGTCGAGAACCATCAATTGAACGCGATTCCGGATCCCGAAGCCAAGAAGGTGTACGCGGAGCTGTTCGGTGATGATCCTTATCGGTTTTGCGTGCTGCTGAAGCCGGAACAGCTTGCGGGGTTAACGGAGCTAACGGCAGTGAAGCGGATGATCGAGCTCGACAAACCGGCGCATACCGTCGCGGATGTGACGTGGCTGCAGCCGTGGATTTACTTAGGCGGGCACACGTATTTGGGGATGAACACCCTATTAACCAAGCCGTCTTCCCGATTGGATGAGGATTCGATCCTGCAGCGGGATACGATGTTGACCGACTGCACGCCATTCGGGCAAGTGCAAGTCCGATCCGGCATAGGGGCAGATACAAGGCTAGTTTAATCGAGAGTGATGATAGGGGGCATGGAGTCGTGACGAATAGTCAGCTGCAGCTGCAGCAATTTGAGCGCAATCATTATTTTTATGGCAAGCTTCTAACAGTAAGGGATTTCCAGCTAGAACAGAGCTACATGAACGAAAAACGCAATCTGCTCAATCGGTTCGTGCATGGCACGGGCGTAATCGGCGGCTTGCATCTGGCTCCCATCGATGGCACGGGCATTCGGCTGACGCCGGGCACAGCTATTGATGCTAACGGCCGCGAGATCGTCGTTGCTGCGAACGTGGATATTGCCGATATTAGCAAGCTTGCGGGGTATCCTCCTGTCTATGGCGGTGGCGTGCTGTATGCAACGCTATCGTATGACGAGACCGCGCGGGAGCCTGTTCCGGCAGTTGCGAACGCCATTCCTGGGCAGGACGGCATCGAGACGAACAAGATACGTGAGACGTTCCGCTTCGCACTGACGACGGAAGCTCCGGCAGCTTCTGTTAATCTGGATGCTGTGTATCGGAAGGCCGTTACGATTTTTGAAAATGATCAAATTATTGTTAACCGTTCCGTGCCGCGCGTCGTTAACCCGGGCGATATTATCGAGGTTGTGCTGAGCGTGACGACTAAGCTGGCGCCGAGCGGTATGCTGCAGGTCGATATCGTCGAAAGCCTGCCGAGCCTGTTCACCCAGCTGAGCAGCTGGAAGGATAACAAAATTCCGTTCGTGATGACGGGATTGCCGATGAATACGACCCGGACGCAGCGTTACTACGCGCGTGCAGGGGAACTGCCTGCCGGAGGGGCGATCGGGGGCAATGTCTTCATTAATAGCGTGTTGTTCAATTCGCAGCATGAGTCTGAATTGGCTGTTGTGGCAGACCGGTCAGTTATTCGATTGCTGGCGGAGCAGTATTTTGACAAGCAGCTAGGCAACGGTGGTTCAAGCGAAGAAACTATTGTGCTCGCAGCACTGACTATTAGCAACAAAGGGCTGATTACGGAAATTGATGAATCGGTCCGCCCGTTCGTGTACAACAACGAGCTGCTGTTCCAGCTGTTGCTTAGCGAGAAGCAGCGTCCTCCAGTGTTGCCGACGCATGCGGCGACCCACCGCAGCGGCGGGCCGGATGAGCTGAATGTCAGCAATCTGTCCGGTACGCTTGCCGACCCGCAGAAGGTTGCCGTGCAGGATGAGGGGACTTCACTGACGGTGCGCACCAAGATCAATTTTGTCGGGGCTGGCGTTACGGCATCAGATGACACGGTCAACAACCGTACGAACGTGACGATCGCAGGCATGACCAGCCATGCGGCATCCCATCAGGATGGCGGAGCGGATAAGATTAACGTGAACAATCTGTCCGGAACGCTTGCTGACCCGCAGAAGGTTACGGTGCAGGAAGAGGGCGTTGCACTGACGCCGCGCACCAAAATCAATTTTGTTGGGCCGGGCGTAACGGCTACGGATGATCCAACGAATAGCCGGATCAATGTTTCGATCAGCGGCGCCTCACTGAGCCATGCGGCGACGCATCAAGACGGCGGAGCCGATGAATTAAACGTAAATAACTTGTCCGGTGTGCTTGCCGATCCGCAGAAAGTGCTTGTCCAAGATGAAGGCAATGCGCTCACGGCGCGGCCGAAAATCAACTTTACGGGCGCTGGCGTCATTGCAACGGATGACCCGACGAACAATCGGATCAATGTCACTATTGCAGGCGGCGGATCAGGCGGCGGTTCGGGTGCGATTATTTCGTTCGGCTCGGTTACATTCCAAGGCGTCGCGCCGGGCCAAATGCTTACCTCTCCTGCCATTTCGCATCAGCTGCTGTCCAATAATGTGGGCATCGTACTGGGCGTGGCCCAATCCTTCTTGTCCGGGGGCGGGATTGAGTCCTCGCAGCTTGTTCAATCTTCCGAAGGGATCGATAAGCTTGGCTCTGTGGAAAAGCTGGATGCAGCCGAGAGCTTCTCGGCATCGCTTAGCACAGGGGGCGGAACCGGTACAACCCCGCCGATCATTGTCCAGCCCGATCCGGATCCAGGTCCAGGAGGTCCGGTGCCGCCGAGCTTCCCTGGCTTATTCCCGCTCATGCAGATGGGAAATGTTGCCGAGCTTGAGCCGGAATCGCCGCTTGTTGTTGCTTCTTACCGAACGAATTCGTCGTCCAGCTTCTCCATCACGCTTCAGGATCGCCGATTTGTCTCCGGGTTGAACGAATCTGTCGATTGGATTGTGACATGGTGGGCGTTCGCTGGCACGGTCCAAACAGGCGGTATCGTTGTGCAAGGGGGAGGAACAGGCTCTGGAGGCATCGATACGAGCCTGGTTGGCGGTGTTTCCAGTGCGAGGCTGACGGATCTGAAGGTTTCGGAAGAGACGGTTGCGGATAACAAGTTAGCGGACGAAATCAAGCTGACTGAACCTGCACCGGAGACAACGAAGCGAGTCCGCAAGCCAGTAGTGAAGGAAACAACGCAGCCTGCACCGGGCGATCCGCCGGCTGAGTCATAAGGTAGACGATCGGAGCTGATAAAATGGTAAAGAGCGTAGCCGAGAAGCCGAAGCGCAAACGCAAGAAAAAGCCAGCCGCAGCAGCGAAGGCGAAAAGCACAGCCCAGAAAGCAGCGACCCCCCAGAAGAAAGCTGAAGCGTTGCCGCAGGCGACAGAGCCGTCTGTTCTGGAGCAGATGCAGCGTTATATTGGGAACAACTCGGTAGTGAAATATTTGAAATCATTCCTCAGTGATGAAGGGCAGCATGAGGCGAAGAAAGCGCCTGAAACAAGGTCATCGCCGGTCGTGTCGGCCGATCAAGCGAGCAAGACGGCTTCAGGCGCAGCGCCAGCTGCGAAGCAATCCGCCGGCGGCGATGAGCAGGAGCTTGGCGTCCTGTCCTCCAAGTATGAGTCGAACGGCAAGCCGGGCCTAATCTCCAGCGGAGCTGGGGATTCCGGCGGCCGCTCTTACGGCGCGTATCAGTTTAGCTCGAAGTTCAAGGTTATCGACGACTTCTATGCCTGGGTCAAAAACCATGATTCCGAAACCTACGCAATACTGGAAGCCGGGTTTAAAGCGGATGGCAACAAGATCGGGGATAAATTTAACGAGGCGTTCGAGAAGCTGGGGCAAGACCAGCCTAAAGCGTTCTTGAAGCTGCAGCATGAATATACGAAGGAAATGTATTACGACAAGTCGGTCGCGAGCATTAAGAGCCAATTCGGGCTCGATATCAATTCACGGAGCTTTGCGCTCAAAAATGTGATCTGGTCCAGGGCTGTCCAGCACGGCGTCGGGAATAAGAATAAGGGACTGCTCAAAATTCTCATTACTTCCTTCGAGGGCATGGATCTAACGACCGCCAACGACGAGCAGATCATCCGGGCGATTTATAAGGAAAGCGGCAAAATGACGTCAGATAAGCCGTCGGACTCCAGCAACAAGATGGACGGGGATACGATTAAGAAGAGCAAAGAAAAGAATGTAAAAGCGATGGCCGACGAGGTTGACGGGAAATATATGAAGCATTTTTCCAGAAACGGTGCGGCCATGCAGGCTGGCGTGTATTACCGATTGAATAAAGGCGAACCGGAGCAAGCGCTCAAGCTGCTCTATGGCAAAGATTATAAGTTCAACGGCCTCTAATCCTAATTTTTTATTGAAAAAGGAGTGTCGCCTATGCCTCACCGACCGGAGCATAACCCGCCTGAAGGCGTACTGTCGCTTGATCCCGGCACGTTCAAGCTGGAGGTACAGCAGCTTCAGAATCAGCTTAATGTTTTGGGCTATAAGGGCTCGACACAGAAGGCGCTCGTCGCCGACGGCAAGTTCGGGCCGAACACGCTCTATGCGGTGAACGCCTTCAAGGGCGTTAACAAGCTGGGCAACACCGGCGCTTCGCAGGGGAAAGTCGGGCCGCAGACATGGAAGGCACTGTTCTCGCCGGATGCGTTGAATGCGGATGGCGTCCGGACCGGTGGCGACTCACCAGCAACCCCAGCCAGAAAGCTGGTGTATTACAATCAGGAAGATGCGCGTTGGCGCAATCTGCTCTACTCCAATCGACGGGATGCGAGCCAGACCGTCGGAACCTCTGGCTGTGGCCCGACCTGTGCGGCAATGGCGATTAGTACGCTTACGGGCAACCAACTGCTTCCGCCAGTATTGGCGAAATTCGCAGTCGACCATGGCTTTCGGACGATGGACAGCGGGACAGCATGGGGTTTTTTCGGCAAAATCGCCCCTGTCCACGGCGTACGCTGCGTCCAGACATCGGACTGGGAGGACGCCAAGCGTGCGCTCGCGCAGGACGGCCATCTTGTCATCGCCTCGATGCGGCCGGGGCATTTTACGCTGGGCGGGCATTACATCCTGTTGCATGGCCTCATCAAACGGGCGGCGGATGCATGGATCGAGGTGCTTGACCCGAACATGGACAATACAAGGTACGGCCATGACGATCTGGTCGACGAAGGCACGAAGGACGATGGCCGAGTGACCGCGAGGGAATCACTGTTCCGCCGGGAAGCGGGGCAGTTTTGGGTGTTTAGCCGCTCGAATTAATGTGATCTACTAAGATCCTTTTCAATGGATTAGGAGGGAATTGCCTCTCCTAATCTATCTGGGAAGGGTCTTTTTTATATTTATATTTATATTTATATTTATATTTATATTTATATTTGTGTTTGTGGGTATTTTGGAGGAGGGACATCCTTCTGACACGCTTCAACAGAATGAGTTGTTATTCGGCAAGATGTCCTACTGAAGTTTGGTAGATTTATGTGATAAATTAGATATACACTCAATTATTGGTATTTTAAACATGACGGTTGATGAGTTCCATACGTACTTTGTTAGTGACCTTGGAATTTGGGTGCATAACTCAAATTGCGATTTTTCAAAATGGAATAAGGGGAGTTTTGACAATGTCGAAGGTTCTGCTGAATATCATTTTAATAAACACGGTAAGGAAGTAGGGGCGGAGGATTTGGCACAATACCTCAGAAAAGCTGAGGAATTCGCTAGAACTGCCAAGAAAGGTTCTACAAAAAGTTATGTTGATGGAGCAGTTGAAGGCACAATTCGCTATAAAAAGAACGGGAAATATGTTGATATCGCACCGGATGGGACAATTGTTTCTTTTGGTAAGTCCTAATATATTTACCTAGTTTGGAGGTCTTCGAATTGAATAAAGAAGAGATTCTTTCAAAAATATCTGATATGCATAAGTTCATAATGGTGAATCCCTTCCCTTATGAGGAAACAAGCCAAATAAAGGTTGATTTTGAACGGGATTTTGTATTACTTGAAGATGAAAGTTTGAACGCTGACTTTAATGATTATTGTACTGCTATTGTTGGAACGACGAGTTACATTTTGAAGGGTGACGTTGGCAAAATCCCAAATAGGCAAATTGATTTGTTGAAAAAGGGTTTTTTTGAGCGGTTTCCTCAGTACAATTTTATTGAATCAAGTCTGAAAAAGTATCCCGACTTTCAAAAAGAGTACAACAATCATGAGAAGTTAAGAAAACTAATTCGTGATTTCTTGAACCGTTGATTACAATTTCATGTTGACCTTGGGGCGTTTTCCTCAAGGTTTTTCTTTTATCCCCCACCCAGTGCCGAATGAATCGTGCAGTTGAGCCGTACCCCTTTGTTTTAATAATTCATGGTTAACCCCTCGGAAATGGAACCCCATGACCAGCCGCCCTTATGTCTCGTCTTGTGTGGGCTTTCAGAAACTGAAGGAATTTGAAAGTAGGATTAGAGTAGATGAGGTGGCGTTTAATGGCTGTTAAATCAATAAGTGTTCCTGACGGATTAAGATTTTTTGGACGGGCTTACGAATGCGAGCAGTTACGTCGTGGATTTGATTAACAGAGATCGCGGAAGCGAATATGGAGTATTCGATTCGGAAGGTGATAACTGAGCTGTTCTTTGAGCTAAATTACGTGTACAACAGTGCTGACCAAGTAACTTCTGTCAAAATCAACACTGCAACGAAAACGGCCAACGTATTTAATGAAATCGGCCAGTTGATTCAAAAGAGCAATGCAGAGGGGATTTCGGAATACAGCAGCTATAAGCCCAATGGTTTGTTAAACCAGAGCATTGACAAGAAAGGGCAAACGCACACGTTCGCCTATACCCCTTACAATGAAGTGCAAAGGGAAAGCGTCAGAAATGCATCAGGGGCGGAAATCTATTGGAGGGAACTGGCGTATGATGCTGCGACAAGGCTGCTAACGGGAATATCCACGAGCGAGAACGAAAGCCAATCGTACCAGTATGACCAATGGAAGCGGCAGAGCAAGCAAATTGTTGCAGGCAAAACGTATTCGATGGGCTATGACAGCTACGATCGAATGACTTCGCTGCTTTATCCCGACAACAAAGCGGTAACGTATACTTACGATAATTTGAGCCGATTACAATCCGTCAATTATCCAGAAATGGGCATCGTATCGTATACGTATGAAACGAGTAACGACGCGAATAAGTATACGATAACCACGCCATTTGGCATGAAGCAGGTTAAAACGACGGACTCATTTGGCGAATTGACGAGTGAGAAGCATAGCAATAGCGTCGGCGCAACGTTATGGACGGAAACGTTCGGGTATGACGGCATGGGGAACATTCAGCAAATTGTCGAGAACGGCGTTAATTCGGCATTCCAGTACGATGGGTTAAACCGTATCCAAAAGGAGCAACTGCCGACTGGGACGAGAGATTATGCCTATGATGCATCCGGCAATATGGCTTCATTCACATCAACTGACAGCGCAGATTCTAGTACAGTTCCGAATCCGGCTACGTATTCGTATAATGCTTTGAACCAACTGTCCAGTTTGTCCAAAGGGACCACGAACGTAAGCTATACGTACTACGGGGATGGTCTCCGGGCAACCAAAACCGTCAACGGCGCGAAGACGCGCTATGTCTATCTCAATGGGCGAGCCATCGAAGAGCTGGATGCGAACGGCAACACGATCGGGCGCAACATTTGGGGCAATGAATTGCTGTATCGCAAGGATGCGGTTCAGAACAAAGCCGGCTACTATATGTATAACGGCCACGGCGACGTCATTGCCATTTGAGACAGCACAGGCGCAGTGCTGAATTCGTATGATTATGACATCTGGGGAAAAATCATCTCCCAAACAGAACAGATGTCCAATCCATTCCAGTATACTGGGGAAATCTACGATGATGAGTCTGGTCTGATTTATTTAAGAGCAAGGTATTATGACCCGAGTGATAGGCGGTTTATTAGTGAGGATACGTATGAGGGGGATATAACGAATCCACTGACGTTGAATTTGTATGTGTATGTAGGGAATAATCCGCTTATTTATGTTGATCCAAGCGGGAATGTGTGGAAGTGGGTCGGGAATAGCTGGAAAATAGTAAAACAAGGCGCGAGCTACGCGGCTAAAGGTGTCGTTGCGGTAGCTAACTTTATGATTGTTGATGACATACGTACGATACTCGATCCCAACTCTTCATACTTTGATAAGGGTCTCGCATTAGCAGGGTTCTTGCCCGTAGGCAAAGTGGTTAAAGGCGGGAAATTAGTCGTAAAGCTAATGAACAAAGAAGGAAAAGTAATAGAACGTGCGGTTGAAAATACGGCGGAAAATACGAAATTAGTAAATAAAGCTGTAGGCGCATATAATTGCTTTACTGCTGGAACGAAGGTTCAGACAGACGAAGGGGAGAAGAATATCGAAGACATTGAGGTCGGAGATATGGTTCTCGCCAAGGATGAGAACAACCCTGATGGAGAATTGGCTTACAAAGAAGTCACAGCGTTACACCGCAACCAACGTGATGATATCATTAAACTACATGTTGGGGAGCAAATCATCGAGACGACCGATAATCACCCGTTTTGGGTAGAAGGTAAAGGGTGGGTTTTCGCGGATGAACTTGAAGCGGGAGATAAACTTCAAAAGGCTGACGGAAGCAATCTGACGATTGATAAGGTTGAGTTCGTTAAGTTGGATATACCTGTCACGGTTTATAACTTTACGGTTGCTGACTACCATACGTATTATGTAACGGATATTGGTATTTGGGTGCATAATACAAAAGGTGCTTGTGGTCCCAACGGAACTTTTGAAAATGCACCGTACCATGGAACAACAAACAATGGTATGAAGAATAAAGCACCGAACGATGGTCAAACAGCATTAGATAATTCATTGTCAATTGGACCGAATACAGACCGAAGAATTGGTATAAGTGATGGAGAGTTTGTGGTTCTCGACAAAACTAGTGATGGTATTTATCACGGACATGTTAGGTCGTGGAGTGAACTTACTCCTACAATGCAATCAATTCTTAGAAAAGAGGGTCTAGTCGATAAGAAAGGAAACATTAAATGAGTATCTTCCGTTCGTTTAGGTTGACAGATGTTGATCAATTAGTATTTTATTCTGACAGCCCAGTACAACAGAAATTTGATAATGTAGTTGTATTCTTACGAGGACAACATAATGAAGAGGGCATCTTTGAAGATATAATTCAAGAAGCAGTGAGTACCTTGTATAACGGATTAAAAAAATGCTTATCAAATGAACTTGCACTTACTAGTGAATTGGAGGTAGGTAAACTAGGAGAAGCATGGAATGTTTGGACAAATAACTTATCTGATGAAGTTGAAGATGGGGAAGAAGATGTCTTTCATCAATATTGGATATGGTCAACAAGGAATTTCCAAACATGGATCTATCAAAAAAATGGAGAGTCTTTCATTGAAATTGGTCCTAGCTATAAGTGGCATTATGTAGAACCTAATCTCGATGAGACCATTATTTCGTTTAATGATTTTATTAGCGGATATCGTTCTTATGTATTTGAAGTGTCACCTGAAGAAATTATTAACATCATCGAATCACTGGAAGATATAAAAAAGGAATTAGATATATCATAGAAATTGGACCTTGAGGGTGACTCTTCAAGGTCTTTCTTTAACCCCACCCAGTGCCGAGTGAATCGGGTCGGCTACGTCCAATCATGCGTAACCCATGTAATACCAGTATAAGAACTTCTTTAATTCCTTGTACGCACATTCATGCTTAAGAAAGTATACCTAAATAATGCAATGCAAATTGTTGCAGGCAAAACGTATACGATGGGCTATGACAGCTATGACCGAATGAATTCGTTGCTCTATCCCGACAACAAAGCGGTAACGTATACTTACGATAATTTGAGCCGATTACAATCCGTCAATTATCCAGAGATGGGCACCGTATCGTATACGTATGAAACGAGTAACGATGCGAACAAGTATACGATTACCACGCCATTTGGCATGAAGCAGGTTAAAACGACTGATTCATTTGGCGAATTGACGAGTGAGAAGCATAGCAATAGCGTTGGCGCAACGTTATGGACGGAAACGTTCGGGTATGACGGCATGGGGAACATCCAGCAAATTGTCGAGAACGGCGTTAATTCGGCATTCCAGTACGATGGGTTAAACCGCATCCAAAAGGAGCAACTGCCGACTGGGACGAGAGATTATGCCTATGATGCATCCGGTAATATGGCTTCATTCACATCAACTGACAGCGCAGATAATAGTACAGTTCCTAATCCGGCTACGTATTCGTATAATGCTTTGAACCAACTGTCCAGTTTGTCCAAGGGGGGCACGAACGCAAGCTATACGTACTATGGGGATGGCCTTCGGGCAACCAAAACCGTCAACGGTGCGAAGACGCGGTATGTCTATCTCAATGGGCGAGCCATCGAAGAGCTGGATGCGAATGGAAACACGATCGGGCGCAACATTTGGGGCAATGAATTGCTGTATCGCAAGGATGCGGTCCAGAACAAAGCCGGCTACTATATGTATAACGGGCACGGCGACGTCATAGCCATTCGAGACAGCACAGGCGCAGTGCTGAATTCGTATGATTATGACATCTGGGGAAAAATCATCTCCCAAACGGAACAGATGTCTAATCCATTCCAGTACACTGGTGAAATTTATGATGATGAGTCTGGGCTGATTTATTTAAGAGCAAGGTATTATGACCCCAATGATAGGCGGTTTATTAGTGAGGATACGTATGAGGGGGATATTACGAACCCGCTGACGTTGAATCTTTACACGTATGTAGAGAATAATCCTTTGATTTATACGGACCCAAGTGGATATTGTAAAGCAGGAAAAGATGCTGGTTGTTACGTTGATTCGCAAAGTGGAGTAGACCATTTGATTACAGAACCTATGCTTGGAAACAACTCTGATATATGGGGGCAATATCAAAATTTTATAACCGTATATTGTCATGATAGTGCTTGTGTCTCTAAATATAAAGCTAAGCAGAAAATATTAGAGAAAGGTAACGATGAGATTCGAAATAATGCATGTAGTTATGTTGATTGCATGGAGGGCAAGGCCGAGTTTATTGAAATTGATAATGGCATACCAATTATTGAGCAAGATACTGGAAATGGAATTGTAAAATATGCTTTAACAAAAGTCGGGATCATACAATGTAACTGCTTTACCGCGGGAACAAAAGTTAAAACTGATAAAGGAGAGAAGCCAATAGAGGATATTCATATTGGAGATAAGGTACTTTCCAAAAATGAAGCCACAGGTGAATTGGATTATAAAGAAGTTACGGCTACATTCAAGCATGATACGAACGAGATATATAAAATTCAAGTTGGAAGTCAGACAATAGAAGCGACTTATAATCATCCATTCTGGATAGAAGGTATTGGATGGACATTCGTCAAAGATATTAAAATCGGCGATTTACTAGTTCAAAGCAATGGGAATACATTAAAGGTAGATAATATCTCAGTCATCTACGGCAATTTCACTGTATATAACATGACTGTGGAAGACTTTCACACATATTTTGTTAGTGACATGAATATTTGGGTTCATAATACTAGCGGTTGCTTTCCTGAAGATCCGAATAACTTTAATCCAACAGGGCTAACAAAACAGGTATATTCAGGAACAAAGAACGGGAAAATTATTAAATGGTTTGATCCTGTAACAAATAAGCCAATATTTGAATGGAATGAGGATCTTAAATATGGAAATCACTATCATTACACACCATCGGGAAATTTAAGATCCCCGCATCCGATTACTGGAGACACACATATCTGGCCAGGTGATCCTATATTAAATCATAAAGCAGATGAAGAGGAATGAGGTGTAAGGCATGCGTGTTGATTCAAGTAATGTGAATGAATTTAAAGATTTAGACATACATGATGCTGAACTAATAGATATAAATTGCAATTATCAGAGTCATGAAGTATCTATATCAGCGATATTGAATATTCCAAAGCAAAAGAAACAGATGATTCATTTTTGTTTTAAAGAATTTTCATTTTTTTCAATCAGCTGTGAGGAGCCTTGGGGCAGTGGGATTTACTTTTTCGAAGCCACTGCTAAAGATGCCGCACTTGAAAGTGAAATATTAGATGGACAGTATGCAAAAATGAATTTCGAATTTTTATTGAATTCTGGCGATCGAATTAATATTACGGCATCTTATGTCGAATGGAATCTAGAAAATATATAACAATTTGAAGGTAGCTAATTCATTATTTTAATCAAAGACCCTCCACAATATAGTATATGACTCGGATAGGTTGGAGGCGGTATTTCACCGTCGCCAGCCTATTTGGTCCTCTTCATACGTATGCTCACTAATAAACCGCCTATCATTCGGGTCATAATACCTTGCTCTTAAATAAATCAGCACAGACTCATCATCATAAATTTCCCCAGTATACTGGAATGGATTAGACTGCAACCCTCAATTTCGTCGGGCTCCTATCCGCCACTCGAATCGTACGGCCCGATTTATCTTTATACGTCCATGTTTCTTTGCCGTCTGGCTCTACGGTTCTAACCGTCTGTTGCATATTCCCTTCATAACGATTGGCCGTATAGGAAAAATTGCTGTAATAAAATAATGTTTTCTGCCCCAACGGATTTGTTGCTTCGCTTATTTCCCCATTTGCGCCATATAGATAAGTCGTTTTCTGAGCGATGTCTTTATAGGGCAACGCTGCTCTTATTAATGCGCCGCTACCGATAACTCAGAGTAGTTATTAACTTATTCTGCATTCTTAATATTCCTGTAATTTGACTCTTAAAACTTTGGGAAATTTATGATGATGAATCTGGACTGATTTATTTAAGGGCAAGGTAGACGGAAAACGGATGGATATTTGAACCTTTTGAATAATCTATAGGGGTGAACTATGGTGCAGAGCACAAAGTTAATTGATGAGTTTATTGAAACGTCAATAAAATATGGTTTAGCACAAAAAGAAGGGGACCACAGAACAGTTAATAAACAGTCTAAAAAGTTAACGAACCTTCGGTTAAAGTTTACAACAATATCAGATTTTAAATATGAAGAGTTCGTCACGCTATTAGATCATGAGGATGGTTATGTTCGATTAAAAGCAGCGTTTACTATTATTTCTTATGTACCTGAGAAGGTACGGAGAACCCTTGTTGAACTATCTAAGGAAAGAGGGCTTTTGGGAATGGAATCCAGTATGATATTACAAGAGTGGGACGCGGGGAATCTGGGATAAACAAAAAATAATTGATCATGATTCAACGGGGCGACTAGTTGTTGTAATATCGTCAAAGGCGCCAAAACTTAAATGAGGTGGGGAGAATGAAGAGTCCGAATTGTACAGGCAAGTGAATATATATTCTGATGTGAGAAGCGATGATTTATTTATTGTTTCGATAGGGAGATTAGAAAGGTAGGGAATTGTTGAAATTGAGGAGATGCGTCATCTTGTCTCCCCGTATGAAGAAAAGGATTTTTGTGCGGAGGTAACTAAGGGGTTAGAATTGTGCTATTCAAAGGTTCCAGCCGTCCCAGCGAAAAAACCTGCTCTGGCTAAGCTATTTGGTGTGAAGAGTTACCAGGTAGCTTCAAAAAATAAAAAACTTATTGTATTATCCTGGGAATCTAACAAAGGTTACGTTGTTTATCCTACAAAGAAAGATCGCCGGGGCGGCTATGAGCATGTGTTTTCTTTAGCAGAAAGTATCGGATTTGAGCTTGAAAGCAGTGTACTCGCCCCTGTGCTTAGTAATGCAATTCGACTGTCTTCAGTATGAAAACCAGACTCTTAGTAGGAACAAAGTCGATAATGTTGACTCGGATTTCATTAAACAAGCCGTATACCAGCAAGAACAACTTGAAGAACGTGATGCAACTGTACATCCGATTGTTGTGAATGAGGTTGATGATTTTATAAAAGCTTGGAACGAGATGGTACTGTCGATGGGGATAAGAGAGAGAAGGTGCGACGAATGTCCACGGAGTTTACCGAACTAATTGCGATGAAAAAATCAAGGAAGCGTCCAGTCGCGGGCGACGTGTTCGTGATTCAACCAAAGGAAAGCCACTTTTATTTCGGGAAAGTGATTCAAACGAACATACAAGGAAAAAACTTGAATTTCGTAGGCATGAATTTGATCTATATGTACAATTGCTTATCCCATAGGAAAGAAATACCCACTAATCTGGATGAGCATGAGCTAATGTTTGCTCCGACTGTCGTGAACTTTCAAGGTTGGCTAAAAGGGTATTTTGAAAAAGTGGGAAATCAGCCTGTAACGGTTAAGGAACAGAACGTAGATTATGGTTTTTTTGATGATTTCGAAACACAAGATAAATTTTATAATTTAGCAGGTGAGGAGTTAAATCACAGGCCGCAATATGCTCGATTTGATGGTCTCGCCAGTTATGGGTATGTGGGAAGGCAAGTTCATCGAGTATTGTAATGTTTGATGACATTGATTTTTCACCAGGAATTATCGCTTACAATGGATCGAAGGTCTGGATCAAGAGGAGGACTCCAAACTTATCTGATCTAGAGTCCTTAATGCGAGAATGCGTTTTGCATGTAAAAGAACTGCTTGATGGCAAAAATAATTACTAATGGGTAACTTATGGGTGAATTTCTTTGTGCACACAACCGGGCGTATTATATGTAGACAAATCAACAGGTCAAAAATATGCTATGCGAAAAGGTGGGAGAGGTGAAACGACTCCACGGGATACCTCATAAAATAATACGAAGGGATTAAATGCCAGATGGAACCACTGTAAAAGCTGAATTTATTATATTAGGTGATGAATTTTCAACTGAAATGATTACTGAGATGCTGAATATTGCTCCAACAGAAGTTTATCATAAAGGTGACTTATCTAAGGCCAATCGTCCAAGAGGTGAAACTTGTTGGTCGATTAGCAATATTGAGAATAATGATAAGCCCGCAATTTATTTGGATTATGACACGATTAACTTTGCTAGTGAAATTGGAGCAACTATTAATTTCGATTATTATATTTATTCTTAACTATAAACGATTGCACCCTGGAATGGGTTGTGTGAACAAGGATAGCTTGAAAGATATCATTATGATTTATGGGGTGAGAGGTTGATCCTTACGTTCTAATTAACTTCCAGAAGCCTGATGGGTCATTCTATAACGATAGTGATTTGAACGAAGAAATATAAGAGTCCGTTAGTAAAATGGATGTTATATCAATTATGGAATATCTTTTTAAGAAGTTTTAGATGGTACATAGCATTCATCATAAGTACGGAGACAGGAGGCTGAGAAAGTGAACATCTTATTTTGTAGTGATCCACTAGACAAAAAGCAGGTGGATATCGACTACTCCATTGAGTACGAGACCTGCAAGAGGCTAGGCTTCTCCGTGTATCTGCTTGATCTCGAATCATTGCTTGATCACAATATAAGATCTGCCATGAGATCAGTGCGTGCACAGGACACTCCAAAGCATGCTTTGTACAGGGGCTGGATGATGATGCCTGAGCATTACCGGCTATTGGTGGAGGGGGCGGCAGAGCGAAATATTCAAATGATTAACTCTCCGGAAGCCTACAAACACTGCCACTATCTGCCTGAATCTTACCCGCTTATTCAAGAATTCACGCCACGAACCGAATGGTTAAGCAAAGATGAGCTTCAGCCTGATCGAATTCAGCAAGTAGCAGCTCGTTTTGGCGCTTCGCCCATTCTCATTAAAGACTATGTGAAGTCACGAAAACATGAGTGGGCGGAAGCATGCTACATTCCAGATGCCTCAGATTATGAGCATGCGAGAAGGGTTGTCGAGCGGTTCCTTGAACTGTAAGGCAAAGATCTTAACGGGGGAGTCGTGTTCCGCGAATTTATTGCGCTTGAATTTTTAACCGATCATGCGAAGAGCAAAATGCCGCTGTCGAAGGAGTTTCGATTATTTTTCTTTATGGGTGAGTTGGTGTATGTGGTGAACTATTGGGATGAGGGCGATTATGGCGAGGCTGTTGAAAACTATGAATTAGGGCCATTCATTCAAGTCGCGAAGGCCATCAAGAGCACGTTCTTTACGATGGACATTGCGAAAACGGCGGACGGCGCATGGGTTATTATAGAGCTTGGAGACGGTCAAGTATCGGGATTGCCGGATAATGCGGATATTGAACGGTTTTATATGAACATTAAGTTGGCTGCGCAAGAGAGGCTGTTGTGGTAAGCATTGAACAGATTGATTATGGTTCAGAATTTTGTCGATATTGATAAATATGTGGAATGGTCAGCCTTATCCCTTGGGGCAATGCCAGAGGGCGACATGATAGGCAAGCTGCGGTATATTTATTATAGTGAGAATTCTAGCCGAATAGGCAGAACGCTGAAATAAGGCAGAACGAAGCTGCGCTACGAGAAAGGCTGATTTTTCAAATGCTTATGTTCAGATTTACGAAGACCTTGATGAAAGATATGAAGGCCACGCCGGTTGAAAATGAAAAAATCCCTTTACTGTATAGCTGGCATGCCAACATTATAAAATTAAATAATCGCAAACATATTATTTTTATAAATGATAGAAGCCGGCTTTGCGTGATTATTGACGGAGTCAGAAGCTCGCAATTAAATGTACTGAAAGATAAATTCAGAGCAGCCCTTACCGAATATCTCTTAAGCGAAGGCGTTCAAGCTCAAGCTATTGAATCCTATTTCCAGCCAGGTACGGAGTGGCTCATTGCGAAGACGAATAGCAGAAGTGTACGGAGTTCAATGACAGAATTTTATTTATATGCGAAGCACTTAGAACGGGAATATGACAATAATCATGAGAGAATGAAATCGCTCAATCGATTGATTTTTAAGCCGATTGATTATTACGAACCCCGTAATGTATTTAAAGAGGAGATCGCGAAGCTCCAGACCGTTAAATAAGTGAAAATCGCAGGAATGAACAAGGAGCGGCTAATGAAATCAATCAACTACCCCAATTAAGCAAAGAAGTGTCCTACGCTTTGCGGCATGCGCCGTGGGAATTCGAGCTGGAGTTGGACGCGGAAGGCTGGGTAACCGTGGAACAACTGCTGCATAGCCTGCGCCTTCAAGCGCAATGGGTGGAGGTATCCGAAGCGGATCTCGCCACGATGATTAACCTATCCGAGAAGAAGCGGCATGAGCTGGAGGCCGGAAAGATTCGTGCGTTGTACGGCCATTCCGTTCCGGCTAAAATAGACTCGATCTGGTTGGCCGACCACGTGCCTCCTGCCTACATCACGGCCATCCATTCATAAAATCAACATTCAGTTGGAGGTTCGCACCATGTTCAGTCGCTTCTACAAAAACCGGAACGGTGGCCCTGGGTTAGGCGCTGTGTATATTGGGTTCTTCTTCATCATCATGCCGGTTACGGCGTTGATTGCCGGGCAGGGTTGGATTGGGGCGCTGCTGTGGGTGGTGGCGGGAATCATCGTGCCGAGAGTGCTGTTTCGGAAGAAGGACCGGAATTGGCGGGATATCGATTTATCCCAGCTTCTAGCATGGGTGGAAGAGAGTGAATACACGAAGTTCGAGTATAAGCGGGAGCTTGGCGATATTGTCCGTTTTAATAACCGATACGCGATAACGGCGATGCGGCGGGGCAGGGGGGATTCGGTCGTGATGTCGGTCCAGTCCACGTATGGCTCCATAGATGAGTTTACGCTGCCGGGCCCGAGCTTAAGAGGGTACCGAAACGGCAATGAGGTCGGAGGCACACGGCTAATGGATAAAATGGTGCTTCGCATCGGGCCGTTCCGATCCAAGACGCACACGTACGACGGCGGTTATCTCGTATTCGGGCGTTAGCGGACGCCAGCGCCATTAAATGAAGAGAACCTTGATCGGCGCGGCCGGTCAAGGTTTTCCTGCGTTGCAGCTCATTCGGTTTATGTACGCCATTACGGTTTAATAAATTTGCCGTTCACATATTGCCCCTTTGCGGTTTTGCCATTGGGGTAATACGCGGTTACGATGCCTTTAGCCGTGTTATCGTTCCAGTCGCCGTACCATTCGCCCATGTAGGTGACGTGGTTTAAATCGGTTAGCGTACCTTCCCCATCTCTCTTGCCGGATTTCCAGACGCCGTCAAACCGAATGCCATTGCCGAAAATGTAGGTGCCTTGCCCCTCAAACTGGCCAAGCTTATATTCACCGACATAGCTGTCGCCGTCATTAAATAATTGTTTGCCTTGCCCGGATTGGTTGCCTTCTGCCCAATTGCCGATGTAGATAGTTCCGTCCTTGTAGATGTAGGTGCCATGGCCACTTTGTTTGCCGTCCTTCCAGGAACCGATAAACACATCTTGGCTTTTCAAATAGAGGGTCCCAAGGCCGGATTCCTGCCCATTTTTAAATTCACCGTAGTAGAAGCTGCCTTCCTTATCCCGGCGAATGCCGATATTCTCAAGTTTGCCTTTCAACCAGTGGCCAATATAATAGGAACCATTAGGTGAGGTAGCTTGGCCAAATCCGTCGATAGCATTATTTTTCCATGTGCCTGTAAACACTTTGCCATTCGGATAACTTTTCTCGCCTAAGCCGTTAGCCATCTCGTTACTCATCTGGCCCTCATAAACAGATCCATCTGGGTAAGTTAGGGTCGATATAGTTGGCGCGACCGATACCGCTGATAGGGAACCGGCAGTATCCTTCCCACTATTCGTGGCGTCCTCGCCTCTTTCTAACGATGAAATAAGGATAAAACCAATCAAAATTACATTTAGTAAGATGCTTCCGTATAGAAACTTCTTTCCCATCTTCTGATTATCCCCCAATGAAGTAGGCCTGGCTAATGACGAACGAGCTGAAAAATGCGGCCATAAACGTCGATAAACTAACGATTGTTGAGGCTGAGCCTTTTGTTTTGAATTTAGCGACCAAATAGATATAGCCGATCAGCCCCCCTGTGAGCAGCAGGCCGTATAGGAAACAAAGCTCTTTATCGCCAGAGGCGTACCAGCCAGCGCCACGTGAAGGCAGTGTGAATAAGAACTCCCACGCGAGCCTATAGATGATAACCCCGGATAGGATGCTGATAACGAGCATAAACATATTTCGTGCTTGCAGCACATGAATTCCCCCTTAACCCTGTTGCCTCTATCTCTATATGTATGCCTATGATACCAATGAAAAGCTGTCGTATGCTGTCGAAATAGGGTGCGAACTTCAACCTTTAACAATTCTTTAAGGTACGGTCAGTCTTATTTTATGTGCTTCATATGGGGGAAGGTTATATGGTTGCGCATTTATTCCCATGCTATATAATGAAGGGCGAAGGTTTCGACAGAAAACGACATAATTCTAAGTGTTCCATAGTAGAGGGGAAATGACTTGTGAGCGATACGAATTCGATCATTCGCTTCGAGCGTGTCACGAAGCGGTACGATAATGGCTCGGCCGTTCTGAATGATGTAAGCTTTGAGATTGAACGAGGCAAGTTTTATACGCTGCTGGGCCCGTCCGGCTGTGGCAAAACAACGGTACTGCGCCTAATCGCAGGCTTTATGGAGCCTTCGGAGGGCGTTATTTATTTTAATGGCAAGCGGATTAATGAAGTGCCTGCGAACCGCCGCCAGGTGAATACGGTATTTCAGGATTACGCGCTGTTCCCGCATTTGAACGTGTTCGAGAATGTGGCGTTCGGCCTGCGGATCAAAAAGCTGAAAAATGACGCAATCGACGCCAAAGTGCGCGAAGCGCTAAGGTTCGTAAACCTCGCGGGCTATGAGCATCGCGAGATTACAGAGATGTCGGGCGGCCAGCGGCAGCGCGTGGCAATCGCCCGGGCAATTGTCAACGAGCCGGAGATTCTCCTGCTCGATGAGCCGTTGTCCGCGCTGGACCTTAAGCTGCGCACAGAGATGCAATACGAGCTGCGGGAGCTGCAGCGCCGGCTTGGCATTACGTTTATTTTTGTCACGCATGACCAAGAAGAGGCGCTCGCGATGTCGGACGAGATTTTCGTCCTGAACCAAGGGACGATTCAACAGAGCGGAACGCCTATCGATATTTATGATGAGCCGATCAACCGGTTCGTCGCAGATTTCATCGGGGAGTCCAACATCGTGCCGGGACGGATGCGGGAGGATTATGTCGTCGAGTTCGCGGGGCGGACATTCGAGTGCGTCGACGGCGGCTTCCATCCGAATGAGCCGATCGAGATCGTCATCCGGCCGGAGGATTTGGAGATGACGGCGCCGGATCAAGGCAAGCTAAAGGTGCGGGTAGACACGCAGCTGTTCCGCGGCGTCCATTATGAGATTATCGCCTACGATGAAGCGGATAATGAATGGCTCGTCCACTCGACCAAGAAGGCGGCGGTCGGCGAGTGGATCGGGCTTGATTTTGACCCGGAAGCGATTCATGTTATGCGGTTTAACGAGACGGAGGAGGAGTTCGACCGCCGGTTGGAGGCATATGCCGAAGCGGATGAAGGCTCTGAGTCAGATGCAGGTGCACGCAAGGATGAGGCAGAGCATGTCCGATAAGTCGCGTAACTGGTACCTCATTCCCTACGCTGCGTGGATCGTGCTGTTCGTCGTCGCGCCGATTGCGCTCGTGGCCTATTATTCGCTGTTCGATATTGAAGGGAAGTTCACGTTCTCGAACTATGCGCATTTTTTCACGCCTGTCTATATGCGCATGACGCTTAGCTCATTCTGGTATGCGTTTCTGATAACAGCGTTCTCGCTGCTGGTGGCTTATCCGGCAGCGTATCTGCTGACGCGCACCAAGCATAAGCAGCTGTGGCTGCTGCTTATTATTTTGCCAAGCTGGATCAATCTGCTGCTCAAAACGTACGCGTTTCTCGGCATCTTCGGCACCTACGGTTTCGTGAATGCGGTGCTAGAGACGGTCGGCATTGGCAAACAGCAAATTTTGTTCACCGACTTCAGCTTCGTGTTCGTATCGGTGTATATTTTTATCCCGTTTATGATCTTGCCTGTGTTTAACGCGTTGGAAAAAATGAATCCGTCGCTCATCGACGCCGCGCGCGACCTTGGCGCTTCGCCGTGGACGACGTTCCGTCGCGTCGTTTTTCCATTAACGATTAGTGGGGTGAAGGCGGGCTGCCAAGCGGTGTTCATTCCGGCGCTGTCGCTGTTCATGATTACGAGACTCATCGCAGGCAATCGTGTCATTACGCTGGGAACTGCGATTGAGCAGCATTTTCTCGTGACGCAGGACTGGGGAATGGGGGCCACAATTGCAGTGTTCCTCGTTGTAGTGATGGCGTTAATTATGGTGCTGACCGGTAACCGGAAGAAGCGGGAGGTGCAGGGCTGATGGCGAAAACATTACAAGTTCGCGAGGGGCGAAAGTGGAAATGGTCCAATGTGTATCTGGTTGCTGTGTTCGCTGTCCTGTACGCGCCGATCTTCTACCTAACGCTATATTCGTTCAATAGCGGCGGGTCGATGCATGATTTCCAAGGCTTCACGCTGGATTGGTACAAGGAAGTGTTCGCAGATACGCGGCTGTTTATCATCGTATTGAATACGCTCGTCATTGCGCTCTTGTCCTCGGCGCTGTCGACGATTCTCGGCGTGTTCGGCGCTTTAGCGATTCAGCAAGTGCGGCGGCATCGCCATCGCAATGCACTGCTTGCTTTGAATAACGTGCTGATCGTCAGCCCGGATGTCATAATCGGGGCGTCGTTTCTCATTTTGTTCACGATGATCGGCATTAAGCTGGGCTTCGTGTCGGTGCTGCTCGCGCATCTGGCGTTCAGCGTGCCGATCGTCGTCATTATGGTGCTGCCGAAGCTGGAGGAGATGAGCCCGACGTGGATCGACGCCGCGCGCGATCTTGGGGCAAGCCGTCTCGATGTGTTGACGAAGGTCGTGCTGCCGTACATTCGGCCGGGCATTTTTGCTGGGTTTTTCATGGCGTTAACGTACTCGTTCGATGACTTTGCGGTAACGTTCTTCGTGACGGGCAATGGCTACTCGACGCTGGCTGTTGAGATCTACTCGCGTGCAAGACAAGGCATTTCGCTGTCAATCAACGCGTTGTCGACGCTTATTTTCCTATTCACCATCGTGCTCGTCATTGGGTACTACTTCATTAATCAGCGGGGAAACCGGCCGCCGGGCACGGAGGTGCAGCGATGAAGCAACTGGCAAGAATGTTCGTCGTTGTTTTCGCCGTCGCCTTCGGATTAATGTACGGGGTGCATGTGCTGAATTCCTCGGAGGGATACGGCGGCAGCAATACGCTGACGATTTATAATTGGGGCGATTATATCGACCCGGACTTGGTTGCGGAATTCGAGAAGGAGAGCGGCCTGAAGGTCATCTACCAGACGTTCGACTCGAATGAGGCGATGATGACGAAGATTGAGCAGGGCGGCACAACGTTTGATGTGAGCGTCCCGTCAGAATATGCGATTAGCAAAATGAAAGAGGAAGGGCTGCTGCTCCCGATTGACCACAGCAAGCTGCCTAACCTGAAGCATATAGATTCGCAATTTCTCGGCCTGCCGTTCGATCCCGGCAATGCGTACTCCATTCCTTATTTCTGGGGAACGGTCGGCATTATTTACAACCCGGACATGCTGGACGGCTGGCAGTTGAAGAGCTGGAACGATCTGTGGGACTCGCGGCTGCGCAACCAGATTCTGCTGGTGGATGGCGCGCGCGAGGTGATGGGCTTCGGGCTGAACAGCCTGCACTACTCGTTGAATGATACGGGCGAGGAGCATTTGCAGGAGGCGAAGCGCAAGCTGCAGGCGCTGACGCCGAACGTGAAAGCGATTGTCGGCGATGAGATTAAGATGCTGATCGCCAATGAGGAAGCGGCTGTCGGCGTGGTCTGGTCGGGCGATGCCTCGGAAATTATGGATGAGAACGACAAGCTCGACTACGTCGTCCCTGAGGAAGGTTCGAACCTATGGTTCGATAATATGGTCATTCCCAAGACGGCTCGCAATATCGAGGGTGCATATGCCTTCATGGACTTCATGCTCGACCCCGAGCATGCGGCGCGCAACGCGGAGTATGTTGGCTATTCGACGCCGAACAAGGATGCGCTTGCGTTGCTGCCAGAGGAGATTGCTGGTGATGAGCGGTTTTATCCTTCGCCGGAGTTAACGGAGAAGCTGGAGGTTTACCGAAATCTCGGCAAGCGCATGCTCGCGCATTACAATGAGCTGTTTCTAGAGTTTAAGATGCATCGGAAGTGATGGCATACGGGCGATGTTGGCGATGCGGCAAGGATGCAATGAGGCAATGAAGCAAGGGTGCAATAAAGAATCGATCGCGCATGCAACAAAAGACGCCTAGCAGCAGACTGAATAGGCCGCAGCTGGGCGTCTTTGCTGTGTTCAAAAGGTGCATGGTTCGTTGGCAGCGCTCAACGCGGATCGTACAAAAACTGCAGTTGCTTGCGCGTGGCGCTGGCAGGCGTTAACCGGAGAGCGGCATCGCGCAAGTGGCAAAGCGCTGGATTGCCCAGCTGCGCAATCCGCCCTACTGCTCTAGACCGATTCACGATTGCCGCGGTACGAGTGCGGCGGAGCGATTCAAAAGCTTGGAACGCTTCGGCGAGACCGGCGGGACCGTAGCGCTTCATGCACTCCGCAAGGCAGATGGCGTCTTCAATTGCTTGGCAAGCGCCTTGGCCAAGATTCGGTGTCATCGCATGCGCCGCATCGCCGATCAGAAGCACACGGCCGAACGCGAACTGTGGAATCGGCGCGAAGTCGACGATGTCGCGGTGAATGATCGCGTCTTCCGGCGTCGACTCGATGAGGGTGGCTACAGGCTCATGATAGTGGTGGAAGCTGGCTGCGAGTTCGCTTCGTGTAAGCTCTGCGAGCTCGGCATCACGTGCCGAGGCGTTGATCAACGCATACCAGTAGGTAGCGCCGCCTGGCAATGGCACAATGCCGAATCGGCTGCCGACACCCCATGTTTCCGTGCAGATCCCCTGTGGCTGCATCGGGGCAATTCCTCGCCAGCAGGTATAGCCCGCATAACGCAAGCGAGTGCCGGGAAGCAGTTGGCTGCGCACAAGCGAGTTTAATCCCTCTGCGCTGATTAGTCCGCTTCCCTCTGTTCGCTGCCTGCTCTCGAACGTGACCGTCACGCCATCATGCCGCTGCTCGAAGGAAGCGAGCCCATGCCCGGGGCGATACGTCCCAGGCTGCAATGCGCCGAGCAGCAACCTGTGGAGCTCGGCACGATGAATCGCAATAAGCGGTTCATGCAGCGTTGATGCCTGCTTCGCCAGTGCATTCCCCTTTATGTTCGTTATTGCCATTCCTTCTACGCAGCTGTAGCCAGCCCGGCGAATGCGATCGGCGAGACCGATCGTCTCTAACGCCCGCAACGCATTAGGGGCAAGAATAATGCCGGCGCCCGCTGGTTGCACCTCATCGGAGCGTTCATAGGCTATAGCGTCGAAGCCCGCTTGCTGCAGCGCAATCGCAGTAGCGAGCCCTGCGATGCCGCCGCCAGCGATAAGTATGGGAGCGGTTGGACGCTTGTTTTCTTGTGGCAAAGGTGCCGTTGCGCTAACGGATGGCATAGCGGTTGGAATGAATGGACCTGATGTATCGGATGAATGTTCGGCCATCGCTTGTTCCTCCTTCTAATAGGCGATTAATACCGTGGTATAGGCAAGGCAGAGTAGAAAGCATAAGGGAGTGAAGAGGCGGGAGTCATACGCCGCGAATGCCGTTCCCCGAACGGATCGGAACAAGCCAACGTATCGAAAATCACCAATCGTGCGCAAGCCGAAGACAGCTGCGCATAGGCGGCAGCCCCAGAGCGTCCAAGTTTCGTCGAAACGTTGCGGGAGCAGGTTGGCCTGCGTGGCTAACAAGCTTGTGGCAACGAAGAGCGCCACTGCAACCGCGACGGTTGCAAGCCTGCTGGGGCGGAAGGCTGGGCTGCCCGCGGCAGACGATGGAACGGCCACATGGCCACCCCAAGTTCCGCCGAACGCCCAAAATAAATGAATGATACCGAGCAATGCGAGAACGCAAACGGCGAGCAGGAGAAGGGAATCCAGCATAAGCGGTTAACCTCCCTGCTGGCCTGTGGGATGAATGCCGTGCCAGGCCAATTCGAACCGGCTCTTGAAGCGTGTGCGCATATCGAAAGCATCGTCAGGGGATGATGCCCATGCCGTTAGCGTATGGAAGTAGATGCCGGAGATGATGGCGGCGGCATTCGAGCACTCCAGCGAGGCAGGGAGTTTCCCCTCCGCGCGGGCAGCTTTCAACTGCTGGGCAATCATCCCTTGAAACCGATCCATGACACGGAGTTCTTCCGCCATAGCCGGTTCCGAGCGTATCATCTCCATCATCATAATTCGGACCAGCTCGCGATCACTTGTATAGCGGCTCATTAGGGCATCGAATAAGCTGAGCAAGGCGGCTTTCGGATCTTCATTCGAGCTTGTCGCCATCAATCGCTCACGGGTAGCTTCCATCTGTAGCTCACTTAAGTACAATAGAATCGATTCTTTACGGGGAAAATAGTTATAAAAGGTGCCTTTGGCAATGCCGCAAGCTTGCGTAATTTCTTCAACCGTCACTTGATTGAACCCTTTGGCCTTGAACAAGGCGAGCGCTTCTTCGTAAATCTGGCCCTTCAGCGCTTGCTTGCGTGTTTCCCTTAGCATATGGTGGCTCCTCGCTTTCCTGGGTGGAAATAATGACTATAGTCATGATATGACTTCAGTCATTATTATATGCTGAACGGAAATGATAGACAAGAGGCGGTATGTTCAATGAAATTAATCCTAGTTGACAGGTGGGATTTGTGTGTATAGTATGGGGCTAACAGACAACCGTGGAATAAAATTCAGGAGGTGGCCTTAGAACGGTTCTAGTTTGTGTACTATTTATATGTATAATATCTATTTATCTAATTTCACATTAGGAGATGAAGAGAATGGGTAAAAAAATAATCAGTACGTTAGTATCGGTTGTATTAGGTATCTCTTTTTTGGTTCAACCGTCCTATGCTGAAAGTAAGCCTACTCCTAATGTGACGACATTTAAAGAAATTAAAGATAAAAAAGAGTTGCTTGAAAGAGCGAAAAAAGGGATTTCTGACATTGACCTTACTAGCGAGAATGGCGAAGAGGAAATCGTACCGTCGATCGGTAGCGATAATAAATTATTGAAAATTAAAAAGTATAAAACAGCCCAACTCTTAAGAAAAGAAGTTGAAGCTGATGGAACGGTTACTAGTACGTATGCGTTAACAACCATTGCTTTGGCTTCGCCAAGCAGAACGGATTCAATTTGGGATCAAACTTCAAGCGTAGAAGTATATTCAACCATTTACTGGAATAAAACGGTGAAGAATGGACTGACATATAAGAAGCTTACTAGTGCTAGCGGCGGTTGGACAATTGCTCAAGTTGGTGTAACTACAACATCGTCTTATAGTTATACAGTACCAAGTAGTGTGGATGCAGTGACTGCTGCTGGTTCATATATCGTAGCAAATGTTGGCATAACCAGTACTGCAACGATAAGTGCTTTTGGTTCAAGTTGGGTGCTTACAGCAAATAATCGTGCATAATTTAGAATCGAATTGGAAGGAGCAGCTCCGTAGAGCCCGCTCCTTTTGCACTTAATAAGTATTTGTTATTACAAATGTTCTGTTTATGGAGGTATGCACATTGAACAAGAAAGATAGCTGGAAGGTCATTTTCTATTTGGCTTGGACAGCCGTTTTTATTGCAGCATTATACGGTGCCTCTAGGCTAGAGAAGCTGGCTGTGGAGACTTATCAGAGTGTGGGAGAATACCATGCATATGCTTGGAGCGAGAGGGGGATCTACTTTGCATTAGGATTGTTGCTTTCTTTGCTTCTTTGGCAGCGGAGACCGCTTCGTATCCGTTTAATCTTGCTGTTTCCCGTATTTCTCCCGCTTGCACTGACCGCACTGCTAACCCCAATCTATACACTTCCACCAAATGGCATTGTTATCAATATTTCTGCATTGGCGACCGGTCTTTTATTGCCTCCATTGTTTCAAGGGGGAAAATCCTCCTAGTCATCCCATGATTGTTAAGCTGATGCCCACAAGTAAGAGAGTGTCCTAAAGCCTTTTCTCTAACGGACCTGAGAGCCGTTATTCCCCTCCCAAAGCGCTTGTTAAAAATGTAACGGACTCCACAGCCGTTATTTAGCCATTTTGCTGCCTCGTGAGGGCGATAGTGGCCAAATAGCGGCTGCTGGGTCCGTTAGAACAAAAATGTGCCGAATTTTGATTAAATAAGGGCTGCTGAGTCCGTTACACAAGTTCCATCAACAGAGAAAGGGTGTCCCCAAGCTTACGCTTGTGGGGCACCCTTCTTTGCAGACTTATGCTTATGCACTTATCTTCTGCTAATCGGCTGCTTCGGGAGCAAGCTGCTGAGCGGCACTTCTCCAGCCAGCATTGTCCGGTTACGGCCGGCTTCCTTCGCAGCATACAGCGCTTCATCTGCCAGCTTGAACAGCGTATTCGTATCCGCGGCATGATGCGGATACGCGGCGACGCCCAGCGACACGGTAATGACCTTGTTCGCTGGCGTTGCTGTCTTCTGGACAGCCAGGCGAATCCGCTCTGCCAGCCGGAACGCTTCTTCGGCGCCGCAGCCCGGCAGCAGCACGACGAACTCCTCGCCGCCATAGCGGCAGCAAATATCAAGGGCGCGCACCGAGTGGTTAAGCACATCCGCCAGGCATTTGAGCACCTCGTCGCCAACTTGGTGGCCGAGCGTATCATTGATGGTTTTGAACCGGTCAATGTCCAATACGATTAAGCTGAACGGCTCTTCGTTCGCGGTCCATTTGCCCATCTCCTCTTCCATCGCCCTGCGATTGAGCAGCCCCGTTAGTGGATCGACCAATGCCGCATGGGTCAGCACCTCGGATTGCTTGCGCATCGACTCAACAGCGCCGAGGACGGTCTGGGTGAGCACGTAAGCTTCGCGATTCCAATGGTTTCGCTTAATGGGAGGAGAGAAGGCCTGGCCGTCGGCAGCATGCCCGATGTAGTCCGCCAAGGCAGCGAATGGCATCGCCAGCCTGCGGGCAATGAACATCGCGAGCAGCATAATAATAAGGAATGGCAGCCCCATATAGATGACAGTTGAACGGGTTTGGCTGTTCAACTGGGCATAGATGGTCTCGACAGGCGATTGGACGACGATGCCCCAGCCATTGCTCGCTACGTTAGAAAATCCGGCGAGGAACGTTTCGCCTTGCGTATTTTTCACCTTCTCTTCGCCATTAAACCCCTTCATCAGCTTACGGACGACGTCGTTTCCCGATACGTCATCGCCAAGGCGTTCGGGGTCGGGATGAAAGACCAATTTGCCCGTAGGGTCGACGACGTAGAAGTAAGAGCCGGCGCTATCGATCAAATTGCTGCCGAAAATCGTGCTCAAAATGTTCTTTTCGTGCAGGTAGATCGTACCGCCAATGTACCCCTTGTACATGCCCTGTTTGTCGAATACTGGCTCGGTTATTAAGACGATTAGCCGCCCAGTTGCACTTATATATGGCGTGGAGACGTAGGATGCTTTGGCAGCGAGCGCTTCTTGGGATGCTTTGGTCGTCAGCTTCTTGCCCTTAAGCTCAATGGCGGGGGGCGAGACGTTCTGAACGATGCCTTTCGTATTCACCCAGAAGATGGAGTTGAAGTAGCTGCTCGTCTTGCGCGAATATTCCAGATGATCCAGTATGCCGGCGTCAGACAGTGCAGGATTGTCACGCAAAAAATGTGAGGCTGTCAGCAAGCTGGCACGCATCGATTGGAACAGCGAATCCATCGTCAGGCTCATTCGGGTTGCGCTAGTATTGTTTAATTGAAGTGTCGTATTGTACAGCGATTGCCGCTGGGAATGATAGGAGGCCGTTAAGGCAACGACGAGTGTCAGTAAAACGGCGAGCGCTGTTAGTGCGGACAACAGCATCGGCAGCGTTAGTTTGTATCTGCGCCTTGTTACAGAAGCATAAATTATCGGGATCACCTGCTTGATTAAGAATGTCATGTTCAGCGTTCTTTAATAAGTTTCGACAAAATTCGCCCAAATCCTCTCCGATTAAAAAAAGCAATAGACATTCAATCGGAAAAGTGTATAATCTAATTACCAAGTATTCCGAGCTATAAGGTATGAATTAAAGTGAATACCATTATCCGACTGACCGGAACACCGGAAGCCGACAGTGCAGCGCAAGCGAGCAATGTCGTGCTTTTTTTTTATATCCTAAGGGCTGGATTGGGCCTGCACAAGGAGGAAGGGGATCGTTATGAACATTGAGAATATCGAAGCTTTCGTCTATGTGATCCATTTTAATAGCTTTAATAAAGCGGCGGATGCACTGTTTCTGTCCCAACCATCTGTTACCGCACGGATTCAATCGTTGGAGCGGGAGCTGGATGCGAAGTTGTTCGAGAGGGAAGGCAAACAGTTTTCACTGACGGAGCAAGGCAAGCAGTTTCTTCCATTCGCCCAGCAAATTATTCAATCGTACAAAAAAGGCAAGCAGCATCTGCATCAGCGCAAGGCGGGCGATGTACGTGAGCTTCGGATCGGCTGTACGGTGACGGCGGCCAATTACTTGCTTCCGCTGGTGCTGCCACAGCTTAAGCAAGCCTATCCTGAGCTGCATGTGAAACTGGTCACGGCTTCAACGGATGCCATCATTCATCATATGGAAAATCGGGAACTGGATATCGGCTTAGTGCGCGGCACGACACATCCGCTGATGGATACGAACCTGTTTTATGAGGATCACATCCGTTTGTTCGTTCATCCGGACCATCCTTTTGCGAAGCAGCAGGAGGTGACGATGGAGGAGGCGGCGCTGGAACCTTTCCTATTCTTCGAATGCGGCTCGCTCGATTGGATGAAGATTCACCGGTTATTCGATTCGCTGGAGCGCCCACCTGTTATCGCGTATGAGATCGACAATATGGAGACGGCCAAAAAGCTTATCGCTTCGGGGCTTGGCATCGGGTTTCTGCCCGAGCTTATCGTACGGGCGGAAGTGGAAGCTGGGAAGCTGGTGCCAATCGCTATTCGGTCGCTCGGCATTTTGACGCTTCGTACCTGTGTCCTGACCCGAAAAGGCGAAAGCGTGGAGCTCGCAAGGCAACTGCTCGATATCGGGCGCGACACTTGCTTATCGAAACAATCAATCCATGTATAGAAGCGATCAATAACCGCGAGGCATTCAGCGATGGTACAGTGTAAATATAAATCATACTTAATCACTAAGGATTATATGAATTAAAATTATAGATATGTGGTTGCATCCACGACGGAGGGGTTCATTATGAAACGGAAACCAGTTAAACATTCACTCGTAATCGCAGCACTGCTTGTATTTACGCTCGTCTTTACCGCTTGCGGTTCGGACAACAAGCCAGCGGAAAAAGCTAGCGCATCTGCTACTGATGCAGGCGGGGCCAAAGAAGTGAAGAAAATCGTCGTTGGCACGGGAACGCAGTTCCCCGGCGTATGCTTCATCGATGACAGCGGCAAGCTGACGGGTTATGACGTCGAGCTTATCCGTGAGCTGGATAAACGGCTGGATGGCTACGAATTTGAACTCAAGACGATGGACTTCTCAAACCTGCTGCTCAGCTTAGAGACGAGCAAGATTGACGTCATCGCGCACCAAATGGAGAAAAACCCGGAGCGGGAAGCGAAGTTCCTGTTTAATAAAGAGCCTTATAGCATTTTCCTCTCGAAGGTTGCAGTTAGTGCCAAGAACAATGATGTGAAGTCGATCGAGGACCTGAAGGGCAAGAAGATCCAAGTGAGCCCTACGAGCAACCAGGCGTATTTCTTGAAGAAGTATAAGGAAGAGCATAGCGATGCTTTCGATCTAGTGTTCAGCAGCAACGGTTCGAACGATCTTGTGCAGCAAATCGAAAGCGGGCGTATCGACGCGACGCTCTCAACGGACTTCGCCCTGCGGTTCCATACGGACGCCGATGGCAAGGAAGCGCTCAAAACGGTGGGCGAGCCGCTCATTCAATCCGACGTATTGTTCGTGCTTCGCAAAGATAGCCAAGAGCTGGCGGACCAATTAGATGAAGCGATTCGCGAAGTGAAGGCGGATGGCACGTTGTCTAAGCTGAGCCTGCAATGGCTAGGCGCGGATTACACTAAAGGGCTTGCTGAAAGCAAATAGATTCATACGCTAACGTGGAAAGAAGGGGCGCGCGATGGGCAGAAGGTTCGACATTCATTATTTGTGGCAATTCATTCCGAAGCTGCTAGGCTACTTGGAGATTACGCTGTTTATCGTGGCGGCCTCTATGCTGCTCGGCTTCCTCGTCGGCTTCCTCATCGCGTTGCCCCGCATGTACAATGTGCCGGTGCTTAGAACGGTGTCTCGGGTATATGTGTCCTTTTTCCGGGGAACGCCGATTCTGATTCAGCTGTTTCTGATCTACTACGGATTGCCGGAGCTGCTTAAAGGTGTCGGAGCCGACGTCTCCAAGGTTCCTGTGCTCGCCTTCGTCATTCTGACCTATGGCCTGCATGCGGGGGCGTTTATTTCCGAAACGGTTCGGGCGGGCGTCGCTGCTGTCGATCGCGGGCAGGCCGAGGCGGCGCTTGCGATTGGCATGACGGGCTACCAATCGTTCGTCCGCATCATTTTGCCGCAGGCGGTCGCCGTCTCGCTGCCGGTCGTTGCCAATATCGTAATCGCGAATCTAAAAGATACTTCGCTCGCTTTCTCGCTTGGCGTCATGGAGATGACGGGCAAGTCGCAGACGCTCGGGCAGGCGACGCAGCATTTTATCGAGGTGTATATTGCGTTGTCGGCCATTTACTTCGCTGTCAGCATGGTGCTCGAAAGCTTGTTCGGCCTTGCGGAGCGGCGGCTGTTGCGCCATGAGCCACGGCAGCAGAACAGTTGGGGAGAGCCGCCTAAGCCGGCATTCTTGTCCAGATGGTGGGAGACGGCAAGCGTGCTTGTCCAACGGCTTCCTGGTTATCAGCGGCAAATTGGCGAAGACGGCCGCCCGTTAGCGGGACCAGCCCCAACCTTCGATGAATTCGGCATTCCGCTAGGAAAATCGGACCGCTTGCGGAATGAGCGCAGGCCATTATCGGAAGGCGGTGAAGGAAGATGACGATCGATCCCGCGTTTATTGCAGAAGCATTCTGGAAGCTGCTATCGGCGCTTCCGACGACGCTGCTCATAACGGCTGTCTCGGTGCTGCTGGGCTTTCTCATCGGAACAGCAACCGCGCTGCTGCGCATCTATCGCGTACCGTTTCTGCACCCGATCGCAGCGTTCTACGTCAAGTTTATCCGGGGAACGCCGATGCTGATGCATTTGTTCCTTATTTATTTCGGGCTTCCCAACCTGATTGACCGCCTGTCGGCTTACTTTGGCTGGGCGTTCACCTCGGTGCAAATCCCGATTATCGTGTTTGTTTTAATTGCCTTCTCACTAACGGCAGGGGCTTACATGTCTGAGATCGTTCGATCGGGCATGCTGGCTGTCGACCGTGGGCAGCTGGAAGCGGCGCTATCCGTTGGGATGGCGCGGATGCAGGCGATTCGCCGCATCGTATTCCCGCAGGCGCTGGCCGTTAGCTTGCCGAACCTGTCGAATTCATTGATTGGCATGCTGCATGGTTCAACGGTGGCGTTCACCGTGCCCGTCATCGAAGTATTGGGCGAAGCGAATATTGTGGCGATGACGAACTGGAAATATTTTGAGGCGTTCATTGCGGCGGCGATTCTCTATTGGGCACTTACGCTGCTGATCGAGAAATTGACGGGCGTGCTGGAGAAGCGGATATCCCTTTATAACAGAGGAGGCGTAGCATGATTCGATTATCGGCGATACGCAAATCGTACGGCAAACAAGAGGTGCTCCGAGGCATCGACCTGACGGTTGAGAAGGGCGAGGTCGTCGCTATTCTTGGCCCGAGCGGCTCCGGCAAGACGACGCTGCTGCGCTGCATCAATTACCTCGAGCGCCCAGCGGAAGGGCAGATCGCCATTGGCGAATATAAGCTCGATGCGGAGAAAGCAACGAAGAAGGATATTCACGCCTTGCGCCTGCGAACGGCGATGGTGTTTCAGAACTATAACTTGTTTAAGCACAAAACGGTGCTTGAGAACGTGATGGAGGGCCTTGTCATCGTGCGCAAGCTGCCGAAGGATGAGGCGCGCCGCATTAGCCTTGAAGTGCTGGAGAAGGTAGGGCTAGCCAACAAGCTGGACGCTTATCCAAGCAGCTTGTCTGGCGGCCAACAGCAGCGGGTAGGCATCGCCCGTGCACTTGCGCTTAATCCCGAGGTGCTGCTGTTCGATGAGCCGACGTCGGCGCTAGATCCTGAGCTGGTAGGCGAGGTGCTTGAAGTTATCCGCTGCATCGCAAGGGAAGGCATTACGATGATTGTGGTTACGCATGAGATGGGCTTCGCCCGCGATGTCGCGAACCATGTCGTATTTATGGATGGAGGCGTCATCGTAGAGGAGGGCAAGCCGGAGGAGTTATTCGGTTCGCCGAAGGAAGAGCGGACACGGCAATTTCTCAAACGGTATTCGCAGGAATGGAGCTATTCCATTTAATTGCATGACAACGAAAGGAGCGACAGTAATGACGGCTGTTCGATTAAGCATTCTTGACCAAAGCCCAATCTACGAAGGAGAGACGGGAGTAGAGGCGCTGCAGCGCACGGTTGAGCTGGCGCAATGCGCAGAGAAGCTCGGTTATGCGCGATTCTGGGTGTCGGAGCATCATGATTCCAATCAGGTCGCTGGCTCATCCCCTGAGGTGTTAATTTCCTATTTGCTTGCACGCACGTCGACGATCCGTATCGGATCAGGCGGCGTTATGCTGCAGCATTATAGCCCTTATAAAGTAGCGGAAAATTTTAACGTGCTCGCATCGCTTGCGCCAGGGCGCGTCGATCTGGGCATCGGGCGTGCGCCGGGCGGTCTGCCGCGGTCGACGCGCGCGCTCCAGCAGACGGGCGGCGGCGACTCCGGCCCTCGCGACCTTGGCGATAAGGTGAAGGAGCTGGCGAAGTTTCTGAACAACACGCTGGAGGAGGGACATCCGTTGGCAGGCCTTCGCGCTGCGCCGATTGTGGCGAATCCAGCAGCGCTGTATTTGCTGGGGGCAAGCGTGGCCAGTGCGCAGATCGCGGCTGAATTGGCTTATCCGTACGTCTTCTCCCTGTTTATCAATAACGATGAAGCGATAGCGAAGGAAGCGCTCGATACGTATCGGGCGAACTTCGACCGGTCACAGGGCGTAGAGCCGCAGCCGATACTGGCACTGTCGCTCATCGTGGCGGACACGGAAGAGGAAGCGAATACGCTGGCCGGCGAGTATAAGATCGTTAAGCTGCACCTGGAGAGCGGGCGTACGCTGACGGTTGGCACGCTGGAGCAAGCGGAGGAGTTCGGCCGCCAGACGAATGAGAAGTTCACGGTCGAGGAGAAGCCTGCCGAGATCATTCGCGGGACGAAGGACTCCGTACGCCGACAGCTGCTTGAAGCGAAGGAACGTTATGGCGTAGGGGAGTTTGTTGTGACGACGGCGGTTCGCGATTTTGGCAAAAGGCTGCGGTCATTCGAGCTGCTGCGCGAAGCGTTTACGGAGGTGGCGGCGCAATGACGGAGCATAAGGTGAAGGCGCCGGAGCTTGAGCAGCGATTAATCGATAGCCGAAGGCATTTGCATCGCCATCCCGAGCTATCGAATGAGGAATTCGAGACGACCGCCTATATCCGTAGCCAGCTCGAAGCTGCCGGCATCCGCATTGGCGAGTACGGGCTGCAGACGGGGCTTATTGCTGAGATTGGCGGCGTGAACGCCGGACCGATCGTGGCGCTACGGGCTGATATCGATGCGCTGCCGATTCAAGAGGCGACCGGGTTGCCGTATGCTTCGTCGGCCGATGGCAAGATGCATGCTTGCGGGCATGATTTTCACACGGCGTCTGCCATTGGCGCAGCGCTGCTGCTAAAGGAGCGGGAGGCTTCGCTTCCGGGCACGGTTCGGATTATATTCCAGCCGGCGGAGGAGAAGGCGACAGGCGCAAGGCAAGTGATTGAGAGCGGCGCGCTGAACGATGTGCAGGCGATATTCGGCCTTCATAACAAGCCGGACCTGCCGGTTGGAACGGTTGGCATTAAGGAAGGGCCGCTGATGGCGGCGGCGGATGGCTTTCTCGTCGAAGTTACGGGTTTAGGCACGCATGCGGCCGTGCCGGAAGCGGGCATCGATCCGGTCGTCGCGTCCGCGCATATCATTACGGCGCTTCAGACGATTGTCAGCCGCAATGTGAGCCCGCTGGATAGTGCGGTCGTCAGCGTGACGCGGCTTAACACGGGCACGTCATGGAACGTTATCCCGGATAAAGCGATCTTCGACGGTACGCTGCGCACGTACGAGGAAGACGTGCGCGTGCGGGTGAAAGAGCGGCTGCAGGAGGTTGTGCATGGCGTCGCTGCAGCATTCGGGACCAAAGCGAGCGTGCGCTGGATTTTGGGGCCGCCAGCCGTGCGTAACGATGCAGCGCTTGCGGCGCTTGCAAGCTCGGTTGCGGAGCGTACGGGATTAACGGCCGTCGTGCCGAAGCCTTCGCTTGCTGGCGAAGACTTCGCCTTCTATCAGCGGCATGTGCCGGGCGTATTCGTCTTCGTCGGGACGTCGGGCCCGCAGGAGTGGCATCATCCGGCGTTCGACGTGGATGAATCGGCGCTGCTGCCGACGGCAACTTACTTGGCAGAGCTGGCAGCGGCAGCGCTGCAGCAGCTCCATGCAGGCGAGGGAGTCCAATCAGCAGCTGCGGCGGACGGCTTGCCTGCATGACCGGCGGCTCCGGTTACGACGTAATCGTCGTCGGCGCAGGCTCGATGGGGATGAGCGCGGGCTATCACTTGGCGTCCCAAGGTGCGCGAACGCTGCTGATTGACCGTTTTGATCCGCCGCATCTGGAGGGCAGCCATCACGGCGAGCCCCGATTGATCCGGCATGCGTATAGCGGGGGCGATGCTTATATTAAGCTGGCGCTGCGGGCTGACGCGCTCTGGCGGGAGCTGGAGGAGCAGTCTGGCGAGCAGCTGTTGTACCGGTCCGGCGTGCTCAATGTTGCGGATCCGGATGTGTACCGGTATGGCGAACGGGCTGAAGATGCCACCCGGCACGGCATTGCTGCTGAACGGCTGAATGCGAAAGAGATTCGTTATCGCTGGCCAGGATGGTCGCTGCCTGCATGGTTCGAGGCGATGTATGAGCCCAATGCCGGGTATTTGCGAAGCGAACGCTGTGTTGCAGCATATCGGCGAGCAGCGCTGCAAGCTGGCGCAAAGCTGGTGACAGGAGCGGAAGCGGCCGGGATCGAAGCAGCGCAGGGCGGCAGTGTGACGGTGCGGACGTCGAAGGGGGCCTTTCACGCTGATCGCGTTATTTTGAGCGCGGGCGCGTGGTTTGGAACGCTCGCTTCGTTCATCGATCTGCCGATCCGCGCGGTCCGCAAGACCGTCGGGTGGTTCCAGCCATTGGTTTCAGATCGGCGGTTCGATGCCGGACGATTTCCTGGATTTACGATTGGCACACGTGATGGAGGCTTCTATGGCTTCCCGAGCATTGATGGCGCTGGCGTTAAGCTGGGCCGCCATGACGGTGGAGTTGCATGGAAACCGGGTGAACGGTTGGCGCCGTTCGGCAGCCTTACGGAGGATGAAGGCGATTTGCGGCGGGCGTTAGAGAAAAACATGCCTTCGGCCGCAGGGAGGCTATTGCAAGGAGCGGTATGCAAATATGAGCTGACGCCAGATGAGGGGTTCATCATCGATCGGCACCCAGCACATGGCAACGTGTGGATTGCGGGCGGATTTTCCGGCCATGGCTTCAAGTTCGCAAGCGCTGTTGGCGAAGTGTTGGCTAACCTGGCGCTCACTGGCACCACGCCATATGAGCTGGATGAATTCAAACTTTCGAGATTTGGAGCCCTTATTTCCTAGAGCCATAAAGCCATACCATAGAACCGTTGAGGTTCGAGAGGAGCGATTGTTATGAGCCAAAATAACCGGATTATCGTACGGGATGCCGCTGTGGGCGAACGGGACATCGTGCGGCAGGTCATGCTAGGGGCATATGAGCAATATGAGTTATCTATACCTGCTTCGCTGTGGGAACCGTACCGTGCGGCAATCTCGGCATCCGTAGAGGGCGATGGGCCAACGGATCGGCTGGTAGCAGTATGGGATGGCGAAATCGTCGGCACGGCTCAGGTGTTCGATGGCTCGGAAAGTGCGTACGGCCGCGCTGAGCTTGCGATTTTTGGCCCGATCATTCGTTATATATCGGTATTGCCGAAGGCGAGAGGGCGTGGCATTGCGACGGAGCTTATTAAGGAAACAGCAGCTCGGTCGCTGGAGCGTGGTTATAACGTGCTGCATTTGCACACGTCGGATATGATGGCCTCGGCGGTTAAGCTCTATGAACGGCTAGGATTTGAGCGGGCGTATGACAAGGAGTTTAACAACGGGAACCATCTGGTGAAGAGCTATCGGCTGTACTTGCCCAAGAGTGCGCTGCTGTTCGGAACGGGTGGGCCTAACCTAAGGCAGGAGGCGTAATGATGGGCAAACGCAAACAGCTGCGCCTGGGCACGATTATCCATGGGGTCCCAGGCAATATGTCGGCATGGCGCCACCCCGATGCGGTTGCGGATGCCAGCGTGAATATTGATTTCTATAAGCAACAGGCATTGGATGCTGAGGCGGCTAAGTTCGATTTTGTGTTCATTGCGGATGGCTTATACATTAACGAGAAATCGATCCCGCATTTCTTAAACCGATTCGAGCCGATTACGATCCTGTCCGCCCTCGGGGCTGTAACGTCCCATATCGGGTTCGTCGGCACGGTGTCCACGTCGTACAGCGAGCCGTTTACGGTCGCACGCCAGCTGCTGTCGATCGATCACATTACCCACGGGCGCGGCGGATGGAATCTAGTTACGTCCCCGCTCGAAGGCTCTGCCCGAAATTTCAGCAAAGCACAGCATCCGTCCCATCCGGAACGGTACAAGATTGCGGCTGAATATTTGGAAGTGGCGCGTGGGCTATGGGATTCGTGGGAAGCGGACGCGTTCGTACGGGATAAGGAGTCGGGCGTCTTCTTCGATCCAGGGAAGATGCATCGGCTCGATCATGTAGGGCCAACCTTCTCCGTGCAAGGGCCGCTTAACATCGGCCGATCGCCGCAAGGGCAGCCGGTTGTGTTCCAAGCCGGATCATCGGAAGACGGCAGAAACTTGGCGGCTTGTTCCGTACCGAGTACGAATCGGCGACGCTGCGGGGCAATCTGGGACTGGCGGAGCCCGCTAACCGTTACACGCAAGCGCGTGAAGCAGGTAGCGGCGCGGAGCCGATTAAAGCGTAGGCTATATGAATAGTGGGAGGGATTTTTCGATGCCATCGAATCAAAAAGTAATCCTATGGAGCAAAACAGGCTGCCATCATTGTGCGCAAGCCAAGTCGCTGCTGGATTCGAACAACATCGCATATGAGAACATCAGCGTCGATAACAACGATGCGCTGCGCGATGTGCTGGAGATCAAATACGGCATTCGTTTTGTGCCGGTTGTCGAGGTAGGTGGGGCAGGCAAGTTCGAGGCTTGGACGGATTTGGATCTGGAGCACCTGCAGACGTTGGTCGGCGCGGTGAATGTAGGGCAACGTTTTAAGCATAACGTATAGAGAAGAGATAGAGAGAAGCAGAAGCGGCGGCGGAGTTGGGCAGAATAGATCGGGAGTTAGCGAAAACGGAAAACCAATGTGAAGCGAAACAAGCCTGCAGTCCACCCCTTGAAGGGGGGGACTGCAGGCTTGTTTTATTTTTCCAGATGGAGCAACTCTTATCGCCTGTATGGCGTTAGATATTATATTGGGGTTCAATAATTGGAAATAGGGGGGCGGAAGATGAATCGATGCCGATTAGCTTTATCGTACATCATCATCGGTCTGGCTATCGTCAGCCTGGCCATGGCGGGAGGCTGCGCGAAACATTCGCAGGATGTGGCAGAGGCGCAGGTTCAGGGGATATCGATCTTCACGCCAACAGCCCCAGAGTTTCGGATGAGCCCGACTGGACCGATGATGGATCAAGTGAGCGGGCTGGTCCACAGCAGCAAAGCATGTAACAAATGCCCTTTTGAAACGAAGGAAACATTCGTAAAGCATTCGGGGACAACGATCGTCATCAAGCTAAATAAGCAAGTGGCATGGACAGCGGATGGCAGGGTTGGCGATACGCTGCTGATCATTCCTTCCAAATCGAATATCGCGTTCGGTACGGAGGATAAGCTGCTGGAGTACGAAGCAGAGCAAGCGCAAGTGGATGCAGCTATGTCATTTTTTGGATTTCAGCAGTAAAATAGTGAAACGAGAGAGAGGCTAGGTGATCACTATGCGGAATTCAATTGACGAGATCAGGAAGCAAGAGAAGGCGTATCACGACCAATGTTACGAGAATTTGGAGTTGTTTGCAGAAGGCTCGTGGATGCATAAGCCAGTCGCTTCGGTGCTCCGGCATTTTGCTTATTTTGATGGGAAGCCGGAGGTTCACGTCCTTGATCTAGGGAGCGGCGTTGGGCGAAACAGCATTCCTCTAGCATCGAAGCTGTCGGATCGGGCGGGCTCAGTCGTTTGTGTGGACTTGCTGGACTCGGCCATTACCAAGCTCACGCATTACGCAGCGCAATATGGAGTGACAAACACGATCCAGCCCGTGAAGTCGGATATCGGGCGTTATCGGATTGAGCCGGATTCGTTCGATTACATCGTTGCGGTGTCTACGTTGGAGCATGTGGATTCGGAGGAGGCGTTTGATCGAACGCTGGCACGCATGGTGCACGGGACGAAGAACGAGGGGATCAACTACATTCTAATCAGCACCAACATTAGAGAAAAGCATATGGCCTCGAAGCAATCGCTTCTCCCGATGTTTGAGCTACTATTTGATACGGATAGTTTGGTTCATAAGCTGCAATCGCATTACGAGGGATGGACGGTTCTCGAACAGATCGTTAAGCCATACGCACTCGAAATCGAGCGGAACGGCGAGTGTGTTCTGCTAGAGAGTGATGTTTTGATTTGGGCGGTTCAGAAAATGAACTAGCGCGTAAGGAGGCTAGTATGCTGCACACGATTGATACCGTCCTGTTCGATTTAGACCAGACCTTAGTCGATAAAGACCAATCTTTAATAAATGTTGCAACCTACCAATATGAGCAGTTTTCTTTGGAACGATTTATTTCAGATAAACGGGCATTTATCGCCCAATTCTCCCAATTCAATCATATGATCATGCCATATTCCACATGGCTCTGGATCAATTAGGTGCTTCGAGCGCGCACACTGTATTTATTGGGGATAGTATGCAAGCCGATATAATGCCGGCGAAGGAGCTTGGCATGTATACGATTCTGAAAAGCAAAGATCATTCCTATACGGGACCGGATGCAATTAGTGATGATTTATTTCAGCTCCCGACTCTTATTAATCGGTTATCCGGGATGAAATAATAAAAGGGTGCTGTCCCGAAAGTCATTTCCAAAAGACTTTTAGGACGGTTCTTTCAATTGTATCAAATGTGTACAACTGCGATACACCGCATGTTGCTATACGACGTACACCGCTGCAGCCTGCACACATACACAACACCAACCGCTGCAGCGCAAAAACAGGGTTGTCCCTCAGCCGTCATGGCTACTGGGACAACCCTTATTGTGTTTCATCATGCAGCACGCCCAGCGCTCTCTTCCGATAATCCGAAGGCGAATAGCCAGTGGCGCTTCTGAACTTCTTCGAAAAATAAAGCGGGTCGTTAAACCCGGCCGCCGAAGCTACTTGGTCGATCGCCATTGCTGTGTTGGCCAGCAGCGTTTGGGCGCGTTCGAGCCGGATTGCCATCAAGTATTGCTTGGGTGACATGCCTGTCGTTCGCTTGAACATGCGGCTCAAATGCGTGCGATGATAGCCAAGGGTGCGGGACAGCTCGTCAATCGACACCAGCTGCGTGTAATGGAGCGACATAAACCGGATCGCTTGCTCGATCTGTCGGTCGATCGCAGCGGTGTCGTCCGGCGATGCCTGCCGCCTAGCTCCCCCGTTCGCCCGGCCAAAGCAGCCGAGCAGCAGGCGAAGCCAGCCAGCCGACTCGAGATCGGCGAGCGGTGCGTCTCCTGCGGGAGTCAGGCTGTCCTGCAAGGAGCGGTAGAGCATGCGGATATCGGGAAGGCTGCTGCCTGTGATAACCGGGCGCTCCGGCGTTACGCCGACATTGGCAAGCAGCAGCGTGCTCGCCGTGCCGACAAAGCTAACCCATACATAATGCCAAGGGTCGCGTCCATCGGCTTGATAAGAGAACAGCTCCCCGGGGAAGATGACGAACGAATCGCCTGCATGGCAAGGATAGGTCCGCCCGCTAACTTCATAAACGCCACGCCCGGAGAGCACGGTGTGGACGAGAACATATTCATGAATGGCGGGGCCAATCGTATGCAGCGGATGTGGGCGGCCTTCCCCGCTGAACAGAACGGCGAGCTCGCCGCTGCCGGGGGAGGGATTGATCGCCAGCTTCATAAAATCATGCTCATGCGCCGTATCTTCAGGTGGCTGCGGCATCGCGGTATCCTCCTAGGCTTTCCAGTTGTGCAAGTAATCGACGGCTTCCTTCAAAGTCGCGACAGGCACGATGCGCAGCGTATAGCCGCGTTTCGAAGCTTCATCAATTGCATCCTGCGCGTTCGTGCTGGACGCATCCGTATCCTTCGGACAGAAGAACAGATCAACGCCCGCCTTATGCGCGGCGACGATTTTATCCCGCATGCCCCCGATTTGCCCAACTCTGCCGTTAAGGTCAATCGTGCCTGTGCCCGCTATTTTCAGCCCATGCGTCAAGTCCTCCGGCAGCAGCTGGTCGAGAATTTCGAGCGAAAACATAAGCCCGGCAGAAGGGCCGCCGATCTCTGACTCGGCGAACGTTATGCTTCGCGAGGAGGAGATGGCATACTCGGGCTCGAACACGGCACCAATGCCGGGCTGATTCGAACCGTCGATTCCAATGAGCTTCACTTGGCCGGCATGCTGCTCGCCATCACGCAGATAGGTGAGCGTTACGGTATCCCCGACCTTTTTGCTGCTGCCTAAATAGTCGATAACCGCAGAAAGCTCCTTCACAGCAAGATCATCCACCTTTATCAGGACATCCCCAATCTCAAGCACGCCTTGTGCATCGGAGCCCGGCTGCAGCATGCGCAGAAACTGGCCCGTGACGGTTGGTTCGACGGTTAGGCCAGCTTCGCCCATCGCCGCGGCAACAGAGGTTTGTTGGGAGGAGGACCACATATGATCAAGCACACGCATATACTCCGCATCGCTAAGATTGCCCTTCACATCGGACGCTTTACGTAGCTCTGTATCCTTGGCGAACAGGCCGTAGAGGACTGTCGCGACGTTGTTGGCGCGAACGGATAGCACAGTCGTGAGATTGAAGGTGCCTTTGCTATCCTTCTTGCCATCGGCTACGCTCACCGCTGCGGACAGCGGCTCCACCGTGCCGGGTTGGTACAAGTAATAGGGCATCGGCAGCAAAAACAAGATCGCATATAAGGCCACGAGGGCGATTGCCCAGCGGGTAAGCCGTTTGTGCATCCATTTCATCGATTCGATTCCTCCTAGAAGCGGTTCAAGCTTCTGTCTTAATCAAGTTCTATCATTATCGCATAAAAGCAGATAGGTTCCCAGTTGGCCCCTTTTACAATAACACTACGTATTGCTTGGGCATATTAAACCGCACACGAAATAACCCCAAGCGGGGCAACGGATAACCTGAGCGGTTCCTCCGAATGCTCTCGAAAGGGGGTATCTTCGTTCGCGTCAAAAACGATCCGATGACTGCTGACGGTTAACGGTTATCGACTTTCTCCGGGTACATGTCATGCTGGAACAAGCGCTGCTCCGCCACTTGCTCGTATTTGGTGCCCGGCTTGCCGTAGTTGCAGTATGGGTCGATTGAGATGCCGCCGCGTGGCGTAAATTTGCCCCACACCTCGATGTACCGAGGGTCCATGAGGGCAATGAGGTCGTTCATGATGATGTTCATGCAATCCTCGTGAAAATCGCCATGGTTGCGGAAGCTGAACAGGTACAGCTTGAGCGACTTGCTCTCTACCATTTTGATATCGGGAATGTAGCTAATATAAATCGTCGCGAAGTCCGGTTGGCCAGTGATCGGGCATAGGCTCGTAAACTCCGGACAGTTGAATTTCACCATATAATCGCGATACGGATGCTTGTTGTCGAACGTCTCCAGTACGCCTGGCGCGTATTCGAACGGGTATTTGGTTCCTTGGTTGCCGAGGAGCGTTAGGTCGCCCAATTCCTCATGTTGTCTTCCTGCCATATTGTCATTCTCCTTTATGCTTAGTTTTTTAGAGAGGGAAGTTCGCGAACCTCTACCTTGCCGCTGCCAGCTTGTTCGCTTGGAGGGCTCGGATTTCGTGCCGTTTCGACACGCGGTTTCTATTATAGCAGGTTTTGGGCGCATAGACGGAGACGGAAATATTAACAATGTGATCGAAAGTGGCGGAACGGTGAGCAAACAGGCAATAAGGAATGGGCAATAGGGTAGATTTATCTGCCCTAATGGGGAGGATACGCAAAAAGGGAACGAATAGGGCAGGAAACTGTGCGCTAAAGCGGGAAATGGCAGCGGAAGCAGCGGGTTCAGTAGGCAATAGAGTGGATGCGCGCGGTTGCTGGAACGCTAACGGACCGTACAGCCTCTAAATGGCGAATTTGCGGGCGTTCGTAATTTTAACGGACCTGAGGGCCGTTATTTCCCGAAATACTGCAGGTTTATGGCTCATTCACGCCAAATAACGGCTGCTGGGTCCGTTACATTTTTTTAAGGGCTGATTTTGCCTAAATAACGTCCCCTCGGTCCGTTAGCGCGAAAGTCGGCATACTTGCGACACGTGGCATTAAGCTGTCCACTCCAAAAACTCCAACCGATTGCCGAACGGGTCGTTCACATAAAATCGAATGGCACCTTCGTCTGCCCGTGCTTCATCATCTATAATAGGAATACCATATTGAAGCAGGTTGCTTCGTAATTGTTCAAGATTTTGCACATGGAAGGCAGGGTGTGCCTTGGTTGCAGGAACGAACGGTTGCTGCACGCCGATGTGGACTTGGTGTGCGCCGCATTGGAACCAAACGCCGCCACGCTTTTTTAATGGCTCGGGTTTCGGCACCTCTGCCCATCCCAGAACCGTATGGAAAAAATGGCGAGCTTCATCTTCGCATCCCACTGGTGCTGCAAGCTGAACATGATCAAGACCCAAATAGTTGTATGCCATATCAAAATTGCTCCTCGTATTTCATTGTATAAAACTCAGTTTCATTTAATGAATTCATTATAACGTGATAATACAAAAAAAGTAAACAATGTCCGTATCCTTTCGCACCCTAAGTTTCGTTATACAGGTGGGAGAGAAACATTAAAGCAAGCAGGAGGTGCAGCATGAGCGGAGACGTTCGGCATGCGGCAAAGTCGGGAGAAGGGCAGGATCGGGTGGCATCGCTCTATGCGAGCCATCATCATCAGTTAAAGCGGTTTTGCCGCAAACTGGCGGGGTCATCGTGGGATGCGGAGGATCTAGCGCAGATTACATGGATGAAGGTGTGGACAACGCTTCAGCGAAATGCGTTAGGGAACGGCAGCACGGTGACTAGCTCGTACCTATACCGGATTGCTGCGAATGCATGGACGGATCGTTGCCGCCGCAAAAGCGTTGCATGCCAAGAGCTGACCGGCGAGCTCGTCGAGCGAATAAAGGCGGAGGAGCTTTCAGCGCCTCAGGCCAGTGCTCTTCATGAGGCAATGGAGCGAATTGTCGCGGAGCTGACTCCCCTCCAGCGGACGATTATGCTGCTCATGTCTGCTTTGCAATTTACTGCTGCCGAGACAGGGGCGCTGCTCGATATGACAGAGGGCGCTGTCAAAGCCGGCCTTCACCGGGCTAGAGCGAATTTGCTTAAGCAGAGAGCGGGAAGCAAGTTTGGAAGGCGCGAGGTGGATGAGCAGCTCGTCTATGCTTATTTGGATGCGTTCCGAAGCCAGAACGTGCAGGGGCTGCTGCTGCTGCTCAATGCAGGGGAATCGCAGGACGTGTTGCCTGCGGTGCAGGGCATTCGGCTGGCGCCGCCAGTTCGCGCGGCAGCGAATGTTTTGCAAGCGGAAGCTGTTGCCGTCGGCGAAATGCATGCGATGTATGAATTGCATGATGCTGCGCAGGCGAATGGCCGAGTGGGCAGCTTCTATGTAGCGGGCGGAACCGTTTATAACGGCAGCGATTTGCTGGCGGAAAGCTGGAGCGGCAGTGTAATGCGGCTAGCCTCGTAATGACATTTTGAGCAAAAGTGAGGGGATCCTATGTCTTCTATCGTTCCTTATGTAGTCGAGCAGACGAATCGCGGAGAGCGGTCGTACGATATTTATTCCCGGTTGCTGAAGGACCGGATTGTGTTCTTGGGCTCTGCGATTGACGATCAGGTCGCCAACGTGATTACAGCGCAGCTGCTGTTCTTGGCGGCGGAGGATCCGGAGAAGGACATTCACTTCTATATCAACAGCCCGGGTGGCTCGACGTCGGCGGGGTTCGCGATTTTGGATACGATGCATTACATTAAGCCGGATGTGCAGACGATCTGCGCGGGGATGGCGGCTTCGTTTGCGGCGATTTTGCTGCTGTCGGGCACGAAAGGAAAACGGTTCGCGCTCCCAAACAGCGAAGTGATGATTCATCAGCCGCATGGCGGCGCGCAAGGGCAGGCGAGCGATATTGCCATTACCGCCAAGCGGATTGTAGGCATTCGGGAGAAGCTTAATCGAATCACGGTCGAGCGAACGGGGCAACCGCTGGAACGCGTCGAGCAGGATATGGACCGTGATACGTATATGTCGGCTGATGAGGCACTGCAATACGGGATTATTGACCAGATTATTACGAAGCATTGAAATGATAGCGGATTATGCAGGCTGCCGAGCATGAATTCGGCGGCCTTTTTTAATTTCACTTCTGTTAAAATATTGCATTAATTATATATTTATTAAATAAAATACGCACCATAAAGAATATTATCGAATTTATGAATATATTTTATTTTTTACGACTGAAATCGACTATCACCTTAATTAATTGGTGTAATAAGTATAATCTATTGGTTATAGTTTACATTTATGTGTATGATTTTAGGTATATTTAATGAGAAGCGGAGGTATTGACATGGTTCAGTTTCCTGGATTAGAAGGTGTTGTGGCTGCAGAGACCGCAATTAGCTTAGTGGATGGGCAACAGGGCATGTTGATCTACAGAGGGCATTGGGCGAAGGATTTGGCTGTAAACAACTCTTTTGAAGAAGTAGCATATTTGCTGTGGTACGGAAGATTTCCGAGCGCCAATGAATACGAGGCGTTTATAACGAAATTCAAAAAATATCGTGTGCTTGGAGCAGATGAGAAAAAGGTATTGGAGAGCCTTCCGTTACAGTTGGATGTGATGAGTGCATTACGAACGGTGATTTCGAGCATGAGCCATACCTTCACGGCATGGCCTCCGACAGTTGATGACGCAATCCGAATAACGGCAATTGCCCCAACCCTAATAGCAAACCTTAACCGCAGGAACAGGGGCGTGGAATTTATTGAGCCTCATCCTGATTTGAATCATGTTGCGAATTATTTATATATGCTCAAAGGCGAGATCCCCCAGGAAGCGCATGTCGCAGCAATGAATGCCTATGCTATTTTGACTATGGAACATGGCATGAATGCTTCGACCTTCTCTTCAAGGGTCGTTGTATCAACGCAGAGCGATATCGTTTCCGCGATTTGTGCCGCAATTGGAGCGATGAAAGGGCCGCTTCACGGCGGAGCGCCTTCTGAAGTCATGGCTATGCTTGATGGGATTGGTTCAAAAGAAAATGCTGAACAATGGATGAGGGAGCATCTTGGGAAGGGAAACCGTTTAATGGGCTTTGGCCATCGTATTTATAAGACTAGGGACCCTAGAGCGGAAGCGCTCAAAACGGTAACCAGCAGGCTTGCTTCGGAAGACCCGTGGCTAGATTTGGCCGTTTATGTTGAAGAGCTTGCGATAAAAATACTGGATGAGTACAAACCAGGAAGGCGATTGTATACGAATGTAGAATTTTTTGCAGCTGCAGTATTACGGTCGGTCGAAATGCCATCAACTCTGTTTACTCCAACATTCACTTCCAGCCGTTTAGTAGGATGGACCGCTCATATTCTCGAACAGTCCCAAAACAATCGAATTTATCGTCCGCAATCCGAATATGTCGGTGAAATGCCGATTTAATCGTTGATGAAATTGTAGATTTGCAGGAACTCGTTGCCGATCCGCCATTAAAAGGGACCCCTCCATTGCGATAAGCTGGATGAGCAGAAAGAAAAGCACTTATCCATTGGAGGGATCTATGATGAAAGTTAGAAAGCTGCTGTTCGTCGTCATATCGTTGTTCCTGCTCATGCAACAAAGCGTATTCGCAGAGGCGAAGCAGGAGAAGGAGAACGTGAAACATTCGGCTTCGTCGACGATGAAAGTCTCGTTCTACAGCGAGGCGTTACGCCAAAATATGCGGATGAACGTCTACTTGCCGCCGGATTATGAGGCGAAGGAGAAGTACCCTGTGCTTTACGTGCTTCATGCGTACAAGCTGAATGAGGACCATTGGTTCCAAGCGCTTCATATTACGGAGCAGGCGGATACGTTGATCGCAGCAGGCAAGATCGAACCGATGATTATCGTAGCGCCAGAGATCGATAACAGTTGGGGCATGAACGCTGCGGATGTGAAAAAAATATGGCTTGGCGATCCAACCGATCCAGGCGCCTGGTATGAAGGACGTTACGAGGATTACATTACGCAAGACGTTGTTGGGTACATCGATAGCCATTTCAAGTCCAATAAATCGCGTAACAGCCGCTATATTGGCGGTACCTCGATGGGCGGATACGCCGCGCTTCATATCGGATTCCGCAACACGCAGCTCTTCAGCAAAATCGGAGGGCACGCGCCGGCCGTCTTCCAAGACGACATGTGGAAGCCGCTGTTTGACTGGATGTATCCGAATGAAACGCAACGTAACGCGAAGGATCCGCTTCGTTTGGCAGCTACGGCGAAGCTAAGCCAGACGAGCGTCTACTTGGATTGCGGTGACCTAGATGACTTTAAGGCTGCAACGGGCAAACTTAACGAAATTTTGAGTGGCCGCAAAACGAGGGAATACGAGTTCCACCTCATCCCGGGCGGCAAACATGACGACGCTTACTGGAGTGGGCAGATGGCGAACTATTTGGCTTTCTATGGCGGGATTGAGAAGTAATAAATAGTGTGTGAACAGACCGTTGAGGAATTCCCTTAACGGTCCTTTTTTTTATTGTCTAATACGCGACTAATTAGTATTGGAAATGTTCAAATGATTAATAGCCATCTGTCCGTCATATCCGAAACATTGGATAGCAAGATGCCCATGAATCACTTCGTTATATTTCCACTGCAGCGCAAAATACTCGTCGTTCGGGAGCTTAGCCTCCACGGTTGCTAGCCACCTCCGTTCATTCCAGGTTCCGCTGCCCCCAGGTACGTACCAGAACATGATCTCCTTCGTGGCTGCCGCCCGAGCCGAAACTTTAAACTCACCTTGGCGTGGGAGGGTATGCCAGTTATTTGAGGATGGATAATTGGTGTGTATCTCTAAAATGACTGGTTCTGCAGCTACAGCTTCTGCGGTTAAGGGAGGGGCAAGCCATAGCGTTGTAAGAATCCAAGCAAGCATGATCATTTTTATGTCGAGGCAACCTTTCTTTGTTGATCTCTAATCCATAATGTTCGCAAGTTCAAGACGTTCATTCGTCATCCTGACTGAGACACAACTTGCCCCGAATACATCGCTGTCCCTGCTTTTGGGGAAAGCTGTAAAAACAAACGTATCGGGAGGGGAGCTGGCTTTGAAATCACGGTCGGGACGCAGCAGCATCTACAAGTTTGCCATCGTAATGATCCTTATTGTATTGCTTACAAAAATGAGCACAGACGCTGAGAGCGGTGTTGCCGGAGCTGAGAAGGCTAGAGGAACCCAAGCAGCCGGGACCAAAGACGATTTTCAACTCCGCATCCTGCACACCAACGACACCCACGCGCATCTGGACCTGATCGCCCGTCGCATAACCGCAATTAAGCAGTTACGAACGCCCAATACGCTGCTGCTGGATGCAGGTGATGTGTTCGCGGGCACGCCGTATTTTACACAGTATGAAGGGTTGGCGGATTTATGGTTCATGAACGCTGCCGGGTATGATGGGATGACGTTCGGCAATCATGAGTTCGACCGAGGGACGGGGACGTTGCGACCGTTTATTCAAGGTGCGTCTTTTCCGTTCGTTAGCGCAAATATTACGTACAAGGATGACCCTAATCTAGGCCCGTTGCTTGTAGATCGAGCAGGCGCGCAAGGGGAACCGGGGCATATCTATCCGTCTATCATCCGCGTGATCAATGGTGAGCGGGTAGGCATCATCGGCCTTACAACGCCAGAAGCGGCAGCGCTCTCCTCTCCAGGCCAGCATCTCGTGTTTCGAGAGGCAATGGAGGCCGCCCGTCATGCAGTTGCGGCGTTGCAAGCGATAGGCGTGAATAAGATTATTGCCTTAACCCATCATGGACTAGCGGCTGATCAAAAGCTTGCCGACACGGTTCCCGGCATCGATATTATCGTAGGCGGGCACTCCCATACGAGGTTGGCGGCTCCAGCTGTTCGGCACGCGGATCGTGAGCCTACGCTTATCGTGCAGGCTGGCGAGCATGGCACAGATCTCGGGCAGCTGGATGTTCAATTCAATGGCTTAGGGGTAGTGACGAATTGGAGTGGAAAGCTGATCGCACTCGATGAGACCAAGCCAGACGGTACGCCATTATGGCCGGGGGAGCCTGCATCGGCGGCTAAGCTGAAAGATTTTGCTATGGCGTTGGAGCAAGTCAAGGGGATGGTTGTCGGTAATACGAAAGTAACGCTCGACGGTGAGCATGCACATGTACGCACACGGGAGACGAACTTAGGTAATTTGATCGCAGACGGCATGCTGGATAAAATAAAAAGCCTTGTTCATGAACCAGATGCCGAAGGTTACATCGCTATCCAGAATAGCGGCAACATTCGTGCTTCGATCCGCCGTGGACCGATTACGCTTGGAAATCTGCTAATGGTAATGCCCTTTAGCAACAAGATAACAGCGCTTAAAATGACAGGCGACGAAATCATCGCTGCCCTTGAGAACGGAGTGAGCGGCGTAGAGCAAAGGGAAGGAAGGTTCCCACAGGTTGCGGGCATGCGATTCTACTATGATTCGTCGAAGCAAGGGGAGCGGGTGGACGCCGTGACCCATATTCGGGAAGCGGGACATCGTATCGTGAAAGTACAGCTGCTCCGTGAGGACGGTTCTTATTCAAATATTAAGCCGGATGCGCTGTATGTCGTTGCGACGAATACATTCATGGCGAGAGGAGGAGATTTCTACACATCCATGAAGCGGGCGAGCGACGCCGGACGGCGGTATAAGCTGGAGCTGTTGGATTATGAGGTGATAAGCGGCTACCTAGGCAAGATCGGACGAGTTAGGGCGGGGGTTGAGGGGCGGATTGTGGATTTGAGAGGTGTACAGATGGCACGATTTCATGAAACTGGAAAAAAGAAATAAGTGCAAAAAACGGTACCGTCTTAGGTGCCGTTTTGCTTCAAAATGCGGTGATTTAGAAACCCTTATTACTCTTGAGCGAGAAGTGTCTCATCAGAAAATGATTTTGCTCATCTTTACTTGTTCAATCATATGTCCAATATTGCCTTCACCCGCAAATAAGGCCATATCAAAAAAATCCTGATTCAAATCAGACCAGTATAATTGATTCTCATCACCTGAGACTATTACATCATGTTTGAGTTTGCCTGCATAAACCTCAACATAGCAATGTTGCAGATAATATTTGAAATCCATTAGGTGATGCAAGATGATATCTCCCTTTGAAATGTTCGTTTCTTCAAGAAGTTCTCTGTAAGCAGCGTCCATCCCGGTTTCACCAATTTCGATTTTACCGCCAACGAGATTGCTTAACCCTTTATAAGGGTTCTTTAATCGTTTACACATTAGCAACCGATCCATGTTTTTATTGTAGATCATTAGGACATTGTAACCTTGCATAATTTCGTCTCCTCATTGTTGAATCTTGGATATAACAATATTCAACAAAGTTGTAATACTACCTTTTTGTTAGATCGATACTGCATAAGATTTGTCCAAATGACCAAAAAAACGAAGCATTCTGAGGCACAGGATGCTTCGTTCATATCAAATCGAATATATACAGACCTTATCCCTGCCCTACATCGCCTGCAACCCAGCCTGGTTCAGCAGATTCCATGGCTTGTTGTAATGCGGCTGGAAGAAGAAGTCGACGAAGCTGAGCTCATCCATCGTCATGCCGTTTTGGATGCAGACCGACATCGTATTGATCGCTTGCGTCAGGTCAGCCTTCGACATGACCTGTGCCCCTAGAATGCGGCCGGTATCGGCTTCATAGACGACCTTCAGCAGCGCTTTTTCATAGGTTGGCATAAACTCTGGCCGATAGTTTTCTTCAATTGTGACATTTTTCACAATCATGCCCGCATCGATTGCCGCTTGCTCGGTCATGCCGGTCGAAGCGATGTTGTAGTCATAAATTTTGATGCCCGACGTGCCTTGCGTGCCGAGGTAGCGAACAGTCGGTATGATCAAATTGCGCGCTACTAGCGTGCCCATTCGCACCGCATTCGTCGCCAGTGGGATGTAAGCGTGCTTGTGTGTTGGATTGAACATGACTGCGCAGCTGTCGCCTGCGGCCAGCACATCTGGGTGGCTCGTACGCATATATTCGTCGACAATAATCGCGCCATTCGACAACATTTCCACTTGGCCTTTGAGCAGTTCCGTGTTCGGGCGGAAGCCGATGCAGAGCACAACGAGGTCGGTTTCATATTCGCCTGCTGTCGTAATGACTTTGCTGACTTTGCCGTCTTCGCCTTCAAAACCAGTTACCGTCTGGCCAAGTTGAAGCTTGATATGGCGCGATTCTAGCTCATTTTCAATGCCGTCAGTAAACGTGCGGTCGAGATATTTGAACAGAATGCGGTCCATGTTGTCGATGAGGGTAACTTGTTTGCCAAGCTCCTCGAATGCCTCTACAAGCTCGATGCCGATATAACCTGCACCGATAACGGTCACACGATCTGCATGTCGAGCTTTGTCGATAATGGTTTGTGCATGGCCGTAGTTTTTGCATAACTGAATATTGTCGAGGTCCATGCCGCCGAGCTTCGGAATGATCGGCCACGAGCCGGTCGTCACGACAAGCTTATCGTAGGTGTCGACCCTTGCGATGCCAGTCTCCAGATCCCGAACATGGATCATATGTTCATCAGCATTGACCTCAAGCACGTCATGCCGCATGTTCATTTGTACGCCCATGTCCGTTAGCTGCTGGGGCGATGCATAGAATAGCTTCTGTACATCCTTTACGACGCCGCCGACATGAAGGGCAATGCCGCACGATAGGAACGATACGTTGTCATTCCGTTCATAGACCGTAATTTGGGCTTCGGGATAGAGTTGGGCCATTTGGGTAACGGCAGCCGTGCCTGCATGTGTGCATCCGATAACAGCGATTTTCATAGGGAATTCCTCCTAAATGGTTTCGAGTGGGGAGTGATGTGATTAATTTCACAATCTACTATGTGATTTATTTCACAACCTCTTGTTGCTCTTATCATATGCAATTGGAGACGGTTTGGCAAGGGCTTGTGATTAATTTCACAATTCATCCACAACTATAATTGGAAGCGGAAATTATTTGAAAAATAAGGGTTGACAGGCAGCAGGCACAACTGGTACGATGTAGCACATCAAGCAACGGCACGACGGAATGAGCCAATGCAAGACGCACTAAACCGAATATTTCAAATCGACTGGATCACCAGAGATTTACGATAATCAGCGTTCGAATGGCGGAATGTCAACGCGCTGAATAGAGTAAATCTTTTTTTTACCCATTAATCCCGACTAAACAGGTGTGTTAAGTTAACTAACCAATGAGGAGTGTTGAACTAATGAGCTACCAAACACAAACGCAAAACCAAACAAACGATTATCTTTCCCGCAGCTACTCGCCCAAACGGGCATTCCATAGCGGAGCACGCTCCCTGACGAAATGGGTGGAAGGTGAGGAAAACCAGCCGTACACGCTGTTCACGGTGAAGCCGCTTGGGCCTATCATCGGCGCAGAGATCGAAGGCGTTGACCTGAGCCAGCCGGTTGGGGCGGAGCTAAAGAAGGAGCTGCACCGCGCTTTCCTCGAATACAAGGTGCTGTTCTTCCGCAACCAAGACATTACGAGCGAGCAGCATTTGGCATTCGCGAAGCTGTGGGGCGAGCTGGAGAAGCATCCGTTCCTGCCGCAAGGAAGTGCGGAGGAAGTGACGCGATTCGCTAAGGATGAGAAAGTGACGGGCATGGAAAACATCTGGCACACCGACGTAACGTGGCGGCTTGATCCAGCGCTAGGCTCGGTGCTTCGCTTGACGGAGGTTCCGCCATTAGGCGGCGATACGATCTGGTCGGATATGGCTGCTGCTTATGATAATTTGCCGGAAGCGGTGAAAGAGCGGATCGATGGCTTGACCGCCATTCACGACTTCACGCCGAGCTTCGGACGCGCACTGTCGCCAGAGTTATTGGCTGTGAAGCAAGTTGAATTCCCGGCTGCCGAGCATCCGGTCGTTCGCATCCATCCAGAGACGGGACGCAAGACGCTGTTCGTCAATGGCGCGTTCACGATTCGCATCGTGGGGCTGGAGCCGCAAGAAAGTGAAGAGCTGCTGCAATACCTGTTCGACCAAGCGAAGACGCCAGAGTATCAAGTTCGCTTCCATTGGGAGAAAAATTCGATCGCGTTCTGGGATAATCGCGCAACGCAGCACTACGCCGTATCGGATTACTTCCCGCATCGCCGCGTAGCAGAGCGTATCTCCATCGTGGGAGATCGGCCTTACTAAATTTATTTGTTCTTACATATAAAAAGGGGGTTTTCGCAATGGCCAACATTAACTGGAAGAAAAAAGCCGGATTCGTACTCATACTCACATCGCTCGTCGCAACGGTGCTGGCAGGCTGCGGAGACAAAAGCAAAGATAGCAGCACGACTAGCGCTTCGGCGGCTGAATCTAACGGCGACACCATTAAAGTCAACATCGCGATCAACGGCGGCATTAACGCGCTGACGGTGGCGAGGGAGAAGAAGCTATACGAGGAAGCGTTCAAAAAGCTGAATGCAGAAGTCGTATGGAGCAAGTTCCCGAGCGGTCCACCGCTGCTTGAAGCGCTTGTAGCCGGACGGGTGGATTTATCGTTCCTTGGCGATGGCGCGGCAATTACAGGATTGTCCAATAAGCTGCCGTTTCAAATTATTGGCCTCAACTCGCTAGGGAAATCGAATAGCACGATTCTCGTGCCGAAGGATTCTTCCATTCAGAAGCTAGAGGATTTGAAGGGCAAGAAGGTAGGGCTCGCGAAGGGCACGGTCGCCAACGTGTACTTGATCAAAGTGCTGAAGGAGATTGGCTTGAAGCAGTCAGACGTGAACCTGATCAATCTGCAAGCGGATGATGCGCAAGCGGCATTTGAGAGCGGCCAGCTCGATGCATGGATTGTTTGGGACCCTTATGTGACGCTCAACTTGAACAAAGGGAAAGCTCGCGCAATTCCGGTAGACACAGAAGTGCTTTCGCCAGGTTCCCTCATTGCCCAAACTGATTTTGCCAAGAAGCATCCTGAGATCGTCGTGGAGTTTCTGAAGGTGTACAAACAAGCGTCGGATTACGAGCTTGCGCATAAGGATGAGTCGGCTAAGATTTTCGAAGAGCAGACCAAAATCCCAGCAGATGTGATCAAGCAAATTCTTGATCGCAGCGAGCCGATCCTGTCCCCGTATACGCAGCAAGCGCTTGATGCGCAGCAGGCGACGGTTGACATTCTCTTGGAAAGCAAGTACATCAAGCATTCCTTTGTATTCAAAGACGCTGTGAGCGATTCGTTCGTCACAGAAGCTTTGAAATAAATTGCATCACCACTAAACCAAACTATTAGGAGGAATCAAGATGAGTGAATTGACGCAGAACCAACAGGTCCAATTGGAAGTAGTGCCGGTAGCAGGACGAATCGGTGCAGAGGTAAAAGGGTTGCGGTTGTCGGGCGATCTGGACCGTGAAGATGTCGAAGCGATTCAGCAGGCGCTGCTGCAGCATAAAGTGTTGTTCTTCCGCGGTCAACAGCATCTTGACGACGAAGAGCAGGAGCGTTTCGCGAAGCTGCTAGGTGAGCTGTATGCGCATCCGACAGTGCCTGTTAAAGAAGGCTCCAGCTCTATCCTCGAACTAAACTCCTATCATGGCGGCCGCGCCAACTCGTGGCACACGGACGTAACGTTCGTGGACGCTTACCCGAAAGCGTCAATCTTGCGTGGTGTTGTCATTCCAGCCGCAGGCGGCGACACGGTATGGGCGAATACGGCATCCGCTTACGAAGACCTGCCGCAGGAGCTTCGTGATCTCGCTGATAATCTGCGAGCGGTTCATACGAATGCATACGATTATGCAACGGCGATCCGCAAGGAAGTGTCCGAAGAGGATGCGAAGAAAAGCAAAGCGATTTTCGAATCGACGGTGTACGAAACGGAGCATCCAGTCGTACGCGTCCATCCAGAGACAGGCGAGCGCCATCTGCTGCTTGGCCACTTCGTGAAACGGTTCGTCGGCTTCCGTTCGCCGGACTCCGAGCGGTTGTTCCACATCCTGCAAGAGCACGTAACGCGTTTGGAAAATACGGTGCGCTGGCGCTGGGCGGAAGGCGACGTTGCGATCTGGGATAACCGCGCAACACAGCACTACGCAGTGAATGACTATGGCCAACAGCATCGCGTTGTGCGCCGCGTAACGCTTGCAGGCGATGTGCCAATCGGCGTAGACGGCCGCAGCAGCAAAGTGCTGAAGCCGGAGCCGAACGAGCAGCAGCAATAATTTTGTTGGATGAAAGGGAGCTGTCCCAAGCGATTATGGCTTGGGACGGCTTTTTATGCTTCATTGTATTTTATACAATGGGAAAGGCGGAATTGAAGGAATTTGAAGCTTTCATTGCATTCTTTACAATGCGAAAACCTATTTTTCCTCTCTTAAGGCTAATTAGATCCTTTTCATTCGGATCTCATTGCACGAACTGCAATCAGGATAATCAACTGTGAGGTGGCGATCCGAGATCATTGTATGATCTGCAATGGCTGGCAAGGAGCAGCTAAGATTAGTCGATAACGATAGTATAAACATTTTTGATTGCGGGCGAACCTATAGCGCCGTAAAATGGACAACGGCACCCTCTCGGGTGCCGTTTAGTGTAGCTATATTTAACCGGTGCGCAGACGACGCGCAATGATTCCCCGGTTTCTATGATGTTAAACATGTAGTCGTGCCTGTTTCGCTATGCTTCAGCAAAGCAATAACTAAAACAACGAAAGCCCTACCTCTCTTTCGTCCTTGCGGCTCCGAAGACCGCGCCAGTGTGAATCAGCGAATGGTGTTTAGGCGAGTGAACAACCAACCTTCGCCAGAGCGTCGGAAACGGGCATGAACGAGAAGCTATTTGCCAGGAAAAATAGTTTCTAAGAGGAATCCTACGGGGTTAAATATAGACAATACATTGTAGTATACAACATATTTGGTGATGATGCAAGTGATAAGTAAAAGTGGACTGTATGGCGAGTGCTCTGCCCAAGCGTAGTTTGAGACAGGCAGGCAAAGCAGCAAACAGCAAGCATGCAAGCGTGAACGCAGCAAGCATGCGAGCAAACAATCATGCGTGAAAGCAGCAGGCAAATAAGCAGGCGGGCTAATGCCCGCCTGCTGCTCCAAGCCCGATGCGCTCGACGAGCGCTTTGCTTTCGGCGTTTAAGCCGTAGACTTCAATTGCGATGCCGCGTTCGCTGTATTTGGCGATCATTTTGCTAATCGCTTCAACCGCGGATTGATCCCATACATGGGATCTGGTGAAATCGACGCGAACAGGTGCGGTGTCATGCTCGTAGTCGAACAAGCTGGCGAACGTCATCGTCGTGCCGAAGAACAGGGGACCTTGGATGACGTAAGAAATAACACCGCTCTGTGGGTTAACCGTCCGTTCAGCGCGAATGCGCGCCGCACGCCAAGCGAAGACGACGGCGCTGATCACGACGCCCGCGAGCACGCCTTTGGACAAGTCATGCGTTGCGACGACGATGCCGACGGTGATGAGCATCACAAGCGCATCCGAACGCGGGACGCGGTGCAGGTTGCGCAGCGCGCGCCAGTCAAACGTGTCAAAACAGACCATAAACATGACAGCGACAAGGGCAGCCATTGGAATATGCTCAACGACGCCGCGGAACACCATAATGAGCATGATGAGGAAGACGCCTGCGACGAGTGTCGATAGCCTTTTGCGCCCGCCCGAACGGGTGTTGATGACGGATTGGCCAATCATGGCGCAGCCGGCCATGCCGCCGAAGAAGCCGGTCACGACGTTGGCGATGCCTTGTCCGCGAACTTCGCGGTTCTTATCGCTAGACGTGCCTGTCATCTCATCGAGCACCGAGGCGGTCAGCAGCGATTCGGTTAAGCCGACGATGGCGAGCGACAGGGCATAAGGGAAAATGACCTTCAGCATGTCCCACGATACCACGACATCTGGCAAATGGAACGACGGCAACGTGCTCACGATGTGGCCCATATCGCCGACCGTGCGTACATCGAGCCCGAACAAGGCGGCGATGATCGTAATGATAATGATTGCAGCCAGCGTAGATGGAATGACGGTTGTGAATCGCGGCATGCCATAAATAATAAAGAGCGCAGCGCCGACCAAAGCGTACATGATCCATCCAGCGCCTGTGAAATGCACAAGCTGGGCGGTAAAGACGAGGATGGCGAGCGAATTAACAAAGCCGGTCATGACGGGCTGCGGAATGAACGTGACGAGCCGGCCGAATTTTAGCAATCCGAGCGTGAATTGGATGATGCCGGTTAGAATCGTGGTGGCGAATAAATACTCCAGCCCGTAGTCTTTGACGAGCGTGACCATGAGCAATGCCATCGCGCCGGTAGCGGCGGATATCATGCCTGGCCGGCCGCCTGCGAAGGCGATGACGATGGCAATCGTGAACGAAGCGTAAAGCCCGACCATGGGATTGACGCCAGCGATAATGGAGAAAGCGATGGCTTCGGGTATGAGCGCTAGCGCAACGGTCATGCCAGACAGCACATCGGCGCGCGTGTTGCCGAGCCAAGCGGATTTGAACGATTGAATCATAGGAAAGAAAGCTCCTTCTGGAATAAGGTCAAGTAACGGGGGAACGAAAGGTTGTCCCGTTCGACATTATACTCCATTGCGCGGGGCAGGGGTATAGATTTTATTGTAAAAAAAGAGAAGCCCGCCATCGGATGGATAGCAGGCTTCGGGCTGGCGTGAACGGGGAGCGCGCTTAGCCGAGCTCCCACCATTTGAGGAACAGGAAGGGATCGACGGAAGCGTACGGGCTAGTCTTGTAGATGCCAAAATGCAAATGCGGATCGAACTTGCCTTTCGTGCCCTCAGGGCCATAGCCAGTGCTGCCAACGTAGCCGATCAACTGGCCTTTGCTGATGGCAGCCCCCTTGGCCATGCCAGGAGCGTAGCGGGACATATGCGCATAATAAAACTCGGTGGTGCCATCGACGCGTATCGTCAGCCGCCAGCCCCCTAGCTCGGACCAGCCAGCTTGTACGACGGTGCCGCTAAGTGCGCTGTAAATCGGCGTGCCCTCGGCAGCCATAATGTCGACGCCTTCATGTGAGCGGACGGTAGCGCCGTCGGATGACCAAGTGCGCGAATCCGCATACGTATTGCCGTACGGCGAATAGGTGCCCTTTTTCAATGGAAAGAAGCCATCACGGAAGCCCGCGGGGCGCTTGGGCACATTCAAGTCGAGGCCCTGCCAGATGACGTTCGGGTCCGCCAGTTGGCTATTCGCTGCCAAAAGCTTGTTTAGCGGAATGCTGTACCGGTTCGCGATAATCCACATCGTGTCGCCAGCCTGTGCTTTATAAGCAGTCATGTAGGACGGGGGCGGCACCTGCAGCACTTGGCCGGTGAGCAGCATGTCGGAGGTAAGGCCATTCATCTGCTTGAGCTTCGCAATCGTGGTATCGAATTTGACGGAGATCGACCAGAGCGAGTCGCTAGGCCCAACAGTATAGGAGGCGGCTGAGGCAGCCATAGGAGCGGCGGTTAGAAGGCTGAGCAAAGCCGTCCCGATGAGGTATGTACGCCATTTTTTAATTCGCATGATGGATTCCTCGCTTTGAATGAAATTTAGGATGAATTTCGGCGATCGATATGTAAGCCTTTACATCTATTAAACGTGCTATAGCGGGAGCTTGTGAAGCTGTAAATGCTGGGAATGGGCTTTTGACATGATTTGACCACATAGCTGATAATGGAGAGATCAAGCATGCAGGGGGAGAACATTGGATGAAATCGCTTGTATTGGCGGAAAAGCCGAGCGTCGCAAGAGAGATCGCGCGCGTGCTGGGCTGTACGAATAAAAATAAAAGCTACATTGAAGGTCCTAAATATGTCGTCTCGTGGGCGCTCGGCCATTTGGTTGGGCTGTCAGAGCCGGAGGATTACGATCCGAAGTACAAAACATGGAATCTTGAAGACTTGCCAATTATGCCGGGCAAAATGACGCTTAAGCCGCTCAAGGAAACATCCGGACAGTTCCGTGCGGTGCTGCAGCTATGCCGCCGAAGCGACATCAGCGAGCTGATTATCGCGACCGACGCGGGGCGCGAGGGCGAGCTTGTCGCGCGCTGGATTATGGAGCTGGCGCATTGGAAAAAGCCGTTCAAGCGCCTATGGATTTCGTCGCAGACAGACAAGGCGATCAAGGACGGCTTCGCCTCGCTTAAGCCGGGGCGGGATTATGACCGGCTGTATGCGTCCGCCGTATGCCGGGCTGAGGCGGACTGGCTGGTTGGGCTGAACGTGACGCGAGCGCTGACGAGCAAGTACAATGCGCAGCTGTCGGCGGGGCGCGTGCAGACGCCGACCTTGGCGATGATGATGGACCGCGAGCGGGAAATCAACGGTTTTCAGCCGAAGCCGTATTGGACGGTGTCGGCTGATTTGGGCGAGTTCCAAGCCGCATGGCGCAGCAGCGACGGGCATGACGGCCGGCTGTGGGAGCGCGCCGAGGCGGAAGCTGTTATTGCGCGGACGAGCGGCGCGGGCAAGCAGGCAATCGTGGATCAGTTGCGTACAGCGGAGCGGAGCGAGCCGCATCCGCAGGCGTATGATTTGACCGAGCTGCAGCGGGACGCGAATAAGCGGCTCGGCTTCTCGGCGAAGCAGACGTCGAACGTGCTGCAGCGGCTGTATGAGCAGCATAAGCTGGTTACTTATCCGCGGACAGACTCGCGTTATCTGTCCTCCGATATGGTGCCAACGCTCAAAGGACGGCTGGAAAGCGTCGCGGTAGGGCCTTACGCGCCGCTGGCAAGGAAGCTGCTGCGTTCACCGTTGCCTGTGACGAAGCGGATTGTTGATGATAGTAAAGTAAGTGATCACCATGCGATTATCCCGACGGAGCAATACGTGAATTTGGCCGCGCTTAGCCCGGAAGAACGGAAGCTGCATGAGTTAATCGTACGCCGATTCCTCGCGCTGTTTGCGCCCCCATGCCGTTATGATGAAACGAGCGTTGTGCTTCGCATCGGAGATGACCGATTCTATGCGCGTGGCAATGTGCTGAAGGATGCAGGCTGGAAAGAGGCTTATGGCGGTGTGCAGGCAGCTGATTTTGCAGGTGGCGAGGATGATGGATCCGATGAGGAATCCTCGAGTGGTTCGAGCGCGGGCGGCTCGCGCGGTTCGGGGCAGTTGCTTCCGCCGCTGGCCAAGGGGCAGAAGCTGCCGGTGAAGCAGAGCCGATTCCGCGAGCAGCAGACGCAGCCACCGGCTCGTTATAATGAAGCGGGCCTGCTGACCAAGATGGAGAAGTACGGGCTCGGTACGCCTGCGACGCGTGCAGACATTATCGAGAAGCTGCTGTCATCGCAGACGATTGACCGGCAGGGCAACCGATTGGTGCCGACGGGCAAGGGCAAGCAGCTAATTGAGCTAGTTGCCAATGACCTGCGCAGCCCGGAGCTGACGGCAACTTGGGAGCGTGAGCTGGAGCGGATCGCGAAGGGCCAAGGCGATGCGAAGCGGTTCATGGCGGACATTCGCCAGAAAGCGTCCGCTTGGGTGAATGAAGTGAAGCAGGAGACGAAGGAGTACAAGCCGCATAACTTGTCGCATGCGCGATGCCCGGAATGCAGCAAGCCGATGATCGAAATCAATGGCAAGCGCGGCAAATCGCTCGTCTGCCAAGATCGGGAATGTGGCTATCGCCGCTCGGCGGAGCCGGCATTGTCGAACAAGCGATGCCCGCAATGCCGCAAGAAGATGGAAATCCACACCGGCAAAGCTGGCAAGTATGCGCAGTGCCGCAAGTGCAATGTCATCGAGATGCTGGAAGACAAAGCAGGCGGCGGCAGTAGCGGTGGACGCGGCGGCCGTGTCAATAAGCACCAGCAGTCGCGCATGGTCGAGCAATTCAGCGACAAAGTTACACTCTCCGGCGGCCTTGCCGACGCGCTGAAAGCAGCGCTTGAGGGCAAAGGCGATTCGAGCAAGTAAAGGTTGTTTAGTTTGTTGGAAGGGCCGTCCCTAATGCCGTCGAGGCTAGGGGCGGCCTTTTTTGATAGTTTTGGGGAGGGAGTGGGACGGGGCGGCTAAGGGAGCGCTGGCTAGAATGATGGAGGTACGGTGGTCGGATGGCGAGTGCTGTAGCTGTAGTTGTAGTTGTAATTGTAGTTGTAGTTGTAGTTGTAGTTGTAGTTGTAGTTGTAGTTGTTGCAGTTCCGTAGTTGCATTGCATTTCATACAATGGCGAAGGTGCACGGGCCGTTGATCGGTGCTGCCATTGCACTCTGTACAGGGCTGTTGATTATCCAATTAATGGTCAAAGAAATGTATGAATGTTCTCCAAATATACCTTCCATTCAGGTGGTAAGGTCTGAATTGTAAATAAACGATCAAAATCGGCAAATGTCATTCG
>NZ_WSTC01000029.1 GCF_009789195.1 Paenibacillus sp. MMS18-CY102 | reverse complement strand
TTTCCTATGGAATTTTTAGCGGTCTCGTGTCTAGTCTTCAAAACATTAGATTCTGCGAATGCTGATCCAGCGCCCTGGGCGGCCTGCTGCGCGCCGGCCGCCAGCGCCTTCGCTCCGGCGGCCAGCTTCGCGCCGCCGTCCGCCGCGCCTTCGAGCTTCGCGTCGAAGGCGGCCAAACCCTGCAGCAGGGCAGATTGCCCCTGCTGCAACTCGCTCGCGCCGGCAGCCAGCTTGTCGCCGCCGGCTGCGAGCTGGTCCGCGCCCGTGGCCAGTGCCTTGGCCGCGGCGATCAGCTTCTGCAGCGCCTCATCCTGCGCTGCATCCGGGCTTGCGGCGGCGGCATAGCCGTCGAGGCCCGCCGCCAGCTGTGCGGCGCCGGCGGCGAGCTTCGCTTCCGCCGCCTTCGCCGATGCGGTTCCGGCAGCCAGCTGTGCGCCGGCTTCCTTCACCTTCGTAGCGCCGTCCTTCAATTGGCCGGACGCCGCACCCAGCTTCGACAAGCCGTCCGACAGTGAGGACGCGCTCTTCGATAATGCCGACGCTCCAGCGGATACCTTCGCTGTGCCGTCGCTCAGCTTGCTCACGCCGCTCTCAAGCCCGAGCGTGCCATCCGCTAATTTCGCTAAGTTCTGCTGCAGCGTCGCAACTCCGTCCTTCGCTTTGGATGCGCCGTCATGAAGCTTCGATGCCCCTTCGCTTGCATCTGCGAATCCATCCGCCGCTTTGCCAAACTGCTCAAACACCGTCTCCGCATACGATTTGGTTACTTCCTTGGATACGGTGGATTTCAGCTCTTGCACTGCCGTTACGCCTATTTTCGCCGCGGCGAAGCTCAAGCTTTCATTCGTAACATAAACCAGCTGTGATGGCTTCGGATTCGCATCGAGCAGCGTAGTTGCCTGTTTGGAGAAATCCGAAGGGATTTCAAGCGCCATATAATAGTTCCCGTCTTTCAGGCCTTGCTCCGCTTGCACCTTATTGACGAAAGCCCACTTAAACTTATCATTATCTTCTAGCTTCTTAATGAGATCATTGCCGATAGCCAACTGCTTCCCGTCCAGAACAGCACCCTGATCCTCATTCACGACAGCAATCGGAAGATTGCTTGTTTTCCCGTACGGATCCCAGAACGCCCCTACCAGCATGCCGCTATACATAATTGGAATAAATAAAATGCCGATAACCGAAATCAACACTTTCTTATTTCTTACGATATCGAGCAGCTCCTGCCCGAACAACCGAATCCCCTGCATCATAATCTCCTCCTCAACTTAACTCAAGTTCAACAACTGACTGAATTGTTCATTTGGTCAATTTCTTTTAAAAAAAGAGAGCGTTCTGCTTATACGCCCTGCTCTTCCCCTCGCCTTGCACAGATGCCGTGCCGAAACAACGATGTGAACTGCTCCGCTACTTCTTCCTTCGTTAACGGATCATGCCTTTTGCTCCACTCTGCAGCTAAAGCCAAATACATTCGAATCATGAGGAATGCCGTCAATGAAGGATCCATCTCGCGCAGCTCGCCTTTTTGCTGTGCCAGCTCAATTTCACGCTCGATGAATAAAATAATGGCATCCTCCATCAAGGACAGCCCTTCTTGCACGGTTGGCGTGCCAAGTTCCCTAAACTCCTGCGCCAATTTAATGAACAGCTCATGTGTTTCCCGGAATTGAAGCACCCCATGCAAAGCATCCGTCAGATTTTCGAAAAACGAGCGTGAAGCGTCTATTCGCACCACGACCGCCGCCTTCATCTCTGCAGTAAGCTGGCGGATAATCTCGCCGAACAATTCTTCCTTGGTAGCAAAAAAAGTATAAATCGTCCCTTTGCCAACGCCAGCAAGCTTCGATACGAGATCCATCGTTGTCGCTTTATATCCAAACATCGTAAACGACTTTTCTGCCGCTTCTACAATGAGCCGTTTTCGGTCTAACGGTTTCCGTTCCTGCATGTGTACTACCACTCCTTCTGAACCGTCTTATCGAACAACTGACCAAAACACCATTCTGGTCATTCGGTCATACAGTCAAAAAGTAGTTTACCACGTCTAGCCACTTCTCTCAAGTGGCACATTTGCTTTTTTTTCGATGAAAAGGATGGCAACGCAATCACCATCCCTTCCCCGACTATATCCGTTTACAAACGATAATCCTTCTTCACAATCTCCAGCGTTTCCAGGCCCCGCTCCGCCCAACGTTTCAATCGGTCCAGATCAGCCGCTTCCGACTCTAAAGCATGTACTAATGACTCCAGATAGGGCGGAACCTCGCCACGATAAGGCTCAAGGTCTTGATAAGCCGTCAACGCCTTCTCATTATGGCTAAGCGCACGCCGCTCGTGAAACATCGGCACATCCGGATCGTACGGATAATGCAAGTTGCCTTGTTGGGGATGTTTTAGCACAGCTAATACCTGCACCACAGCTCTTGGCCCGCCAATCTCTATTACTTTGCCAGCGTAAACGCCCGTTTTATACGTCATTTGAACGATGCTATCAACCTCAGGCTGCTGTTCAATCGAATATCGCATCTTTTTACAACTCCTCTTCGTCTATATACCGATTATGCAGAATACCGCTAATAACCTAAAATTTAGCTTAATTTATTGCCCTACACATTGGCAACTGCCAATTGTCATCTTGTGTTTACAGGCAGAACCATCGTAATATGGTAATAAGATAATTGCCGCATAATGTGCGGTTTTATTAATGATGCGGTTAGAAAAGTAGGTGAGTCCATGCGTAAGAAAAGAGTACTGCTGCTCTCCGAAGGATTCGGCTCCGGACATACACAAGCCGCCTACGCTCTCGCGGTTGGCATACGGCTCTCGTCACCCGGCATTCAGACCCGCGTCATCGAGCTAGGGAAGTTTCTTAACCCTGTCGTAGGTCCTTTAATAGTGTCCGCTTACCGGAAGACCGTTAGCAAACAACCGAAGCTTGTCGGCATGATGTATAGAAGCAATTACAATAAATCGCTCAACCGTTTCACCCAGCTTGCGCTGCACCGCGTGTTTTATACCCATACCTCGCAAGTGATTGACCAGTTGAAGCCCGATTTGATTGTCTGCACCCACCCCGTTCCGAATGCAGTCGTTTCTAGACTGAAGCGGCTTGGGCAAGAAGACGTGCAATTATGTACGGTTATTACCGATTATGACGCACATGGCACTTGGATTAGCCAAGAAGTGAATCATTACTTAGTTTCTACCCCTATCGTGAAGCGCAAGCTGATCGAACGCGGCGTTCATGAGAACCGTATAGAGGTTACTGGCATTCCAGTACATCCTAGCTTCTGGCAGACAAGCGAACGCAGCGAAGTGCTTAAGCATTTTGGGCTTCGGGACATGCCTACCGTGCTTGTTATGGGCGGCGGCTGGGGCCTTATGGACGACGATGACGATCTTCTGGAGTACATGACAGAGTGGCGCGAGAAAGTTCAACTTATTATTTGTGTGGGCAGCAACGAGAAAATGCGTGAGAAAATGCTGCAACATCCGCAATTTAACCATCCGAATATTCATATTCTTGGATTTACACGCGAAGTCAGCAAGCTGATGGACGTTGCAGATTTGCTCGTTACGAAGCCCGGCGGCATGACCTGCACAGAAGGGCTGAGCAAAGGCTTGCCTATGCTGTTCTACAAGCCGATTCCAGGCCAAGAAGAAGAAAACTGCGAATATTTTGTTCAAAATGGCTTCGGCGAAAAGTTGCATACGCAAGATACGATCACCAAATGGTTCAAGCGGCTGCTTGACAAGCCATCCTTCATGGAATTCCGCCAAGCGCTTCTGAATAAGCGCAATGAACAATATAACCCCAAAGAATGTACAGACGCCGTCCTGCGCTATATGCAGTGACGGCGTTTCATTTCTCGCCAGCCATGAATATTCGACAGTCAACCCGGGTATAGTTAGCCCATAGAGCAGGAGGGATCGGTGTATGCAAGGGAAAGGTTTAGACGGCAAAACAATTATTCTGCGCGTCGAGCTGGACGCTCGAAGCGTCGGCTTTGGCGCTGCGGCTGCTGCAATCGAAGCAGCTGGCGGAGATATGATCGCAATCGACGTGATCCAGACTGGGCGGGACCGTACGGTTCGAGACTTAACGGTCAAAATCGGTGATTCGGCCAGCACAGAGCGCATTTCGCAATCGCTATCCGCCGTACCAGGCGTGAAGCTTGTCAATGTATCCGACCGAACATTCCTGCTCCATCTGGGCGGCAAAATTACAATCCAGCCAAAGACGCCCATTCAAAACCGCGACGACCTGTCGCGCGTTTACACGCCAGAGGTCGCACGCGTATGCACCGCCATTCATGAGGACCCCTCCAAAGCTTTTACGCTGACGATCAAGCGCAACACTGTAGCTGTCGTATCCGACGGCAGCGCGGTGCTCGGGCTTGGCAACATCGGTCCGTACGCCGCAATGCCTGTAATGGAAGGCAAAGCGATGCTATTCAAGCAATTTGCGGATGTCGATGCTTTCCCCATCTGCTTGGACACGCAAGATACAGAAGCTATTATTGCTGCGGTGAAAGGAATTGCCCCTGGCTTTGGCGGCATCAATCTTGAGGACATCTCGGCTCCGCGATGCTTTGAGATCGAGCAGCGGCTTCGCGATGAGCTGGACATCCCTGTCTTTCACGATGACCAGCACGGCACTGCAGTCGTCCTATATGCCGGGCTTCTAAATGCCCTTAAGCTTACTGGACGCACGCTTGCCAACGCACGCATCGTCGTGTGCGGCATCGGTGCAGCCGGCACAGCTTGTACCAAGATGCTCCTCGCAGGAGGCGCTCGCGACATTGTCGGCGTTGACCGTGTCGGCATCCTGACGGTAGACAAATCCTACGCCAATCCGATGTGGCAATGGTATGCGGAGCATACCAATCCTAAGCGGCTATCAGGAGGCTTATCGGAGGCTTTGGCAGGTGCAGATGTATTTATTGGCGTATCTGCAGGGGGCATCCTGACACGCGCTCATGTCTCGTCTATGGCACCTGATCCGATCGTGTTCGCCATGGCGAACCCTGAGCCCGAAATTCGCCCTGAGCTGATTGAAGATATCGTCGGCGTATTCGCTACCGGCCGCTCGGACTATCCCAATCAAATTAACAACGTGCTCTGCTTCCCAGGCATCTTCCGCGGCGCGCTTGACTGCCGCGCTACGACCATCAATGAACCGATGAAGCTAGCCGCTGCCGAAGCAATCGCTTCCGTCATCGGCGCTGACGAACTGAGCCGCATGTACATCATCCCAAGCGTCTTCAACAGCCGCATCGTCGAAGAAGTGCGCCGCCGTGTCATCGAGGCTGCCCAACTCTCTGGCGTAGCCCGCCGCCAGCCCCGCGAGTAAGTACGCGTAGAGCTAGTAAAGCTTTATCTCCTCAAAATTGCCCATAACACTGCCGTTTAAGCTTGTGATATGGGCAATTGACATATTTGCATATTTGCACACTTCCACACACCACCTATCTCGCAAACTTCCCTCCCCTGAGTGAAATGCCTATATCCCGTTTCTACTCCCCAGTGTCCCATGTCTGCCTATTTTGATTGATCATACTCTTAAACGCTCCTATCCTGCATTGCCTTTTTCCTGAGTGAAATGCCTATATCGCTGCTCTTATACAGTTTCTTGCGTGCGTTAGTACTTCTCGCTCTTCCCAGCAACGAAAGCTCCTCTCGCCTAATCCGTGATATAGGCATTTCACTCAGGGCTGGATCATTCTTGCGTTAGAACCACCTGGTTTTATGCATAAAAAAGCCTCCACACGCCAATCATTCTGGCGAATGTTGGCGCGCGGAGGCGGAAGTTGGCTGATGGACGCTGTGTTGCTAAGTGATTATTTTAACTTAATCGTAAAGGCTACATTGCTCTCGCCAGCAGGGACGATGATTGTGCTGCCCTCCACCGACGCCGAGGCGCCGCTGACCGAAGCGATTTCACCGATGCTGTTGAGCGTTACGCTGAAGGCTTTGCCGCTCCCTTGAAGGGAAACGTTGATGGTTTGGCCTTCACGAGCAATCACAACGGTTGCTTCGACCGTACCTTTAACATCGCGTACGGTCGCTGCCGCGCTGCGGCCATCCTCCAACGCATACACGTTGAAATCGACACCGTTGACATAGTCATAGTCAGGACGCAGATCGTTGGCGCCGAAGGCTACGATAGAGTTCGGGCGGGCGAACAGCGGCAAGCTGTCGAAGCCATAGCTTTCTTTGTGCCAGCCCGGCTGCTTGGGCTCGCCCGTCAGTACATGTGTCCACGTCCCGCCCTGCGGCAAGTAGTACTGAACTTCACCACTCTCAGTGAATACCGGCGCTACGAGCAGGTTTTCTCCGAACATGTATTGGCGATCAAGGAACTCCGATGTCGGATCATCTTGGAACTCCAAAATCATCGCACGCATGGATGGCAATCCCCGTTCTGGCGCTTGCGCAGCAGTGTCGAACAAGTACGGCATGAGCCGAGATTTCAGCTTCGTGAAGAACCGTGTAACGTCGACAGCCTCTTGATCGTACGCCCAAGGCACCCGGTACGATTTGCTGCCATGCAAGCGGCTGTGGCTAGAAAGCAAGCCGAAAGCAAGCCAGCGTTTGAACACATGCGTTGGCGCCGTATTTTCGAATCCGCCGATGTCATGGCTCCAGAAGCCGAAGCCAGACAAGCCAAGCGACAGGCCGCCACGCAGGCTCTCTGCCATCGACTCGTAGTCGGCGTAGCAGTCGCCGCCCCAGTGAACAGGGAATTTCTGTCCGCCAACCGTAGCGGAACGTGCGAACAACGCCGCTTCGCCTTTGCCAAGCTTCTCTTCCAGCACGTTGAATACAACTTTGTTGTAGAGCTGGGTGTAGAAGTTATGCATTTTGAACGGATCGGAACCATCATAGTATACAACATCAGTCGGAATACGCTCGCCAAAGTCGGTCTTAAAGCTGTCGACACCCATATCGACAAGATCACGCAGGTAGCCTGCGAACCATTCACAAGCGGCTGGGTTTGTGAAGTCAACGAGCGCCATGCCCGGCTGCCATAGATCCCACTGCCAAACGTCGCCGTTCGCTTTTTTCACGAGATAGCCATTTTGCTTGCCTTCCTCGAAGAGACGGGAGCGCTGCGCAATGTATGGGTTGATCCATACACAAATTTTGAGCCCTTTGTCCTTCAGGCGCTTCAACATGCCAACTGGATCCGGGAAGGTGCGGTCATCCCATTTGAAGTCCGTCCAGTGGTATTCCTTCATCCAGAAGCAGTCAAAGTGGAAAACATGCAGCGGCAAGTCGCGTTCTGCCATGCCGTCTACGAACGAGTTAACCGTCGCTTCATCATAGTTCGTCGTGAACGACGTTGTCAGCCACAAGCCGAAAGACCATGCCGGCGGCAATGCCGGTTTGCCGGTCAGGCCGGTATATTTGCCCAATACATCCTTAATCGATGGGCCATCAATGATGAAGTACTCGAGCGATTCGCCTTCTACGCTGAACTGGACTTTTTTCACTTTCTCCGAGCCTACCTCGAAGGAAACGAGCTCTGGCTGATTAACGAATACGCCGTAGCCTTTATTCGACACGTAGAATGGGATGTTCTTATAGGTTTGCTCCGAGCTTGTGCCGCCGTCTTGATTCCAGATGTCGACTGTTTGGCCGTTTTTGACAAATGCAGTAAAGCGCTCGCCAAGCCCGTAGATGAACTCGCCTACGCCCAAGTCCAACTCATCGCGAAGCCAAGCGCGCTGTTTGCCTTCCGTAATGTAAGCCATTGAGCGCGGGCCGCTAGCCGTCAGGCGCTCGCTGCCGCGATAGAAAGCAACGCTCCATTCTTCGCCTTTGCGAATATGGGCACTTAAGGTGCCGCTCGCCAGAATAGTCTCATTATCCGTTTCCGTAATCGTAACATGCCCGCTCGATTGCGGTGTCAGCTCGAATTTCGGCCCTCGCTCCTGCACGCCTGCATAGTGGACCAGCTTCACGCCGATAACGCCCGGCGCCGGGGAATGAAATTTCACCGTCAGTTGGAGCGTATCAAGCATATTGCCGCGGCTCATAATCGGAATCGGTGATACGTAAGCTGTGAGTTCTTCTCCCCGTTGTTCTACCTCATGCGCTTGAACAGCGGATTTTACCGTGTAACCTTCGCGAATAAGCCAGTTTCCGTCATGGAATTTCATCGTTTTATTCCATCCTTTCGCCTGCCCAAAGTTCTATGTCTCTATCCTTAGAATTTCATGATTGGCTTGTGCTTTTAAATTGTGTTAAGTTGTATTATACTGATTTAAATAACCATCAACTATCATAATAATGCTAATTAGTAGCACAATTATGATGAAAGCGCAGGTCGGACGAAAATGGATATCTATACAAAACATTCCCTCCGCGAAGATCGCCTGCATGGGGATGCCATGTTGCCGCTGGCAACGTATTGGATCGACAAAGAAGCCGGGGAACCTGTGCTGGATGCCCACTGGCACAAGGAAGCAGAGTTTTTCTGTGTAATAGAGGGAGAAGTGCAATTCCAAGTCGATACCGAATATTTTGCCGTTCAGGCAGGGGAAGCCGTCTTCATTAATGGCGGCGACCTCCATGCAGGCCACGCTGTGGAAGGGGCATCCTGCAAATTTTGTGCAATCGTCTTCGATATCGGATGGCTGTCTAGCGCCAGCTATGACGCCATTCAATCAAGCTTCATTGCCCCGCTGCAGGAGCGCCGCCGCACGTTTCCGAGGCATATTCGCCCAGATTCGGAATGGGGACGAACCGTTCTGGGACATTTGGCAGACATGAGGCATGATTATGAGGCCCAAACGCCTGGCTATGAAGCTGCGATGAAGGGGCGCATGCTGCTTATTTTTCACGCAATCGCCGCTGCTGGACAATGGCGCAACCGCACCATCACGAGCGCTTCCGAATTAGCCAAAATCGATAGGCTCAAAACCGTCATCGTTCATATTCAACAAAACTTCGACCGCCGGCTGCGCATTCAAGAGCTAGCTGATCTTGTGCCGATGAGCGAAGGGCAGTTCATCCGATTTTTCAAATCGATGACCCGCAAAACGCCAATCGAATATATCAACACGTACCGGATCCGAAGGGCGGCAGAGCTGCTGCGGAACACCGACCGCAAAATATCCGATATTGCGCTAGAGGCCGGCTTCGACCATGTGAGCTACTTCATTAAAGTGTTTCGTAAACAACAAAAAACGACCCCTTCCGAATATCGGAAAGAGTCGTCGCAGGATAGTGAAATTCATAACGAGCTAGAGTAAGCGGCTTACAGCGCACTTCCGCCGTACACGAAGCGGTATTCCCAATGCGTGCCTGCGATGCTGCTGATTTTGACGCCGCCTGATTCTTTGGAATACGTGTGCAGGACTTGTCCGTTGCCCAAGTAGATGCCATCATGCGTAATCTTCTGCTTCGACTTGTCGATGCCGGCATATGCGGAAGCACTGGAGCCTTTATATGACATGAAGAAAATGAGATCGCCGCGCTTGAGCTGATGCCAGTCGGTTACGGCATTGCCTTTGTTCTGGACATATTCCCCTTGCTGGCGGGAGTCCGCAGGAAGCTTCAGGCCGATGCCTTCCAGGAACATCGTCCGCACAAGATCTGAGCAATCGAATGTCGTCGTCGTGTTGCGATTCGATCCGAATTCGTACGGCGTGCCGAGATATTTCATGCCCGTAGCGATAACTTGCTCGATCTTGGCTGCGTTGTCGCCAGTACTCGCTCCGTTGTCCGGTGTGCTCGGATCTCCTGTATTTCCACCACCAGCGCTGCCGCCTGGCACCGCTCCGCTTACAGTAATATATTTCGATTGGGAGCTGATATAGCCCCTGCGCCCCTGCTGATCGGCAACCTCATACCAGTAGGCATTCGGAGCGCTAATCACTTGCACTTGGTCGTTCTTATGCAAATATCCAATCGCCGAACCACTCGTGGAAGGGCTTGTCCGTAACGTAACCGTCGCAACGATCGTGCCATTCGTGCTGCCTTGTGACGGCGTGCTCGATGGCGTTATCGATAAATATTGGCTGGAAGTCGATACATACCCAACAGTTCCGCGGGAGTCCTGTACTTTATACCAATAAGAATTCGTCTGCTCTAATACAGTAATCGATTCGCCTTGCTTCAACATACGGATAACGTTTCCTGAAGTGGACGGCTGCGTACGCATATTAACGCCTGACTGTACCGTTGCTGTTCCGGCCTGTGCTGCCCACACATCTGCTGCCGGCACCATAACTGCACCTAGCGCGAGCATAGCCGTAATTGAAGCTGTGATAAGCGGTTTTTTCATTTTGGACGAAAATGTTCCCATGTTGTCATACCCTCCGTTGTTCGTGATGTCTACCGTCTATTCACCATCGGTAATCCTTCTGTCTCACGGAATATGACCTCATTGTAGTTTCAGATGGACAATGGAGCATCCGACCTACATCCTAACTTGTTTATCCCTATCCCTAGGCACATCGAACCTTGCCATCTGGAATTGAAAACGCAAACAAACAAAAAGCGCCCAGCGGGCGCCTTCTCATGTTTCTCATTATGGCCAGCAATACAGTGAAAATGCTGCCGGCTTTTGTTAAAACATTCTCACGGTTCCATAACTTTAGCCTTGCAGGGAAAGATAGGCCCCAAGAACCACTATATACCTACATAACCAGCGTAACCAACATTTACTAGCGCCCGCAGCGTGCCTTCCCAACTAACTATCGACAGCTGGCATTGGCGTGCTGATATAAGGCTCTACATGAACATGCACACTCATGATGTTATGCTTGCACTCCATCTGATGCTCAATTTCATCGCTAATCTGATGGCTCTCTACCAGTGACAATGACGGGTCAACGAGCACGATCACATCAATCAGCACATTGCTGCCATGTACGCGGGCTTTGATGTCTTTAATCGATCGCACGCCTTTGGTCCGTTCAATCGTGCCGCGTAGCGCAACAAGCTTCTTCTCGTCAAAGCCATCCGTCAACGCATGTGTCGAGCTGTAGAAGATATCCCATGCCGTCTTGCAAATAATGATGCCGACAGCGAAAGCAGCAACGGTGTCTAACCAAGCGAATCCCATTCTCGCGCCAACAATGCCGATTGCTGCCCCGATACTAACCAACGCATCAGACAAATTGTCCTTGGCCGCCGCCAATAGCGCTTGGTTATTAATTCGCTTAGCCAGCTTTCGATTATAGTTGTATACGAGCAGCATCGCCGCTGCCGCTGCCAGCGCCACCCAAGCTGATGTTAAGCCTGGCACTTCGTGTGTGCCTGAGAACAGTGACCGTACCGCATCAATAAGCACCTGAATGCCGACCGTTGCCATAATGAACGATGCAATGAGCGCTGCAATCGTCTCCGCACGAAAATGGCCATACGGGTGGTCCTTATCCGGCGGTTTCTGCGAAATGCGCAAGCCGACCAGTACGGCAACCGACGCTACAATGTCCGTTAAGTTGTTGAATCCATCCGCGGTCAGTGCCAGCGAGGCGAACCAGTACCCTGCAAACAGCTTAACGCCAGATAACGCTAAGTATGCGCCGATACTGATCCAGGCTCCTTTTTCCCCCTGTTTAATGTCCGCGTATTGATCGCCATTCGCCAACGTTATTACCTCCAAATTCCCAATAACAGCATCCCATCTAGATTACCCCAATATTCGCCAATCATCCGGTTTCCGCTCCATAAAAAAAGCAGCCATACGCTAAAATACGCGCAGACTGCTTCGTTTGCTTTATTGGGATTTAAAAATAGCCGAATGGATTGCCGTCATCCCTGCCTGGCTTGTTGCCTGCGGCATCGGATTGGCGTTGACCGTCGCGCCGCTCCGTCCCTGGCGCTGCCGTTCTGTCTTGCTCATTATCGTGCTGATGCTCGTGATCGTGCTCATGATCATGTTCGTGCACATGGACATGATCATGCTCATGTTGCAGAGGGGACCCCGTCTTCGCCAAGTCAGCCGGAGCCGCCTTTGGCTTGCCGAACTCAAGCCCACAATCTGTGCAATACCGTGCAGCCAGATCATTCTCTGTATCACAGTCCGGGCAAATGACGCGAATCTCGCCCATCGTCATCTCAGGCTTTGGCTCTGGCTCCGTGAAGCGTGTGCCGCAATCTGGACAGAACTTAACGTTCACTGGAACGACTTTGCCGCAACCGCAACTCTTCTCCAGCTTTACGCCTTGGATTTTATCCTCGATTGTGTCAATGTCTTGTTTTAATGCCCGCAGCTGCTCGCAGCAGGAGGCTACGCGTTCCTCGGTCTCCGCTGTTTCGCCGTTCATGTAGGCGTGGAACATTGCCTCGCCCATCTCCGTGTACAGCTTTGTCATTTCCTTCTCGCGCGATGACTTCTGGCTGTTCAATCGGGTAATCTCTAGCGTCTGCTGCGCCTTCCTTGCCGCATCAGTTGCCCCTTGCTTCACTCGCTCAAAAATAGACATGCAGATCCCCCCAATGTTCGTGCAATATAAGTTGGTTCTCATTAACCGCACGATGCGGCGTTTAATCAGCATTCGACAAAAAAGCCTGCAAGCAATTGCGCCTGCAGGCTTGGAGTTTACGATTCAAAGCTTCGCAACGTCTTACTCTGCCGGATACATCCGTTCGCGCATCGCTTTTACTTCCGCATTTTCCAGATACTCGTCATACGACATCATGCGATCGATCAAGCCGTTCGGCGTAATCTCGAAGATCCGGTTCGCAACGGTTTGAACGAACTGATGGTCATGCGAGGTGAACAGCATCGTGCCATCAAAGTCGATCATGCCATTATTGAGCGCCGTAATCGATTCGAGGTCCAAGTGGTTCGTCGGTTCGTCCATGACAAGCACGTTCGAGCCGGACAGCATCATCTTGGACAGCATACAACGAACTTTCTCGCCACCGGACAATACGCTTGCTTTCTTCATCGACTCGTCGCCTGCGAACAGCATACGGCCGAGGAAGCCACGGATGAACGTTTCGTCCTGATCCTTGGAATATTGGCGGAGCCAGTCAACCAGTGTTAGGTCTACACCATCGAAGTACGCCGAGTTGTCTTTAGGGAAGTACGCTTGCGTCGTCGTAATGCCCCATTGGAACGTGCCGGCATCCGGCTCAAGCTCGCCCATGATGAGCTGGTACAAGACCGTTTTCGCTAAGCCATTAGGGCCAACGAGTGCGATTTTGTCGCCTTTGTTCACGGTGAACGTCATGTTGTCGATAATTTTCTCGCCGTCAATCGTCTTCGTCAGGCCTTCTACGAGCAGCAGCTGTTTGCCCGCTTCGCGCTCAGGCTTGAAGTTGATGAACGGATACTTGCGGTTCGACGGACGAATGTCGTCGAGCGAGATTTTGTCGAGCATCTTCTTACGGGAAGTTGCTTGCTTCGACTTCGATTTATTCGCGCTGAAGCGCTGAATGAACGCTTGCAGCTCTTTGATTTTGTCTTCTTTCTTCTTGTTCTGGTCACGTTGGAGCGTGAGCGCCAGCTGGCTGGACTCGTACCAGAAGTCGTAGTTGCCGACATACATTTGGATTTTGCCAAAGTCGATGTCCGCGATATGCGTACAAACCGTGTTCAGGAAGTGGCGGTCATGGCTGACTACGATGACAGTGCCTTCGAATCTCGCCAAGAAGTTTTCCAGCCAGTGGATCGATTCCATGTCCAAGTGGTTGGTAGGCTCGTCAAGCAGCAGGATGTTAGGCGTACCGAACAACGCTTGCGCAAGCAACACGCGAACTTTCTCGTTGCCGCCGAGCTCCTTCATTTGCTTATCGTGGAACTCTGTGAAAATGCCAAGGCCATTAAGCATCTCTGCCGCTTCGGACTCCGCTTCCCAGCCGTTCATCTCAGCGAACTCAGCTTCGAGCTCGCCTGCACGCATGCCGTCTTCATCTGTGAATTCGGCTTTTGCATACAGAGCGTCCTTCTCTTGCATCACATCATACAGGCGCTTGTGGCCCATAATTACGGTTTGCAATACCGAGAACTCGTCGTATTCGTAATGGTTCTGCTTCAGTACAGCAAAACGTTCGCCTGGCGTAATGTGCACTTCGCCTGTGTTGGCTTCGATTTCGCCGGACAAGATTTTGAGAAAAGTCGACTTGCCCGCACCGTTGGCGCCAATCAAGCCGTAACAGTTACCTGGCGTAAACTTAATATTAACATCTTCAAATAGCGGGCGCTTGCCGTAGCGAAGCGAGACGCCTGACGTACTAATCATTGAATGGATCCCGTCCTCTCAAACATGTTCATCGCATCATTATATCATAAATGCCCGCTTCCGTCATAAGGTGTGCAAAAACGGGATCGGTTTCCAGAGAACGGCGTTCAATCGCCGCTTGGAAGCCCATCCCGTTATGCATGATGAAGCTAGTTTAGATGCTGATTGCAGCGAAAGCTAATCGTTTTGCTTAGTTCCAGTTCAGCTTTACTTGGTTGCCCGTCTCTGACGACTCATAGATCGCATCGAGAATCCGGTTGTTCGTATAGCCTGAAATAGCAGAAGAGATCGGCGTCGTGCCATCTTGGATCGATTGGATGAAATGGCGAGCTAGCAGCTCGCGCTCATTCGAATCATCAAGCGGCGCGATCTCTGTCGTAACGACCTCGTTGTCAACATGCGTAATAAACTTCGCTGTGTTGCCAACGTACGAGATGCCTCCCTCGGATCCCATCAAGTGAATAAATGGCTCGTCGGACATATCAGCCGCATGTGCCGCCCAACTGACATCAAGCGCGAGCGTAGCGCCGTTGTCCAGCTTAATGAGAGCCGTTGCCAAGTCCTCGACATCGTAAGTGCCTTCCCAGTTCGGCGTTCCCCAGTTGCCCGTGCCGCGTTTATGCGGGCCAAACTCCGCATAGGTTGTGCCGAAAACCGACACCGGGCGAGGCCCGCCCATAAAGTGAAGCGCCAAATCGATCATATGGACACCGATATCGATAAGCGGACCGCCGCCTGCCAGCTCCTTGCGCGTGAACCATGAACCCCAGCCTGGAATGCCTTTTTTGCGAATCCAGCCGCTTTTCACGTTATAAATGCGTCCCAGCTTGCCTTCGTCGATTACAGCTTTCACTGCACGCGCTAGGCCGGAGAACCGCATTTGCTGTGCGATAATCAATGTTTTGCCTGTACGCTCTTGGACGTCTACGATTTCTTTTGCTTTCGCCGAATCAATAGCCATTGGCTTCTCGAGAATGACATGTTTGCCAGCCTCAAGAGCTGCGATCGTTAGCGGAGCATGAAATTGGTTCGGCACTGCAATAACGACAGCGTCCAGCTCTGGATCAGCAAGCAGCGCTTCCGGTGAAGCATGCGTCACTGGGATGTTATATTCCGTTGCACGCTGCTCTGCGAGTGGCAGGTAGGTATCGGTAACGGCTTTGAGCTCCGCAACGTCAGCGAGTTTATTTAAAGTTTCCATATGGATCGCACCGATAGCGCCAGCGCCGATTACGCCAAAACGAATGCGGGCAGTTGTTGGGTTTGCCATGATTGGGTTCCTCCGATTTAGTGCCGGGTTTCACTTGCGATGATGCACCGGCAGGATGTAGTTCCATTATAACGCTTCCATTATCCGATAACGATGCGCCGGATTGGCATAGTATTGTCCGAATTTGCTTTCTCAAGGCAAAAAACAAACATAACAGGCGGGACAAGCGTTCTATGCAGCAAATAGCTGCCACACGCCGCCAGCCATTCGCTTCGCTGATTAATATCGGGTAAAATAGGGAGATCAAGCATGTGACAAGAAGCGGAGGTAATCTTGTAATGAAGCTACTTTCAATCGAACCTACACCGAGCCCGAATTCCATGAAGCTGAATGTCGATGAATCGCTCCCGCGAGGGCTGCGGCATACCTATACGCAAGACCGCGCAACAGAAGCGCCTGAGCCGCTGCGCGCCCTGCTCGCGATCGAAGGCGTGCGGAGCGTATTCCGCACCGCCGACTTTATCGCGCTGGACCGCAAGCCTAATGCGGACTGGCAAGCGATTCTAGCGGAAGCGCGCCAGCTGCTGTCGGCTGGCGATCCAGCTGGGACAGGCGCAGCCGCGGAAGGGGCTTCGCCTTCGGCCGACAGCTTCGGCGAAGCGCATGTGCTCGTTCAGCTGTATCGGGGCATCCCGATGCAGGTACGGGTTCGCATCGGCGAACGCGAGGTGCGCGCTGCGATGGCACAGCGTTTCACCGATGCGGTGCAAGCGGCGGCAGGCGCAACGATGATCCGCGAGCGGAAGCTAGAAGAATTCGGCATTCGTTACGGAGAGCCGGAAGAAATTGCGGCGGAAATCGTAAGGGAACTGGAAGCTGCTTATACGGAGGAACGGCTGGCTGCCTTGGTAGAAACATCGGTCGCGCAAGGGCCTGATGCGCCATCCGATATGCCGGTTCGCCCTGCGCCGCTTTCGGCTGTTGAGGTGCTGGCGGAGTTTGATACGGCAGCGGACTGGCAGCAGCGTTATGCCGCTTTCGACCGGCTTGCGGCAGCTACGCCGGAGGCCCTGCCGCTGCTGGAACGCGCATTGAAGGACGACAACGCCTCCATCCGGCGGCTAGCCGTCGTCTATCTCGGCGATCTGCGCAGCGCGGAAGCGATGCCGCTGCTGTTCGCCGCGCTACGGGACAAGTCCGTCAGCGTCCGCCGGACAGCTGGCGACACACTCTCCGATATCGGCGATGCCGTTGCGATCGGCCCCATGATCGAATCGCTGCGCGACAGCAACAAGCTCGTCCGCTGGCGGGCGGCCCGCTTCCTCTATGAGGTTGGCGACGATAGTGCGCTTGAGGCGCTGCGCGAAGCGATGTCGGATGCCGAGTTCGAAATCTCGCTGCAGGCGAGCATAGCCGTCGAACGGATCGAGCGCGGCGAGGAAGCCGCCGGCTCGGTCTGGCAGCAGATGACGCAGCGGAACCGCGGCGCTGACGCTGCTGGGGCGGCCGATTCGGAGTAGGCAAGCATATTAAAAGCGCACGGACAAGCGATCACCTCGCTTCCCGTGCGCTTTTGTTGCTTGTGCGCAAACATAGCGCTGGCGCGACAATAGGGCAGGTTTCTATGCCCTATTGGGCGCTTGGCGCCGCTTGCGCGACACTGCCCACAGCTTTATCTCGCTGACGGAATAAGCTCGATGTGCAGCAGCACCGAACCATCCGTTCGATAAGGAATGCTCCGAACGGAGTATCCTTCCTTGATTCCCGCACCATCAATGGCTACGCGGATATCATCTTGCCACGACTCGCCGTCCATGTACCGGATGGTCAGCTCCAGCATTCCCCGGGCGGCGATGTCCGCCAGCTTCCCCGTGAGTGAGGCAAGCGATTCCACTGTCCGCTCAGGTTTCAACCAGTCCAATCCGATCGCCGTTTCCAGCTTCGATAAGCTTGCCGCCGCAATATCACTGGCTGTCTTTTGCTCCGTATTAAGTACACTAGCATAACTAACAACCGCCTTCGGATAGGGCTTCGTCCACTTATGATCCGCACTTATCTGGTCATCTGTCAGCATATAATACCGATATCGCACCTCGCTGCCAATCGACTTGGCAAGAACCGTATCCTTCAGTGCTTTCGTATCTGGTGCAGCGTCATCCCACGTCGCATCAAGATGATACCAGTTGCCACCAAGCTTAACCAAGTTCCATGCATGATTGCCGGACTGTACTGTGCCCTCTGCGATCTTATCCTCAAATCCCGCTTTCTCCAACATCCGATGCATGAGCAGCGCGTATCCTTGGCACACCGCTTTTCCGTTCACCAATGCATCATAAGCAGTGTAGCGCTGAAGCGAGGTATCGTACTCGACCCGTTCAACGACCCAATCATGAATCGCTTTTACTTTCTCGTGGCCACTCATTCCCGGCTTCACAATCGTAAGTAAAGCATCATCCGTGATCCTGTCAACCTCCGCCGTCTGCGCAGCAGATTCACGATAACGAACAATCAATTGCAAATCCGCCCGCTCCGCGCGCGACCGTATCGTATAGTAATAGGAGTCCATCACGTATGCCGTATAATCATCAGCAGCTATTGCCTGCTTAATGGATTGCTTAATCCTAGCTTCCGAGAAGCCCACCCCACTTAATCGGATCGAAAAACGCTCAGTGCGCGCTTGCAAATGTTGATGGATGCTATCGACTAGCGACGGCTCATTTTGCACGAATTGGGCTGGACGGGCGGCAGAATTAAGCCATTCCGATTGTTTCAGCAGCTCCATCAACTTCCATCCCCCGACTATAGCTAGAACGATCGCCAACACCATGATCCGAAACAAACGCATAGATGGTTAATCCCACCTCTCCACCCATTCTAAGTAATTACCATTTATTATAACCGAACCATAGGGATTCAGAACGTCCTCCGCCAGCCAAGAATCAATAATTCGATCATAAAAAAACACGTGCCAGTACCGGATATACCGACAACCTGCACGTGTAAGCTAACCTACAAGGCCTTGCTGTTAACTCGTTGTAACAATGAATACAGTAAGCTTTTCTTTATTCCACTGCACCTTACAATTAAATACTTCGCTGACGAATCGAAGCGGTACAAAGGTCGAACCGTTCACTAACTGTGGTGCAGCATTCAATTGAACCTTTTGATTATTACTGTAAGCAGTCTTGTTGCCGATCTGCAAATAGACTTTCGTTGAGCCTTTTTGAGCTTGAATCGTCTGCAAGCCCTGGTCCCAGCTTACCGATGCTCCTAATCGCTCGAATATGTCCCTTAGCGGTACCAGCACACTCCCGTTATTCATGAGCGGCTTCGGATCAATATCAACTTCCTGGCAGTCCATGAATATCCGAATCTCCGTGTTCTTAGCATACGGATTGTCCGATGCGAACGGATCACATGCAGCATCAACAGTTCCTGCTTGATTATCTGTTAAAGCAGGACCCTCTTGTTCTGCCATTGGATTGCCGGATTGCATGTCTGCCAACTGCTTGTTTGTAGGGCGAAGCGTTATAATGCCATAGTCCATGACAAGCAAGTCACCATTAGCTTTCATATAGATGTCACTGGTGGAATACCCGTCTATATAGTGAAATTTAAAACGGAGCTTTCCGTCCCGATTGAGGCTATAGATACTGCCATCATCGTCAGAGAAATATACATTGCCGAATGAATCCGCCACTAGCGGTTCATCACCAAAAGTGATGCCCAACTTATAGGTCCAATTCTTAACGCCATGCTTATTCATTTGGACAATGCCTGCGGAGTCGACAAAGTAATAGTTTCCTCTTCCATCCCCCGGAATCAATGAACTGGCCGCTGAGTTTTCAGGATCCGAAATGATCTCCTTTTTGCCATCCATTGAACGTATGAGCGATCCACCGACATTCCGTTGATTAAGCAAGTACTCATGATCATCGGTCACTAGCAGATGGGAACTATACCGCTCTCCTTCAATAGGCGTTTGCCATAAAAGCTTACCATCCAAGCCCATTCCGTAGGCTACTCCCGTCCACTCATTCACTGCCACTACCCTATCATTCTTGGCCGTAATATACGTCAATTCGATATCACTAAAATAATTAGCGTTACTGTAACCTGCTACCATTGGCTCTGATTGTTTAAGGACAGAAATATTAGCATTTTTCCAGCGAAGTTTGCCACTCGTGTCGAATGAACCGAAGCCCTTATCGGTATCCACATACAAATTTCCTTGGTCGTCAAAGCTAGCGTTCCTAGGAGAATACGTAGGCGTCGCGACGGAAGCGTCCAGCGTATAAGAAATTGTTATTTTGCCCTCTTTATTAAAAATGAACGCTTTAGCTGGATGATAAATAAACTTGTTATCTTTATTCCCATATTCACCAACCATCTCGAAAGCCGAGCATTCGTACACGCCAATCTGTCCCCCTGGCGTTATAGAAATGAACCGCAATGAGGAGTCTGTGCGAGGAAAAGTATAGGTCCACTCCAGCGTACCTTCTTGGGTATACGCCATGATTGTGTTTGCGTCAGTGTAATAGAACATCCCATCTGCTCCGGCTACAAAATCAACATCATAGTTTGAAAAAGGAACATAAGATGCTACTTCATAAGGTACGCTGCCTGTCATTTGATAGTGATGATAACCCAATGTGTAGGATGTCGACTCTTCTTTTTGAACGCCTTGAGCAGCCATTGCATGCCCTAAAGGAATAGCTTCGCCTGAAGCTATTAGCATGGCAATAATCAAAACTAACAATCCTAATTTCTTCACAATAAACCCCCGACTAATTAATAAAATGTATTCATTTGAACCATAAATGTAATTTTCATGAAATAAATCCATATTGTCAATCACTATTTAAAATGTTTAAAACAAAAAAGACGGCTAAGCCTAATGCTTAGCCGTCCTTACACTTTTCCCAGGCCGGATCGAGCACGCTCAATTACAGTGACACCGGCAGATAGGCCTTATTTTTTTGACGCATATCACAATTAATCGCTATGTTTCGCAGCAGCAGTCTCCACTATAGCTGTGGCTGTAACCGTGGCTTTCGTTTCGGCATCAACACTTGCTGCCGCATAGCGGTTCGCCGGGATCGGCACGCCCAGATTGCCGCGCAGCGTATCGCTCTCGTATTCCGACCTGAACAGCCCGCGTTCTTGCAAAATCGGAACGACTTGCGCAATGAAATCCTCCAATCCGAACGGCACGGCTGATGCGATCATAAAACCGTCAGCTGCGCCTTGTTCGAACCATTCCTGAACACGGTCCGCCACTTGCACAGCTGTTCCAATAAAGGTAGGGCGAGGCGTTGCCGCCGCAAGCGCAACTTGGCGAAGCGTCAGCTTCTTCTCCTTCGCTACTGCTTTGATTCGATCAGTATGGCTCTGGAAGCTGTTGCGGCCTATCTCGCCCAGCTCTGGAAACGGCGCATCTAGATCATATTGGGAGAAGTCATGATGGTCGAAGTACCGGCCCAGATAGAGCAGTGCATTTTCCACCGATACTAAATTAACGACCTCCTGGTATTTGCGCTCCGCCTCTTCCTCGGTGCTGCCGATAACCGGAGCGATGCCTGGGAATATGACGACGTGGTCCGGATTCCGGCCAAACGAAACAGCGCGCGCCTTCACGTCCTGATAGAACGCGATCGCTTCCTCAATCGACTCGTGGCCAGTGAACACGGCATCCGCTTCCTTCGCCGCGTAGTTCTTGCCTACTTCGGATGATCCCGCTTGGAAGACGACCGGGTGTCCCTGCTTCGAACGCGCGATGTTCAGCGGGCCCTGTACGGAGAAGAATTCACCCTGGTGGTTCAACGTGTGCAGTTTGGCAGGATCAAAGAATACCCCGGATTCCTTGTCGCGGACGAAAGCATCATCCTCCCACGAATCCCACAACCCTCGTGTCACTTCCAAATATTCCGTCGCAATCCGGTAACGTTTCCCATGGTCGGGATGCTCCTTCTTCCCGAAGTTAAGTGCCGAGCCCTCCAGCGGAGAAGTCACGACATTCCAGCCTGCGCGGCCGCCGCTTATCACATCCAATGAAGCAAACTGGCGCGCCACCGTGAAAGGCTCACTATAGGAAGTCGACAGCGTCCCTACGAGACCGATCCGTTCGCTAACGGCAGCCAGCGCACTCAGAACCGTAATCGGCTCGAACCGGTTTAGAAAATGCGGGATCGACTTCTCGTTAATATAGAGGCCATCAGCGACGAAAGCGAGATCAAATTTTGCAGCCTCAGCTTTCGCGACCCAGCTTTTGTATAGCTCAAAATTAACGCTCGCATCCGCTTGAATATCGGGATGCCGCCATAACGACGTACTGCTTCCCACTCCATGCAGCATAGCGCCGAGCTTGAGTTGTTTCCGTTTAGCCATCGTTCATTTCCCCTTTGCGTTCTATGGTGTTCGAGCAGAGGCTCTGCAGCTTTGCTGCGATTATTAAATTATTAAATTCCTATTTGTTTAGTGAGAATTATCTAATTAATAATCTACCACCAGCTTGCAATCTGCGCCAATAGACATTCTCTATTAATCGATTGAACATTTGGAGTATCTGGTTCCATTGTACGAACTACAGTGAGAAGACCACCGATAGCACCAACACTGACGCCAACCACTGCGGCGCAAAAAAATAAGGATGCCCCAGCCATTGTGGCTTGTGGGACATCCCCTATTGCGTGCTTTTCCGTCACGTATCATCTATCCAGCTGAACAGAGATACCCTCCGTAAGAATGTTACAATGCGCTTTTAAAACCGGTCACTCGCTCGCTTTCCTCCCATAGCTTTCGCGCTAATTGCAGGTCATGGCTTAGCTTGGAAGAGCGCGCTTCCTTGCAACGAATGAAATATTGGCCACTGACACCCTCTACTTTGGGTGAGGATGCTAGAAATACCGAAGTAGCCGCACCCTTTTCAACCGGAATCATAAAAGGCTTCAGCGCCGCGAAGGAGAGCATCTCAAGGCCCGTCAGCCGTTTCGCAAAGCTTGTTTTTACAATCCCGGGATGAAGACAGTTTGCCGTTACACTCGATCCGCTTAACCTGCGCGCTAACTCATACGTAAACAGAATATTCGCCAGCTTCGATTGCCCATAGGCCCGCGAAGGCATGTATTTATGCTTTTTATGAAGATCATCTACATCTAACTTATACATCTTATGGGCCATTGAGCTGACTGTAACGATTCTCGAACGGCCGCTTGCTTTGAGCAAATCTGCCAACAAACCGGTTAGCAGAAAAGTTCCAAAATGATTAACGCCCATGATCGTATCCAGCCCGTCAGCAGTCGGCGTCCACTCATTCATCATGATGCCCGCATTATTAATGAGAACGTCCAGCTTATCATACGTGCGATTTACCTCAGCCGCGAACTCCCTAATTGAAGCAAATGATGCCAAATCCACCTTTACCACATCGATTCGCCCGTTTCCGCTGCTAGCCATGATCTCCTTGCGGACAGCTTCCCCTTTTGCCGTGTCCCGGCAAGCGAGAATTAAAGAAGCGCCTTTCTTCGCCAACGCCTCAGCTGTTGCCCTGCCAATGCCTGAATTCGCCCCCGTGAGCAATACGCTACGGTCTTTCATATGCATGAATTCCCTCCTAATTATCCGATTTTCGCCCCGTATGAACGCGCAAATAGTACGGCTTGCTCTCTATCCATTCTCATGCCTGTGGCCGTAAACGATTTAAAGTCCACCCCGTCCAGCTTAGCCCCTCTTACATCCGCACCTTGCACCTTCGTTTTGGCCAGTACAGCCATAGTCAGGTCACAATCTCTTAAATCGGCTTTTTCTAAATTAGCTCCTGCCAAATCAGCTTCGTAAAATTTAATTCCACGCAAATCCTGTTTAACTAATCTAGCATGCCTCAAGTTCGTATAGGACCAATCGCCTTGCACAATCGTGATCCCATCCATATTGGTGCCCGAAAAATCCGAACCCGTCATTTTACATTGGTCAAATTTCGCAACAAACAGATTCGCTTCGTTAAAGCTGCAATTCTCAAACGCTGATTCCTTATGAATAGAACCGTTTAAGGAAGCGCCGCGAAAATCACATGCAATAAACCGGCAATTGCTCGATGCAATCTCATCTAACGATCCATTCGCAAACGAGCAACGCGTAAAGGTGCAGCTTATTAGCTCGCCGTACCGCAAATCTTGTGTGCCGAACGCGATTCCTTCGTATTTTTGATTGCTATATTGAAACATCATTATTCCTCCTTGCTATATAGCCGTAAATGTAAGGCTTTCCGAAAAAAATCACTTTTTCACTATAGCATACAGGTGTCAAGTACCCGTCGGATTGCTGCTGAAAGTCAAGCGGTTTATTCTTTTGTATGAAAAAAAGCCTCGGCCAACCAACGGCCAAGGCTTTGCATTTTCGATATTAATGCCCCATCATCGCAGCAGCGTCCGGATTGTTCCCGCCGGCGGTTCCATCTTCCTTCTGCTGCTTCGGTTTACGCAACAGGAGAGACAATGCGACCCCCGCGGCCGCGAGGCACGCGGATAGGAAAAACGTATCGCCGTAACCCGCGACGACAGCGCTCAGCGGATTCGCATCCGCTCCCGCGCTTGCAGCGTGAGAGGCGATTTGCGAAGTCAGATATCCCGTCAAGCCCGCTACTGCAAACGAAACAACGACTTGCTGGGCCGCAGTAGTCAGAGGCGTAACGCGGCTCACCAATTGGCGAGGCGCAGAGTTCAGGACATGCGTGTTCAGCGGCATCATAGAGAAGCCCATACCTAGACCCATAATGCAGATGCACAAAATAATTACCCATAGCGAAGTATCCACTGAAATGCTGGACAAAATGAACAGGGAAGTGGATACGGCGGCAAGGCCGGCAAAAGCAAGCGGGCGCGCGCCGATCTTGTCAAACAAGCGGCCGCTGATCGGCATGCCGATTCCCGCGCACAGTGCTTGCGGCATCAGAATCCATCCCGTTTCAAGCGCAGAGTAATGCATGACGCCTTGCAGGTACAGAGGCACGATCAGCATTGCGCCAAACAGCGCAAGCTGTACAATCCACACCAAGATGATGCTGCGTGTAAAGTCGGACGACTTGAACACCTTCAGCTCCAGCAGCGGCTGCTTTTGCCCCAGTTCTACAAAGATGAAGAGGATGAGCGCAACGCCGCCGACGGCCAATCCTATGATCGTTGATAACGAGGTCCAACTAGTGCCACCCTCGCTTACGCCATACGCCAGCATTGAGAATGCGATTGGCGCAAGGCACATGCCGAGAACGTCCAAATGCGGTGCCGCATGGCGGTCCGATTGTGGCAAATACTTATAACCGAGAATCAAAGCGATAATGCCAATTGGCAAATTAATGATGAAAATCCAATGCCAGCTAACAGAATCGACTAACCAGCCGGATAGCACTGGACCAAACGCCGGAGCCATCAGCATAGGAATGCCGAGTACGCCCATAATCGATCCGCGGCGCTCAGGAGGCGCGAGCTTAAACACCATCGCCATCCCGATTGGGGCTACCATGCCGCCGCCCAAGCCTTGAATAATGCGGTAAATAATCAGTTGCTCCGGCGTTTGCGCGATGCCGCACAGCACAGAGCCAATCGTGAACAGGGCAATGGTTATCATGAAAATTTGCTTGGAGCCAAATTTATCGGTCAACCACCCTGCAAGCGGTATTACGGCTGATAGGGCCAGCGTATAGCCCGTGACGGTCCATTGAATCGTCTTCAGGTCAGTGTGGAAGTAGTCAACGAGTTTCGGAATGGCATTGTTGACAACCGTGCTGTCTAGAATAACCATAATCATGCCGACAATGATTGCCATAAGCGGAGGCAAGATCGCTTTTAGCGAGAAGTCGTCCCCACCGTCTGCCATCGGTTTTGTTTGCGTAGGAGCTGTCATAGGTCCCTGCTTTCTGCTCATCGAGCTTTAAATGGATGTTACTAATGGCCACGGAACAAAATTGGCGCGTTCGCACTCCTTTTTCGTTTTTTTAGGCAAAAAAGCGCATTGACAAATTAACGTTTCGGATGTAGAATTAAAGTAAGGATTAAACTGAATACAATCAAATTTTAATTTGCCAATAACGCTATTGATTATATCATAGCGTTATTTCTTGTTCAATTTATTTTTTTATGTACATTACAAGATTGACTGCAAACGGTTACGATTTTGTAATCTTTCTGTAACGTTCCACTCAGGTTCCTTTCATCTAGGGTCCCTATAATAAGTGACAAGACCCCCTTATGAATATATAAATTGAAAAGCCTGCGGCGAATGCTGCAGGCTACTTTTTTGCATTTTTATGAAAGAATCTCAATGATAACGTTATCTGCTGCGATGGTGAATTCCTTTAAAGGATTCTCAAATAAAACGTGAAGCTCAAATCCGCCTTCTGCTGCATATACTTCATCAGAAATCCAGTCACTGCCCACACTTAAATCTAGTGGTTGTAGATTTTTCACGCCTACAAATGTTACTTTGATATCGGTGCCATAATGCATGCTCCCTCTACAATCTAAAGTCATGACGAATATGCCATCGGAAGGCATCTCAAGCGAAAGAACTCTGGCATCGTGTAATGACTTTTCGTACAATTGCACAGCATTGTCTGGGAGTGATCCTTTAATTGATAAATAGTGGCCGCGGCATTCTTTTCCAATAAGGCTCATTCGCTGATCTAGCCCACTTCGCCACTGCTCCGCCATTTTCCTAAGTTCTTCTGAAGGAAACTGTGTATTTAACGTTCCTTCTTGAATATAAGGGTGAAAGAACTCTGGCAGAAATTTTAGCAAGTCTTTTTTGCTATACTCTAAACTGCTCCGATTCATTTCCTCAAAGTCTAACCCTTCCGATCTATGCCATGCGACATTTTCATCCCAATCCTTTTCCGTTTCAGGAAATGACAAAAAGCTTGCAATTTGCGTTTCCTCATATAGCTCTTTCGTAAAATATTTCATTCCCTATCAACTCCGAACCCAGCGCTCTCTGCCCAAATAATAATAAACGAGCTGATCCCTCAACTCTTGCTCTCTTTCGAATTTAAGTTTTTCTAGCAGTTTAATCGACCGCTCGTTCTCCTGTTCCACCGTAGCTTCGATCAAAGCTAAGCCCATATCATTAAACCCAAACGCGATTACAGGCTTCATCGCTTCATGCATAAATCCTTTGCCCCAATGCTCCTTGCCTAAATCAAAACCGATCTCAGCTCTAGCCTGTTCGCCCTGCATCCAGCAATGGAAGCCACATGTCCCAATGAATTGCCCATCCGATTTGCTAACAATTCCCCAGCGGCATCCGGTATCTTCTATATGAAATCTTATGATTTCTTCAGCTTCGCTTATGTCCTTACACGGGCTTATATCCATAAATCTCGTTACATTTTCATCTGCAAAATGGCTATAGACTGCTGCGGAATCTTCTAAGGTTAGTAGCGAAAGCTTCAATCGTTCTGTCTCTAATGCAGGAAATATAACCATAAAATCATCCAGCTCCTATTATTTGAACTCGATAAAATATCCTGTCGTTTCTATGTAATCATCAAACTCTTTATAGATATCCTCAATCTTGCCGGCTGGAGGCCCAAACCTTCGCTCGAGCGATTTTTTAATATCAGGCCAGCCCATCTTGTCAAAGAAATAATCATAGCTATACATATCCGATAAATAAATCGCTTCTGTGCTATCAAAATACCCCATCGTTTCCGAGCATATTTTTCTTACCAATTCTGTTGTCGGTGCATAACTTACGAAGTCGGTCCATCCGCGGTTAATTACGATGCACCCCGTTTGTGCATGCCTTATTGGAGCAAACATATAATCGACTGTTCCACATTTAAATTCAATATAATCATCATTGTCGGCCTGATACTGTTCAATCTGCATCTGGCGGTTGTCCGACCTATTTATATAAGCTGCTGCAGGGAAGAAGTTATCATCAACAAGCTTATCGCAAAATTTCTCAAGATCTGCGTTATTGTTTACTTGAAACAAAACCGTACATATTTCTCCTACGACAGAACCCTCCACTGAACAGATGATCACAACCTTGATCATAACACATAACAGGTAAAAATTTACACACTCGCATTGAAAGCGCGCACAATATTGTAATCTTACTGTAACGTATCACTCAGGTTCGTTTCAGCTTAGGTTTTTATAATTAGTGACAAGACCCCCCTTATAATATATACATTTGAAAAGCCTGCTGCTGAGAGCCGCAGGCTACTTTTTTGTTTATTTCTTTCATACTTTTTAAACGTCTTCATATTGTAATGATCCTGTAACGTAACCCTCAGGTTCGTTTCAGCTTAGTCTCCTATAATAAATGACAAGACCCCCTTATGATATATAAATTGAAAAGCCTGCGGCTGATGCCGCAGGCTACTTTTTTGCTCTTATTTTGGCTTCACAATTCGATTATAGCTTCGCTGCCACGTCAACGAACTGCCGTACCCGCTCCGTCACACGCTCATACTCGCCTGCCCGCACCCAGTCGAGGTTTACGAGCTTGCCGCCCATGCCGACTGCGCATGCACCAGCACGGAAGTAATCGCCGATGTTGTCGAGATCGACACCGCCGGTAGCCAGCATCGGAATCCGGTCCAGAGGTGCGCGGATTTCCGCGAGATACTTCCAGCCCAGCGTTCCCATCGGGAACACTTTAACTGCTTCTGCGCCCGCTTTCCATGCGCGTACGATTTCAGTTGGCGTCATGCACCCTGGCCATACAGGCACGCCGTGCTCAATCCCATAACGAATAACATCCTCGTCCAAATTAGGCGAGATGATGAACTGCGCGCCAGCGGCAACCGCTTCCTTCGCCATGTCGATATCAAGCACTGTGCCTGCGCCAATACGCGCTTCGCCGTCGCCAAAGCTTGAACGCCAGCTATTGATAATAGACGTGGCACCGTCCGTATTCATCGTCACTTCCAGCAGCCGAACGCCACCGTCGATGATCGCCTTCGCGGTTGCATCCGCATGCTGTAGCTCGATGCCGCGCAGGATGGCAACGATTTTGTGCTGCTGCAGCATCTCTAACAAACTGCCCATTCCCGTTATCCCCTTCCGGTTATTCCCCAATAATCGTGAAGCAAGCGCAAGAACAAATTAGGAAACGCTAGCGTATCTAACGCTTCTTGGCCGATCCAGCGATAGCCTGCCGGCAAATCGCCAACGAATGGCCCTTGCGCTTCTTCGCCGCCATCGCCTACCCCGTACATAGCAACTGTCTCAGCAGCCAAATCAGACCGAACCGGCTGTCCCGCTTCGCCACCCGCAACTGCTGGCATATCTGCCTCGAACACATCCATCGTCCAATGAATGTGGCTAAACACATGGTCAGCTTCCGCTCGATAACCCGTTAGCCGCACGAGCAGCTTCTCTTCCTCATGCAGCGTTCGCGCCAGCAGCCCGGCCAGCTTAGGCAGCAGTTCTTCCGCTATAGGCACGCCTTTCTTTCTGCCTTTGCTTCCAATCGCCTTCTCAGCGTCCTTGGACACAAGTACATGCGGCAGCTCCCACATCTTCGCTAGCAGCCCCGTATCCGGCCGCTGCCGGACGAGCACTTGCCCTACATGCTCACCTGAGCCTGCGACAATAACGCCTAGACGATGCTCCGGACGCGGCGGCTTCGCCTTCGTCTTGATCGGCAGCACCAGCTCCTTGCCTGCCAATCGCCCTGCACAGTGCTGCATGACCGGGCAGGTTAAGCAGCCCGGCGATTTAGGCGTACAGACTAGCGCGCCAAGCTCCATCAGCGCTTGATTGAAGTCGCCAGCTCGTCCCTCAGGAATGATCGAACGGGCAAGCTTTTCGATACGTACTCGCGTAGCCGGCTTCGCAATATCATCCTCCAGCTCCCAGAAGCGCGAGAGGACGCGCATGACGTTACCATCCACGGCAGGCTCCGGACGGTTGAACGCAATGCTCATAATCGCCCCAGCCGTATACGGCCCGACACCTTTGAGCGAAGCGACAGCCGCCGCATCATCTGGGACAATGCCGCGGTATTGCGACACAACCTCACGCGCGCCAGCCTGCAGATTTCGCGCACGCGAGTAATAGCCAAGCCCTTCCCAATGCTTCAATACATCCTCTTCCGGCGCTTCAGCGAGCGCTTGAACCGTCGGGAACCGTGCCATGAACCGCTCATAATACGGAATGACAGTGTCCACTCTCGTCTGTTGCAGCATAATCTCCGACACCCATACCCGATAGGGGTCACGGTTTTGGCGCCACGGCAGCACACGTTTAACCATGTCATACCAACCAAGCAGCTCGCGCCCAAAATAAACCGCGACATCCTGTTCCTCACCGGTTTGTCCAATCGGCTCCGTTGCCTGCGTATCCATACGCATATTATTTCTCCCCCCGTTCCACCTGCATGGCGGATTCAGCCGGCTTCATTTCCCATTCGCCTTCTTCATAAGGCTGTACCGCTCCATCAATCGATTGCGAGAGCTCCCGATACCTGCGTGGCGTAATGCCATATTGCTGTTTAAACAGCCTCGACAAGTAATGATTCTGCATGCCGATTCGCTCTGCAATATCCATCACAGGCAGCTCCGTATCGGATAGCAGCGAACGTGCCAGCTCTAGCCGGCGTTCATTCATATAGTTCACTGGAGAAAGGCCCGTCAAGCTTTTGAACATCGTTACAAAATAGTTCGGGTGCAAGCAAGCGATTTGCGCTAGCTGCTCAATCGACAAGCTTTCAGACAAGCGCTCCTCGATAAAAGCAAGCACCTCATCGAATCGTTCAATCATCTCCTGCTTCGCCTCAAGCTTTCTTTCCAGCTCTACGCTCTCTAGAAAAATAGCAGAAAGCTCCAACAGCACCGCTTTGGCACGCCAATTGTTAATTAATGCCGTCGATTGCTGAAGCATGAGCAGCCTATCAAAATGCGCGACAAGATCACTATGCTCCTGTACCTTTACTTTCATCTGAAACGGAACGTCCAATTCCTTCAACAAATTATAATCTGCCATATTAATGCGGTAATGCGTCCAATAGAAGACGAAACTATCGCTTCCCTGCGTGCCAAATGCCTGATCCACATCGCCTGGCAGCAAATAGAGATGGCCCGGGCGAAGCTCATAATGGTGTTCGCCGACCCTCAGCCAACCGGTGCCTTCCAGCGGATAAAACAATCGGCTTAACCCTTGCGAGGCCGATTCATGCACCCAACCTGGCTCACGGCTCGAAATGCCGCTTAATAAATGCTCCACGTCGATCTGTTTTAACCGCCTGTATAGAATACTTTCATAAGTCAATGGATTTATAACTCCTAGTAGGTTCGTTTATATTTTAAACAAAGTGTATCCCTTCTTATTATAGAGAGGTGCTAGGCAGATGAGAAGCCACAGTAAAATATGTTAAAATTATAGCGTAGAATTGGATTGTCCAAAATGAGATGAAATGCTTAGAGAGGAATCCATATGCCCATGATAAAAGTAGCAAAAGCAAGCTCCAATCGGTTTCTATCCATTGCTATTTTCGCCACTTTACTAACTCTTGCTGGCTGCGGATCGACAACAAGCAAGCCCTCCTCACTCGAAGGTCCCGCTGCGGCTATCGAGCTATACAACAACAGCTGCATCAGCTGCCATGCTTCAGACCTAAGCGGCAAGGTAGGGCCCGACAGCGACCTGCGAAAGGTCGGCAGCCGTATGAGCAAGACCGAGATTGCCAACCAGATTACGAATGGGGGCGACATTATGCCGCCGTTCAAAGGCAAGCTATCCGCAGATGAGATATCCGCCTTAAGCGACTGGCTCGCGGCACGCCAATAAGCCGGACCTCAATAACGCTGGCCGGCTTATTGATCGTTCCTTCTCAGTACAAACTATCCGTGAGCCGGACCGATCCACGGCTGCGCGTCCGCATTAATGCGGACGCGTACGTCCAGGTGGTCGCTCCCATCTCAGGATGGCGAGGAAACGCTTCCCCTCTTAGCAGATGCAGTTCCCCACCCCATCCATCAGTGTAGATGCCATCGTACAATACGCTTGTCCCTGTTTTGAATCGTCTAGCCTCTTGCGGCAACCGGCTGTTCATCGTTTCATCGCCCTCGCCTCATATGGAATATGGATGCTATACCTTATTCCTACTATAGGCAAATGGTGCCGTGCCTAAACTTAAAGGGCAGGCAACTGCTCAATAACAACGAAAGCCGAAGCTAGCCCACGTTCATGCGTAATGGTCACATGGAGCTGGCGGCGAAGCCCCTGATTCTCTTCCCCGCCCAGCCATCCAAGCTTACGCATCGTTGCGTTCGATAACCTCACTTCTGGTTTGCCTAGCGGATCACGCCCCACCTCAATATCATGAAGGCCTGCCGTCGCGCCAATTCCGCAGCCAAGCGCCTTAACTGCCGCTTCCTTCGCAGCGAACCTGCCCGCAACGAATTCCGCTAATCGCCGTCCGGTTAAGGATGACGCAATTTCCCGTTCAGAGCCGACTAGCACACGATCAATAAACCGCTGCCCCGTTTCTTTCTTCAAAATGCCGGCAACCCGTTCGACATCTGCAAGGTCATGGCCAATGCCTATAATCAATCCAATCCCTCCGCCCCGTATCTATACATGCGCAAAAACCGGGCTGCTGCGACGAATCGCATCGACAACCCGGTTTCTATTATGGTATCAACATGTTGTAATCATTAAATGCCTGGAATCGGCGAACGCTTATGCTCAGTGCGAAGATATTGCTTCTCGAGCTTCTCGCGCGCTTCTGGGGCAATTTCTTTTCCTTCGAGGTAATCGCTATTGTCATCATAAATGATGCCCAGCTCAGCCTCATCGGTCTGGCCTTCCCACAAACCTGCTGTTGGCGCTTTGTCGAGCACGCTCTGCGGAACGCCGAGCTTGGCTGCAACTTGGCGAACTTGGCGCTTATTCAACGAGCTGAGCGGCGTAATGTCAACTGCACCATCGCCCCACTTCGTGTAGAAGCCTGTAATCGCCTCCGACGCATGGTCCGTACCAACGACGAGCAAGTTCATATCAAACGCGATTGCATATTGCATAACCATCCGCGTACGCGCTTTTACGTTACCCTTGCCTCCGCGGCTCAAATGGCGGCTGATGCCGATCGCCTTCAGGCTGTGTTCAACCTCAAGGGCAATTTCATCTACCGTCTCGCCGATATTCGTTTCTACACGATGGGTCAGCTTGAAAGCTTCCGCTACCGCGTAGCTATCCGAGATATCAACCTGCTCCGTATACGGCTGGAACACGCCAAGCGTAATATATTCCTTGCCCGATTCCGCCGACAGCTCATCCGTCGCCTGCTTGCACAAGCCAGCTGCAACTGCGCTGTCGATGCCTCCGCTAATTGCGATCAGCAATCCCGTTGTACCGGACTTCTTCACATATTCCTTCAGAAAATCGACGCGTTTACGAATTTCCGCATCCGGATCGATCGTCGGCTGTACGCCGAACCGTTCAATGATTTCGCGTTGCAAGCTCATTCTCGTATTCCGTCCCTTCCAGAAACGTCTATCTACATTACCGGCAGAAGCGGTCGAATGCAGCCGTCAGGTCAGCTGCAATGTCAGCCGCCGAGCGGTTCTCGATTTGGTGGCGCTCGATGAAGTGAACGAGCTCGCCGTCCTTCATCACCGCAATCGATGGGGAAGATGGCGGGTACGGAGCAAAATACTCACGAGCCTTAGCCGTTGCTTCCTTGTCTTGGCCTGCGAATACCGTATACAGATGATCAGGCGTTACTTCATGCTTCAGCGCTTCTGCTACACCTGGACGGCATTGGCCAGCTGCACAGCCGCATACCGAGTTCACAACAACAAGCGCCGTTCCCTTAGCGCCCGGAATGCTTTCCTCAACTTGTTCTGGCGTACGCAATTCTGTGATGCCAAGACGGGTCAGATCATCACGCATCGGTTGTACCATATCCAGCATATATCGTTCGAAGGACATCGACATGTTCTCCACTCACCTTTCGCTCCATGTAGCGTTATTATTCTTACTTTATAATTCTTATTATAAACCTCATGGAAAATGAAAGTAAAGAAAAAGCAGCCGGTATGGCACGGCTGCCCTGTCCTTCCCGATACGCTATTCTTTAGCGCTTTGAGCCGATGCCGAATCGTTAATGGCAAAGCCAACATCCTTGTCAGGATGCATGAATATGCCGGGCAACGGCTGCTCGCCTTCCTCGAAAATCGCACGGTTGTCCGCTGTCAGAAATCCGATGTCCTTGTATGGATGAACCCACTCATCGCCAGCCATGATCGACGGGTCGGTATCCGTTGACCATTGCTCAAGCGGCGAATCATCGGATGCGTACATATGGTCTCCGATGACGATGCCATGTGAATTAACGAATGGCGCCCGGCCACCCCTGCCTTTGCGAAAAGCAGGCAAAAAATTTATTTCGTAGGGGTCAAGCTCCGGGTCGTCATGATTGCCATACAACTGGTCATAACGCCCCTCGTCCCGATCATCATATCGTGATGCACTCATCGTTTACTCCACCGCCATTTAAGTCGAAGGACGATTCGGGCCGTCCAGCTTTTTGTCAAACCCCTGCGAATCTGCCGGCTTGCTGGAGTCCTCGCGATGCTTCGGTGCTGCTACAGCATCGCGATTGTTTTTATTCTTCGCCATAAAATGAACCCCCTTCCGAGCGTTAGTATACGCGCGCAGGGGGTTCATTATCCTCCATATTCTAACCTTCAGCCAGAGCGCGGTCTGAAGCTGCCGATGCTTCCGCCATGCTCTGGCCAAGCATAAATTTCACAATGAAGGTTGTGCCTTTGCCTTCCTCTGACTCCACATCGATGCGGCCATGATGCCGCTCCGCAATGCTTAAGCAAACCGGCAGCCCAAGCCCTGTCCCCTTCGTCTTCGTCGTAAAGAACGGCTCGAACAATCGCTCCATCTGCTCTTGCGAGATGCCAACACCGGCATCCTGGACCCGAAGCTCCACCATATCGGCTGAAGTATAGGTAGATAACTGCAAGGAGCCGGCGCCTTCCGACATCGCTTCCAGCCCATTGCGTGCAAGGTTTAGTATGAGCTGCTTAATTTCTTTATCATTCAAGAACAAATCCGGCAAATTCGGCTCTAGCCGGCACTCGACAGCCAACCCGCGAAGATTCGCATCGGCTGTTATAAGGGGCAGCATTTCCATCAATAAATTGTTAAGCGACATCATGTTCTTATCGATCAACCGATCCTGGGCAAGTGACAGGAAGTCATTAATGATCGCATTCGCCCGGTCAAGCTCATCCATAATGATTCGAAAATAATCCTGCATATCTTGCCCGCTTCGCTCCTTCAACAGCTGGACGAAGCCGCGAATAACGGCCATTGGATTGCGAATCTCATGGGTGATGCTCGCCGCCATCTGCCCGACAAGGCTGAGCCGGTCCATTCGGTCAAGCTCTGCCCGCAAGTAACGCAGCTCCGTAATGTCATGAACAATCAGCGCGGCGCCCGTAATCGAGTTCATTCCGGAGCTCTCCGAATCGTGCAAGGAAAACGCGGTTTTGACGAGTACGCGCCCTTCCGTTTCGACCAGTTCTACCGACGAGCGCCTGCCTTCAAGCGCCTTAGCCACCATATTCAGGCAGGTTTCATCGCGCAATGGATCAAACAGCTCGACATACGGGTTCCCCCTCATTTCCCGGGTGCATTTTGTATTATTAGGCCCAGCAAAAAGGTTTAACGCCACTTCATTGAGATGTGTAATCTTTCCTTCAATATTCGTCAACACAACGCCGATAGGCGTCTCGTCTATAAACTGCTGCAGCTTCTGCACCTCTCCCCGATACTTATCGGAAAGCTGCTTCAACTGCATCTGAAGCAATTGCTTTTCTTTTATGCTTTCAATAATATGTACGGAACTCCAGACCATCGAATAAGATAAAGCGGATAAGACGATAAATAGCAATAAATGATTGCGCAAGCTGCTCGATCCCTCGTCCGAGGCATATAAGAGTACAGTAGCAGTAAAGAAGAGTTCTACGACTGTGAATAGCACCATTACGATCTTATGTTTATCCGCCCGCCTGGCGAATTGAAAGGGCCGGATCGATAACAACAGCAATGGGACAAACATAGCAATAAAAAGACCGAAAACGATAAAGTTCGTGCCCGTATCAATAAATGGCAATCGGAATGCCACATAAATCACGGTCAGGTAAGCTAAACTCCAAACGCCGCCGTACAATGATCCGATTACATAAGGGATATGCCGAAAGTCGAATTGGTACCCCTCACTCGAACGATGTGCCATCACCATGCACAGCATCATAGCTGCTCCACTAACAAATCCGATGAAACGTGCACCAGTTCTGTCGGATCGTTCTGCACGGTCATTCCACATCTGATAGGCTACAGCCGGCAACAATGAGATGAACAGCTGCAGCATCATCGTTTTCCACATTGGGAAATCTCCTTCTCTGCTATCTCTATTCCCTACGTTCCATTGTTATCATGTTATCTATCTATTAACACAAATTAAATCACAGATTCCGTAATTTTACTATACATCCACCTTAAATTTCCGCCCATTCACCTCGGAAAAAGTGGAAAGGCAACTATCACGACGAGATAGTTGCCTTTTTTGTAACCTTTTTACACAAACATCCTATTCCAAATACATTGCTTGCAGCTTCGTCCGCTCTGCTTGGGTGATGCCAAGCCCTTTCTCAACAAAAGCATCGAGCGAGCCGTACTGCTCCTTCATCGTGTCGATCGCCGCCTGCAAGTATTCCTTGCGAACATCCAGCAGCGCTTGGAAAGAAGCGAGCGCATCCTTGTCTTTAATGACAGTGCCCATATAAGCCATCGTTTGTTTATTGGCTTCCTCACGATAGACGTTGCTAAGCAGGTAATCGTCCATTACCGTCGATTCCGGTACGCCGAGCGTAAGGAGGACGAGGGCCGAGCCAAGGCCTGCCCGGTCTTTTCCTGCGGTACAGTGCTGAACGATCGGAGCCGCCTTCGCATCGAGCAATGCGTCCATCAACATAACGTAAGCATCGGGTGCTTCGATGAGGCCTTTATTCGCTTCAACCAACAATTCGCCCGGCTTGCCCAGCGCGCTGTAATCGCCAGAGGCGATCAGGCTGTTCAAGTCCGCCCCGTTGCTGCTGCCCTCCGTCTCTTTCATAGCTGGGATGCGAACGTTCGCCACGCCGCTTAGTGCTGGATCTGGCTTTTGTGCAACTTCTGCATTGCTCCTGTAGTCGATTACCGTCTTGAGCCCAATTGCCTTCATTTGCAGCTTGTCCGAGTCTGTCAGCCCCGCCAATTCGCCAGAGCGGAATAGCTTGCCCCACTTGACATGGCGCCCATCTGCCGCCTCATAGCCGCCAAGGTCGCGGAAATTAACAACGCCTTGCAGCTCGACTGCCCGCTCTGCTGCTTTGGCCGTTGCGCCATTTCCGCCTTTTACCAAGAAGTAGACACGTTGTCCCGGCAGCGGATCAGCCGCTACGAGGCCATTGTACCGCGTATAGGTACGCGCTAACTCTTTGCCATTCTTCTCGATATTGTCTGGTGATGTGCTCCAGTACACTTTAGCCGCTCCGAGATCCTGGTCTGCCTTCCAACGTATGATATAGTTGCCGTTCTTGCCGCGCTCTACGGATGATTGGATAAAATGCCCCGCCGATTGTTTGGCCGACACGGCCGGTACAGCAGCATTCACCTGAATTGGGCTAAATATTGCTGCTGCTGCGATAGATGCCGTTACAACAGATGCTGCGCAAAAACGATTAATAGGCTTCAACCTTCATCTCTCCTCGATGAATACATAATGGACTTGTCTCGTATACAAGACCATTATGGTTGTCCTCTGTTAACCGAATATCACGCCTATATAATGTTTTTGTAAATACAGCGATTCGTTCGTAATGCCTACCGATCCCTTAGCCAATTCGTCACGGTCCGCAACGTCTCAGGCCCCTCTGGGTCATGATGAAGCTCATGATAGCCGCCTTCGAGCGATACATATGTGCTCAACTTAGGGGCCATTGTTTCTGCCAACTGGCGGCTAGCAGAGGCCGAAGTGATACGGTCTGCTGTACCGTGCAAAATAAGGGTCGGCACGCTCAGCTCGCCCCCATGCTTGATTGCCCATTCCCCGCCGTCTGTCATCGCGTTAAACATTGCAGCTGAAATTTGCCCATGGGACCATTCGTCCTTATTCGAGGCAGCCAGCGGGTTTCCCGCCCGATAAAGCTCACCCGGCTGCAATCCAGCCGATTGCGTAAAGGTCGGCCAGATCGACCCGATCATTCGGCTTAACCGGACTTTCCACTGTGGCGGCTGGAAGGCAAGGCGAAGCCACGGGCTAGACAAGATCAGGCCTTGAAGCTTCGGTTGATGCCGAAGTGCGCAGTTCACTGCCACATTGCCGCCCATGCTATGGCCATATAGGAATAGCGGCACTTCCGGATATTTGCGTGCTGCCTCTTGAATAACCGCCTCTGCGTCCCGAGTCAAATGCTCGATATAGCGCGCATGCCCCCTTCGGCCTTCTGAGCGCCCATGGCCCCGCTGATCGTAGCTAAATACCGCAAAGCCCGCTTCGTGAAGCGGACGGATCATCGCCATCTGGCGCCCTTGATGCTCGCCCATTCCATGGATGAGGCAAACTACACCGATAGGCGCTTTCCCCGCCGGCCATTCATAAGCTTGTAATCGGATGCCGTCTACCGGGCTTGCCAGTGCAAAAGCATTGGATTGTACCATCGCCGCTTCCCCCTTTTTACTTTACGTTTATCATGTTTATATGCGAAATGCAATCGCTTCATTCGATGCTAGAATTAGTGAGGATGTGGAGTTTTGCTTGATGGGCATATTCCGATTACAATGAAGGGCATAGCATGGGATGATACGGAGGCTGGAAGCAACATGAATTACGATGTGATTGTAATCGGCGGCGGGTCCGCTGGATTAATGGCAAGCATTGCAGCAAGCAAGCACGGCGGCAATGTCCTGCTGCTGGACAAAGGCGACAAGCTGGGGCGCAAGCTCGGCATTTCTGGCGGCGGCAGATGTAACGTTACGAATATTAAAGAGATGGACGAGCTCATTAAGCACATTCCCGGCAATGGGCGATTTTTGCACAGTGCACTCAACAATTTCGGCAACAAGGACATCATTGCGTTTTTCGAGGGGCTTGGCATTCGCTTGAAGGAAGAGGATAACGGCAGGATGTTCCCTGTCACCGATAAGGCGAAGACCGTCGTCGATGCACTCGTTAATCAAGTCGTAAAGCAAGGCGTCACGATCAAAGTGAATGCGCCTGTTGCCGAAGTGCTATATGCAGGGGGCGCTGTCGCGGGCGTACGTTTGCGGTCGGGAGAACGTTTGGTGGGCAAAAGCGTTATTATTGCCTCCGGCGGAAAATCCGTTCCACATACCGGATCGACTGGCGACGGCTATGGCTGGGCAGAGAAAGGCGGGCATTCCATTACGGAGCTGTTCCCGACCGAGGTGCCGATTACGTCGAACGAGCCATTCATCGTCTCGAAGGAGCTGCAGGGCGTATCGCTCCGCGACGTTGAGTTGACCGTCTGGAATCCTAAAGGCAAGCGGATCATCTCGCATCGCGGCGACATGCTGTTTACCCACTTCGGCATCTCTGGCCCGATCGCGCTGCGTTGCAGCCAATTCGTTGTCAAAGCGCTCAAGCAATTTAAAGCCGGCAACATCGTGCTGACCATCGACCTCCTGCCTGACCTGACAGCTGAAGAGGTGTATTCAGAGACGTTAAAGCTCGCGCAGGCGGAATCGAAGAAAGCGATCAAAAACGTGCTGCATGGCTATTTGCCAGACAAAATGATCCCGCTTCTGCTCGCAAAAGCCGAGCTGGAGGAAAGTATCACCTACGACAATATTCCAAAGCAGCGCTGGCTGGAGCTCGCCCGCAGCGCCAAAGCTTTCCCGCTCCGCGCGTACGGCACGCGTTCCATCGAGGAAGCGTTCGTTACCGGCGGCGGCGTGAACTTGAAGGAAATCGATCCGAAGACGATGGCGTCTAAGCTGGTGAACGGGCTATATTTTTGCGGCGAGGTGCTCGACATCCATGGCTATACAGGCGGCTACAACATTACCGCAGCATTCTCCACCGGGTATGCTGCGGGGCTAAGCGCAGCCGAAACGGCGCGGGCGAGGTAAGCAAGGGGTGGAGTGAGCGCTGCGCGCGTGCGAAGCACGTGGCGCGCTGAGCGGTCCGGCGCAGGCGTAGCACGCGGAGCTCCGCAGGCGCGCAGCGGTCCGTGCTCGACACTGGCGCTGCGACGAGCTGCCGCGTCCCCTCCTCTCGCTAACGGACCCAGGAGGCGTTATTTTGCGATATTCCGCCTTTTTCTAGAGCTAACGGACTCAGGGGCCGCTATTCTTCGCATTTGGCTTCAAATCGATGCCCAAACGCCATAATAACGGCCATGAGGTCCGTTACAGTCGCAAATCATGTAATTCTGCCCCAATAACGGCATCTGGGTCCGTTAGAAAAACACACTATAGTAACATCAGCCTCACGAAATAAGTTTGCGGAACGTTGTGCAGATTGAGTTAGCGATGATAAACGTTGGTATTGAAGACACACGGACATCGGTGACGCATTCGCTAGTTGTTGAAGACACAAAGCCAGCGCTGGTGATGCGCGTGCTCATTGTTGGCGGGTACACGCAACATTCAGAGAGTGTAACGCTAACGGACCCAGGAGGCGTTATTTTGCGATATTCCGCCTTTTTCTAGAGCTAACGGACTCAGGGGCCGCTATTCTTCGCATTTGGCTTCAAATCGATGCCCAAACGCCGTAGTAACGGCCATGAGGTCCGTTACAGTCGCAAATCATGCATTTCTGCCTTAATAACGGCATCTGAGTCCGTTAGGCTCTCGCACGCATATTTGCCATTTAAGCACAAAAGGCTGCACAGGGTTCAAGAAAGAACCTGTGCAGCCTTTTGAACTTTCACCGATCTGCGGGGCCACAGCTGAAACCATTCGCTAAGCCTGGCCGCTCCATCAAATATGGACATCGCCGGATATGTAGTCATAAGAGCCGCCATCCGGCCGATAGTCGTCCGCATCGGGGGCGTCATCGTCCCAATTGGACAGCCCATCTGGCTGATTCTTTTCGTTGCTGTCCCCCGCCGCGTACGCCTCAGTCCAATCCTCGTTCACGGTATGCGCTGGGATCGGAATCCCATCTATGCCATAAGCGGTACCCGCCAAAGCTGTAGACTCCATCGGCTGCTGCTCCACTAGCTCCCCGCCATGGGAGAGCGCGATCTCCAATGCCGACGTTAAATCGCTGCCCTCTAGATGAATATGCAGCCGCCCGTCCTCATGCGCGACCGGATCATAGCCGAATTCTTGCAACGTTTCACTTGCATCAGCTGCGCTGGCATCATCGGCAAATTGGAACAGCAAAGCGGAGTTATCTGTGCTACTCATGCTTCATTCCCCTTTTCGCATGGATATCTGATTAGAACCCTTTACCAGATTACGATGCCCATACGAAGCCCAGTCTAGTCAGCCCGTTGTTTCTTCTGGCGGCGAATTTCGCTTGCGAATAAGAGCAGGGGCAGCAATATGATAGCCAGCCACAAATAGCCGATGCCAATCCCAAATACTGCACCTATGATGCCCGTCGCCTTCCAGCCTGCCAGCCCTCCCAGCAACGCCGCAAGTGGCACCAACAAGTATATTAGCGACTTCTCCATGCCTTCTTTTACTGATCCGGCGTCCCATGCGAAGCCTTTGATGAACGGCTCCTCCATCCATCCTTCAAACCGGTCTCTCGCCCACACGGTTCCAATAAGCGGAAGCACCAAAGCGCCAATGGCTGCAATCCAGCCTGGAGCAATCAACAACGCAACTGTCGAAATAACATAAAATAGGAGAAGCAGCCGTACATATTCGATTTTGCGCAGCAGCGATTTCATAAACGAGTCGGCAATAATCGCCTGCTGCCCGTTACCACGGATTAACCGTCCTGATCGGCTAAACAAAACCGGTCTCGTCCGCATCGGGCGCGGACGCTTAACGGGCGCAATCTGCCTTAGCACGAGCGAGGACAACGTTAAACGAGACGCCCGCTCGCTCTCAATATCAGCTTGCAGCGTGCCGTGGAACCGCAATCGGAGCAAGAAGCCCACTGCTGCCGCAGCAAGAGCAATGCCCGCAGCAACTGCTAGCCCCGTGAGCCCCGCCGCCTGCACCTGCGTATGCCGGCTAGCCGGCTCATTAACGCCACCGCCAAGCAGCCCTGGGATTAACCATGTATATCCTACCGTAAGCAAACTTGCCAATGTCCATAACAATATCGTCCGCCGCAAGCCTTGCAGGTTCGCTTCAATAATGCTGCGCAGCGAAATCGCAACAATCGCGATGGCAGCCGTCAGAACGTACCATAACGAAATCTGCCCAGCAGACAGCCCCTTCACCTGCACCGACCAAACAAGCGTCACAGCAATAGGTGCAGCCGCAAACAGCAACCGCCAGAACATGCTATATAATGCACCCCGAAGGCGCAAACCGCTCAGCCACTTCGGCCGCTGCAGCAGCATGATCGCATCGGGCTCTTCTATAAAGGTTCGAAGCCGTCCCATGCTGAACAAAATAACAGCGAAGATCGCCGCGAACGTGCCTAACCGCAAGTTAACCATCCATTCGGGAGGCGCCTTCCACCAATGGCGATAAATGCTTCCGCCATACAGCGCCGCCGGAATAAACACATACACCCAAACCGTCCAGTCAATAACCGTCCGCCATACTAGCCACTGCCATCGCAAATGCTGGCCTACACGCCTGCGGAACAACGCTGCTGGCGTTCGAATCGGGCGGGTCGCAGGCACTTGCTCCATCTTCGCTACAGTTGCTTCTTCTTGGCTTCCACTCGTCATCTCTGCCATCTTAAGTCAACCTGCTGAAGCATGCGAATAATGAATCCTCAGGCCCGCCGCCCGACTGTGTGCGAATATCAGATAAAGACCCGCTCACCACAACTGTCCCATTATCAATAAGAACGAAGCGCTCGCCGATTCGCTCCGCTGTATCCAGAACGTGGGTAGACATTAGAATGCCTGCCCCACGCTGCCGCTCGGATTCCAATAACTCAAGAAACTCCATCGTCGCACGCGGATCTAGGCCAACGAACGGCTCATCCACGATATAGACATCCGGTTGAAGCATAAAACCGATGATGAGCATCGTTTTTTGCTGCATCCCTTTGGAGAACGACGACGGCAGGTTGTGGCGCACCCCCGACATGCGGAACCGTTCCAGCAGCCGCTCCGCCCGCTCTTCAAACTGAGCCTCTTCCATATGAAACACGGACGCTGCCAGCCGAAGATGCTCCCATAGCGTCATATAGTCGTACAACACCGGCTGCTCAGGAACGTATGCGTACCGCCCTTCCCCATTGCCGATCTTCACTTTGCCGGACATATGCCGCAGCATCCCGATTACACCTTTTACAGTCGTGCTTTTGCCGGCCCCATTGGGCCCGATCAACGCAACGAGCTCCCCTTGGCGAACATTGAACGAAATATCGTGCACGATCGCTTTTCCTTCTTCATACCCCGCTTGTTGAATTTGCACTTCAAGCGCTAGGTTGCCTTCTGCACGTTCAATTGCTGTTGTTTCCATACGAAGCTCACCATTCCTAACAAATTTAATTAACTGATGTCAGGTTTTATAACATCAATTGTGCTACAATTCAATTACATGTATTTCAATCGGTTAATCGTTACATAACCTTACGCAAACGAGGTGCCAGCAGATGTACGACGTTTTCACGTTCTGTCCCGATCCCATCTTCATTGCCGATGCTTCATCGGATTCCATTAGCATTATTGATATGAATGATGCCTTCAGCGAATGGAGCGGTTACCGCAAACACGAGCTGCTGGGCACCAGTCCAAACCGCTTATTTCCCGACAAAGACGGATCCGGCCTATTCCATCGATTAGCTGAACTGGCAGATGCCAAAACAACTTCCGCCAGTTGCCTATTCCGAACGGTTCGAGGCATGGACTTCGACGTGCAGGTTGAAGCCATTCGAATTGGCGCAGACGAGAAATCACTCTTATTCGCTATTGTACTCCATGATGTGTCCGAACAGCGATGGATAGAGTCTATCATTCGGGAAGAACGCGCCATCGGTTCCGTCATTCTTAACCCAGACCATTCCATTCGCGCCATGATGAGCTATATTACACCAGTTCGCTACGATTCAAAGCAATTCCTTCACCAGCATGCGTTTCAGTTCGTCAATGAAGGCGATTTGCGGTTGGTGAAACGTGCAATGGATTATGCATCGGCGAATCGGACCGCTCAGCCATGCTCCTTCAGCATCGAGCTGGGCAACGAATCTTACATGGCCCGTGCAGTTATCTTGACGTTCCACCACTGGCACGGCGCACTGAAAAGCACGGCTATCGTGCTCCACAGCCTGGAACAGCAGCAAGAGGAAGTCGACTCCTCCTTCAAGCTTCGCGTGCTCATGACCGCTAAGAATGTCTCTGTGACGGAGCTTGCGCGTTCTACGCATATTTCATTAACGACAATCTCGAAGATCCGCAATGGCAAAATCAAAAAACCAAAGCGGCTAACCGCAGAGCTGATCGCCGGCGAGCTTGGTGTCGTTCCCGAGGAAATTTGGGGAAACTATAGCTACAGTTACGGCGTTTAATAGAAATCGCTATACACGAACAAAGCCCGCTCTTTTCCACCCTGAATAGGGCCTGGAAAGAGCGGGCTTTGTTGATATTAGGCTATGGTCGAATATGATGTGTTGCGAATCGCATCCCCAGTCACTTGCGGTAAGCAGCCAGCGCTTCGTTCAAGCCCTTGGTTTGCTCATACACTTGCTGATAGAGGCGGAACAAGCCGGCATACGTCTCCACCGCTTCCGCGTTCGGCGCATAAGATGCGCCTCGCTTCACGAACTGTTCCGCGCAAGCGTCCAAGTTGGCGAACCAGCCGCAGCCGTACGCAGCAAGCATCGCCGCGCCAAGCCCTGGACCTTGCTCGTTCTCCAGTGCGACGACCGTCGCGTTGAAGATATCGGCTTGCATTTGGAGCCAGGCTGGATTTTGCGCGCCGCCACCGATTGAGATAATCGTCTCGACCTTCTTGCCAGCCTTCCGGAAAAGGTCCACGGACTCGTTCAGCGAGAAGGTGATGCCCTCCATAACCGCACGGGCAAAATCAATGCGTCGATGCGAGCCATCCACGCCAATAAAGCTAGCGCGAATGTTCGCGTCCGCATGCGGCGTCCGTTCGCCAACAAGATAAGGCGTGAACAGCAGGCCGCCAGCGCCAGGCTTCACCTCGCCAACACCATCGAGCAGTTGATCGAACGATTCCCCTGCAGCAAATGTGTTCTTGAACCAGCTGAGGCTGTAGCCTGCTGCGAGCGTGACGCCCATGGCGTAAAATGCATTTTCTTTGCCATGGTTAAAGAAGTGGACTTTGCCCGCGAAGTCAGCATTCTTGTCATTCTCGTAGTTTAAGATAACGCCGGACGTGCCGATGCTCGACAGGGTGAGCCCTTCGGATAAAATGCCGGAGCCGATTGCCCCGCACGCGTTGTCCGCGCCGCCGGCGAATACCTTTACCGAAGCGGGCAAGCCTAAGCGTTCTGCAACGGCAGGCAGTAAAGTGCCGACTTGTGCATGCGAGTCGACGAGTGCCGGACAGAACGATGCGGGCAGGCCGAACGCTTGCAGCGCCTCAGCGCTCCAATGCTTGTTCGCTACGTCAAGCAGCAGCGTGCCTGCCGCATCGGAGTAGTCCATATGCAGTTTGCCTGTTAGGCAGAATCGCACATAATCCTTCGGCAGCAAGAAAAGCTCAGCTTGTTCGAAAGCTTGCGGCTCGTGCTGGCGAACCCATAAAATTTTGGGCAGCGTGAATCCTTCAAGCGCTGGATTGCGCGTAATGCCAAGCAGCTTGTCGCCAAGCGTGCGCTCGATCTCCCGGCATTGCGCCGTCGTGCGCGTATCATTCCATAGAATCGCGTTGCGCACAGGATTGCCTTCGGAATTCAACAGAACAAGCCCGTGCATTTGTCCTGAGAAGCTAATGCCTTCAATTTCAGTCGGGTTAATGCCTGATGCTTCCGACAATTCCTTCAACGCTTCAATCGTTGCCTCCACCCAATCATCCGGCTTCTGCTCACTCCAGCCCGTATGCTCGTGAAAGAGCGGATACGCACGCGAAGCCTCGCCGCGAACCGCGCCCTCCTGATCGACGAGCAATGCCTTCACCGCGCTAGTTCCTAAGTCGATGCCAATTACGTAACCCATCGTCCGCCAATTCTCCCCTGTATAGGCCAAAAAGCCAGCTTTGCAGCCGACTTTTTTGAGCTTTATTTTATACGCATGCGCGTTTGCTTCAATCCAATGCACCGGTGGTGCTTAATATCGATTATACGCTGAAAATAATTTCGCTAAGCAGCAGCTTGATGCGCTCTTGGCGGCCCGATTTGTTCACGATTGGGTTGTTTTGCAGCGCGTATTGCTCCAACGATGCAAGCGTTGCTTTGCCCGATACGATTTCGGCGCCGATGCCGCTCTTGAAGCTGCTGTAACGTTCTTCAACAACGCTGTCAAAGACGCGGTTTTCGATCAGCTTAGCTGCTGCTTTGAGGCCCCAAGCGAAGCTATCCATGCCTGCGATGTGAGCAAGGAACAGATCCTCATTCTCGAACGAAGCGCGGCGAACTTTCGCATCGAAGTTCACGCCGCCGCGGCCAAGGCCCCCAGCTTTGAGCACTTCATACATCGTAAGCGTCGTCGAGTACAGGTCTGTTGGGAACTCATCCGTATCCCAGCCGAGGAGCAGGTCGCCTTGGTTCGCATCGAGCGAGCCCAACATGCCATTGATTGCTGCAACGCGGATTTCGTGCTCGAACGTGTGGCCTGCGAGCGTCGCATGGTTGGCTTCGAGATTCAGCTTGAAGTGATCCTTCAGGCCGTAGCTTTGCAGGAACGAAATCGTCGTCGCGGCATCGAAGTCGTATTGGTGCTTCGTCGGCTCTTTCGGCTTAGGCTCAATCAAAAATTGCGCGTCGAAGCCGATTTCCTTCGCATAAGCAATCGCCATATGGTACAGGCGGGCAAGGTTGTCGAGCTCCAGCTTCATATCCGTGTTCAAAAGCGTTTCATAGCCTTCGCGGCCGCCCCAGAAAACATAGTTTTCAGCGCCGAGCTCCTTGCCTGTTTCCAAGCCCTTCTTCAGCTGTGCCGCAGCATAAGCGTATACGTCAGCGTTGCTCGTCGTGCCTGCGCCGTGTACGAAGCGTGGGTTTGTGAACATGTTTGCCGTGTTCCACAGCAGCTTTTTGCCAGAGGCTTTCATGTTGTCTTTGAGCATTGCGACGATAACGTCGAGGTTTTTGTTCGTTTCTTGAAGCGTGCTGCCTTCTGGCGCGATATCGCGGTCATGGAAGCAGTAATACGGAATGTTCAGCTTCTCCATGAACTCGAAGTTTGCTTCGACGCGCGCTTTCGCTTTGTCGAGACCGCTTAGTTTGTCCCAGTCGCGTACAGCCGTGCCTGCACCGAATGGATCTGTGCCGTCTGCTGTATACGTATGCCAGTAAGCGACTGCGTAACGGAGATGCTCCTCCATTGTTTTGCCAAGCACGACTTGGTTCGGATCATAATGTTTGAATGCCAGTGGATTATCGGAGCCTTTGCCCTCGAATTTGATTGTTGGGATGTTAGCGAAATATGCCATAATTGCGAAATCCTCCTTTGGATTAACGAACGTTTAGATGATGAAAGATGATTGTTGAAAACGCTGTATTGTTTGCTATACCGACAGCATACCACTACTAAACTTAGTTTGTCTATTAAACAAACTAAGTTTTTTTATCCAATTTTCATTTCGTATACCGCCGTATTCTGGCCGAATGGCAGGCATCGCATACGCCAACACTTAGATATGCCCCCCACTTCGTTTAATGACTAAACAAACGTGTGCGAGTGTGCTACAATAGAACGATCAAGCAACTACTAGTCCAGCAGAGGATGGCTCAATGATGGCAAAAGCAAAGCCTACCGGCGATCAAACGATGATCAAAAAAATAAATACCGCGATTGTGCTCGACTCCGTACTTAAGAACAGCATGATCTCGCGTGCGCAAATATCCGAACAAACGGGTTTGAATAAAGCGACGGTGTCCAGCCTTGTCCTGGATTTAATTGAATCCCACCTCGTCGAGGAAATAGGCCAAGGCGAATCCAATGGCGGACGCAAGCCGGTCATGCTGCTGTTCAATGCGAAGGCCGGCTATGCCGTCGGCATCGACCTTGGCGTTAACTACGTTCGCGGCGTGCTGGCCGACCTGCTCGGCAATGTAGTGGAAGAACGCGAGTGGCCGATGAAGCGTCCCGACATGGCTTCCGGCTTGAAGCAGCTCACCTCTTGTATAGAAGAGCTTATTGCACTTGCCCCGGATAGCCCTTACGGTATCGTAGGCATCGGGATCGGCGTGCCCGGTATTGTCGATGACGAGGGAACAATACTGTTCGCGCCCAATTTGGCATGGGAACGCGTTGAGTTGCAACGCCTAGTTGAGGAGCGGTTCAGCGTGCCAGTGACGATTGATAATGAGGCGAATGCAGGCGCGCAAGGCGAGCAGAAGTATGGCGCAGGCCGTGGCATTCCGCATCAAATTTACGTTAGCGTCGGAATCGGGATCGGGACGGGCATTATTTTGAACAAAGAGCTGTATAAAGGTGCTTCCGGTTTCTCTGGTGAACTTGGCCATCTCTCGATCGAATATGACGGCAAGCCTTGCCGCTGCGGCAATCGCGGTTGTTGGGAGCTGTACGCTTCAGAAAATGCATTGCTCGAACGCGCAGCCCAGCTCGGCCTGCCGGATGAGCTCGACGGGCTGATCGCATCTGCCGACGCAGGCGATGAGCGCGCGATTGAACTGTTCCGCTCCATCGGTAACTATCTCGGAGCGGGCATCACGAACATCGTTAACGTGTTCAATCCGAACGTTGTCATCATCGGCAACCGCGTCAGCCGCGCCAGCCGCTGGCTCGAAGCTGCGTTGCAGGAAGCGGTCGACCAGCGGACGCTCCCTTACCACCGCGAGCGCATGCGCATCCTGTTCGCGGAACTGCAGGACCGCTCGGCGGTACGCGGCGCTGCGTGTTACGCGATTGACGCGTTCCTAGGCAAAGTACGGAACGTAGGATAACTTTCGAGAGGCCGAGCGCAGATTCGAAACGCTCGGCCTTTTTGCGTTAGCGCAATACGCTCGGTCGCACGTCGGCGGTCAACCTCGCGAACTGTCCGCTCCCTACAAGCTGCAGGCTCCAGTGCGGACTGCCTCCCCCCTCGCTTCCATTGCATTCTATACAATGCCCCACACCTTTTAAGCTAGATATGCTCGGACCATTGCAGATCGTGCAATGATAACTATGCCAAGGCGGGCTGATACGCCCCTTTTTCGCCTCGGAAGCGGTTTCCCATTGTACGGTTTGCAATGGCAATCTTCCGCTCGCCCGATCCTGCTCGATCTCATTGTATGGAATGCAACGGCACCATCGCCCTACCAGCAGGGAATGCGCAAACGTACAAATAAAGCATCAAACGATCGAGTGTAAGAACAAAACAATCGATCGAATGAGCGTACAAAACAAAAAAAGCGATCAGCATCATTTGCTGACCGCTTTGCACAGTTCTGCACGCTCCCTTATCTTCTCGACGCCCATTCCACCGCAGCAACAAGCAGCTTCTGAACGGCTGGATGCTGCAACGACTCTACCGTATGGCCGGGCATCACATTGATCACTCGCCCTTGCCCGTAAGTTTGGGTCCACACCGCCGGATATAGCTCCCCTTCGTATTCATAGTGCATCAGCACAGTGCGGTCGCCATTCGGTGCATCAACAAATGCGTACTGATATGGCTCCTCAGCCAAAACAAAAGGGGCAAGCGATGCTTCCAACTGCTGATCACTTGGATGGCCCTCGTTACCTGTATAGCCTGCATGGTCCACACCGCCCTCATGACCTTCATGGGCTTCCTCATTGCTAACCGTCCTGGCTCCCGCAGCAACCGAGAACGATAAAGGCTGAAACTCAGGATGGCCGACGAATTTGGCGCCGAACAACGGCAGCAGGCGATCATGATTCGCTAGCGAAATCCCGCAATGCAGCGATACGAGCCCTCCGCCGCCTTGAACAAAAGCAAGCAACCCGTCCGCTTGTTCATTCGTTAACGTGCTTGTCCAGCGATCTGCATAGGAGATCAATACGTCCACTTGGCTCGATAAACCAGCCACAAACACATCCGAATCCTCGCACGCGTCGACGCGATAGGCGCTGCCCAGCAGTTGAATGGCTTCTTTATCAATGCCTTGTAGCGGGTGATAAGGTGGGGAGGTATAGTCCCCAAACAAAACCACACGCCGAAATTGAGCGGCATTCGCTCCTATTATATGCTCACGATTCATTGTATTTCTCCTTTATGCACAATTATGCTCCCCATTGATTACCAAGGCAGCCGCTGGCCATATTCCGTATCAATATACGGTGGCTTGCCGTCCACGTCTGGCCATTGGGCCTCATTCATAATCGCGCCAAGCACGTTATCCGCAGACTGCTCGATCGTTAACCGCGCGGATGTATTTAGATCGCCATGCATATAGCTTTGCACCCAGCCGGGATGCAGCACGAGCACGCGGCCGCCGAGCGGTTTCAGTTGATTATGAACGAGCGCAGACTGCATGTTCAGTGCAGCTTTGGACATGCAATAGCCATACCAGCCGTCACGTCCGCAAGTGCCCACACTTCCTGCTTCTGACGAAATATTCGCCACGATCGGGCGGTTCGAGCGAAGCAGCAGCTTGCCGAACGCTTGGGTTACCCGTAGCGGACCAAGCGTATTGACATTCATCACATGCAGCATTTCATCAAAATCAAGCTCATCCGGCACCTGCTTATCAATATCGCCAAGCACGCCTGCATTATTGATGATGAGATCCAGTTGATCCGTCCAGCCGCTTGCCGCAGTTGCCGCCGCCTTTACGCTATCGTCGTCGCTTATGTCAATGCCGACACAAAGCAGCCGGTCACCGGCTTGCTGTTTTAATTGCGTGAGCGATGCCGATGGCTCTCCGTGAGAGGCGGCAATGACATGCCAGCCTTGCTCCAGCAGCTTTTGTGCCAATCCAAATCCAAGCCCTCTGCCCGCTCCCGTTACGATAGCCGTCCGTCTCGTCTCCGTCACTTTGAATCGCTCCCTTATGAGTAAAAACATTAAATGATGGCTGAAGTTCATTAATACGCTTTCATACCCACATTGTAGCATATGCCAAACGGCAACACCGTGGACAAACTTGATCAATAACAGCACGAAAAAAGCCAACCAGAACTCTCTGGCTGGCCTAACGAAACCAAGATCGCCCCGGGCGCCGGTTGCAATAACGGAAGGGACAGCCCTGGCGCAGGGCGCAGCAGCGCAGCAACTCACCAGTAGCTTTCTAGCCGCTCTTCTTTCCTGCTTCCTTCAACGCTGCATCGATCATTGCCTGGCCTTGCTCCTGCATGCGCCCCAGCATGTCATCTATCGTATGCTTATCAGCTAATGCGGCGTCGATTTCATGCTTAAGCATATCATTCATCTTGCTGTAAAAGGCATTGTCTACTTCAACCAGATCATCGTTTGGACGAAGTGCTGGCATTTGCCGGTATAGCGCCTGTTCCCGCTCGTCTTTGGTCCACTGTTGGAAGGAGAGATTGCTCGGCACGCCGTACATAGCGCTTTGAACCGTGGACACCTTTGCTACATAATCGCTAAGCATGAACTGAATAAAACCCCAACTTGCCTCTGTCAGCGGCGAACCTGCACGAACCGCTAATATTTGATTAGCGTTGAATGAACTGCTTCGCGTCCTTGTGCCTTCATCCACAGGAGGATTGACCGCCCCTACTTTGAACTTCACTTTGCTTTCGTTGAAGTTCCCTGCGCGGCCTAGTGACATCGCTGCCTTGCCTTGTCCGAACCAATCCGCGGATTTCATCGCCTGTTCGTCATAATAGGTTGTGCCCTCAGCGCTTATCTTGCCTTCCGGCGTCATTGCACGAAATGTCCCATTCTTGTAATTGGACAGCACGGTCTGGAACACGCTGCGCCACGCCGGTGTATTGACCGTCATCATTCCTTGGCTTAACCGATGCATCGCAATGCCTTCTGTTTCCCCAATACTGTAAGCTAAATCCAATGGACTAGAGAACGACTCATAATAACCGATCACACCACTTGAGGACTTGTCCGCGGCGGTGAACCTGTAGGAAAGGTCGAGCAGCTCCGCCCACGTCATCCCGTCATGCGGCGGCTCGATGCCATACTTTTCGAATAAATCTTTATTGTAAAATAGCTGCAAAGCATCAAACGCCGGCGCTATGCCATACAGCTGCCCATCTTTGTTCTGCTTCATAATCTCAAGCACGCCGGGATGAATATGGCCGTCGTTCAGCCCCGCTTTGTTCATATAGGGGGACAAGTCGGCGAGCAGCCCTTGATCCGCTAATGCGCGGTATGTTTGGTTATTCCGAATAATGATAAGATCCGGTTGCTCCCGCTGGACTAAATCAATGTATCCTTTAATCCGCTCTTTAAACGGCAACGAATAGTCGGAGATCGCCTTGGATGTAATTAGCTTGATTGTCGTATCGGGATAAAGAGCGTTGATGTAATCTCCGTACAACATGTTAAAGTTCATCGCATCGGTGTCGAGAACCTTAAGCACCTCCGGCCGTTCCTTCACGGTGGGCTCATCTGAGCATCCAGCAAGAGTAGGCAAGAGCAAGATAGCCGTAAGCAAAGTAAATAGGATTCCCGTTCGTCTGGAAACGGTCATGGCTGCGCCTCCTTCCCGGATTTGTTCAGCTCCCGATCCAAAATAGCCTGCCCTTGCTCTTGCATCCGCTTGATCATTTCGCCAACCGATTGCTTGCCCGCAATGGCATCCTCGATCTCAAGCTTCTGCATATGCTGGATCTCTCCCATTGCTGCAGACGTGAGCTTAGGACCGTGGTCTGTAGGCTCCAGCGCAGGCATTTGGCGATATAAGCTTGCTGCGAATATATTCCGGGCATGGCCAACAAACGTAATATTACTAGGAACGGAAACTTCCTCTTGCAAGCCCGCCCTCACCTTTGCGACATAATCGCTCATCATGAACGCGATTATATCCCAAGCAGGCTTCGCAAGCGGCGAACCTGCTCGAATGCTCATCGTAAAGCTCGGACCGATGCCGAAGCTTCGCGTATGAGTCGCCTCGTCAACTGGCGGCGTGACTGCCCCTAGCCGGAATGGCACATTAGCGTATTCGCCGTATCTATTGATGGCCATTCCAACATGCCCTTGCACAAATTCATCCTCGTTATCCCCGCCATCCATGAGGGACAGTTGTTGATTCCCCTCACCGGCCGTTCCCGTTACCCTGAATACGCCGTCGCGATAAGCCTCTACGGCTATAGCATAAGCCCGTCGCCACGAAGGCGACTCCGCCAGCATCTGGCCGGTTGAAGTCCGATATGGATAGGCGCCAATCCCTTCGGTCCAAGCGATATTGAGTGCTAATACATTCGGATCACTAGATGGAGGGAGAAATCCAATCGATCCATTAGGCAAGGAGACCGATTGGTTAATCCGCAGCGCCAACTTTAGCATCTCATCCCATGTCATCCCATCATGCGGCGGCTCAACACCAGCCTTCTCGAACAGATCCACATTATAATATAGGAGCGAACCGCTGAAATCTGGAGCTAGCCCATAGAGTTCGCCATCGCGGTTATGCTTTAAACTTTCGATCACGCCTGGGTAAATATGCTTGGCAAGCTCGGGATCAGCCGACAAATTCATGGACAGATTGCTGAACACCCCTTGATCGGCTAACGCATCATAGACTCTGGTATCCGATAACAAAATCAGGTCAGGCTGCTCCTGCTCAATGAGCGCCTTCATACGCATTACCCGCTCCGAGAGCGGCAGCTTAAAATCCATTGCCTCAGCGCTAGAAATGAACTGAACCTCTACATGTGGGAATGCCGCTTGCACATAATCACCATATTGAAGATAATAGCCGGCCTCACTGTAATCCAATACTTTTAACGCTACCTTTTCATCCAATTGGCTCTCGTCCTTAGCGCAGCCTGCCGTTATTATGCCGATGATAAGAAGTACAAGAAATAAGGCCGATGGCTTCCGCCTGCTTCTTCTGCCCATGTGAAATCGATGCTCGATGTACTGTCGATATTTAGATTGAATTTGCATCCTATCTCCCTCATCCACTATTGCTTCTTCGCATTCTTCAATGCTTCATCGATAATTTGCTGCCCTTGCGCATGCATGCGCTTCAGCATTTCGTCAATGGTTTGCTTAGAAGCCGCCCTCCCATCATGGCTGAACCTTCTTCTTACGCATCACTTCCTGCTCCAGCTGCCCCTTGAGCTGTTCAAGCGCTTGCTCTACCGTTAATTTCCCTGCAATAACCTGCTCCATGAGCGGTTGGCCTAACTGGTAAGCGTTAATCGCTAATGTATTGCTCGCAGTCTCCTTACCCAGCCCCGTACTTCTTGCTCTAGAACGAGCGACAAACTCGGATACGTCAAACTTGTTCTGATAAAACGCAGCGATATTCGCCTGTTTGCCCTCAGGCCAATCGGATTGGCGGATCGGGGTATTGCCCCCCATTGCAATAATCCGCTTGGCGAACTCGCGCCCTGTCATGAACTTGGCGAACTCCCAAGCTGCTTTCTCATTCGTCGTGTTTGCCCGTACAGCATAAATTTCATTCACATAAACGCTCGCATTGCTAATGCCAGGCAAAGGCACCGTGATCCATTGTTTTTGTTCATCGCCTTGCCAGACCTGATCGATTTGCTGCATGTAATAGCTGCTGGAAATCACCATTGCAGCTTTTCCACTAAGAAAGGCATCCGAGGGCGTGAACGATTCCACGCTGTTGTCCTTCTTCGCTTCTCGATATAGCCAGCCTTCACGATAACCATCCGCCACCTTCTGCCATATCGCTGCCCATGCAGGGGAATTTACGGTTACTTGCTTCCCATTCTGCACATCCGTTTGCAAGCCCTCTGAGCTTCCAATTCGATCCACCAGACTATAGACGCGATCGGCCGCCCAAGAGTCAGGAAGCAGTCCCGTTACGCCTGTGCCTTGGAATCGAGCGGCCGTATTCAGCAGCTCCTCCCATGTCATCCCTTCGTGGGGAATAGGAATTCCTTTCTGCTTGAACAATTCGGTGTTAACGAACAACACGTAAGTCTGAAAATCCGACGGAAGACCATACAGTTGTCCACCACCACCAGTGCGCAGCATATCCATCACAGGCTCATACATCGCATTTACATCTACCTTATCTTTCTTGATGAGCGCGTCCAATGCTAGCAGCTTCCCTTCATTCGCCAGCAGCACGTACTCATCAAAACTTAATCGCAACACGTCCAGCTTCTCCTTCTCGATCCAGTCCTGAAGCTTATCGCCTTCCTTGGGAACAGGCCGGACTACCGCCTCCACGCCAACCGACGGATGATGAAGCAGGAACGGCCTGGCATATTGCATCGTCGTAAAATTATCGTAAGTATTCTCCATCACCTTCAACGTTACATCCATATCCGCCAGCGAATCATCCTGCAGCGAAGCGGGCACGCCGGCCATTTTATTCGAAGGGTTCATGAACTCCCCTATATCATCCTTAAGCAGCCAGCCTCCGCCCAGCAGCACAGCCATGGCCGTAATTGCCGCTGTCGTCTTTATCCAGCCTCTTGATTTGGTTGTCGATTGTCCCATTCGGATTCGTTCCCTCACTTTGCGTTCAATGTCTGAGGTGAATCCACCGCCCCGGAGCGGTTGACCGGTAAGCTGCCGTTCCCAATACTCTTGCTTGCGCTCGCTCATGTCCACTTCTCCTCGCCCCTTACGGATGGTTCATGTTCGTGTTGCCTATTCTGCTTGTCCAGCATACGGCTTGCCTGAGCGCGCGCCCGAAACAATCGTGACTTGACCGTCCCCTCCGATAGGCCGAGCAAGGCTGCCATCTCCTTCATTCCCAAGCCATGATGGGCATGCAGCAGCAGCACCTCGCGCAGCTTCGCTGGGAGATGAAGCACGATGGACCATATATCATGCACTAGTTCGCGCTGGAGCGCTTCCCGTTCGGCAGACGGATGCTCATCCGAGCTTATCAGCTTGCCCGGCAGCAGCATCACCCGGCGCAGCCAAGAGGAGCGCATCGCATCCCGCGCCGTATTTCGCGTAATGGCAAGCAGCCATGTTTTGATCGATGACTCGCCCCGATACGAATATAGACGCTCGTACACTTTCACGAACACGTCCTGCGCAATATCGTCAGCCAGCTCGCGGTTTCTCGTCAGAAACAACGCATAGTTCCAGACATCGCGCCCATACGCCTTCATCAGGTCGTCGAGCACGGCATCCCGATCCAAGCCATCTGTTACATGTTTCAAATATTCGAAAGACAACACATTCACCTCGACAAGTAGACGATAGCGGGAGTTAATAGTTCCCTATTCTAGCAACTTGTTTAGAATAAGCGGTTAGAGATGGGAGAATCAACCATATAATCTAAGCAAACACAAAAAAAGCCGCAGCACCGGTTTTCCCGACACTGCAGCTATCATGCATCTCGTACTTAATCTACTCGTTGAACAGCTGCACACCCGCTTGGCGTTCCAGCCCAATGCAGGTTGCCTCTAGAGCCGCCAAATCCTTCTTGTACTGTTTGGAGACACTGCGCCGCTGAGGCTCCGGCAGTTGGAGATCCTTATAATCATATTTGACATCATCGCCCGTCTTAAGCAATTCAATCGTTTCATAACGAAATGCCGCTTGGCCATCCCGCTTCCATGCCGCCAATAGGCCTGCACAGTCATGCTCTCCCAAATTCAAGATGAACCGCTGCAAATTCCACGCGGCATCCAGATTAACAGAAGAACCGATATACGATTTGCCGGTTGGAATATGGACGATCCGGTAGACGCCCATTTCCCGTTTCCGATCTTGGTACTGCTCGACAAGCGCCTTGCGTTGTTCTGCATTTTTCACGGCCGTTCCACCAATCCTTTCTATCCCGTGCTATCCTTTCACCCAATACGCGCTGCCGTCATCCTTGCGGTCAAGGAATCCGTATTCGATCAAATACCGCCGAAGCATAACGTAATCATCCTCGCTAAAAGTCTTCAGCCGATCATTGACTTCCTTCTCGGTATACGTATGTTTTCGTTCAAAATAACCCGCCATATGGCGCAGCAAAGCAAGCCGTCGCTTCTCCTTAACTGGGAAAGATTCGAGCGGTCCCTCCGGCCCGTTCGGCAAATAACGTGCAATTAGCCCGTTATACTCCTCTTGCGTCACAGCATACCGTTCATCCACCTGCGTCGCCGTACGATGGATCGGGACAAACTTCGGGCCGCTCGCCCCCTGCTCCTCCAGCAATTCCATGATCGCCAGAAACAGCTTGGCTTGCTTCGCCTTTTCCTTCAAGGCAAACCGGTGGTTGCGTATCGTAGACGTGCTGCCTCCGCCGGTGCGCTTCACGATCTCAGCGTCCTGCAGCCCTTCGGCGAACATGCCGATCAGTTCCTTCTGAAGATCGGTTAGCCCCGTCGTCTTCTTATCTAGCGTTAGCAAATAGTTCAGCATCGAATCATGTGTCGCCGCGCCGTGAATCGCCACTGCTTTGCGCGCCTCATACAGCTTGTTATCAAAAGGGTAAATGGCGCCGTCTTCGTACGACTCGCCACACATTAAGCATACATACGTGCCGGTTGCTTCGTTCCATGTATAGCCGCGCTTCAGATCGGACAGGTTCGCGGACCAAAATTGTTCTGTTAGCTCATGCACCCAAACAAACCTCCACTTCGTCAGTCATTATATAGACATTATATGATTCTGTTTGGTTTTCTTCAAGGGAGAGATGCGTAATAACTGACTTATAGACAGGAATGGGTTAATTGCATGCAGCCCATTTCATGGCTCCCATTGCATTAGGACAGCTTTTTCATTTGGTTTAAGCATGTGCAGATGCACCGCAGCTTGCCGTACACGAGGGAGCGGCTGCTTCTTTTATCGGATTGCCATGCCGCCATTGCATTTTGTGCAATGCGAAAAGCATGAATGGCCTCCCCCGGTGCTTCCCATTGCAGTTCATGCAATGAGGTACATTCCAGCAGAACCATAATGTGCGCAAAACATATAAAAGCCGCCCTTCCCATTGCACCAGATACAATAACACCCCCTCATTCCCGCATACGGGCTGTTTCCATTGTACGAACTGCAATGAGCAGGCTGCTGTACCAGAAATACGACGTACCGCTCAGCCTGCAATTTCAGCGCATAACAAAAAAGAGAGCTCCACTTCGGGAGTTCTCTCGGTAAATGAGCTTCTAAACTTATGCTTCGCCAGCCGAAGGCAATGTTGGCGGAGCAATCACAGCAGCAGTAGCTTCAGGCGCTCGGTCCGTTACCGCTTTCGACGTCAACCCTTGGACAAGCGCGTTCACATCAATGCCGGACACGCTGCGCAACATCTCAGGCGCAGTTGCCATTAATGATGTGACGTAATTGCTAAGGCGTGCAGCCCCTTCGCCATGCCCCGTATCAACGACGGTGAGCTTGTCGATATTGCTGATCGGGGATGCAACGTTCGCCGCAAGCTCCGGCAGCATGCGAACGATAATGTCGAGCACGGCCGCCTCGCCGAACTTCTCGAACGCTTGCGCCAGCTTCTCCTTCGCCTCAGCTTCCGCTAGGCCGCGCAATCGAATGACCTCTGCCTCTGCCGTACCCTTGGCCCGCTCGGCATCTGCGACGGCCAACCCTTCTAATCGCTTCTGCTCGGCATTCGCCTGCGCTTCTGCTTCAATCCGGTATTTCACCGCATCGGCTTCCCGAAGCTGCTTCGCCTTATCCGCTTCGGCTGCCTGCTCGACCGCATATCGGTCCGCATCGGCCTTCTTCTTCACTTCCGCATCGTATTGCTTCTCGCGGCGCAAAATCTCTTTGCCTTCAAGGTCAATTTCCCGCTCCTTGCGCACGAGCTCAACCTTCATTTGCTCCTCGACAACGCTCTGCTTCGTCCGCGCTTCCTGAATCGAGTACGCTTGATCCGCTTCCGCCCTTGCCGTATCTTGGTCGCGCTTGAAGGTTGCGACTTTCATTTCCTTATCCTTCTCCGCCTCGGCGATATTCGTATCCCGTAGCAGCTCCGCCTTCTGCCCCGCCTCTGCCGCCAGCGCCTTCTGAATTCTCGCGTCCCGAACCGCTTCAGCTTCGGCGATTTCCGCATCTCGCTTCACCGCTGCGATACGCGGCTTGCCGAGCGCGTCTAAGTACCCGTGCTTGTCACGCAGGTCTTTGATGGTGAAAGAGACGATTTGCAGCCCCATCTTCTTCAAATCCTTCGCTGCTACGCCCTGCACCTCTTGGGCGAACTTGTCCCGATTCTTGTATACCTCTTCGACCGTCATCGTGCCAAGAATCGCGCGCAAATGGCCTTCAAGCACCTCCTGCGCTTCGCTCTTCAACGCCTCTGTCGGCTTGCCGAGAAACTGCTCCGCAGCAGTTGCGATATCCTCGACCGATCCGCCGATTTTGATAATGGCAACGCCGTCCGCCATAACTGGAACGCCCTGTTCGGTGTACACCTCTGGTGTCGATACATCGAGCTTGTGCGAAAGGAGCGACAGAAACTCTGCTTTCTGAAAAATAGGAAGGATAAATGCGCCGCCGCCGCGGATGATTTTGACTTTCCGGCCGGATTCGTCGACCAATGTATTGCGTCCCCCGAGAAATGAGCCCGTTACGAGCATCGCTTCATCAGGGCTTACTGTTTTATAACGAGCCCAGAAAGCCAGGCCAAGCACGACCAATACACCAACTACGACAACAGGAATAAGAAGATAATCTTGCAAAATTTACATTCCCCTTTCTGTTTCGTCACTGAGCAATGGCAGGTCTACCTGTGAGACAAGCAGCGTATCATTCGTTGCTTCGACGATAACGACACGTGCACCTCCCGCGATAGGCTCGCCATCGTAGCTTGCTGCGATTTGATTCGTGAAGCCCGCCCCAACCTTTACCAGCACCTCGCCACAGCCTGCTGCTGGGATCGGGACCAACACCTCTGCAGCCTTGCCTACTAACGATTTCATCGAGAATGCCGTTGAGTTCTCGCTCTGCTCCATCGGGCGAATATATAAGAAGAACATGGCAATCCCCATTACGATGGCAACTAATAAGGCTGCGACCAGAACGGATATTGCACTAAGCATGGTGTATCGCTCCAGCAGCAGCCCAGCACCGCCAAACACCGTAATGCCGCCGACAATGGCCGTCGAATGCAGCCAAGGATGTCCATCCGCTGATAGAAAATCGAGCGCCCCATCCAGCATTTGCCCAAGCCAGTCTCCTATAAGCACACTAACAATCGCATAGAGCACGCCTCCAATGAGGCAGGCCAGAAACAGTGTTTCCATCGCTTCCCCCCCTTCATAAAAACTAACCCCATATGAAAGATATATGATGAGATTCGGTGAAACAGCCTTTTGCCAGTTAATCGATTTTTATTACAAAATTGGGGGAAGCAGCTTTCCCGTCAGCCACCACAAACATATCGCTGATTATTTGCAACATTTTTCCTATTGACCTATAAAACACATAATAATTCCCATCTGGGAGATAAGCATCATAGCTCCCGTCAGGCTCAATCGATACGCTAGCCACGGGAGGCACGGAAAAATCGGCGACCGTTGAAAAAACTAACTCATCAATATCACTGATTGCTATGGCTGACGATCCTTTCATAAACTGAACGTTCCCGCTAATGAAGCTATCAGGCATTTCCCAAACGATAACTGTAGCCGTGTTTACATTCTCGTCCGTTATCGTAATCGCCTTATCTATTTTAAATTTCTGGCCGTTACTATAACTGGTGAAATTAACCCAATGATACGTACCTATAGGCAAGTATAAAACTATTTCACCTTCCCATAAGTTGTACAAAGGAGAGAACTGCATTGCCAATTGCGGATATTGAAGTTCCATTGCTCCATTTTGGAGCTTTCCATTGTTCTTCGCCTGTAAACGGACATTCGGACGATGTACAACGACATCTACGGCTTTATTCCGTTCATTCGGATCCACATCATAAAGCTCATACACGTCCCATTCATTATAATTGCTGTTATTGACAGAGATTTCATCAATAAATAGCTGCCCTTTCTCACTAACCTTATATTCGGCTTTCCCCTGATCGATTTCGATTTTTGCTTCTCGGCCATTCAGCCGCAGAACGAGCGAGCCATACTCCACCGGCTGCCCGTCCTCATAATGAACATTAATCATCAGATTAGGTTTTGGCTGCGCCAAATGAACGAATACGCGATCGTTATTTCTGATCTGAACGTTAATATCTGGCAAATTAAATGTATAATCATTGATCTTAAGCCTAGCAGAATAAGTGCCCTCTTCTACTTCAATTCGGTAAAAACCATTCCAGAATCTTAGCTCATAACCAACTAGCTTTGGGCTGAAGCTCGATAAATATATTTCTCCTCGCGTAACAGGCTGCCCATACTTATCGACGGCATAACCGTAAATAATAGCCTTCTTGTTTTTCGTCGTTAGCTCAACTGTTTTTTCATTTGGCTTGTATCCCGCATTAATTCCAAACACATTTACTATGGCCTTAAATGGCAAGTATAGCTTGCCGTTAAGCTTCACTGGCACCTCCGGCAAAAGCACCTCCCCGCCGTTAATGGTTGCTTCCTTAGTCCCGCTTGCCAAAATAACGGCCATGTCGCCCCATTGCACCTTCGTTTTGTCGATTGCATCCTCCACCTTGCCTCCAAGCGCCGCTGCAATCGGGGCGACTGGCACCATAGTCGTTCCTTTATTGAGGTAAGGCTTATCAGCTATAGGCCGTCCATCGATCGTGAGCTTCAGCCATGCCGTCGATTGGCCCGTCCCTTCCTTGCCCCCTGCCGCAGCTTCAACACTTCCCTTAATAACGAAAATTAATAATATGACTGCTGTAACGATCATCCATCTGTGCCGTCTCATTCTGTCACGCCCTTCTTCATGTCATGACGCCATCAAGCTTTCATTTGCATATAAATAAGATTCTCCATTATTTTAAATCCCAACTTATGGAACAACAACTAAAGATCCCTTAAAGTTTATGCCACAAAAAAGAGGCCCCACTAGTGGAAGCCCCTTTCATGTGTAGCTATTCTAGCAATCTTAAGCCTTCGTCGCTTGACCGGCGTTTTCTACACCAGGTCCTGCCTTCGGCTTATCCTGCTTCGTTTTGCGAACCATAAAGCTAAGCGGGAGCGCAATGGCGGCGATAATCGTCGCGATGAAGTACACATCGTTCACGCTCATCGTGAACGCCATCATGCCGACATGCGTAGGGTCCTTGTCGCCTGCTAGGGTTAAATCCTTAGCATGGGACGTTGTGTAGGAAGCAAGCAGCGTTGTAAAGATCGCAATGGCGAACGAGCCGAACACATTTCTTGTCCAGTTCATGATGGACGATGCATGGCCCGACAGCTGTGGCGGAACCGTCTCCATCCCTGCATTGCTGGCCGGCATCATAATAAAGGCAATGCCAAGGTTACGGACGATCATCCATAACAAAATGTACGTATGCGATACGTCAATGCTGAGCCAGCTTTGCGTTAATGTGCCTATGCAGAGCAGAACGATGCCGACAGCCATCAAAATGCCTGGCCCTACTTTCGAATAGAGCTTGCCGACAATCGGCATGGCGAAAGCCATTACGAGCGAAGCAGGCAGCAGGATCAATCCTGTATCCATAGCCGAAACGTGCTGAATACGCTGCAGGAATACCGGCGTCAGGAACGTACCGGAGTACAAGCTGATCGTGAGGATATTCGTAATGATCAGGTTGATCGTATAACGGCCGTTGCGGAAGACGCGCAGGTTAAGCAGCGGGGTTTCCGTCGTCAGCTCGCGCCAGATGAACACGATGAGCGCTAGCAAACCGATGATGAGAAGCCCGATAACTTTGGTCGAATCCCAGCCCCAATTATGCCCTTGGCCCAGTGCAACCAGCAATGATGCACTGCTCACGATAACGGTAACGAAACCGATGCTGTCGAACCGTTTTGGCACACTAAGCCTGTAATAAGGAATGTACGCGACAACGAACAGGATCGCGATCAAGCCGATCGGAATGTTCATGATGAACAGCCATTCCCATGCGAAGTTTTCGAGCATCCAGCCGCTTAGGGTTGGGCCAAACGCTGGCGCCAACATGGAAGCAAGGCCCCAGAGCGCGATTGCCATCGCCTGCTTTTCTTTTGGAAACACTTGATAAATAATAGACATTGTAGCCGGAATAATAAGTCCACTGAATGCGCCTTGGAAGACACGGAAGGCAATCAGCGAGTATTCGTCCCATGCTAGTGCACATAAGCACGACGCCAGCGTGAAGCCGATAAGCGAGAACAGATATAACCGTTTGTAGCTGAACTTCTCGCCCAAATAGCCGACCAGCGGCGCTGTCGTTCCCATCGCCAGCATAAAGCCAGTTAACGTCCACTGAATCGTGCTCAGGCTCGTATGGAAGTGGTCCTGCAAAATCGGCAACGCGATATTAATGGTCGTCGATGCGAGCACGCACAAGAATGAGCCGATAAAAATAGCAACCAATATCGGTAATTCACGTATTGGTTTCTGAGTTTCCTTACTCAAGGTTGAATCCTCCTCTATGATCTCATACAATATGTCTATATTTACATATAAGAAGAAATAGACAAATCCGATCATACTATGGGAACTTGCATATGTCAAAGTTTACTTATGGAAGGCGTGGCAACATTGAATACATTAGCCTACGGGCTGCTCAGCTTACTAACGAATGAAATCTACAGCGGCTATGACTTAACCCAGCGTATCCAGCCATTCTGGCCGGCGAAGCATAGCCAAATCTACCCGTTGCTGTCCTGTATGGAGCAGGAGGGTTATGTCCGTTATGAGCTTATTGAACAGAAGGACAAACCTGACAAAAAAATGTATGCCATCACCGATGCTGGCAAAGAGAAGCTGCGGGAATGGCTCGCTGTCCCGCCGGCTGAGCCCGCACTTCGCGATGAGCTTTTGTTTAAAGCCTTCTGCCTCGGCTCTATCGTCAGCCCCCAAGAGGGAAGGCAGCTGTTCGAGGATCGCGCCGCCTATTGCCGAAGCAAGCTTGATTATTTGGACCAAAAGAAAATGGCCATCCAGCAATCTGCGGATTGGCCAAGCACGGCGCCCGTGCTAAACTCCCCTATGTTCGGCATTTATATTTTGCTAGACAAAGGCTACCGCCGGTTCAAAGCTGAGCTCGAATGGTGTGAATCGGTGCTGGAAATGTTGGAGGGCTAATCGTTTGTAACAATTGCGTTCCGCAAAAACAGGGGGTTACCAAGCTAACATCAGCTTGGTAACCCCCCTTTCATTTATTTGGCGATTAAATAGACGCCTATAAGAATAACGGCACAGCCGATCAGCTTCGTCGCGGATAACGACTCGCCAAAGATGAACCATGCGGCGAGCAGTCCGAGCACATAAGCGGTGCTCTGCATCGGATAAGCGACGCTTAGCGGCAGCCGTGTAAGAACGGCGAACCAGAGCAGTGTTGCAAAGCCATATAACGCAAGGCCTGACCATATCGTTGGCGACAAGGCGATGCGCGCCCATTGCAGGCCGCCTGCCTTTTGCAAGCCCCATTTGAACAAAATTTGCCCCGCTACTAGCAGCAGAACGTTGCTGAAAAGTAGCAAATAACTAATCGTTTTACTCAATTTCGTTCTCCCTCTCCATCAGTTCGTTTCCCCTTCATAATTGCAAGTTCCTGCGTCAGCCTCAGCACTTGGCCGGTCAGCTTGGACACAACAATCGTCAAGTGAAGGATGAAAGCGAAGCAGAACAGCAGCCCGAACAGGAAGAGCAACGCTGGTGCATATTTGACATCTAGCCACTCGGCAACCCGCTCCAAAAAGCGGACATTAATTGAAACGGCAAGCAGCAGCACGCCGAACAAAATCCATAACAAGGAATATTGTTCCTTTAGCCTTTGGCGCCGCACAAGCTCAAACACGATTACAAGGAACAATATCGAAAAGGCGATCGATAATACATAAATGCTCATCCGCTCGTTTTCACCCCGCGAATGCGTGTTGCACTCATGAGAACCGACAGCGTAACCTTCACCATATAATAAACCGACCGAATGGGCGTAATCGACGAGCGTCCCGCCTCACGGCTGCGCATCTCAGCAGGCACTTCCGCAATCTGGCACCCTCTGCGCTTCAAATAAACAATCGACTCAACCTCAGGATAGTCGGCTGGATAATAGCTCGCATACAACGCGATAACTTTACGATTCGCCGCACGGAAGCCACTCGTCGTATCGGTGAAACGTTGTCCGGTTACCATACTGACAAGCCCAGAGAAAAACAGCATGCCGATTCTCCGGGAAGCGGACGAACGGTACGCTGTTTGCTCTACATAACGCGAGCCGATGACGAGATCGCTCGACTTCGCTTGCTCCAGCAGCTGAGGCAAATCCTCCGCCCGGTGCTGGCCGTCTGCATCCATCTGTACAGCTACGTCATACTGGTTATGAAAAGCATAAAGATAACCTGTCTGCATGCCCCCGCCAATTCCGACGTTGAACGGCATCGTGATCACATCAGCGCCCGCAGCACGCGCTACGGCTTCGGTTCGATCCTTGGAGCCGTCGTTCACGACAACAACATCCACTTGGGGTGCATGCTCGTGAATATTGCGAATCACTTGGGCAATACTGCCCTCTTCATTATAAGCTGGAATAATAATGAGCGTCTTCATGAAGCGGATCCCCCTCTCTCTAGCGCGCGCTTAGCGCCGCTGCTGTTCTTGGTGTTGGCATCGGTGGACTTGCTGCGGTCGCGCAAGAAGGAGTATCCACGCTCGATTAAGAAAGCGCTGAAGAACGTCAGCAGCACCACATTCGGGTACCCATAACGTGAGAATGCAACAAACGGCAAGTAGATCGCTGTAAAATATAGCAGTGTCAGCAGGACAGGCAATTGACGCGCCAATGGACGGCGAACTACTGCCCAGATCAGGCCAATGATGCTTGAATAAACGAGCAGCTGCTGCATCCACTTCATCGTATCCCGGCCAATTGGCCAAACCGGACGCCAGTAGTACGGGTTCAAGTATAGCTCCGCCATCTTGCCAAGCGTGAACCAGTAGCTGTATTTGAACGGCTGGTGCGTGAAGCCGTATTTGATAACGTCCAGCCCTTTTTGAATCGCTGTGCTATCCGAGCCCTTGAATAACGTCGCGCCCGTATATTCCGGATGCTCCACGAAGAAGCCCGGCGGCGGCAGCTGCCCTAGGATGCGCGTGCCGAGCAAGAAAGGGCTGCCCGCCGAGTTCGTGAACAGCACGAACCGGTCGAACGTAATCATATTGCGAATCCACCATGGCAGCAGAAGCACGACATAGGCCCCTGCGATCGCTAGGCTAAATTGGAACATTTGCTTAAAGGAATACTTGTTCTTCAGCCAAAGAATGAGAAGGACCGCAGGATACAAGGAAGCATGCGGCTTAAAATAAGCTGCGGCTGCGACCAACGCCCCTACTGTGGCATACCAGCCCCAGCGCTTGCGCTGAATCGCCGTAATTGTTGCTGCAACAAGCAGCAGCAAGATCGTCTTGAAGCTCGTCTCAGTCAAAATTTCGCCCGAAGAGAAATAATCCGGCCAATAAAGCGCGCTTAGGAAACAAGCAATAATCGCCGCCCGCTGGTTGAACATATGGCGAACGATGAAGAATACAAGATAAATCGATACTGCCTGCTGCACGCATTGAAATAACCGGAACGCAATAACGCCGCCGTCATGCCCGAACAGCCACATGAATCCCGACAGAATGAGCACAATGCCCGGCATGATGAACAGCGTCGGATTCGTCCCGCTGTTGTACGCGAGCGTCGATTGCTCAAGCAGCACTTTGGCGCTGCGTATGTACTTTACATCATCATTGTTCGGCTTGTTAATGTCCCCTAGTAAAAAATAATTGCCATATGCAAGTACGATAATGGCCGACACAAGCAACACAACGACGGCGAGAAGATGAACCGTACGCCGCATCGGAACGCTAACATCGGATAACTTAAACAATTTTCTCCCACTCCATTCTCTTTCTATTACAACTATTGACACGAATGCTGCTATTCAGCCACCTAGGCGGCATTTCAACATTATACCAGATGTTAGACGCTTCAAAACTGGGAATAGTTCCGGTTTTCTTATAAATATTTCGTAAGGCGGCAATCGTTAGGCGCAGCAAAGAGGGTGTCCCTAGCGCGTAGGCCGGGGGCACCCTTCTTTTATTGGTAAACAAAGATGATGTTTTGTTTGTTGGAAATTCTAACGGACCGAGCGGCCCTTATTTGAGCATAATCAGGCATATTTATGCGCTAACGGACTGAGCAGCCGCTATTTGGCCAATATCGCCCTCACGAGATAACAAAAGGGCTAAATAACGGCTGTGGAGTCCGTTACGTTTTTCGATGGGCACTTTTGGAGGGGATAACGTCTCTGGGGTCCGTTTAGAAAAGCTTATGTGCGGCTATGCCTGCCTATTGCACTGCAGCAAGCTTGAATTGTTCTCCCGCCACATCGATATCGAATGATTGCCCGAAGCCAACAACATATCGCCCTTGTAGGGGCGATAGCTCAAACATAGAGAAATCGAGCCCACGCAGCATGCCAATCATCGGCTCGCCGAACGATTGCTCCAGTAATCGGAATATCGGCTCGTACCCTTCATTGCCAATGTTAGCTGCCGTACATGAGAGCCTTGCCCGCTGCCGCGCGAACAAATTCGCTGAGCGTGACTCATCCTCGATGAGCAGCACGTCCACTGCAGCGTTGTTTTCCAAATGGCGATAATGTTGCGCAATGCGGCTTATGTAAATGTACAGCTTGCCTTGGCATTGCACGAAAGGCGCGTAGGACAGAAACGGCTTGCCCTCCACATCGATCGTGCCGAGCGTGATTGTCTTCACGCTGCTGATGAATGCAGCGAATTGCTGCTGCATGTTATCTATATTGGGCGGCTTCATCGGATTCGCCTCCTTCTTCGCACGCTCGGGCGCTGCTGCGCCGGATAGGACACAGTAGCGCCTCGCCTAGAGCTGCAGCTGCTTCAAATTATAAAACTCACCTTTGTTCGCCATCAGCTCATCGAATGTGCCAACCTCAACGATGCGGCCTTGCTTCATGACCGCAATGCGGTCAGCGTCACGGATTGTTGACAGGCGGTGCGCAACGATGAAGGTTGTGCGGCCTTTGATCAGCTGCTGCATCGCCTTTTGCACATGATGCTCGGACTGGTTGTCGAGCGCCGAAGTCGCTTCGTCGAGAATAATGACGCGAGGATCGCGGATAAGCGCGCGCGCGATGGCAATGCGCTGGCGCTGTCCGCCGGACAGCTTGCCGCCATGTTCACCGACCATCGTGTCGAGCCCTTGCGGCAAACGCTCGATCATTTCGCGCAAGTTCGCCATTTCCACAACTTGCTGAATCTGCTCCTCGGCGATATTTTTGAGGCCATACGTAATATTGTCCCGAATCGAGCCGGAGAATAGGATTGTCGTCTGCGGCACTACAGACAGGCGCTTACGGTAGCGCGATAAATCTACAGCAGCTAGATCGATGCCATCGACCAACACCTGCCCCGCCGTCGGCATCAGGAAGCCTGTAACCAAGTTGAGCACGGTCGACTTCCCCGCACCTGATTCGCCTACGAACGCAATGCACTCACCCGCTCGAACATCAAGTGTAACGCCATCTAATACATGATGCTCATTGCCGGGGTATACGAGCTTCACATCCCGGAACGAGAACTCCCCGCTCACATTAGTCAGCTTCAGCTTGCCCGTATTGTCTTCAATCTCTTGCGACCGAAGGACTTCGCGGATCGAATGAATCGACTCAAACCCTTTAGCAATGTTCGGATACACATTTAACAAAGAAGTAATCGACCCGAGAATCATGCCAAAAAACCCTTGGTACATCACGACGTCACCGACCGGAATTTTGCCGTGATAGGCTAAGTAAATCGTAAATAAGAGGCAACAAACCTGGAATAACTGAAACAACACCCAGTTGGACGAGCCGAAAAATGCTTCTGTAATATCGAGCCGGTAGCCTTTGCCCTGCAATGAACGAAGCGTATTGTCCATTTTGGCAATCTCGACCTTCTCAAGGCCATGCGCCCGCGTCACGGGAATCATCTCGACCATCTCGGACACGCGCGACGACATCTGCTCGATCTCTTTGCGGAACTCCTTGTTCGTGCGGCGAATATTGCGGCGGAACAGGTGAATCACAAGCACCGATGCCGGAATTGTCATTAAGAAGAACATCGAAACCGTCCAGCTATTGCGGGCCGTCAGGATACACGCGATGATGATATTAATGATCGATGGCAGAAAAGACATCATTAGCTGCTTCGACAAGCCCTCAATCGACTCTGCGTCACGAAGCACTTTCGATTGCAGCATGCCCGCCTGAAGCTCACGATGGTAGTTGATCGAGAGCTGCTGCAGTTTCCGGACTAGTGCGCTCCGCAAGCCTGCTTCAACATGGCGAACCGCCCGGCTCATAAACGATACGTGGAAGTGTTGCGTCGGAATGTTTTGAATGATGGAAACGCCTAGGACAATGAAGTTAATCCACAGCTCCCGCGTAGAATGCGCCGCCGGATTAGTCGCAATGTTGATCATATTCGCTGTTACGATTGGCAAAATGAAGATTGGTGAATGCTTGATCATAAAGAATACAAGCGATATAGCAAGATTCATTCGATTGCCTTGGTAAAGCGTAAACAAAAATCGGAGAGGGCTTTGTGTTCTCTCCATGGCAGCGGCTTCAAACGTACGCTCGTAATCGACGCCGGATGCCGTTGCCGCAGCTGTTTTGCTCATGATGCACCTATCCTCTCTTCTCTATACAAATGTAGGTAACTCTGAATTCAAACTGAAATAATCTTATGGGAAACTGTGCCTAGTGTAAATATCCGCTATTCGCCATAAATCATCATATTCCACCATAAGCGCTTACATTCGCCGATTTGGCTCATAAGGCCCTGCCATTTGGCTAAAATGCTCTGTCGTGAGACTGCATGCTTATCAGATCAAAAAAGTGCAGGCCATGCGCCTAACAAATTTCAACAGTTGCAGCATTACGGTTGCTTATTAAATTTTGATGAATTTGCTGAGATCATCATGCTGGAGAAAGGCGAGCATATTTCGTTCGCTAACTGCGGTTTGCCATATCGGTCCCTGTGAACAATAGCGCTACCTTCATCGTATTTGATGGCAATTTGGACAAAGCAATAGCTTCCTTCATCTTGGCGAACGATGCTGCTGCCGCAGGTAAAAAGGTAACGATGTTCTTCACCTTCTGGGGCTTGAACATGCTGCGCAAGCATACAGGCCCATTCGTGCAAAAATCCGCCGTTGAGCGCATGTTCGGCTGGATGATGCCGCGAGGCTCCAAGAAACTGCCAATGTCCAATATGCACATGCTCGGCATTGGCCCGAAGATGATTCGTGCGGTCATGAAAAGCAAGAACATCGCTTCGCTTGAAGAGCTAATGGAGTCCGCTAAACAGCAGAACGTCGAGCTCGTCGCCTGCCAGATGCCGATGGATGTCATGGGCATCAAGCAAGAGGAACTAATCGACGGCATCAAAATCGGCGGAGTCGGTTATTACCTCGGACAAGCAGACAAAGCTAGCACGAACTTATTCATCTAAAATCAAACAGGAGAGCCCTATTGTTATGGGGCTCTCCTGTTTTGATTGGCGGGAGCGAGTTGGGTTGTTCGAGCATAGCCTCACTCCCTCCTCTGGCTTCCCATTGCAATTCGTACAATTGCAACGGCGAAGCGGCGCAGCTCCACACAACTTGATAGCTACGATTCTTTCGCCGCCGCAGCCGTCCGTTCGCGCGGCAGCAAGAAAGCAAGCAGGCCCAGCAGCGGCAGGAAGCTTGCGAGAAACATCATATCTGCGCGGCCAAGGCTATGCGAGATTTGGCCCAATACGACGGCACCGACAGCGCCCATTCCGAACGCTAGCCCCGTAACGAGGCCCGAAGCCATGCCGACGCTGCCGGGAAGCAACTGCTGCGCGTACACCACACTTACCGAGAAGCCGGATTGCAAGATCAAACCGATGATGAACATGACCGGATACACCCAAGGCAGCGGCACATGCGGCAGAAGCAGTGCGAACGGAGCGGCGCCGGCGATTGAGAGCACAATCATTTTTTTCAAGCCGATGCGATCCGCTAGAATGCCCCCGAAGAATGTCCCAATAACGCCTGCTGTCATATAGAGAAAGACTGGCACTTGGGCCGCTTTCTTGGTTAAGCCGTATTGGTCCTCCGCGAAAAATTGATAGAACGTCGTGATGCCTGCAAAATACCACGAGCGTGCGAACACAATAATGACGAGCAGCGATAGCGCGAAGATGACCAGCCGTTTGTTGCTGCGCGCCTCAGCCATAGCGGCTGGCGCTGTTGCAGCCCGTTTCTTCGGCGGTGAACCGTGTGCGAGCAATTGCCCTTTATACCAAGGGGCAACGCGCATCAACAGCAAAATGGCTGCCGCTGCGATGACCGTTCCCCATACCGCACTGCGTTGGCCGAGCGGGAGAAAGATGAAGATCGCCATGAGCGGCGCCAGCGCCTGCCCGAAGTTGCCGCCCACCTGATAGATCGACTGCGCCATTCCTTTGCGGCCGCCTGCGGCGAAATGAACGACGCGCGATCCTTCAGGATGAAAGACGGCTGAGCCGAGCCCGACCAAAACAACGCCGCCAAGCAGCGTCCAGAACGTAGGCGCTAAGCCTAGGATGACCATCCCAACCAAGCTTATCGCCATGCCGATGGGCAGCATGAACGGCATCGGCCTTTTGTCTGAATATAAGCCTACAATCGGCTGCATAACGGAAGACGTCATATTCAGCGTAAACACAATCCAGCCTAACTGGATATCATTGAGCGTTAGCGAATCTTTTAGAACAGGAAAAAGGGCAGTGACGACAGATTGCATCGCATCGTTAAGCAGATGGGACGCGCTAATAGCGAACAAGATGGAGTAAACTGTAGCCGTGCGAACCGCTTGCACGCGGCTATCTCCCGTAGTGGTGGATGACATGTTAGGTTCAGCATCTCCTTCTAACCCTGAATAGGCTCGTCAGTATAAGGTGAACATGATTGTTAAGGAACATACCATACGTGCGGGACGGCTAGCAACCATTTTGGCGATAAAATCTCGTGTACACCGATCGCTTTATATGGGTATAATTAGGATAAAAAATCGAGGTGAATTGGCGATGTCCATTACGTTATCCACGCCATTCGAGCATGGCCGGCTCCAATTGCGCAACCGCATCGTGATGCCGCCTATGTGCCAATACTCAGCTGAGAACAATAACGGAATGCCTACGGATTGGCATGATGTGCATTATGTATCCCGCGCCGTCGGCGGAACCGGCTTGATTGTGATTGAAATGACCGATATTGAGCCGGATGGCCGCATTTCGGAGCAATGCCTTGGCTTATGGTCGGACGAGCAGATTCCTGCGTTTGCACGCATGATCGAGCGGATGAAACGGCATAGCGCGAAGGTCGGCATCCAAATCGCACACGCTGGACGCAAATCGAATTGCGCGCAAGTTCCCGTCAGCTCATCGAACGCCGCTTTCAGCCCAGCCTATAAGCAGCCCCGCGCCTTATCGACCGATGAGACAAAACAAATGGTCGAGCGGTTCCGGGATGCCGTCTCCCGCGCGGTCCAAGCTGGCGTCGATACCATTCAGCTGCATGGTGCGCACGGCTATCTCATCCATCAATTCCACTCGCCCAGCATTAATGATCGGACGGACCAATACGGCACAGATGACCCTACCCGCTTCGGTGTTGAAATCATTCAAGCCGCCAGGAGCGTCCTGCCCAGCCATATCCCGCTGCAAATGCGTGTTTCTGCCGTCGATTACGGCGAAGGCGGATACGATCTTGCCTACGGCGTAGAGCTATGCCGAAAGTACCAAGCAGCTGGCGTAGAGCTGTTCGATATTTCCACTGGGGGAGGCGTCGCGACAAGCCCCGTTATGCTGGATGTGTATCCAGGCTACCAACTGCCGATGGCCCGAGCGGTTAAGCAAGCAACCGGCCTGCCGGTTATTGCTGTTGGGTTGCTCGATGAGCCTAAGCTCGCCCAAGCGGCAGTCGCCAACGGGGATTGCGATCTCGTTGCCGTCGGCCGAGGCATGCTGCGCGATCCTTACTGGGCACTGCACGCCCAGCAGGCGACCGGCTCCAAGGCGGAGCCGCCGAAGCCATATTTGCGCGGCTACTAATACAAGTCAAGCCCGTCCATCTATCGCAGATGGGCGGGCTTTATTTTGGGCAGGCGTGAACGGGAGAATAGCGAATATTTGCACATAACAAGAATTGACAGCAATCGGCACTCATACAATGTGGCAAAACAGGTACGGCGTCGGGGCGGATAATCACGGGTTGCTGCATAGCCATTGATTTGGGGACAGGAGTGAGGCCTATGAAAGCGGATGCAGTATTCGAGGGCGGCGGAGTACGAGGCATAGCCCTTGCTGGTGCGATTCAATTATTTGAGGATGCCGGATATGCCTGGCAAAGGGTCGCCGGCACTTCCGTTGGCGCTATTGTCGCGTCTCTAATCGCCTCCGGCTATACGGCAGCCGAGTTGAAATCGATCATCACATCCATGAATTATCGCAAGCTGCTGGGCAAAGGCGTGCTGAATCGAATACCGCTCGTTGGCGGCGGCCTGTCTCTGCTGTTCAAGCTTGGACTATACGTCAACGAACCGTTGGAGCAATGGTTGAGCGAGCTATTGCAGCGCAAAAACGTCCATACGTTCAGTGACTTGCCGCGCGGCAAGCTCACTATTATCGCTTCAGATATCTCCAATGGCAAAATGCTTGTGCTGCCCGACGATCTGCATGATTATGGCATTTCGCCTGACCAGTTTCCGATTGCAACCGCCGTTCGGATGAGCACATCCATCCCGTTTTTCTTTCAGCCTTACCGCTGGCGGCCGCCGATCAGCATTCGCCCGACGTATGTCGTGGACGGAGGCATTTTGAGCAACTATCCAATATGGATATTCGATACGGCAGGCGTGCCGCGCTGGCCGACGTTCGGCTTCAAGCTGTCCGAGCGCACAACGATCGCCAATCCGAATCGGATTCACGGTCCGTTCTCTTTGTCCAGAGCCCTGTTCAAAACGATGCTGCAAGCCCACGACCAACGGCATGTCGACGAGCATGGCAAGAGCCGGACTATCTTCATCCCAACCGGAAAGATCACAACAACCCAGTTCTCGCTTGGCCCCGACGAGATTGCATTCCTTCGCTACTCTGGAACAAGAGCCGCCGAGAAGTTCTTAGCGAACTGGGACTTCGCGGAGTATAAGAGCAAGTTCCGGTCTACTTAAGGGATGCGTAAATTTGGCATAGTTAGTGTGGAGCCTAAATAAGTTTATCCTACTTTCCCCACTTCAGCTTATTTAGCTCCTCTTTTTGCTTGAAAGATTGTTCGAGATTTATTTTAAAAACGTTAGCCAAACAAATAGTGTAATAAAGAACATCGGAAAGCTCTTCTTCAATCGTTCCCTTAATGCCTGTGTCACTTTGTCTTTTGTTTTTTCTAATTACCTCTGCTAGTTCCCCTACTTCCTCAATTAGTTTATAAAAGTAAGCCATAGAAGCATCTTGATTGTAATCCTTCTGTTTGATGTATTCATGACTTATGCAGTTCGCCCCAACAACTGTAAGGACAAAAGTTCAATAGATTTCTAGCTAAAAACAAGATAAAACACTTGACAAATAGAAGTCGCCTAAATAATTGCGAAGGATACCTTTTTAAC
>NZ_WSTC01000028.1 GCF_009789195.1 Paenibacillus sp. MMS18-CY102 | reverse complement strand
CACTATCCTTAACCCTATTCGTTCGTGCACTTCGACACCATCATTTGTCTCCCGAATGGAGAGTAGCACTCTCTTCTTATTCGTTCACTTTTCCATTTCCAGATTCTTGATAATCAACAGACCTGCAGTTTGTGCAATGAGACCAAACCGTTAGCGAAGATAACCGGGATGGCATTGCAATTCATGCAATGACAATCGACGAACATTTACCCAATAGGTAACATAAGCGCCCAATGCGCGTTTGCCATTGTACAGTATGCAATGGGAGCGCGCTTGGGCGCTTATCTGGTTACTGCCATTGCATGAAATGCAACGAACACGGCGGCTCGGCGCAGTTACATGAGTTGGTCCGTTGGTTAGTTGGTTGTGGCGGCCGCCTATCTGGCGTTGTTGCGACTAGTTACTAGCGCGTGCCTGGCATTGGCGGAGACTGGCTGCTGGCCGCATTTTGCCGGAAGTGCGAGCTGCACGCTCGCCTGCGTGGATTGCGCCTTTGACTTCATTTATAATGGGTGAGGCACTGTCAATGTTTTCTAAGCGGAGGTGGATACACCCTTGTTACCAAATGAAGCAACCCTTGAAATCGAACAGCTGTACCGCGAATATAAACCGCTCCTCGCTTCCATCGCTTATCGCATGCTGGGCTCCATGAGCGAGGCCGAAGACGCCGTGCAAGACGTGTTCGTCACCATAAGCAAGCTCGGCACGATTGAAATGGAACACCCTAAAGCTTATCTAGTCAAAATGACAACGAATCGCGTGCTCAATATGATGAAAGCCGCACCTCGCAAGCGGGAAACCTATCCGGGGCAATGGCTCCCAGAGCCCGTCATTACGATGCATGCACAGGATGAGCCGCTAGAGCAAATGCTTCGTCGCGAGCGGCTTGGCTATGCCATCCTCGTATTATTGCAAAACTGTACGCCGCCCGAGCGGGCTGTGTTCGTCCTGCGCGAGTCGCTCGGCTATGAATATGCCGATATCGCCTCGATGCTGGATAAATCCGAGGCGGCCTGCCGCAAAATCTATAGCCGCGCAGCCGCGAAAGTCGGCCATTCCCAGCGGGAGGAGCATGAGGCTGCGCTTGACGCTTCGATCGAACGCTTTGCCCAGTCGTTCGCCGAAGCGGTCGACACCGGCCAGCTAGGCTCGATCATTCATTTGCTCACGGATCATGCCGTACTGCTCACCGACGGCGGCGGCGTAGTGCGTTCAGCCATAAATCCGATCCAAGGGCGTGAGCGGATCGTCGCCTTTTTCACTGGCATCGCCAGCAAAGGATCGCTCACCGGCCGGTTCCGCCATGTATGGATCAGCGGGCAGCGAGGGCTGCTGCTGGAACGTGCGGACCGATCCGCCTTGGCGTTCATCTTCGAGCCAGATGAAGACAACCGCGCCATCCGCTCCGTTTACATGGTATCTAATCCCGAGAAGCTTACACGCATCGCGGAATAAGGCTGCAATCCCCCCTGCTGCTGTGCAAGTAATGGCTTCAGGGCTTAGCAGGCTTAGCCTATAAAGGATCCCATCTGCAGATCGCTCGCCATTGGCTACACCCTCCTATGCCTGTCATTGCAATTCATGCAATGGCACGGCCATCTGCATCGGTCAAAACATGCTCGGATTGCAGTTCGTACAATGGCAATCCGCGCTAAAGCTGCTTTGTCGGCCCATTGGCCGATATCCGCCGAAAGCATTGCATGATCTGCAATGGCCTAGACTCGCAGCGCCACAACAATCAACCCCATTGCACAAACTGCAATGGGGCTAGCTGGATTGGTTTGTTAAGCCAGGCTAGCTAGGTTAGCCAGCTGGCGTTTACTTATTTTCATCCAGCCTCGCGACCCGAACGAATTAGCTCTGCCACCCAGCGGTAGCATTCATATAGTTCCTGATCGCTAACCAACTGCGATTGGTGTTCGAACATCACTTTAAACCGATCGTTTTCTGCACATATGATTTGCAAATAGTCCGCAATTGGAGCCCAACCCTCTGATGGGTCTAAGTCAGGCTGCACTGGAACACGCTTTTGTATAACTTTGTTATTGCGATCCATTTGAAAGTTCGATAGATGAATCGTTTCGGCGTGCTTAGCAAACTTCCTAATGACGGTTTTTGCATCAAAATGGGGATCGATCCGATCTTGCAAATAAAGCCTCGCGGTATCCAAACATAATTTGATATTGCTGTGCTTCCCTAATAAATCCTCCACCTCATTGGTTAAATACACGTATCTGTTCAGCGCATCGAACTCTAGCACGGGCGTGAATCCGTACGCTCGGCCTTGTTCAGAGAGCCATTCAAATAAAGCGTGGCTCTCCTCCCTAAACTTCTCGTTGGAGTACGCGCTTTCGAACACATGCTCGCTCGGATCATCGAAGCGCCAGCCGCTCCAGTCAGCCCTGTCATCCAAGATAACGGGCTTAGGGTAATGAAAGAGGACGTAGCTCGGTTTCAAGGCAGACAGAAATGCCAATTCCCGCTCCACATCTTCGTAAGCCTGTGTTCGAGTGGCATTGTCGCTGGATAGAAATTGTGCATCCCTTAACGCCGTCACGCCTGCCCGGAGCGGAAAGTGAACGCCAATTTGAAAGCCCGCAGCCTGCGATTCTTTAGCCAAATTAGCTATATCTTGCTCGCTATCGAACAAGCAAGCTTCTATCCCATAAAAGCCGGGAAGGAAATCTCGATGATATTTGTTGTAATCAAATGACCCGTATTGCCCGATCATGAACCTATTCTTCATCACATCTAGCATATAGCCACCTTCCAGCCTTTACGGCTGCCCCTTCAAGAAATCAACAACCGCTCGAATGTCTTTCTCCGTAGCTGACATCTTAACTGAATCTTTCCCAGAAACTCGTGTCACTTGAATGAGGATGTTTTTGTAAGACAGCTCAAACCCCCTATATTTTACAACATTTACAACGGGCGTCGACAGGATTTTGTTCCGGTTCCATAGAACGGGGCAGAAGAAATGATACAATGAAAAATATGACAGGGGGGATATTAAAGTGAGCGATACGAACAATTGGAGAACCGGCGCGAATGGGCGCAGCTTTATTGCCTCCTTCAGTGGAGGTAAAGACAGCACGCTGGCGCTGTACCAAGCCATGAAGGCTGGCGAAGCCATCGGGCTGATTGTGATGCTAGAGGAAGAAGGCAAGCGTTCGAGATCGCACGGCATGCCGCCTGAAGTGATTCGAGCGCAAGCGGACGCGATCGGGCTTCCGGTATTTACGGCTGCTGCAAGCTGGGCGGATTACGAGGCTGAATTTATTCGCCTGCTCACAGAAGCCAAGGAGCAAGGCGCGGAGGTGCTCGTGACAGGAGACTTGGACATGCCCGAGCATGGATGCTGGCAGGACAAAGTGGCACAAGGCGTAGGCCTGAAGCTTGGCATGCCGCTATGGGAGATGGATCATCGCGAGGTCGTCACGACGTTCATCGATCTCGGTTTTGTTGCCACGCTCGTAACCGTCAACCTGTCGCTTGGCATGCGGGAGGACGATCTTGGACGGGCGTTAACCCACGAATATGTAAAAGAGCTTGAAGCCCGTGGCATCGACCCTTGCGGTGAAGGCGGCGAATTTCATACGACCGTGCTGGACGGCCCGCTGTTTAAACAGCCAATTTCTGTTCGCAAGTGCGACATTGTGCGGCATGAGGAGTATGCTTTCTTGCCGCTAGAGCTTATAAAGTAGTTGCAGTGGTGCTAGCATTGAGCGGATTTTGCCTCGGATGCTTTATGTATTTTCAGTGGAAGCAGTTTAAAGCTAGAAGAAAAGTGAACTAACGAGCGCTGTGAGCAGCGCGACTTGGAGGAATTGCCTTGTTTCGCATTATGATTGTCGAAGACGACGACAAGATTAGAACGATCGTAGCCGACGCGTTGCGCAAATGGCAGTATGAAGTGATCGAGATTACGTCTTTCGAGCATATCTTGAACGAGTTTATAACCGAGCATCCTCACTTGATCGTGCTGGACATCAACTTGCCGATGTATGACGGGTTCTATTGGTGCCAGCAAATCCGCTCCGTCTCCAAGGTGCCGATCATTTTTTTATCCTCGCGGGATCAAAATATGGACGTCATTATGGCCATCAATATGGGCGGTGACGATTTCGTCCAGAAGCCGTTTGACCTAGGCGTGCTTGTGGCCAAAGTGAGCGCGCTGCTGCGGCGCAATTACACCTATCAAGACGAGGGGCTGCAATTATCGCATCGCCAGCTTATCGTTCATCTCTCCAATTCCTCTGTCCAATATATCGATCAAACGGCCGAGCTGACGCGGAACGAATTTATTATTTTGCAAACGTTAATGCGGAGCATCGGCAAAATCGTATCGCGTGACGACTTGATGCAGGTGTTATGGAACGATGAGCAGTTTATTGATGACAATACGCTGACGGTGAACGTGAATCGCCTGCGCCGCAAAATCGCGATGCTCGGGCTTGAGGATTTCATTGCGACGCGCAAGGGAATGGGGTACATCGTCGAATGAGAGCGTGGCGGTTCCTCAAGCTAGAGAAGCCTTATTTGATACTGTACGCCGTAGGATTCTTGCTGACGATCGCCGTCGTGGCAACCGATCCGCACACGTCCCTCAATCGGTTTACGATCGTATATGCCCTTCTCCTTAACTTGATCATGTTGGCCGGTTTCTTGATCTACCGTTATATGATGAACGTGCGGGCCATACGAACGATGTTTGACGAGGATGCGGAGCCGTTAACGTTGGAAGCCGAAGCGTACCAAGAAGCCCATGAGCAGGAGATGTTGGCGCATATTCGCGCATTGAACGACGTGCAGGCTAGGCAAAAGGAACACTATGATTTCATCATTTCGTGGTTTCATGAAATCAAGACGCCGATCTCCGTTCTTCGGCTCATGCAGCAGACCGAAATAGACCCCCGAAGCTTGGAGGAGGAGCTGTCCCGGATCGAACAATATGTCAGCCAAGCGCTGTACTATGCCAAGCTGGACAGCTTCAACCAAGATTATGAGATCGTGAATTGCGATTTAGAGGCGTTAGCTAAGGCTATGGCCAAGTCGCATGCCAAGGCGTTCATCTCCAATAAAATAAAGCTGCGGCTAGACGTTCCATCCACAATCGTGCAGAGCGATCCCAAATGGCTCCTCTTCATCCTTAATCAGCTGGTTACGAATAGCCTAAAGTATTCCGCCGCCCAAGGCGAGATTGCGATTACGGCACAGGTTACGCAGCATGAGAAGCTGCTCGTCATTCGCGACAACGGCATCGGCATTGATGCCAAAGACATCCCGCGCATTTTTAACCGGGGCTTCACAGGCTCCAATGGGCGTACCCATGCGAAGTCGACGGGCATGGGGCTCTATCTGGCCCAAGAGCTTTCGAAGAAGCTCGGGCATTATTTAACATGCGAGTCTGAAGCCGGGCGCTTCACAGCAATGACGGTCCATTTTCCCAAACACCATGACCCTTATCTTCATACGTTAATGCAAAAACCGCAATGATCTCAGGATCATTGCGGTTTTTAGGTTACGGCCTTTGGTTGACGATCTTGTAGTACAGGCTCGCCGAAGAGCTATATAACAGCAGGTAGATGAGAAAGAACACGCCTATGATGCTCCATACGATGCCCGGAAGCTCAGGAAAATCTTGCACCGAGTCTAAAATATACGACTTGATGATAATCCAGCTGTACAGCATGCCCAGCACAAGCGGCGGCATGAAGACGAATAGCAACTGCTTGCGGATCGCACGCTTGATTTGCCGGTTGTCGACGCCGATCTTGCGCAGGACCGCATATTGCTGCCTTTCGTCCGTCGCTTCGCGCAGCTGCTTAAAGTAGATGACGCTAGCCAGCGCGAACATCGCGATTAATGCGAGGAAGCCGCTGGCGAACAGCATGAGTGAGGATCCCTCGATCTGCTTCGAGTATACGTCTGCGAACGATGAGTAATAGGCACCAGGCGTTTGCGTGACGATGGCATGGGCTTGCTTGGACAGCTCCTCGGCAGTGCTGGCATCCGAAAGCCCGTAGATTTCAAAATCCCGATGCTCCGCATGTCCCCGCAAGCTTCCATAAGCCTCGTCCGAAATGACGAGCACAGCCGGCTTAATGCCCATCGATTCTGCTGGGTCAGACGCCCAGCCAAGGTAGGCATAGTCTTTCTTCTGGACGAGCTGGAACGCGGTCTCCACGTCCGCCTTCACGGTAAAACGTGGCCATTCCCCTGCTGCATAGGTACGGGGGAAATCTGACCCTTGGGACAAGGCAACAGCGTCCTGTCCCTGCAGCTCCACCAGCTCCCCATCGCCCCTATGCTTCACAATATCGTTAAAAGCCTTCTCCGAAACTAACAAAACGTCCTTCGTGAAGTATTCTGGATTATCGAAAGCGGCATTCATCGCCGTCACAGGGTTTGTCACCAGCGTCTCCTGTGTCAAATGAAACTGTGCCTGATGGCCCGATTGCTGAATCAAATCATCAATTCGCTTGTTCGTTGCCGAATCGAGTGATTGAAAGGCAAGATCGTTAGGCAAGTTGCGGCCGACGGCTTCGAACTGCACTTGATAATTGATGGTCACAAACGACATCAGCATCATAATGACCGCGCTGAATAACGTAATAAACGTGAGATTGAGCGTGTTGCCCCGGATCTGGAACCGCAGCGAAGATGCCCATAACACCGTATTGCCCTCATGGTATCTGCGCCTTCGGCTGATCGTTTGCAGCGCCCAACCGGTTAATTGGCGGAAAAACAAGTACGTGCCTCCAATTATGCCGATTACGGACACCCACAGGCTCAGCTTCGTGTAATCTTGCCAGAAAATAGACTGCTTCCCGCTGCCGATGATGACAAAAGCAATTCCGACAAGCAAGGCAGCGAGCAGCGCCAGCCATGCAGACACGCGTACAGGCTTCTCCGCCTTATGCTTCGCGTGAAATAATTCCGTAAGCTGTACACGATTGACCAGCAGCCAGCTCTGTACGCTAATGATGACGGCTAACAAGAAGAACATAGCGGCCGTAACCAGAATCGCATTCAGAGGAAACATTAACGAAATCGCCTGGTCATATCGCATCAAGTTCATCAGCAGCATGCCGAAGAGCTTCGACAGCAGACCTCCGACCAGCACGCCAGCGACGAGAGATACTGCGCCAAGGACTAAAGTTTCGTAAAATACCATACGCACAATTTGGCCCTCGCTCAAGCCGTACAGCAGATACATCCCAAACTCTTTTTTGCGCTGCCGCATGAAGAACGAATTGGCATATAGAATAAAGAAAATGATGAAGAGGAAGATGACGGCCGAAGCGATGAATACGCCGGTTTGGAAGCCTTGGCGGTTTTGAAGCGCGTCTATCACATCCTGGTTGTACATCAACGACAAGAACGTGAATTGAATGATAACGCCTATAATCATCGAGGATAAATAAATCGAGTACAGCCGAAAATTTCGCCTTACGTTCCGAAGCGTCAGGTCAAGCAAACTCATCGCGGCTTGCCTCCCATCAAGCTCTGCGTTTCTAATATCCGGTCATAGAAAGCACGCTGGCCCTGTTCGCCCGCATAAAGTTCATTCACGATTCCGCCGTCACGCAGAAAAATGACGCGTTGGCAGTAGCTCGCGGCATACACATCGTGGGTCACCATCAGGATGGTTGTGCCGAACATATGGTTCAAATCGGCCAATTGCGCTAGCAGCTGCGTCGCTGACCGCGAATCAAGCGCCCCCGTAGGCTCATCTGCGAACACGATGGCTGGATTCGTCACGATGGCCCGTGCGGACGCCGCCCGTTGTTTCTGCCCGCCTGAAATCTCGTTTGGATATTTGGCCAGAATTTCTTCTATGTTTAGCGCGTGGACAATCGGCGCCAGCCGCTTCTCCATCTCCTCCGCCTTGAACTTGCGCAGGGAGAGTGGCAGCAATATGTTTTCCTTCACCGTCATCGTATCAAGCAGGTTGTAGTCCTGAAAGATGAAACCCATGCGCTCCTGGCGAAACTGCCGAAGCGACTTCTTCTTCAGGTCCAGCACAGCTTTCCCCTCAATCCATACTTCGCCGCCAGTGAACTGGTCAATCGTGGACAACACATTCATCAGCGTTGATTTGCCCGAGCCTGAAGGTCCCATAATGGCAGTGAACTCTCCTGCATGAATCGTCAAATCCACATTTTTCAGCACGGTTGCCAGCCCATATTTTTTGGTTAAATTTCTCGTTTGAATAACCTGTTCCATCACTGATCCCTCGCTTTCCTTTCTCTAGTCTAGACGCGCCAAGCGTTTCTAACCATTGAAGTGACCCATTTCCAAGTGACAGTTTTGTCACTTGGGCGGGGTTTTTCATAACAAAAAACATCCCTAGCATGGATATGCTAAGGATGCTTTCGTTCATTGCCGCCGCTGCCTTCATACATTTTAAGCTTATCCACCAGCTCCATTGCAGCTTGGCCTGTAAGAAATAATGCGCCATTGTTCTCTGCTATTATCCCTTCCTGCATCCGTTGGCCAAGCCAATCGGAAACCCAGCTAGGGCCATAACCCCCTTGGCTAAACTCCCCGCCGAACGCAATCATTTGGCTATAAGCATCCAAATATTCCTCGCGGTTCGTGTTCGGGTAAACCTTCATGTATAGCCAAAATTGAAGGTCATACATCAGCATGGACAGTTCATCATTATGGAAAGAGAAATGCCCTTTCTCCTCTACAATTTTCGTACAGACCGTACGTATGATGCCCTCAATATTGCCGATCTCTGTTACATGGCTACATAACTCCGATAGCAACTCAGAAAATTGCCCGGTTGCAACCACTCGCAGATCGTCCTGCTTATCTTGCTCTGATGTATCATAGGCATCGTCATTGGCCAATCCCCGAACAAACGCCTCGAAGTTTTCGGCCAGGAATGTAATCTTATAATCATCTTCCTGATCGACATGAATGACCGCTGGTTCGCCTTCCCTGCCGCATGCCCGATAATCGAGCATGACCACGTCATGCCCGCCGGAAGGGCAATCACAGATGACAACGCCAATGTCGGGATAATCCCATATATCAATCATAAATTGGCTTCCCAAGTCCCCGCCTAATGAATAGCTTTTGTCCCGCCCAATCCCCATAATGCCCGATATCGAGATATGGTCAACTGCCCAAGAAGTTGGTTCAGCCGTAGGATAGCAAGTATCCCTTGGTATCCCCCCGTTATGCTGCTTCATCATCTCAATATAGAATCGCGGCAACTTATAGCCAAGCTCCTGCTCCAATGACGCAATCAGCTCATCGGTGGGCGGCTCGGAAACATAAGCTTGCAACGCATAATCGCTATCATCCCAGAAGCTTGTTAAATCGAATGTATCCATAAAGGAGCTCCTCCTTCCCATCGGCATCTTAGCGCTTATATCATTGTACTGTGCTTCTCCGCCCCACAGCTCTGCCTTACGACCAGCTCCGGAGCCACCATGACCGAACTGGATTGCAGTTGTCCATGGATCAAGTCGTAAAGCATTAACGCTGCCAATAAGCCAATCTTATCCTTATCTTGGCGAACGGTCGTCAGCGGGGGAGAAACATGCTTGCAAGCTTCAATATCATCGCAGCCGATTACCGCCACATCCTCCGGCACTCGGTAGCCTTTATCCTGCAGCGCACGGACCGCGCAAATCGCAAGCAGGTCGGAAGCCGCGAAAATCGCCCGTGGAACCGTTCCCTTCTCGATCATCTGCATCATCGCCAGATAACCCGTCTGCATGAAAAAGTCGGTCCCGTTCGCAAAGTATGGCTCTATAATAGGCAAGCCATAACGCTGCAGCGCTTCCCGGTAAGCCAACTCCCGAGTGCGGGAAATCTGGCTTGCGTCCGAGCAGCCAATGAAGCCCAATTCCCTATAGCCTTGCAAATAAAAATGCTCAACCGCCTTGTAGGCAATGTTCGTATTGTCTGACATGACATAACCGGAACGGTTGCCGGTGAGCGGCAAATCAATCCCGATGCATGGAATATCGCTTTGGTCCAGCTCCGCAATGTCTGCCTCGATGTCATCCCCTGATATAATAATGCAGCCATCTACTTGGTAACGGCGGCATCTCGATAAATAATCGCCTTCCGACTCATCTAGCCGTTCATTCGAGAAGAAGATCAGGTCATAGCCAAGCAGCCCCATCCGCTTCTTGAAGGCGTTCATAACATCGACAAAGAAGAGATGGTTGAACTCCGCATTAATTTTGCCCGCATACACAACGCCAATCAGATTAAACTTGCGAGCTGCCGCAGCTTTGCTCGAATACGCCGTCGAATAGCCATGCTCTTCAATGATTTTATGCACGCGCTCTTTCGTTTCCACACTAACATCATCGTAATTGTTCATGATTTTGGAAACGGTCGACACCGACACGCCTGCTAACTCTGCTATTTTCTTGATTGTAATTTTCATTCCGCAATCAACTCGCTTCCGAAGCATGATAACATTTCCCTCATCTTACCATAAATTGACGAAACAACACAGCTTCAACTATTGTTTCAATTGGACATTTTTCGAAATTTTTCGTTAACATTCGTCTAAAATCAATACAATAGTTCGATAAAAATGGTTAATTGATAATTACCCCTTTACAAATTGGAAACTTTCGGGGATAATCAGGTTGCAAATCACGAAACATTTTCGAACACCGCCTCATCAAAAGCCGAGCCAATCCATTCCACATGGCTCCGCACACCATCGGCACAGCTGTCGATCTTCCTTATCTAACATCCATCATCCTCAATGCCATTCAAACTATTCACCTATTCACCTATTCACCGTTCAACCGCTTCCGTACTGCATTCGATCTACTCGATTTTTCGTAATCGCTTTCATTTTATTTTACCATGAGGTTTCAAAATCGCAGAAGGGCATCCTTCTGTTATTTCTGAGCTTTTTTTTGCAGCGCGTAATGCCGCTAAGAGAGGAGGTGTTGCTGGCCAGAACCCCATCGGCCTGATTCTCGAAGATGCAAGTATTGCAAGGCCAACCGCCAGTTTAGTTAGAGCATGCGATTGCCATTATCCCTTAGGAGGAGAATCATGAAGAAGCAATGGAAGTGGACGAAAATGGTGGCCTTAACGGCGTTAGCAGCCTTCGCGCTGTTAGGCACAGTCACCCAGGATGCCGAGGCGGCTTCCGTATCAGTAGGGGCTGGCAGCTACACGACAACGCTGCCTGCTGGACAGACCGGCCCGCCGGGGACCATCTACAAAACGTCTAATGTAACAGGCGCGATGCCGACCAACGATTGGTGGAGCTCGCTTGCCTGGAAAGCTTATTCGGATGTCATGTTCCCGCATCCCCTTGCGGTTCAGGCGAAAGCCGACGGGCTTGGCATCGGCTATCCGGTGCAATCCGGAAGCGCAGACGCGATGTTCGGTGCATATGTGAACGATTTTACGCTCGGCCATTCCGCGCAATCGAATTTCCCGGATGCGCGTGTTGACGCGTTCTCCGATTGGACCGTTTCTATGCTATTCAACAGCGGCGGAACGATGCGGGTAACGACAGGCCACGGCCTGCCATTCATCTACAGCACGTACTCGGGCGGCTTGCCAAAACTATCCTTCGGCTCCGTTCCGGCCGTCTGGTCCGGCAATGCGTCAAGCAGCGTACTCGGCGTAACGGTGAACGGGCATCACTATGGCCTGTTCGGCCCATCGGGCTCGACATGGTCGGGCATCGGCACAGCCACGCTCACCAACTCATTGAATAACAAATCCTACTTCTCCGTTGCCGTGCTGCCGGACAATTCGGCCGCTACGCTGGCAGCGTACCAGCAATATGCTTACTCCTTCGTCACGAATACGACAACGAATTACGCGTATAACGCTTCTACAAGCGCGGTGTCCACAACGTATAACGTTACGACGCAAGCGATGGAGGGCTCGCAATCGGGCACCATTATGGCGCTCTACCCCCATCAGTGGAAACACACGGGCCAGGCGCTGCTTCCTTACACGTACAACAGCGTTCGGGGAACGATGAAGACGGTATCCGGCACATCCTTCGCCACAACGATGACGTATCAGGGCATTCTGCCTTATTTGCCTGCAGTGGGCTCGTATAACGCAACGACATTGAACAACTACGTGGAGTCGGTTCGCACGGAGGCGAACCATACGGTCGGGGCAACCGATACGTACTGGCTGGGCAAATATCTCGGACGGATCGCCAACATTCTGCCAATCGCGCAGCAAGTCGGCAATACGGCGGCGGTGTCCAATTTCCAATCGTATCTAGAAACGACACTGAGCAATAATCTGACTGCGGGAACGAAAACGAACAATCTATTTTATTACGACAACAACTGGAAAACGTTAATCGGCTATCCAGCCAGCTATGGCTCTAACGATTCACTGAACGACCATCACTTCCATTACGGCTATTGGGTCCGCGCTGCTGCGGAAGTCGCCCGCAACAATCCGAACTGGGCATCGGCTTCCAATTATGGCGGCATGGTCAACATGTTGATCAAAGACTTCGCCAACTGGGACCGCAATGATACCAGCTTCCCTTACATGCGTAACTTCGACCCTTATGCCGGCCATTCATGGGCATCAGGCAATTCGGAATTCGCAGACGGCAACAATCAGGAGTCATCCTCGGAAGCGATCAACGCATGGGCAGCCATGATTCTGTGGGGCCAAGCAACAGGTAACACCGCCATTCGCGATGCGGGCATCTATTTGTATACGACTGAAGTCAATGCAATCAATGACTACTGGTTCAACACGGATGGCACGAACTTTAAGCCGGGCTACAACCATAACTATTCCTCCATGATCTGGGGCGGCAAATCGGTCTATGCGACTTGGTTCTCCGCTGACGTGCAGGCGATCCGCGGCATTAACATTTTGCCAGTAACGGCCGCTTCGGGTTATCTGGGCTACAAACCATCCTATTCCGCGTCATTCCTGTCGCAGATGGCCACCGAGTTCGGCAGCCAGTCATGGAATATGTGGCCGGATATATTCTGGGAGTATCAGGCGCTCTACGATGCGAACGGCGCGATCAATCTATTCAACGCCAATCCGAATTACACGCCGGAGGATGGCGAGACGAAGGCACATACGTACAGCTTCTTGCACAATATGAAAGCGCTTGGCCAAATCGATACGACCGTAACGGCTAATGTGCCGACTTACGGCGTATACAAGAACGGCTCTACCCGCAATTACGTCGCCTATAATGCAGGCAGCTCGGCGATCACCGCCGTGTTCTCGGACGGCGCAACATTGAACGTGCCTGCGGGATCGATTGCTTCGTCGCTCGGCACGGTTGTTAATCCGCCGACGGGACCGTCGATTTCGGGGTTAAGCCCATCATCGGGTACGGTTGGCACAAGCGTAACGATTGCCGGCAGCAACTTCGGCGCTACGCAAGGAACGTCGACTGTAAAATTCGGCTCCACGACGGCAACCGTTACAGGCTGGTCGAACACGTCCATTACCGCTACCGTTCCAAGCGGCTTGGCTGCGGGCAGCGTTAATGTAACGGTGACGACTTCCGCAGGCACGAGCGGCGGTGCGGCATTCACGGTAACAACGGGACCTGTTGCCCCATCAATAGCTAGCCTAAACCCAACATCGGGCGCAGCAGGCACGAGCGTAACGATTGCTGGAAGCGGATTCGGCTCGACGCAAGGCACATCGACCGTGAAATTCGGCTCCACGACCGCATCCGTAACGAGCTGGTCGAACACATCCATTACAGCTACTGTGCCTAGCGGCTTAGCGGCGGGCAGCGTCAATGTGACGGTAACGACTTCCGCGGGCACGAGCGGCGGCGTGGCGTTCACGGTTACAGGAACGGTCACGCTCCCTAGCAACGTCCTGTATGTCAAATCAGGCAGCAGCCTCAGCTTCACTGCCGGAACGTCAGCGTCGAGCGACACGATTGCAAGCACAGGCGGAGGAAACTATGACGGCACGCCGCATAGCGAAAACACCTATACGCTGACTGGCATTACCGGCACTTATGATGCAACGAAGTCGACAGCGTTCCATCTCTTCTTGGACTCTGCTGCTAATGTCGGCAACGGTCTTCAGGTGCAGATCACGTACGATTTTAACGGCAACGGCAGCGCGACGCGCGTGGAGACGTACAACTATTTTGCAACGAACAATGTAGCAGGTTGGGAAGACTATACGCAGGGCAGCGGCTTGAAATCCGCTACCGGCTCCTTCGCCAATATGAACAACGGCAAGGTGACGATTAAAGTATGGAGCGCTATTGGAAATGCTAGCTCGACGCTGCGCGTCAACGCGAGCGGGGCGAATGGCCAGCAGTCTGCGGTGACGATTCCGTTCAAGTAACTGGTTGTGCAGTTGGAGAGGCGGGACCCCGTGCGGGTTCCGTCTTTTTGTTGCCGGAGAAGCAAGCATTAGGAAGGATGTTGGATTGACTTCGGCGGGACAAGCCCCTAGTATAGGCATCAAATACGAACGCTTTACGAGAAGGAGAATGTGACAATGGCCAATTCAATTTGGATGAACTTGCCGGTCAAGGACCTTGCGGCATCGGAGGCCTTTTTTGCCCGCATCGGATTTTCGGTGAGCAGCGCAGGCGATAAAGCAAAGATAGTTGTTGGGAATGAGAACGCAGTCGTCATGCTGTTCCCGGAGGAGACCCTTAGCCGGTTCACAGGCTCTCCTATCGCAGACACGGGGCAAGGCATCGAGGTAATAATCAGCATAGGCGCGGACAGCAAGGAAGAAGTCGATGAGTGGGCAGCAAACGTCGAACAAGCTGGGGGCACCATCACCAGCAAGCCGAGCTATCAAGAGGGCTGGATGTACGGCTTTGCCTTTGCCGACTTAGACGGCCACCGTTGGAATTTGCTGTACATGGATATGAGCAAGCGGCCGAAGGCATAGGCGGGCTCGCCCGGCGGCTGACCGGGCGGGTTGTTGGCGGAATAGGGCAGATTTCTATGCCCTATTCGCCCTCAAGCCCGCCTGCCAGGTCAGGTCCACCTGCCCTCTACGCTTCTGCATCCGCAGCCCCATCCGCTTGCATCAACAGCAATGGATTGAATATTCGCGTAATCTCGGCATAGCCGACAAGATTAGCCCCTTCTTGGATTTTAATCGTTTTCCCCACCCATAAGCAGTGCGGATAGTATTCCGGGGTTATAAAAGCGATCGTTCCAAGCGTCGATTCCCCCGGAGCTAGAAACTCCCGATCATAATAATGATGGACCCCCGTAGTTAGATAATGATCGTTAACTAAATGTGCCGGCCGGTATCCACTTGCAGCCCGCCCCCGCCTTCCGCCGTCCTCTGTCCTGATAAACGTAATGACCGCTTCAACATCCGCTTCGTTCATCCACTAACCCACCAACTCCAACACCCTCTTAAAATCCCCATCCCAAATCTGGAACTTGCAATCTACCTCTTGTACGTCCGGTGAGCTATTGGAGTGAATGTAGCAGCCGTCGATGCCCGCCCGGCGCGCGCCTTCGATATCTGTGCGGGAGTCATTGCCGATCATGACTGCCGAGGACAGATCCGCTCCATACGTCGTAGCAAGATAGTCGTAAAATAGCAGGTCCGGCTTGCTGATCCCCGCATTCGAGGAGATTGCAATGCCGTCAAAGTAGCCATCAATCCCCAGCACGCGAAGCTCCGCTTCAACGAAGATTCGCTGGCCGTTCGAGAGCAGATACACTTGCTTCCCTTGCGCCTTCAAGCTTCGCAGCGTTTCCTCCACACCATCGTACAAAGCTAGTCTCCGGATTGACAGCTGCCGGAACCACCGTACCGTTTCCTCGGTCCAACCCGCCCGTGGCATAACGCCTCTGCGCACCGCAATCACTTGGAACGTCTCCTCCATATCAAAATCAGGATGCTCGCATGCCACGCGCGGCGCGCTCATTTGCAGCTGAATGTCCTCATGAAATTCCCGCTTCAGCTCGCCCGCTTCAATCGGAATTCCGCTATACCGAAAATGGTAGCTAAGCCGCTCCCATAGCTCCGGCGACTCCTCATCGGTATGAATATCAATTAGTGTCCCATATAAATCAAAAATGTAAGTGTTGTACACGCGCTGATCCCCCATTTAAAAGATTCAAAAATCAAGATTTGTCCCCCGTTGCTCCTTATTCGCCGCCGGCCCCCCTCCGCCCTCCAATCGATGCCAAAATCAGTCCGCAGGATGAGGTCTAAATTCTGTATACTAAATATACTGTTTATATGATCCACAATTAAATGAACGGAGTGATACTCGCTTATGACCCATCCCATTCTGGCCATTAAAGTGAAAGCATTACGCAAGAGCTTCGGCAAACAAACCGTACTGGACGGCGTTAACTTAAACGTAGCAAAAGGGACCATCTTCGCGCTGCTCGGACCAAACGGTGCAGGCAAAACGACGCTAATCCACATCTTATCGACGCTGACGCAAGCAGACAGCGGCTCTGCGCGAATCGAAGGCTACGATGTCTCCTCCTCCCCAAGCGGGGTTCGGCGCTCCATCAGCCTGACCGGCCAATTCGCTGCCGTGGATGAGACGCTGACAGGCCGCGAGAACATCGACATGATGTGCCGCCTATCCGGCCTGTCACCCAGCGAATCCCGCCTGCGGACTGCGGAGCTTCTGAAGCGATTCGAGCTTGAAGCTGCCGCGGGCAAACGTGTCAAAACCTACTCCGGCGGCATGCGGCGCCGGCTCGATCTTGCTGTCAGCCTCGTCATCAGCCGGCCCGTGCTATTTCTCGATGAGCCAACTACAGGACTGGATACCGCCAGCCGCCGCGCGCTTTGGGACATTATTGTTCAGCTCAAGCAGCAGGGGATGACGATCTTCCTGACCACGCAGTACATGGAGGAAGCCGACCAGCTCGCCGATGAGATTGCCGTGCTCAACGGCGGACGGATCGTCGCTGCAGGGACAGCCCAGACGCTGAAAGCGCAAATTGGAGGCGAAGTGATCGAGCTTCGCAACGGGCAAGACGAGACCATTCGTACGATACGCACGAACGGCACCATTCACGATGTTCACCAGACGTTGAGCAGCATCGCCACGGCATATCCACCGGATACGAGGATTGCGATACGCAAGCCTAGCATGGACGATGTGTTCCTAGCGCTGACGGTCAATAACCATAATGAACCAAAGGAGGCTTCCCTCGCATGAATCCGAGCCAAATGCAATCGACAACTGTTAAGCCCGCTTCATTCGTAACGACCAACGCCGTATTCATCGTCCGCAGCATTCGCCACAGCCTGCGCAACATCGAGTCGCTCATGATGGCCATCATGCTCCCGATCATGCTCATGCTGCTATTTACTTACGTATTCGGCGGTGCCATTGCTCCCGGCGGCGATTACGTCAACTATGTGGTGCCCGGCATTATCCTGCTGTGTGCAGGATTTGGGTCCTCCAGCACAGCAGTAGACGTTGCGGCCGACATGTCCAATGGCATTATCGATCGGTTCCGAACGATGCCAATCAACAGCATTAGCGTCGTCACCGGCCACGTCTTCGCTAGCCTTGCACGCAATTTGCTTGCCACCGGCATCGTCATTAGTGTCGCGCTGCTGGTCGGATTCGATCCAACCGCCAGCTTCTTTGAATGGCTAGGCGCGCTTGGCATGGTCGCGCTGTTCATTCTCGCCTTTACTTGGCTGTTCGCCGCGATCGGCCTAGTCACAGGCAGCCCTTCCGCCGCCAGCGGATACGGCTTCGCCTTGCTGTTCCTGCCCTATCTGTCGAGCGCCTTCGTTCCGACAAGCACGATGCCCTCTTGGCTTCAGGGCTTCGCCACCCACCAACCGATTACACCTGTCATCGAGACGATTCGCGGGCTGCTGACAGGCACGCCCGTATCCGATCATGCATGGTGGGCGGCCGGTTACTGCATCGCGATTCTAGCTATCTCCATCACCTGGTGTACCTTGGCGTTCCGCAGCAAGGGCGGCCGCCGGTAATCTCTTTCCCCAACTAAAGAAACAGCGTCCCGGCATCGCCGTTACGCTGTTTCCTTAGTTGCCTGCTGAGCCCTGCTTCTGCTGCAAATAATGTTCGATCCCGTCCAATATTCGCTCAAGCCCAAACTCCAAGTCGTTGTTGATTGGATTGTCAGCCTCATCCGTGTAGGCACCCGACATCAAGACCGGATACAAATCCGGAAACCGCTCCCGCGTGACCAGCTGCTTCAGCGCATCGCCGTAACCGACGCCGCTGAACGCTTCAGCGCTTATTCCTTCACGCTCAGCCCGCACGATGTCCCGCATAATGAGCCCGCATGCCCGTGAATAGCTGCTGGCCAACAGCAGGAATGACATTTTCTCAAAATCGTTCAACGGGAAGTCCCGCATAATGCGAAGCATCCAGTCAATCACTTGCAGATTGCTAGGCGTCAGCGGAACACTCTTAATCTGAATATCGCCATACCACGGATGATCGCGAAATACGCCCACACAAGCCCAGACATACTCTTTCATCTCCTCGCGCCATGGCTTTCCGGCCACTTCCGGCGGTATCGGAATAGCACAGACAGCATCCTGCATCAACGTCAACAAGTCTTCCTTGCCCGTAATATAACGATACAACGACATTGTCGTAAAGCCGAGCGACTGCGCGACTCTGCTCATCGATACGCCCGCAAGCCCGTCCCGATCCGCAATCTCAATGGCTGCATCTACAATTTTCTTAATGCTTAGCTCGCCTTTTGGTCCCCTGCGGGACTGCTTCACGATTCCCCAGCTCAACGCTATGCCGGAAGGCAGCTTGCCGAGTGCTCCTTCGCCAGCTCCATTTGCATCGCCGCGTTCCATATCGTTAGATCCTCCATTAATCCATTCACGATGGCATGTGTGTATTCTGTACACAGTATATCATATTTCCCTTAATAAATCGCAAAGCAGCAACCATCACTGACACCCTGTTGTCAGGGACGCTTTTGTAAGATGGATACATAAGAACAGAAAAGGCTGAGGTGATCGAGATGGCTAACCACTGCGAAAGAATGTATGACTATCATGTGTGGGCGAACAAAACGATTTTTAATCGATTAAAGGAGCTTCCCCCGCATCTCTATAATCAAGAGATTGAAAGCGTGTTTTCTTCCGTGTCCAAAGTAATGGCGCATATTTATAAGGTCGATTACGGATGGATGGAAATTTTCTTGGGCAAAGAAATGAGCGAAGCAATGACGGATTCTTTCCGAATCGAAGCAGATGCCGAGACCAAGACCCTAACGGAGCTGGAAGCGATGTACGACGAATTGGCCGCGAAGTTTAAACGCCATATCTCCAGCCATCCGAATCTAGAAAATGAGGTCATCTTGCATAATCCATACGCTGGCGTACTGCACACAAGATATTCCGAATTCGTCACCCAAGTGGTCAACCACGGCACCTACCACAGGGGCAACCTGTCTGCCATGCTCCGCCAGCTCGGGCATTCCTCCGTCATGACGGAGTATGGGCTATTCATGCACCTATCTCCTGAATCGGGCATGGCAGCAGAAGCAGCCCAGAGCAATTAACGTATCACTCGGCAAAATGCGGCAATAGGAGCGTGCCCCTTCAAATGAAGGCACACGCTCCTATTGCCGCTCATTCTATAACTGTATCGCAGCAACGTACGGATAGCATCACTGCGCCCGTTGCGGCCGTTCGCCATCGCCGCCCGGCGGCATGCGATCTCCGCCTTGGCCCCGGCCGCCGCCAGGCCCGCTCATGCCACCCATGCCGCTTCTTGCTTCCGTAACGCCCGACTCGTTCAGCCAGGTTACGAGCGATGCAGTCTCGAATGCGACGATTTGCGTCCCGCCTTGGTATTCGCCGCCTTCATAGAGCCCATCGATCTCAGTGCCCGTTGATGCGCCTCCCGAGTATAGCGTATAAGATGCATTCTGCTTCAGGTTCGGCGAGCTGATGAATACCGCCTGATAATCTTTCGATGGCGCAAAGGTAATGGCCGCATTGCCTTCATTATCTGCCAAATGAACCAACGTGCCTGCTTGCTGGGCCTGCGGGTACGTCATAAGAACGCCAGGCTGCGCTGATCCATCCGATGTAGCTTGCACCATGCCGGAGCTGCCCGCCGCGATCAGAAATCCGCCTGTCATCGTGAAGGTTCCATCATAATCGAGCGCCCCGTTGTTATTCTCAGTCGGTCCATTAACGATAACGGTGCCGCCTGTCATCACGATTGATCCGTTGGCATCCAAACCATCGCCCTTCGAGTCAACGGTCAAATAGCCGCCACTGATCGTAAGCTGTCTCGCTGACGCCGCTCCTGATTCGGATGGATCGCCTCCTGGCTCGCCTTCGTTAGCCGATCCATCTGCGCCTCCCGCGACATTCACGCCGTCATCGTTGGCAACAATGCTCGTCTTGCCCTCCGAGATCATAATGGCAGGCGCTTCGATGCCTTCATTGCTCCGGGCAATCGTAATGGTTCCTCCCTCTATGGACAGTGCGAGTTCCGCATGAATGCCATCATCGCCCGCGTTGATTTGAACGTCACCGTCCGTTACCCGAACACCGCCGCTGCTGTGCAAAGCATCTTCCCCAGATTCGATTGCAAACGTACCCCCTGCAAGGTTGATAATCCCTTCGGAACCTGCCTTATCGTTCGTCGCCTGAATGCCATGCCCGCCTGCCTTGATTGTGAACTCGCCCGCTTGGATAGCGACGAGATCGCGCCCCATCAATCCATCGTCGATGGCGTCGATAACGATCGTGCCGCCCGTAACTTTCAGCTTATCCTTGCTTGTTATCCCGTTGTTATAGTTTCCTTCTACGACGAGCTGTCCTGTTCCGTTGATCGTCAAATCATCCTTGCTATAGATCGCCGCATTAGGCTCATCCGTTTCTTCCTCAGCCGATCCGTCAACACTAGCATCGGATGCATTGGACGCATCGGTTGCTGCCTTCGCCGCAGTAGCGTATGTTTCACCGTCAGATATAACGTTATTCGTTCCCTCTGGCAAGCTAATGATCGTCTTGCCCGCTTCTTTGACGTAGATCGCTGAGCCGCTGCTGTTATGAATTTCTGCACCGTTTAAGACGAGGCGCACGACACCTTTATCCGGCACGTCGATAACAATCTGCCCGTCATCCAGCTTCCCGCTTACCGCATACGTTCCAGCTGCCGTTATTGTAACCGTGCCATCCTTCGCTGTCGCTCCCGCGCCTTCGACGCTAGCGCTGGCACCGCTGAGCTTAATAGCGGCCGGATTCGCTGCCGCCCAATCCGTATAGGCATCGTCAGCCTCGTACTCAATTTCCTGCGTCAGGTCGATGCTAGCCAATTGCCCGCTCGACGCCGTTTCGCCTGATTGGACCGATACAGCCGTAGCCTTCGTTTCTGTAACCGATGTGGATGTAGATGTCGTTGCGGTTTTGTCACTGCATGCCGTAAGCAAAGCCGCGCATAATAGAAGAACACTTAATTTATTGGTAACGCTCCATGTTTTTTTCATTGTTTATCTTTCCTCTCTATTATTCGTTTATGTTAGTATTCTGCCGTAGCTGGGCTCATCGTTAACGTAATGTCCAAATTGCCATTTCGGCATCGGATCGCATCGAGCAGCTCCTTCTGGTTCGTGAGATGATCGATCGTCACCGCATAAACGAGCTCGTACAGGCTGCCTAACTCTGTTGTTCTTACTTTTCTTAGCTCGTAATCGATCTTGAAGGATTGAAAAATCTCGTCGAATGCTTCCTCGTACCCCAGATTTTCCGGAATCGTCACTTTCAGCAGTTTCTGCGTTGCTTTCTTAGCGCCAAAGTTAGCCGCTTTCAGTACGAACATCAGTATGCAGAGGATGATGGTGAATAGGACGGCGTAGCCGAACGCCCCGACGCCGCACGCAAGCCCTGCCGCCATCGTGAATAAGACGAATGCAATATCCTTCGGATCGCCTGGCGCACTGCGGAAGCGGATAATCGAGAAGGCTCCAGCTAAGCTAAACGCTCTTGCAATATTGCTGCCGATTAGCAGGATGATGATGGCCACGATTGTGGGCAGCACGATCATCGTTAGGGCAAAATTTTGCGTAAAGCCGGTCTGGGTCTTCATATACGTAAGGCTGATAATCCCGCCCAATGCGATAGAAATGAAAATGGTTAGCAGAGCATGCGCCAGCGTTAAGTCCGAGCTCGTGGCCGCCGTCGCGAAAATGGATTCGATCATAAGGAAATTCGCTCCCTCGTCAGTTGATTGTTCATTCGTGTTTTCTTATATTCGTTGCCGTATTTGGAGAAGCCCGTCCGAAACATCTGATGCTCCGATAGCATGTGAGCCAGCCAAACCGGTATCGTCTTCTCAGCCTTCACTTCCATCAGCCATTGCCCCTGATCCATTAACGGCTCCCCATGATCGCCAGCTTCCAGCCTCAGGCCATGCCGCCTCGACCGGATGTTCGTGTCGAACGTAATGCGCAGATCCCGATTATTTTTGCAAAATAACGCGATGCGGTCGTAAGCCAGATACACCTTCGGCTGCAGCTCATACCGGCTCATGAAGTACTTAATTTCTTGAATCACCTGCTGGTTCATATAGCCCTGCAGCTCTGGCTCAATCCCCGTTCGAACGAATGCGTAAGCCTCGTCCAGCTTCAGCGCCGTCCTTCTTTTGTTCACCAGGCCCAGCACTTTCTTCTTCAATTCCACGTACACCTTGGCATCTGCATCCGGAATGCCGTAGGCTCTAATCCGCAACTTCTCCCTATACTTGGGCTTTGCTAAACTCGTACGGATCAAGGAATCATGCTCGGTATCATAATAAAGGTTACTGATGGAATAGAACTTATCGTTCTTGTTGTAGGCATCAAGCTCCATATATTCGAGCAAACGATGATATAGCGCGTGGAATGCTTGGCTATCCATCAGGTACTTGTTTTCGTATCGATTGAACACTTCGATCGCCATCGGCTGCGCCCCCTTTCATGTGGCTGAACGTTTCGCCGTTCGCCGTTCCATGACCAAAGCTTAGGGCTCGAACCTTTAACGAATCTTAAATGATGGCGATGCATCGGATTTTGTTTTGTTTGTTGGCGAGCGCCTGGCTTGCTACTATAAGAAGGATTACGTCGATTAAGGTTGATTAAAGGTTCGATGCTTATAGTGGTCCTACATAGACAACGGCTTATTCAGAAAGGGAGCGACAGCGATATGCGCCTATTAATTGTGGAAGACGAGGTTCATCTGGCAGAGGCACTAACGCAAATTTTGAAAAAGCACAATTACTCCGTCGATGCTGTCCATGATGGGCAATCGGGGTTGGATAACGCGATGAGCGGCATCTATGATTTAATCTTGCTCGATATCATGCTGCCTGAGATGGACGGCATTACGGTATTGAAGACGATGCGAAGCAAAGGAATCGCAACGCCTGTTATTCTGCTTACCGCCAAGGGTGAAATTTCCGACAAAATCTCGGGACTGGACTACGGCGCCGACGACTATGTGGCGAAGCCGTTCTCGACGGAGGAGCTCATGGCCAGAATCCGAGCAGCGCTGCGGCGCAAGGGGGAAGTCGTGCCAGAGGATGCGCTCAAGTTCGGGGATATCGAGTTGAATGCAGCGAATCTGAAGCTTGCTTGCGGAGGCAAGGAGCTGAAGCTGATTTTGAAGGAGAGTGAGCTGCTGGAGCTGCTCATGTCGAGGAAAAACGCAGTCACTTCCAAGGAGCAAATTATTGAAAAGCTGTGGGGGTTCGATTCCGAGGTCGAGCATAATAACGTAGAGGTCTACATTTCTTTCTTGCGGAAAAAGCTTGTCTTCCTCCATGCGGCGGTCCGCATCAATACGATCAGGGGCGTAGGCTATGTGCTGGAGGCGACTTCCTAATGTTTACGAAGCTCCGCAATCGGTTTCTCGTCGTCAATCTTGTCATTATCTCCTTCATGATGCTGTTGGCCTTCGCGGCCATCTACACGATTACGTACCAGAATGTTCGTAAAGATATCGATATGGAGCTGGGCAGAGTGTCGGAATTTTATCACAAGCCGGAAGGGAAGTTTGGGGGAGAGAAGCAGAAGGACGGCGGCGGCGGCCATCTTCCGAAGGGAGATGGCGGCATTGGCAGCGGTAACGGGATCGGAATCGGAGACGGGAATGGAAATCCGCCGCCGGAGCGCTCCGTCTCCTTCTCGTTGCAGACGGACGAGCAGTGGAACATCACATCGGCGAACTCCCGGTTCGACATGGACAGCGCGTTCTACGATCTGGCGGCAAGCGAAGCGGCCTCTGCCCGATCCAATAGCGGGAAGTTTACGCTAGACGGCAATCGCTGGGCTTACAAAATTCAAAGCAATGGAGCCGGGCATCAGGTCGTTTATCTGGATGTCACGGCCCAGCAGAAAATCATTACGAATCTCGTTTATACCTTCTCCGCCGTAGGGCTTGTTATGCTCATTTTGATTTATTTTACGAGCCGCTACTTCGCCAATCGCTCTATCGCGCCGGTCAAAGAAGCGTTCAATAAGCAAAAGCAATTCATCGCCGACGCCTCCCATGAGCTGAAAACGCCGCTGGCCGTCATTAATACGAATGCTGACGTACTGTTGGCCAATAGCGAAGATACAATACGCAATCAAGCAAAATGGCTGCACCGCATTCAATCCGAGACCGAGCGCATGAAGACGCTAACCAACGATTTGCTGTACCTAACCGAGATGGACGATTCTAGGGCAGGCATGATCTTCTCGAATTTCAACGTGAGCGAATCGGTCGAAAGCGTCATTCTCACGATGGAAGCAGTCGTGTTCGAGAAGGATTTGTCATTGCGCTACGAGATTGAACCTGATTTGGCCGTCCGCGGCAATAACGAGCAGATCAAGCAAGTAGCGATGATTTTGCTGGATAATGCCATCAAATACACGCCTGCCAAGGGAACCATCGACATCTCGCTTAAGAAGCGCCACCACGAAATCGTGCTGGCGGTTGCGAATACCGGCGATGGCATACAGCCTGAGCATCTGGAACGAATTTTCGACCGCTTCTATCGCGCCGATGCTTCAAGGTCACGCAGGCTTGGCGGCTATGGCTTGGGCCTGGCTATCGCCAAGTCAATCGTCGAGCAGCACAGAGGCAAAATTGTGGCGAAAAGCACGCCGAAGGAGATGACCTCATTTACGGTGCTGCTTCCGGTGGGATGAGTCTCGTGCTTCCGGGCCCTGCGAACACTGGCGGAACGCAGGGTTTAGCAGCTCAGGCTCGTGTGTCATATGCACCTGCACCTGCACCTGCGTCCTCGACCTGTTCGCTCAACGGCGTCGGGGTAAACTCTCGCTAGCGCGCAATGCGCGTTAACCGCTAACGGACCGTATAGCCGTTATTCGGGGAAATTGCAGGCATTTGAAATTCTAACGGACCGGAGCGCCGTTATTTTCCGCAAAACCGCTGATTTGTAGCGTTTTTGCGCTAAATAGCGGCTCCTGAGTCCGTTACCTTTTTATTAGCGCTGTTTGGGCTCGAATAACGGCTCCTCGGTCCGTTAGCGCAACCGTGCGAGGTTCAGCTTTGCCCCCAGTTCCGCTTAGAGCGAGGGCGATCGCACGCAATACGCACATCCCTCGGACGTCACTCACTCCAGCTCCAACACCGACTCGCTGCTAATGATCGTCCCGTTGTTCTTTCCTTCGCAAATCTCTTTCATAGAACCCGGTTTGTCAAAATTGAATACATGCATCGGCAAATTATAATCTCTTGCTAATATGAAAGCAGATTGATCCATGACTTTCAAGTTATGCTTCAATACATCGTTGTAGTGGAGCGACTTAAACTTCCTTGCCTCTTTATCGTACTTCGGATCTGCGTTAAGCACGCCATCGACGCCTTGTTTGGCCACTAACAGCGCGTCACAATTGACTTCAATCGCCCGTTGGACGGATGGATAATCGGTCGTCACGTAAGGCTGCCCATTGCCACCAGCAAAGATAACAATATACCCCTTCTCTAGATGGTGAACCGCCCTTAATCGAATATAAGGCTCTGCGACTGAGGCAATCGGTATAGCAGTCATCACGCGAACCTCTTGGTTCGCCTTAGATTTAAGGACGCCCCGGAGCATTAAGCTATTGATCACCGTCGCCAGTGTCCCAATATTATCAGCCTCGGCCCGTTCGATGCCCCAGCTCTCCGCCATATTGCCGCGAAAAATGTTGCCCCCACCAATAACGAGCGACACCTCCACGCCTAAGTTAACGACCGCTATGATTTCGTTCGCAATATGCTCCAGCCGCTCTGGTTCAAAGCCGGATGCTCCGTTCCCCGCAACTGCCCCGCCGCTTAACTTGATCAGAACTCTCTTGTACCTCGCCACTTGCCATTCCCCCTTATTAAATAAAAAACACTAAAGCAATAAATGCTTTAGTGTCTTAATGGAATGAAAATATGAACGTGTACAGCAGCCGATTGATTGCACGCCCCCTGCTTCCGTCTCATATCTCCACCCCTTCCATTATTGAAATCAACTTATTCTACAGCTTATGGAAGTAAAATACAACAAATATAATCAGCGCCAGCGGCTCTAATACAACTCTTGCAAAAACTTAACCGACTGCCGGATTAACGCCCTCAGTACTTCGGTATCGACATCGTCTACCTTCTTAATATACACACAAGCTTTCCCCGCGGTATGCTTGCCGAACTTCTCCAACAGCGCCTCCCGCTCCGTATCGCCCGTGGCAAAATATAAACTAATCTGCGCTTTCCGTGGAGAGAAGCCAACGAGCGGCGCATCGCCCTCGTGGCCGGAAGCATACTTGTAATGGTACGAGCCGAACCCGATGATGCTCGGCCCCCACATTTTTGCTGGGTAACCCGTCGTTTCCGTGAACAGGTCCAGGAGCAGATAGGCGTCTGCTTTCTTCTTCGGGCTTTCTACATTTTCGATAAATTCAATGACGCTGTTGTCCGTTTCCTTCGTCTTCTGCTGGTACATGTGTGGACACCTCTTCTTTCGTAGAGTGCCATAGCCGTTTAACGCCTACGAGCTCTTGGCCATTGAATGCCATTCGATATACATCTGGCTTAGAGGCATTCCATAGAAAATCCAAATCATAATGGCTGTCATAATGCCCCATCATTAAAGCCATGACGGCTCCATGCGTGCCTAACGCTATTTTCCGTCCCCTATAGGATGTCAATAGTTGTTTTAGCACCGCTATGGCACGGTTCTGGCACTCCGCATTCGACTCTCCCCCGGCTAAAGCAAAGGTTGGATCGGCAAATGACTGCTCCAACAGCGGATATAACTCCTTATCAGGCATTCGGCTGTCTTCGTTTAGAAAGACTCTTTCTTTCAGGCCTTCGAATAGTTGCACTTCTTGCCCTGCACTCCGAGCCGACTCCTCAATCGTTAGGATCGCACGTTGATAAGGGCTGGAAACGAAAACCTCAATGCCCTCTTCGGCTAGAAGCTCCGTTATTCGCTTAGCGTCCGCTTTTCCTCGATCCGTTAAACCTCTTGTCCACTCATTTCCTTCTGTTTTCGGCGAATCGCCGTGCCTTACCATGTAGATATATGTTTGCATATTAAGCACCCTCGACATTCGCCAAAATCCTAGCAATAGCGTCGTCCAACAGCAATGCTTGCTTTTCATTGCTTCTGCGGTCGACATACTCTACTTGCCCGTTCCCTGCATCCTTGCCGACTACGATCCGAACAGGAATGCCCATAAGGTCAGAATCATTGAATTTCACGCCTGCCCGCTCATCTCGATCATCCAACAGCGCCTCAATGCCGCGGCTTCGCAGTAAGCCGTAAAGCTCATGGGCGATTCGCATTTGCGCCTCATCTTTAACGGATACTGGAATAACATGCACGTGGTAAGGAGCTACCGCCTGTGGCCAAATGATCCCCCGCCCGTCATGGCTTTGCTCCACAATAGCCGACAGGATGCGGGACACGCCAATGCCGTAGCAGCCCATAATGAAGGTTTGCTCCCTCCCATTCGCATCAAGGTAACGGGCTCCTAGCGCCTCGCTATATTTGGTGCCGAGCTTAAACACATGGCCGACTTCAATGCCCTTCATCAATTGAAGCTCTCCCTCCGCACAATGCGGGCATGGGTCCCCTGCTGTTACGTTACGGAAGTCACCGGCTTGTTCCACGGAAAAATCACGGCCTGGCACGACATTTGTGTAATGGGCATCCACCTCGTTGCCTCCGCAAACGCCAGCTTCCATCTGGAGAACCGCAAAATCGACGAGCACAGGAATGTTCAACCCAACCGGCCCTACAAACCCAATTGGCGCTCCTGTGGCTGCTTTAGTTGTTTGTGCATCAGCCAATTCTAGCGTCTCCACTCCGAGATGATTTTGCAACTTTATCTCATTCACCTCATGGTCCCCACGGACAACGACTGCTATGGGCTTGCCGTCTGCGGCATAGATGAGCGTCTTCATAACAGCTTGGGAACTGATTGCAAGATATTGCGCCAATTGCTCTACTGTACGCACATCTGGCGTTTCGATTTTCTGAACCGTACCATGCTGTGCACTTACTCTCCGCTCGCTCGAAGACCCGGAATGTGCCTTCTCCAAATTGGCTGCATACGCACATGCATTGCACGTTGCAATCGTATCCTCCCCAATATCGGCCAGCGCCATAAACTCATGGGTCCCGCCTTCACCGCCTATTGCGCCTGCATCCGCTTCGACCGCTTTAACAACTAAACCGCAACGCTGAAAAATGCGAACATACGCCTCATACATCGCCTTATAGGAACGGTCCAATCCTTCCCATGAAGCGTCGAAAGAGTACGCGTCTTTCATCATAAATTCCCGTCCGCGAAGCAAACCATAACGCGGCCGTCGCTCATCACGAAACTTCGTTTGAATCTGGAACAGCGTGACCGGCAATTTCCGATAAGAGTTAATTTCGTTCTTAACAAGGGAAGTTATGACCTCCTCATGCGTCGGGCCCAGTGCAAACTCCCGATTATGCCTGTCTTTTAGCCGCATTAGCTCTGGCCCGTATACACTGTAGCGGCCTGATTCTTTCCATAGCTCCGTCGGCTGTAGGGCGGGCATCAACAGCTCTTGGGCACCTGCATGCTCCAATTCCTGGCGAATGATGTGTTCAATTTTGTGCAGCACACGCAATCCCAAGGGCAGGTAGGAGTAGATGCCGGCAGCAAGCTGCCTTATAAACCCTCCCCGCAGCATGAACTGGTGGCTTGCAGCCTCCGCATCCGAAGGGGCTTCCCGTAACGTATTTGAAAACAGGGCTGATTGGCGCATTGAATGACCTCCTTGTTATCGTTAAAAACACAAAAAACACATTCGCCAGGGACGAATGTGTTCGTGGTACCACCCTTGTTTAACCGCCAACGATGGCGATCCTCGATCCGAATAACGTCCGGCAACGGCAACGGATAATAAAATGGATCACCGCTGCTGCTCGCAAGGCAGGAATGTTTACTCAGCGGAAAGGCCTCGCAGCCGTGGGCCTTCTCTCTGAAACGCTGATCGCTAAACATTATGTCCTCGGTCAAAGCAATTACAATATATTGCAAACGATATTAGGCCATATCCAGCTGGGAGTCAAGTAGCAAGCAAACTCCTCGCTGCTTCAATTAACTGCTCTTTGGCCAAACTGGCAGAGTCCGATCCCACGCGATAAATAATCGGCTGGCCGCCCTCATCCCTGGTCCACATGACTTCCTGATGAACGCTGCTTTCGCCATATAGGGACTGTTCGTCCTTTGTATAGTGCACCTTCTGTCCGTTCATGTCAATTTCCTCATAAGAGGTGCTCGACGGAGTAATCAGATTGAAATAAAGGGACGGGCTGTTCACGATCTCCCATGTCAAATAAACGTTATCCTGATTTGAATTTTGGTAAACAGAGCTATAAGCTGCGGTAGGCTGATCATGTGAAGGGTGTATTTTGCGCCAAAGCATCTTGCTTCCATCCTGTTTGCTCTGGGTCCTCATCTCGTTCCATGCTTGCTCGGCATCGGGGCTAAGTGCCACGGAAAACGGATTGCCTTCCATGCCTTCTACAAATTTAAACGTTCCGCCAATTGCCTCTGGCAGCGGTTCTTTTATGTTGTGTTTCTTTAATAGCCGCTTCCATTGCACGATATCGGTGAACGGGATAGGCTGGTATGCACCGAGCCAACCGCCTTTCACATCGAATTCAGGGGCATACACAACAGCTGTCTCCCCCGGGTCCAGCTTGGATTGGACATCGCTTAACGATGCGCGCACGCTCTCCAAATCACGCTTTCCTAGTTCTAACAGATCGCTGCTCTGCACATTTAATGTGATCATTCCCTCCTCATCTTTAAACAACAATTTATTGCCTGCATAGGCAAAGCCACATATGCTGGCTGCCACGATGGCGGAAATAAGCGCCACTTTCGGCATTCTCCATAATGTCTTCAACCGCTGTTCCCTCCTTCTCGCCATCATCGACTGCCTGTACTCGGCCGCAATTCGATGGTCCAATGAAGAAGGGCATTGCCTCTGCCGGGAACTTTGTTTGAATTCTTCCGCTAATTGCTGCTCAATCGTCTCAGTAGACAAAACCGTTCCCCTCCTTTCTAAGCTCCACTTGGTCACATCGGCCGCGCAGCTGCTTAATCGCATGATGATGCCTCGATTTGGCTGTGCCTAATGGTATCTGCAATAAACTGGCAATTTCCTCTAATGAGCAATCTTGATAGTAGCGCAATACGATAATTTCCTTTAGCTTGTACGGGAGGGTTTGAAGGAGCGGCATCAAAACCAGTTGGTCGTTCAACGTTGACAGCCGTGCCTCTGCCCCTAAATCCACCCCTTCAGGGACCAGCGCCTGTACCTTTTCCTTGATACGGAATAGCCGCCAGCCCTTCCGCTTCCAGCTCCTTACCTGCCGTACGATCAGGCCGTTAAACCACGAGGCAAACTGACGTCTGGGGTCGAACGTATGCAAACTTCGCAGCAATTCAAGGTAAACCTCACTCATAATATCCCCGACATCTTGCTGGGCAGGAGCCAGATAGCTAATTAATCGATAAGCGTGATCACGTGTTGATTCGTAAACGAATTGAAATGCCTCTTCATCGCCCTGGCTCATCCGGATAAGCCACGGGTTTAAATCGATTTCCTTCATAGGGCCAGCCTCCATTCAGGTCTTACAAGTCATATTGGATCATTCGCCCAAAAAGGTTCAATTTTATGTAAAAGAAAAAGACAGCGGGCCTGTTGCCCCTGTCTATCGTACCAAAAAAGCTGTCCCAAAAGTCGCTGGATCGTGACTTCTGGGACAGCCCCTATAGGGTGGCTATTGCCGCCTGTTTCGCATTAGAACGTTTGCCAAGGCGTATCGGACTGGCCGACGCCCGTTTGCCAGTAAGTAACGCGGACGACGCTATTTTGCGGAACATTATAGTAGACGAAGCCATTCGTGCCTAAGAGGCTGGAAGGCGACATGAACACATTTTGTTGGTTTCCATTAACTTCATAAGTCAAGATCGCATAATCGCATTGGAAGGTTGGCGTGAAATACACGGCACCAATGCCTTGGGTAACGCGGCTAGGCATGTACTGAATTGAGTAGGACCCTTGCGTTAGTGCTGCTGATTCTGTCGCCGGCACTTTAGCGGTTTCTGCGTAAGCTGCTGCAGGAGCGACCAGAAGGGTCGCGGTCATGGCCATAACGAGCGTTTTTGTAATCGATTTCTTCATCTTCATCACTCTCCACTCCAAAAATTTATCTCTCTGTAGGTTGTGATTAATGGAATCCCGGCCGGAAATTCATTAACACTTGCCAGAATGACATTACTGACATAATTTACTATATAGTGGCTTGTACATTCTGCCAAACATGCTAAATTGCCCATAAATCGCTTTCAACGGCAATGTTCATTTAAAACAACCGCTTACACTCCTGTTTTCCAACAATTTCAAACAAACCCTTTTTACTATTATTTTGTAAGGTGAAATTACAAATGGCCCACGTCCCTAGGACGTAGGCCATCTCATCTTCTGTGCACTATACAGCAGCAAAGTACCCGTTTCTGCCCTGCTTCTTCACCTTATACAGCGCTGCATCTGCAGCCTCAATTAATGAATTCGCGGAAACCGGCTCGTCCACGCCCACTGCTGCATAAGTCATAACACCGCAGCTAATGGTTATGCAGGGAGCCGTCTTGGATGCCGCATGCGGAATTTGCAATGCGGCCGTTCCGCGCACCAGCCAATCTGCGAGCTTGCTCGCTTCCAATGCGCCAATGGGGGCGATCACTGCGAATTCCTCGCCACCATATCTTGCGGCAAGCCCGCCCCATGCCTTGGTTTCCGATTGCAGCATTGCTGCAACTTGTTTCAAGCATTCGTCGCCTTGCAGATGGCCATAGGTGTCATTGTATGATTTGAAATCATCGATATCGATCAACAGAAGGGACATCGCGCCGCCACTCTGCACCGTATCGGACAGCATTTCCTGCAGCAACTGGTCAAAATATCTCCGGTTCGCAATGCCGGTTAAACCATCCAGCGAGGATTGAACCCGCAACAGCTCGTTGATCTCAACCAGTTCATTCGTTCTCTCTTGGACCTTCAGCTCCAGCGAATTGTTAAGCCCGCGCAGCTTGCGCGCCAACTCCTCACTGCTCGCGAACGCCTTAGAAAATTTTATCGCCAGAATGAACGATTGCGCCACAATGAACGAAAACAGCCCCATCGTAACATAGTCGCCCGTCTGAATAATGCCGCGGTAATACAAAATATCGTTGATAATACACGCGATCAATATTGTTCCGCCGATCCCTGAGATGACCGAGCCTTCCCTTCGGCGGATCACCGCTAGGAGGAATACAATAAACGCATAGCTCACGAACCCTATAATCATAAGCTGGAAATAGGATAACAACGACGTGAATAGATAAGGGCCCGTTAGTATAATAATGGCGCTATAGGCCGTGCATACAACGACGATGAAGCGATAAATGGCGGACGACATCTCCTGCGGATAGATCGCCCGCACGAACATGGTGAATATCAATGCCCCTATGCTTAAGCATAAATATTCGACCTTCAGCGCAAGCACCCAGTTCAGCGACGGAATAATCCTGTAAATGAACGATTCCCCGACGATCAAGCTTCTTAGCGCAATGACGAAGCAATACACGCCGAAATACAATGGGGCTTTCTCTTTTCTTCGCATCGCATATAGCCCTAGATGATATACCGACATAATAAATAGTGCACCGGATAAAAAGAGTTCAAACGCTAACCGTTTCTGTTGTGCCCCTAAAATGCTCTCCGGGTCTCCGAGCGCAATGCCCCGCGTAATGCCCCCGCGTGGATGCATGCTGTTTGAAACCTGCATCACAATGTCGATCGTTCGATCCGCCGACTGGAACACAGCCACTTGCTGCTGCATGCGGACACCTGTTCCGCCCGCTTGGGCGCTAACTTTACCGTTCTGAATAAGCAGCTTGCCATCAACCCAAAGCTTATAGGCTGATGAAATTGTGGGCATGTCGATTGCCCACACCTTGTTCGGCTCAGCGTGATGGACATGTAGCGTGTAGGTAGCGTATCCTGCACGGTCCGGTTTGCCATTTTGCAGCTGATACTTGCTCCAAGCATTGGGCACCGCAACGTAATCGGCCGGCCGGTCCTGTCCCACCTGCTCGGGATCTACGAGGCGGTTCCAATAAAAGCCCCACTCGCCATCAAGTGAAACCGCATGGTCCCCATCCGTTTGCCTCAGGTCCAGCATGCCTTGAACCGCCACAGGCTGATGATGATGATTACTCCCTGGGACCGTACCGCATGCCGCACATGCGATTAGAATCATAATGGCAGCAAGCCAACGATAGATACGTGATTGTCTTTGAATTCTGATAAGTTCCATATCGTTAACCCCTGCTTGTCCTCGATTGGTTTACATTGCACAGTACGCTATTCGACATCGGGAACGATGATCCTTTAGAAGATGGGCTGCTGGCGAAATTACGCCTTATCTTCAGCTACGAATGCGAAGTTTAGGTCTTCTTTGGAGATATACAACGTTTCAATCGGTCCGGTTGCTATAAGTTCTATTTCTACAAGGTTAAAATGAACCTCGGATCTTGCCCCTATCATGATTCCGCCACTCAAAAAGTTGACGCCATCCCCAAAGGATTTAAAAATCATTGGTTTGCCTTCAAAAAAGAACTCGTCCGTTTGAACCCATTCATGGTTTTTGAATACGGCCAATGGGTAGCTCTTAGGCGTACATTCAATATGGCAGATGCCGCGATAAGACCGAAGCGTAACCCCATATGTGTGCACTTGGCTTCGAGATAAGGACAGGCCATATTTAAAAGCAAAGGTTTGGTACACCATTTCATGAAATAGCGGTTCGACAATATCATCCCAAGCATCGTACGCATTCGCATGAATTGGAACTAAATGCGGATAGAGGCTCGTTAATGCATTGCTGAAATTGAGAAGTATTGCTGTATCTGAAACTTCTTTTAAGCCGCTCTCGGCTTCATGATTAAATGTTTTGGCATTTCTGCGGTCAATCACGCCTCGATCCCCTCTGCCTCTGTGCCCTCTGCACCCTGATTAGTTTGCACGTTCAAAAGCCTTGTCCTTGTGACCATTCCGGCCTTTTCCAACGTCTTTTTAGAGTGCTCGTTGTAATACCAGCAGCCGCTAATGGGGCGGATGCCGCGGCTGGCGCACCATTGCCTGAGTGCAACAATAATAGCGGTTCCCACTCCCTGCTTACGGAACGCCTCACCTACAAACATGCCGATGCTCGCTGTCCCCGGCAGCAGCTTGGATTGTTCGGCAATCCCAATTCCGAGCAAATCGGCTCCCCGGTAATAAACAAAGATCTCCCCATTGGCGATTCTCCGCTCATAGGCATCGAGAAAATCGCCGCAAGTAGACTGAACCTGTGGAAGATCATCTGGATTGGCAACGCGGAAAACCTCATGATCCCGTATGCTGCTCTCCTCCGTATACACCCGTCCATCTTGGAAAAAATAAGCCTGCAAATTGGCCGTGAACGCATTGTCTAGCATCAAGCTAATAAGCAACTCATCGCATGTAGGCACGAATAATGATTTTATCGCATACTGCCCCATGATTTGGCCGAACACAGCCTGGGCATGCATGAGAGAGGAACGGCTGATGTAGAACTGAGTAAGTAGCTCGTTAGGATGAATAGCGAAATAACCAATCTCGCCGGACTCATCCGTGATCACATAGAAAGCAGAGGAGAGTATATGTTCTTCCAGAAAAGAGTCAAACGGTGACGATAATCCTTGAAGATACTCGTCCATAAGATGCTGGATGGCATCAATCGAACACGGCTGGCACTCCATCTGGCCTCATCCTTTCCTAATTGCATTGATGCTTATCAAATTCGAGCCGCTAGGCTAACAACGCCTTCTCAAAAGTAACGCGATGGAAGCCCGGCATAAAATAATCCCGTTCCTCATTCGTTTGCTCAAATCCGATCTGGCGATAAAAGGCTAATGTATTCTGGGTGTCGGCATGCCCAAGCGTATACAGAATCGTTCGTTTGCCGCCGCACTCTGAGATTTTCCCACAAACCGCGTGGATAAGTGCTTTCCCGATGCCTCGTCTCTTCTGATCCTTGTGTACGACCACACCAACGATCTCATAGAGGCTCACTTCATCGTTAAAAATATACCCGGCATGCGCTAAGGTCGTTTCATCGCCTTCGGCCATCACCATGTACCCACTACCACGGTTATCCTTCGCTTGCAAATAAGCTGCCCAGCGCTCAGGGTATCTCAGCATGACGAACGCCGGAAATTGAAGCGGATGCCCCGCCATCAGATGTAAAACTTTATCCTGATCATCGCTTATAAACGGACGAATGTACATAGGGCCGTTCCCCCCTCGCCTTATAGTAAGGATAGTCCATCTTGCCCTGCACTTGTCGAACAAACGCCGCGTCAGTCAACGATTCCACTACATATAAGCCCAAGTCAATAGAGACCGACACGCCGCCGCCCGTAAATATATTGCCGTCGCGCACGAATCGCTCTTGGATTACTTCTCCGCAGTAAGGAGCCAAGAGATCATATGCCGATGGGTTCGTTGTCGCCTTCTTGCCTTCCAAAAATCCAGCAGCTCCTAGAATTAACGCCCCCGTACAAACCGACACCTTATACTCGACATAGCGTGCTGTCTGAATCCATGAAATAAACGCCGGATCGTAACGAAGCTGCCTTGTCGACATCCCTCCAGGAATAAAGACTAGATCGTAACCGGATAAATCCGGGCAAACATGCTGGGGCGCAATGTTAATCGACAGCCCGCGATCATCCGTGACCTTCCCTTTATTCGAGCAAAAATCCCATGACACATTTTCCTTCGCCCTGAGAATGCCCAGCCATGTCACCGCTTCATAAAAGCCTGCAAAGTCCAACGTTGTCATTTGGTCGAATAAAATGTACGCCATTTTCATCCCAAGAAACACCTCGCCATTCTGGAGTAGTGGAAAGCAAAAAAAGTATTTGATCCATTGATCAAATACTTTGCCCAGGCGTACGGCCGTTATCGGTGCGCTTCCTCATGGTTATCCATGTTTACGCCAGTCACACACCGTTTGGTTGTTTCTAGCACTAGTATAAGTTGGAAGAATAGTATTTTCAAGCCACCTATAGGCCTGTTTCTAAGTTTTCAGCTATTCGGCAATTTACAAGGATGCGCTGCTGCCGTTCAGGGAAGCCATCGTTCCTTTACGCTTGCCTTTGGCCACTCGCCGCCGCAATAGCAATATGCCCCCGAACACTGCGATAACAACTGGAATGAACCCAACATACAAGATCGCTTTATTCACGCCATGATTGGCCCATACGTAAACAAATAACGCCAAATAGAGCAGCAGATAAACGAAACTGAGCAAGCGGGTCATCGTGAGGCTAGGCAGGGAGAAACGTTTTTTCTCTTTCTGCCCTAACAACGCTAAATATCCCTCTGTCGGGGCTACCGCATAAGGGCGAATGGACATAAACGGCCAATCTCCCTCCTCCTTCTTCCCTGATTCCCCTTCACCCGCATCTTGTCCACGCAGCTTGCCTATCTGTTCACCGCATGCATAATACCCAACGTACATCAGCGTATATGCCTCTACCTCAGAGAACGCGTTGAGGTCCGTCCGCATCGTCATTGCCAGTGTCCGCACCTTCGGATTAATGCCTGGAATTTCATTGCGCATGCCCACAATAGCATCATCCGTTGACCCGATTCGCAGGTCGCGAATGGCGTTCATGAAAATATCCTGAATGCGAAAGAACGATTCAACCCCATCAACTTCCCCATAGCTCTCTACACGAAGCGGCTTGGATGCATCGCTGAGCATAACGCGCATTTCTTCTTGCTGAAGCAGCCCAATGGCATGGCCCCCGAGGTTGTCCAGCACCCCTCCATCCACGCCGTGCACCATACCGTCCCCGAACGGAATCGCAATCGGGTCGAAGAGACCCGGTACGCATGCGGAGGCCGCTACCGCCTTGGCTAGTGGCAGGTCCAGCAGCTTGTCGGCTGTGATCGCGTGATTATGCTCATTTTGCCGCCATAATAGGCTGTTCTGGTCCGTGGAGATAAATAGGGACTGCCCATTCTCAAGAATGGACGTATTCAGAATTAATTCCGGCTTCCGATTTCCGGGGTGGACGGGAGCGTCCATTAGGTCACGCATAACAGTTGACTGGAACATAAGCGCACTGATGCCTTGCTCCAGCCGGGAACCGAGGATTTTGTCCGGGTCTATTGCAGGCACAACCTTATGGATTGCCCCCAGCGCCCGCCCCAGAATCTGTTCTGGAACTAACCGGGCGATGCCGCCGGAGATAACTACGCGATCCCTTAGGTTTTCTTGGACAACATCAACGAACGCTGCAATGACCCGCTTCATCAGCTTCCTGTAGCCCTCATCGTCCAACAGCTGATTTTGCCGAAGCTCCTCGCACAGCATGTTGTAATAAAAAGCGCCCACAATTGAACCGCCAGACACAGTGGACAGGGCGCGGACTTCCTTTAATAACCCTTCATCAGCGAGCCGCGCCATCACTCCGAGATGAAACAACGACGCGCGATACCCGCCGCCGGACAAAGCTAAACCGATCACATGCATTCACTCTCCCGAATAATAGTCAGCAACAACAAAAGGCACCGCTGAGGGTGCCTGCTGTTAATCCGTTATTTGGTCATTTACCGCCGTAGGGAAAGCTGTCTCAACTTTTTCTTGGCCGCCCTGCTGTTTGTTTACGATTTCCTTTGCGTTTTCCGGTTGTTTTTGTTGCTCAGACACGAATCGCCACCTCCTATTGATGGTTACAGTTCGACGCAGGAATCGATAGTCCTCTACAAAAACTGACATTTTTCGTAAAAAATTTGCCGCGTGAAAATAGCCTAAAACAAAATGCTATCCAAAAACTCGTCACAAGCTTTGTACTCCCCATAGCTAAAACCTATACCTCAGCATAGTAATTATGTGTTTCCCGATAGCCAACCTCCCAACCTATAATAAAGTCAAAATGAAGGACAAGGGGCTGGCAACATTGAAAACATCTATTATTGGCTATCCGAGAGTCGGGTCATTACGTGAGCTGAAATTTGCATCTGAGAAATATTTTAAAGGCGAGATTACGATCGATGAGCTGCACCAAACAGGAGCCGAGCTTCGCGCAGCACATTGGAAAATCCAACAAGAGAACGGCATCGATTTTATACCATCTAACGATTTCTCGTTCTATGACGGCTTGCTCGACACGGCTTGCTTGTTGAATATCGTGCCAAACCGCTATCAAGCGCTCGGCCTTAGTCCATTGGAAACGTACTTCGCGATGGCTCGGGGCTATCAAGGGACGCAAGGCGACGTGAAAGCTCTCGCAATGAAAAAATGGTTCAACACGAACTATCACTACATGGTGCCTGAGATTGATGATTCCACAACGATCCGCTTGGCGGGAACGAAGCTACTCGATGAATTCCAAGAGGCAAAGCAGCAGCAAGTTGCAACGAAGCCTGTCCTGATTGGACCGTTCACGCTGCTTAAGCTTGCTAAATACACGGGCACCAAACAAGCAGCTGACTTTGTTGGTGAAGCCGCAGCGGCGTATGCGGCTGTACTCGAGCAACTGAACACGCTTGGCGCAGAATGGCTGCAAGTAGACGAGCCAGCTTTGGTAATGGATCTCTCCCCTGAGGACATCGCGTTGTTCTCGAAGCTATATGAGCAAATTTTGCCTGCCAAAGGAAGCGTGAAGGTGCTTGTGCAAACGTACTTCGGTGATGTGCGCAACTGCTACCAAACGCTTCAAGCGCTCCCGTTTGACGGGATCGGCATTGATTTTGTCGAAGGCAAAGAATCTCTAGCGCTCGTTAAACAATACGGGTTTGCTGATGATAAGGTGCTGTTCGCTGGCCTGGTCAACGGCAAAAACATTTGGAAAAACCAATACAAGCACACGCTTGGCCTGATTGAACAATTAAACGCCAAAGTGCAACAAATCGTGCTCAGCTCCTCCTGCTCGCTGCTGCATGTGCCTTATACGCTGAAGAACGAATCCAAATTATCCGATGCGGTGAAGCGCCATTTTGCATTTGCTGAGGAGAAGCTGCAAGAATTTGCAGAGCTGAAAACGATTTTGGGGCAATCGAATCCTTATGCTGCCGCGCAGTATGTACAAAACGGGGAGCTGTTCAGCGGTGCCCGGTTTACGGCTAATGAGGCGGTACAAACGAAAACAGCCGCTTTGACGGAAGCTGATTTCACGAGGCTGCCAGCTTTCGGCGAACGCGAAGCGATTCAGAAGTCGAAGTTTAACCTGCCGCTGCTGCCGACGACGACGATCGGATCGTTCCCGCAGACGGCAGAGGTTCGTGCGAACCGGTTTGCTTTTAAGAAAGGGTCGATTACGGAGGAGCAGTACAAGCAGTTTAACTTGGATCGGATCGCGGAATGCGTCGCACGCCAAGAAGCAATTGGCCTGGATGTACTCGTTCACGGTGAATTCGAGCGCAATGACATGGTCGAGTATTTCGGCGAGTGCTTGGATGGGTTTATTTTCACAGAAAAAGCGTGGGTGCAATCCTACGGCACAAGATGCGTAAAACCGCCGATCGTATGGGGAGACATTTCCCGCTCCAAGCCGATGACCGTCGAATATTCGGCTTACGCGAAGAGCCTGACGAGCAAACCGGTTAAAGGCATGCTGACTGGCCCGGTTACGATCTTGAACTGGTCGTTCCCTCGCGAAGATATTAGCCTGAAGGATAGCGCCTTCCAAATCGCCTTGGCCATTCGGGACGAAGTGCTGGATCTGGAAGCGAATCGTATTGAAATCATCCAAATCGACGAGGCAGCACTGCGCGAGAAGCTGCCGCTGCGCAAAACCGATTGGAAGAGTGAGTATTTGAGCTGGGCGATCCCTGCATTCCGTCTGGTGCATAGCGGCGTGCAGGCGGAAACGCAAATTCATACGCATATGTGCTATAGCCAATTCAGCGATATTATTCGCGATATTGATGCGATGGATGCCGACGTCATTACGTTCGAAGCTTCCCGTTCGGATCTGGCGATTATCGATACGATCAACGAATGCGGCTTCCAGACAGAGGTTGGTCCTGGGGTATACGATATTCACTCCCCACGCATTCCTAGCGTAGAAGAGCTAAAGCAGGGGCTGAAGCAAATGCTTGATAAAATCGACATCGCCAAGCTATGGGTTAATCCCGATTGCGGGCTGAAAACGCGCGGCGAGAAAGAAACATGGGCAAGCTTGGAGCATCTCGTGCAGGCGACGGAAGAAGTGCGGGCAACGCTGTAAGGGCATAGGGGAAAGAGGATGGGCTCAACCGAGCTCATCCTCCCCCTTTATAATGGCATAGCCGAAATCCGAAATGACCACTTTCAGCTTCCGCACATAATCAATGGCCAGCTGGCTCAGGTTAACCTTCTTGTTCGTAATGTATCCAATCTGCATATGCTCGTTCGTCCGCAACCGTACGGATGTTATCTGCTCGCCATTAAGGTCCGAGTTCAGCACGCCTGAGCTAATCGTATACCCATTAAGCCCAATGAGAAGGTTAAACAAGGTGGCACGGTCACTGACCAGTATCTTTTTCTTAAGCGCACGGGTGCTCAGAATCTCCTCCGAGAAGTAGAACGAGTTGTACTCGCCTTGCTCGAAAGCTAGGCATGGGTACTCATCCAAATCCTCGATTTCCAGCAGATTCTTAGCGGCAAGCGGATGCTCGGAGCTAATAAACACATGCGGCTCAGCCATGAATAGCGGATGAAACTGCAGATCGCTTTCCTTGAGCATCTTCCGAATAACCTTCTGGTTAAAATCATTCAGATAGAGCACGCCGATCTCGCTGCGCATGTTGCGTACATCCTCGATGATTTCATGGGTCCTCGTTTCGCGCAGCGTACACTCGTATTCGTTCGTGTTCAGGTCCTTCAATAAGCTGACGAACGCTTGCACCGAAAACGCGTAGTGCTGAGTCGAAATCGAGCATAGCTTCTTGGAAGGTTTCTTGTTCATATACCTTTGCTCCAGCAGCTCCGCCTGTTCGACGACTTGCCGTGCATAGGATAAAAACTCTGCCCCTTCGTTCGATAACACAATGCCCTTAGAGGAACGGACGAAAATCTCAACGCCAATCTCCTGCTCGATTTCTTTCACCGCGCTGGACAGGCTGGGCTGGGATATAAATAGCTGCTTGGCCGCTTCACTAATGGAGCCGCAGCTAACGATGGTAAGAATATATTTTAACTGCTGGAGTGTCATTGGGAACCGTCCTTAGCCAATACTTAATGATTATAGTGTAGCTTAGAAATGGACGTTGGCACAACGTTAGTTCAAGCAGCCCCGTTCCCGTGCCATCTCACGCAGCTTTTTCCTCGCACGGTGAATTCTCGATTTCACCACGCTGACCGTCGTTTGCTGCGCGCAAGCAATTTGCTGGTAAGACTGCTCATGCGCGTAACGAAGCAACGGCTGCTGGAGCCGCGGGCTCTAGCCTCGCAACCATCTCCAGCGCTTCATCGACAACCTGGAAAACGTCCGTCCTGCCAGCCGTTGTCTCGTTCATATGTTCCATCTGATCCGGAGAAACCGTTACGGTTTTCATTCTCTTCCGCCAGAAGTCTATTGCCTTGTTGCGTGTTGCCGTTCTAATCCATGCCTGTTTGTTGGCGGTGCTCCTAATCGAATCCTGATGCATGTATAGCTTAAGAAAAACCTCTTGCACAACGTCCTCTGCCAAGAAGCGATCCTTGACGATGGCATACGCCGTTACATATACAAAGCGGTTGTACCGCATATAACATTCATTGAACACATCATTCCCCTGTTGCATGAGCAAAAACGTTCCCCTTTGTTGAAGAAGCACAAGCCGCTCCTCCTGAGATACGCACAGTGTATCGAATACCTGTTGCCAAACTAACACGAAGTTGTGTCCAAAATGTAAAATCATCGTTAAGCTATTACTAATGCACACAAAAAAGCCCCTTAAGCTAATGCATCCGCTTAAGGGGTTTATCGATTTATCGCTATTTATTATGCCTCTAGTTGTATCGTACGCTGCTCGCGGTGGCTTTGAATCGCGTATTCGATAATTCGAATCGTATCGCGCCCTTGATCGGCCGATACGGGCAGCGCTGCGCCTGAGCGAATCGCCTCAGCTATCCCCTTATAGAACGCCTCATATTTCCCCGGCAATGTCCCGATTGTAGCTTCCACCGGCAGGCTTCCAACCACCGTGCTAAGCTTGCCATACAGCTCCGGGCGATCTTCGCCCCATCCGGAATCGCCAGGATGCATGCCAGCTTTCAGCTGATCCTCCTGCGGGTCTAGTCCGTATTTGACGAAGCTCCCTTTATCGCCGTGCAGCATATAACGGGGGCCTCCCATTTTTACAAGCGAACCCGAGTGCAGAATAACCCTTAGCCGCGAATAACCGAGAATAAGGTGGAAATAATCGTCAGACTGGCCGCCTTCCCGCTCCGTTCGAATATCGGCCCATACCGTCTGCGGGTTGCCAAACAAGTGCAGCGCCTGATCGATCAAATGCGAGCCAAGATCGTACAAAATGCCCGATCCGGGCAGGTTTTGCTCGCGCCACCGGCCACGAACTTCCGGCCTATACCGGTCAAAATGTGCTTCATAAGTTGATAATTTGCCTAGCATGCCCGTTTCCAGCAACGCCTTTATTGTTAAGAAGTCGTTATCCCATCTGCGATTGTGATAAACCGCTAGCTGCACCTTGTGCGCCTGGGCTAACGAGATCAGCTCTTCCGCTTCGATAGAATCGACCGTGAACGGTTTTTCAACGACAACATGCTTGCCAGCCATTATGGCTTTCTTCGCATAATCATAATGCGTTGTATTAGGTGAGCATACAATGACCAAATCAATATTGCTCTGCGCAATTAACGAATCAATATCGGCAAACACATCAACATCGGGGTAACGCTTATGCACCTTAGCCGCATCAGAGGAAACGACTGCTTTGACATGCATCCCCTCTACACATTGAATAATTGGGGCATGAAATACGGATGCGGACAACCCGAAACCAACTAAGCCTACATTAATTCCCATCATCGTTCTCCCCTTCATTGGCAATAATGATTTCAACCTCATAGCGATCAAGCAGCTCTCTCACCGCAGCAGGCGGCTCCGCGTCCGTAATGAGAACGTCGATCTTATCCAACCCGCAAACATGATGAAGGAAAGGCTGTTGGTATTTCCCGCTATCTGCAAGGACGATGACTCTATCTGCCTTCACAATCATTTCGCGCTTCACGTAAGTCTCTTCCAGCTGGGGGCTCGACAATCCATCCGGTGTAATCGCACAAGCGCCCAGCAATAAGGTCTGCACCCGAAACTCGCGAATCATCGCAATTGTCTGGGAACCGGTCACGCTCCTATGCCACGCGTTATATTGGCCACCCAACAGATGAACCTTCCCATTGGGCCGCTTGCCCAATACGGCAGCCGCATCGATCGAGTTTGTAACGGCAGTCATATAAATATCCTTGGCCGCACACGCTTCTACGGCAGCTTGCACCGTCGTAGAGGCATTGAGAAATAGCGTCTCGCCATCTTGAATAAGTGCTGCTGCTGCTTTGCCGATGCGCTGCTTGATCTCCTTATTCTCCAAGCGTTCCTCATAGGGTTTCGTAGACAGGTTGGGCGAAGAAAGAATGGCGCCCCCACGGGTACGGACGATAAGCCGGGCTTCCTCCAGCTTCACCAAGTCGCGTCTGGCGCTGTCTCGAGACACCTGATAAAGCTCGCAAACTTGTTCCAAGCGAATTTTCCCGTTCTCTTTCAAATAGCCAATAATGCCCTTCAGCCGCTCATCTTGATTCATCGGTTTCATCCTTAATGAAATGTTGTATAATAGCTTAAGTAGTTTTAAGTATATCACTTAAATTTTGAACTGTAAATGGCATCCAGCCTGATTATACATCCAGAAAAAAGGCAGCCTCCCCTCTTAAGGTTTAGCTGCCAGCTTCCCTATTTTCGATAAACGCCAGATGGCCGAAGCCCCACCCGCACATATCGGCAAGCACAGAGCCTAAAGTACGCCCATGATCAGACAAGTGATACTCCACCTTAGGCGGAATTTCCTGATATACCGTCCGTACAACAAGCCCATCCCGCTCCAGCTCCCGAAGCTGATTGGTGAGCATGCCTTGTGTAATGTTCGGAAGCTGCCGCCGCAATTCCCCAAACCGCTTGGTTCCCTCATGCAGCAAAATAAACAGGATGAGAGGCTTCCATTTGCCGCCGATGGCTTGAAGCGTTGCTACGATCCCTTCTGTTCTTCCCGATTCTTGCACGCTGCTCCCCATTCCCCCATCTCCCGTCCCTATCATGGATCTATCCCTACTTTACCAGAGTATCCGTAAAACAGGGAGTACGCTAAAAAAACATACCTAGTACGGTTTTACGTACTGATCACCGGAAGCCAGCCTGCCCCTATCGTATGGTTTACGGTACTAAGTACGTTTAAACTGCGTACTTTTCAAAACTTGAAATCTCCACAATAATGAGGATACGAATTCAGCTTACTTAAAGTAAGAGAGGAAAGGTGATTGCTATGAAAACGATGGTTATTTGCGCACATCCCAATTTGAACGAATCCCGTGCTAATCGGGCGTTCGCGGCGGAGCTGCATGAGGAGAAGGATCTTTATTTCCGTGATCTCTATCGGGAGTATCCCGATTGGGCGATCAACGTGGAGCGAGAGCAGCAGCTATTGCTTGCCTACGGCCGGATTGTGTTCCAGTTCCCTTTTTATTGGTACAGCAGCCCGCCTCTATTGAAAAAATGGTTCGACGATGTGCTCACGTTCGGCTGGGCATTCGGGCCGGGCGGCGAACATCTGCGAGGCAAGGAGTTCATCTTGGCGACAACTACGGGCGGAACGGAGAACTCCTACCGCTCTGGGGGAGACAACTTGTATACAGCTAGCGAGCTGCTCCGCCCAATTGAACAAACGATTAATAGATGTAACGGCAGCTTCCTCCCCGCTTTCATCGCGTACAACGTAAGCACAGCTACGGACGGGCAACTTGCGCAGGAGGCTAAACGGTACGCCGATCATATTCGCGCAACCGCGCAAGTGCTAGCCCATTAGAATCACAAACTTGCTTAGAAACAAACGAAGGGCATCCGATTTGGGTGCCCTTTGATTTACTTATACTGTCCAATGGAAATGTTAATTTTATAATAGCCATAAACGAGAATCTCATCCAATAGGTTGGATAACTCGTCCTGATCAGCCACTTGAACTTTTAATATAAAACACGGCTCACCACTAACGCGGTGGGCCTCTTTGATTTCATCGCGCTGCTGAATAAACGCTTGAAACTTCGTATGCTTGTAATCCTTCATCATAACGGTTATAAACACGCAGTAGATGTTCCCTAACAGCTTCTCATTTAGCCGAACCGTATATCCCTCAATAATCTTTGCCTCTTCTAACCGCTGAATACGATTGGCTACAGCGACCCCTGACATATGGACAATCTCCCCTATTTGCTTCCATTGCATTCTTGCGTTAGTTTGCAAACAGCGCATGATTTCCCAGTCAATGTGATCAATCATTTCACTTCCTCCTTTCATCGATTAAGCAATGTAGCGAAAACCCTTTCATGAATGTATGTAAACCTACGTACGCCTGCCTATAAAATAAGTGTTAGAGGATCCTCGAAAACAATTATTACCTGACAAAAGGGGGCTAGACAAGTGTCCAAACAGTATCTTATTTTATTTGCACTATTGCTAATTGCCATTGGCTTGGTTGGTTGCGGGAATGACACAACGAGCCCAAGCAATGAAGCTTCTAATGATGAGGCTTCTTCTCACGATCAGCACACTGCCCAGCCAGATACAACTGCTCCAGCCAGTTCAAGCTCGAATAAAGCAACAAACTATTCGCTCGATGCTTCCAGCTATCAGGAAAATGGTGTGCACTACCTGAAAGTTACTACAAATCTCAAGCTATCGAGTGAACACTATGAAGGGGCACCCGTGGATGGCGAAGGGCATATTCACTTCTATCTTAACGGCGACTTGATCGGCCCGATCAAGGACGACGCTCCTTACCCTCTGCAAAATTTGAAAGCAGGAGCAAACACAATAAAGCTCGTATTAGCTGAAAATAACCATTCGGAAAGCTATGGCGTCACGAAAGAGCTAAGTGTTGAGAACAAATGACTGCTCCAGTTTGCCTTAGCATCCGCCTGCGACTGCGACGGGTAACGCTGCGATCTTTCTAACGGACTCCACAGCCGTTATCCCCCTCCAAAAGTGCCGATTACAAACGTAACGGACACCGCAGCCGTTATTTGGCCATTTTGCTGCTATTTAAGGATGATATTAGCCAAATAAGGTCAGCTCGGTCCGTTAGCGCACAAATCTGGCTGATTTGGACCAATTAAGGGCTCTACGGTCCGCTAGAATTTCCAATGAACGATTTCTATCTTGTTTTGCAAATGGAAGATGGGCGTCCCACGTTTTCGCTCTTGGGACACCCTCGCTGTTCGTCGATGATCGCTCAGTTTCGCTATAGCAGATGCATCTTCGCCTCCGCCTCATCCCAAGGCACCGTATACCCATGCCCTTTTGCGCAAAATATCGAAGATGATGTGTACAGCGGATCGGCGTCCTTCCGGTACGCTTTACGTGCAATAACCTCTTGTTCGTTATGGCAACGATCGTAACCGCCGAAGGCCAGATGAATCATGCCTCTGCCATGCGTATACGCGGCAAGCTCTGTACTATAACCCATGAAGGTCGCGACGGGCACTCGACCCGTAACGGCCGCATGCGTTGACGTCGTTTGCGGCGGATCGAACTGGCCCGCGGCTCGCTGAATATCGGATAACACCTTGCCCAGATCATCGAGCTCTATTTTAATTTTGAACACATAATAAGGCTCCAACAAGATATTCTCTGCCTTCTCCAAGCCTTGCCTTAATGCACGAAACGCCGCTTCACGAAAATCTCCGCCATGCGTATGCTCATTGTGGGCGCCACCCTTTAGCAGCGTAATTCGGGTATCCGTCAGCGGCATGCCCGTCAATAACCCATGGTGTTCCCGTTCAAAGAGATGGGTTCGGACCAGGTTCTGGTTGCCGACGCTTAGGTCATTCGCATGGCACGCGTTCAGGAATGTGATTCCGCTGCCGCGTTCCCCAGGCTCCAGAAACAGATGCACCTCAGCATAGTGCCTAAGCGGCTCAAAGTGTCCGTACCCTCTAACGGCGGCGCCAATCGTTTCTTTATACAAAATTTCAGGGCTGCCGAAGCTAATGTCCAGCTGGAACCGTTCCCGCACCAGCTGCTGCAGCACTTCAAGCTGGATAAGGCCCATCACATGAATGTGAATCTCCTGCAAGCTTTCCTCCCAGGCCACATCCAGGGACGGGTCCTCTGCATTCAGCATTTGAAAAGCTTTCAGCACATCCTTCACATTCAAGGAATCAGTGAATAACACCTTCGCTGTAAGGGTCGGCACCAGCTCGTAGCCAAGCTTGTCCGAATAGCAGCCCACGCCTTGCCCCGCTTGCGCACTCGACAAGCCAACAACTGCGAACAAATCGCCTGTTGATACCCGTTCGACCGGCTGTGATTTGCTCCCATTAATAACGAGAAGCCGCGTGGCCTTCTCACAAATCCGTTCATCCCCGCTCATATAGCACAGTTCATCCCGAACCTTCAACGTACCGCTTAGCGCTTTCATATACGTTAACCGCACGCCGCTCGGGTCATGGCGAATTTTATAGACACGCGCCCCGAAAGGCTCTTGTTCATCCGCCTCTCCTGCCATCGTTAATAAATGAAGCTGATCCATGAATGCCACTACGCCGACATCCTGCAGAGCGGAGCCCATTGCGCAGGGCACAACTCGCTGGCCACAAACCATCTCCTGCAGTGCCCGCAACCAGAAGGCCGAGTCCCCTTCGCCCGCCAGAAACATCTCTAGCAGCTGCTCATCCCGCTCTGCCATATTCTCCTTCAAAGCTTCATCCACTTCGCCGCTTGCCAAGCGATCAGAGATCCAGCACGCATCTTGGGTCAGGTGCATGTGGATTTCCTTAAGGACACGGTCCACATCCGCACCGATCCGGTCCGTTTTGTTAATGAACATAAATGTCGGAATCCTGTGTTTATGAAGCAGCTGCCAGACCGTCTCGGTATGCCCCTGTACGCCTTCCACCGCACTGATAACCAGAATGGCGTAATCCATCACCTGAATAGCCCGCTCCATCTCCGGCGAGAAATCGACGTGGCCCGGCGTATCAATCAAATAATAGGTTGCTCCCTTGTAAAGCATGACGGCTTGGTCTGCAAACACCGTAATGCCTCTTGCCCGCTCAATTTCATGGCTATCCAGGTATGCATCCTTATGGTCCACCCTGCCCCGCTCCCGAATGCTGCGCGTATGGTAAAGCAATTGCTCTGCCAACGTGGTTTTGCCTGCATCCACATGGGCGAACATGCCTATCGTTATCGGTTTCATGATTCTAACCTTCTTTGTACTTTTCTTTTACGATGCTAGAGCCAATTCCTGCGCCCACCATTAAGATCAAAGGTCCAAAATTCCAAATAAACGATCCGCCATACAACGCCAGATCCAGCTCGGCAAACTTGTTTAGCGCCAAAAAAGCTAATTTGATAACCAAGAGAATAACGCCGATGAGAAATAAAACATCAAAGGTGAATTTCAACTTCGGATACGCCAATTGTCTACCGTCCTTAATCACTTTTTTGGTCAACGCTTCATCACTCCTTAGCAGTTCATCAATTGTTACGCCGAAGAGGTCACTCACTTTAATAATGATCTCCCGGCAATCTCCTTCCTGCTATCTGTACCTCATTATGGTTAGGCATTAAGCAAAAAGTAAAGATAGCGTTAAAGCAAAAATCGTTAAAATATGCCAGCTTTCATTGATTTGTCCAGTTTCTTTAATTTGGAGATTTGCTATCTTGAAAAGATAGGAGGGACTTCCGCATGCTGCCATTATCAAATAGCACACACTCACCCATGTAAACAGATTACAAGCAACTATAACGGCGACGAATACGGGCGAATCGACGTTATCGAATTTATTCCGGCAGTGTAATGAAACAAAATCAGGATGAGGCAGGCCCGGAAGCCCATCTCATCCTGATTATGAATTGCATGCGTGCACTATTCTTTTACTGCGCCAACTACGATCCCTTTAATGAAGAACTTCTGCAGGAATGGATAAATCAATAGTACCGGCAAGACGCCTAAGAAGATTTGCGCGGAGCTTAATGTCCTTGGGGAGAAGGATTTAAGCGTCGTCGAATCGACCAACTGGCTCAAGTCTCTAGATGTAATAAGTGTTTGCAGCAAGGTCGCAAGTGGATATTCACCCGATCTCATGTAGAGCAAACCGTCGAACCAAGAGTTCCAATGGCCCACCAGCGCGAGCAAAATCGTCGTTGCAAGCGATGGCAGTGACAGCGGCAAATAAATATGCCATAACGATTGCGTATGATTGGCCCCATCCATGAATGCGGACTCTTCAATCTCCTTGGGAATGCTCTTAAAGAAGTTAAGCATGAGAATCAGGTTGAATGCAGAAACGGCCGATGGAAGCACCAAAGCCCAAATCGTATGCATCAAGTGAAGCTTCGAAACCAGAATGTAGCCCGGTATGAGGCCCGGAGGGAATAGCATCGTAATGACGAACAGCCAGATGATAACTCTTCTTCCCTTAAAATAATCGTACTCCTTCGACAGCGCGAATGCTGCCGGAATCATGAGAAGCATGCTAATGCCAACGCCTAGTACCGTTCTCTCGACTGTCAGCACAAGCGAGTCAAGGAATATGCCATTATTGAACGTCGCTTTATAAGCTTCGATATTAAAATCGATTGGCCATAGCGTAACCATTCCCGCCTCTGCGGGAGCTTTGCCACTAAACGAAATGGCGAGCACGTTCCACAATGGCAAAATACAAACAATAGAAAGCACGATAAGCATAACGTTATTTATAACTGAAAAGGTTCGATAGCCTACTGTCTTATGATACACGTGATCCCGCCTCCCTTAAAAGATTTTGTAATTCGCATATTTGTAAGCAAGCCGGTATCCGATCACGACTAGGATTAAACCAATGAACGATTTGAACAAGCCTACTGCTGTCGCGAAACTAAACTGGCCGGTTTGAATGCCGATCCGGAAGACGAAGGTGTCGATTACATCCCCTTTGTCATACACAAGGCCGTTGTACGTATTAAAGATTTGCTCGAACAAACCATAGCCCAACACGCCAGCGATTGTTAACGTCAAAACAACAAGCGTAATCGGCAGCATGGACGGAATCGTCACATATAGCGTTTGCTTCCAACGGGTAGCGCCATCAACCTCAGACGCTTCATACAGCGCTGGATTAATGCCTGCCAAGGTTGCGAGGAAGACGATCGCTCCGAATCCGAATTCTTTCCACATATCACTTACAACGATAACGGCACGATACCAATCGCCATTAAGCAGGAAAGGAACCGGATCCGCGCCGAATAGTCGGCCCAGCATGACGTTTACGACCCCTTGTTGGCCAAGAACATCGATCAAGATGCCGCCGAGGATAACCCACGACATAAAGTGAGGCAAGTATACAAGCGTCTGAATTGAACGTTTGATGCCTTCACGCCGTATCTCATTGAGGAGCAGTGCGAAGATAAGTGGCGCAATTGTATTGCCGATAACCTTCAGCACGAACAGTACAGCTGTATTCACCATCGCCTGTTTCGCTGCATCTAAGGAAAATGCGTACTTGAAATGCTTTAACCCTACCCAGTCCGCATGAAAGAATACATGGTTCATCGTGTGATACGGTTTAAAGTTCTGAAATGCAATGACAGAATACAACAACGGCACATACGCGAAGAGCAGCGTCATGATGACTGCTGGCAAAACCATCGCATACAGCTGCCATGACATGACAAGGCTTTTTATAACAGATTTATTCTTCTTAATTGCAGGCGATATCTTCCCGCCGGGATCCATAACTACATCCGGTTGTTTAGCCATATCTGGCATTTTTACACGCTCCTTTTGTCATTAATATTAAGTACATCCAATTGTTTCTGAAATAAAAATGTGTTAGTCTGATAGCAATTTGTTAAGCAATTTCCAATTGCACTGTAATTGATCGTGGAGAGAAGGGATTCAGCTGAGACCATTCGGAATTTTCAAGAAACTAGTATTATCCCTAGGTCTCCTACTACTTCCAATAATCATCCTCTTTGGGTATACCTCCAGCGTTAGCATTGACGTTGTAAAGGAACAACTGCGATTAACGCACTCCAATCGTACGATGAGTTTATCCAACCAAATCGACACGAACCTGCAACAAATCTCGCACTCATCCAAAGTATTGATGGAAGATCCTAGCATACGTGAATTTACCGGTTACTCATTTAATCCAGAGCCGTATGAAACAGCTTACCGCCGCAAGCTAATCTTCGAAAGAATTCAACTATTCGGGCTTTCTACAGCATTAGCACCCAGAGTATCCGTTTTCTCAAATTCCAATCAGGCTGTCATTTCGACGGAGGCTACTAGGTCGTTCGATCCACGCATTCTCTATTTGAATGCTGCGCCCAAATGGCAATCAGAGACAGTTACGAACAACAAATCGATGTTCTACTTCTATTCCATGAAACCGGAAAATAAAAGCATGAACCAACCGTCGAATATCGTCATTGAGGTCAAGTTCTCCAGCGAAGAATTGAAGAAGTGGCTCGACAAGAGCAAATTAGAAGCCGTTGACGATCCTTTTCTATACCGGGCAGGTGCCCCCATCATCGCCAACCATTCAGCAAAGCTAGACATTATTACGCGGTTAATTCCAAAAATAAACTTCCCCTCAGAGTTCGAGAACACCGAGCCGACGGTTCAAAATGTTCGCATTGCCCATCAACAATATGAGATTTACATCAAAAAGCTAACGCAAGCGGACTGGTATGTGATCGATTACATTCCGGTGGAGGAAATTGTTAAGCCCATTACAGCGAATATCAAACTCTTTTACGTTACGATTGGCTTAATTATTTGCGTAGGCATTCTGCTCGTCTACCTTCTCTATCGATACGTGCAACGGCCCATCTCGCAATTGGTCGTTAGCCTCAAAAAGCTGCAAGTCGGCGATTACTCCGTTCGCATTCACGCGAAGCCAAAGAGTGAATTCCTTTACCTATTCGAAAAGTTCAATGGCCTTGCCGCCCAGATTCAAGAGCTGATCGAAAAGGTGTTCAAAGAAAAGCTGCAGTCGCGCGATGCCAAACTAAAGCATTTGCAGTCCCAGATCAATCCGCACTTCTTGTATAATTCGATGGGCTATATTATCAACATGACGAAGCTGGACAACAAGGGCGCAGTCATTTCGATGGCCAAAAATTTAAGCGAGTTTTACCGGTATACGACACGCCTTGAGAACCCGCTCGCCCGAATGGCCGAGGAAGTCCAACTGGTGACCAACTATCTGGAAATCCAGAAGCTGCGAATGGAACGCGTCCAATATGAAATCGATTTACCAGACGGGATGCTGGAGCAATTCGTTCCACGGTTGCTGCTGCAGCCGATGATTGAGAATGCATTCGAGCACGGCTTCCAACAAAAGCTTCGCTCTGGGCTTATTCGGATTCACGGGCTAATCAATGCCGAGGAGTATTGCATCATGATTGATGACGATGGTGCCGGCATTCCGGAGGAAAAGTATGACGAGATTAATCAAACGCTAAATAACCCGATCGAGGAAAATGTCGGTTGTGGCTTATGGAATGTAAACCAGCGCATCAAAATGCATTACGGAGAAGGCTCTGGCCTGGAATTGGGCCCTTCACCTTTAGGCGGAGTTCGAGTAACTATACTATGGAAGTTAACTTCAAATGACAGAGGAGCTTAATATGCAGCAGCAATTGTTGATTGTCGATGACGAGCAACATTGGGTAGACAGCCTTGCCGAAACTATTGATTGGAAATCCGTAGGAATAGGCGGAGTATTCAAAGCTTATTCCGGTTTCGAGGCGCTTGATGTGCTTCAGGAACACGCGATCGATATCATCATTACGGATATTCGGATGCCGGAGATGGATGGCCTGGAATTAGTCGAGCGGATACAAGTCGAGTGGCCCAATGTGAAATGCATCATTCTTACGGGCCATGCCGACTTTGATTACGCCCAAACCGCACTCCGGCATAAAGTGAAGAACTACCTGCTCAAGCCAGCGGAGGATGAGGAATTGCTAGAAAGCGTCTCCCTGCTTGTCCAAGAGCTTCAGCAAGAAATCGAACAATTCACCTCCAACAATAACGCCCTGCGGACATTGCAACAGAACATCTCCCTCATCAAGAGCAACTTATTGCAGGAATTAATTAAAGTTAAATCTTATCCGTTAGAGAAGTGGGCCGAGAAAAAAACGCTTCTAGGCCTTCCTTTCCAGGCAGACGAGCCCTATGCCCTGCTTCTCCTTCGCATCGAAGACGAGAATGCGCCGAATTCTGCCGATTCCTTGATTCAATATGCCGTCTGCAATATTGCCGAAGAAGTATTCAGCCGTTATTTTCATATTTGGCATAGCACGGACCATTACGGCTATATCGTCTTCCTGATTCAATTTAACCATTCGGACAACACCGACTCTAATCGCAAGTATCAGTTAGAGCATTCCGCCTCCAGGCTGCAGCATAATGTCAAAGTATTTCTGAATCGGCAGGTTTCGATTTTGTTTAGCCACTGGCACCCGTTTCCTTACGAAATTTCCCAGACTTACGAGAATGTCGTTTCCGCCTTTCGCCAGAAGGTCGGGGATGACCGGGAGTTTTTCATGCAAGTGCCTAACCAGGCCGCCAAAAATGAAGTGCAGGCGATCTCCTCCCTATATGAGCCGCCCACGCTTGCCCACTTGTTGGAATTAGGGCGTTGGAACGATGCCGAGCACAAGCTTGATCTCATATTCAAGGAGCTGTCGCAGTCCAAATACGAATCGCAGGAGCATCTAATGGAGGCCTTCTTTCATTTCAGCTCTGTCTTTACGTTCTTTGCACATAAAAATAACCGCAACTTGTCCACTTTAATTGGCAACGGCTTTCATCAGTTGCAAGGAGGCCAGGCTATCCAGTCCATCCGCCAGCTGGAAGCCTGGGCGCACCAAATCATCGGGCAATTGCGCAACGATTTAATTAAAGATATGAAACTAACGCGTTTAGAGACAGTCGTAAAAGTGCAGCAATATTTGGAGCTGAACCTCGAAGGCGATGTTTCCCTGCAGACGATCGCAGACCATGTTTTTCTGCATCCTTCGCATTTATCCAAAATTTATAAGCTCGAAACCGGCGAGGGCTTAAGCCAGTATTTGTTCCGGTTGCGCATGGAGAAAGCGGCTTTTATCCTAACTCAGCACCATCTCAAAATTTACGAAGTCGGCGAGAAGGTCGGATTGCCTAATACGCCATATTTCATCAAATTGTTCAAAAAACACTTCGGCGTGACGCCTCAGGATTACCGGGATCGACAAGGGCCATAAGATGCACAACAAATTAGTATGAAACAAACATATTGTTATATTCTTCCACCTTGAGACCCAATTATGATTAAAGCGTATTCACGACATTACTCAGGGGGAAAAGTGAATGAAGACAAATCGGAAATGGTTGAGCATCGCGCTTGCAGCTGCAATGGGCACTTCGCTGCTAGCAGGATGTTCGAGCAACGAAGAAGAGCCAAGCTCGAAACCGGCAACGACTTCAACTGCTGGAGCAGATGCAGATGCTGCTGCAAAAGCTTTGGTTGAAAAAGGAAAATATGATACTCCGGTCACAGTTACCCGTGTTGTTAACAACACGCAAGAGAAGTTTATCAACGGTGAAGATTGGGATAACAACGTCTTCACGAAATGGGCGAAAGAAAAACTCGGAATCGAATTGAAAACGCTGTGGGTTGTCGACAACGTTAACAATGCGTACACGAATAAGCTGAATCTGTCGCTCTCTTCCGGCGAAGACCTTCCAGACCTCGTGCCAATCCGCGATAACCCGAACTATTTGAATACGTTGCTGGATTCCGATCAGTTCATGGCTGTTGACGAGCTGTTCGAGAAGTATGCAAGCCCGAAATGGAAAGAGCTCGCTAAGAAATACCCTGAAATGTGGTATGGCGTAACGCGCGAAGATGGCAAAGCTTATGGCGTGCCAGTATTCGACTACACGCTGAACGTTGAGCCCGTATTGTGGATTCGCCAGGACTGGCTCGATAAGCTAAACCTGAAAGCACCGACAACAATGGATGAGCTCGATAAAGTTATGGATGCATTCGTCAACCAAGATCCAGACGGCGACGGCAAGAAAGATACGTACGGCTTGGCTGCCACGCTTCGTGACAACCTGAACACTTGGATGTCTGACCTGAGCTGGGTTTTCGGCGCTTACGGCACGGCTCCAAGACAATGGAACAAATCCGCTGACGGCAACTCGCTGGAGTGGGGCTCCACGCAAGACGGCACGAAACAAGCCCTCACGAAGCTGAACGAGTGGATGTCGAAAGGCTATATCTCTAAAGAAGCTGGCACATGGGATGAGTCGAAAGCATCCGAGGCGTTCACGAAAGGCGAAGCCGGCATCATTGCAGGCGCTCACTGGATGCCTGACTGGCCGCTTCCTGACCTCGCTAAGAACGTAAAAGGCGCTACTTACAAAGCTTATTCCGTTCCTGCAGGCCCAGATGGCAAAAAAGGCGTACGTGGCGGCCCGATCAACTCCATGGTTAACGGCTACATCCTGATCAACAAAAAATCCGAGCATCCAGAAGCATACTTCCTTATGTACAACTACTTGCTGGAGCACTTCGCTAACCCAGAAGCTGGCGGCGAATTCGAGAACGGCTTTGCAGAAGGCTATGACTACCGCATGGTCGATGGCAAACCGTCCAAGGATAACTCTGACGACAAGCTCGTTAAGCCAGAGCGTTATGGCGTAAACTGGGAAGGCGCACGCCAACCGGACCTGATGATCGATACGCTTGCTAAGCTGGCTTCCGGTCAAGAGCCTACGACGCCGTTCGAGAAACAAACGAAAGAATACCGTAAACAAGCGGAAATCGATGCAGCTGCAATCGTGCTCGATTACCAGAAGAACAACCAACGCTTCCCAGATTACTTCGCTAGCGCGTACACAGATGCAATGAACCAGAAAATGGAATTGCTCAGACAGCTCGAAGTTGAAGCGTTCACGAAAATCATCTACGGCAATGCTTCAATCGATTCCTACGAGGACTTCGTTAAGGAATGGAAATCTGCTGGCGGTGACGAAGTAACGGCTGACGTTAACAAATGGTTCGCTACCATTAAAAAATAAGTTAGCTGCAAACACTAGCCCCTTTTGCTGATCAAACGGCAGAAGGGGCTTTCCCTTGTTACGGAAAAGCCCCAGATGAGTGCAGATTCACTAGTGACCGCGATGCTTTTCTTTTGCCTTCAGCACCTTTAATTCACGTTTACGTGCTAATGCTGCTTCTTGCTGCTGTTTGGAATGGGCTTGCTTCTCCCGCTTCCGCTTTTCATACTCTAGCTGGAGGGCGTCTTGTGCATACGAGGAAACGCCTTTTCCCCGCAATTCAGCCGCAGCTTGCCTTGCAAGCCGTTTGGGACTCACCTTCTTCGCCTCGGACAACTTGACAGCCACCTCTTGCGAGAGCCCGCTGGCAAGGTCCCACATCTCATGGCGGACAAACTGTAGTATCTCCTCGTCCTGCGGCTCAGTGCCAAAGATGTATCTGGCTGCCTTCAGTTTCCCCTGCTCCTGCACTTCCAGAACGCCAACCCAATACTGGCCATCATGATACACGGTAAGCTTCATACAACTTCCCCCTCAATCTAAATCGAAACGATGGACATCCCGAGGGGGGAAGGTTACTGGCATGGAATGGTACGGAATAGCGTACCCGAACATGCGCCTGGACTACCAACCAGGACTGTGTTTTCTCGTTTCAACAAAAATTATAATTGGCTTACCGGGGAACATCAAGCGGCTATGCGTTTGTTTCCTTACTGGGGACGGGAGATATGCTGCAATCTGACATCAACGGCTCCCGCTTCGCTAGGATAACGCAACGCTTCTAATATGACTTGAGCATTATAGCCATCATAGAAGTCATAAACAAATCCCTGGCGGCCATTCAGCAGCTGGATGACGTTATTTAAAATCGGCAGCCTGCTTGCAGAAGCTTGCATAATCTCGTCCGGCAACTCGACATTCGCGCCATTCAGGAGCAATTGCTCCCAATTTTCCAGCGCAATCGTCCCTTCTGTGCCATGTACAATTAAGGAAACACGCTCTTGGCTTCCGCCATTCACCGTTCCTGATACACGAATCGATACATGATTGTCCAACGTAAGCAAGGCTGCAACCTCATTTTCACAAGAACCTGTTCCAGCAGGAAAAGTTACGGCACTTTGGACATGCGTGATGGATCCGAACACTTGTTGAATCATTTGAATCCAATGAATGCCTACCTCAAGAATAAAACCGCCCTCTTGCCTAGTAGAGACCCACCGGTTCTGTTGCCACGGTCGCGGCCACTGCGGAAACTCCAAAATCAGCTCCATTCCAGTTACTTGCCCAACGCACTGTTCAGCCATTAATTTCCGCAGCATTAGAACCGCCGGTTCCAGCGGGAACGAGAAGTGTACCGCGTGCACAATCTCTCGCTCTGCAGCCATCTCTAGCAAATGTTTGGCTTCCGCCAAACTATTGGCAAGCGGCTTCTCGCAAAAGACATGCATGTTCTTGCTAATAGCGCTTAACGCAACCTCATAGTGCATTGCAGGAGGCACCGCGATGTACACCAAATCAACGTCCACTTCATTCAGCAATTCCCGGTAATCCGTAAAGCACCTTGCTTCTGGATGAGCTCCCACAATCGTTTCAAATTGGCTTTCATTCGAATCACAGACGGCAACCAAATTCATATCATTCGCATAAGAGGGAATCATATGGCGGATCATGTCCAGCCCCATATTCCCCAATCCTATTACAGCTAGATTTATTTTGTTCATTGCATGCCCTTTCTTCTCGCTGTTATGCCATTAATGCTGCCTCACCTAAGAAGCGAGCGGATAGAGCCTCCGAGAATGGTTTAATGACCAATCGATTCCATTCAGAACTTCGATTATCGTGGATTTCTACCCACAATCGGTGCTTGGCTGGCCAGTATGTAATCTCTAAAACGCCAGCTTTCTTCCCTTGCTTCAAATGATAATGAACGGAGCCCTTCAATGTCGACAAAGTCGTCTTTTGCGTAATGTTAAGCTCAAATTGCTCGATAACCCCTTCAATCTCTTGAATGACAAGGTCATGGTCAAACAATTTCACTTGATTCAAATTGGAGTTAATAATTTCATACATAATCATAGAAACCTCTCCTTATAAACGCCAATACATGTAAAATTATAACAGCATTAGCCTGCTTATGATAGAGTTAGGGCATCTTGAGTCTGTTGGCACAATAGAATAGTAGATTAAGAGAGACCGCCATGAATTCATAGCGGTCTCTCTTAATCAATTATTTTAAATGCAAGAAATGAGGCTTCCGCTCCTTATATACGACCATTCGTTTGTACCCTATCGCCAACAAGGCCTCTCGCACTCGTTTCCAGTCACTCGCAATTCGTTCTGGATGGTGGGCATCGGAGCCAAAGGTAATGTGGACCCCGTGGAATAGCGCACGTTCGATCACATCGTTAGAGGGATACCATTCTTGGCACGCGTGCTGCATGCCGTTCGTATTGACCTCCATCGCCACCCCACGGTCTGCCATCCGCTTCAAAATGCCATCGATGTAGGGGGACAACAGGTTACGGAAACCGGGGTATCCACGTTTGAACCCGTCCAAATGCCCTACAATTTGAACCCAGTGGCTCTCGATTCCGAGCATCATCACTTCTACATAACGTTTCACTGCGATCTGTTGCTGCTCCTCGCTAGCCGTGTTGAAATCCAAAGCATCCATAATGGCTGCTGAGGATAGAAAATGGATGGAACCGATCACATAATCAATTGGATACTGTGCATACTTGCGACCGTACAAATCAATCTGATCACTGAAAATATCCGATTCAACGCCAATAAGCAGCTCGATTTGCTGTTCATAAGCCCGCTTCAGGCGAACGGCTTCCTCGATGTACACATCGAATTCGGCAGCCGCCATCGCCAGCTGAGGATAAGGATGATTCTCCCACGAGAAGAAATACGGGGAATGGTCGGAGATGCCGAGAATCGGCAGCCCTTTTCGAATGGCTTCTTGGATATAATCCTCCAAGCTGCCTGCTGCATGCCCACATCGGTCGTGATGGGTGTGAAGGTCGAACATTTTTATCCCCCCGCCTCTATCAAAATCTTGCTAACCAATCTATAATCTCATCGACTGCCTCCCGATATCGCTGCCCTACGAGCAGGCCGGTATGCGTTGTGTGCCACAAGCCTCTATACTCAGCGCGAAGATGCTCCGCTGCCACCCTGCCCCGCCGGTCGTCACCATCATTGTTCACCGCTTTGACAACCAAGCATGGACAAGAAATTGAACTGCTATCTATAGATATCCCCTTGGATTCCGCTGTAAACTTAAGTGCGTTGAATGCCCTCGACGACTCCATGGCCAAATATTTTATCTGAAAAACAACATCCTCCACCGTTTCATCCACACTCGCAATCCGTTCGCGAACCGGGGCGGGCATGATGCATTCAGTCATTATCTGTTCCAATTCGCTATAAGGCACCGCTTCAAATACCTCTCTGCTTATAACAGAGTCGATCAACACCAGCCCCGCCATCTCAATGGTTTCGGCCAGCTTCTGGCTTAAGATGCCTCCCATGCTAAAACCGATCACAATCGGCGGAACCCCACACTCCGCAATCACCTCTTTAATATCGTCCAAATAATCCTCGAACGTTACCCTCGTCAAATCCAGTTGCCGGCTTTTGTAGTGGCTGCGCATGTTCATCACATAACATTTCCACCCTTCTTCGATGAAGTGAGGGAGGTATTTGCTCCACATCCAACTGCCCGTAAACGCCCCGTGTATGAGCAGCAGCGGAGGCTTATATTGCACGGTCTGCTGGACATTCTCCCCTTCGAATATTTCTAGAAACAAATCGTTTTCCCCGATATAAACCTCCGTGTGCGCAGGCAATTCTTTCGTATAATCCTTCAACGCTATATCCTCCCCGATCTTAGTTTGATATAAAACTATTTGCTTAAAAAAATTTAGAAGTTGTTATGGATCTTCCTTAAAATGTTGAATAGATCCTCTTTCTCTTGGTCGGTAATGTTGCCATAAAATACGTCCAGCATCTCATTGGATATGGATTCGAAAATTGGCTGCAGCGCCTTCCCCTTCTCGGTCAGGGCCGCATAAACGACCCTCGTGTCCTCGCTATCCCGTTCCTTCGATACATATCCGAGCCGAACCAGCTTATCCACGAGTGCCGTGACCGTCGACTTATCCTTGTTGATTTGTTTCGCAATGTCCGCCATCGTGAGCCGAGACCGCTTATATAGCGCATAAAAGATATCGCCGTGCGACGTGCCAATCCCTTCTACCCCGTGCTTCGACATCTCCGCAACAATGAACCGGTTGACCTTCTCTCTAATTTTGGAGATTAATGAAATAGCGTCTGTCGTTTTCATATCCCTATAATAGTTTGACGTCAAATTAATGTCAAGCGAGCTTGGCTTGCCTAAATCCATCTCCTTGTCGATGCTTTATACGCTTCGTATTCTTGCCCAAACTTGTCTGCCAGCGCATGCTCTTCAAACTTGATATACCATTGGTTCGTTATCACAAGGAAAAGAACAACAATCACGAATGGAGAAACCGCTCCAAGAACGATAAATAAGCCAGCCAATGCAACAAGAAAGCCTAGATACATCGGATTTCTTGTGTATTTGAACAAGCCTTCCACCACAAGCCGGCCAGGTTCCTTGAATGTATGGATGTTTGTGTTGTAACGGCGAAACGCACGGGATCCCCATATCGCCATGCCCAGGCCTGAACCAACAACTAGGATTCCAGCTAAATTATAAGGAAATGGCAGCCATATATCATACGGGCAATATAGCCGCATAACCAACATGCCTATGGCACCTATCAGAAAAAGCTGGGGCGGCAACAAGCGCCTGCCCTTCATGTTGATCATCCAAAAGACCCCCCTCATTGAACATTAGTTCAATTATAAGGGGGGTGGATGAAGCCTCTCATTAACCTAGGATAATTTCTGCTTCGAAATCTGGCCTTCACATCGCTGGGATGCTCGCCTACATGCTGCTTTCCGATTTCATCGCTTGCTCAGCGAGGAGCTCTTTGTCCTCTGCGTTATCCCTTGTCACTTTCTGAACGCCAATTGCACTATAGGAGATCAATAGAATAACAGCGATGTAATACCCTTTTTCATTTAATTCAAACGGCGCGTTATAGAGGCCAATTAGAAACATCGCATACCCGATAATCAAACCCGCGACCGCCATGCCGGTGAAAGCTTCTGTATTCCTCATCCGGTGTTTCGGATTTTCCAAGCGCATTTCTTTATCTTCCGTATTGTCCCGCACAACCTTCTGTACCACGATGCAGGTAATCGTAATTAACACCATACAGAGCAGGTAATAGCCTTTCACGTTCAATTCCCAATCCGCGTTGTATACGCCTAGGCAGAATAGAAATAGCCCCGCACATAATGCAAAATACGATGCAGCCGTGAATGCAGGCGTGTTCCGCCTGCGATATCTCTGATTCATCCGAAACTTCCTCTCCCATTGCATAATAGAATGCATACTATTTTCATCCACTATACGATGAACCCCGTTTTCATTCTACGGTGAAATAGGCATTTTTAGGCAAAATTAAGGTATGATTCATGATAAAGCAAACATATTCGTGATAATGTAGTAAAAAACACAGAGAGGACAACCTACAATGACCATAAGGCCTTATCGAGCAGAGGATGCCGATTATATCATTAGCTCCCATTACGCTCTCTACAATAAAGAGTTTGGTTATGACTTATCGTTCCGGGATTTTATTGCGCAGAGTGTCGGCGGGTTTATAGCGAGAGGCGACCGTAAAGAAAACATTTGGGTACTAGAGTCAGAAGGAAAACAACGAGGTTCTATAAGCATTAAGAAAGCCGATGAGGAGACTGCACAGTTAGGCCTGTTTCTTGTTGAGCCTTCTGTAAGAGGTACGGGGTTTGGGCAGCAGTTGCTGCAAACCGCCATCGTTTTTTGCAAGGAATCCGGGTTCAGCAAAATCATCTTATGGACCAATAGCGAACTCAAGGCCGCGCGGAGGCTGTATGCGAATAATGGGTTTACGTTAATCGAATCGCGAACACAGATGCTATCGAACAAAGAGCTGGTCGAAGAACAATGGGAACAGGTTATTGGCTAGTGCCTGCAACCTTCCATTCACAGATCATGGATAATTCATTGCCCTGCAGCTCTGCTATTAGGCTTCCATTCATTTTGGACATTAGGCTCTTCGCAATCGACAAACCTAATCCCGTCCCGTTCTCCCGTCTTGTTGGATCTGCTTTATAGAAACGCTCGAACATTACCATAAGGTCCGCTTGCCTTACATGCGGTGCGGGATTGCGAATCGTCAACCGAACGGAACTGCTCGTTTTCTCTAGCACAATAGCGACATCTCCGCTCGTGTACCGGATCGCATTGGTAAGCAAGTTTTCAATGACGCGATTAACCGCCGATGCATCGCCTAAGATGCTGATTTCGCCTTCTGGCATATGAATAGCCGGCTCGATCTGCCGTTTATTGAACGCCTCATAGAAGCCAGCTAAACATTCGATCACCAATTCATTCAACGTGATCTGATCCATGCCCAGCGCATAGTCCGGTGACTCAATAATGGATAGCTCGAAGAAATCCTCCAATAACGTTTTCAGGCGCAGCGCGCCTTTCCTGACGATTTGGGTGTATTCCTTCTTCTTATCCTCTGACAAATGCTCTTCTTCGATTAACTGAATGTATCCGAGAATAGAAGTCATTGGCGTCCGAATATCATCGGAAATATTCGATATTGCCTGCTTGAGCTCGTGTTCGGTTCGTTTTTTCTCTGCATCGGCTTGCCTAGTCAAATCAATCTGGCCATTAATAGCCTCAGCGAGCGCAACCATGTCCCGATCTAAGAAAGCTACATCTATTTTCTTCCCCGTCTCCCCTTGATTTAACAAGTGAAGCTGCCGGACCGCTCTCTTCATTTCGGCCTTCAATATAAACAGGCGCGCGAGAAACACCATCGCTGCCGCAGCTGATAGGATTGCGACCCACATCATGTTCCCCACCCGCCTCTCCATTACTTAATCTCTTTTCTGTGAAAAATCCAGCTGCCGAGCAGCCCAAACAAGACATAGGTCAACACCGGCACAGCCAACAACGTAAACCATTGGCCGCCATCTAGCGTACGAATGCTTCCTAGATCCAATACCAGCTTGAACACGGAATAATTCCATATCGGTTCGATGAAGGATAGCTTGCTGCTTAATACGTACAAGAGCTCATCGAAGAAGACGAAAAACATAAGCAAAAACCCGATCGCTTTGCCGCTTTCCGTGAAGATCGTGGAGATAACGGCCATAATGGAAGCGAATGACGCTGCGTACAGCATGTACAGCCCCGTCGTTTGTGCAAGGAATAGCCAATCAGGCGCACTGTTAAAGCCAGAAATGACGCTGCTTGCTCCTGTCGCCACGAACGGCAGAATGAGGGCAATGATCATAGCGCCAATGGAGAAAACGGCCAGTTTCGCCCAATAAAGCCGCATTCGAATGTTGCCGGAAGATGCGACGCTCTTCATCGTCCCCATCGCATATTCGCCAGAGATGAAGAACCCCGCTAGAATGCTCGGAAATAGCTTAATCATTTCAATATTAAAGCCCATCACTTCTGCCTTATAAAATTTACTGATGATAAATGCCCCGGCACCTACGTTCTGTACGGAAAAATAAGATAAAAGCACAGCTGCGCCAATGATCAATAAAGGTATCGTTCGGAAGGAGCGGTCCTTTCTAAGCTTAAACCACTCGGCTTGGATGAGATTATACATGTGAGACACCCCCAATCCGGCTTGTGAAGTACGCTTCCAAGTCTTCTCCCATCGGCATGAACTGTTCGATGACAAGCCCTTCCTTCACGAGATGCGCAGACACCTTTCCCGGTGTGTCCACATGCCGAAACAGCTTGATCACGCCGTCTGGCATGACCTCATAGGCAGTGGTATGAAGGCCTGTCTCGATAATGGCAGCTGCTTTGTCAGGCTGGTCGACCTTGATATGCAGGTAATGCTGGCATTTAGCATTCAGTTCCGCTGCGGTCAATTGCTCCAGCAAATGGCCATGATGAATAATCCCATAATGCGTAGCCAGCAGATGCAGCTCGCTCAAGATGTGGCTCGAGATTAGAATGGTAATCCCGTATTCCCGATTTAGCTTCATTAACAATTGCCTGATCTCCACGACGCCCATCGGGTCCAATCCATTAATGGGTTCATCCAGAATCAGAAACTCAGGGTCTCCCAATAAGGCGATCGCAAGGCCAAGCCTTTGTTTCATGCCAAGCGAGAAGTTTCTAGCCTTTTTCTTGCCTGTATCCCGCAGCCCAACAAGCGCAAGCGTTTTGTCGATGCAAGCCCGGCCCGGAATTCCCCGTAACAAGCGGTGTGCTTCTAGATTCTCAGCCGCCGTCATGTGCGCATAAAGGGCCGGTCCCTCAATAATCGTCCCGATCCGCCTTCTTGCTTCAATTAAGGCCCGTTCGCTGCTTTCGCCGAACAACTCCATGGAGCCCGCTGTTGGATACGCCAGTCCCGCAACAATACGGATCAGCGTCGATTTGCCAGCGCCATTCTGGCCGATAAAACCATAAATAGATCCTTGCGGAATCGACAGATTCACTTTATTCAGCGCCATTTGGTTTTTGAATTGTTTGGACAGCTGATTGGTTCTCAGAACATATTGGCTCATCGTTCTCTCCCTTCCTTCTTCTGCAATGCCCTTACTATAGGAAGGAAATCGTAAGGCAGCCTTAAGCCAAATCTAAAGAAAATCTTAATTCTTAAGGCGGTAGCCCATGCCCCAGATCGTCTCAATATATTCCTCGCCGGGATTCGCTTTATGCAGCTTGCTTCTTAAATTGCTTATATGTACGTTGATCGTATTATCGTCTTGGTGATACTCCTCTTGCCAGACGCTCTTGAACAAATTCGCCTTCGTGAAAACCTTCTTAGGAGACGACAGCAGCAGCAAAAGAATGTGGTATTCCCGCGCGGTAAGCGAAACTGCCATATCCCCTATGCTCACCAGCTTAGCATCCGTATCAATTACGATATCTTTATGCCGCACTTCCTTCGCTTGTGGCGCCTCCATCGTTCGCCGGGCTCTTCTAAGGTGGGAATCGATTCTCGCCGACACTTCTTCAATATCAAATGGTTTCGTAATATAGTCGTCTGCCCCTGTTCGCAGCATATCGACCTTCGTCTGCTGGTCGAGCTTGGCCGAAATAATGATGACGGGAACATGGCTTTCCCCTCGTAGCTTCGAGATCACTTCTTCCCCGGTTAGTCCAGGAAGCATCAAATCCAGCAAAACCATATCCCATGTGCGGCTCTCCAAGTGGATCATCGCTTCTGTTCCGGAGTATGCTGGCTTCGGCACATACCCGCTCTTTCTGACGATATTGCACAGCAAGGAATTAATATCATTATCATCTTCAACGACCAAGATGTTTATAAGAGGGTTCACCGGCATCCTTAAGCTCCTTTGGGAATGGCATTCCATCCAGCATATCATCTGCCCTGCAAAATCAAAAGGCACCTGTCCGCCGCCCGGCCGCGTTCGCGAAAATTTGATCAACCATGCATTCGTATGGAACGCAAAAAAGGTACCCTCGGGTACCTTTTCCAAATACAACGCATTACGTTTGTTCAACCTTCACTTGTTTGTTGTTAGGCGCAAACCAACCAATAAGCGCAATCGCAACCAATACGGCATAGAAGACAAAAGTCCAGCCGGTACTATGCGGGAAATCGTGATCCAGCGCACCAATATCCTCATGGGCAAGCGTAATAACAGCAAGCTTTACGCCAACCCAAGCGACGATCGCGTAAGCCGTCGTCTCAAGCGCTGGGCGTTGTCCAAGCAGCTTCACAAACCACGCAGCCGCGAATTTAATTAAGATCAATCCGGCAATCCCGCCCAGCAGCACGACGATAAATTTGCCTCCGTCCATCCCGCCGAACTCTCCCAGCGGCGAATCTGGCAGTCCGAGCGCAAGCGCAACCGCAGCAAGAATCGAGTCAATTGCAAAAGCGAGATCCGCCAGCGCGATTTTTCCTACAGTAGGCCAGAAGCCGCTTCCTTTACTCGCTTCCTTATCGCCCTTATGGCCATTCTCATTCTTCTTGCCGAAGCGCGATTGAATGATATGCTTAAAACCGAGGTATAGCAGATAAGCTGCCCCAATTGCCTGCACCTGCCAGACATTCGCAATGAACGATATCGCGAACAGTGCGCCAAAACGAAAAACAAAAGCCATGATGATGCCGTAGTTAATTGCTTTCTTCTTCTGCTCGTCCGGTAAATTTTTGGCGATTACCGCTAGCACGAGCGCATTGTCTGCCGACAACAAACCTTCCAACCCAATAAGGATTAATAAGGCCCAGGCATACTCTAACCAGATTGACTCCAACGTGAATTCTCCTCTCCCTGATCATGGCAAGCATAGGCAGTAAGCCAAACACATGTAAATAATGTTCACTTGTCCACCCCTGCTTATACGCAAAGAATCGCCGAAAGAGTTCACTGTTTTTCTGCATTTGGGCAATTATCTAAATGCAAACTCCTCATAATGGATCGAACTTGAAGGAACGCCCAGGCGCCGGAACTGACGTTGGAAACCCGTTATCATAAGGGTTGGCCCACACATATAGACATGCTTGTCCGCAACACGGCTGCCCGACGCAGCTAAAATCGTTTCTATAGCCAGCCTGCCCTGATCAGCCGAATAGTGAATATGTGCGTGAAATTGCTTCTGTCCTTGTGCTGCTTCAAGTATCTCATCCAGATACAACGCATCCTCTGGCGTTCTAACGGTATAGTAGAAATCGATTCTTTGGTTGCGTTCTTGTGGCATGTCACGAATCCAACTTATGAAGGGAGTTACGCCGATCCCGCCAGCAATCCAGATCTGCTCCTTACCGCCCTGACGGTAATCCATCATGCCATAGCCGCCTTCGACGATTGCGCGAGTGCCGGCCTTAAGATGCTTGTAAAGATATTGCGTGTAGTCACCCGCAGCGCTAATTGTAAGCCGAATATTGGTCTCGCTCGGGGAACTGCTAATCGTGAAAGGATGGGGTTCCGACAGCACTCTATTCCCTTTAAATCGAACAAAAAGAAACTGGCCCGCCTTAAAATTCAGCTGTTTCTTCTTCGCTTGTTTTAGCACAACCTCTACTGCCTTTTTATTCAGATGATTCACTTCCTGAACGTCGTATGCAGCCGTTCGCCTTACGAATCTAGCAAACAATTCGGTGTACAAGTAAGAAACAATGCCCACTACAATGGCGGCCATTAATACAATGAACGGCACTATAGTTGAACGAACGAGCGGATCAACGAGCAGTGTGTGGGCCGCGCCCATAATAAAGAAAACGCCGATGAACTTGTGAGAAATCCGCCAGCCTCTATATCGAATGCGGATTAACTTCCGAACCACAGGAAGGCGCGGAGCTAGCGTTAACAAGATGAGAATAACAAATCCGCCAAAAGCAATAAATCCGGGCACTCGCCCCGGGGTTATGCGGTCTGGGATGAACAGCATCACAAGAAAATGAAGGATAAGCAATAAGAACGCAGCCACCCCCGAATGCCTATGAGCTGCGTACATCTTATCGAGGCCATGAAATAGGGATTCGAGAAACCGCAGCCGCGTTGACAACAGAAAGGCAAAAGCCATTAATAGCATCATGCTGGATGCGATAATTTCTCCAATATACTGCCGATCATAATCCAGCCGGCTTCCATCATCTATCGGCGGAAAAACAAGCCATAGCGCAACATTGAGCAGTGGGAGTGCCGTTATGAGCACGGTGCCTAGGTTTTTTCTTATATGGATTATGTGAATCATCCCCTCAGATTAAACTTCAGAAAAGCAGTAGACTTTCCCCTTAGGGCAAGGTGTACAGTATGGTTAGCGCTTGAAACAATTAGCCAGCATTACCCTATGAAGAATGGAGGCCAACCCTCGTGCTATCGATTGGAGAATTCTCGAAGCTGTGCGAAGTATCACCCAAAACGCTTCGTTACTATGATGAAATTGGATTAATTAACCCAAGCGAGACCAATCCCGAGAATGGTTACAGGTACTATTCGATCGGGCAACTAAAACGAATGCTCTTTATTAACCGGCTAAAATCTTATCATTTTTCCCTAGAAGAAATCAAAGCCATTCTGGAATCGGAAGAGGACCACTCCGAGGAGCAGCTTCGTTCTGCCCTCAACCGCAAGAGAAGGGAAATTCAACAAAAAGCTGATGCTTTTGCCTATACCCTTAAACAGATGCATGACGATATTGTGAGTTTAGAGAAGGGCATCCCTATCATGTCCTACCTCGACCATATCGAAGTGCAGCTAGTTGTGACGGAGCCGATGAACATTTTGTATATGCGCCAGACGATGAGCCGTGATGATTTTGCCGAGGGGTATGGAACGTATTTCAGCAGGCTGTACGCAAAAATTTCCACCGAACAACTCACCCCGCTTGGTACGCCAATGACCTTCTATCACAGCTCTGAATACGATCCGATCGGCAATGATACCGAGTTCGCCATCCCGGTGAAAGAGGCAGTGAAAGGAACGAGGGATTTGCCAGGGGGGCTTTGTGCGAAAGCCGTGTTAAAAGGGGCTTATTCCGAGCTAACTTCGGTCTATGCGAGGCTGAGGGAATGGGCAGAACAAGCCGGATATGCGTTACTGAAATCACCGTATGAAGTGTACGTGACCGACCCTAATCAAGCCAACAGCCCTGAGGGCATTGTGACCGAAGTTTATTTTCCAGTGAAGAAGAGGAAATAACCCTACCCCACATGAATAGGAGGCAGCCAGCATGCCAAGAAATGAATGGCCCACGGCCGAGTGGCAAACTGCAGACCCAGAAACGTTAGGAATGGACAAGGACAAGCTTTCCGCACTTCCTTCCATTATACAAGCCGATTACAGCAACATAAGCGGCATTGTGATCGTAAGAAACGGAATTATTGCTTATGAGCAATACTATAACGGCTACGGCACTGATGCTTCGCACCATGTGACATCTGTTACTAAGAGCATTTTATCTGCCCTTATTGGCATCGCCATCGATGCAGAATATATCAAGCATGCCGATCAAAGCGTATTGGACTTTTTCCCCGAATATGTGCCCCATGCTGATGCCGAGAAGAAAAGGTCCATCACCCTGCGCCATCTTCTCACAATGACCGCCCCGTATCCATTCCAAGACTGGAACGAACCGCTGGACCAGCTGTGCATGCAGCCTGACTGGGTAAACTATACGCTGGATATGCTCGGAGAGCAGGGGAATATCGGGGACTTCAAGTATGCCACCGCAGGGGCGCATCTGCTGTCAGCCATTATTACGCGCGTTACCGGCCAAAGTGCCCGCGCATTCGCGAACGAGCGCTTATTTAGACCGATCGGCATGCAGGAAATTCCCGACTTTGGTATGGAATCATTCGGGTTCGACGACCTATTCGGCAGGAATGTGAAGGGATGGGTCCAAGACCCGAGCGGCAACTCTACAGGGGGATGGGGCCTTACGCTTAACGTTCGGGATATGGCGCGTTTCGGGTTCCTCTACCTGAACCATGGCATGTGGGACGGCAGTAAGATTGTTTCCAGCTCATGGATCGCTGAATCGACCACGATGAACCCTAACAAATACGGTTATCTGTGGTGGTTAGGCGATGAAGACGGAATTCCCGCATACTTAGCACTGGGCGATGGCGGCAATGCGATTTGCTGCATACCCGATAAGGGTCTTGTCGTAGCCATTGCTTCCACGTTTATCAGCAACCCCCGTGATCGGTGGACACTGGTTAAAGAAAACATTATCCCGGCTGTGAGGGACTAATATAATGTAAAAGGCCATCCTTGGGGGATGGCCTCTCGTTATTTTAATTGTCCTAGATGGCGTAAAATCTCGTCTTCCTTGCCATAATCAACAGCTTCATCAGGTTGGTTAGCAAGCTCCCACTTCACCGTTTGGATGCATCCATCGCTGAAGGAGCATTGCTCAACAAAGCCTAGTTCCTCCCGAATCCGTTGCGAATCGACAAGCAGCGGCTGTTCCGTGTTAAAAGGCACTTTCATTTCTTCAGGCAAGCTGCCGTTAGGAGCAACAATCACTTGCCCCTTCCAATTAAGAATACTGCCAATTTCATTAATGTAATCAAGCATAGAATGCGCGTGCAGCTCACCGACGTTATAGATGCGCCCTGCTGACCGTTCATTCGTAATCGCTAATGCAATCGCGTAAGCTACATTTTCCACAAAGCTATGGGTCCATCTCCAATTGGAGAAGCTTTCTTCCACGAGGACGAACGGACGGCTATCGCTGATCGGTTTCAATTTGAGGTATTTATAAAATCGCTGCAAAGGGTCATGGGGCCCATATACGGCTGGCAAACGCAAAATCGTTCCTTGCATGTGCTGGTTATTCATAACAATATCTTCAACCAGGATTTTATCATATTTGTTGCACCAATCATTCGGATCTTTCGCCGGGTCTTGATAGGGGAAACGATTCAGCCGCAAAGCAGAAGATTCCGTAATCGGCGTAGGCTCGAGCGGTCCCTGATCAGCTTTTCTAACGATGCCGTACGCACGGTAAACGTCTTGGCTGCTAATGGTGATAAGGCGCGCGGCAATTCCTTCGAAAGCTCTCGCAACGGCTCGCGTATCCTCTTCCGTAGAGGCAATCATATCGACAACAACGTCTGGCGATAACGATTTGAATTCATCCCTGAACTGCTCCAACTGCATCTTTTCCCCAAAAATGTGTTTCACATTGGCAGGCAGCTCGCACTTTGTCTGGCCACGATGAAATAAGGTGATGTCATGATGCCCCATTCCGGCAAGTTGCTTAACGACGTGTGGCCCGATGAAGCTGGTTCCGCCTATCATTACAATCTTCATCCCGATTTTTCACCCTTCCCAATCGATCATCAAAATGACAAGAAAAAAGCTTCCGCTTATCCCAAGCCGAAGCTCCCTTCATTCCTTCATTGTGCTATACAATCTTACTGAGCATTAACAGGCGATACCCGCCCTCATAATCATTTTCATTTAGCAAATGGCCATATTTCCGTTCCCATTCCCCATTGTTCAGATCGTTCTCTAATCGTTGCAAAATGGGTTGAAGCACTTCTTCCGGCACTTTGGCTAATGGTGAATTGCCTGCACGAAATGTTGGATTTAAGTACTCATGCGGTTTTCTCCACCCGGAAGCAAAGAATCCATCTGCAATATCATAAGGAATTAAGAATGGCTTCACCTCAACATGCTGCCCAGAGACGTTCGCCAACAATTGTACAACTTCCTCAATAGGCTTGTAAGATGAGTACGATTGTTTGATAATGGATTCAAAATAATCAACTAACCAACAACCATCCTTGCATAACCGGGGATCGGCGATTAGCAGGACTAGCCGTCCGTTATCCTTGAGTATGCGCAACATTTCTGTGAAACTTCTTTCCAAGTCGACAAAATGATGAATGGCAAGCGTAGAGATAATGCCATCGGCTACACTGCCAGCAAAGGGCAGCTCCTCTGCTTTCCCAGCAATCCAATGTAAGTTCTCATGCTGTTTGCCTTGCTCCCTCATGACTTCGGAAGGTTCCACTGCCGAAATCTCGCTCATCTCGTCTCAGCTCTCCTCAACTATTCTGTAAAATAACTATTTCTTATGGTAAATACTAGCATTCCCAATGAAAGCGAGCAATACCACCCATGACATTTATCATACTCCTAGCTTGACGTTTATGACTGTAAGCAACCATGCATGCCTCCTTATAATGAAGATATACGATCGCTGGGATATGCAGCGCGAGAGCTTCAATTAGGAGGAAGTCCCCCATGGATCCGATGAACATTGCAGAATTGAAGAAACATTCAGCACCATTCGCACGAACGAATGCCAAGGCTAGCTTTCGCCAGCTAGGCAACACCCTGTTGCCGTTTATTGCGCTATGGATCGCGGCTTATGCAAGCTTGTCCGTCTCTTACTGGCTAACGCTGCCGATTGCTGTTGTTGCGGCGAGCTTTCTGATCCGAACATTTATCATTTTTCATGATTGCTGCCACCAGTCGTTCTTTAAGAGCCGCCGGGCGAACGATTGGCTAGGGAACATTACTGGCGTCCTTACGCATTTCCCTTACGAGCAATGGAAGAATGCGCACAATATCCATCATGCGACAAGCGGCAACCTCGACAAGCGGGGCGTCGGCGACATGTGGGTCATGACCGTAGACGAATACATCGCCGCTTCGCCGCGGCTTAAGCTGGCCTACCGGCTGTACCGGAACCCGCTAATCATGCTCGTGCTCGGCCCTTTGCTCGTCTTTCTCGTTACCTACCGCAAGAACCGACCGGGGGCGAAGCGCCGTGAGAAGCTCAATACGTATATGACGAATGTGGCGATTGTCGCCTTGTACGTTGTGTTAGGTGAGTTAGTGGGATGGAAAAGCTTATTGCTCGTGCAAGCCCCGATCCTTTGGGTTGCAGGAATGATGGGAATTTGGTTATTCTATGTTCAGCATCAGTTCGAGGATTCCTACTTCGAGAATGACGACAAGTGGAGCTATGTGCAAGCTGCTGTTGAAGGGAGCTCCTATTATCAGCTTCCCCGCCCGCTGCAATGGATAACGGGCAATATCGGCTTCCATCATGTGCATCATTTGAACCCGAAGGTGCCGAATTATAATCTAGAGAAAACTCATCTGGCGATTCCGCCGCTTCAGAAAGCAATGACGATTAACCTTCGTACCAGCCTGCGCTCGCTTCGGTTCCGGTTATGGGATGAGGACGCGAAGACGTTTATCGGCTTCCGCGAACTAAAGTCCGCTCGCAGGAAGGTTGCTGCGAAGAAGCCAGCTATTCCGGTTAACAGGAAAGCCGGTATCGGATAGAGCGGGATTTGAAGCGCAATTAGCCATCATAAAAGGTGGAACAGCAGCATGTTAAAGTGGCGTTCGAATTTATACAAAACGACCGGGCTTAATCCTTTCATTTGGGCCATCTTGTTCATCTTGCCTTTCTATTATATCTTTCGCACTTCTTCCAAAGCCCATACCGCTGCGGGAATAGCGCTCATTATTCTATTCTTCGTCTCCTATGTGCTTGTCTTCGTCACCAAAGGATGGAAGGTGTATGTATGGTCGGGCGTCCAGATCGCCATCTCGATTGCCATGACCATCTTGTTCGGATTCGTATACTTCTCATTGTTGCTAACCTTTGTAATCGGGAACATTACGAGCAAGAAGGGCTTCATTACCCTGTACGTGATTCACCTTACAGTAACGATTGCGACCATCGATTATGCAATCGTCGTCAAAAATCCGATGGCCATCAGCCAATTGCCCTTCGTCTTCATCTGTTTGATCATGGTTATCCTGCTGCCCATTACCAACTATAACCGCAATAAGAACGAGCGGCTGCAAGGCCAACTGAACGACGCAAACAAGCGCATCTCGGAATTGGTGAAGCTTGAGGAGCGCCAGCGCATCGCTAGGGATCTGCATGATACACTCGGCCAGAAGCTTTCCCTGATCGGGCTGAAGAGCGACTTAGCCCTTAAGCTAATGGCCAAAAATCCTTCCCAGTCTGTAGTGGAGATGAAGGATGTCAGGCAGACGGCGCGAAACGCCCTGAAGGAAGTACGGCAGATCGTAAGGCAAATGCGCGGCGCAAAGCTGACAGAAGAAATGGCCCGGATCGAGCAGATGCTGACAACGGCGCAAATCGAGCTGACGGTTGAAGGTGATTTAGAGCCGAAAGACTTATCGCTCATGAACGAGAACGTCCTCTGCATGTGCTTGAAGGAAGCGGTCACCAATCTCGTTAAGCACAGCGGGGCATCCGCCTGTACGATTACGATCCGGCCGGACCGCCTAGCCCTGGTCGCGATTGTCGAGGACAATGGGATCGGCATGGCGCAAAATTCGGTCTATTCCACAGGCAGCGGCCTTAAAGGGATGAAGGAACGCCTGGAATTCGTCAATGGGAGCCTTGAGCTAGGAGAAGGGCCAGGAACCTCCCTTGTGATGAAAGTGCCTAATACCCATCCAAGAGAGAAGGCTGGCATATGATTCGAATCGTGATTGCCGAGGATCAACGAATGATTCTCGGCGCTCTTGCTGCATTGCTTGACCTAGAGGAGGATATGGCGGTGGTCGCGAAAGCCAGCAACGGCGAGGATGCCGTCAAGCTGGCGCGACTTCATCAGCCAGACGTTTGTATTCTCGATATCGAGATGCCGCTCAAGAACGGGTTGGAAGCTGCCGAGGAACTGGCTGCCTTGTCCTTAGATTGCAAAGTCGTCATCCTTACGACGTTCGCCCGTGCAGGCTACTTCGAAAGAGCGATCAAAGCCGGCGTTCATGGCTATCTGCTCAAAGACAGCCCGAGCGAGGAGCTCGCGAATTCCGTCCGGACTATCGTAGGCGGCCGGCGCCTCTATGCACCCGAATTGATGGATGAAGCCTATGGCGAGGAGAACCCTCTTACCGAGCGGGAGAAAGCCGTGCTTGTGCTTATTGCTGATGGCAAGAGCACCAAAGAAATCTCCAAGGAATTGTTTATTACGACCGGAACGATTCGGAATTACATCTCTGTTATTCTCAACAAACTGGGCGTTGGCAACCGGGTCGAGGCCATTAAACAGTTTAAGGAGAAGGGCTGGTTTAAGTAAGAGGCCGGAGCAAAATCACAAGGGCATCCCAAAAGCTACGGCGGCTGAGGGACAGCCCTTTTTTGCGCGTCGAGGCAGTTGGCGTTACGTTGGCTGCGGGCGGCGGCCGGAGCGCAACGCGCCACCGGCACGGACAGCGGTCTGCAGGGCATTCACTGTTTAAGACGGCTTTCGTACAGACAGCAGCCTGCTCATTGCAGTTTGTACAATGGAAACGACTCGGGCTCAGCAGTAGGAAGGTGTCATTGCATTTTGTACAACGAGAGAGGCGGCTTCCGATGTTTTGGGCGCATTTTGCCTGTTCTGGGGTACAAATAGAAAAGCTGTCTTAAAAGTGAACTGCACCCCGTCAAGTAGACAGCACAAAAAATAAAAGCTAATTAAGCGGCCTTGGTCCTGAATTCCATTGGACTTAGGCCGTTTAGTTTTGCTTGTAGCCGTTCGTAATTGTAAAAGTGAATG
>NZ_WSTC01000027.1 GCF_009789195.1 Paenibacillus sp. MMS18-CY102 | reverse complement strand
TCTCCATAAAAGAAGTTTTCAACGCGAGTTGAAAATCTTCAACTTTAGAGCATTTGTAGCTCATTTTGAAACATTTATTCTGACAGTTTCGCTCGTTGTTCAGTTTTCAAAGAACAATTTCGACAACTTTTACATTATATCAGATGATGTTTAGTTGGTCAAGCTTTTGTTTTGTGTTGCCGTTTCGTTCAGCGGCGACTTGAATAATATATCATAGGCGCTTATACGATTGCAACCCCTATTTTAGAAAAAAGTGAAATTGTTTTTTGAACGCCCAATCTCTTCTTATAGAAGAAACAAAACGCCGCCGAGCGAAAGTTCGCTCGGCGGCATGAAACGGATAGCTATTCGCCTGCGCGATGGCGCATATGCGGGAACAGCAATACATCACGAATCGACGGTTGGTTCGTCAGCAACATAACGAGGCGGTCGATACCGATGCCCAGACCACCGGTTGGCGGCATGCCATACTCCAACGCACGGATGAAGTCATCATCCATTTCATGCGCTTCGTCATTGCCATGCTCACGCTCAAGGAGCTGCGCTTCGAAGCGCTCGCGTTGGTCGATTGGATCATTAAGCTCCGTGAAGGCATTCGCATGCTCACGCGCTACAATGAAGAGTTCGAAACGATCCGTGAAACGCGGATCCTGCTCATTCTTCTTAGCAAGTGGCGAAATATCCACTGGATGCCCTGTTACAAATGTAGGCTGAATGAGTGTGTGCTCGCAGAATTGCTCAAAGAACGCATTGAGGATATGGCCTGCCGCCCAGTGCTTCTCGACCGGCACTTTGTGCTGGCGAGCCGCTTCATGCGCTTCCTCGTTCGTAATTGCCGCCGCAAAGTCTACACCTGTAGCCTCTTTAACGAGATCAACCATCGAAACTCGGCGCCATGGCGTGCCCAGGTCAACTTCACTGCCTTGATAATCGATAACAGTTGTGCCAAGCACCTCTTGGGCAATATGTTTAACGAGGTTTTCCGTAAGTGCCATGATATCTTTGTAATCCGCATACGCCTCATACAATTCGATCATCGTGAATTCAGGGTTATGGCGTGTCGAGATGCCCTCATTCCGGTAAACGCGGCCGATTTCATAAACTTTCTCCAGCCCACCTACGATAAGGCGCTTCAAATGAAGCTCGATTGCGATGCGCATATAGAGCTGCATATCGAGCGCGTTATGATGCGTAATAAATGGACGTGCAGACGCTCCTCCTGCAATGCTGTGCAGTGTAGGCGTTTCTACTTCAAGGTAGCCAAGCGAATCAAGGTAACGGCGCATCGACTGAATAATGCGGGAACGCGCAATAAAGGTCTGCTGCACTTCTGGGTTCGTAATGAGGTCGACGTAACGCTGGCGATAACGAAGCTCCACGTCTTTGAGTCCATGATGCTTGTCCGGCAACGGAAGCAGCGATTTCGTCAGAACGACGATTTCTTTTGCCTTTACCGACGTTTCGCCTGTATTGGTTTTAAATACGACGCCACGAACGCCTACGATATCTCCGATATCGAGCAGATCAAAAGCAGCGTACTCCGTTTCGGAAAGCGTGTCTTTGCGCGCATAAATTTGGATCTTGCCTGTCAGGTCTTGAATATGAGCAAAGGATGCTTTGCCCATGCCGCGCTTTTGCATAATGCGGCCAGCAAGCGTAACTTCGATTTGTTGGGACTCGAGGTCTTCCTTTGTCGTTTCTTCATGAGCGTCGAGAATGTCTTTTGCAACATGTGACCGCTCGAATTTGCTGCCGAATGGGTCGACGCCGAGCGCACGAAGCTCATCCAGTTTGTTGCGGCGAATTTGTAAAAGCTCGCTTAGCTCTTGCTGTTCTTGTAACTCTTGTTGTTGCTGATCCACAGATAACCACTCCTAACGGTTTCTTACGAACGAAAAAGCTTCCAAGGGAAGCTTTTTCGAGTGGGCCGCACGAAAACCTTATTTTTTGATTTCGAGAATTTTATACTGAATGACGCCAGCAGGGACGCTTACTTCAACGATAGCGCCAACTTTTTTACCCAAAATTGCTTTGCCAACTGGACTCTCATTAGAAATCTTGTTATTCAACGGATCGGACTCTGCCGTTCCGACGATTGCATAATCCATTTTGTCGCCAAATTCCATATCTTCGACCGTTACAGTAGAGCCAATGCTCACCGTTTCTGTATCAATCTCATCGTTGTTAATGATACGCGCGTTGCGCAGCATCTTCTCGAGTGTAATAATACGCCCCTCAATGAAAGCCTGCTCGTTCTTCGCATCCTCGTATTCCGAGTTCTCACTGATGTCACCGTAGCCGATGGCAACTTTGATCCGCTCTGCCACCTCACGACGCTTTACCGATTTGAGGTTTTCGAGTTCCTCTTCTAGTTTCTTCAACCCGTCCTGAGTCAGAATAACCTCTTTATCGCCCATCTTGTGATTCTCCTGTCACGTGAAGTATTTTCATACATTCATGATGCCTGTATGAATTCACTATTACTTAATATATTACACAAAACGCTGTTCATGTTAGCCCTCAAAAAGGTCCATAAAAGCGCTTGCTCCGTTTATATTGCTTGATTATATTGCAGTATCACATCAAATGTCAATCAAAGCCAGCCTTGGCGGAATGACGGATTCCCTATTGGGCTGCCGCTTCACCGTCGGTCCAATTGGCTGCTTTTACAGTGCCTGCATCCTCCGGTAAAGATTCGATATATTGATTCAAGATCGCAACCATTTTGTCGCGGCTTGTTTCTTCCATAATGGTATCTTTAATGCGGGCGGAACCTTGTAAGCCTTTCATGTACCAAGCCATATGCTTGCGCATCTCGCGAACAGCCGTCGATTCGCCCTTCAATGAAACCAAGCGGTCCATATGTAAAATGGCAATCTCCATTTTCTCCTGCGGTGTCGGGTCTGGCAGCAATTCCCCATTGGTCAGATATTGAATCGTACGATAAAGCATCCAAGGGTTGCCGAGTGCGCCGCGGCCGATCATGACCCCGTCAACACCAGTGTGGTCAAGCATCCGCTTCGCATCCTCCGGCGAGAATACGTCTCCGTTACCGATAACCGGAATGGATACGGCTTCCTTGACCTCTTTAATAATATCCCAATTTGCTTGGCCGGTATACAACTGCTCCCGGGTCCGGCCATGCACGCTAACAGCGCTGCCGCCTGCACATTCTACAGCACGAGCGTTCTCAACAGCGAAAATGTGTTCGTCATCCCAGCCGATGCGCATTTTGACGGTTACGGGCTTATCAACAGCCTCAGTAACAGCCGAAACCATCTCATAAATCTTGTTCGGGTCCAGCAGCCATCGTGCGCCTGCATCGCATTTGGTTACCTTTGGGACCGGGCAACCCATGTTAATGTCAATGATGTCGGCATTGGTCTGCTTATCCACGATCTTAGCCGCCTCTACGAGCGATTTGCGGTCGCCCCCAAAAATTTGTAAGCTGAGCGGCTTCTCGCGTTCGTCAACATAGAGCATTTCTAGCGTCCGCTTGTTGCCATGCAAGATTGCTTTATCGCTTACCATCTCTGCACAAACGAGGCCCGTGCCGAACTCCTTTGCAATGAGACGAAAGGCTGGGTTGCAGACACCAGCCATCGGCGCCAGCACCACATTGTTCTTCATCTCGATATTTCCGATTTTTAACACGTTGCTCCATACTCCTTCCGTAACCTGCATCCAAGTTGGCCCGTTCTCTTGTTCGGCAGTCCAATCCTTTAATTAATGTGCCTTATTTACTTGAGTTAGCTCGGCATAATCAATGCCAAGCGTCTCCGCAATGTTAGCTAGCAGTTTGGGGTCCGGCTTGCGCGTGCCCCGCTCGAGAGAGCCAAGTACCGCTACCGATACCGATAACCGTTCCGCAAGCTGTTGCTGGGTAAAGCCCTTTAACTTTCGAAATGCGCGGATGCGCTGTGCCAATTGGTCGTTTTCCATCTAGTGATGCCTTCCTTTCCGTCCCGACAAGCCAAGTTAGCTGATTCTGCCACCGCTGCGTGCAGCGGGTGCGTCTCTGTAAGCACGTCGCGAAGCGGAACCAGTACGAACGCCCGCTCCATCATCCGTGGATGAGGTATAGTGAGCCGTTCTGTAACTTGGGAAATATCGCCGTACATCAGCAAATCAAGATCGATCGTACGCGGTCCCCAATGGACAAGGCGAACGCGCCCGAGCTGTTGCTCAATCGCTAGCAGCGTATCTAACAACTCTTCTGGTCCAAGCCGGGTCTTAACCGCCGCTGCCATATTCAAAAATGCAGGTTGATCCGTGTACCCCACTGGGTCTGTTTCATACACATGCGATACCCGTTCAACAAAGATATCCTCACGGGCTGCAACTTGTTCAATTGCTCGCTGCAGCGTATCGCCCCGATCTCCAATATTGGAGCCGAGCGCGATGTAAGCCTCTATGAAACCCGCAAAATCAGGCGGGAACAACTGTACCATGTCCATCCCGCTTTCTGCGAAGCTCTACTGTCACGCCATCAAAATGAATCTCAAAAGGCGGATTCGGCTTCGTGACACGAACCGTCACTTCATTGAGAATAGTATAAGTCTGCAGCAACTTAGATGCAATGGCACCTGCCAACGCTTCAATGAGCTTGAAGGGCGGGCCTTCAACGATAGCTTTCGCCAAAGCGTGAAGTTCCGCATAATTAACCGTTGCTTCCAAACAGTCCTCCTTGGCTGCTTTCGACAAATCAAGTTTCAATTCGAGCTCGACGCCGAATTTTTGGCCAAGTTTGTTTTCTTCAGCGAAAACGCCATGATACCCGAAAAACTGCATGCCTTTCAACGTCATCGTATCCATAAGATTCCCTCCTTGCCTCTAATTATCTAACTCAAGCCAGATGACTGCCCGAGCTGATGATCCAGCCCCAGCTATATTTCATCAGCCTATGGTCCGGTCCCGATAAACAACCGCATCCGTCATGAGCGCTACCCGCTTCATCGCCTGAACATCATGCACCCGAACAATTCCGCAGCCCTGCATGATGCCAAGCGTTACAGTAGCAGCCGTGCCCTCAACCCGTTCGTTAGAAGGAACGCCGCCAAGCGCTTGTCCAATAAACCCTTTGCGTGACGTGCCTAGGAGCACGGGGTAGCCTAGTTGAGATAAGTCCTCCAGCCGACCCATCATTGCGATGTTCTCGTCATATCCTTTGGCAAACCCGATGCCGGGATCGAGCCAAATGCGATCATCCAGCACACCTGCGGCATGTGCGATACGAAGGCTTTCTTGCAAGTCGGCGATAACGTCTGAGATTAAATTGGCATAATTGCGGTCTGGACGATTGTGATTCAAAATAACCGGGCACTCAAACTCCGCTGCGACTGTTGCCATCTGGGGATCATGCCGTAGCGCCCAAATGTCATTTATGATATGCGCTCCTGCCGCCAAGGATTGACGTGCTGTCTCTGATTTATACGTATCAATGGACAACGGGATGTGAGGCAGCGCCGAACGAATGGCCTCAATGACGGGAACCACTCTGCGAATCTCCTCTTCTTCGGGAACCGGCACAAACCCTGGCCGTGTCGATTCGCCCCCGATATCGAGAATATCCGCTCCTTCGGCAACCATAGCCTTCGCTCTCTCTACCGCTGCCTGCACAGTATCGTAGCGCCCTCCGTCGGAAAAGGAATCCGGCGTGGCGTTAAGGATGCCCATGATTAACGTTCTCGCGCCAAGCTCCAATTGGACGCCTCCGCCCAATTGCAAGGTGTGTTTCTTAGGAGCCATTGCCATACATCCCTTCTAAAAGCTTCGATAAAGCTCCAGCAGCCTGCGAAGTGTAGGGCCAGCCGTACCGTCGCCAACCTTGACTGTATTGCCTGCCAGATCCGCAAGGCTTGTAATGGGAACAAGCTCCTGAATCGAGTTCGTCACCCAAACCTCGTCCGCACCAAGCAGCTCTTCCCACTGATATAGCCCTTCTTCGATCCTAAAACCCGCTTGCTGCGCCAAATGCAATACATGCGCGCGCGTAACTCCCGGCAATATGCCTGTTGATAGTGCTGGCGTGCAAATAATGCCGTTTCGTACAAAAAACAAATTGCTGACGATGCCTTCCGTGAGCCAGCCTTCCTTGGATAAGAGCAGCCCTTCCGCTCCGGGGGCTGCCCCGGCGAGCTGCAACTCTTGCTTCGCGATAATATTATTCATGTAATGCAAAGATTTTAATCGAATATTTCCCTCGGGTGTATTTCTGAGCGTACGCAGCAGCCGTAGTTCTCGCCCTGTCTCGTACAACTGCGGAGGCGTTGGCGGCAATGGCTTCACAAGAAGCCAGACGTTCGGCTGCTCGTAATCGCCCAGCGGCAGCCCGAGCCCGCCATCCCCTGCAGAGACAGTCAGCCTGACATAAGCGTCAGCCAGCCCGTTCGCTTCCATAACTCCAGCCAGCCAGCCCTCTATCTGTGCAGCATCCGGCGTGTATCGAATGCGAAGCACCTCACAGCCATCCGCCAGCCTGCGCAAATGGCCCTCCAGCAAATGCGGACGCCCTCTATATGTACGGAACGTCTCGAATAGCCCCATTCCGTACAAAAAGCCATGGTCGAAAACGCCGACCACAGCTTCTTCCGCTAGTATGACGGAACCGTTGTACCCGACCTTCATCGCGCTGCGCCTGCTCGTAGAGCAAGGAAATTGCGGAGCATCGTCAGGCCGTTCTCGGTAATAATCGATTCCGGATGAAATTGTACGCCTTCGATCGGATACTCCTTGTGGCGAAGGCCCATAATCTCGCCTTCTGCTGTCTCTGCCGTAATTTCCAAACAATCGGGAAGCGTCTCGCGCTTGACGATTAGCGAGTGGTAGCGAGTAGCAATGAAGGGTGACGGGATGCCTTCAAAGATCGAGCGTCCATCATGAAGGATCTCAGAAGTTTTGCCGTGCATCAGCTTCTCGGCACGTACAACGTCACCGCCGAATGCTTGTCCGATCGATTGATGGCCAAGGCACACACCGAATATCGGGATTTGCCCTTTGAATCGGTCGATTACCGCCAAGCTGATGCCTGCCTCATTCGGTGAGCATGGCCCTGGCGAAATAAGAATATGATCGGGCGCCATCGCCGCGATATCATCCAGCCCGATCTCATCGTTACGCTTCACAACGATGTCCTGCCCTAGCTCGCCCAAGTACTGCACCAAGTTGTACGTAAACGAGTCGTAATTGTCGATTACCAGTATCATAGCGACGACCTCCTTTATAGTAAGCGGCTGCTTAGCGCCCCTGTATCAGTTGCATCTTCATGCTTGGTTAGCACGTCCGGCTGGTTTTCAAACCGCTCGCCAAGCTGAATTGCCTTCCAGAGCGCCTTAGCCTTGCTAAGCGACTCATAATATTCGCGCTCGGGAATGGAGTCGATCACAATTCCCGCACCTGCTTGAATATGAACGACGCCATCGCGTACGGTCATCGTTCTTATAATAATATTAAATTCCATATTGCCGCAGTAGTCAATCCATCCCATGGAGCCCGTGTATGGGCCGCGCCTTGTCGGCTCAAGTTCTTCGATGATTTCCATTGTGCGAATTTTGGGCGCGCCTGTAATCGTTCCTCCTGGGAATGTGGCTGCAATGACATCGAAAGCATCTTTGCCTTCGGCAATCTTGCCTTCCACTTGGGAAACAAGGTGCATGACATGGGAATACCGCTCAATGACCATAAGCTCCGGAACATGTACTGATCCATAACTGGCGATTCGGCCCAAATCATTCCGTTCGAGGTCGACCAGCATGATATGTTCCGCCCGTTCTTTCTCGGTGTTGAGCAACTCCTGCTCCATTGCCAGATCCTCTTCTGGCGTCCGCCCTCTTCGCCTTGTGCCTGCAATCGGCCTGGTCGCTAATATGCCATCCTTTAGCTCAACGAGCAGCTCTGGGGAGCCCGATACAAGCTGAAACTCCGGGCAGCGCAGAAAGCCCATATAAGGAGATGGATTCACGACTCTCAACCATTCATAAAGCTCCTCTGGCGAAACAGCGGTACGTTTGCTTTGGCGGAGCGACAGGTTCACCTGAAACACGTCGCCTTGGCCGATGTACTGTTGGATTTTGCGCACCGCATTCTCGTAAGCTTCCTTTGCAAAAGGGGAAAACGTATCTGCTACCGATTCCACATCAATCGTAAGCGATTCGGATGCCAGTTTGCTTAATCTCGCCTCGCGCGTCAAGAGACCGGTTGCCTCTGGCTGCAGCCCATCATTGAACCGAGCGTGCCAATAAGCCGCCATCGCTTCTACCCGCTGCACCGCACGCTCATATAAAGCCTCTAGTTCCCGCTCGGCCGCATGCTCTGGAATCGTGGTATGCGCCGCACAATACAACGCATCTTCTTCCAAATCGATAACCCACAGCTCGTCCATCCGCATGAACAAGTAATCCGGCACACCGAGGTCATCGCTCGCGATCTCAGGCAGGCGTTCGATCGTCCGAATGACGTCATAGCCCCAAAATCCCGCGCAGCCCCCCGTCCAAGCCGGCCCTGCTTCCACCCTCGGTCCCCGATAGGGCGCCATCCATCGCCTCACAACGTCCAGCGGCGTACCTTCCCATGAAGCTGTATGGGCCAATCGTCTCGCCTCTGCAGGCTCCAAGGCGGTTCCCGTCCAATCCATCGATTGGGCAGACTGCAGCTTGCCCTGGATCACAGAAGAAGGATGCAGGCCCAAATACGTGTATCGTCCGCCCTTGCCACTCTCAAATACAAAAGAATAGGCATCAGCATCCTGCCATGCCGCTTTCCATGAAGCAATCTTGCTGCCCGCGCCGTTCAACGGCAATTTATGCAGTACCGGCAGCGTCGTATAGGCACGCTCGGCGTGCCACCGTTGCCACTGTTCCCAAACGGTGAACATCACCTTCAACCCCCGTTCTATCCATCTATTTCGCCTAGTATACAGAATGATGGAGCAAAAGAAAAGCAACTGCGCTAAAGGCATTCATAAAAAAGAGCCTCCCATTCCGAGGAATGAAGGCTCTGTATTCGTTATGACTCCGTATTAGTTCTCGAAGTTGAACAGCGGCGTGCTCAGGTAACGTTCGCCGTTAGATGGAACAACAGCTACGACACGTTTGCCTTTGCCCAGCTCTTTAGCTACTTGCAGTGCTGCGAAGATCGCTGCACCGGACGAAATACCGCACAAAATGCCTTCTTCGCGAGCAGCACGGCGTGCTGTTTCGAATGAATCATCATTTTCTACTGTAATGATGCCGTCATAGATCTCACGGTTCAAGATGTCAGGCACGAAGTTAGCGCCGATACCTTGAATTTTGTGAGGGCCTGGCTTGCCACCAGACAGAAGCGGCGATGCTGCTGGTTCTACTGCGTAGATTTTGATATCGGAGAAGTTCTCTTTGAGCACTTCGCCTGCACCCGTAATCGTACCGCCCGTACCAATGCCGGCGATAAACGCGTCCAGCTTGCCGTCGAGCGAGTTGATAGCTTCTACGATCTCAGGACCCGTCGTCTCGCGGTGCACCTTAACATTCGCTTGGTTCTTGAATTGTTGCGGCATGAAGTAGTTAGGGTTTTCTTGCGCCAACTCTTCAGCTTTCTTAACAGCGCCGTTCATGCCTTCCGATCCTGGCGTGAGCACGAGGTCCGCGCCGTAAGCACGAAGCAGGTTGCGGCGCTCAATGCTCATCGTTTCTGGCATAACGAGAATTGCTTTATATCCTTTAGCAGCTGCTACCAAAGCAAGACCGATACCCGTGTTACCGCTCGTCGGTTCAACGATCGTGTCACCCGGCTTCAGAATGCCTTGTTGCTCAGCTACTTCTACCATGCTGATTGCGATCCGGTCCTTAACGCTGGCACCCGGATTCTGATACTCAAGCTTAACGTAAATCTCCGCGCTGTCCTCAGGCACAAGGCGATTCAGACGTACGAGCGGCGTATCTCCGATCAATTCTGTAACACTTTGAACAATCTTAGCCATTGATAAACTGCCTCCTTAATCCGACTAGTTCAGTAGGTTTTACTGTCTCCATCTTATCAACGCCGTTTACAAATGTCAATACTTACTTTTCCGCCTATCCCTACGGAGCCGCGGGATTGGGCACACTGCTGCTGTACTGGACAAGCAATTCATTCTCAACTTCGGACAGAGGCTTCGCCTGCTCCAGTGCAACCTGACGACGGGCTTCCTCCCGGCGCTGTTCCCTTGCCATGCCTTCCCGTTCACGCCGCTCTTCCAAACGAATGATGGCATACCCACCCCCGGTCTTCACTGGACCGGTCACTTGGCCAACTTCAAGCGAACGCGTAGCATCCAGAAGCGACTCTTCCACGAAAGGATCATGGTCCTCGATGTATCCCAAGTCGCCGCCGTGATCAGCAGTGAATGCATCAATGGAGTACGTCTTCGCCATTAATGCAAAATCCTCGCCGTTGCCCAGTTTATCAATCACGTCATTGGCTTCTGAGCGCGTATTCGTCAAAATCCAGCGAATCTTAAGCTCAGTTACGCCTGTAAACTCAGAAGCATGCTCGGCCAAGTAATCTTCTATCTGGGCATCCGTTACGTCTACCGTCCGAGTAGCAATTTGCTCCAGCAGCAGCCGGTACTCCGCGTCTGACTGAACGTCTTCCCGGGCCAACCCCAGCTGGCTTTGCATTTCCTCATAATATTCGGTTTCCGATCCGTAACCTTCCATAACGCGAGCAAGCTCTGCCGACAATTGCTCCGGCGTCACGGCTAGCCCTTGCTTGGCCGCTTCAAGCTTCACCGCTTCGTGCAGCATCATCGTCCGCAGCATCGAAGCGCCATGCTGCCGATGCAGCTCTTTCGTCAAATCCCGCTCCGTAATCGGCTTCCCGCCAATAACGGCCAATACCCTTCCTTCCTCACGCGAAAGCTCGTCCGCTCCCCCTGTGCCGCCCTCACTGCCTGCTGGCTTGGGCTTGTTCAAAAAGGGCACATAGTGCGTCGTGACCACGATCGCCACCACGATCATACATAAAGCTTGCAGGGACACCAACCCTCGCAGCATTCGGTCTTTCTTCATTTCCTCAAGCCTTTCGGTTATTGGAGCGGCTTCGGCTTCGCTTGCTCAAGCAGCTCTACGAGCTGCTCACGGTCAAACGTGTACGCTTCATTGCAGAAATGGCACACGACTTCGGCTTTTCCGTCTTCTTCGATAATTTGTTGCAGCTCTTGCTGGCCCATGCTAATGAGCGTACGTTCTGTACGCTCGCGCGAGCAGCGGCAGCGGAAATGAACATCTGTCGTATCATGTATCGTCAAATCGTCTCCAACGAGGAACTTCAATATTTCTTCTGGCGTCTCGCCCTGGTCCAACAGAGCTGTCACAGGCGGCATCATGCTTACCGCTTGCTCCAAGCGCGTGATCTCCTCTTCGGTCAACCCCGGCAGCACCTGCACGATATAACCGCCCGCCTGCAGGACCGACCCATCTGTATCCACTAATACGCCAAGCCCTACGACAGACGGCGTTTGCTCTGACACAGCGAAGTAGTAGGTGAAATCTTCTGCAAGCTCTCCCGACACGATCGGCGAGCTGCCACGGTAAGGCTCTTTCATCCCAAGGTCTTTGATAATATGAATGTATCCGCTCCGGCCAACAGCTCCTGCTACATCTAGCTTGCCTTGCGAGTTGCTTGCCATATGCACTTGCGGATGGTCGACGTAGCCGCGCACATTGCCCTTGGCATCCGTATCGACGACGATTTGGCCGATTGGCCCTTCACCCTTAATCTGAATCGTGAGCTTCTCTTCACCCTTCATCATCGCGCCCATCATCGCACCAGCTGCCAATGTCCGGCCAAATGCTGCAGTCGCCGTTGGGTACGTCCCATGCCGACGCTGCAATTCGCTAACAAGCTCCGTCGCCCGAACCGCGAACACCCGAATGCGGCCGCCCCACGCTGTGCCTCTAATCAATATATCGTTCTGCGTCTCCATTATGGATGCCTCCCTTGCTTGATTCGTTCTCGAACTCGACTAATGCTATTATTCCTCGCTTGTCGCGGCACTTTCTTGATTCCGTTCAAAAATAATGCGAAGCCCTTCGAGCGTCAGCAACGGATCGACCTCTTCGATGGTCTCCGATTCAGCAGCAATGAGCTCCGCCAAGCCGCCTGTTGCAATAACGCGTGGCGCCACGCCGAATTCGGCGCGAATGCGCCGAACGATTCCGTCCACTTGTCCGGCATAGCCAAAAATAATGCCCGCCTGCATCGAAGTTACCGGATTGCGCCCAATTACGCTCTTCGGCCGAACGAGCTCGATGCGAGGGAGCTTCGCCGCGCGCTGGTAAAGCGCTTCCGTCGAAATGCCAATGCCCGGCACAATCGCGCCACCGAGATAGCTTCCATTCTCATCAATATAATCGAAAGTAGTGGCCGTACCAAAATCAACCACGATAAGCGGTTTCCCATATTTCTCGATGCCCGCAATCGAATTGACAATCCGGTCCGCCCCCACTTCACGCGGATTCTCGTAACGGATGTTTAGCCCAGTCTTTACCCCTGGTCCGACGACCACTGGCGTTTTGCGCATATATTTGATACTTAGCTGCTCCAGCGTCCGCATGAGCGGAGGAACGACACAAGAAATAATGACGCCATCGATTCCATCGAGCGACAAGCCTGCAAACTGGAACAGATTGTTAATTGTAATGCCGTACTCATCAACCGTCGCGGAGCGATTCGTACTAATTCGCCAATGATGCAGTAGCTCCTTGCCTTGGTATACGCCAAGGACGATATTCGTATTCCCTACATCAATAACCAGAATCACGCCGGCGCCCCGCCTTTCTTTTCATTCAAGTCCAGGCTAATGTCCAGTGCTTGGAATGAGTAAGTTAGGCCGCCTACGCTAATCACATCGACACCTGTTTCTGCGATTCCGCGAACCGTTTCGAGCGTAACGCCACCCGACGCTTCCGTAATGATATGGCGGGAAAATGATCGGATATGCTGTACTGCTTCAGCCATCTGTTCCAAGCTCATATTATCAAGCATGATAATGTCAGCCCCGCAAGACATCGCTTCATGCACTTGCTCCATTGACTCCGTCTCCACTTCAATCTTCATCGTGTGGGGGATACGTGCACGCGCACCTGCGATTGCAGCACGAATGCTGCCAGCACCTTTAATATGATTGTCCTTTATCATGACCGCGTCGTATAAGCCGAATCGATGGTTCGCGCCGCCGCCAACCCGTACCGCGTACTTCTCAAGCTTCCGATGGCCAGGCGTCGTCTTGCGCGTATCAACAAGGCGCGTCCCTAACCCTTCGAGCGCATCCACGAACGCACGCGTCTTCGTCGCAATGCCCGACAGCCGCTGCATGAGGTTCAATGCGAGCCGTTCGCCTATAAGCAAGCTATGCGTACTGCCCTCCGCCGCTGCAATAACGGTCCCTTTGGTTACCCGGTCGCCGTCTTGAACGAGTGCCGTATAAGCGATTTCTGGGTCTACAACTTCAAATACTAGCCGTGCGACGTCCAGTCCCGCAATGAGCCCATCTTCCTTCACATGGATGATTGCCTTGGACCGGCTTCCTTCCGGAATGGTCGTTTCTGTCGTAATATCGCCCATGCCGATATCCTCAGCTAACCAAGCGCGTATTTGCTCACGCAATGCGTAATCATACATCGTGAATCCGCTCCTCTGTCAATCCGTAATCGCGGTGCAGCACCGTGTGCTTGCGCCAGACTTGGTCATTCCGCTCCGGGAAATCTTCGCGCGCATGCGCCCCCCGGCTTTCTTCACGCGCCAGTGCCGATTCCGTCGTGAGCAGCGCGCAGGTTAGTAGGTTAGCAAATTCATATTCCTCGCGCTTGGTCAGCACAGATTGGAAAATCGGTAACTGCCGTTTCAACTCCTCTAGCCCTTTGGACAACCCTTGCCCATCGCGGCGAAGGCCTGCATACCGCACCATGACCTTTTGCAGCTTCAGGCGCCGTTCTACGAAAGCTTGCATTGGGACACCATTACGTTCCGCTTCATAATGAATAATCGGCTTTGCTCCCAATGGAGGAAGCTCTGCAATCCGATCGACGATCCTTCTGCCGAATACAATAGCTTCCGATAACGAGTTGCTTGCCAGCCGGTTAGCCCCATGAACGCCAGTAGATGACACTTCGCCACAGGCAAATAGGCGCTTGATGTTCGTCTCGCCGTTCAGGTCGGTTTTCACGCCGCCCATCATATAATGCATCGCTGGCGCTACTGGAATCCAATCTGTCGTCAGGTCAAGCCCATAGCTGAGGCAAGTTTCATAAATGGTTGGGAAGCGATGCTTCACCATCTCTTCCGATTCATGCGTAATGTCCAAGTAAACGAAGGTCGACTTCGTTTCCTCCATCTCGCTCACGATCGCTCGTGCTACGACATCGCGCGGCGCCAGTTCCAGCTGTTCATGATACTTATGCATAAATCGCTCGCCCCTGATATTGCGAAGATACGCACCTTCTCCTCGCACAGCCTCCGAAATAAGGAAGCGCGGCGCTCCTGGGTAACAAAGTGACGTCGGGTGAAATTGAAGAAATTCCATATCTCGTATGTAAGCACCCGCACGATAAGCCATGGCGATGCCATCACCGGTCGCCACGTCAGGGTTAGTCGTATAACGATACAGCTGTCCCGTACCGCCCGAGCACAAAATCGTTGCCTTGCCGCGGACGAACAAGCGCGAGCCGTCCGGCTTCTGTACAATAGCACCGCAGCATTCGCCTGCTATGGTCACGAGATCGATGACAAAATGGTCATCCCATACCTCGACGCCTTCCTTGGCTACCGCATTCTCAGACAACGCGCGTACGATCTCGAATCCGGTTGCATCTCCATTAGCATGCAAAATCCTTCGCTGGCTATGCGCGCCCTCCTTGGTTAATGCATATTCCCCATTTTCCAAGTCGAACTGCGTACCCATTCGGATCAAATCCTCAACACCCCTTGGCCCTTCGTGCACGAGCGCATTCACGGCGTCGTGATCGCATAGTCCCGCGCCTGCAATCAAGGTGTCCTCCAAATGATAAGCAGGGGAATCGTCATCCGAAATTACGGCGGCGATACCCCCTTGGGCGTAGCGTGTATTGCTGTCGAGCAGCGATTTCTTCGTGATCATGAGCACAGAGCCGCGCTTACTCGCCTTAATAGCGGTAAAAAGACCGGCGATGCCGGCCCCGATGACAATAACGTCCTTCTCGATGACCGGCAACTCGTCCAGTCGCACGTCAATTAAGTATGATGGAATCATAAGATGGATGCCTCCAGGCATAAAAATAATGACGCTTATTTGACCTGCAGCATACGCTCCAGCGATTTGCGGGCTTGGTCAGCCACTGTCGGCGGCACGTAGATTTGCGGTTGCATCGTTTCCAAGCATTTGACCAGCTTCTTCAGGTTGTTAACCTTCATGTTCGGGCACACCAAGTATTTGGTCGCAAAATGGAACGTTTTGTTCGGGCTGTCCACTCGCAGCTGGTAGCCTGTTCCGTCCTCCGTACCAACAATAAACTCTTGGCAATCGGAGTTTTTGCAATATTCCAGAATGCCTGTCGTGCTGCCTACATAATCGCCAAGCTCCACGACTTCCGGACGGCATTCGGGGTGAACGACGAATTGTGCATTTGGATACTTCGCCTTCATCTCTTCCACATCTTTAACGGTCAGCATGTCATGTGTGTTGCAATAGCCTTCCCAGATAATCATTTTCTTGTCTGTATGCTGCTGAACGTAGTGACCCAGGTTTTTGTCCGGAACCCAGATGATCTCGTCGGACTCGACCGAGTTAATAACTTTGAGCGCATTGGACGATGTGCAGCAAATGTCAGTCTCCGCCTTAATCTCTGCCGAAGAGTTAATGTACGTAACAACCGTCGCATTCGGATGCTGTGCCTTCAGCTTGCGCAAGCCATCCACGTTGACCATGTCTGCCATCGGGCAGCCAGCCCGTTCGTCTGGAATAAGTACCGTTTTGTTCGGTGCAAGGATCTTAGCGCTCTCGCCCATGAAATGTACGCCGCAGAACACAATAACGTCTGCATCGGTCGCCGCTGCCTTCTGGGCAAGCAGGAAGGAGTCGCCGCGGAAATCAGCTACCTCTTGAATTTCATCCCGTTGATAGTAGTGGGCCAGAATAATGGCGTTACGCTCTTTCTTCAGCTGCATGAGGCGTTCGCGCAACTCGCGGTTTTGTTCCGCCTTGCGTTCAAGTGCCAATGCTTCCATGGGTGTCTCTCCTCTTCGCGCGGTCTATTTTATAGGGATATGATGTACTTTGTGAATTCGTGCACATACTTAGCCGCCGTATCGTTTATAGTGTGAACAAATCATGTCTGTTTCATTGATTAAGTTTAAATGTACACGGGGCAGCGTGGGCTGTCAATTGCTAGAGTAAGCCATTTGGTGCGTTCGGCCGCTATTTGGAGCAGTTGGCGCAAGAGAACGGCAGAAACCCGCCGAATATTACCTATTCCAAGGCAGTGAGTTGAAAAGATAACAAGCCGAGCGGCTGAAGCGCCATCTCCACGAAATGGCGCCGCACCCTTGTCCCGACAAAAATAAGCTCAAAATGTTTACTTCACGGTAACCAGCAGCTTTTGCGCCGTTGCAAGCTTGCCGCCTGTATCATATGCCTTAACAACGATTGTAATCGTCTTGCCTTTGTACAACGCAAAGTTAATAGAAGCCTTCCAAGGCAGCTGTGTAGCCGTGGCGACAGCCTTCCCGCCGATCTCATAGGTTACTTTGCTGAGCATTGGCGTCCATGTCTTCACATACGCTGACACTTTCTGAGCGCTCGCCTCCACGGTTGCACCACTGATTTTGCGATAGGCAATCGGAGACTCGTCGCCGACCGTACTCAAGTAGAACGGGCTGGCAATCGATTGCTTATATGCATCAAGCAGCTTCGCATTTGCAGAGAGCATATAATATTTGACCCGATTAGAAGCATCATGATTGCTATCGAAGTAAAAGATTCCCTTAACCTTCGGATACACCATAGGGAGCGTCATATAAAACTGTTTCAGCTGGTAGCTCGACCACGCCGTCTTATCCTGCAGCTTCTCCGGGTACATATACGAAACACCGCCTTCCGAAATAAACACAGGCTTACGTGCCGCATACAGCTTATAAATTAAATCAAACTTATCGAGATGGCTGGAACGGTCCTCACCCTTCTTCAGCGGATCGAGGGTTGGGTTGAAGATCGTATACAAGCTAACCCCCACCCAGTCCACATAAGCATCTCCTGGGTAATAATCTTGAATGTTATATTCCGGAATTTGGCCAGGCGCCCATACCATTACTGCATTGTTTGGAGCTGCCTTATGAATTGCGTCAGCGACAAGGCGAAACTTCTCGATGTACAATTTCGGATTGCCATTCCATGGCACCCAATCGCCATTCATCTCATTCGCAAAGCGAACGAAGATCGGAATGCCAGCATCAGCGATCTCTTGCGCGAACTGGTGCAAATACTCATTATCCTGTACTTGGCCTAGCCCCTTAGTGGGCTGAATGCCAAGCTGTATTGCGGTTCCGTTAGCCTTAGCTTCCTCGATGTGGCTCCTCAATGTGGAAAGCGGATTGCCGTACGTAAAATATAATAAATAAGCCGCATGCTTCTTGCCCGTCATCTGCGGGAAACCTTCTGTATAAAAAGGATTGCTCGTCTTGGCGTTATGAACCTTCGGATCGAGCTCTGCATAAGCGCCAATCAATGCGCCATTCTTCGGCTCAAATATCGCATTATGGTAGTTTGCATTGCCAAGCTTCGCTGCATCCGCCTCTACGAACAGCTGCGCGCTGCTGCGAAGCGCGTCTGCTTTACGCTTAGCTGCAATACTGATTTGGGTCTGGCCGATCTTGCCCGCATACAACGCCTCTAAATCCCAGCTTGCTACGGCGTCGTCGTACATAGCTAAATTCGAATAATCTTCACCGATATTACGATAGATGTTAGACGCATTGCCATATTGCTGCGTCTTCACAAACTCAGCGGCAATGATTTTATATTTCTCAATCGCCTCTTTGTACTTCCCCTTGGCATCCAATTGCTGCGCTTCCTTATAAATGCCCCATACATTCAGCGCAAACGCCTTTCCTCCCGGAATGACCGTTACTGCTAGCAGTGCTGCAACAACGAACAATAAGGCAGCCTTCCATTTCTTCTGGCTTAACATGCACCGTTCCCCCGATACTAGTTCTTATTACTCAACCTGAATAATAGGACAATTTTACCACGGTGATGTTGAGGACTTAAAGCATTTTTATCCTAATGAGCAAAAAGACCCAGCCTCCAATGCGAATGCCGCATAGGGAAAGCCGGGTCTTCTTCGTATAATAGCTTACGCGTTCCGGTCTGGTCCGCCCTCGCCATTTCCATCATCTTCGCCATTGTCAGCCGTATCGTCTGCCAGAGGAGCCGCTTCGTCAGCTTCCTTCGACTGGATACGAACCTTAACGCCGCCGACTGTATCAATTCGTACGTCTGCATTTGATTCCTGAGGAATCGTCTCGCCTTCAGGAAGGTCGCCATCGATGGCGCCCGTCTCGATCAAACGTTTGATCTGCTCAAGCTCAAGCGTCTCTTCGCTAAGCAGCGTCTGTGCGATCAGGTGCATCTCTTTGGTCTTCTCTATCAGCAGGTTCTTCGCACGCGTGTAGCATTCGTTAATCATGCGTTGCATTTCTTGGTCAATTTGGTACGCAATCGTATCCGAGTAGTTCTGCTCGTGACCAATGTCACGGCCGAGGAATACTTGGCCTTGCGTGCTGCCAAATTGCATCGGCCCGAGCTTCTCGCTCATTCCGTATTCCATAATCATGCTGCGCACGATGCTCGTTGCTTGCTTAAAGTCGCTGTAAGCGCCTGTACCGATTTCACCGATAAACAATTCCTCGGCTACACGGCCGCCAAGCAAGCCTGTAACTTTGTCGAGCAACTCTTGCTTCGTGACGAGCATCCGATCTTCCTTCGGCATCATGATGACGTAACCGCCAGCTTTGCCGCGAGGGATAATCGTTACTTTATGGACAGCATCCGCATGCTCCAGGAAGTAACCAACGATTGTATGGCCCGCTTCATGGTAAGCAACAATGCGCTTCTCGCGATCACTGATAACACGGCTGCGCTTCTCAGTACCTACGATAACGCGGTCGATTGCTTCATCAACTTCGACCATCGCGATGTCTTTCTTATTGCGGCGAGCCGCAAGGAGCGCTGCTTCGTTCAACAGGTTTTCAAGGTCTGCACCCGTAAAGCCTGTCGTACGCTTCGCGATAATGTCAAGCTTAACATCCTTGGCCATCGGTTTATTGCGTGCGTGCACTTTCAGTACCGCTTCGCGCCCTTTCACATCTGGACGGTCAACCGTGATTTGGCGGTCGAAACGTCCTGGACGGAGAAGCGCCGGGTCCAAAATATCTGGCCGGTTCGTCGCTGCGACGATAATAATGCCCTCGTTCGCGCCGAAGCCGTCCATTTCGACGAGCAACTGGTTGAGCGTTTGCTCGCGCTCGTCATGCCCGCCGCCAAGGCCTGCGCCACGTTGACGGCCAACAGCGTCAATCTCGTCAATAAAGATAATGCAAGGGGCATTCTTCTTCGCATTCTCGAACAAGTCGCGAACACGCGATGCGCCAACCCCGACGAACATTTCAACAAAGTCTGAACCTGAGATGCTGAAGAACGGTACGCCAGCTTCGCCTGCAACAGCGCGTGCAAGCAACGTTTTGCCGGTACCTGGAGGGCCAACGAGCAGTACACCCTTCGGAATACGGGCGCCAACCGCTGCGAACTTGCGAGGGTCCTTCAAGAATTCAACGACCTCGACAAGCTCTTGCTTCTCTTCGTCCGCACCCGCCACGTCTTCGAACGTGACGCGCTTCTTCTCTTCGTTGTACAGCCGCGCACGGCTTTTGCCAAAGTTCATCACTTTGCCGCCGCCGCCCTGCGCCTGATTCATCAGGAAGAAGAAGAGGATAAAGATGATCACGAAAGGAATGATCGATGTCAGGAACGTGAGCCAAATGCTCTCGCCCTTCATCTTCTTATATTTGATTTGAATGTTGTGCTGCTCTGCTTGCTCGTTGATTTCCTTCGTTACGAATTCATCAACGTTAGTGCGGGTATAGAATTTTTTTGCGTTGGCTTCCGGCGGGTTTTTATATTCACCAGTGACCAAATAGGAGTAGCCATCAAATTGTAGTTCTAAGCTTGCAATGTTGTCCGTTTTGAGTGCTTTCCGGAACTCATCGTATCGAATTTGCGACGATGAGTCATTTTGGCTGCTGATAAATTGGACAATCCCCACGGTCACCAAAAAAATGAGTAAATAAAATCCAGTGTTTCGGATGATTCGATTCATCCCCAACCTCCTCTCGAGACGCTTTAAATATTTTACCATAGCATGACTTTCCTTCACAACAATGCGGGAAGGCCGCCATGCTAGAGGCGAATCGCTAAGAAAATGACTTACTTGGTGTAGACTTCACGCTTCAAAATGCCGACGAATGGCAAGTTGCGGTAGTGTTCAGCGTAATCGAGGCCGTAACCTACGATGAATTCGTCTGGCAAGCTGAAGCCTTTGTAATCAGCTTCAAGATCAACCGTACGGCGCGCGGGCTTGTCGAACAGCGTAACGACTGTAACCGACTTCGCGTTGCGGCGTTCCAGCACGTCGATCAAGTAGCTGAGCGTCAGGCCGCTGTCGATAATATCTTCAACGATTAGCACCTCGCGCCCTTCAACCGTAACGTCGAGATCCTTAATGATCTTTACGACGCCCGACGACTTGGTCGAAGCTCCATAGCTGGAGACCGCCATGAAGTCGATCTCTAGAGGGATGCTTAATTGTTTAACCAGATCTGACATAAATATAAACGCGCCTTTCAAAACGCAGATAACGAGAGGATTGCGCCCTTCAAAATCTTGGCTGAGCTGTTCGCCCAGTTCCTTGACTTTATTCTGAATGGTCTCTGCGTCGAACAATACTTCCTGGATATCTTTTAGCAAATTGAATCCTCCTAAAGATTATGCGTCTGCTCTGGTCAATATTAGACCAGATATGCAGCATAAGCTGCCTCGTAAGCATACGCTTTGATTATGCGTCTGATCGCAGCATAAGCTGCTCCAGTCCCTCGCCCTAGGCTTGGGCCTATAACTTATATGTATGATCGTACAAGGGCTGCTTATTCAATGTTCGTCTCAATTGGTGATGCATGCACGCGCAAAACGTTCATTGTTGCCGCGCCTATCGAAGCGATTGCCGACCGCCTCGCTCCCGGAATCCAGAGCACCTGCCCTTCTGCATCGACAAGCAGCGGAATTCGGTCTCGCTCAGAGGAAGGCACCTTCAGATCAACGAACATATCTTGCACCTTTTTGGTGCCGTTTAGTCCAATTACGCGCATCCGGTCGCCCGGACGCCGATTGCGAACGGTTAGAGGGAACACAAGCTGATCCGCATCGAATGCGGCATGATAGGGCCCTCGTTCTGCTGCTACGGCTGAAAGCGTCAGCCGAAACGACATTCCCCCCTCTGGAACATTTACCGTTCCTTCCACTCCTGAAATCCCGTACGCATAAGGCGGACAAGGCCTTAGCTGCTTGCTATGCAAGCCTGACCATCTCAATGCATCGTACGTTCGCACGAAGACTGTACCATTGCCAGCATCCATACGCCAAGTCGTAGGAGATAGCGCAAGAGCAGCGGTTCGCATCGATTCAATCCGCTCAAAATCCGCCGTCTCCGGCAGCTTCATGCCAGCTGTTTCCAATGTGAGATAATCTAATATTAGTTTAATCAATCTTCTTTGTAAAGCGACGGGGAGACCAATGAAATCCGCCCGATCCACCTCGCAATCCGTCCCCTTCGAGCAGGTAACCAGCTGTCCAAAAACACGTGCCGCCTCGCCTTGCATCCACTGGTCTTCTCCAGATGCCAGCTCAGCAAGCCGATTAAACGAAGCCGGCAATTGCGGGTTGAATTGGGTCAAATAAGGCATGACATCCAAGCGAATTTCGTTGCGAAAATAGTCCCTTCTCTCATTGCTGCTGTCAGTAACATAGGGAATACCGTAGTGTGAGATGTAACGAAAAATATCCGTCTTGTACATACGCAGCATCGGGCGGATAAGTTCCACGTTTTTATCCAGCCGTTTTGGCTGCATGCCGGCGAGCCCTCCGGTTCCCGTTCCGCGCAGCAAACGCATCAGCACCGTCTCTGCCTGGTCATCGGCGTGGTGGGCAAGAGCGATCCGCTTCGCCCCATGCTGCGAGGCAATCTGGTGCAAAAATTCATAACGCCGCACTCTCGATGCGAGTTGGCCATTCATTCCTGTTTCTTCTATATATGTCGGCATATCCAGCTTAATCGACTCGAAGGCTACCCCTAGCTCTGAAGCGAAAGCACGAACCTGCTCCCCTTCAGCCGCAGATTCCGCGCCCCTGAAGCCATGATCCACATGCGCGGCCACAAGCGACAGCCTATCATCCACGGCGGCCCGATGCAGGAGGTGAAGCAGCATCATGGAATCAGGGCCACCGGATACCGCGACAACAATAGCATCGCCTTGTTGCCATAAATGATCTGCATCTCTCGCTGCGATCAATTGCTTCATCCACTCATCCATTGCCCTCATACTCCTTCAATAAACGCCCGCTCCGGGCAAACATGACTCGCATTCTGCTATTCGCCTTCAATCGCTGCTGCCATCCTACCATTCGAGCCATAGCAGCCAAATAATTGCCGCTCCTGCCACGCCTGCCGACAGCATGAATAGCCCTTTCATCCAACCAGGTACAGGCGGGCTGCTCTTCATCGTTCCCGAACGGCTTACCAGCCGCTGCCATGAAGCCGCCGCTTCACGCGCATTCGCGAAGCGCCCCGCCATCGCATCGCTAAGCCAGCCCATGAACGGGCGAAGCGCCGGCTGCAGCTGTGCAAGCCGGAGCAGTTCTTCCGGCGAGCGATTTTGGGGAAGAAGCTGATGCGAGAGTTGCAGCAAGCGCTTGCTATCATGCAGCTGAATGCATAGCACAGCGAACGAGAATAGGTCATAGCCGCTATCCGCCATGCGCTTGCCAGCATTCCAGTAGCCTCGGTCGTAAATTTCGGTAAACTGGCGAACCCCTTTGCCGAACCCGGTTACGCCGCCATAATCAACCAGCTCCACCCGGCCATATTCGGCAACGAGTATATTTTCCACTTTCAAATCGCCGAACGACCAGCCCGCTTCATGGAGCTCAGACAGTTTGCGCAGCAAATTATACCCTACTAAAGGGAACCACTCCGCCCCTTCTCTAGCCAAGTAGCCGGCCAGCGTCACCCCGCGTACATAACGCATTACATAGAAAGGGAACTCCTGCCCATCGGGCGTAATCAAATCATCTACATCGACAAGAAACGGCTCGGTATCCGGCCGTTTCATTCGTCTCTGCAAGTCCAGCGACTGCAACACATTGATTTCGGATTGAAGGTCGACCGCGTCTGCACCGGCTTTCAGCGCATACCACTCTTTATCACGCTGCACAAGGTACACCTTGCCGTTTGCGCCTTCTCCCAGCATCCGCTCGATGCGATAATGTTTGCCCTTCCACTTGCCAGTGACGGCCGATCCGCGGCCAAGGGTGAATTTAAACGACGTAGTCACTCATCATCCCGTCCGTTTCATCTCTACTCTTTCTACCATAATCCCCTTGGCGGTAAAAATCAATGACGGACATAATCGCCGGGCCGGTCGGCGTCGTGCCGCGCATCTGTAATTTAGGGAAGATCGATTGGACACCGCCGAGGTTATCCGTCCAATCCAGGTCGAGCGTACAATCCTCGCCATAAGCCGATCCCGGAAAATGAAACACCGACAGCTCGCTGGCTCCCTGCCGCGATTGGAGGCTTAACATCAGGTCGCGAATCGCTTCTTCTACAGCCGCAAGCTTCGGCTTCATGCTCGCGCTCGCATCAATTAACAATGCGACACGCAGCTTGGATGTCTCGCCCAGCTCATCGATCACGCGCACGACTTCCCCGCGTTTCTCCGGCGGCAGCGATTCGATCGACGTTTGCCCGAACACCTGCTTTAACTCCTTCTGCACCGCCATCTGTATCGTCTGCACAACCGTCTTGCGCGTCATCATTTGCACCGTTTGCGAAAGCTGCTTTGTGTTAACGAGCCGGCTCATGCCGCCGCCCGCCCGAGCAATCTCCTCAATCTCCGTCGCGCCAAAATCGCCAACATCGCCTCTGTCGACCACGCCGACAACGTTCACCGTTATCGCTTCCGCATGTGCATGCGCTGCCGCCACAACTGGACTAACGCCGACATTGGAGCAACCGTCTGTAATAAGTAGAATTTGTTTCACTAAGATTCCCTCCTCCGTTAAAGTGGGCAACATCAACAGCTCTGTGCCTTGCGACTCTATTCATCTCTCTAGCAGTTTTGCCGGGAATGCCAGATTTTAGACGCAAATGCTGCCCATTGACAAAACTAATGTCATTAGTTGTATTAAAACTAATAACATTAGTTTTTTTGTCGACTCGCATAGAGGAGGAACTATTTTGGCTATTTTACTCATCCTGAATCTCGGCCTTACATTCATCCTAGAGCTATGTGCCGTTGCTGCGCTTGGGTACTGGGGTTTTCAAGCAGGTTCAAATCTGCCGCTACGCCTTATATTAGGGCTTGGTGCGCCAACGCTCATGGTCCTCGTATGGGGTACGTATCTATCGCCCAAAGCTTCGATTCCGGTCGAAGGCGCATGGAAGGCACTTATGATAGCCATCGTATTCGCGCTCGCAGCCTTAGCACTGTATGCAGCCGGGCACCCGACGATCGCCGTTTGGTTTTTCGCCATCTTCCTCCTCAATTACATGATCAATGTGTTAGCCGGCCAATAACAATAAAGGCATGCCAATAAAACTCTGCAACCGCCTTATTCCAAAGCGTGTCGCGAGCTTATTGGCATAGCCTTATGGCATAAGTTGGCTTGCACGCGAATGGGCGCGCTTGGCCATGGCGACAGGTATCTTTACACACGTCCGTTCTATGTCCCCCTTGCACCAGCAATTCTAGTTATCTTTTCTCTCATGCGCCTCTACTTCCGTTCACTCCCTCAACTTAACTCACCGTCCTCGGGCGCTCGAAGCGCGGAATGCCTGTCCAACGGAATGTTGCCCATTCCGGCTGATGCTTGTCCACACGCGCTACAACAACGGTCATGTCATCGATAATCTCCCCTTCGTGATGGCGCACTACCCGATCCAGCAGCGCATCTGCAATTTCTTGTGGTTCCGTCACACTAATCTCCTGAATAATTCGCTTCATCCACATCTCCTTGTTCACTGCATGCCCTGGCGCATCGTAGATGCCGTCCGTCATCATAATGAGCGTATCGCCCGGCTGGAGCTGCATCGTAATGAGATCCACATCAATATCTTGCAAAATCCCGATCGGCAAATTGTTTGCCGTAACCGGAATAACCTCCTGTCCACGTTTAATGAAGCTCGGCGTTGAGCCAATCTTAAGGAAAGTCGTCTTCGCCGTGTACATATCGATCAATGCGACATCCACCGTCGCGAACACCTCGTCAGGCGAACGCAGCAGCAGGACCGAATTAACCGATTTGATCGCAAGGCGCTCATCCATCCCCGACTGCAGCAGCTGTTGCAAAATGGTTAGCGCCGTGCTGCTCTCCAGCCGCGCACGCTCGCCATTGCCCATACCGTCGCTGATCGCGACTGCAAATTTGCCATTGCCGAGCTCAATGGTGCTAAAGCTATCTCCCGACAGCAAGTCACCGCCCTTGGCCAGTCCAGCAACACCTGTCTCCACCTCGAACTCTTTCGCGGAACCGAACGTCACGAGTGCTGGCGATCCCTGCCGCTCTGGGTAACGCTCTGCTTTCACGGCAATGTGTTCGCCCAAAATGTCCGTCAACAACGGCGCAATTATTTTACGGCATTCGTCATACCCCCTCGCGAATGTATGGTAGACCTCAATCTCTACATTACCCTCCTCCAAATTAATGATGTCGATGCTCTGGATCGACAAGCCGAGCCCCTCCAGCGCTTCACGAATCTGCTCCTCCTGCAGATGAAGCGTCTGGCCTTCCCGCTTAATCTCTTTCGCTAAGTCCTCCATGACCTGCGACACGCCGGACAACTGGTCGGCGACGAGCTGCCTGGAGTCGATAATTTGCTTCTTCCAATGACGGTCGTTTTTGTATAGCTCGTATTGCTGCTGCATAACGCCGAGCACCTGCTGCGGCTTGACGCAATGCGCCGTCCACGACTTGGGCATCTCTTTGGTCGATGGCTTCCGCCCCTCCTCTACTGTGGTCATCATATCAGTCATCAGCTTATAGGTTTGATAAAACTTCGCTTCCCAGCACATGCCTCGGCGGTGGCAGGTCTGGCAACTTTTTTCCGCAACTGCGTTCATAAAATGGTTAAATTCTTCTTCGCGCTTCACCGCCTCCACTGCGCCATTAAGTTGGCCGAAACTCTTGGACAGTTGGCGGAACACCTCCGAAAACTGCTCCACCCGCTCCGCTGTCACTTGCCTTACCCGCCTTGCGTATTCATGCTGTGACTTCACATGCTCTTGCGTTCCCGGCACGAACCGAGCGATCGTTCGAATCATAATCTTCGGCGTGAGCATGAACAGCACCGCGGCAGCGATTGACTCATACGTGGAAGCCATTACATCCGCTTGGCTTCCAATGTATACGGATAAAATCGATGTGCCGAGCAGCATGCCGAATGCGACAGCCATTTTGCCACCCTCTCGCATTAGCCCTGCCAGCATTCCCGCGAATGCAAGCAAGCTCATCTGCACGATGGCATTAAAATCAGCAAGACTCAGGATCAGTCCGGCAACAACCCCGACCGACGCGCCCAGAGGCGCCCCACCTGCCAGTGCAAACAACAGCAGCATATACCGCGACGTCACATGTTCTGCGGATAAGCCATACACCCCCCAACCGACAGCGCCGGTCATAATAGATGCCATGAGAATCATTAAGCATATAATCTCTTCATGCCGCAGCCCGCTCGTTTTCTTCGTCATGGTGAGAACCGGAATGGCTTGAACGAAGACAAGGGTTAGGACGAAGGATAATGAAGCCTCCACGACAATCATCATAAGATCGTACCAGCCGAGGCTGTTATGGATAAACGCCCCGAATAACTGGACAAGCAAGGTTGACGTGAAGACGAGAAGCGGTGCGTACGATAACTCTGCGCGCTCATAAGCTTCTAGCCCTTTCAGAAGCAAGAAGACGACCGCAAGCTCCATCGCGATGGGACCCGGTGAGGGAGTGACCGCGAAGAAGCTTCCAGCGACGAGCGCTACGCCCGCCCAAAAGCATACATCCCGTCGCAAAAAGTACAAGACGGCGAAATAGGCAGCGGCAAACGGCATCAAAGATTCAAGAATGACAGCTCGTCCAAGCAAGAAACCGACGACTAGAAGAAGGATCGTCCACTTCTTAGCAGCAAGCAGCTGAATCAATTTGCGTCCAGCCGCCCAGTCGCGGCCTTTGCGTACGGCTTCCTGCATAGCTGCCGCGCCTGCTTGCTGAACATTTGGAAACATGACCAGCTTGTTCTTCTCTTTCACGGGACACACCACCATTTCCGAGTTATTGTGTTTTTCATTATAGAGGCCTGTCCTCATGAAGTTTGTCAGAAAGCGTTCCCACCAAAAAGTTTTTTCCGACAAAACGTCCGCTGCGCCGCGCTCGTGTCGGGAACGCGTTCTTTCAAGCCCCGTCTAGGTTTAGCACCTAGATCCCCACCAATGCAACTCGCCATCTTGGCGGAAAGCGCCGACATCCGCATGGCGAATCACCGTTCCCTGTTGTCGGGAATACTGGACTTTCAGGGGAAAGTTTTTGGAATACGCCACAAAACGCAAAAAAAGCAGAACCACGAAGGTTCTGCTTTTCACTCGCCTATTCATTCGATGCTGATTATACCCGCTTGGCTCCGCGTCCACCGCGTTTGCCCTCGGTGTTCTTCTTGAGGGAAGAGATGCGTTCCTCGCTGTCTTTCAGGAAGCGCGACATTTTGTCTTCGAATGACGGTTTTCCGTACGGCGCTTTACCAGAGGATGACTTGAAAGGACGTCCGCCGCGGTCTTGTCCGCCACCGCCACCACCGCCACGATTGAATCCACCTGCGCGCGGTTCGCGTTGCTGAGGTGCTGGCTGGCCTTCTGGCCGATCAATAGCCTGCTTAATGGATAATCCGATCTTGCCGTCTTTGTCGACATTAATGACTTTCACCTTGACGACGTCTTCTAGCTTTAGGTGATCCTTTACGTCCTTAACGTAGTTGTCGGCGATCTCGGAGATGTGTACAAGCCCCGTAACGCCCCCAGACAGATCAACAAATGCTCCGAAATGCGTAATGCCTGTCACTTTACCCTCTAACTTAGCGCCCACTTCAATTGCCATAAAAGAAAACGTTCCTCCCTAAGGAATATACATGACGGTCTCTATTGAGACCTTACTACTGTAATTATAACGTAACGTAGAAAGCAAGGTCAACAGACGAAGAACCCGATTTATAAGGGCCGTCGACTATTCTGCTAACTGAATCACTTTCTCGCCATCGCGTACCATCCCTTGTTGGCTCGCCAGCTGCCCAATATACTCGGGATCATGAAGCCGGTCAATCTCTTGCTTGAGATCAGCCAACTGCTTCTCAGCAGCCGCCTTCTTGACCTTCACTTCAGATAAACGCTGTGATGCAACGCCTCGGCTATGCTCCTGGTTGATTAGCGTATACAATGCCCAACATGCGAAAATTATAACAAAGGCAAGCCATAGCCGCTTGCGCCGCTTCGTTCCGGCGGGTGCCGCACTAGCCGCTTGCTGTCTCACATTCGCCATGAACACTGCACCACCTTTCGTCAGGAAGATCGGCCGAACGTTCGCTTCCACCACCCGGCTACATGGCCGATAAGCTTAGATGCCTTCGCTTGAAGCTCCCAGCTTGCAATTACGGGTTGAAGGCGCTTGGCAACAGGTCGCCACAGTGGGCGGAACAGCCAACGCGCTAGAAGCCAGAACGGACGGATCAATTGTATCACAATTTTGCAAGAGAAAATAGTGAGGGCTGCCAAAAACCCAATCAGCACCTTCGCCAGCTTGTACAACACAAGCAGCGGACGAATGATGAATAGGTCAAACAAGCGGATAACCAAGCCGATTAGATACCGGACCGCTTGAATCAGCCAACGAACGGAAGCGATAACAGAACGGCTTAACATCAAGAAGTAGACGACTACGCCGATTACAAGCCCTAGAAACACGTACGCCCGCACCTCGCCATCGTTGCCGGCGGACAAGACTTGAAACACGACTAGCGTTGCTGCCGCCCAATAGAGCAGGTCGAACAAGGGAAGTGTCCACTTCGCGAAACGAAGCTCATGCGATACGACGCGATACCCGTCGAAGACGATCCCCATGCCGATGCCGGACAGCAGCATCAGTCCCAATGTGAGCCACTGTTCATTAAGCGTGAGATTCACTTGAACAGCTTCCCAAACAGCCCTTTGGTTTTCGTCTGCGGCGTTCCATCCAGATAGGCGAGCGAATGGATAAGCCCTTCAATAGCGACAAGCCCTTGCTCTAGGCTAAGATGCTTCATATGCAGGTTCTGGCCGCGAATCGTCAGAAACCCAAGATCTGTCTCTAGCAAAAACTCTTCGCTGTCAAAACTATCTACATTGCGCACACCCGTCAATTCAAGCAGCTTGCGATTGTGCATCGTCATCTCTTGTCGCTCGGACCGCTCTGGCCGCTTAGGCCCCTTCCCTTGCTCCAACATAGCCGCGTCCCCTCCTTCGAGACTAGCCTATGAAGGAGGGGACGCTATTAGAACTGCTATGGACGTTGCGGGAAAATGCCTTGCAGAGCAATGATGTAGTTAACAGCAATATAAGGCTGCATGTTGTTATGCGGCTGAGTGCCGCCTGTTGGTTGCAAAGCAAGGGGGTGCATTGCAGCATTCGGTGCTGCCTCCGTATACAACTGCGTTCCGGTCCGGCTAGAAGAGCCCCAGCCAGCATTATCCGGTTGCGTGGTTGTTGCCGCTTGCCCCCCCTTCGCTGTATGCGTATGTGCAGGGATTTCTGTTTGCAGAAGCGTCACAGTTGCTTCCCCTGCCTGCTCGCCTTGATCACGCAAGGTCAAGCCGGGGCCTTGTCCATATTGCATAGGAGCACTCCCCATCAGATTAGGCAGAGCAAACGTGCTTTTGCCGTCTCCGCCGTACATCGTGCCCAATAAGGAGAACAAAGCTGTGTATCGCTGGATTGGAAGAAGTTGACCGTTGCATAATGCCCAGTTATTCGGGGCAAAGCTGCCCGCAAACTGGCGAATTTCGCCTACAAATGGATCTGCCATCGATTATGCCTCCTCGTTGATTAGCCTCTGCTCGGGTAAATGCCTTGAACTGCAATACAATAGTTAAGCACCAAATAAGGCTGCATGTTGTTATGCGGTTGGCTGCCGCCAGTCACACTGATTGCCTCGCTTGACATTGCTTTATCAATAGTTGTCGCAAACGCGTTAGCTTTGCTCCCAGGCACTGCCCAGGTCATGCCCGCCGCTGTCTTTGAAGTTGCATCTCCGCTATTAGCCAAAACGCCATGGTTGTGGGCTGGCATCTCATTTAGCGTCAGCGTGTGGTTCTCTTCCCCGCCAACCGTACCCAGCGGAATCGTATTGCTCGTACTTACTTGCACGCGCCCACGATAATCAGGCAATGCAAAATTCGTAGTTCCGTTTCCTCCATAGGCAGTGCCTAGAAGCGAAAACAAGGCTTGGTTGGTATTGATGGCCAGCAATTGCCCCATGCAGGGCATCCAGCCTTTAGGCGTAATGCCAAAACCGAACGCGCGGACTTCTCCCAAAAACGGTTCCATTCGAATACCTCCTAATAAATAATGTCAATACATCTCGTTGATGGCGGTTTCTAGCTTTGTGAAGGGAAAATGCCCACCGTAGCGATAATAAATCCGATCGCCAAGTACGGCATCATGTTATCATGTGGCTGGCTGCCGCCAGCAGCAGTAATCGCTGCTGCATTCAAGGGTTGCCCTGTAGCATCGGCCGGTGCATACCCTACAATCTCTCCCGTACCCCATACCGCACCAGCTGGCGTATTCTGAGTAGCCGCCGCAGATGCCCTTGGGATATGTGTGTGGGCTGGCATCTGATTCGTGATCAGCGTAACGCTTTCCGAACCCGCTGATTGGCCAATTACATAATTGCTTGCGCCCGGGCGCTGCCCTTGTCCAACCGGGAGCCTGCCGCGCAGATCAGGCAAACAGAACGTATTTACGCCATCGCCACCGTAAGTGGTGCCAAGCAGCATAAACAATACCTCATATTCCGAGATTGGCAACTGCCTGCCATCACAGAGCAACCACCCTACTGGTGCAAAATTTCCGCCGAACATCCGAATTTCTCCGACAAAATTTTCCATTGTGTCAATCCTCCTGTCTTGTGTCTGTTAATCTAACGAGCTGTTCCATTCCATTCTTGCGTTCATTTCATCAGCTTGTACAATGCGGAATCCGCATCGCTCGTACAGCCTTGCCGCCGGATTGCCCTTGCTTACCGTCAACCGAAGCGGCTTGCCGGCTTCCTTCGCCCTATACTGGAGGTCCGTCAGCAACTGACGCCCTATCCCTCGGCCCCGGAATTCCGGCAGCAGCGCAATGTCGACAAGCGTCAACCCATCAGATGCCTCTGACACATGCAGCTTGCCTGCTTGCACCCCATCTAACGTTATCGCATACAGCTCCGATTCCGCATAGTAGGTGCGATAGGAACGCTGCTGCATGTCATACTGCATGCGGAGGAACGAGTGCGCAGCCGCCTCATCCCATCCCCATGCTGCAACCTCTTCCATGCGAACGGACAGATAAACCGCCAGCATGAAAGGGTCTTCCGAATCGACAAGCAGCAGCCCTATTGAAGAATGGCTAGCAAAAGGAAGAATTTGTTCGTTCATTTAGATATAATCGGCTTTCTTCAGCAAATTCTCCACCATTACAGCAAGTTGGGCACGTGTAATTGGCTGTCCTGGCTGCAGGCCGCCTCCGATTCCGTTCACAATGCCTAAAGATACGCACAATGCCGCTGCGTCACGCGACCAGCTATGCAGTGCTGCCGCATCACTAAAGCTGCTTAATGCTTGCCCCGTTTGCGCTGCTGTCAGCTTCGTATCCAAACCAACCAACTCTGCGGCACGGGCGAGAATGACCATTGCTTCCTCACGCGTAATCGTTGCGTCCGGCCGGAATGTGCCATCTGCATAACCAGTGATGAGCCCGCTTCCGCTAGCGAAGGCTAGCGATTCGCCATACCAAGCATTCGGATTGGCATCGGAGTATGCAGTGTTCGAAGCCGATCCATACAAGCCAAATGCTTGAACCAGAATGGAAGAGAACTCCGCACGCGTTGCCGTCCGGTTCGGATCGAACAAGCCATTGCCTACGCCGCTAATAATTAACCGGTTCGCCAATCCGTTGATCGACTGTTCCGCCCAGTGCTTCGGCGTATCCGTGAACTTGCCGTTCATGCTAATGAGTACGAACGTGCCTTGCGTAAGGCCATGCACGCGAATTTCGGTTTGTTTGTCGTGTTTCACGAATCTTGTTGGAAGCGATTTAAGCTTGCCGTTCGGCAGCAAGAGTGCAGCCGTTGTCGGTTCAGCAGTCAACTCTTCCGGACGGTAGCTAACCGCGACGTAGCCTTTGATTTTCGCTAAGTCAATCCGTTTGCCTTTACGGTCAATGTAAACTTGATAGTGCATTGGAATCGCAGCAAGCTTAGCACCGCTTTTCTTAACAGCTGCAGCCGCTTTGTTAGCATCAGCTTCTGAGGCAGGTGCAAGCTCGATGCGCAATACGTCTGATGGGTCTGTCATCTGGCTAGCGAAAGCTTTCAGCATGTCCGCAGATACCCGGATCGTCCGTCCATCCAATTCCAAAACCAAATCGCGTTTGTCATCGCCCAGCAGCTTAGCCATCGAAGGGTCAAGTTTTAGTACCCCGGCATCAGCATCTTGCTTAGGATTAATCACGATTACGAATGGATCACCCGTTTTGCCAGGAAGATTGCCTTTCCATTTGTCGCCTCCCAGCTCGGCCGTTACCGTCTTGCCTAGGTCAGTGGAGCCAACTTCCGTTTTTACCCGATCTTTCAGCTTCGTTGCGTCTGTTCCTGTAACTGAAATCGGAAGCTCCGTTGGCACAACTGGCGGCACCACGATTGGCGACGCATTGTTCGTAACCGTAACCGTCATAGGATCAGAATAAGCAACGCCGTCATATGCACGGAACGTGAACGTCTCTTTACCTATTACAACTGGCTTAAAGGTAAACGCTCCCGTAGCAGCATCGAGTGCCAATGTGCCAGTTGCTGGCTGGGTGGCTACAGAATACGTCAACGTGTCCCCATCAATATCCGTCGCCTTTACCGTTCCTTTGGCTTCCGCATTGCCCGTCACCGTTACGGCACCGTCCTGTGCAACTGGTGCATCATTCACTGCCGCAATTGCCAGATCAATCGTGGCTTCGCCAGCCGCTGGCACGCCATTGGCTCCACCGCTCCATTTGAGCGTAGTATGGCCGTTCCAATCCTTGTCAGGCGTAAACGCCAGCTTCGTAATATCAGCAGCAGCAATCTGCTGGCCTACTGTTACTGCAACATCATCCAGCTTCAATGCTCCGTGCGCCGGCAGCGCCAAAATCTTGATCTGGTAAAGCGCCTCGCCATCAGCACTCGAGTAGCCGAAGTCGGCCGCGGAATACGTATAGACTGTATCTTCTGTACCGTTTGCAGCACGATCAGCAAGAACCGGCACAGAACGCATTTCAATGCTGTCAGAAAACGCAGCGCTCTCATTGCCTGCTGCGTCTCTTACTTTTACCTGTACGGTCTTCGTTCCATAACCGCTTGTTAATGCCGCAGAAAGCTGTGGTGTAATCGCCGCCCAGCTGCTCCACGTTGAACCGCCGTCCACCGATACGCTTGCTTCGGCCACGCCAGAAGCAGGAGCGGCACCGTCGTCCACCGTCAGGCCAATCGTTACATTAGCGTCCGTCGTGAGGGCTGCTCCGCCATTCACAGCGGCCGTGCCAGTTGGCGAAGTCATATCAACGACAATGGCATCGCTAACTCGGTTGATGTTGCCTACTGCATCTTGAACTTCCATATATACCGTGCGAGTGCCGTCCCCAGATTGCAACGTCCAAGCCTTAGTTGCCTGATACGATTCCCACGAGCTCCAGGATGAAGCATCATTCGAGAACCTCATCTGGGTGGCCGTCCCATCGGATGTCATATCCAACTGGACCGATAAGGAAGATGCAAAGCTATCATTGTTGTTAATCGTTACAGCACCAATTGGCGCTGTAGTATCGAGCGTGATCGATGCACTGGTCTCATAGACATTGCCCGCCGCATCCTTCAAACGCAGATTGATCGTCTTCAACCCTTCGCCAGCTGGCAGCGTCCATGCTTTCGTCACGTTAAGAAGCTCCCACGAGCTCCATGTACCGCCGTCATTCTGGAACTGCATATCCACGGCAGAGTGATCCGGGTTACTAATCGTTAAATTAGCGCTTGTTGCATTAGTTGTCGTTTCTCCGCTGTTAATGACTAACGTTCCATCCGGCGGTGTCGTATCGAGCGTAATCGTATCACTCGTCGTGTACACATTGCCAGCCGCGTCCTTGAGCTGGATGGAAACCGTCTTGCTGCCGTCGCCCGAATCAAGCGTCCAAGCGCTCGTCGATGCAAGGGTTTCCCAACCGCTCCATGCTGTTCCGTCGTTGGAGAATTGCATTTGAACTGCTGTGCCGTCAGGATTCGTTATCGTGAGGTCGACATCCGTATCCGTAGTGTAAGTATCGCCATTGTTAATCGTTACTGTGCCATCCGATTCCGTCTTATCAATTTCAAAAGTAAGATCCGTATGATTGCCCGCTAAGTCCGTTACAACTAGCGTATAAGTCCCTTCACTTGAAACCGTTGCACCGCTAGAGATCGATGAACCATTCAGCAATCCGCTGCCGTCTGAGAAAGTAATCGTCCGGTCCGTATTATATAGCCCATGGTTTGTTACACCGCTTACCGTCGGCGCAGTTTGATCCAACGTAATCGTCGCGCTAACGGTAAACACATTGTTCAAGTCATCCTCTAGCTCAACATTAACCGTCTTCAAGCCTTCGCCCGCAGTTAATGTCCAATCAGCAGCCGTATCGAACGCTTGCCAACTGCTCCATGTGCCGCCGTCATTTTGAATCCTCATCCGATCAGCCGTACCGTCCGCATTCGCTATTGTAAGCTGTACAGCCGTAGTATTCGTATACGCTGCTCCACCCTCAATAACAACCGAGCCGTTCGGCGGCGTCGAATCCAGAACGATGCTGTCCGTTGCCGAAGAGACATTGCCCGCTGCATCCTTCAGCTGAACATGGACCGTTTTGCTGCCATCGCCGCTGCTTAGTGTCCAGCCTGATTTAGCAGCCGCATATGTTTCCCAACCGCTCCATGTCGTTCCGTCGTTAGAGAATTGCATCTCAACCGCCGTGCTATCCGTGTTCGTTAAGGATAGCGATACAGTCAACTGGTTGGTTGTTGCCGCCCCACTGTTAATCGTTATCGTCCCAGCAGGCGGTGTCTTATCAATTTCGAAAGAAAGATCCGTATGATTGCCCGCCGCATCTGTTACGGCCAGTGTATAAGTGCCCGCACTCGAAACGGTTGTACCGTTAGAAAACGCCGAGCCATTCAGCAACGCAATGCCATCTGAGAAAGTAATCAACCGATCCGTATTATAGAGCCCGTTATCTGTAACGCCGTTTACTGTCGGTGCCGTTTGGTCTAACGTAATCGTCGCGCTGGCAATATACACGTTGCCAAGCTCATCCGACAATTCAACATTGACTGTCTTCAGGCCTTCACCGGTTGTTAACGTCCAAGCAGCCGTTGTGCCAATTGCTTGCGGGCTGCTCCATGTTCCGCCTGCATTTTGGATTCGCATCGTGTCGGCCGAACCATCCGGGTTCGCTATCGTAAGCTGCACAGCCGTATTATTCGTATACGCTGCTCCGCCTTCGATTACAACCGTACCATCCGGTGGTGTCGTATCAAGCGTGATGCTATCCGTTGTTGAAGAAATATTGCCTGCTTCGTCCTTCAGTTGCACATGAACCGTCTTGCTGCCATCACCGCCGGTTAACGACCAGCCCGATTTGACAGCCGCATAAGCTTCCCAACCGCTCCACGTCGTGCCGTCGTTGGAGAATTGCATTTCAACAGCTGTGCCATCTGCATTGGTTAATGCCAGCGATACAGCCAACTGTTTGGTTTTTGCAGCACCGCTGTTAATCGTGATTGTTCCGGCAGGCGGCGTCTTATCGATCTCAAAAGAGATATCTGTATGATTGCCCGCCAAGTCTGTTACAACCAGCGTATACACGCCTTCACTCGACACAATCGCTCCGCTCGATATTGGAGAACCATTCAGCAATCCGCTGCCGTCCAGGAAGCTAATCGTTCGGTCCATGTTATAAAGCCCGTTATCTGCTACTCCTGTAACCGTCGGGGCAGTCTGGTCCAGCGTAATGGTGTCACTTGTTGCATACACATTGCCCAGCGCATCTTTCAGCTCAATGTTAACTGTCTTCAAGCCATCGCCTGTGCTCAACGACCAATCAACCGTTGTGTCGACAGCTTGCCAGCCACTCCATGAGCCTCCTGCATTCTGAATGCGCATCAAGTCGGCCGAGCCATCGGGGTTCGCTATCGTCAGCTGCACGGCCGTATCATTCGTATACGCTGCTCCGCCTTTAATAACGACCGAACCGTCCGGTGGCGTCGTATCAAGCATGATGCTGTCCGTTGCCGAAGACACATTGCCTGCTGCATCCTTCAACTGAACATGGACCGTTTTGCTGCCATCGCCGTTGCTAAGTCCCCAGCCCAATTTGGACGCTCCATAAGCCTCCCAACCGCTCCACGTCGTGCCATCGTTGGAGAATTGCATTTGAACTGCCGTACTATCTGCATTCGCAATAGCTAGGGACACGCTTGTCGAATTCGTTCCCGTGTCGCCATTGTTGATTGTTAAATCTCCGGCAGGCGGCGTTTTATCAATTGTGAATGTAATAACGGTTGCATTGCCTGCGGCGTCTGTCACTGTGAGCGTATGTGCCCCCTCTGCCGTAACCGTATCACCGCTAGAAAATGCACCGCCGTCCAGTACGCCCGTACCGTCAGAGAAAGTGATTACTTTGTTCGTGTTGTAAAGTCCACCAGCTGTAACGCCCGTCACAACCGGAGCTGCCGTATCAAGCGTAATCGTATCGTTTACTGCCGAAGACACGTTACCTGCTGCATCTTTGAACTGAACAGATACGGTTTTGGTTCCGTCGCCTGGGCTTAGCACCCAACTGCTTGTCGCTGCAAACGATACCCAACTGCTCCAAACGCCGCTCTCATTGCGGAATTGCATTTCAACTGCTGTCGCATCGGCATTTCCTACTTGCAATTGCACTGCCGTTGTATTAACTGCTGTTGCCCCAGAAGCAATAACAACCGTACCTACTGGTGCTGTCGTATCAAGCGTAATGTCATCCGTAAAGGTAGATACGTTCCCTACCCCGTCGCGAAGCTGCATCGAAACCGTTTTGGTACCATCTCCAATAGCGAGCGTCCACGATTTGGAGGCGTTGTATGTCTCCCACCCAGACCACGATGAGCCATCATTGGAGAACTGCATTTGGATCGGCGCAGTTGGATCCGATGCAGCTACCGTAAGGTTTACGCTGGCGTTATTCGTTAATGCAGCAGCACCGTTAATGGAAACTGAGCCTGTCGGTGCAGCCGTATCTAATACAATCGTATCTGACGTTTGATACGTCAGGCCGAGCGCATCTGTCAGCTTGTAGTACACCGTCTTCGTTCCAGCCCCAGCGGAGAGTGTATGTGATGCGCTGTTTGCATAAGGAACCGGCGTTGACCATGTTGTGCCGTCATTGGAGAAGCTCATCGTTAGCGTATCGCCTGCATCTGGATCGCTAGCTGTTAACGTGAGCGTCGCGTTCGTGCTTCCCGTCGAAGCAGCGCCTGCATTAATGTTAATGGTGCCCGTTGGCGCTTCATTGACATTGTTGACGGTTATCGTGAACGGCTCTTCGTAGGTATTGTTCGCTGAGTCCTTCACTTGAACATTAACCGAATAACTGTCCTTTGTTTCTTTATCAAAAGTAGCAGCAGTCTTCAACTGATTGTTGTCAATCGTGAAGCTTGCATTATCTGCACTGCCTGCTCCTGATACTAAGCTGTACGTGAATGTTTCGCTTGCATCTACATCCGTGGCAGAAAGGGTTCCGACCGTCGTACCGCTTGCGAGATTCTCATTCACGCTTGCGTTGGAAAGCGCGATGTCCGTAGGTGCTGAGTTAGCCGCATAGTAAATATCGAGATGCGTGCGCTTACTAGCATCACTGTAAGTTCGGTCATAAATAACCGCATTAGTGTATGTTGATTTGCCATTTGCCGTTTCCCCGCCAAGATCACTTGCGAGTGGTCCTTTGACAACAATCGTTATCGCAGTCGCGCCTGGGTTGGCGGCACGATAGGCGTTCAAGTTGCTGGCTATATCGAAATTAACTGTTACGTTGGATTGGAAGACATCAATTCCGTATACACCAACGGGTGTTAACGATGCCTCATTAACATGGATGCCGTTGCTCTCCCCCCAGGAAAGGTCCGTGGATGTAAATATCTTGTAGGTTTCCTGGGCATCCGGCACATCCGTATCAGTATCGACGGACTTAAGGCTGAGATATAGCAAAGCCTGTTCGATCGTCCTGGCAGAATTGATAGCGGTAAGTGGAAACTTGATCGCGAGGATCGAATTGCCATATTCGTGTCCAGAATCACGTTGGTATCCAACAATATGGGTATTGAGCTCTACACCGTTATTATAGTCCCCATCATTGTCATACGACTTGTCTTCTGTTGCATCAATCTTTTCTCCAAAAACAGGTGGTAAGGCTGCCTCCGCCTTCTGCGGAACGAGCAGCGGCTGAATGACCGCGACAAACATCGCGGCTAACAGCCATTTTGCTAAACGTCCTTTCATAATTAACCTCCTAAAGTGATATAAATGTATGCACGTATGCAATGGTGTCTGTTGGGGAATTCTTACAATTAGCGCATATAAAACTAGTAATATTTTACTACTTTTTAATGCTAGCATATCGCATAAAATTTGGCTATAAAATATCCGATCTGTATACTATATTTATCAGCCCTATATGGAGGTTATGTGTGGTCATGCCCAGCCGATTACGGTTAGTTTTCGCGTCAATCGCGAAGATTAGATTAAAAAAAGAACGCAATCTGCCCGGAAGCCGGCAACATGCGCCTCATGCTTTGCCACACACCATCGGACTGGTACGGCACTATCCCGTGCAGTTGCCGCTCCGGCCCAGGCGATGTGACGCTGAGCAGTTCGCTGGCTGGTGCGACAGGTATAACAGTGCGGCAGTAAAGCTGCCAGCTTTCCCATCAGTGGGGGCAACGGAATGGGATGCTTGCCTATCAAGCGATATGAGGCGGGCCGTTGCCACTGCCCAGCATATTTATGGAGAAAAAGGCGGCATTGTCTTTACGAATAAACTGCGTGAAATTGAGCTGGCGCCTTTCTGGAACACGCGCTTGCGGCTGCCCCTGCTGTTATGGGCTGCCGTTGCAAGAGCCGCTTGGTATGCGTCACATCAATCACAACCGGAGTCCAAGAAGCAAGCCAGAACGCGTGCAGCAGCGCTAGCGGACCAACTCATGAGGTATGGCGGGGAAAAACGTGTGCTCCTTGTGTCGCACGGCGCATTCCTGCTCGTTTTGCAGCGGGAGCTGCGCCGAAGAGGCTATCGCGGTCCGCGCATTATGCATGCCTCCCACGGCAAGCCTTATATAATGAAGCGTGCTGTTGGATGATTGGCACATCATTTGCGGATAGGCCAGTGGCGTTATACGGATCAGCATATGTGGAGGCTCTTCATAAAAACACAAAAAAGACCGTTTCGCCTGCCAGCTATGAAGCCAGTAGGCGAAACGGTCTCTCCGTATTATTCCCAGACTTTCTCGTCTGGTTGGCGTGTCTCTTCTTTCACCAAAGTATAGAGCTCGCCAGCTTCATCCTTACGGGTCGATTCGGCTAGCCGCTCAACGCGAACCGTTACCAGCTTCGTCCCATATTGAATCGTTAGCTCATCTCCAAGCTTTACCGTACTGCTAGGCTTAGCCTCTCGGCCGTTCAGCCAGACGCGCCCCTGCTCGGATACGTCCTTCGCGACGGTACGCCTCTTGATCAGCCTCGATACTTTGAGAAACTTGTCTAGACGCATAAATTACTTGATAGCATCCTTCAGCTTGTTGCCAGCTTTGAATGCAGGGACTTTGGATTCCGCAATCTCGATCGGATTGCCCGTTTGCGGGTTACGGCCCGTGCGGCCGGAACGCTTACGAGTTTCGAATGTGCCAAAACCGATGAGTTGCACTTTATCTCCGCTTGCGAGCGCGTCCGTTACTTCACCGAGGAAGCCATTGAGGACAGCCTCGACATCACGTTTCGTGAGACCGCTCTTCGTTGCAATGTTGTTAATCAGATCCGTTTTGTTCATTAGTAATTGCCTCCTATAGTTCGTCAGTCAGAATCATAGAAATGGCCCCGGACGTCGATGCGTTGCGGGCGGTTGTTGCCGTTTGGCTCCCTAGTATTTCTGCCTAGTGCTAAATAAATCCTGCTAATTAATTAAAAAAATTTGCGAATCATGCAGAATAGCGCCGGTTTTTAGCGAATAGGGGCGAACAGGGAACTATTCTTGCCGCTTGGCTTCCTCCCAGAATCGGTCCATTTCTATTAAATCAGTTTGGTCAAAAGTTTTGCCTTCTATACGAAGCCTCTCTTCAATATAAGAGAATCTTCGTTTGAATTTTGCATTCGTGCGAGCCAGCGCTTCCTCTGGGTCCGCATCGACGAATCGCGCTGCGTTAACGACAGCGAACAGAAGGTCGCCCAGCTCTCCGATTTTCTCGTCATCACTGCCACTGGACGCCGCTTCGCGCAGCTCGCCCAGCTCTTCTTCGATCTTCGCGAGCACCGGGCCAAGATCGTCCCAGTCGAAGCCGACCTTGGCCGCCTTCTTCTGAATCTTGTAAGCCGTCATCAGCGCTGGCAAGTCGCGGGGAATGCCATCGAGCTGGGATTTGCGGTCCTTATCCGTGCCATTGCGCGCCTTCTCCTCCGCCTTCATCTGCTCCCAGTTGCCCAGCGCTTCTTCGCTGTTATTGGCATCGCGGTCGCCGAATACATGCGGATGGCGGAAAATAAGCTTTTCGTTCAACGTCTGAATGACGTCGTATACGCTGAAGGAACCGACTTCCTCCTCCATCTGGCTATGCAGCATCACCTGCAAAATAACATCGCCAAACTCCTCGCGCATGCCGTCCGGGTCGTCGTTATCGAGTGCTTCAAGCGCTTCATAAAGCTCTTCGATAAAGTTTTTGCGAATTGACTGATGCGTTTGTTCACGATCCCAAGGGCAGCCCTCTGGGCTGCGAAGAATCGAGACAATTTCATGCAGCCGGTCGAACGAACGATTTTGCAACGATTCGTCTGTGGAGCGTGGAATCCATACCAAGGACAGGTTGCCGTAACCATCAATTCGATCAAGCTCATACAGCGGTATATGCGCAATCTGCTCCTCGCCCTGCACGCCGAGCGCATGGCCAACGACGACCGGATAGTCATCCGGGTACCGTTCCATCAGCGTCAGCTTCAAATCGGAAGCAGTAAACGTATCGTACACTTGCCCAATTACGGTATGTAGCCGCGGCTGCAAAAGCGATGGTTGAAGCTCCACCGCATCGAGCAACTGGAATCCTTCGATGGGGTCAAAGCCTAAGCGGACGAATGCTTGGTCCAAGAAGCTCTCGCCACCTAATATTTCAAGCGCTACGCCTGCCTCTTCGCAACGCTCGCGAAGCAGCTGAACAGCACGCTCCGCTACCATCGGATGGCCCGGAACCGCATATACGATGCCAGGATTGGATGAGATGGCGGCATGGGTCGGCGCTGCCAATCCCTCTGGAAGCTCGGAGTTGGATGACGCTAATGCTAGGCTAACCAGTTCCGTGGCGATTGCCTCGTACACGTCTGGGAAATTGTCATGCTGTTCATACAATCGGTCAAACGATTCATAAGCGATATCATTCTCCCGCAATAAAGCCATCATTGGGTGATGCTCCGTTCGAACGAACAAGCGCGAAGCATTTTGCAATCTGCGCCATACGCCGAGCGTCAGTTGATCCGCATCGCCGGAGCCAAGCCCGACGACGGTCAATCGGGACTGCGTCGTCATCGATTGTTCCTCCTCATCGTACCGGTGCCGCTATTCGCGCGGCTTCCGAAGTTCTTCGGGCTGCGGCGCCCGCGGGATCAGCCGCAGCTTCCCCAGCCGGGCGGCGATCGCTTCGCCGCCCGGGAGCGCGCGCCACTGGCGCGCGTCCATGCCGCCGCAGCGCAGCAGCGCGGCGGCAAATGCACAGGCGCCCACGGCTACGCCGGCCAGCGCCTGCAGCGTTGCTGCCGCCCGTGGCGGCAGCCCGTCGAGCGCGCGCATGCCGCGCTCGGCCAAGGCGAGCGCCGCGGCCATGCACGCGAGCGCGAAGCCCAGGCGCAGCCCCGCCGCGAACGTGGCGGCGGCGGGGCTGCGCCCTGCGCTGCTGCCGCTAGGCTGCGCAGCGCTATAGGCGCGTTCCGCGCCTGAGCGCGCCGGCGGCACGCCGGTGCCAGCTGCGCCATCGGGCGCAGCCGCGCTTGCGGCGGCGCGGCCATGCGCGCCGCCATCGGCGCTCGCGCTAGCGAGCGCAGCGCGGGCTGCCCAAGCGGCAGCAAGGGCAGCGGCTGTGAGCGCGGCGAGGCCGGCGATGGCTGCGCCGGTGATGCCGTAGCGCGGCACGAGCGCAGCGTTAAGCACGGCCTTGGCCGCTGCGCCGGCGAACAGCAGCAGCGCCGGCAGGCGCAGGCTGCCGCAGCCTTGAAGCACGGCAGCCGCTGCAGCCGAAACGGCGGCAGCCAGAGCCGTCAAGCCGACGAGCGCGAATACGCCTGTCGCTTGGTCATCGGCGAACAGCATAACATTGATCGGCCTTGCAAGCAAGGCGATCCCTGCCGCCCCTGCACCGCCGAGCCACCATGCGGCACGCAGCGCGAAGCCCGCCTGTTCCCTTGCTTCCAGCCAGTTGCCTTGCGAACGCGCAAGTGCAAGCGACGGCACTATGGCTGATATGGCTGCGCCGCCCACCATCGCAACCAATTGCACCAGCGTCTGGCCCCGGCCATACGCACCGAATTGCGCCATTGCTTCTGCGCTGGACAAGCCCGAGCCAATCAGCAGCCGTGGCACCATGAATGCGTCTACGACGGCAACCATCGGCACAACAACCGCGCCAAGCGCCATCGGCAAAGCGAGCTTGCCGAGCGACTGCATCTCCTCCAGAAGCGGCAACAGCCCTATCCGCGCCTTTTCATCCCCGTCCCGCTGCCCGCTAACAACAACCGGTTGACCGGCCAGCCCATTCGGCTGCCGCCCGCGTCGTTGGCTCCATGCCAACATAAGGAGCGCACCAGCCGCACCCGCGGCGGACCCCGCCATTGCACCTGCGGCGATGCCCGCATCTCCCCAAGCTTGCGACATGCCCCAGGCCAGCATTGCTGCCATGACCCCGACGCGCAGCGCCTGCTCCGCAACCTGTGAAGCCGCAGATGCTTGCATCGCATTCATGCCTTGTGCGTACCCGCGCAAGGCCGACAATACGGGCACGAACCAAAACGCCACAGCAACTGAACGAATCGCGCCCCTTGCCTCTTCATCGCCAATCGCTTCCGCAAGCCATGGCGCACTGAGCCAAAGCAGTGCAAAGCCAGCCGCGCCACTGGCGCCAAGCAGCCAGAGCGCAGCGTGCCTCGCATGCTTTGCGCCTGCAAGATCTCCATCGGCAAGCCGCCTGGCGACGACGATTGCTACAGCCGGCGGCAGCCCGGCCGTCGCTGCGACTAGCAGCAGTTGGTAGAGTGGATAAACGGCATTATAAATGCCGAATACCCGGTCACCAGCCAAGTTTTGCAGCGGTATTTTTTGCAATACGCCGATTAGCTTCGACACTACCATCGCAGCAGCCAACAGGAGTGCTCCGCTCCATGCTTTGCGGCTTCGGCCCTTCTCATCCCTATTCGTCTTCATACAACCTAATCTTACCTTCCCCGTTACACGATATGGTGTATTATACCGCAGGATCAGGTCTCGGTAATCAAGAAAAGCTTATCGCTGCCGAATAAACGAGCCCTCGCTAAGCAGCTTCCCGCATAGCCTCACCAGGTGCGATGGCCAGCACCTTTCTCGCTGGGAACCAATTGATAGCCACCGCGATCATGCCAATGCCAACCACGATCACAAGAATAGTGCCCTGTGGATAGTTGAAAGGCATTTCCTGCAGATGGGCCGAAATTGCACTCAGCTTAAGGACACGAAGATACATGTACCCGCCGGTTGAGCCAAGCGCAGCACCGATGGATATTCCTACTGCACTGATGAAGAAGCCTTCAAGCAGAAACATTTGGACCAAGAGCTTGTTAGATAGGCCGATGCATCGCAGCATGGCAATCTGCTTCGACCGAACCTGTACCGCGCGCATTTGAATAATCGCTAGCCCACACACCGCAATGAGCGCCGTAAAGGCCATGAACCCAATAAAAATATGGGCCATTTGTTGGTTCATCACGTTTTTGGAGCCGTTTTGAAGGTACGGGAATATGCCATTCTTGATGCCCTGGTTCAGCAATGCTCCCTCTATCGCTCGTGCCTTCCCCACATTTTTATAATCAAACTTTAACAGCAAATAACCTTTGTTCTTATTCTCTGTATGGCTATATCCGTAAGGTTTTAATCCATCAAATACGCTTCGGCTGACGAAGGTGGCGTTATAAAACTGGTTGGAAAGCGACTTCTCTGCGTTTCCTCTGGCAAACCCAATAACCGTAAACGTCTTTTGGGTGACGGGCACCGGCTTTTCTGTAAGGCTGCGCAGCTTGTTTTCATACACCGGGAACGTTATTTTTTGCCCGACATGATACCTCCGCTGATCGTTTTTATATAGATTAACCGTGTTATTCTCCATGAAACGTTCATCCAAAATGATAGCAGAATTGTCACGGCTTACTGCCGTCCAAGCCTCTTGATCGTTAGCGTACGCCGTTGACCTTGCAACAAGCGGCAAATCCCCCTCCCTAACCAGCTGCTCCGTTACCGGAAATACTGCGTTCGGAATTGCCCCCACCCTTGTCGTAAGCTGATAGGTTTCAACGTCGGCCACACTCGCTATAGAAGAAGCTAATAGTGGATCTCGCTGGACAACAGCAAGATACCGCTGCTTCTCTTGCTCCGTCTTGTACGGCAATTGGCCCCCATAGCCCAGAATCGCCTGGTTCGTCTTATCCACATCGTTATATTGATTCTGATAGGCCGTAATCATAACGGTCGACGTGATGGCCAATACAATTAGGCTAAATAATAGGGTTACGGCATACGTCTGCTTCAGCTCTTGTTTCGGATAACGCGATGCCATGAAGAAGGCGGTTTCCGGCCAACCGAGCCGCCTCATCACTGCTCCCAGTGCGGGTATCCAATACGCCATGAATCGAATCGCTAGATGAACGAGCGCAAAGCAAGCGAACAACCAGATTAAGTTTACCCAAATAAATGAGGGGCTTTGCAGCAAATTAACGCCTGCATCCGTGTTCGCGTAGTACAAGTGCAGCAGGATAATGAGCAGCGAGACAGCAACTATGACGGCATCCAACCCTTTTCTCCACCTGTGCGTCCGCTTGGATACGGGAGCTTTGCCCAATAGCTGCAGGATGCCCTGCTTGCCAACCACCCAGGCCGCAATCAACGTAACAGCGCATTGGAAGAACATAATAGCGCCGAACGCTTCAAGCACGGTTATCCACGATAAGTATGGCTGGATTGGAACCACAATGCCTGAGATGTGCTCCAGCATTTCGCCATATCGGGCATCGTACCATTTAATAAGCACTAAGCCTGCACTTATGCCGACTAGCGATCCCGCCATTGATTGGAGTACGGTCAGCATGAATGATTCGGATACAAATAGTCCTCTTACTTGGTTCCGTGATAACCCGATTGCCCGCAAAATCCCATAGTTTTCTGAGCGTGACCTTGCTTGCATCATTAAAAGCTGGACGAGCAACAACAAGCCCCCAATGCTAGCAACGCCAGCAAGCAAAACAAAAATAAATCCGTAAGAGCTTCTTAGATCTTGAATTTTGCTATAGGCATCTTGCTTCGTGCTTTCCATCCGGTAGAAGTCTCTCTTTGATTGCGGCACAGGATACACGCTATTGATCCCATCCACAGGCGGCCCTGCAACTAAAACAGAAGTAAATCTCCCCTCAGCCAGCCCAATAAGCTTCCTAGCCATGCTAAGTTGAACAATTGCCGTCCCTTGGTTCGTTCCTTGGCGATAGCCCGTTAAGCCCTGCTCCTTAGCCGTGTGTACACGAAACAAATAATGCTTTCCGCCTTTATCAGTTAGCTGCACAATCTGGCCATTCGCAATGCCGTATTGATCCGCTGTCGGCTGATCAATAATGAGGTCATCATCCTTTAGCGGCAGCGACCATAATAATTGGTTTCGCTCCATCCCAGCCGCCCGCTCCGGGTCAAAGCCGAGCAGCTGTAAATGGGGAATAACGATTCCCTCTTTTGTATTGCCGCCCGCTGCGGCCAGCTTAGCTTGAACGTCAGAACGGACGATAGGAAGGACCGCATACGCCATGTTATGCAATGGCTTTTCGATTTCGGCAGCTTGCTCGCTTGAGAAGGAGTTCGAGAAGGGGTCCTCCCGCTGGTTCGAACCCAAACCGTCCGGCTGCAGCTCCCAATCGATTGCGCCATAATGTGCTTCTATGTACATGTCGCCGCTATGGACAAGCGAGTAATAGAAGGAGAAAGATAGTCCGATTAAAATCGCGCCAATGCTGCCGCCAATAATTGCAAGGAGCGCCTGTTTCCACTGCCTGCGCAGATGGAGGGCGGCCATCTTCCACGTTAGGCTTGACCTAAGCATGGCGGAAAGCCCCTGCTTCCTGCCCGGCGCCACCCATCACTCTCCCATTGCTCATAACGATTGTCCGCGATGTTGCTTTCGCCACATTCGGATCATGCGTCACAATAACAACCGTCGTATTCAACGACTGATTCAACATGCTGAGCAGCCCAATAATCTGTGCTGACGATTCACTATCGAGCGCCCCGGTCGGCTCATCTGCCCAAATGACGCTTGGTTTTCCGGCTATGGCGCGCGCAATCGCAACCCGTTGATTTTGCCCCCCAGAAAGCTCGGATGGCAGCCGGTCCAATTTGTCGCCAAGGCCGACCTGCTGCAGCGCCATTGCCGCTTTTTCCTTCGCTGCCTTCCTCGTCTCGCCTCTGGCGAGAAGCGGCACGACTACATTCTCGGCTGCAGATAACACCGGAATGAGATGATAGGATTGAAAAATAAAGCCCATATGTTTTAAGCGGAATTCCGAAAGCTGATTATCCTTTAGTTCATGAATCGGCGTGCCGCCGATCCAAATCTCTCCAGAATCCATACGGTCGATGCCAGATAGCACTTGGAGCAGCGTCGTTTTGCCAGATCCGGAAGCTCCCATAATCGACACCATTTCACCCTGTTCGATGGAGAAGCTAACCTCCTTCAACGCCTTTACCGCCGCATTCCCTGCCCCGTGTGTTTTGCATAATTGTCGTACGTTTATCATATCGAAGCGCTCCTTCGCAAACATCATTGATGTATTGGATCATTTGCCCAATTACTTAACACGTTTATCTTAACAAGCGAATCTCGAGATTTGATCAGCAAATTCTGCAGATCTTGTGCAGATTGCATGTTAACGCAAAAAATCTGCCATTCGCTCGCCCTAAGGCTAGCACGATAGCAGATTTTCATCATTCCGTAAATATAGGCATCGAGATTCGGAAGGTCGTGCCTGCTTGCCAACGGCTCTCCACGCTGATCATGCCTTTATGCGCTTGCACAATGCCTCTCGTAATGGCGAGGCCAAGCCCCATGCCCCGGAAGCCGTTATGCCTATCCGTGCCTGAACTGCGGTAAAACCTTTCAAATAGATAAGGAAGCTCATCTTCCTCTATCCCTATCCCGTCATCTTCGATCTCAATAAAGAAGTTCGCTTCGTCCTGCGAGTGGCGCACCTCAATGGTCCCCCTGCTGTGCTGAAGCGCGTTGCCGAGCAAATTAATTAACGCCTGCTGGAGCCGGTCCGGGTCGACATACACGGATACGTTTTTGCTAAGATTGCGAAATGCCATCACCTGTTGCTCTTCCATGCCCGGCAGCAGGGAACTCACCGTTGTTTCGATAAGCTCATTGATTGATATCCATGATTTGCGCAGGGTTAAGTTGCCCGTCTCAGCCAACGACAGCTGCTGCAAATCCTGCACAAGCCTCGACATCCGATAGAGTTCTTCGAGGAGGCTGCAGGCTTGTTCGATAGAGATGGCAGTATTCGTCTCCAATCCACCTTCGATGACGAGCCTCATAACGCTAATCGGCGTTCTTAGCTCATGGGAGATGTCTGCAACCATCCGCCTTCTCACCGTTTCCAGCCTATGGATGTAGTTTCCAACCTCGATTAGCCGGCTCTGCAACGCTTCATTATGAATTGCGTTTACCGCAGCCAGATCAAATGCGGCCTCTGGCTGCTGCAGCTTGCCCAATATATGCGTTAACTGCTGGTGCTGGGCCCAACTGCGTTTTGCAGACCGGTATAAAAGCGGAAAGGCGAGCAGGAATACGATGAATACTGCGAGCAATGAAATCCATATCGCCACGCTATAGGCCGATTTGGAAGCCCACGCTAGATCGAAATAACCAACAATCTGCCCTTGGACGAGAATTGGCTCATGCGTTGCCAGTAACGTTGGGGTAATGGCACGAAGATCATAGTTGTAGACCAATTGGCCGGCAGCATCAGCCAAATGAAAATGGGCAATCTGAATCGCATTCGCTCCGGCCATAACGGTCTCGAATTGATCCCCTAAGCTGTTCCAATTGCCAGCAGCATTATAGTAGGCATATAAATAATTGCGCCAAAGCGCGATAAGCAGCGCCTGTTCCTTGGCTTGTTCATGATGTTTCAAATAGAGCACCAGCACAGATACAGCTGCGCCAGCCAAGAAGGCAATGATGACAGCAACTAGCAGCGCCCGGGCGATAATTGTTCGATACTCGGCTTTCATAACCCAGACCCGCCAAATTTATAGCCTACCGCATAGACCGTCAGTATGTATTCATGGTTATTCGGATCCGCTTCAATCTTCTTCCGCAGGTTGCGAATATGGGAGTCGAGCGTACGCTCATAGCCAAAATACGCTTCTCCCATTGAAGATTCAACCAATTGGCTGCGTGTAAACACCCGTCCGGGGCAGGAAGCCATCGCTAGAAGCAGCTTATATTCCGTTGCCGTGAGCGGCACCAGCTCACCCCGGAGCCGAACCTCATGCTTTTCCGTATCAATCGTTAGCTCGCGTAACGACAAGACAGGGCTTGGGCCCGCCTCAACCGGCGCCTTGCGGCTGCGCCGCAATACGGTCCGTATGCGCGCGGTTAGCTCCCGCATCCCGAACGGCTTGGGCATGTAATCGTCGGCTCCGATTTCAAGCGCGAGCACCTTGTCGAACTCATCGCTTCTTGCCGTCACCATAATGACTGGAGTGCCGAACGTATTCACGATCCACTTGCATGCGTCCAAGCCAGAAATGCCAGGAAGCATCCAATCGAGAATTACGATATCTGCACTCCCTTCCGCCAGCGAATCCTTTGCTTCTTCAAACGATTGAAACCCTCGAACGGCAAACCCCTCTTTCTCAAGCATGGCCTTGCCTTCTTCTAATATCTTAAATTCATCCTCTACCCATATAATTGAATCCGGCAACGAATAGTCGACCTCCGATAGCGATAGTGAAAACACCTTATATCCATCTAACCATATATAGAAATTAATGCCACACTCTATCATTTTAGTATATGATGAAGGCAACGCACAATCGGAGGGAGTGATCGGCATGAAACGCCGGGCTAATCAATCAACTCATTCGATTAAGGTGACCGCGCTCCTACAGGAACTTAGAAACCGCAGGCGTAGCCTCGCGGTTTTTTTTGCGTTCAAAAAATGCCGCCGCTTCGCTAACTTGTACAGCTATGTGCGTTGCCTGCGAACTGCGGCAGAGAAGTGGGACCATGAGCCGGATTGGGTTGTTCAGTTTCGGGGGAAATTGGCCAATGCCATGGCGCATAAAGCTTCAGGATTCGGCACGCCCATCATCGCCTGGGTTTAGCGAGTTGACCAAAATACAAACATATGTTTGCACACTCACTAAGAATGCTCTACAATTAGAACAACTCTATTCGTAACAATTAGAAAGGCGGTGCGCCGTTTGAAGGGTTCCTCGCATCTTGTCATTAGCACCGGCGTCTCTCTGGCTGTCACCGCGTTACTTCACACTTCATTGACGCCCGCAGCTGCTATTGCAGCTGTGGTTGGCAGCCTGCTGCCGGATCTCGACGAGCCCAATGGCCTGCTCGCCAATCGGACATTCCCGAAGCCCGCAATTCGCGTGCTGCAGATCGTCCTGCTGCTCGCAGCAGCAGCAGCAGTCTGGTTCACGCGTACCCAGTACCCATGGAACTGGGGGGCGGGCGCCGTTGTCGGGCTAGCTGCCTTCGCTTCCACCCGCTGGCTGCGCCAGCTGCTGATGCTCATTACCGGCGGGGCTTTAACGGTCGGCGGCGTCCTCTATGATCCGCGGCTTGCCGCCGCTGGACTGACGCTCGTCGTATGCGCACTAGTGCCGCATCGCGGCTTCACGCATACGCTGTATGCGACAGGCTTATGGACATTCGCCCTCTACTGGATGGCGAATGACAATCCCGGCGTCTGGCAAGCCGGCGGGATATCGTATTTGCTTCACCTTCTCGCTGACGCCTTGTCCAAACGAGGCGTTCAGCTCCTGCCTCCGCTGCCGTGGAAGCTATGCATTCCGCTCATGCGATCAGGCAAATCAAGCGCCGCCGTCGTTGAGACGGTGGCAATCGGCCTGACATTCATCCTCGCCTGGATCGTATTCGTCCAGATGGGCCAGTGGCGGTTATGGACGTTGTCCCCATAAACACCCTAAGTACGAACGCTAATGAAACAAGTCATCGAAACACCTCCAAGTGAACGCCTCCGCATCGTAAGATGTGGAAGATTCCTTGGAGGTGTTTTTCTTATTTTAAGGTACAAACGTTGTTACAAATTAGAAAAATAATTTTTTGATTTGGGTTGTATTTCAACCCATGATTTACACCTTACTAATATGAGATGGTTAACGCCACTCATACTGGCAACGAGGTCTCAGTTGGGGAGTTTACGCTCTCCAGTTCTGCGGCAGGCGGCTGCCGCTCTACTCCGATTGCTTTAGTTGTTCAGAACATTTAAATAGTTTAACAGCAACTCCGCCTAACATATTCTTTTTTTGGTGGATCATACTATTAAAACTAGCTAATGTATGATAAATCCGCACCCAAAATTATAGATGGCAGCGTATATGTATGTTTAAAATAAAGAAGCCGCACCTCAAGCGTGTGGCTTCTTTATTTTGTGCCCCTTCTTCATTGCCCGCTTCTGCAATTGCCAATACATAGAGGAAGCACTACAGCAAACAGCCTTCACTTAACTAGCGCAATCGCTCCAGTTACGAGAAGGCTGTCCTGTATTAATTGCGAACAGCTTTCAATTCTATTGCTCCATCTGCTTCGCCAGAAAACCGGCTGCCGTCTCCGCCATCTTCTGTTCCATTTGGGCCATCTTCAAGCCCTCTTCCTTCGAGAGCAGCACTACCGTGCCGATTGGATCGCCGCCAGCGATAATCGGAGCCGATACGAAGGATGCGAATGGTTCACTGACATCCTTAATGAGCTCATAAGAGCCGCCGCCGGTTTCAATGACCGTCTTGCGATTCTCCATGCAATTTTCCAAAATAGAGCCGACTGACTTATCCAGAAACTCCTTCTTGGACGCGCCGGCGACGGCAATGATCGTATCTCGGTCCGAGATAATCGTCACATGCCCTGTGCTTTCGGACAGTGATTCAGCGTACTCTTTGGCAAAATCGCCGAGCTCGCCAATAGGGGAATACTTCTTCAAGATGACCTCGCCATCGCGATCCACGAAAATTTCCAGCGGGTCGCCTTCGCGAATACGAAGCGTTCTCCGGATTTCCTTCGGGATTACTACACGGCCAAGATCGTCGATGCGACGCACAATACCAGTTGCTTTCATGTCTTGTTGCCCCACTTTCCCTGAAGATTTTAAGTCCACTGGATACCTGCCGCCGGTTATCGCATTGTGAAGGAGGTTGCTTAGCAGCGAATCGGCATCCGGATTGCTCCTGCCGTCCGCTCTTGTTAAAACTCTATAAGCGTTGTAGACCGCCGCGTGATTCGTACGTCCGCTTATATTGAAGAAGGGATGTTTGTTTGGAACTTGACCATAGTATTCATCCCCTCCCATTTTCTTATACGCCACCCTAATGACGAACATGGAGGAAACAAATTCCGCTGTAGCAGCTAAGTTTCTGGCCTCCCGGTGGGCTGCGCACTTATCCTTCCCGTTTCCGTGTTTCTCCATCCATTCTTTTGGACGAACGCATGCGGGCATCATCTGGCCCTCTCATAATAAGCTGCCAGATCGCCTGTGCCGCTTCCCGAACTGTACGTGGGTGCGTATCAGCCGCATTCTGCAAAAGCCGGAATGGCCTTACAAGCCGGGGCAAATGCAAATCCGCTTGCTCAAGCAGGCGATCATCGAACAACAGCTCTGCTGTTCCTGAAGCCAGCAGCTTGCCATCCTTCAACACAAGCACATCTGTCGCCCATTCTGCTGCAAAATCAACATCATGCGTCGCTACGATAAGCGTTAAGCCACTCGCATGCATCCGCTCCAGCAACGTCTGCAAATCATCTCGGCTCTTCGGATCGAGGAAAGCCATCGGTTCGTCTAGAATGACCACCTCCGGCCTCATGGCGAGCACGCCTGCTATCGCTACACGCCGCTTTTGCCCATAGCTCAGTTCAAAAGGCGAACGGCCGCGCAGCTCGCTCATTCCAACCGCACGCAGCGCTTCCGTTACACGTTCCTGTACAGCCAGCTCATCCAAGCCAAGGTTACGAGGGCCAAAAGCGACATCCTCCTCGACCGTAGTCGAGAAAATTTGATCGTCAGGATCCTGATAAACGACGCCGATCCGCTGGCGCAAATGCAGTGCATTTTCCCGCCCCATTCGCTCGCCAAACACCCTAACCTCACCCAAAGCCGGTTGCTCGAGCCCATTGAGCAGCGAGATAAGCGTCGATTTGCCCGCGCCATTTGGTCCCATGAGGACAACCTTCGCCCCTTGCCTAATCGAGAACGATAAGCCGCGAAGCGCTTGGATTTGTCCATATTGATAAGTTACCCCTCGCACCTCAATTGCCATGCTTGGACCCTCCTGTCCGATAGTCTGCTGCCGCCGTGCTCCCGCAATCCCAGCGCCGAATCCGCCTCTTGCCGTAATGGACTGATAAATTCTGGTGCTGCGCGCATAAGCCCGAATAAACAGAACGCCCAGCAGCTCGCCAAACCTTCGATATGTACTGCGGCTCCACATCCATCCTTCTAGCCGCAAGCCCCGTGAGCGCTGTGCTTTCACCATGCCCTGCGCCTCTTCCTTCAATAATGCGAGGTAGCGAAGCATGAGCCCGATAATCTCAAGCAGCACGGCGGGAATGCCGATGGCCCGCAAGCTTTTGATCAATTGAAACAACGGTGTGGACAGCAGCAAATAAGTAATAAGCAAGTTCGCATTCACGACCTTGAGCAACAGCACGATAGAATGGCGCATCCCCTCCTCGGTCGCCACACATCCGAATAGGCGGAACAGTTCCGTCCCTCCCTGGGCATGCTGGAACGGCACGAATACGATAGCGCCAAGCGCAAATGGAATAATGAGCAGCAACCTGCGCAAAATCTGGAGCAACGGCAACCCGGCCAACAACATTCCAAATAAAAAACAACCTGCAGCTCCCATGAGAGCTGCAGGATGTCGGAAGAACATCATCGTCGCTAATAAACCTAATACAGCAAGAAGCCGCTTGGTGGTCCGGCTACTAGCATTGTTCTCTGGCCGGCTTGTTTGCTCGTGGCCCGGCGCTGCATCATGCTCAGCGCTGGACTCCATCCACTTCAATTGATCCTGATTCATCCCGATCCCCTCCATCTCGCGCCAATGTACGGGTTAATCCCCACAACACAGCCGCCATGATCGCAATGCCCAATACGCCTGCTAGCCCTACGCGAACAGCCGTCCAAGGAATGCCTGCCACTTCGTAATCAGGAACCAATGCAAGCTGGTTCACTGCGCCTGCCTGATGCAGAAAACCATGATCTTCTGCCACTCGCTCCAGCCCATCTGGGGAGGGCGATGCCCATGGCGACATCACGCCTGCTACGGCAACCGTGATGATTCCCATCACGATCCACCTGCGCTTATGCCCGGTGACTCGTAATTCGCTCATGCGCAATACCCCCTCTTGCCGTTAGAGCGCTTCGCTCCATCAGATAGCCCGTAACCAGCGCTGTAATGGTTCCTTCGCCAATGCCGATCAGCATATGCCAGCCGACCATCGCTTTCAACGCAGTCGCTAGCTCGAACGTACCGGATACCGCTAACAGGATCGATACCCCTGCGGAAGCCGCAACGATCGATGCCCAAGCCGCAAGCCATGCAATAAAGGCGCGGCCCTTTCCTTTAAACAGCCGAATACCTGACATGTATATGCCATAACCAACAAAACTGCCGATAAATCCCGTGCACAATATGTTTGCGCCGAGCACCGTAATTCCGCCATCCTGAAACACGACAGCTTGCACGATCAGAACAGCCGCCATAACAATCGAAGCAATCCATGGCCCAAACAAGATTGCGGTCATCGTTCCGCCGAGGAAATGGCCAGAGGTCGCGCCAGCAATCGGAAAATTAATCATCTGTGCAGCGAATACGAATGCGCCAATAAGTGCGATTAACGGAATTTGCTTCGGTTCCATCGCAAGCCGTGTTCTGCGCAAGCTATAGCCGACAGCGCCAGCACCAGCGATTGTCGTCGTTACCCACGTCTTGGCGTCTAGAAATCCGTCTGGAATATGCATATGCGCCCCACTTTCGTGTTAGGTTATCTAACATACGTTATTTCCATTATCGGGCATCCCCACTTATTCGTCAAGACGTTAACAATTGCAATACACGTTTCTTTTTTCACACGCTTTGTTAACCACTTCTGTACAAAAAGACCGGACTCCGCCAATCGTGCAGATCCGGTCCAACATTGAATCAGGGAAGCAATAAAAGCAGTACAGCTCGCGAGCACCTTTTCAGGCTAGGCCACTGAACAAGCTATTCGTGCTTGAGCAGCTGCGCCAGCTCCCGCTTCAGCTGCAGGAAGCTCGGCTCCTCCCGCATAGCCGCAGTCCGCTGCGCAGGAAGGTTCACGCGGAACTCCCGAATGATCCGCCCCGGATTGGCGCCCATGACGACAATCCGTTGCGATAGAAATATCGCTTCGTCGATATCATGCGTAATAAATAGCACCGTCGTTTTCTCTTTCTCCCAAACTTCCAGCAGCATTTCTTGCATCTCAAGCTTCGTCTGCGCATCCAATGCACCGAACGGCTCATCCATGAGCAATACTTTCGGCCGGTTAGCGAGCGCCCTTGCGATCGCAACCCGTTGCTTCATCCCGCCAGATAATTGCTTCGGATACGACTTTGCGAACGATTCCAGCCGAATGATTTTTAGCCAATGGTTCGAAATGCCCCGCCGCACTAACGTAGGAACACCTTTAAGCTTCGGCCCGTACTCTATATTTTCCCGAACAGTCAGCCAAGGGAACAGCGTGTAACCTTGGAACACCATGCCGCGGTCCGCGCCAGGCCCGATAATTTCTTCGCCATCGACGGACAACTCCCCACCTGTCGGATCCTCCAACCCCGCAACAATGCGCAGCAGCGTGGACTTGCCGCATCCGGACGGTCCAAGGATAGTAAGAAACTCGTTTTCTTCGATCGTCAGGTTAATGTCACGCAACGCCTCAAACGAATTGTTTTTCGCGGAAGCATACACCTTCTGCAGGCCGCGAATTTCAATCCTTCCTTGGCTCTGGCCGCTGGCAGCTTCTCCTGCCTGGCCATTGCCAGATGCTGCCGCCGATCCCGCCCACCCATTCCTAACAGGTTCCATCGCCCTTGCCTCCTTAGATGACAAAATAGATCCGGTTTACAAGCGTTTATAAGCTGCCTAAATAGTTCCGCCAGCCGCCGAAGGCTGTAATGTCCTCCGCGCCTTGCTCGGCATACCCTTCACAAATAAAGCCCGGCACCTCTCTGCCGTCGGCCAGCTCAACCTTGCCGATCCCGAGCGGAGAAGGGATGGATGCCGTGAAGCCGCCGAAAGCGGACAATGGCATCTCCCATACTTCAAGCGTAATGGCAGCGCCGCCGTTGCCCGCCGATTGCTTGATGAGCCCCGGCTTCGCTGGCACCGTCGCCAAACGCAGCAGCTTGTAACGGGCCGCCGTTTTTGTTTCTTCAATAAACCGTGCACCGCAGCCTTGCATCTGCTTCTCAAACGGATAGCCTCGCATATGCAGGCCGCATACGGCGACAAGGGTCGTTTCCACTGCTGTGGAGGATGCGTTTGCTGGCACTCCAGACACTGCCGGCACCGCTGGCGCTGAAGGCACAGTTTGCGATTCTAACGATGCCGTTGATTGCTGCGGGGCCAATCCCGCAAATCGCTCGGCAACGCCGCGAACGTAATTTTCCTCGCCTGCCAAACCGAACAGCGTAATGCCGAACGGCGTATCCGCAAGCGCTATGCCTGCCGGAACAGCCACAGCGCATAAGTCCAGCAAGTTGCAATGGTTCGTGTACCGCCCCATGTCGCGATTCGTCTCGACCGGATTGTCGCGCACTTGGTCGCGTGTCCATGTGCCGCCTGCTGTCGGCAGCACGAGCACCGCGCCCTGAAGCAGCTCACACGCCTGCTTTCTGTAGCGTTGGAGTTGATGCATAGCCTGGAATAAGGAGGCCGCCGTATGCTGCTCGGCAGCGCCCGAGCGCAAGATGCGCTCTGTTACCGCGAATGCCGTGTCCGGGTGAGCCTCAATGAAGCCGCCCAAGCCCGCCCATCGTTCCGCAACCCATGGTCCCTCATAAAGGAGCGCTGCTGCTGCTGAGAATAGTTCTGTGTCGACAAATTCAACGGTGATGCCCAGCGCCGCGAATTGAGCCACCGCCGCGTGCCATGCCGCCTCATATTCTGCCGCATACGGCCCATAGAATGATGGCGTTTGGTCTGGCAGCACAATCCGTGCAGGCAGCGCCGGCTGCGGTGCAGGGATGCTGCGCGACCACGGATCGGCAGCATGAACGCCACGCGCAACTGCATCAACGGTATAAGCATCCGTTAGATCGGCAGCGAACACCGTGACGCAATCCAAGCTTTCGCAAGCAGGCACGACGCCCTTGAGCGGCCACGCGCCAACGCTTGGCTTGTAGCCGACAAGCCCATTCAGCGCTGCCGGGATGCGCCCAGAACCGGCTGTATCCGTGCCAAGCGAGAAGGCTGCCTGCCCTTGGGCAACCGCAACAGCAGAGCCAGAGCTGGACCCGCCGCTTATGAGCTCCGGGCGAAGCGCATTATGCGTTTCGCCATAAGGGCTGCGTGTGCCGACGAGACCTGTGGCGAATTGGTCGAGATTTGTTTTGCCAACAGGGATCGCGCCAGCTGCGATTAAACGTTCGACGACGGCGGAATGCTCAGTTGGCGTGTATGCATACTCCGCGCAAGCTGCCGTCGTTGGCACGCCTGCAAGGTCAATATTATCCTTGATCGCGAATGGGATTCCCCACAACGGAGAGCTTGCCCGATCAAGTGTCTTCAAGCGCTCCAAGTAAGGAGCAACCAATTCCGCCGAAGGCGGCGTAATCCAAATATTCATCGCAGCGGCTGCATCGGCACGGCGAATAATCTCGCCTATAACTTCCTCTGGCGTTACCGCATTGCCCGCATACTGGCCTTGTAGCCATGCAATCGTAAATGTAGAAGGCAGTGTTGTCTTCTGCATTACACCGACACCCCCGTTTCTGATGGCGCCATCGCAACGATCAATTGGCCGGCATGTACCGAATCGCCTGGTTTGACGTAATTGGCATTTACGATATAGCCGTCGCATGGCGCTTGCTGCGAGAATTCCATCTTCATGCTCTCAACGATGATGAGCGTTTCACCCTTTTTCACCTGCTGGCCAGGCTCCACGAGCACCTTCCATACACTGCCCGGCATGTTGCAGCGCACCGCCTCCGCACCTTCTGGCAGCTCATCGTCCCCCGCAGGCTTCGCCTGCTCCGGCTCCGAAACATACTCCGCCAGCCCTTGCGCCTTCCAGCTCTCCCGCTCCGCTTGGAAAGCAGCCTGCTGCTTGTCACGGAACTCGCCTGCACTTTCCTCAATCTCGTTGAGGAAACGGAGGTATTCACCCAGATCAAACGTCGTTTCCGTGATGCTTACCTCATAACGGCCACGCGGGAAGTCCTCCCGCAGTTGGAGCAGCTCATCTGCTTCTACCGGATAAAATTGAATCTGGTCGAAGAAGCGCAGCAGCCAAGGCTTGCCGCTCTGGAAGCTATCGGTCGATGAACGGAGGCGATTCCACATCTGAATCGTCCGGCCGACGAACTGGTAACCGCCAGGCCCTTCCATGCCGTACACGCACATGTAGGCACCGCCGATGCCGACTGCATTTTCCGGTGTCCACGTTCGTGCAGGGTTATATTTCGTCGTTACAAGACGGTGGCGGGGATCGATCGGCGTTGCCACTGGCGCGCCTAAGTACACATCGCCAAGCCCCATCACAAGATAGCTCGCATCATAAACAATTCGCCTTACGTCCTCGATCGAATCAAGGCCATTCACGCGGCGAATAAACTCCAGATTGCTCGGGCACCACGGCGCGTCAGGGCGAACCCCCTGCTGGTAACGGTCAATCGCAAGCTGCGTTGCAGGATCATCCCAAGACAGCGGCAATCGAACGATACGGGAAGGCACGCGGATCGACTCCAGCGGCGGAAGCTGGCGATCCAGCTCCAGCAGCTTTGCGCAAGCTTCGCGAACCGTAATTCGCGTCCGGTCGATATGCACTTGCAGCGACCGAATGCCCGGCGTCAAATCCAGCACCGGTACAGCGCCGCTCTCTTGAATCGCTTGCATTAGCGCATGGGCTTGGAAACGCAGCTTCAAATCAAGCTCCATCGGGCCGTATTCCACGAGCAGATTCTCATCGCCGCTGCAGCGGATCGTAATCGGGAATGCGCGGCCTTCGGTTTCCTTCGCCAAGATCGGATAATCCGTATCAAATGGGCGCTCACCAGGCAATTCCATTGCCCGGGCAATAAATTCGCGTTCCCCTTCTCCAACAGCATTCAGCCATTGCGTCTGTTGGTCGCGCAGCCTATCAGCCTCTTCGAGCGTAATGAGGCGGAAGCGCACTTTATCGCCGGGGCGCAGCTGGCCGATTTTCCAAAACTCCGCCGACGCCGTCGTTACCGGACAAATAAATCCGCCCAAGCTAGGGCCATCAGGACCGAGCAAAATCGGCATATCGCCCGTCAGGTCAAGCGTGCCGACCGCATAGGCATTGTCGTGAATGTTTGATGGGTGCAAGCCCGCTTCGCCGCCATCTTCTCGCGCCCAGCGCGGCGCTGGCCCAATCAAGCGCACGCCTGTGCGGGAGCTGTTGAAGTGCACCTCATAGCTAGTCGCCGCAAGCTCTTCCAGAAACGCTGGGAGCAAGAACTCAGCAGAGCAATGCGGTCCCGGAATAACGCCAATCGTCCATTCGCGCGTTAGCGCCGGACGCTCCGATAGCGCGAGCTCAACTCGATTGATCGGCGCCACGCTATTTGAACCCAAGCCCGCATGCACGCCAAGCACATCGCCCGTACGGAGCGCACGCCCGCCATGGCCGCCGAAGCCGCCAAGCGTAAACGTCGCTGCACTATCGAGAATGCGCGGCATATCGAGCCCGCCTGCGATAAGCAGGTAAGTGCGCAACCCTTCTTGCGCCTCCCCGAACTTGAGCACTTGGCCACGGCGACCAAGAACAGGCTGATAGGTTGGAACGTCATCCTGGTCCAGCTTTGCTTGCATATCTGCACCTGTTAAGCAGAACCAGATATCACTGCGGAACGTATATGAACCGCCACGAAGCGTCAGCTCAATGCCTGCTGCATCGTCGGCGTTGCCAAGCAGCTTATTGCCGATTCGGAACGACAACGGGTCCATCGGGCCGCATGGCGGCACGCCGACATCCCAGTGCCCGGTCCGGCCCGGATAGTCCTGCACGGTCGATTGAACGCCGCCGTCCAGCACCTCAATTGCAAGCTCAGAAGGGCTATACCCGTTCAACATGCGCGTATATACATCGCCTTCTACAACCGCTTGGTCTTGCAGCAACGATTGAATATAGGATAAGTTCGTCGTAATGCCATACATCCGCGTCTCCGAGAGAGCTTTAATAAGCTTCGCAATCGCGTCGGCGCGATCGCGGCCATGGACGATGATTTTTGCCAGCATAGGGTCATATAGCGAAGTTACCGTAATGCCATCGCGCACCCACGTTTCATTGCGCGCATCTGCCGAGAATGCCGCATGGTCAAGCTGGCCTGCACTAGGGCGGAAATTGTGATGGCAATCCTCTGCATAGATACGCGCTTGAATGCTATGCCCTTGCGGTGCAGGGACAAATGATTCCAGATTGTGCAGCTCATTCGCCGCTTCCTTCACCATCCACTCCACGAGGTCAAGGCCGAGCACCTCTTCCGTTACGCCATGCTCCACCTGCAGCCGCGTGTTCACTTCAAGGAAGTAAAACTCCGTCGACTGGGGATCATACAAAAACTCGACCGTACCGGCACTTCGATAACCCGCTTCCGCCGCCAAGCTACGCGCAGCTGCGAACATCCGCTCACGAACGGCTTGCTCGAACTTCGGCGCTGGGCTTTCCTCGATAACCTTCTGGTTGCGGCGCTGAATGGAGCAATCCCGCTCGCCAAGCGCGACGACTTCCCCGAAGGCATTGCCGAAAATCTGTACCTCAACGTGACGCGCCTTCGCAATGTACTTCTCCAAGAAAACGCCGCCGTTCTTGAAATTCGTCTCCGCCAAATGCCGCACCGATTCGAAGGCAGAGCGCAGTTCCTGCTCCTCCTCGCATACGCGCATGCCGATGCCGCCACCGCCTGCGGTACTTTTTAGAATGACCGGATAACCGATGCCCGCTGCCGCACTGACCGCCTGCTCCAGTTCCGTAATAAGCGGCGTGCCCGGCAGCATTGGAACGCCAGCCTTCTCCGCGAGCTCACGCGCCGAGTGCTTCAAACCGAACATCTCCATCTGCTCTGGTGTCGGCCCGATGAAGGTAATGCCGCGATCGCGGCAAGCGCGCGCGAAGCCCGCATTTTCGCTCAAGAAGCCATAGCCCGGATGGATTGCCTGCGCGCCCGTCTCCTCTGCAATCTGCAAAATCAGCTCAGCGTTCAAGTAACTGTCCTTCGCTGCGCCCTCGCCGATCAATACCGCTTCGTCAGCTTGATCGACGTGAAGGCTATCTTGGTCCGCCTGCGTGTATACAGCTACAGATGCAATGCCTAGCTTGCGCAGCGTGCGCTCGATTCGAACAGCAATTGCGCCGCGATTGGCGATTAGTACTTTAGTGAACATCTTGGTTTCCTCCCCGGATTGCCATTCTACGTTTCGTTTCCCCGTTACCGATATCTTCCTGTCTGCTCCGATCAAACCGTGTGCCCACTCACCCGTGATCGATTGAACCCGTCCTCGTCGTTATCGCGCTAACTTGCAGCCGCTACGCTTCAGCTTATCGCTCCCAGATCAACACCTTAACCGGCGTCGGGTTATAGGCGTTGCAAGGATTGTTCAACTGCGGGCAATTGCTCAACAGCATCATCGTGCGCGCAATCGCCTGCATCTCCACATAAGCGCCTGGCGACGATACGCCATCTGCGAAGGTTAAGCCGCCATCCTCCGTTACTGGCACATTCATGAAAAAGTTCACGTTAGGCGCCAAATCCCGCTTCGTATACCGCGCATCCCGCTGCTTCGCAAGCTCCAGCATGAACGTGTCGCGGCAGTTGTGCATGTGCAGCTTCTCATGCGCATACCGCACCGTGTTGCTCTGAGCCGAGCAGCTTCCGCCCACCGTATCGTGGCGGCCGCATGTGTCTGCAACGATTTGCACCAGCGGCTTGCTGGATTCCGAACGCAAGATTGAGCCCGTCGTCAGATAGATGTTGCCTTGCCCTGCGATGGTCGCTACTGCACTGTAGTGATCCTCCGGATTGTCAGCATCATAGAACAACGTGTCAGCTGCCTGATTGCCTTCCAAATCTACAATTCGCAGCACCTGCCCCGGCTCCAGCTCACGCATCCACCCGTCCCCTGCTGCCACCACTTCCTCATATATCGCTTCCGACGCAACGCGCGTGCTCTCCACTCGGTTAAATACGGACACAAGTAAAACCCCCTAATTGAACGTTCAAAATGGTTGAATCTTCATCTATGGCCATCAGGCGGCACCGGCTCACCGAGCTAATATCTCGGCTCGCCCCGCCGCTCTTATCATCTCGATCAACGTGCGGGCAGCCGCTTCGCGGCCGCCCACCTATTTCCCTTTACACGCCCATGAGCGCGTAATAGTCCCATGTATTCTCGTAAGCGCGCCGGTTCTCCGGCCGATAATTCACGCAATAGTCGAGCGAATCGACCGGCGACGCCTCAAACACTTCAATTTTGACCGGCACCGACGGATACTCCGTCCGCGGGTCGAGAGGATTCGGCGTGTTCGACAGCACCAGCACCGTATCCATCTCCGTCCGAAGCGTCACCGTCGCATTCGCCGGGCAATGCGCCACGTCATAATGCATGCGCCCTGTTTCATCCACCGCGATTTTTGAGAATAAATTCACAACCGGCATCATATCCCGCATGCCGAGCCCGCAGCGCACCAGCTCCACTGCAAAGTTTTCTTGCCCGCTGCGCAGCCACTCATTGCGCAGCTCTTGGTAATTCGTATGGCCATACTTCTCGTCCGTAGCCTCTCGATAGGTGTATCCGCCAAGCGGATCATGCCAGCCGAGGCTGTCTTGCACAATGCTGGCCAGCGCACGCCCGTTATCGCTCATTAGCACGTTCCCGCGGGTTAGATGCGCCGTATGCTGCGCTTTCAGCGTATCCGGCATGTTGTAGCGCTCCGTCAAATCACGGGCGTGAAACAGCTGAATAGAAACATTCGCTCCCGCCTCCAATGCCGTAAACCGAATCAGCTTGCCTCGACCTATCGTCCCTGACCACTTGCCGCCCGGACGAATTGCCGTATTCCAAATTGCGTTCATATTCGTTACCCCCATTAAAATAAATGTTTTGGCTGGCCACGGGCGGCGGCTACGGCCGGATCAGGCCCAAGGGAAGAACCGCTTGTTCATGAATGCGAAGATGCGGTCACTGATCAGCCCGAGCAGCCCAATGACGATAATGCCGACAAAAATTTGGTCTGTGTTTAGATACCGTTGTGCTTTCATAATCGCGTAGCCGAGCCCGCTGTTCACGGCGACCAGTTCTGCTACAACCAAATACGTCCACGCCCAGCCAAGAATGAGGCGAAGAGTATGCATCAGCTGCGGCTGGATGGCCGGCAGCAGCACTGTCTCGATTACTTTCCAGCGGCTCGCGCCTAGCGTGAAGGAAGCTTGCAGCAAATCCTGCGGCACGCGCCGCACGTTATCGGCTACCATCAACACGAGCTGGAAGAAGCAGCCGAGAAAGATCAGCATGATTTTGGCCCATTCGCCGATCCCTGCCCACACCATGATGAGTGGAATGAAGGCAACAGCCGGCATATACCGGATAAACTCCATTGGCGGCTCGATGAACGCTTCACCGAACTTGAACGTCCCTGCAAGCACGCCCAGCGGAATGCCGATGGCACAAGCAAGCAAGAAGCCGCCTGTTACGCGGAAAATGCTGACGCCGATGTGATGCCAATAATCTGCCGTTCCGAGCAAATGAATTAGTTCAGCCAGCACATCGTGCGGCTTCGGCAGGAATATTGGATTCACCGCCTCCGTGTAGCTGAGCGCCGACCAGGCGAGCAGCAAGAGAAGGAAAGATGAGGCTGCCGTCAACGCGAATGGCTTTGTTCCGATATCTTTAAAAATCTGAAGCCGATGCGGCTTCCGCCTGCGGCGTGCCGCCAGTCCGCCGGACCCCATTGTCACGGCGCCGCCCTCGGGCGCTGCTTGCTGTGGAGCAGCCGACGAAGATTGTTGCTGTGCCGATGCTGGTGGAATACTGCTCATCCGCTTCGCCTCCCCACTTTAATGCCCGGCTACGAACGAGGAATCGAAGATTACGCTGTAATCGTCAATGTCATCGACCATATCGAGCTTCTGCAGAAACTCCGCTGTTTTCTGCGCCGTGTAGGCCAGCGAAGAGTAATCCTCGCGAGTGCCGAACGCCGTCACGTTATCCTCGCGGGTAAACAGCTTAATGCTATCCAAGCCAAGCTTGAAGTCCGCCGGCGTCGTCTCTGCCTTCTGGGCCAGCAGCTTAATCGCCTCATCTGGATGCGCTTTGAAGTACTCCAAGCCTTCGAACCATGCATCAACGATCTTCTGCACATCGCCCTTGCGGTTTTTCACGACACTATCGCGGAACACCAGCAGATCGGGAATGAGCCCCGGCGTATCTTTGGAGGAGAACAATACTTTGCCTTTGCCCTCGGTGACAGCTTTCGTCTGGAATGGCTCCCACAGTACGGATGCATCCGTCTTGCCTGTGATGAACGCTGGCCCGGCATCGTTGACGGTCATGTTCACAAAGTTAACATCAGATTCCTTAAGCCCGTTCTGATCGAGCGCCGTGAGCAGCAGCAGATGGTCGACCGTCCCTAGCTCCGTTGCAACCGTCTTGCCCTTCAAGTCCTTCACGCTCGCAATGTCTGGCTTGGCGACAATCGCGTCCCCTCCGTTGGAGTTGTCATTCACCAAAACAGCCTTTAACCCGATTCCTTTCGAGATTGGAGCGAGCGTGTCGCTGAGCGTCTGCGAGTTCGCATCCACCTTGCCGGTCGCCAGCGCTTGGAGTGAATCGCTATACACCGGGAACCACTCTAGCTTGACGTTCACGCCATGCTTCTCGAACAGCCCTTGCTGCTCGACGAGATACCACATATACCAGCCAGGCCAAGGGCTGAGCGCGATTGTAATCGGTTCATCAGACCCTCCCGCAGCGGTCTCCTTGGACGATCCGCCACAGCCTGCAACTACCGTAAATACGAATACAAGAACGAGAATAAGCAAGGATTTGCGAACATTTCTCATCGACTCCACTCCCTCTTTTTCGTAAAAAAATATAAGAAAAAACCCGGGAGAGTAATCTCCCAGGCTTTTATCCTTCCGTGTATGCGCATGTCCGGCTGGCCGCTTGCTGCAGCTGCATGGATGCATCGCACGCCATCTCTCGGACCTGGCCTGACTCTCCCACGACGCGCATTGATGTCGCTCTTGGTTGAACCAGCGGAACCCTAGACAGCTTTTTCGTTCATCAATCTGCTAACAACTTTCATTTTTGCCAGATGAGAACTATATTTTGTTTTGTTATGAAACCTGACGTTTACCTGTAGTTTATTGCGAACGTTCGGATGTGTCAACATATATGTTAGGTTTTATTACATAGATAATTGGGGAATTGATGAAATCCGTACATTGTCCGGAAATAGGATGGGGAGTAAAGCCGGATAAACGCAATAAGTTCGTCGGGGAAAAAGAGGGAGAGGCGAACCGAAATGTGAGGTTTGTTCTTATTCCATCGTAGGAAAGAACAAAAAGACGAAGGCAGGGTTTATCTGATTGGCCTTCTAGCAGGTTGCCAGACCCGCCAATTTGCCTAGTAGAAATTGCTAACAAAATTCATCTTAACAATTTAAATAAATTTCTTGATATTTGGAGAGTTTATGATAGTATAAGAATGCGTTACTTTTGGAAAGCAATAATTCAAATATATATAGAGTCTTTCCAAGCAGATAATTTTTGACCACATCCACCTTCAGGAAGTAAAGGCCATACGGACAGCCGGGTCAAATGCCGACTGGCAACTTTAGTTGCCTTATTGATTGAGCTAACAGCTCAAATTTTATAAGTTTGGTTTCTTTACGACCGGTGCATTGTATCGCACATCAACTTGTGAAACGATCAATAAGAGTGGTAAAAGTGATTATTTGCTATATAGACTCTGATTCGTTATCGATATATTTGAATATTAATGGCGACATTTTAATATTCCTTTATTATATCTAAACAAGTTGTGATACGCGATGATGCGTTTTTGCTCACTTGTTTTTTTTGTGCGCAAAAACCGATCGCAATCATCTGGACCCAACAAAGCACGGCGAACATCAACTAATTTAGAAGTAAGGGAGATTGAGAAATGGGAAAAGCGTTAATCATTGGTTGTGGCGGGGTAGCATCTGTTACGATTCACAAATGCGTTCAAAATAGCGAGGTTTTTGAAGAAATTTGTATCGCAAGCCGCACGAAATCCAAATGCGATGAATTAAAAGCAAAATTAGACGGCGGCAAAACAAAAATTACGACTGCGCAAGTGGATGCCGATAACGTGGACGAACTCATCGCTTTAATTGAAGAAGTGAAACCGGATATCGTCATGAACTTAGCCCTTCCATACCAAGATTTGACGATCATGGATGCCTGCCTGGCGACCAAAACCCATTACATGGATACAGCAAATTACGAGCCTGAAGATACAGCAAAATTCGAGTACAGCTGGCAATGGGCATACCGCGAGCGTTTCGAGAAAGCCGGCATTACGGCCCTTCTTGGCAGTGGATTTGACCCGGGCGTAACAGGTGTATTCTCCGCTTATGCACTCAAGCATTATTTTGACGAAATTGAATATATCGATATTCTGGACTGCAATGGCGGAGATCACGGCTATCCGTTCGCAACGAACTTCAACCCAGAAATCAACATTCGCGAGGTTTCTGCTAACGGCAGATATTGGGAGAACGGCGAATGGATCGAAACGCAGCCGATGGAAATCAAACGCGTATACAACTTCGCTGAAGTTGGCGAGAAAGATATGTACTTGCTCTACCATGAAGAGCTGGAATCCCTTGCTGTTAACATGCCGGGGCTGAAGCGTATCCGCTTCTTCATGACGTTCGGCCAAAGCTACCTGACTCACCTCAGAGCGCTGGAGAACGTAGGAATGACTTCCATTGAGCCGATTGAATTCGAAGGCAAAAAAATCATTCCGCTTCAATTCTTGAAAGCTGTATTGCCTGACCCAGCATCGCTCGGACCGCGTACGGTTGGCAAAACGAATATCGGCTGCATTTTCCAAGGCAAAAAAGACGGCCAAGATAAAACGTACTATGTATACAACGTTTGCGACCACCAAGAGTGCTATAAAGAAGTAGGCTCCCAAGCTATTTCCTACACAACTGGCGTTCCTGCCATGATCGGCGCTGCTATGATCCTGACTGGCAAATGGAATAAAGCTGGCGTGTACAACATTGAAGAGTTTGATCCAGATCCGTTCATGGAAGAGTTGAACAAATGGGGACTTCCATGGGTAGAAGATTTTAATCCAGTACTGGTTGACGGCAAGCCGTCGACGAAGAAACAACCGGTATTGGTTCGGTAAGATGCGCTTCAACGAACTGCCTACACCATGTTTTGTCGTCGATGAGGCACTCATCGAGAAAAATCTTAAAATCCTAAGCGGTGTTATGCAACGTACAGGAGCAAAGATTGTTTTGGCCCAAAAAGCATTCTCCATGACAACCATGTACCCCCTCATTGGTGAATATTTAAGCGGCACGACCGCCAGCGGCTTATTCGAAGCACGGCTGGGTTATGAAGAAATGGGCAAAGAAACACATGTCTTTGCCCCTGCTTACCGCGAAGATGAGATTGATGAAATCATCTCGATTTGCGATCACATTATTTTTAACTCCTTCTCGCAGCTCGAGAAGTTTAAAGACCGGGCGCTTCAAGCCGGCAGAAAGATTGGCCTTCGCGTCAACCCGGAATGCTCCACGCAAGTTGGGCATGAGATTTATGACCCTTGTTCGACTGGCTCCAGATTTGGCGCCAAACAAGAGGATTTCCGCCCGGAGTTGCTCGACGGCGTAACCGGCCTGCACTTCCACACCCTCTGCCAGCAAAACTCCGATGACCTGGAGACTACGCTGCAGGCAGTAGAAGCCCGGTTCGGCGAGTGGCTGCCACAGATGGAATGGATCAATTTTGGCGGCGGCCATCATATCACACGGGATGATTATGATATCGCTACCCTTGAAGCCTGCATTAAAAGCATGCAGGACAAATACGGTTTAGAAGTTTACTTGGAACCGGGAGAAGCCGTTGCACTCAACGCAGGCTTCTTAATCGCATCCGTTCTGGATCTCCATAAGAATGGCGTCGATATCGCGATTCTGGATACTTCCGCAACATGCCACATGCCGGACGTGTTAGAAATGCCATACCGCCCACCTATTATGGAAACGGGCGAGCCTGGGGAAAAACCGTTCACCTATCGGCTGACCGGCCAAACTTGCTTAACGGGCGATGTCATCGGTGATTATTCGTTCGACCAGCCGTTACAATGCGGCGATCGGCTCGTGTTCGGCGATATGGCCATCTACTCCATGGTGAAGACCAACACCTTTAATGGCATGGCGCTGCCAGCCATTGCGGTTCAAGATAAGAATGGCGATTGCCGGATTGTTCGCGAATTCGGCTATGAAGATTTTAAGATGCGCTTGGCGTAGCATAGCGTGCATTGTTCCAAAAAAAGAGCTGTCTCAAAAGTGATTGCATTTGCAATCGACTTTTAGGACAGCTTTTTATATGCAAAACAACGGGGTGTCCCCCGCCGTTATGGCTTTGGGACACCCCTATTTCATTCTTATTTCTTGCGCTTCCATACCGATCCGTCGGAGAACGCGACTTTATCGATCGTAATGTTCGAAATCTTGCTCGTGTCCGAGTAGCTAAACAGGTCCCAAGTGAACGTATACGTCTCGCCCCAGCCTACAGCATCGTTAGCTTTGCCGTAGAAACGGTTGTTGTACGGGTATCCACCCTTTGCCGGATCACCATAGGAATCGAAGCAGCTGAAGGAAAGTTCGAATGCGACGATTTTCTTTTCCGTCAGGTTTTTCAGGCGAATATTCGCTTCTGGATATCCCATTGTATCGTAAGAAATATCGGATGCTTGAATTTGAATTGGCACGTTCTTATTGTTAACAAGCTCTTGCTTCAATTGTTTCTTGAAGTCAGCCAACACTTTATTCCACATGTTGGACATATCCTTGTAGAATGCATCACTCGCATACAGCCGGTCCGTTAGCTGATAGCTTCTGCTTGGGATATCCTCGCCCTGCTTGGACATGCCATGAATGGCACGACCGAGGAACGTATGGTTTTCTCCGTCAATTTCAATTGCATAGCCCGGCACGTTCGTTGCGTTCTCGAAAGCGCCTTTTTGGCCGGCTGCCAGCGTCATCGTATAGTCAGTTGTGTACACATCGCCGTTATACATAGTGTATTGCACATAATCGACATTAACGGCATTGCCGCCGAGGTTTTTAATCGACGAATTCGTAACTTGGAGCGGCAGCCCTGTGAAATACTTCGTTTTGCTCGGGTCACCGGTTTTGATGCTGATCAAATCAGTCTTCGTAGTCGCTACTGCACCCATCGTATCCAGCAATGGCTTCAGCGGCACCATCGTACGCCCGTTAACTTGCGCTGGCGCTGTATTCAGGAATACCGTTACGCCATTGATTGTCGCCGAAAGCTGGCCAACCACGAACGTAACCGTCGTCTCTCCGTTTGATCCAACAATTCGCTTATTGGAAGCATCCCACGTGAAGCTTAACCCGAGGCTCTCGATCGTTTCCTTCGCCGATACGAGCGTCGCGCCATCTCGGATAACTGGGGCTTGCGCATATTTAACCTTCACGCCGTTAACAAATACAGATGGACCGCTTGTTGCTTCAGCATTCGCCGTCCAGACCGGCATCGTCAAGAGCATGATGAATGCTAGCATGAATGCTGTAATACTCTTTTTGTTTCTCATTTCTTCCTACTTCCCCCTTCTAGTTGGTTACATTTGTAAACCATAACGATAATTATAGTATGACTTCTTGTCGAGGACTAGCTTTTCATGATATTTTAGGAGATTTTTAGATTATTATTGTCGAAACCACAACAAAAAGGCCACCTAGTTCATGCTAGCTAACCTCAAATTTATACATCACTGCATAGCTATTCCCGTGCTTCACCCTATTATTTAGGCTTTCACTTTAGAAGGCTTATTACTTTCTTTATATCATTCTCCCGGTTCTCTTCTTGAAGTAGGGGGACATCCAAACTATACGCCTTATCTTCGCCCTCTATTGGAATTAATGCAAATAACCTGTCATACGTCGAATTGCCTTCTGAATCGCAATTTAAAATATAAACAACACCATTGCCTAGCTTAGTCTCCCCCTCATACTCCGTTGTCTTAATGCTGCAGTGGTTCGGCAACGCCGCGCCATTGGGCTGGCTATGATAATAGGATACAAGGTTCAACACCGAGCTTTCGGAAGAAAAATCTGCGTCTGAACGCTCACCTTTGCTATCACTGCATCCGCTTATGAGCAGCGCGGTTATTAAAAAACCTGTAACTGCAATAGACTTGATGGGCATTCTCATCGCAACATGTACCTCCATTTTGGTTAACCGGTTAAGTTAAATCTTATCATATCCCCCCGCATTAAAATAGCACCACCAAATACGGGGGAGTGCCCCTCGCATAAGATGATGCAATAATGCATTTACAACTATTCCACTGCGTCACTTACACTGTCAAATACCTCCGGATAACCTCGTCGCTCAGGCTCTCCAGTTCGCCCTCCCAAGCAACAGCGCCCTTATCGAGAATGTAGAAGTAATCCCCGACGCTTTTCACAAAATCAAGGCTCTGCTCAACGAGCAATATCGCCGTCTTGCCATCCGCCTTAATGGAGCGGATTACGTCCCGAATGTCATCGACGATCGACGGCTGTATGCCCTCGCACGGCTCATCAAGCAAGAGCAGCTCTGGCCCCGACGCCAATGCCCGCGCGAACGCCAACTGCTGCTGCTGCCCACCAGAGAGGTCACCGCCTCGGCGCTTATACATTGTAGGCAGCACAGGGAACTTCGCAATCGCCTCAGGTGGGACCTCTTGCACCTTCTCCCGCGCCGCTTCCAACCCGATCAAGATATTCTCATACACGGTTAGCTGCCCGAATATTTCGCGTCCCTGCGGCACGTAGCCGATACCGCTCTTCGCCCGGCGCGCTGGCGCAGACTTCGTCAAATCTGCACCATTGTACGACACCACTCCCCGGCGGGCCTTCAATACGCCCATAATGCTTTTCATCAGCGTCGTCTTTCCTACACCGTTGCGCCCGAGCAAGCAGACGACCTGCCCTGGCTTAACGTTGAGCGACACATTGCGCAAAATAATGCTCTCGCCATACCCTGCCTCAAGCTGTTGAACGGCTAACATCAGCATCCCGCCTTTTTCCGAGATAAACTTCCGCTACGCGGTCGTCATTCTGCACATCGTCCATCGTGCCTTCCTTGAGCAGCTTGCCCTCGTGCATTACGGTAACCTTGCTTGCGAAATTACGGACAAACTCCATATCATGCTCCACAACGACAATGGTCCGGGACTTGGCGATTTCCTTCAACAGCTCGCCCGTCTTATCCGTTTCCTTGTCAGTCATGCCGGCGACCGGCTCATCCAGCAGCAAAATATCCGGCTCCTGCATCAGCATAATGCCGATCTCCAGCCACTGCTTCTCTCCGTGCGACAGGCCTCCGGCACGCCATAACGCTTTGTCCTGCAGGCCAATTAACGCCATTTGCTTCTCAATACGCTCCCGGTCCGCCACCACCATCTTCGCGAACAGCGTCGCGAACACACTGCGTTTCTGCCGCATAGCAATCTCTAAGTTCTCGAATACAGTCAGCGTCGGAAAAATAGACGGAGCTTGGAACTTGCGCCCGATGCCAAGCTCGGCAATCTGGTGCTCCTTCTTTCGGGTAATGTCCATAATGCCATCCGCACGGTTAAACATGACCTTGCCCGAGGTCGCCCGCGTCTTGCCGCAAATAACGTCCAGCATGGTCGTTTTGCCCGCACCATTGGGACCAATTAGGAACCGCAGCTCACCTTGCTCCAGCGTCAAATTCATGCCCTGAACTGCCTTGAACCCGTCGAATTCGACGGTAATGCCTTCACACTGCAGGATTACGGACGGCATCTTGATCATGTTCCGTCACCCTCCTCTTGCGAATTTTGATTCGGCCAAACAAGCCGGCCACGCCGTTAGGCAGGAATACGACGACAACAACAAACAAAGCGCCCATAAAGAACAGCCATGCATCTGGGTACTGCGCGCTGATTTCGCTTTTGCCCCAGTTCATGAGCACCGCGCCGATCGCTGCACCGACCATCGTGCCGCGACCGCCGATTGCGACCCACAATACCATTTCAATCGATGGGACAATCCCCATCATGGAAGGCGATATAATGCCCACATGGAGCACGAACAGCATGCCTGCAAGGCCTGCAAGCGCACCGGAAATTGCGAAAGCCGTCATTTGATAAAAAGCAGGATTATATCCGATAAACCTTACGCGATTCTCACCGTCGCGAATCGCGCGCAACACCTTGCCGAACCGGCTTTTAACTAAAAATCGGCACAGCAGGAATGCCACGATCAGAAAAGCAGCCGTTATCCAATACAGCATTTGCTTCGTATCAGGGTTAGCAATGGAGTAACCCATAATGCGGCTATAGCCCGTCACGCCGTTGGTTCCGCCTGTATAGGCTTGCTGCCCAATAAGCAGTGTCGTTGTTATGATAACGAGTGCCTGTGTCAGAATCGTAAAGTAAACCCCGCGAATTCGGTTACGGAACGTTACATAGCCTAGAAACAAAGCGAGCAAACCTGGCAGCAGAATGCCTGCGGCAAATGCGAACCCTAGTGACTCGAACGGCTTCCAAAACCATGGCAGTGCGGTTAAACCGCTCCATTCCATAAAATCCGGCATTCGGCCGCCACTCGCCTCAAGCTTCAAGTACATTGCCATCGCATAGCCGCCTAACCCGAAGAAGACGCCATGGCCTAAGCTCAGAATGCCGGTGTAGCCCCACAAGAGATCCAGGCCAAGTGCCACGATAGCGAAAGCGAGAAACTTCGCAAGCAGGTTTAGGCGAAAATCACTTAAATAAAGCGGTGCGGCGAACAGCGCTGCCGAAGCAGCAGCATAGCCGACGAGTGTCCACACACGCGCTGGCGTCCATTGTTTCGTCGTAAGCGTAAGCATCGTTTAACACCCTCCTAATCCAACGAACGTGAACGCATGGCAACGAACCCTTTGGGCCGCCATTGCAGAAATGCAACAATACAGATGAACACAAGCACCTTGCCTAGCGAGGCATTCGTCCAATACTCGAACATCGTATTCGTCATGCCAATGCCGAGCGCTCCGAACAACGTCCCGACAAGCTTGCCTACGCCGCCCAGAACAACGACCATAAAGGCATCTACGATATAATAAGTGCCAAGCGACGGGCCAATCGGGCCAATGAGCGTCAGGGCGCAGCCTGCAATCCCAGCAATGCCCGAGCCAATGGCGAACGTCATCGCGTCCACCCGGCGGGTCGAGATGCCGAGGCATGCGGCCATGTCACGATTTTGCATTACGGCGCGCATATTGCGTCCCGCATGGCTGCGATAAATGTACAGGTACATCGCAAACAAGCAAATGATAACTAGGCCGATGATAAAAAGCCGTTTGTACGGCAGCACCACGCCCGCCATTATCGTGACCCCGCCATCGAGCCAAGTCGGGCTAGTCACGCCGACATTCGGCGCGCCGAAGATGGAGCGCGCGAGCTGTTGCAGCGCGAGCCCTACACCCCAAGTTGCGAGCAAGCTGTCAAGCGGGCGCCCGTACAAATGCCGAATAAGCGAGGCTTCGAGCAATAGCCCAAACAAGAACGCAATGCCGAAACTAACCGGGATAGCTAAGACGAAGTACCAATTAAAAAGCGAATCCGGCAGCGCACTTTTGAAAATATTTTGCGTCACATACGTGGCATATGCCCCAATCATAATAAGCTCGCCGTGCGCCATATTGATAACGTTCATGAGCCCGAATGTAATCGCTAATCCTAGTGCAATCAGCAGCAGAATCGAGCTAACACTGAGCCCATTAAACAGCTGCGTGACGTATAATTCCATAATCTCACCCCACCTAATCCCATTTGGACAACAGAGAAAGGGAAGCATTCGAAGCCGAGCAGCGAATACTTCCCTCAATTAAGCTGCGACTCTTATGTTAGTTGCCCGAGCTGAGTGATGCGGCCCACGCATAGCCTTTCAGATATGGGTCTGGCTTCACAGGCTCACCCGTAGCCCACAGCTCCTTGAACTGCCCATCGCCCTGTACTTCGCCAATGCGGACCGTTTTGTACAAGTGCTGCGTTTCCCCGTCAATTTTCACTTTGCCTTCTGGCGCATCCCACTCGAGATCCTTCGCCGCTGCTTTAACCTTATCGACATCCGTCGAACCGGCTTTCTCAACCGCAGCCGCCCACAGGTAAACGGCATCGTAACCTGCTTCAATCGGGTCAGCCGTTACACGGTCAGCGCCATATTTCTTCTTATAGTTGTCTACAAACGTTTTATTTTGAGGCGTATCCGTCGTTTGGTAGTAGTTCCATGCCGCGAGATGGCCCGCTAACACATCTGCACCGATACCGCGAATTTCTTCCTCCGCTACCGATACCGACAGCGTAGTCAGATCCTTCGACGTAATGCCTGCATCCTTCAACTGTTTGAAGAATGCTACGTTGCTGTCGCCGTTCATCGTGTTAAATACGACATCTGGCTTCGCTTCTTTGATTTTTGTAATAATTGTGCTGTAATCGGTATGGCCAAGCGGCGTATACTCTTCACCCACCAGCTCGCCGCCTTCGGCTTTCAACTGTTCTTTAATGATCTTGTTCGCCGTACGCGGGAATACATAGTCCGAGCCGAGCAAGTAGAACTTCTTGCCGCGGTTCTCGAGCAGCCACGATACAGCCGGCACGATCTGTTGGTTTGTCGTTGCGCCTGTATAGAAAATATTAGGCGATTGCTCCAGCCCTTCATACTGCACCGGGTACCAGAGCAACCCGTTAAGCTCCTCGAACACTGGAAGCATCGCCTTCCGGCTCGCCGATGTCCAGCCACCGAATACGGTCGTAACTTTATCTTCAGAAATGAGCTTGCGCGCTTTCTCGGCGAAAGTCGGCCAGTCGGATGCCCCATCCTCAATCACCGGCTCGATTTTCTTGCCAAGCACGCCGCCCTTCGCATTTATCTCATCAATCGCCATCATCTCCGCGTCCTTCACGGAAACCTCACTGATCGCCATCGTACCGCTTAGTGAATGAAGAATGCCTACCTTGATCGTATCGCCACTGCCTGCTGCCGATTCATTCCCTGATCCCGTTGAAGCCGGCTCATCTTTACTTCCACATGCCGCTAATGCAAGGCACAGGGCCACAAGCAATATCGCTGTCTGATAGATGGGTGCTTTCTTTTTCTTCTTCATTCTCCCACTCCCCAATATACGATCGAATTGACGAACATTACCTTGTAAAACCATTCCAATGTTCGTGATCTCATTATAGAGTGGCTCTTCCTTTTGTGTCAACATAACTAACATCATTTATTTAAAATTCTTTCAGTTGTTAATGAAACCAATTCCATTCCGCTATATTGTGTTAATATATATGACATAGAAGGTCGAAATATTCGTTTTTCCTTCACATCATGGCTAGTTCCATAATCATACGTCTAACTATCTAACATCAATGTTGTAATCGATAAATATATCGTAATCCGAACATTATCTCCTTTTTTCTGTGAAAAGAATAACGCACACATGATGGACCTCGTCTTTGAAGAATGATGGGATTCTGTAAAAATGGCAATAGGATGCTCGGGAAGCGAAATATTCGGTTCCATGTTTAAACCATATTTAA
>NZ_WSTC01000026.1 GCF_009789195.1 Paenibacillus sp. MMS18-CY102 | reverse complement strand
TCAGAAAGGCTTTTCCCGATTATTTTCCCGATCATCTTCTTCCGATTAAAATGGAAGGATGCCTGGCTAGTAGTACATTGCCAGCGGCGCAGAATTGACTTCTGCCGCTGTAAAAAGGCTTGGGACGACTCTACTTTAGTTAACAATCCCCCCCCCCCAATATTGATTCGATTTTGCTCCGTTTTCTGCTATGATGAGAACAGGATTTATCACCTCGATTTTTGACCGATTATGGCTCTAATGTCATGTGGGACAAGGGCTTGCGGGGGCTTTATTTGGGTGAAGCGTGAGCACAGTTTTTTTTTTTTTTTTTTTTTTCGTTCTACAGGGGTAGAAGTAACAAATCAAAAAGCTAGTGTGAATGATTTTGTAAAAAGAGGTACATACCATACATAACAAAAAAACCTTACTTTATTAAAGGAGTTTTTTGTTATGTATGCCTAATCATGTTCAGTTTAAATACCGTTCACGTGCCAGACTGCTCTTCGGTGACAAGCTCATCTAACCCTCTGATAAACAAGGCCTATAACTCCAGACTCAAATGTCTTGTTATCGATAAGTTTAAGATTGGCCTTCTCCTTGAGCCCTTGGAATAACGGCAATCCGCTGCCGATCAGGACGGGAGAAACTGTAATTTTATACTCATCGATCAAATCAAGCTGCATAAGGCAGTGTGCGAGCCTAGGGCTACCTAAGATGACGATATCCTCGCCTGGCCGCTGTTTGAGGTTCTTGATTTCTTCTTCGATATCTTCTTTCACCAGTCTGGAATTGTTCCATTCGACTTTCTCCAGTGTCGTTGAAAAAACGATTTTGGCTGTCTTTTCGATCCACGCAGCATGATCCCGTTCATGCTGCGAAGCTGATGGGTTCAAAGGCACAGATGGCCAGTAACCGTGCATCATTTGATAAGTCCCGCGTCCCCAAATGACAGTATCGGCAGTACTCAAAATTTCTTTCGCATGTTTCTCCAGTTCAGCATTGTAGGAAATCCAGCCAATGTCCATTGCACCGTTAGGCCCTTCTACAAAGCCGTCAAGCGATGCATGCAGAAATAGTACGAGTTTTCTCATATTCGTTTGTCCTCCGATTTCGAATTTTATTTTGTGTTCGATTTTTTTTGGTGTTAGCTCGCGTTGCATCCTGCTGTTACGATCATTATGGATCATTACGTTACGTAAGGTTCAAGAGGGGATCTGAATTTTTTATTAAGATAATGAAGATGATTTGATCGTGGGGGAGAGGAGTATAGATACAAAAAATAAGAAACACTCCTACAAGTTTAGAAGTGTTTCACATGTTGCATCTATTTGATACTTCTATAAACCGAAACGGCTTGCTTATTTTCTTTGCGGCATTAAGTGAAAAAAGAAAATCCCTTCCACAATTGAGAATAAATCAGTATGGGAGTGGTTTGGGTATCGGCGTTCAGTATTTAGCGTTGGATGTTTAGGGGAATGTACATGGTAAGGCTCTGTATCTGTTTGATAGTTCTCATCTTCGTGAGGCTCAGAATGATATTTACCCAATACCGTTATCCGATCAGAAGCTATCCAATCATAATGATACAGTTCAATTCTTTCTTGTTTAGTTAGAATTTCAGTTATATACAAGAGAGATCCATCTGAAAAGACAATGGTTGCTCGTTGAGCAAGGATTGAACTTAATTTTCCTGTGCTGTCGGTTTCCCGTATTTCTTGAATTGCATCACGAAATGCTTTTTGAATCTCTTTTAAATTGGACTTCGAATCGCCTATCATAGATCACCAATTTCTTTGAGAAGGTATTGCCACTCTTTCCCTTCCCGTCCCCATTGCCAATCTTCCGATTGATAAGGATCGCCTTTCGATTTTAAAACTTTTTGATACGTCCCCCCATAACGTTCTTCAAAAAAGGTAATCATTTTCACAATTTCTTTTATTCGTTCAATCTTATATTCTTGATCGCTCAAATCTATAGGCTGGTTGTTTTGATGGTATCGTTCTACGACCTCATATACAGGTGTTTTTTCACCTGTTGGAGAAACCCACATCACATTCTCTGAAATTCTGGCTTGTTTAAATCGATCCGTTCGTTCAACACCAATTAGTCTATCTGATGCAATCCATTTGTTAATCGTTGTAATGCTTACTCCGAAAAATTTTGCCAATTGGCCCGTTGTATAACTTTTAATTACTTCTTCCTCTTGCGCCACATTTATAACAATGCTCCAGCATTTCTTTAAGTCTTCTATTACAGCATGCTTGTTTTGGGTGTAGGAATGTTGTTCCAATAATTGTTTAACTTCTTCTTGCAATTCGACTTGCACCGGGGTTGTTTTCTTTAAAAAAGTGAACAGCACTTTTAGCACTATGCCTGCCTCACTTGGGTTTTCTTGGAGTGTATCTATAACGTCCTCAAATACTCTCCGATCTTCTTGAGAAATTGCCATATATTTCACCTCTCCCACCTCAACTCTATACTATCTTGTATTAAACTGCAACCAAAGTGAAGCACCTATTACAAGCATATACAAGAAATATTCGTTTTATTCTGAGTGAGGCAGGACAAATGCAAAAGAGAGTGGGTGAACTATTACTGCATGGCGGGGCGCTGGCAGAAGATTTCTGTTTGGCTCGTCAAACTATATTCGTACGAGGCAGTTGAAGGATTCTATTTATGATAGGCTTCCTTTTAGATTGAAGCTATGAATGAACATTCGTGAATAGTGAGGAACATGGGGTGATGTAAACCACCACCGCGCCCCGAGTTCACTTCTTTTTCTTCCTGAAAAAGCCCAAAAATACAACACAAATTAAAACAACGATTATGAAACCACTCAAATGATATCACCCCTATTTGAAAAATGATTGATGGACAGGTTGAATACGGAAGGACATGATGAGGAATTCGCAAAAAGGTTGACTCAATAGGAGTCAACCTCAAGCGCAAATTATCGAATATTTCCTATGGAATTTTTAGCGGTCTCGTGTCTAGTCTTCAAAACATTAGATTCTGCGAATGCTGATCCAGCGAAAACAGCAAATGATAGTGTTAAAACAAAGACAGTACAAGCAATCTTCTTCACACTACCCACCTCCTTTTAATGGATATTATACCACGGGTGTCTAATTCAACTGAATACAGAAGGGCAGGAGGATAGGGGGGAATCAGTATTCCCCAAGACGCCCCGCAAGGACAGCTGGACTACAGCTGCCTTGCGGGGCGTTGTTTTGTTGCCTTACCAATTAGAGAACAATCCCCACATTAATAAAACTATTTAATTTTTTACTACACTTCTAGAAAAATTCGTATAAATTCACATCATTTGCGTTGAATGCATCATGTTGAAAATCGATTGGAAATTATAAAGTAAGAATTGTAGTATGGCTATTTTTGGAATATGGTCCCGAATCACAAACGCCCGGAGCCTACCTATTTTGATAGAGGGGAGTAAGTGAATGAAGGCTATTTTGATGGCAGCCGGCCTGGGTACTAGATTGCTTCCTGTTACGGCGGAAATTCCGAAATGCATGGTGCCGATGAAAGGCGTTCCGCTTTTGGGATGGTGGCTGAAAAAATTACAGAAAGCTGGCATTACGGAGGTGATGATTAACTTACATCATCTTAAAGAGATCGTGGTTGACTATGTAAATTCCCAGGAGTGGGGATTAACGGTTCAATTTCTGCATGAAAAAACGCTTCTTGGCAGCCAAGGGACCTTGGAGGCATGCCGGCCTTATTTGCAGGGCGAGGCTTCTTTTTTAGTTATTTATGCGGATAATTTAACGGATATTGATTTGGGGCAGCTGAAGGAGCGCCATGCGAGCCACCAGCTAACCGGGACGATGGCGCTTTTCCGAAGCGAGAATCCACGTGCTTGCGGCATTGTGGGCCTTGATGCCGATCAGACAGTCGTGGCATTTGAGGAGAAGCCGTCCAATCCGCAATCTGATTTGGCTAACGCAGGCATTTATATGTTTAACGCCGATGTTTGGGCATATATCCACGCTGGCAAGCGTCCTTCCGATATTGGCCATGATTTGCTGCCTAGATTGGTTGGGCGGATGGGGAGCTTTTGCATTGAAGGATTTTTTATGGATATTGGAACGCCGGAATCATTGAATAAGGCTAGCAGGAGTTGGAGCTATGATTATTAGCAAAACACCGCTGAGGATCAGTTTTACAGGCGGGGGCACAGATATAAGCAGTTTCTACGGGACGTACGGCGGAGCTGTTATTAGTACGGCTATTAATAAATACATTTACGTGATGGTCAAAGAACGGCTAGACAAGAAGATTCGAGTTGTCGGTACAAGTTTGCAAGAGGCCGATCGCGTTGAAGAGATCGAACATGATCTGGTGAGGGAAGCACTGAAAATGACGGGGATTCGACACGGTGTGGAAATTATCATTTGGGCGGATATTCCCTCAGGCGGAACGGGGTTAGGTTCATCCAGCTCGCTGACGGTCGGCTTATTGCATGCGCTCTACGCCTATCAAGACCTGGTGGTTTCGCCTATGGTTCTTGCAGAGCAGGCTTGCAATATTGAAATTGATGTGCTTCAGCAGCCGATCGGCAAGCAGGACCAGTATGCAGCCGCTTTGGGCGGGTTGAGGCATTATACATTTGCAGCTGACGGGGACGTCTACACGGAGCGCATTCAGCTTAACGAAGAACAAAGGATGAACCTTGAAAGCAATTTGCTGCTCTTTTACACGGGAGTGACAAGGTCGGCTTCGGCTATCTTAAACAATCAAATGGAAAAGAAAGAACGCAATGCCAGCATGCTGCTGCAGATCAAAGAGCAATGTGTTGATTTGAAAGGCGAGTTGGAGCAAGGGAATCTTGCGTTCATGGGTACCGTTATGCATGCGGGCTGGGAATTGAAACGAAAGCTCGCTAACGGAATCACAAGTGAACGGATTGATGGCTGGTATGAAACGGCTATGAGGGCCGGGGCGGCCGGCGGCAAGGTGGCAGGCGCTGGCGGCGGTGGGTTTTTATTGTTTTATGCAGACGGCGAGACTCATCCTGCGTTGCGCCAAGCGCTGCCGCTTCAAGAGATGGCATTTGCATTCGATGATTGCGGCACAAGAATCATTGTGCACAACGATTGAGGAGAGCTGTATGACGACCGTATTTCTAGACAGGGATGGCGTTATAAACGAGAAAATCGAGAATGGCTATGTGACTTCCTGGGAGGAGTTTGCATGGATGCCTGGGGCGATTGGCGGGATCAAAAAATTGCATGAACGAGGCTGGAACATCATCGTCGTGACGAATCAAGCATGCGTAGGCAAACAGCTTGCGGAAATGCATGATATCGATGAGATTCATCGGCATATGCAGCTGGAGCTGCAGGCACAGGGGATATCGTTGACGCAAATTTACGTTTGCCCGCATACACCTGAAGCGAATTGTGCCTGCAGGAAGCCAAGGCCAGGCATGTTGCTTCAAGCGGCCCAAGACCATAATCTTCAGCTGCAACACTGCTATTTTGTAGGCGATTCTTGGACGGATATGCAGGCGGCTCAAGCTGTTCATTGTTATGGGATATTTGTACAAAACAGCGAAGCAGGAAACTGTGATGGCGAAAATGATCATCAGGTTCGCGCCCGCCATGTTTGCGCGACGGTTGATGAAGCGATTGACCATATTATTTTACAGGAGGGGCCCGTATAATGAGCCATTTTATAGAAAGTTATTTTCATGACGTATCCGATTCTTTGAAAACCATTGATGCCGGTTTGGTTAACGAATTAACCCAAGAAATCATTAACGTTTGGCTGCGGGAAGGCACCATTTATGTGATGGGCAACGGAGGAAGTGCGGCAACTGCCTCTCATTTTGCCTGCGACCTTAGCAAATTAACAATTTCATCGGGCAGAAGACGGATGAAGGCAGTGTCGATTTGCGACAATGTGCCGATATTGACGGCTTGGGCGAATGATACCCATTATGACAATGTTTTTGCGGAGCAATTGGTGCCTTTCCTTGAGCCCAAAGATCTGGTCATCGCCATATCGGCGAGCGGCAATTCCAAAAATGTAATGAAAGCGTTACAGTACGCTCGCACGGTTGGCGCGAAAACAGCCTCGATGTGCGGGTTTCAAGGCGGGGAAGCAAGCCGAATCACCGATTATCCCCTTATTACCTACAGCGATAGCATGCAGGTGATTGAGGATAGCCATTCCTTGCTGTGCCACGGCATTTCGCTTGATGTATGCCGGTTGTTGAAGGACGCGCAGCGTGAACAATTAACGATCCGTTGAACGGCAGCATAGCATCGCTAGATTCGTGAGCTGACAATGAACTGGAGGATGATTCGATGAAAATCTTGCTGGTACAAGCACTGGGTTATTTTGTTTCGTATAGCGGAGCGTGCAAAGCCAATCGCTTCCTGATGGAGGGGCTGGTGCGGCTTGGGCACGAGTGCCAAGTCATTACGGTCACGCCTAACGATAACGGGTTAAGGGATCATGAACGGTTTGCTGGCAAGTTGGCTTCCGGGGAAGTGGTTCGTGTGCATCTAGAAGAGCATTTGGAGATTTACGAGAGCAACGGCGTAAGCATTCATACCGTGCAGAGCTACGACTACTTGGAAGAATACGTTCAAGCGCGAGTAGAGGCGCTCGATCCCGATTGGGTGCTCGTTACGGAGGACCGCGTTCCAAGCGTGCTGAGAGCTGCGCTGCGCGCAGCGGCGGGTCGCGTAATCGAAATTGCGCATAGCCAGGTTGCATTGCCATTCGGGCCTGAAAGCTATGAATGCAACGACGAGCATTTTGAGTTGTTGCGCCAAACCACCGGCATTGTTGCTTCAAGCCAATACTTGAGCGATTACCTCTTGAAGTGGGGGCAGCTGGAATCGACCGTGTTTCCTTTCCCCGTACACGGGCTGGGACCGTTCGAGTACTATGCCAATTTCGATGACGGCTTCATTACGATGATTAATCCATCGGAAATTAAAGGCCTCCCGATCTTCATAGCATTAGCTAAACATTTCCCTGATTTAAAATTTGCAGCGGTTCCAACATGGGCTACTACTGCTAAGAACTTGCAGTTGCTTGAAGAGATGCCGAATATGACGATTCTGCCAAGGGTGGATGACATTGATGAGATTATTAAGCAAACCAAAATTCTAATCGTTCCCTCTTTGTGGGGAGAAGCTTTCGGCGCGGTCATCGTCGATGGCATGGTGCGCGGGGTGCCAGTCATAGCCAGCAAAGTTGGGGGCACGCCGGAAGCGAAGCTGGGGGTTGATTATCTTCTGCCTGTAAAACCAATTGTGCAATATGAAACTGCTGTGGATGAAAGGCTAATTCCGATTCCCGTCATTCCTGAACAGGATATGGGACCATGGTTCGATGCGTTGGCTCGATTGGCCTTGGACCGCACTCATTATGAAGAGATTTCCTATAAGTCCAAAAAGGCGGCGGAGGCGTTTGTAAACGGCATAGACCTCGGATGGTTTATAAACCATTTGTCCACGTTTTTAGAAAACGCATCAGGGGTGAAAAAATATTGAAACTGCAGGAACAGATAGGTCCACTTACGGAAAGTTTCTCTTTAACTCCTTCGCAACAAAGGATATGGCTAGCCGAAAAAATGTATAGCGGTACAGCGATCAACAACATTTGTTTGAGTTCTATGAAAGAAGGCCCCGTTGATTATAACGTTTTAGAAGAAGCTATCCATTCTTTTGTTCGACGAAACGAAGCGACTAGACTAGCGCTGGCCGAAGATAACGAATTGCCTAGGCAATTCGTTAGGCCGTACTCCCCTTTTCATGTGCCGTCTATGGATTTCAGTGAGTCTGCCAATGCTGAAGCAGAAGCGCAAGAATGGATGCATCAGCAAGCCCAAGTGCCTTTGCATGTGAAAGGTGCTTTATTTCAATTTTATTTTATAAAAGCTGGTGCGAATAAAGGGGGATTTTATTCGGTTTTTCACCATATCATTTCGGATGGCTGGTCCATATTAAACATGGTTAGAGAGATTTGGAAAACGTATGAGATTTTGCTTTTGAAAAACGAGGAGATCGCAGCAGAGAATAACCCGAGTTTTCTTCAAACGATTGACTCAGAAGCGAAATATACGCAGTCTTCACGGTTTGCTAGAGACAAGGAATTTTGGAATAGGCGATTTCAAGATGTATCTGCTGAGCAGTTGAGAAAAAATGGGGATGAAACGGAAGGCAAAAGAGTTGACTTCCTGTTAAGCCAAGAGCTGAGCGGCCGTATAAAAAGTTTTCTCACGGAACAGGGCTGTTCCATGCAGGCTCTACTTAACTCAGTAGCTGCCATATACTTCTATAAAACAGAGGGTGAAAACGGCTTAATTGTAGGGATGCCTGTATCAAACCGTATAGGGAAAAGGGAAAAAGAGATGTTTGGCATGTTTGCCTCGACCATTCCTTTCCGTTTGCAAATGAATGCTGATGGGAACATTCATGATCTCCTAAAACAAGCAAATAGCCAGTTATCCCAAAGCCTGGTTCATCAGAAATATCCCTATGAATGGCTTATTCAAGACTTGGAGCTCCACAAAAAAGGATTCGATGGGCTGTTTGATAAGTCAGTTAACGTTTATAACTTTAAACCGGTTACATATGTAGGCGGAGATGCAGTTGAGACGAACGAATATTATACGGGCAATCAGCTGTTTTCCTTACAAATGAAAGTGAATGATTGGAGAAGCGACGGCGCTTTAACGGTTTCTTTTGATTACAAGAAATCCGATTATGCGGATGCCCAGATTGAGCAGATGTGGACAAGCATGAATCGGATACTTACCCATATCCTTGATGCGCCAGAACGATGTGTTAACGATATTGAAATGATCGATCCGGTAGAAAAAGCAAAGATTCTTCATGGGTGGAATAATGCGTTTTCCGATTATCAGAGGGACAAGACGCTTCACCAGCTGTTCGAAGATCAGGTGGAGCGGACACCGGAAGCGATCGCGATTGTGTTGGGAAACCAGCGGCTTACGTACCGAGAGCTAAACGAAAGAGCGAACCGGCTGGCACGCAACTTGCAAAAACAAGGTGCCGGTGCGGATCAATTGGTAGCGATTATGGTGGATCGGTCGCTGGAAATGGTTGTTGGCGTGATGGGGATTCTGAAAGCAGGAGGAGCCTACGTTCCGGTCGATCCCACTTATCCAGCAGATCGTATTGCCTATATGCTGCAAGATAGCGGGGCGAAGCTGTTGTTGGCCCAACGTGGGCGCATGGCGGATGTACAATGTACAGCCCAGGTTGTCTATGTGGACGATCAGGCAAGCTATGATGAAGATGGCACGAATGTAAAGGCAGCAACCGGTCCGAACGGCCTTGCTTATGTCATCTACACCTCGGGCTCTACAGGAAAGCCTAAAGGCGTTATGATCGAGCATCGAAATGTGATCAATACGTTGAATTGGAAACAACAAATATGGAAGCTGAATGAACACCATCGGGTTGTATGCCCGTTATCGTTCGCTTTCGATGCCTTTGTTCCCGGATTATTTGTGCCATTGCTCTCAGGGGCAACGCATATCATGCTTCTTGATGAAGAAACAAAAAATCCGCAAAGTGTAGCCGAAGCGATCGCTTCCTATCAGGCCACGCACCTCATTATTGGCCCAAGCCTTCTATCGGCCGTACTGCCACAGCTTGATCCAGAAGGTGCCGAATCTTTGCGTTCTATCGTTCTAGGTGGAGAGGCACTGACATCGGAGCTAGCTGAACGGATTTATTCGGCATGCCGCGCTGTGGAAATCATCCATGAATACGGCCCTACAGAATCGAGCATCGTTGCGAGTGCGCTCAAGGTAGAACGCGGCATCCCAATAACGATTGGGCGCCCGATCGACAATACGAGAATTTATATTGTAAACACAGCAGGCCAAATGCAGCCTGTCGGAGTCGTAGGCGAACTATGCATTGCTGGAGAAGGGCTAGCGCGAGGCTATTTGAACCGACCAGAATTGACCGAAGAGAAATTTGTAGAAAACCCGTTCGCGCCAGGCGAGAAGATGTATCGCACAGGAGATTTAGCGCGCTGGATGCCAGATGGAACCATCGAATTTATCGGCCGAATGGACCATCAGGTGAAAATCCGTGGTTACCGGATTGAACTGGGAGAGATTGAAACGGCGCTGCTCACAATCCCCGTGATATGCGAAGCTGTTGTGCTGGCGAGAGTGGACCATACGGGCGACAAATATTTATGCGCTTATGTGGTTGCTGATTGCGAAGTTAGTGTCCAAGATATGAGAGCACATCTATCAAGGCATTTGTCGAGCTACATGATTCCAGCACAATTTGTTCAACTGAAGAAGATGCCATTGTCATCGAACGGAAAAATAGACCGCAAAGCGTTGGAGCAAATCGAACAATTCCTTTCGCTGGAAATCGCCTATGAAGCGCCGCGAAACGAACAAGAAACAATAATTGCTAGCATATGGCAAGAAGTGCTTGGGGTAGCGCGCATCGGCATTGACGATCACTTCCTTGAAAGAGGGGGCCATTCGCTTAAGGCGATGATGATGCTCTCGCGAGTAGAGAAGAAGCTAGGCATGCCGCTGTCACTTAGCCAATTTTTCAAAAGCCCAACGATCAGGGCGTGGGCGGAGCATCTGGCCAAGGCACAACATAATCAAACAGCACGTTATGTAGACATCGAACAGATTTCTGTTCAACAAGCGTACGCGGTGTCGCCAGCGCAAAAACGGATGTATTTGGTCAGCCAAATGGAAGGGGCGTCCCTCGGTTACAACATCCCGGAAGCATGGCGTATAGAAGGAAAGCTGGACTCGCTGCGCCTAGAGAAGGCATTGAAAGATTTGGCAGAACGCCATGAAAGTTTGCGCACTTCGTTCACATTGCTAGATGGAAGGCTAGTTCAACGAATAGAGGATGTCAGCTTCCCGCTGACCCATGAGTCTGCAACTGCTGAACAGCTTGAACAAATAAGCAGGGCCTTCATTCAACCATTTGATCTGGCACAAGCACCGTTATTCCGAGCCAAGATCGTCACGGAAAGCCCAACGATGCATTGGCTGTTGCTGGATATTCATCACATTATAGCTGATGGGATTTCGATGAACGTTTTGCTGGAAGACCTATGGTCCCTGTATCGTGGCGAACAGCTGCTGCCGCTTCGTGTGCAATATAAGGATTATGCCACATGGCAAAATCAAGAGCTGGGAAAACCGGCCCATCAATTGCACCGGCAATACTGGAATGACGTGATGCGTGGCGAATTGCCTGTATTGAACTTGCCGCTGGATCGCCCGCGCCCAGCTGTGCAGTCTTATGTAGGAAGCAAGGTCGTATTCCATACAGATGCTGCGTTGAAGGAGGGGCTGCTGCGGCTTGCTCAAGATACAGGATCGACGTTGTATATGGTGCTGCTGGCCGTGTACAACACGTTGCTTGCTAACTATACAGGACAAGCGGACTTGTTGGTCGGCACGCCTGTCGCTGGCAGAAATCATGCGGATGTCCACCGCATGGCAGGGATGTTTGTTAATACCGTGGTGATGAGGAATGCGCCGGAAGCAAACAAAACGTTCCGAGCGTTTTTGGAAGAAGTAAAGGCAAACGCACTGGCAGCATATGACCATCAGGACTATCCATTTGATGAGCTGGTCGAACAGCTCGGGCTTCCACGGGATATAAGCCGTAATCCGCTGTTTGATACGATGTTCACTCATCAGAATATGGAGATGGACCGAGCTGCATTAGAAGTCGATGGATTACAGATTCGAGCTGAAGCGGTTCCTTACGAGGTATCCAAGTTTGATTTAACCCTAACGGCAATAGAAGCAGGAGACCGGTTGGAGCTGGTGTTTGAGTACAGTACCGCGTTGTTTGAAAGAGAACGTATCCAGCGGATGGCGGGGCATCTGCTGGAATTGATGAGAGCAGCGGTTAGCGACCCCGAACAAGCCTTGCGGGCATTGAATATGCTCACAGCAATCGAGCGCAGCCAGTTGATCGAGCAATTCAATGATACAGCTGCAGACTATCCAAGGCATAAAACGATTCCCGAGCTGTTCGTGGAACAAGCAGGGAAGACGCCTGACGCGGTTGCAGTCGTATTTGAAAACGAGAAGCTAACCTATGGTGAACTGAACGAGAGAGCGAACCAGCTGGCGCGCACGTTGCGGCAACAAGGCGTCGGTACGGATCAATTAGTAGCGCTCATGGTGAATCGATCCATCGAAATGGTTGTCGGTGTGCTGGGCATTCTCAAAGCAGGTGGGGCGTATGTGCCGATTGACCCAACAAATCCGCTTGACCGCATTCAATACATGCTGGAGGATAGCGGGGCGAAGCTGCTGCTGACCCAGCGGGAATTGCATGCCGATATGACGTTTGCTGGAAACACGGTGTATTTGGATGAATCGGACAGCTATCACGAAGATGGCAGGAATGTCCATGAAGTGGCCAGACCGAACCATCTTGCTTATGTGATCTACACTTCCGGATCGACCGGCAAGCCAAAGGGCGTTATGGTGGAGCATCAGGCCGTCGTGAACCGCCTGCACTGGATGCAAGCGCAATATCCGCTCACTGCGGATGATCGGATCCTGCAAAAAACGACGTTCACTTTCGACGTATCCGTTTGGGAATTGATGCTGTGGATGTTCTCTGGTGCATCAATGGTGCTGCTTGCGCCCGGTGCAGAGAAAGATCCTGAGGCAATTGCCGAGGCCATCTGCATGTATGGGGCAACGGCGATGCATTTTGTGCCATCCATGCTAAGCGTATTTCTTGATACGCTAAGCGCTCGGCCTGATGCAGGGGGACAACTGCGAACGCTTCGTTACGTGTTTACGAGCGGTGAAGCGCTCCAGAGCCATCATGTGGAACGATTTAATCAATTGATTCCTAGGAATCAAACGCGGCTCATTAACTTGTATGGGCCGACGGAAGCTGCGATTGACGTCACCTACTATGATTGCCCGGAGCATGGGGAGATCGCATCCGTTCCCATCGGCAGGCCGATTGATAATATTCAGCTTTATATTGTAGGCGGCGATCATAGCCTGTAGCCGATCGGTGTAGCTGGTGAACTGTGCATTGCTGGGGTAGGGCTGGCCCGCGGCTACTTGAATCGCCCAGAACTCACCGCAGAGAAATTCGTGAATCACCCGTTCCTGCAAGGCGAGCGAATGTACCGCACAGGCGACTTGGCGCATTGGCTGCCGGACGGCAACATCGCGTACATCGGGCGGATCGACCATCAGGTTAAAATCCGTGGCTTCCGGATCGAATTGGGCGAGATCGAAGCCCAGTTGTTGCATGTTCCAGCCATTCGCGAGTCTGTCGTGCTGGCTAGAGAGGATGGGGCAGGGGACAAATATCTTTGTGCTTACGTCGTGGCGGAGCAAGAACTAAGCATCGCCTACATGCGAGCGCAGCTGTCGGAGCAGTTGCCTGAGTATATGATTCCATCCCAATATGTGCAGGTGGAGCATATTCCGCTTTCATCCAATGGCAAGCTCGATCGCCGTGCATTGGAGCATATGGGACAAGCCATCGCTGCCACAACGAGCTATGAAGCTCCGCGAACAGCAGAGGAACATGCCGTGGCGGCCGTGTGGCAAAGTGTTCTTGGCGCAGAACGCATCGGTGCCAAGGATCACTTCTTCTACTTGGGCGGCGATTCGATTAAAGCAATTCAAGTGATTTCCCGGCTGCATCAAGCAGGGTACCAAGCCGAGATGAAATCATTATTCAAATCGCCAACCCTTAGCGGCTTCAGCCGGCATTTGCAGCCGATTCGCAGGCGAGTCGAGCAAACCGCTGTACAAGGCGAAGTGATAGCGACCCCTATACAGCGCTGGTTCTTCACAAGCCAGATGCAGCAGCCGCATCACTTCAACCAGTCGATGATGCTGCATGCGGAGCAAGGGCTAGAGGAAACGTATCTGCGCCAGGCGATAACGGCGGTTATTCGCCACCACGATGCGCTGCGGCTTGTCGTGCGTACGATGGAGCCAGAGGTGATGCTGTGGAATCGCGGGGAACAGGAAGGGGCGCTTTACGGGCTCGACATTGTAGATTGTAGCGGTGGCTTGGCCGATGCAGATTCCGTGGAGGCGGCAATTCAGCGGCGGGCGCAAGCGCTCCAGGGCAGCTTTGACTTGGAGCAGGGGCCGCTGGTTAAGCTCGGATTAATCCGCAGCGATGATGGGGACCATCTGCTCATTATTATCCATCACTTAGCCGTCGACGGCGTATCTTGGCGCATTCTGTTGGAAGATTTGGCGACAGCATACGAACAAGCACAGCAAGGCCAAACGATTCAGCTGCCCGACAAAAGCGACTCCTTCCAGAATTGGTCCGAGCAGCTGCATGTGTACGCCAACAGCGAAGCGATGGAAAAGCAACTGGCTTATTGGCAAGCCATAGAGGAATCCACGGTGAAGCCGCTGCCTAAAGATGCCGATGTTTCCGTCACGTGGACACATGAATGTGACATTGTACACGTGCAACTGGAGCGGGAAACTACAGCGCAATTGTTAGGGGAGGCGCATCGTGCGTACGGAACGGAAATGAATGACCTGCTGCTCGCTGCGCTCAGCAAGACGGTGCAGGAATGGGCTGGCATCGATGAACTTGCGCTTCATATGGAGGGGCACGGCCGGGAAACGATGGTCCCTGGCGTGAACATCACCCGAACGGTAGGATGGTTTACGAGCATGTATCCCGTGATACTATCCACTGTAGCCGGCAGCGGCTGGGGAGCGCGGATCAAACAGGTGAAGGAGGAGCTTCGCCAAGTGCCGCATAAAGGCATGGGTTATGGCATGCTGCGGTACCTATCGGACAACTGCGCACTGGCTGAACAGCTGAAACCGGAAATTGTCTTCAACTACTTGGGCCAATTTGATTCTGGCCTGTCCGAAGGTGGTTGGGGCAACTCCCCTTATGCGAAAGCAAAAGGGGACGAAATCGGGATGAACGAGAAGCGGCAGCATGTACTCGACATCAACGGTGCAGTCAACGACGGGCAGTTGTCGTTCACGATCCGCTACAGCAAAGCGCAATATGAACGTGAAACATTGGAACAGCTGGCTGTTCGTTTTCAATCGCATTTACAGGACATGATTGCCCACTGCACAGCGAAGGAACAAGCCGAACTGACGCCGAGTGACGTACTGCTAACAGATATGAGCATACAAGAATTAGACCAGCTCGCTGAACAGTTGGCGGCCGTCGGAGCTATTGAGAATGTGTACCCGCTGACCCCGATGCAGAAGGGGATGTTGTTCCACAGCATCATGGAAGCGGAAAAAGGAGCTTATTTTGAGCAAGCTCTAATCGAACTTCGCGGACCGCTTGATGTAGATGCATTCCGCCAAAGCATGGAACGCCTGCTGCAGCGGCATGAGTTACTGCGAAGCAATGTGTACGATGGTTGGAAGGAATCGGTGTTGGTTATTTTCCGCAGCAAGCAACCAGAAGTCGCCGCTTACGATGTGCGGGCGATTCAGGAAGGCAAACGCGAAGCCGCCTTGCAACAGCTAGCTGAACAGGATAAGGCAAGAGGGTTTGACCTCCGCTGCGACGCCCTTGTTAGAGCGGCGGTCGTGCGGACGGGGGGAGAGAGCTGGCAATTAATTTGGAGCTTCCACCATCTGTTGATGGACGGTTGGTGTATGCCAATCGTATGGACGAGCTGCTGGAGCTGTATTTTGCCAGAGTCGAGCAACGTGAGCCGCAGCTTGCGGAAGCGCCATCGTACCGTCAATACATCGAATGGCTGGAAGTGCAGGATGAATCCAAGGCAGCGGATTATTGGAAGCAGTATTTGCAAGGTTACGAGCAGCACGTTATGCTGCCAGGCAGCTCATCTGGAATGGGGCAAGGCTATACAGCGAACAAACATCTGTTCAAACTATCCAAACCGCTGACGGACCGCTTGCAGCAATTAGCGAAAAACGAACAAGTAACGCTAAATTCCGTACTGCAAACGGCTTGGGGTATTCTTTTGCAAAAATATAACAACAGCAGCGATGCCGTGTTTGGCAGCGTCGTTTCTGGAAGGCCCGCAGCGCTTGCCGGTGTTGAGGAAATGGTCGGGCTGTTCATCAATACAGTGCCGGTCAGAATTCAGCGCCAGCAAGGCGAAAGGTTCACGGATATGGTTCGGCGCATCCAGGATCAAGCATTGGCGTCGGCAGCTTACGATTTTTATCCGCTGTACCAGGCCCAAGCGCAGACTGAGCTAAAGCAAGATTTGATCAACCATATTCTCATATTTGAAAATTACCCAATGAACGAACAAATCGATCAATTATTCGCTCCTCAAACAGGCCAGCACGCATTGCATGTCGCTCACATGGAGATGCATGAGCATACAAACTATGACTTTAACGTGGTCGTATTGCCGGGAGAGGCATTATCGATACAGTTTGGGTACAATGCAGACATTTACGCTAGCGAAGCCGTTGAGCGGATTGCAGGGCACTGGCTGCGGCTACTGGAGCAAATTGCTCTTGACCCGCAAGCCCAACTGGAAATGGTCGAGATCGTAGATGTGCTGGAACGCAAGCAGCTCGTTGAGGCATTCAACGATACGGCGGTGGAATATCCAAAAGATAAAACGATCCATCAGCTGTTTGAAGAGCAGGTAGAGCTTAACCCGCAAGCGACGGCCTTAGTGTTCGATGATCAGCAGCTGACTTACGGGGAGTTAAACGCCAGAGCAAATCAGCTGGCACGGACATTGCGGGATCAGGGTGTCGGCCCAGAACAATTCGTGGCGATTATGGCTGAGCGATCCGTGGACATGATCGTTGGCCTCCTAGGCATTCTCAAGGCAGGCGGAGCGTACGTGCCGATTGATCCATCGTATCCAGCCGAGCGTGTGCAGTACATGCTGGAAGATAGCGGAGCGAAGCTGCTGCTTACCCAACGCCGCTTACAGCTGGCTCACGCCTACAGTGGAAATACGCTGCATTTGGACGAAGAAAGCAGCTACCACGCAGAAACAACGAATGTGCCTTTCGTAAATGAAGCCCGCCATCTTGCTTATGCCATCTATACTTCCGGTTCGACGGGGCAGCCGAAAGGGGTTATGGTCGAGCACAGAAGCATTATGAATTCCTTGCAGTGGAAGAAGGGAATTTGGCGCCTAACCGGTCAGCATCGCGTGCTTTGTCCGGTATCGTTTGCCTTCGATGCGTTCGTTCATGGGCTCTTTACTCCACTCCTTTCTGGTGCAGCGGCTGTTATCGTTAGTGATAGCGCCGCAACCAATCCAGAAGCGATAGCTGATGCCATCGCATCCGAAGCCGTTACTCATCTGATGATGGGGCCTGGCTTGCTGCTGCTCGTTTTAGATCGGCTCAAGGATAAGGGCAGCAACTCGCTGCTTTCGATTGCCCTAGGTGGGGAAGCGTTGACGCCGCTGCTATCGGAGAAGCTATTCTCGGTTTGTCCTCATGCAGAAGTGATTCATGAATACGGGCCGACCGAAGCGAGCGTCGTGACAACAGCGCAGCTATTAACCGAACCATCCCAAATCACGATCGGTCGGCCAATTGCCAATTCCCAAGTCTATATTGTCAACGAGTGGAACGCCATTCAACCTGTCGGCGTAGTTGGAGAGCTATGCATTAGCGGTGCTGGGCTAGCCCGCGGCTACTTGAATCGCCCAGAGCTTACCGCAGAGAAATTCGTAAATCATCCGTTCTTGCAAGGCGAGCGAATGTACCGCACAGGCGACTTGGCATGCTGGCTGCCGGACGGAAGCATTGCGTATATGGGACGGATTGACCAGCAGGTCAAAATTCGCGGCTACCGGATTGAGCTTGGGGAAATTGAAGCTCGGCTGCTGCAAATTCCAGCTATACGCGAGGTTGCCGTACTGGCAAGAAAAGATGCGTCGGGGTCATCGTATTTATGTGCATATCTCGTATCAAAGGAGCAGCTCAGCGTATCCGATCTTCGCGTGCATTTATCGGAGGGACTGCCCGGATATATGATTCCTTCCCAGTATGTGCAAGTGGATCATATTCCGCTTACATCCAATGGCAAGCTCGATCGCCAAGCATTGGAACATATGGGGCAAGCCATTAGCGCCACAACGAGCTATGAAGCGCCACGAACAGCAGAGGAAAATGCGGCAGCGACAGTATGGCAAAGTGTGCTTGGCGCAGAACGCGTCGGTGCCGAGGACCATTTCTTCTATTTGGGCGGCGATTCGATCAAAGCAATTCAAGTGATTTCACGTCTGCGTCAAGCCGGATACCAAGCCGAGATGAAATCCTTATTCAAATCGCCAACCCTTAGCGGCTTCAGCCGGCATTTGCAGCCGATTCGCAGGCGAGTAGAGCAAATCGCTGTACAAGGCGAAGTGAAAGCGACCCCAATCCTGCGCTGGTTCTTCAAAATGCAGATGCAGCAGCCGCATCACTTCAATCAGTCAATGCTGCTGCATGTGGAGCAAGGGCTAGAGGAAGCGTACCTGCGCCAGGCGATAGCGGCCGTTATCCGCCACCACGACGCGCTGCGGCTCGTCGTGCGCACGATGGAGCCAGAGGTGATGCTATGGAATCGCGGGGAACAGGAAGGGGCGCTCTACGAGCTTGATATTGTAGATTGTAGCGGCGGCTTGGCTAACGCGAACGCGATGGAGGCGGAAATGCAGCGGCGGGCGCAAGCGCTCCAAAGCAGCTTCGATCTGGAGCAGGGACCGCTGGTTAAGCTCGGATTATTCCGCTGTCATGATGGGGACCATCTGCTCATTATTATCCATCACTTAGCCATCGACGGCGTATCTTGGCGCATTCTATTGGAAGATTTGGCGACAGCCTACGAACAAGCGCAGCAAGGCCAAACGGTTCAGCTGCCCGAGAAAAGCGATTCGTTCCAGTACTGGTCCGAGCAGCTGCATGCTTATGCCAACAGCGCGGCGATGGAGAAACAGCTGGCTTATTGGCAAGCGATAGAGCAAACTCCAGTGAAGCCGCTGCCTAAAGATAGGGATGTTTCCGTCACGTGGACACATGAATGTGACATTGTACATGTGCAGCTGGAGCGGGAAGCTACAGCGCAATTGCTAGGGGAGGCACATCGTGCGTACGGAACGGAAATGAACGACCTGCTGCTCGCTGCACTCAGCAAGGCGATACAAGAATGGGCTGGCATCGATGAACTGGTGCTTCATATGGAGGGGCATGGCCGAGAAGCGTTAATTCCTGATGTGAACATTACCCGCACGGTAGGCTGGTTTACGAGCATGTATCCGGTGAAGCTGTCAGCTGGGACCGGCAACGGCTGGGGAACACGGATCAAACAGGTGAAGGAAGAGCTTCGCCAAGTGCCGTCTAAAGGCATGGGTTATGGCATGCTGCGATACGTATCGGAAAACTATACACTAGCTGGCCAGCTGAAACCGGAAATTGTGTTTAACTACTTGGGCCAATTTGATTCTGATCTGTCCGAAGGCGGCTGGGGCAACTCTCCTTATGCAAAAGCGACTGGGAACGACATCGGGATGAACGAGAAGCGGCAGCATGTGCTCGACATCAACGGTGCTGTCAACGAGGGGCAGTTGTCGTTCACGATCCGCTACAGCAAAGCCCAATATGAACGTGAAACGTTGGAACAGCTGGCCGTTCGTTTTCAATCGCATTTGCAGGACATCATCGTCCATTGCACAGCGAAGGAACAAGGGGAACTAACGCCAAGTGACGTACTGCTAACAAATATGAGCATTCAAGAGCTGGATCAACTGTCCGAGCAGATGGGGGCTATCGGGGCTATTGAGAATGTGTATCCGCTGACACCGATGCAGAAGGGCATGCTGTTCCACAGCATTATGGAAGCGGAGAAAGGGGCTTATTTTCAGCAGAGTGTCATCGGGCTTCGCGGTCCGCTTGATGTAGAGGCGCTCTCCCAAAGCTTGGAGCGTCTACAGCAGCGGCACGAGATATTGCGAAGCAATGTGTACCAGGGATGGAAGGAAGCTGTGTTAGTTATTTTCCGCAGAAAAGCTGTGGCACTCACGATTGAGGACATCCGTTCATTGCCGCAAGAGAAGCATGAGGAAGCGATCCGCCAATTAGCTGAGCAGGATCGAGCCAGAGGGTTTGGCCTGGAAAGTGATTGCTTAATGAGAGCCGCCATTGTGCGGACTGGGACGGAGAGCTGGCAATTAATTTGGAGCTTCCACCATCTGTTAATGGACGGCTGGTGCATGCCAATTGTTTGGGGGGAATGGTTCGAAACTTATTTTGCCCTCGTAGAGCATCGGGAATCGAAGCTGCCAGCCACCATGCCTTACGGTCAATATATGGAGTGGTTGCAGCAACAGGATGAGCAAAATGCAGCAAATTACTGGAACGAATATATAAATGGGTATGATCAGCACATTGGCTTGCCGGGCAAACGGCCAACAAAGGGGCAGCAATATGTGCTGGACAAACATCACTTGATATTGTCCGAACAATTGACGCAAGCGTTGCAGGCCATCGCAAGCAACGAGCAGGCTACATTAAACACGGTCATGCAAGCTGCTTGGGGTATTTTATTGCAAAAATACAATGGCAGCAGCGATGTCGTGTTTGGCAGTGTCGTATCGGGAAGGCCAGCTTCTTTGCCTGGTGTAGAACAAATGGTCGGCTTATTTATTAATACGATTCCAGTAAGAATCCAAAGCCAGCCAGATGAGCGCTTTGTCGATATCGTCCGGCGAAACCAGGAGCAAGCGTTAGCGTCGGCAGCGTTTGATTTCTATCCGCTGTACCAGACGCAAGCGCAGACCGGGCAAAGGCAAGATTTGATCAACCACATTCTGATCTTTGAGAACTATCCAATGGATGCAGCAACGGACCAGTTATTTGCCCAGCAAGCAGGCCAACGCCGCTTGGAAGTAGCGAACATGGAGATGCATGAACATAACAATTATGATTTTAGTTTGGTCATTATCCCAGGAACCGCCTTGTCCATGCGCTTGGAATACAATGCGGAAGCATACGATGGAATTGCGATAGAACGCTTAGCACATCATTGGCTGCATCTGTTAGAGCAAATCGTGGCCAATCCGCAGAGGCCCATCGCTCAATATGGGCTGGTGACTGAAGTTGAACGCCAGCAATTGGTCGAAAGGTTCAACGCTACGCAAACCAATTATCCAAGGCATACAACGGTTCATCAGCTTTTCGAGGCACAAGTGGAAAAGACGCCGAACGCGATTGCAATCGTGTTCGAGGATCAGCAGCTGACGTATAGGGAACTGAATGAAAGAGCAAACCAATTGGCGCGTACGCTACGGAATCATGGTATCGGTAAAGACCAATTGGTTGCCCTTATTGCTGAACGCTCAATGGGAATGATCGTCGGCATGATGGCTGTGCTTAAAGCAGGCGGTGCGTATGTACCGATCGACCCAACGTACCCTGCCGAGCGCGTCCGGTACATGCTAGAGGATAGCGGCGCCAAGTTGCTATTAACGCAAAGCAGCCTGCATAACCCTGCCCTTTATAGCGGAACAACTCTCTATGTGGACGAGGAAAGCTGCTATCAGCAGGAGGCTGCTAATTTGCCACCGGTAAATGGAGAAGAGCATCTAGCTTATGTCATCTACACCTCCGGTTCTACTGGCAAGCCGAAGGGCGTTATGGTCGAGCATCGCAACGTCAACAACTTTATAACCGGCGTAACGAACCGGATTCCGGTCTCTGCTGTGCAGAAGATACTGGTGCTTACTACGTTATCCTTTGATATTTTTGTACTCGAAACGTGGTTGCCGCTGTCGCAAGGCTTGCAGATTATCATTGCCGATGAGTCAGAACATAAAGATGCCGTGCTGTTAGGAAAGCTGATCCAAAAGCACCAAGTGGACATGCTTCAGATTACGCCTTCCCGCTTAAAACTGTTAGTAAGCCACGAAGAAGGAAGAAGATCCTTGCGTGGGCTTCAGCACATATTAATTGGCGGCGAATCCGTATCGATCAGCCAAGTGAACGAAGTGAGGCAATGGAGCAACGCGAAAATCTACAATATGTATGGGCCAACGGAAACGACGGTATGGTCAACGATGAAAGATTTGAGTGATGAACAGGAAGTGTCGATCGGGACACCTATTGCGAATACGCAAATTTACATGCTGGATAGCTGCTATCAGCTGCTTCCCGTTGGAGTTGCTGGGCAGCTGTGTATCGCAGGTGCTGGCGTAACGCGTGGTTATCTAAATCGCCCAGACCTGACCGAACAGAAGTTTGTGGACAACCCGTTTGTGCCGGGAGAAAGGCTGTATCTGACAGGTGACCTAGCCCGTTGGCTGCCTGATGGAAACATCGAGTATTTAAGCCGAATGGATCATCAAGTGAAAATACGCGGCTATCGGATTGAGCTAGGCGAGATTGAGGAGCAGCTGCAGCAAATCCCTATGATCATCGATTGTGCCGTGCTGGCCAAAGAGGATGAATCCGGATCCCATTACTTATGTGCGTATGTTGTCGCTGAGCAAGAAGTGAATACGCATGAATTGCGCCTGCAATTATTGAAACAGCTGCCAGACTATATGGTGCCTTCCCAGTTTATTCGAATTGACGCCATCCCATTAACGGCTAATGGAAAGGCCAATCGATTAGAACTGCTTAAGATCGAAACACAACTAGCGACGGGAACAGCTTTCGAAGCGCCAAGAAGTGAATTTGAAGCAATCTTAGCCGAGATCTGGCAACAGTTGTTGCATCTAGAGCAGGTCAGCATTAACGATAATTTCTTTGTGCTGGGCGGAAATTCACTATTAGTGATGCAGCTAGATCATGAGCTAGACAAGCGAGGCGTCCAAATCTACCCGTTTGAAATCTTTAACGAAATCTACAGGTACCAAACGATTAAAGAACTAAATGACCTTATTTTTGCTGAACAATCTTGATTAAGTGACGATCGTTTAATAGAAAGGATGTTGAGCATGCCGGAAATCAAATTGCCGTTTCAAAATCCGATCATAACGACGTATCCCCAGCAAACGAACGTCATTGCGATCACTTCGATGCATGAGGCGTTCTGGCCGTGGTTTCATAGCAACTTTATCCAGCTCAAATGCAGCCGCAAGCCGCGAGCCCTTGACCTATTAATTTATCCTGATAATTTGCAAAGGGTTTGCCCGCTATTGGACTATCAAGTGTTAAATAGGGGCAGCCTCAATCAATGGTTTCCGAACATGATCGGCTTCATTATGAAATGTATTGACGATCAGTATTATTTTCATGCAACGGTTAACAGCTACTACATCCCTCCGGCAGAAGCGTATTACCATAAGGTTCATCGCTTTCACGAAATCCTTATTTTTGGGTATGATGCTGAAGCCAAAGTGTTATTCGGAGCGGATTTCTTTCATTTAGGGAAGTATGAGTGCAAAGCGATTCCTTTCCATGAATTTGAGGATGCTTACTATAGTGTTGACGTGCATAACAACGGGAATGTCGATACGGTTCATTTTGTGAGCACGGATCTGAATAATCATTTGAGCCAGATTGAAATTATTAAATATAATGATAGGTCGCATTTTCATGCCAAGCAGCCTTATGAGCTGGATTTGGGCAATATGATCGATTTGTTGGACGATTATTTGCAAGCCAGCAACACATCCCAGAAGTTTTCTGTGTTTGAAAATGCTGCTGACGGAATCTACGGCATGCAAGTGTATGGCATGCTATTGAATCATCTAGAAGGTGTTGTTTCAGGGGAAATTGAGCAGTGTGATGTGAGGTCTTTTCAGATTTTGTTAGAGCATAAACGCTGTATGGTGCTCCGAGTGCAGTATCTGATTGAAAAAGGGATCTATAACGATGGGAAGCAACTGCTTGAGCACTTAAAAAACATCGAGTTTATGGCAATTAAAATGCGCAATTATGCGTTAAAATTTGCGTTTTTCAAAAACGATGCGCAGCTCCAGCAAATTTTATCCGAACTCAGCCAATTAGTGCCGCTCGAGAAAGAGACGTTACAGCAGTTTATGGAGGAGTTGAGGGCTATACAGCATGATGCCAATCAAAGGGCAGCGCTCTGCTAGCTCGCGGTAAACAAGTACAAGCACTCAGATGATCCTATCACGCAAAAGGCTGGAAGAAGGTCGAGCGGTTTCTCGATCCTCTTTCAGCCTTTTTTATTACAATGCTATTTGAACTATTTTGTTATCCTAACAAGTTTTGTGGAATGGATTTCATTTTATGAATACTGAATAAGGATAGGTGTTGGTAGCCATGGCTGCTTCGTAAATACAGTACTAAAAGCCTATTGGATTCAAAGTGAATAGCCATTTAGAAAAAATATTCCTGTTAGCTAACTTGTTATTTCGTTATACAAATTTGTTGACATTTAAACTAACAAAATGTAAATTTGGATTTAGCGATTCGAGTAAGCCCTTAGCAACTTCTCTAGCGAGCTTTTTAACGGGGGCTACGAATCGGATTTAATAACGGAAACATGTCTGAAAGCCTCCTCTCCTCTCTTATCGATTGTTGTTTCTTCGTGCGATCGGTTCCCACTCCTTAGGCTACACAACTACTTCCTGAACTGAACAAGATGCAAGTGCACGGGACAGCAGAAAACGTAGTGCAAACTAAATAGAGAGCGCTTTCATTTATGTTGAAAAAGGAGGGATGCTTGCTTTCTGGTTTGGTTTCAGGAAAAAGTACGATAGCTCAAAACAATGGAGGTTGAATATGAGAAAGATTTTAGCGTGCCTGATCATGTTCAGTATGTTAGTTAGCAGCATAGCAGCAGCGCCGGTCCAAACGAGTGCAGCAGCAACCAATGTGGCGTTAAACAAAACGGCGGCCGCCAGCTCCGTCGAAGACTCGGGCAAAACAGCAGCGATGGCTTTTGATGGGAACACTTCAACGCGATGGTCCTCGATTTATTCCGATCCGCAATGGATTAGCGTTGACCTTGGATCGGCGATGGACATAAACGGTGTCATGCTGAACTGGGAAGCAGCCTACGGCAAAGCGTACCAAATTCAAACCTCGTTAGATAACAGCAACTGGAGCACGGTGTATTCCACAACAACCGGGGACGGCGGTGTCGACAACATTTCCTTCAGCACGCAAAAAGCGAGATATGTAAAAATGTACGGCACGCAGAGGGGGACAGGTTACGGATACTCGCTGTGGGATTTTGAAGTTTATGCGGCCGGCAATACGAACGAATCGTCACCTATTGCTTCGGGGGCTGTGTATAAGCTCACGGCTCAACATAGCGGGAAAAGCCTTGATGTAGCCGCTGGCTCAATGAATGAGGGCGCGAATGTTCAGCAATGGGCAGATAACGGAAACACGCAGCAGCAGTGGAAGGTTATCGATGTTGGCAATGGCTATTACAAGCTAATCTCGCAAAAGTCCGGCAAAGCGCTGGAAGTAGCGGGCGCTGCTACGAACGACGGTGCCAACGTCCAGCAGTGGACGGATACCGGGCAAGCGAATCAAAGATGGAAAATCGTTGATGCAGGCAATGGCTATTATAAGTTAATCGCACAAAACAGCGGCAAAGCGCTTGATGTTGCTGGCGGAGCAACGAATGATGGCGCGAATGTGCAACAGTGGACGGATAACGGGAACGCCCAACAAAAGTGGAAGTTTACTGAAGTGGCAGCAACGCCGCCAGACACGGCAGCGCCAACAGCGCCAACCAATCTTGTAAGCCCTTCCAAAACAGCGGCGTCAGTTAGCTTGGTTTGGACGGCATCTACGGATAACGTAGCTGTAACCGCTTATGACGTGTACCGTGGAACGGCGCTGGCAGGCACGGCATCTTCGACAAGCTATACAGTAACGGGCTTAACAGCCAATACGGCATACAGCTTTACGGTAAAAGCGAAGGATGCAGCGGGCAACGTATCGGCAGTGAGCAACGCTGTGAGCGTAACGACGAGTTCGCAGCCAACAACGGCAGCTGGGTTTTACATTAACGGCACGAAGCTATACGACGCGAACGGCAATCCGTTCATTATGAGAGGGATCAACCATGCTTACACATGGTATAAAGGCCAAGAGGAGGTGGCGTTCCCTGCCATTGCCAAAACAGGAGCGAATACGATTAGAATCGTGCTCTCGGATGGCCAGCAGTGGTCGAAGGACAGCCTAGCTGCCCTCCAGAAGCTAATTTCGTTAGCTGAGCAAAATAAAATGGTCGCAGTCGTGGAGGTGCACGACGGAACAGGCTCGGACAGCGCAGCTGTGTTGGAAAACATCGCAAACTACTGGATCGAAATGAAGAGCGCACTTATCGGCAAAGAAAGCACGGTTATTCTGAACATTGCTAATGAATGGTACGGCACATGGAATGGCGCAGGCTGGGCAGCAGGCTACAAGTCAGTCATCCCTAAGCTGAGAAACGCAGGCATCAAAAATACAATTATGGTAGACGGAGCAGGCTGGGGCCAATACCCGCAATCCATCGTCGATTATGGCACGGAAGTGTTTAACGCTGACCCTCTGAGAAACACAATGTTCTCGATTCATATGTACGAATATGCTGGGGGCAATGCCGCTACTGTAAAATCGAATATTGATAACGTACTAGCTAAAAACTTGGCATTAGTAATCGGCGAGTTCGGCATCAAACATACGAACGGCGATGTTGATGAAGCGACAATCATGAGCTACAGCGAGCAGAAGGGCGTAGGCTATCTCGGCTGGTCGTGGAAGGGCAACGGCACGGGGCTTGAATATCTCGATATGGCCAATGATTGGGCAGGAACGAGCTATACGGAGCAGGGCAATGCGATTATCAACGGAGCAAATGGCATTAAAGCAACGTCTAAACTCGCAACGGTTTTTGGAAGCACTACTGACACCAAGCGCCTTTCGCAGGAAAGCTAAGCATTACGAAAGTTAATTTCTGATAAAGATTATGATACTTTGAAACTACTCTCTGTTAAAATGGAAGGAAGTAAAGCCATTTTACAAAAAGAGTAGTTTCTTTTTGTTTTAATAAAATAAACGGGGGATTAGATGACGGCTTGGAGGTTTTGAAATGAAGGTCAAACGAATCGTCGCCAACATAAATACGAAGGATATCAAGGCAGCTAAATGCTTCTACCAGGATGTGCTCGGCCTTGATTTAATGATGGATCACGGTTGGATTAGAACGTATGGCTTGAGCGAGGAGATGGGCATTCAAATTAGCTTCGCCTCCCAAGGAGGCTCGGAAACGCCTTTACCTGATCTATCGATTGAAGTTGATGATGTCGATGCTGCATTAGAAGGCATGAAGAGAGCGGGATTTCCGATCGAATATGGGCCTGCTGATGAGCCTTGGGGCGTTCGGCGATTTTATGTTCGTGACCCGTTCGGCAAGCTCATTAACATTGTTGCCCATACATAACGAATGCGATGCGCATATGCACACGAGGGGAGTTGAAAACATGTTCTTGCGCAGCCTTGAAATCATAAACCGGCCGGATGTGGCTAATAGCTACCCTTTTGACATTCCTGTCATTCAGAGCCTCACATCTCTTGCATTTACGAAGAACGTCACTTATTTGGTAGGGGAAAATGGATCGGGGAAGTCGACGCTTCTGGAGGGGATTGCTTACCAATGCGGGTTTAATACCGCAGGCGGCGGGCGAAATAACCACTATGAAGTGAACGCTTCACGGTCAAGCCTGGGGGAGCATCTGCGCCTCTCATGGCTGCCTAAGGTAACGAACGGCTTCTTCTTGCGCGCGGAAACGTTCTACGACTTCGCCTCTTATTTGGATACAGTGCCGGAGAGCTTGCCGTATTATGGGGGGCGATCCTTGCATGAGCAATCGCATGGCGAAGCGTTCCTCTCCTTATTCCAGCATCGGTTTGGCAAAAAAGCGATTTACCTGCTGGATGAGCCCGAGGCAGCGCTTTCTCCGGCAAGGCAGCTTGCGCTTTTGCGGATTATTAAGGATCTAGAGCATGTCGCCCAGTTTATTATCGCAACCCATTCGCCGATTATACTCGGCTTTCCTAATGCCCAGATCTTAAATTTCGATGAACAGCATGTGCAAGAAATCCGCTACGAAGAAACGTTGCATTATATCGTAACTAAGCGATTTCTTGAAAATCGCAATAAAGTGCTGGACGAGTTATTTGCCGACTAACGTATAGAACCAATTCATGAAGTGAAAAATGGGAGGGATGCTAAAATTAGAAAGGAGTAAAACAAGAATGGATGCTACATTGGGAGCGGATGAGGTATTGCAGCTCATTCGAAAACTCCAATCTAATGGAGGCGCAGTCAGCAAGAAGCAGGTTAAACAGAACAATCCCGAGCTAATGCGGAACGCGTTGTTTTATTTTCCGAGCTGGGAGCATGCGTTGAAAAACGCGGAGATTTAAGGGTTTGAAATGATGCAGCTTATAACGACTAACGCAACGCAGCCACAAAAAGGGCGAAGGCGGACCAGAAATGGCCTGTACCTTCGCCCTTTTTTACGTTAACGCCTTGTTCATAAATGAGATTGAATCGCCTCACGAATGCGCGCCAGCGTGCGAAGGAGATCCGTGTTCTCGATCACATGCTCGCACTGCTTCCGATAAACGACCTCTTCGCTATACGTAACAAGATAACGGTCGACAACCTCAAAGGGCATGCCTTTTGCCTCCAGCCGTTCCCTTACCGTGATCTTATCGACATAAATAAAAATTCGAATCGCGGAGCTGCCGTAATGCTGTTTTAGTTTTTCTGCGCCTTCTGTGTTAACGATCACATAGGCGTTTCGCTTTTCTTGTAGTGGGCGCTCTACGTGGTTGCGCAGAATGCCGTATTGATGATGGCCGATAAGGGCGGTTTCGATGAACTCGCCATTGTGCTGCTTGGCTTCAAACGCTTCGCGCGAGAGGAACCGGTAGTCACGGTCGGGCGTTCCGCGTTCTGGCGAACGCGGCGGCCGTGTCGTGCAAGATTGAATCGAATACAGTCCGAGCTCTTGGCCAATCCGATGGCCAATCGTTTTGCGCCCGGAGCCTCCTGTACCCGTGAAGATGAATAGAAACGGACCCGCCATAGTGATCTCTCCCTTCGCAAAGGCTCTATGAATTCGAAATATTCAGACCTATTGCATACAGAATATTTCGACAGAGCTCGACCAATTCCTTTTTTCATCCGTTTGCATCGTAAATCCAGATCGGACAAAACGCCTTCTGATTTGCTTGGCTTGGGCATATGCTGATACGGAATGTGACGAGTGTAGGGGTGTTCGGCAGAGAGGGGGAGGGCAATGGCGAGATGGGGACGCCGTTGGCTGTGGAGCGGACGAATTCGAACCGTGCGGTTTCAGCCAAGCGGAAAGCTGCGTCCATCGAAGCCCGTCAGGCCGTATCGGGGCAAAAGCTCCTTGTTCGGAGGCACGAGCCGTCCGGCAGCTAGGCCAAGGCGCTGGAGCAGCGGAGGTGCGAAGCGCGTGCCGTCGCTCGGCAGCGGGCGGCCATCGGGCTTTCGGATACGCAAAAGGACGATTGCGCTTATTCTGCTTGTATTATTCATTTTATCAGGGGCCTTAACCGCGTCGTACGTGGATCGGCATTTGGGGCCTCCATTGATGAATGTGGCGATGCTGCGCGTGAAGCAAGTGGCGACGCAGGCGATTAATAAGTCAATCTCCGAGCAGGTGGCGAGCAAATCGGACTTTGATAAACTTGTCGATTGGAAGATGAATAAGGATGGCAAAATCTCAGGCTTCATGCTTAATTACGCGGAGCATATGCGCATTACGAGCGAGACGATCAATACCGTGCAGAAGACATTGGATGAAATCGGCGATATCCCGGAGCATGTTCCGCTTGGGCAGGCGCTTGGCAGCACATTTATTTCCTCGTATGGGCCACGCATTCCGGTGAAATTTGAGCCTGTCGGCAGCGTAAAGGTCGACCTGAATACTAGGCAACAGGATGCGGGCATTAATATGATTCTGGTCGAGGTATTTATCCGAATTGAGGCTGAAGTTGCGATCATTATTCCGTTTGACACGAAACCTGAAGTCGTTACGACGGACATACCAATCTCATATCTGCTCGTCGTCGGCGATGTGCCGATGTATTATTACGACAACAAGGGACGCCCTGTAGGCGATTCCGCCGCAGATGCGCCTAATATTGCCCTCCCAGGCGTAGGGCTAGGCAATGGAGCCGAGATGGGAGCGGGGGCAGTGAATCAAGAGGAAAGCCAAGATACGAATCAAAAGGGGATGGCTGAATCATCTAGCGAATCATCCATCAGATCAGGTGACGGCAATGAGGAGCAAGCCGATGATGTAGCTCCAGAATGAATGATGCCTATTAATTCGAATAAAGCACTTGTCCAGCCATGCTGTACAGGTGCTTTTGCTGTTATTGTGCAAGTAATGTGGATCGAAGGCAGGATACAAGACTGAAGCGGAGAACAGATTCAGTGATCGAAATAACAAAGTCAAAGGTAGGCTTGGTCAAATTGGACATTCATTTACAAGAGAAAGTAGAGCAATACGTCGGGGCGATCGATTCGGCTGTTCCATTAGAGGAACAGGGCTGTACATCCGAAGTAAGACGAATTGTTGCAGCGAATGGAACGTATATTCTCAAAAGCGCTTTTAAGCAGAAATACAGAGAATGGCTAAAAGCGGAAGCTAAAGTGTTGGAGAACATGAATCAACAGCGGGATATTCCGCTTCCTAAATACGTAGGTTTTATTGAAGAAAAGGACAGCAGCCATTTAATGATGTCGGATGAACCAGGCATTACTTTGACTGCTGCGCTTCGCAACTCTTCTTCAACTTTAGTCAAACATGAGCTAGTTCGAAGCTTCGGGAACATGTTGAATTGTCTTCACGAGAAACATCGAAAGGAGCTGCCGCAAGGCGAAACGGATTGGTTAGCCAGACAGCTAGCAATAGCAAAGCGGTATGTCGATCATGGTCTGACAAGTGGAGAAATACAATTGTTGAAACATTTAGAGGAGAACAGGCCGAAGACTGTCCAGCAGACGATGATTCATGGCGATTGTACAACAGGCAATGTTCTCGTGATAGATAGCGAAGTACGGATGTTTATTGATGTGGCTGGCATGATTGACGGCGATCCACGTTATGATGAATCACTTGCGATTGGAGCTTTTCGTGAAGATCCTGCCTGTCTGGATGCTTTTTATGAGGGGTATTCCCGCTATCGGGTTACAGAGGAAGAATACCAGTACTTTAATGGGCTGTACGAGTTTTTCTAATGGCAGCAAAACAAGCGGCAGATTGAGACTCTCGCTACAAGAAGTCCCACGCTGCCGCTGGCATTGCTGCTACTGTTTCGATCGGTTCGCTTTTCTTGCCGCCCGCAGGCGATGGCGCTCATCGGTCTCCCATTTGCGAAGCAATGGGTACGGGTCGAATGCCCACTCAATCAAGCCACGGTCGCGATAAACGCCGTAGTGCAAATGCGGCGGGAATTTGCCAGAAGTGCCGGGCTTGCCATAGCCGGAACTGCCTACCCAGCCGATCACTTGCCCTGGCGACACGATATCCCCGCGCTTGAGCGATTTGTCATAACCGGACAGGTGCGCGTAATAATGATAATAATTGTTCAGGTCACGAATGCCTAGCCGCCAGCCGCCGTAAGGGTTCCAGCCCTTTATCTCAACGATGCCGTAGCATGTGCTTCGAGCGGGAACGCCGTGATTGGCGAAAATGTCGGTTCCCTCATGAATCCGATAACCGCCCCAGCTTCGTCCCGTTCCCCAAGTGCTGCGATAGGAGAAATTGCTGCTAACGGGAACAGGGAAGGAGTGCTGGAACAGGTCGAGCTTTCCGAAATTTTCATAGATCTTCGAGAATTGTGTGATCCGTTGCACCGCCCTGGAGCTATGGTAGTAGTCCCATAATCCAATGGAGAAGTCGTCCTCGGACGGACCGTACTTTAACAAGTGGGATGCTGCAGCGTATAGCAAATCGGTATCATTCGTTCTGTCGGCAACGCCGTCGCCATCCCCATCCTTTCCTTTGCCTCCGAACCACCGTATCGCATCGGGGGAGGATTCTTGCTTGTTCGGGTTTAATGGCCCCGTCCATTCTTCCTCAGACAAGTAAACGCCAACGAACTGCCCCAGCTGGGGCCGGGCCTTAGGCCTTACACGTGATATCGTTCGCTCGTATTGGTCGATCGCTGCAATCCTGAACCAAGGAATCGACGTTGCCATGCTAATGCGGTCATACAATTCTTTGCGCGCTTTGAAAATATCTGCGTCTGTTAATGCCTGCGCCGATTGCGGTTTTTCGTTATTCGCAGGACTGGAAACGTAATGCTTGTAGCTGCCGCTCCACCGTGCATCAATTGAAGAAGCGGCCGCTGCTTGGACGCTTGGGGTCGCTGCAGCGACTGCGGTCACAAGGGCAGCCGTACGCAGGACGTTGCGAATGGCGTATCGCATAGAATGAGCTGCCACCTCCAACTCGTATTTAACCTCAAAATGTTGCCGGTTCAAGCCCGGCAATCCTTGTGGATATCGTTTGCAAATCATTGGTTTTTATGCGAAACGTGCTATAATGTAACGGAGAAGACCGTAGAAAGCAGGGAATCTTCATGGCAAAAAGCAAATCACCGGAAAAAAAACCGGAATGGCTCAAAATAAAATTAGCAACAGATGGAAATTATGCTGAAATTAAGGATATGATGCGCTCGAAGACGCTGCATACCGTATGCGAAGAAGCGCGCTGTCCTAACATATATGAATGTTGGGCGAATCGAACGGCAACATTCATGATTCTTGGAGATATTTGCACGCGTGCGTGCCGGTTCTGTGCGGTTAAGACAGGCCTTCCAACGGAACTTGATTTGGCTGAGCCAGAGCGCGTAGCGGATGCTGCGGAACAGATGGGGCTTCGCCATTGCGTTGTAACTTCTGTTGCACGTGATGACCTTGCCGATGGCGGGGCGATGATTTTCGCGGAGACGATCAAGGCGATTCGTAACCGGTTGCCGCTATGCAGCATTGAGGTATTGATTCCGGATTTTCTAGGCAATGCTGATTCGTTGAAGATTGTAATGGATGCAAAACCGGACATTCTAAACCATAATATCGAAACAGTAAAACGATTATCGAACCGCGTGCGGGCGAGAGCGAAGTACGACCGTTCGCTTGAACTGCTGCGGCGGGCGAAGGAAATGCAGCCAAGCATCCCGACCAAATCGAGCATCATGCTCGGCCTAGGCGAGACGCTGGAAGAGGTGGTACAGGCGATGGACGATTTGCGTGCAGTCGACTGTAACATTTTGACGCTTGGGCAATACCTTCAACCTTCAGCGGGCCATATCGCGATTGAACGTTATGTGCACCCGGACGAGTTTAAGCAGCTAAAAGAAGAAGGCATGAAGCGCGGCTTCAGCCACGTCGAATCAGGCCCGCTCGTACGCAGCTCCTACCATGCGCATGAGCAGGTGCAGTCTGCACAGGCAGCGACGTAAGGCGAGGGTGACCTTCTAGAAGGAGTGGGGACCATTCTTATCGGCGGCAAACGTTATGAACTAATCGTAGATCATAAGAACGGCTGGAATCCGGCTGCGTTCCGAGACCGCTACAGCGATGTGCTCGAACGGTACGATTACATTATAGGGGACTGGGGATACAACCAACTCCGGCTAAAAGGCTTTTTCAAAGACAACCATCCTAAGGGCAATAAAGAAAGCTTTATCTCGGGATTGGTTGATTATATTAATGAGTATTGTAATTTTGGATGCGCCTACTTCGTTATCCATCGGCCTGAGAACGCCGAAGGCGCGCCAGAAGGGTCTGCCGAACAGGATCTGCTGACGATGCCGATCATTTCCCCAGACCAAAGCAACGAGGAAGGCGCAATCGCGATGACGGCTGACGGAGAGCCGATTATTTTGCGCGAGCATATTCGCAAGCCTCATCCGTCGCGCAACAAGGAGCAGGCGGGCCGTTCGGAACGCAGCCCGCAGGATGCTGGCGGCAAGGATGGCAGCGGAGGCGGACGCAGCGATAAAGCTGGCGGTCCGCTACGCAAAGAAGGGCGCAGCGGCGGAGGCAGCCGGCTTGAACAACGCGAAGGCGCCGACAAGCGCGGCAGCGAGCGCCGCGGCCAAGGCGAGCAAGCGCGCGGCAATGGCGAGCAGCAAGCGCGCGGCAATGGCGCAGAGCGCCGAAGTGCGGGCGAGCAGCACCGCGAAGGCGGCCATGAGCGCCGCAGCGAGCAGCAGCGAGTTAGCGGTGAGCGCCGCGGAGCGGGCGAGCAATCGCGCGGAGCAAGCGAGCGCCGTGGAGCGGGCGAGCAGCAAGCGGGCGGTGCGGAGCGTCGCGGTGGCGAGCAGCCGCGTGGAGGCGGAGCGGAACGCCGCATTGCAGGCGAGCATCGCGAGGGCGGTGACGAAGGCAGCGGCGAGAGCCGCCGCCCGAAGTTTAAGCATCGCAAGGGGCAGAAGCGGTTGCCAATGCCTCCGCGCGAGCAGACCGTTGCAGCAACGTCTGAAGCTGTACTTGGCGGCGGCCCTAGCGATCGAAAGCCGAACCAAGCGCAGCCGACTCAGTCGAACCGCAACAACAAAGAGAACGAATAGTGGACAGACGCTGCCCGCTTATATGGAAAAGCCGTCCGGGCAATTGCCGGACGGCTTGTTGTGTTCTGGCTGTGAACCATGGACGAAAGATTATTACTGGCTATCATAGCCGATGAACGCTTCGCGTACCCGATTCCAGAAGGTGAAGGGGCGGTAACGCGCGAAGCTGATTTTATGTTCCGAGACGGCACAGCGAATCGCCCGAATATCATCGCGCAAAATGCTAATATGGTCGATAGCAAGCGTAATTCGTTGCTGTTTGCTGGAGATAATGTCGACATGATGATGCTTGGGCAGCAGCACGGAAGAGCCGAGCGTACGATAGACGCGATTATTGATCGAGGCGATCTCCGCCATCTGGATCGATTCCATCGATGGATGGACAATGGCGCCTCCCAAACTCTTGTTATAAGCGGTACTTCCTGATGGCGTTGAGATAACGATGCCGTCTCCACGGAACATTTCAAATAGCTCATCGTTAATGTTGATTTGGGCAACGAGCGTCCCATCAACGCCTTTGAGCGTGAACTCATTCAAAGCTATATAGGATGTCTTGCCGGTTGCTGTCTCCAGTTCGATCTCAGCAAGCGGATAGCTTGCAATTCGCGGTTCGGTTTCCGCCATGAGTGTGACCAGTTCTTCAAGCTCATCTGCATTCCAATCCGCATAAAAGCCGAGATGGCCGGTATGCAGGCCGACGAATGAGATGTCGTCTATCCGCTCTATGAACTTATGGAAAGCTTGCAGCAAGGTGCCGTCGCCCCCGATGGAGATGACGAAGTTAGGGCACTCATCGTTCCGCGTCATGCCACGTTCTCCCGCAAGTTGATGGAATTTGGCTGCCAGCGAGCGGGACAGCTCGTCCCCCCGATCGATTACCGTATAATTCAAATGCAATTAACTCCCTCCGTACAATTCCAATTCATTGCTATGATCATATCGAAAAAAAGGCGCCATGACAACGGTCGGCTATAAGGCAGCCTGCAACTCGTTGGTCATCACGCGAATTAAGCGTTTAATGTGGCCCGAGCCAACCCCACAATGCGTACACAAGTGCTACGGCTAACAGGCTATGCAGCGCTCTTGCCATGAGAAATGGGCGATAGCGCATATCGGTCTGGCTCAGCAAGCTGGCGATTTGGGCGTGAACGGATAGCCCCGCCCAAGAGAGTACCCAAACAGCTATCGCGGCCTGATGTAGCAGCCCAGTGTTTGCTGCTCCGGCAGCACGTGCGCCAAGCGTAACCTCGAATAGGCCGAAGACGGCCGCATCTGTAAGCTGCTTTGGCAAGCCGATTAGGCTGAACAAGGCATTTAATGCTCCAGATAGCGAGTGGAGAACCGTCGTTTGATTTAACATTTCCATAATCGTGGAGAAAAAGACAACTAGCCCGCCAATGACAATCATAAGCCGGGTCGACGATTGGATGGCATCTTGCAGCAGCCGGCCGAATGCCCGCCCATCTTGCTCTCTTGCTTTGTGCATGGCTTGAAACGCTTGCTTCAATCGGCTGCCTTCTTGCGTGTGGATCACGGGGGGCGGGGTTCCTTGTTCACCACGTTCATGGAAGCGCATAATAATGCCGACGAGAAGGCCGCTGGAATAATGGGCTGCGGCGAGAATTGGCGCAAGCGCGACGTTATGAAAAAAACCGACCGATACGGCTCCAATTAAGAAGATCGGATCTGAAGTCGTCGTAAAAGCGACCAGGCGCTCGCCCTCTGCACGCGTGACTAACTGCTGTTCACGCAGCTGGGCGGTAAGTTTCGCACCAACAGGATACCCAGAAATATAGCCCATCGCAACGACGAAGCCGCCTGCTCCCGGCAAGCGAAACAGTGGGCGCATCAGCGGATCCAGCAGCTTGCCTAGAAAATGGACGATGCCAAAACCGAGCATTAGCTCAGATAAGACTAGGAAGGGGAACAAGGCGGGGAAGAGCACTTCCCACCAGACGCTTAAGCCCCTTGAAGAGGCATGAAGTGCTTCAGAAGGAAATAGCATTAATAGTACACATAATCCAATTGCCGCCCAAGCGACTGTGATATCTGGCCGCAGCCACGCTTTTAACATCGCAGAAGCGCCCTCCTTTGCCTCCTCATGTGATCGGACGAAGGCTCAATGGGCCTGTCCTTTCCGCTCCTGAATCCTATGCGGGGGAGACCAGAATTATGATTAAAAATTCCAAAATTTTCTTAGAAAACGCTTGCAAAAAAACGTGTTATTCTCCAATGGATGTGTTACAATGAGGGTAATCCAGAATGCTTGGAGGGATGAATATGATGAGTATTATAGCTGGTATCCTTGTATGCGCTTTCGTCTATGTCATCCGCGAGTCCTTGTTGGCTCCCGGGGAAGAGGATTACGAAAGCTAGGACACAATTTCACACTTGCCAAATGCCCGCGGCTGCGGGCATTTTTTTGTTTGTCCTGGGAAGGGCGGCATTCATTCCTTCGGACGCATCGATGCGTTATAATAAAAGGGCATTTCGGTTGCATAACCCTACACAATCAGGACTATTGTGTGATAGTCCATCAACAAAATAGTCTTAAAGAAATAATGCTAAAGAACTAAACAATTAGATGGAGGATGACGATGAAATCTTATATAACGATATATGAAGCAGTAGGCGAGGAGCAGGGCGTCCGCCGGATTGTTGAAGCTTTTTATCCTAAAGTGCAAGCGAATCCGTTGATTGGCCCCCTTTTTCCGGCGAATATCGTGCCAGTGATGGAGAAGCAAATTTTATTTTTGACACAGTTTTTTGGCGGGCCGCAGTTATACTCAGACCAATATGGCCACCCGATGATGCGGGCACGGCATATGCCTTTTCCGATCACGCCTGAGCGTGCGCAAGCTTGGCTCGGTTGCATGAATGAGGCGCTTGAGGAAATCGGCATGCCTGAGGAGCTGCGTGGCATCGTCGTTGAGCGGTTAAGCGGGCCTGCGCATCATTTTGTGAATACGCCTGATGAATAAGCGGCGATGGATGCAGAAGCTATAGAACTTTTGATGAGGAGATGTGAGGCTTGTGGAGCCGTTATATTTAACGAAATTGAGCTGCGTATGTTGTGACACGGAATTTAGCACTTCTCGTGTTCGATCAAGCTTTAAGCGCCAATGGCGAACGGACTCCGATTTTTGCGGGCATTACAAGGATGGGATCAACCCCGAGTATTATGTAGTGCGGGTTTGCCCAGAGTGCGGATTTGCGTTCACGGAGAACGGAATTAATCGGCTGTCGGACAAGCAGCGCGATCTTTATTTTGAGAAAATCGGCCGGCATTGGGACGGGCGTAATTATAGCGGGGAACGCACGGCGATTAAAGCGATGGAAACATATAAGTTAGCGCTGCTATGCGCTCAGATTGTCGGCGAGAAGGATCGCGTGATGGCCGCTATTTTGCACCATATTGCATGGCTTTATCGCGAGCTAAACAATCAAGAGCAGGAAACTCGCTTCCTGCAGCATGCGCTTGACGCTTATGTACGCGTTTATGAGCTTGAGGGCTCGCCACTTAACAATGCCAAGCTTATGTATTTAATCGGCGAACTGCATCGGCGTACTGGGCGCCCGAACGATGCGATTCGTTGGTTCTCCCGAGTCGTAAATGACAAGCGCATTGTCGATGCTGGCATGATTAAAGCTTGCCGCGAGCAGTGGCAGCTCATTCGCTCTGAACATACAGGGCTTTCGGACGAAACGGCTTAACTAGGCTCTAGCTGCCATTAACTGTCCTGTCGGCAATATAAAAAGACGGCTCTATGTATGCCGTGGAACGAAAATTCCACTGTACATGTAGCCGTCTTTTTGTTTTAGCGACGTAGGCGTGTGTCCGTCAGCAAATAATCTGCATCGGCATCAATCACCGAAACTCTGCCGTAACAGCAAGGGAATACGAGCAGCTTCTTTTTGCCGTCCCGAATATCTGGCAGTTCCGATGGCTTGAGCGGGAGAAGGATATTGTCGGCATGGCAGAAGGGGCATTCTGACACGTAAACATCGCCCATCATAATTTCGTAAGGCCATGCGCGATCAAATGGAATCACGGCTGTTCCGGCTCCCCGTTCTCTGGTTTGGCTGGGGCAGCTGCGGCAAGCTCCGCCATTTTCTGAAGCAAAATATGGCGCGGCATATGCATTAAATGCTCAATAGGAACTTTCAACTGCTCGGACAGCTTGATCGCGGTCTCTGCCGAAATTTGCAAAGGTTGAGACATGGGCAATTCCTCCTGACGGTAGTACAGACAAGCGGAAGCTGTCTGCTATAAGCGGCGATTCGCACAAATTGTGCAGCATCCGCTGCTTCGATATAATAAAGTTATAACACCGACGGCTGGGATTGCGCAAACAAAAATGCATGTGCCTGAGAGTGGTGGCGACTATTTTAGCGTGAGAGGCGGGAGTACGGATGAGCGGAAAATATCCGATAACATGGGAGCTTGATACGATTTATCCAGGAGGCTCTAGCTCTGCTGCATTCAAAGAAGAGCTGGCCGGGACAGAACGTGACATCGAAGCGCTCATTCAATCTTTAGGGGAGGCGGCAGCGACCGGTTCAAGTGCCGGAACTGAACAATCTCCAGATGCGAAGTTTCAAATTCAAGCACTGCTGACGGCGTGGACAGAGGCAGTCCAGTCGATCACCCTTCGCCTGCGTGAGGCAGATTCTTTCGTTGGCTGCCTTATGGCCCAGAATATGAAGGATACGGCTGCGAACGGGCTTAACGACCGTGTGAAAACGATTAGTGCGCGCATGCTTGGCGCGTTAACCAAATTCGACGCGCAGCTCGTCGCTGTGCCAGATGATATATGGCAATCATGGCTTGCCGAGGGCCCTGCGGGCCCTTCTGCTTTCGCGTTAGCTGAACGCCGTGCTGCAGCGAAAGAGAAGCTGTCTCCAGAGCTGGAGGAGCTGGCAGGCGATCTGGCTGTCGACGGCTATCATGGCTGGGGAGAGCTGTACAACACGATTGTATCGCGTGCGAAGTTCCAAGTGACGGAAGCAGACGGCACTTCGCGCGTGTTGTCAGCGGGCCAAATGCACAACCGGCTGTTCGACAGCGACCGGGCGGTACGTGAAGCGGCGATGGCGGAGTGGGAGCGGGAGTGGAGCGATCTTGGAGAGCTTACGGTTGATTCGCTCAACCGGTTAGCCGGCTTCCGGCTGAAGCTATATGGGCATCGCAACTGGACGAATGTCCTTAAGGAGCCGCTAGCGATCAACCGTATGTCAGAGGCGACGTTGAATGCGATGTGGGCAGCTGTCGAGGAAGGCAAGCCGGATCTAGTGCGGTATATGGAACGCAAAGCAAAGCTGCTTGGCGTTCCGAAGCTGGATTGGCATGATGTCGAGGCGCCGATTGGGAATGCGACGAAGACGGTGCCTTACGATGAGGCGGCAACATTTATCGTGGATCGGTTCCGCCAATTCAGCCCTGATATGGCGGACTTCTCAGAGATGGCGTTCCGTGATGGATGGATTGAAGCGGAGGACCGGGCAGGCAAGCGTCCTGGCGGCTTCTGTACGTCGTTGCCCAAATCGGAGCAAACGCGGATTTTCATGACGTATTCGGGCACGGCTTCGAACGTTTCCACGCTCGCGCATGAGCTGGGCCATGCTTACCATCAGCATGTTATGAACGATTTGCCGCCGCTTGCGCAGGATTATGCGATGAATGTTGCAGAGACGGCTTCGACGTTCGCAGAGATGCTCGTATCCGATGCGGCCGTTAAGCTGGCTGAGGATCAAGATGAGAAGCTGGCGCTGCTGGAGGATAAAGTCCAGCGTGCAGTCGCGTTCTTCATGAACATTCATGCACGCTTCCTGTTCGAGACCCGTTTCTATGCGAAACGCAAAGAGGGGCTCGTCACAGCAGAGGAGCTGTCTGAGCTAATGGCTGCGGCGCAGCGTGAAGCTTTCTCGGATCAGCTTGGCACTGTGCACCCGAGCTTCTGGGCATCTAAGCTCCACTTCTACCTGACGGATGTGCCATTCTATAACTTCCCTTATACGTTTGGCTTCCTATTCAGCAGTGGGATTTATGCGCGGGCGCAGCGGGAAGGCCAAGCTTTTGCGGAGCGCTATGTTGCGTTGCTGCGGGATACGGGCCGCATGACGGTCGAGGAGCTGGCGAAGAAGCATCTCGGCGTTGATCTGGAGCAGCCGGACTTCTGGCGCGAAGCGGTCGCTTTGACGAAGGCCGATATCGAGCAGTTTCTTGCCATGACCGAATAATAGCCCGATCAGCCGCCGGCATTGGCACAAGAACGGTTTGTTGCATATGCTGTATGATGATTGACGGATAAGCAAGGGTCGCTTTCGTACTGACGAGAGCGGCTCTTGCTTTTTTGATGGGCATATTGGGATGATAAGTTTAATTGTGATGTACTATTAGAATTATTTATTACACACTATTTAATCAATATGCTATATTAATCTCATCAATTGGCAAATAATAGAACGCCTATATCGGTAGGAAGGGGGGGAGTTTCATCAATCTCACAGCTAGACAGATGGAGCTGGTACAGCTTGTTAAGCAGCATGCGCCGATTACAGGCGAGCAGCTGGCGGAGATGCTGGGCGTGAGCCGCCCGACGCTGCGCTCGGACTTATCGCTGCTAGTGATGCTCGGCATGCTGGATGCCAAGCCGAAGGTTGGCTATTCCATCGGAAATGCTTATCGTACAGATAATTCAGCCATTCGCCGCTTTCGCGAGCTGACGGTTGGGCAAGTTCAGGGCGTGCCTGTTAGCGTACCGGAGACGTATTCCGTTCACGATGCCGTCGTTACGTTGTATATGGCGAATGCGGATACGTTGCTGGTCGTGAACGAGCATCAGAAATTCGTCGGCATTGTAACGCCGAAAGATTTGCTTAAGGTGACGCTGGGAAACCCGTCCGCCGGAACGATTCCCGTCAGCATGGTGATGACCCGTTATCCAAATATCGTAACAGCAAGCCCGGAGGATGCGGTCGCGGATGCGGTACGCAAAATGCTCGCCCATCAAATAGACTGCTTGCCTGTCGTGGTGCCTGATGGGAACGGAGCGCCTGGCATTGCCGGCTGGATTACGAAATCCAACATCGTTCATATCGTCGCTGAGCTGACGGCGGATACGGAATAGGAGGATAGGTTTGGCAATGAGTGAGCCACAACGGCAGTCGGACAGAACGATAATTGTATGCTCGGATGCAGTAGGCGAGACTGCAGAAGCAGTAGCCAAAGCGACATTGCGCCAGTTTACGCAAGATGGAATCCGAATTAAGCGCTATGGGCATTTGCGCACGGAGGATGAGATCGCGGCGATCGTCCGTGAGTCTGCAGAGGGGGGCGGCTTCATTGCCTACACCCTTGTGCAGCCAGAGCTGCGCGAGATGATGCGTGAAGAAGCAAGCAAGCGGGGTGTGCGTGCAGTGGATGTGATGGGGCCGATGATGCAGGCGTATATCGATACATTCGGTTCATTCCCTAAGCGCCAGCCGGGACTGCTTCATTCGATGGATGACAACTATTTCCGCCGGATGGAAGCAATCGAATTTGCCGTGCGGTACGACGATGGGAAGGATGCGCGGGGCCTTGTGGAAGCGCAGATCGTCTTGATCGGTGTTTCCCGTACATCGAAGACACCGCTTAGCATTTTCTTATCGCACAAAGGGTATAAGGTAGCTAATCTGCCGCTCATGCCTGAGGTGAAGCCGCCTGCGGAGCTGCGAATGGAGGCTGGCAAGCTTATTGTGGGCCTGCAGATGCAGCCGGAGCGGATGCTGGATGTGCGAACGGAAAGATTGAAGTCGCTAGGCTTGCCGCCTTCTGCTGCTTATGCGGCGCAGGGCCGCATCCAAACCGAGCTTGATTACGCTAGCCAACTGATGAAAGAGCTTGGCTGTCCGGTTATCGATGTCACGAATCGCGCAATTGAAGAAACCGCCGGCATCATTATTGGCATGTTGAATGAAATGAATTAAGGATGGAAACAAATAGAAATCACCGGAGGGATTCGGATGGAGAGAGAGCTTGCACTGGAATTGGTTAGGGTTACGGAGCTGGCGGCGCTTGCCGCTGCGCCATGGATGGGACGCGGAGACAAAAATTCTGCAGATGGCGCTGCAACCGAAGCGATGCGTGCAATGTTTGATACGGTATCCATTCGCGGCACGGTCGTCATCGGTGAAGGTGAAATGGATGAAGCGCCGATGCTGTACATTGGCGAAGAGGTTGGCAGCATGCAAGGGCATGAGGTTGATGTTGCGGTCGATCCACTCGAAGGCACAGAGATCGTTGCGAAGGGGCTTAATAACGCCATGTCCGTACTGGCTGTAGCGGGCAAAGGGCAGCTCCTTCATGCTCCGGATATGTATATGGAGAAGCTCGCGGTCGGTCCAGCGCTTGCTGGCAAGCTAAGCTTGAACGATCCTGTCCGGACCACGGTGGAGAAAGCGGCGCTTGCGCTCGGCAAGCCAATCTCGGACCTAACCGTCGTTATTCTGGACCGGGAGCGGCATGCAGACAAGATTCAAGAGCTTCGCAGCACCGGCGTCCGCATTAAGTTTCTAAGCGATGGCGATGTTGCCGGGGCAATTGCGCCAGCTTTTCCAGAAGCGGGCATCGATCTATATCTCGGATCGGGCGGAGCGCCAGAAGGCGTGTTAGCGGCCGCAGCGCTAAAGTGCCTAGGCGGCGAGATTCAAGGCAAGCTCATGCCAGACGATGATGAACAGTTTCAGCGCTGCATCTCGATGGGCTTAGACGATCCATACAAGCTGCTCACTGTTGACGATATGGTCGGAACGGACGATGTGATTTTTGCCGCTACGGGCGTTACGCCTGGCGAGTTTCTCGGCGGTGTTCGATACACGGAAGGGCAGCGCGCTGAAACCCATTCGATCGTTATGCGGGCGAAGACACGGACGGTACGGTTCGTGCGGTCATTGCATTATTTGCCAAACAAGCCGCTTCTCCGTTAAAGGAATTCGTCTCCCTCCTGTTGAATCATGAACGTGTACAAGTAGAAAGGGGCAACAAGCGATGACGATGGAACGTACATTTGTAATGGTGAAGCCTGACGGCGTGGCACGGAATTTAATAGGTGTCATAATGACCCGGTTCGAACGTAAAGGATTAAAGCTAACGAATGCCAAAATGATGCACATTGATCGTGAATTGGCGGGATTGCATTACGTGGAGCATAAGGACAAGGCTTTCTTCGGTGAGTTGGTCGATTTCATTACGTCTGGCCCGGTTTTCGCAATGATTTGGGAAGGGCAGGATGCGGTTAAAAATGCGAGAGCTTTGATCGGCCGCACCAATCCTTCGGAAGCAGCGCCAGGAACGATTCGGGCAGACTATGCTCTAGATGTGTCCAGCAACATCGTCCATGGCTCCGATTCTATCGAGAGTGCGCGTATCGAGATTCGAAACTTTTTCGGGGAATAAGAGGCTATAAAAAAAGCAGCGTCTTCTTTGCCTATTGAGGGCAATCGAGGCGCTGCTTTTATCGTATGCAAACATAGATGACAAGCGACCAGAACGGCAAAGCCAACAATACTCCCCACAAACAACCCTTAGGAAATGATGAGTGTTCAGGTTCCACGGGCATCTCCTCCTACAACAATGCTTAGCTCTCTCTACTGTTTTAATAGTATAAGCCAAACGAAGAGGATTGAAACCGGGCTTTGTGCCAAGATAGCGATTACATGCGGTGGTTTAGCAAACTTATGCAAGTTATTGGGTTAACATGCATTGTAATTGCGAGTTTTTGTGGGTTTTCAATCGAAATGATAGCATAGGAAGCTGAGCTGATTAGATATGTGCTTGTTGACGAAGTTTGTTGGATATGGTAAATTAGGGTCAAATCTTGATGAATTTGAACGTGACGGAAGCACCGTCAGATAACGCCACTAGGCGTCGTCTGACGGTGCTTTTTTGCGTTTGCCGATCCAATGGGGCCGCGCGCGTTCAGTGTCAGGAAGGGGAGAAAGGATGGAGGATCAACGAATTCAGCTTGCGTTTGCTTCGGCGGATGCCGGCTATGTAAGGCGCGTCGTCGATTACGTGCGGGACAGCCCTTATGCGGATCGATGGCAATTAACTGCATTCACGAATGGAGCGGCGCTTCGCCACTATTTGCGCGGGGGCTTTCCGGTGGATATGGTCGCAGCGGATGCGGGGATGCGAGTGGAGCTTGAGGCAGCTGGCGAATGGCCAGCGGTTCCAGTGGCAGCACTGTACGAGAACATCGGTGAGATCGTGCCGCCCGAGGCTAGGGCTGTTCAACGGCTTCAGCCTCTGCCGCAATTGTTTCATGCGTTATATGGCTTGTACGCGGAGCGCAGCATGATGCGGCGCCCTGTTGCCGGTGCATCGGGACCAGTTATTGCAGCAGTGTACGCGGCTAGCGGGGGAGTGGGCAAGACGACACTTGCTGTCCACCTCGCCCATCAATCTGCGCTGAGCGGCATCCGAACGTTTTATCTCAATTTGGAAACGTGGAACGCTTCGGATGTGTGGCTTGGAGGGGGCGATGAAACGGCAGGCCAACCAGACGGTTTTGCGCAGCTGCTGTATACGCTTCAAAGTTCGCCAGAACAGGCTTCATCGCGCTTGGCAGCATGTTGCCGGAGTGATGCTGTGATGCGGTTTGATTATTTTGAGCCATGCCGCAATCCTGAGGAACGAATGGCGCTACAGCCGGGGGCGGCCAACCAACTCATCGATGCAATAGCAGGGAGCGGGCTTTATGGCCTTATTGTGATCGATATGGATGAAGGGGCAGATGCCTTGCATATGGCAGTATTCGAGCGGTGCAGCCATTTGTTTTACGTAGAAGATGGCTCTATGGCATCCATAAGGAAGACGGAACGATTCCTAAGCTACGGCAGGGACAGATGGGGAGAGGTGTTTCAGGGGATCGAACGCAAGATGGTGCTGGTGCGGCGAATGCCGGCAGTTGCGTTGAAAGGGGCAGCAGATGGGGCTTTAAGGAACGATGCTGTGGGTATTGGACGGGTCCCGGTACGCCAACCGATGATACACGGGATTCCATATATTGAAGCTTGGCGAACACGGGGGGATGGCCGGCTGCTTCCCTCCACGCGGTATAGAAGCATGGTGGAACGGTTGCTGCAAGCTACAGGCATTGGATCTGATGAAACAGGGCCGAAGGGGCAAATGCCGTGTTAAGCGAATCGGTTGTGTTGGAGTTGCGTGAAGCGATTAAGCGCCGGCTTGACATGAACGGATCATTGTCTGATGAGTCACTCTGGTCTGCTTCCGAGCGCATTGTATTCGAATGGTGCAGCGATAAGCCGGTTACTGCATCCGATAAAGCAACGCTTGTTAGGCGGCTGTTTTATTCGTTTCGAGGGCTAGATGTGCTGCAGCCTTTAATTGATGACCCAGATGTGACGGAAATCATGATCAATGGCCCAGACCACATTTTTATTGAAAAAAGGGGTCAGCTGTCTCGATGGCCAGCAGCATTCGAGAACGAGGAGCGGCTGCATGACCTGATTCAATCGATCGTCTCGAGCGTCAATCGAACTGTGAATGAATCAACTCCTATCGTGGATGCCCGCCTAAAGGATGGCTCTCGCGTCCATGCCGTACTGCCGCCGGTGGCGCTTCATGGCCCTTCATTAACGATCCGCAAATTTCCCGAGAAGCCGCTTGATATGGCGTCTATGATTCGAATGGGAGCTACCTCGGCTGATGCAGCGGCATTATTGGAACAGCTTGTGAAAGCCAAGTACAACGTATTCGTCAGCGGCGGCACGGGATCAGGCAAGACGACATTGCTAAATGCGATGTCTCGTTTCATTCCAGCGGATGAGCGGGTCATTACGATCGAGGACTCGGCAGAGCTGCAAATTCGGACGGTTCCAAACCTTGTCTCGCTGGAGACGCGTAACGCCAACACCGAAGGCAAAGGCGAGATTTCCATTCGCGAGCTAATTCGGGCGTCGCTCCGTATGCGGCCTAACCGCATTATCGTCGGGGAGGTGCGAGGGGCGGAGGCGCTTGATATGCTGCAGGCTTTGAACACGGGCCATGATGGGAGCATGTCCACGGGACATGCAAACAGCGCGAAGGATATGCTTTCCCGTCTGGAGACGATGGCACTAGGGGCGGCTGCGCTTCCACTAGCCGTCATCCGCCAGCAGATTGCTTCGGGTATCGATATTATCGTACATTTGGCGCGGCTGAGGGACCGCTCCCGCCGAATGACGGAAATTTGTGAGGTTGTTGGCATTAAAGGCGGTGAGGTAGAGTTAGTGCCCTTATACCAGTTCGTTGAGAGCGGTGAGCGTGACGGCAAGGTACGGGGTGAACTGCTCCCTACAGGGGCGGCATTAAGGTGCAGGCATAAGTGGGAGATGGCAGGATTAGCGCCGCTGCCGATATGCGGGGGAGGGATGGCGGATGAAACGGCCGGTTAAGCGGTTGGAACAGGCGTTAGATTGGCTTTGCTGGAGCTCGGCAGCTGAGCTGGATAAGCAGCAGCGATTGGCCGAGTATTCGGCATATCGCATGGCCCCTCGCGAATTTATGCTTTCGGCGGCGATTGGCGCAGCAGCGGCTTTTACCCTATTTTATACCTTCTATCAATCATTGGGTGTAGCGGTTGGATTCGCTTCTCTTGGGATTGTAGCGCCTCGATTGCGGAATGCCGGATTGCTGGATAAGCGGCGAGTGCGGCTTCAATTGCAATTTAAGGAGGCACTCTACAGCGTGACGTCATCGCTTGCTGCTGGCCGATCTGTTGAGAATGCTTTTGTAGCCGCCGAAGCGGATTTGCAATTGCTGTACCCGGGGCACTCTGCGGATATCGTGCGCGAGTTCGCGATGATTCGGTATCGCATGGAAAACGGGGACACGCTGGAAAGCGGCCTGCGGCAGCTTGCAGATCGTGCGAAGCTCGAAGATATTACCCAGTTTGTAGATGTGTTCTCGACTTGCAAACGATCGGGCGGCGACTTAGTAGATGTAATAAGGCGGACATCCCAAGTTATTGGAGAGAAGCTGGATATCCAGCAAGAAATAGCGGTTATGCTTGCGCAAAAAAGGTTCGAGTCCCGCATTTTGATCGCAGTGCCATTCGTGTTTATCGCTGGATTAAATCTAGCAGCGCCTGATTATACCGAACCATTGTATAATAGCCCGCTTGGTTATGTGCTGCTAACCATTTTGCTGTTGGGCTTCGCAGGTTGTGGGGCATTGATTCGCAAAATAATGGCCATTCGATTATAGCTTGCACCTTATAAAGGGGGGATGTTCATGTCCATTTGGGCGCTCCTATGCGCCTTCGGCAGTTTGCTGCTATGGGGAATAGCTGCCCTATTAGCCTGGCAAAGCCACAAGAAGGAAAGCGGGAAGCGACAGCTCAAGCCTAATGCGCTGCCAGAAGCGCTGAAGGAGTGGCTGCTCATACGTGCACCACTCGAAGCAGCGAGGAGAACGGGCATGCTTGAACGGTTTCAGCTGCCGCTAGCAGGTTTTCATGCGCGGCTGCTCGTGCTCAAGGGCCAGGGTTGGGGGATTGTTGAGACAGAACGTTATGTTGCACAGGCTGTGGGCTTAGGCTGGACGGCTTGGACGGCCAGTGCCTTGCTTGCTTTGCTGTCCCATGAAGGGGCGCTGTTAGCGTTTGGGGCGATTATTGGCATAATGTTGCCTGTAGCGAAGTACAGGGAATCCGGGCAGCAGATGGAACGGCGCCGGCAGGATATGGTGCTTGCGTTGCCTGATGTGCTAGGCAAACTGATGCTGCTAGTCGGTGCAGGCGAGACGGTGCAGCGCGCGATTATACGATGCGTGGAAGGCCGGGAGGAATCGGCAAGCGATTCACATATCAAGGGGAAGAAGCCTCGCAAGAAGGCGAAGCTAGTGCATCCGCTGTATGCAGAGTGGACACGGATGGTTCGATCGTTAGAAAATGGGCAGTCATTCGCACAAGCGATTGAAGCGTTTAGCCGGCGTTGTGCCGTGCAGGAGGCTTCAATGTTCGCAACAGTCGTGCTGTTGCATTACCGCAAGGGCGGTGACCGTTTTGTGCTAGCGCTCAAAGAATTGTCATTCTCGTTGTGGGAGAAACGGAAAGCTACGGCACGCATGCGCGGTGAGGAGGCTTCCTCTAAGCTTGTGTTTCCGCTGGCAGGAATCTTCTTCCTGCTATTAATAGCTGTAGCTGCGCCAGCTGTGTTGATGATGCCTTAAGTGATGACTTAAATAAAACTAGAGAGGATTGATTGGAATGAAAATGATAACGAATTGGACAAACAACTGGAACAAACGAATGGCGAAATTGTGGAAATCGGAAGAAGGCCTTGGCACGCTCGAAATCATTTTAATTATTGCGGTCATTATTATTATTGCGCTGCTGTTTAAAGATTGGATTATTGAACTCGTCAATCGGCTTATGGGACAAGCGGATGATCAAGCGGATCAAATTTTTAATAGTTAACGATTCTGGTTCCTACACGCTGGAGGCGACGGTTGTTTTTCCAGTTTTGTTCGCTATCTTGGCAGCCTTGCTGCTGTTCATGGGCTACATGTATGAGAAGGCTGTGCTTTACGGCGCGGCTTCCGTGACTGCGGAGCGTACTTCTTTTCTATGGGATAACAGCAAGCGGGACCCGGTGACGGGGCATGCGGAAGATGGGGCATACGACGGCTTATATTGGCGGTTAGGCGAAGACCATATGCTCGATTCCTTGTTCGGGCTGGCAACAGGTGAAGCAAGCAGCGGCACTTCCGTTGCCATTGGCGAGGGCCTGGGCGGGCAAGCGGGGCAGCCTCAGCCGGAAGCCGGCTCGCTTGCGGAGCGTAAGCTTGCCCGTGGCTCGGCACATTTGAATGCAATAGCAAGCGGGGAAAATCGCTACAAACGAAGCGCTGTTGGCCGGCAAATAGATACGGGCTTAAGGCTGCCAATGGATATCGGCTTACTAAACAATTGGTTTGGCCGGACGGAGCCACATGCGTTATCACAATCTGCGATTGTAGAGCCAACTGAGTTTATACGGAGTGTAGATCTGCTGCGCTACTACACAAGCAAATTTGGCAACCGCACTAGCGGTGCCGGCAAGCGTAAGGAAGCGGGACAAGTAATTCAACAGGCGGCTAGCAAAACGGCATCGTCTGCCGCGCCGTAGGAGGGGGTGTGCCACACTCATGGCTTTAAGAAAAAGGCAGATGAACAACGAAAGGCTGTTGGCGCGCCTTCTTGTTCAACTGGGCAGCACAGATGGAGCGGTCACGACGTTCCTTATCATTGTAACGGCAGGCGTCGTCCTGTTCGGAACGGTATTGATCGACTACGCGCGTGTTGCGGCACTGAATGCATTAGCAGAACATGCCGTCAGAACGTCGGTCCGATCGGTTCTCTCCGCTTATGATGCGGCTTTGTATGAACGATACGGGTTGTTTGGCAGAGGAGGAACGCCGAATGAAACGATATTCGAGCGTAGCATGCGAGGAACGCTTGAATACGGGGGGCAGGATGAACGGTTCCGGCCAGTTGCGCCGCGCGTAGATCGTTTTCAAGTCGAGGACGCAGCCTACCTCGGGCGTTATGACGTACTGGAGCGACAGATTCTTGAGGAAATGAAAATCAAAGCGCCCGTTGATTTCATGATGGAGATTGGCAATAAATTTGCGTCACTGTCTAAGGTCATGAAAGAATCGGCAGCCACTTCAGATGCATTAACACGCATGAGCGGGTTGTACGACGAGCGGCAGAAGCATTTGCTCCAAGCGCTAGCAGACATGAGGGAGGCTGCAAAGCTGGCGAATGGCTTGTCAGGCGACTCCGCAGTTAACTTGGCTACGGGCTTTGCTTCGTATCGAAGCGACCAGGAACAAGCGCAGCGATTGTCAGCTTCAATCGCTGCGGCTGAGCAAGCAGCTTCAGTTGGCGCTTCTAAGGCAACGGCTGCGGGGGCGAAAGCGAAGGCTTCTGGGGCATCCCCAACAAGCAGCGGCAAAGCTAAGCAAGCAGATATTGAAAAGCTTGCCTCACTGCAAGGCAGCATCAGCCGTTATGAGCAAAGCCTGCGAGCGGAAGCGTCAGCTTTAGCGAATGCTGCTAGCGTGGCGAAGGAGAAAGGGAGTGTTTTGCAGCAATCTGCCTTGAAACATCTAGCAGAAGCACAGCGGTTAAACGGGGAAATCCGGCTTGCCGCTGAGCAAGCAGAGGCTGCGGTACCGCATGGTTATGACCGTGTCACGAACGCGAATCAATCACGCACAGCGTCCGCGTCCGCGTCGACAAGCTCGGAAGGGATGGGCGCTGCACTGCAGGATATTAGAAAAACGGCAGACCAGCTCGTTTATTCCGATAGCTGGTTTACCGGCTTCGAGAATGAGATCAATGGGCAGGCTTCAGAGTTGGCGGCATTGGCAACGGCTGCTGAACAGTTCGCTGCTAATGCGGGCGCTGCGTTAGCGGGCTATGCAAACTCAGAAGGGAATTTGGCAACGGCTGCGGATAGCTTGAAGCTTCAGCACAGCCAATTTACGAACCGTTATGTGGCGCCGGGGACTGTTCTTGCGAAGCGGGAAGCTATGATTCAAGTAAACGGCGCGGCAGATGAGCAACGCAAACAAAATGAGAAAGAAGCAAACGCCCTATTTGGCCAAACGAAGCAACTGATCGGTACAGCTAGCGGCGGGAATGAAGGAGAACTGCTCGCACTCGTGCAGCAGCGTTACGAGCGTAATTTGCAATTTAATCAAGCTTCTGATGAAACGATAGCATCTGCATCGCAATGGGCCGATGTTGCGGAAGCGCAAACGGACGTTTCGAACTCGCTAATGGGCGGGGTGTTCGAAGGCGTCGCAGATATGATGGAAGGCACTCGAAATTCCTTGTATGTCGGTGAATATGTACTTAACCGTTTCCAGGCCTATTCGCCACTTGAAGCTAATGTTGCAAGCAACGGCAATGGAAGCGCTAATGCTTCTACTCCCGCTACTGCATCGATTGGCTTTCATGCCATCACATTTGCCAAGCAAGAAGCAGAGTATGTACTGTACGGCCTTCATAACCCGTCTTCCAATGTGGCGGCTGCCTATGCGGAAATATTCGGTGTTCGGTTTGCGATCCGACTTATGGAGGGGCTCATTGAATGCCGAGCGCTTGGGTTTCCATTGCTCGTTTTGTCAGGTGCGTTGGTTTATGCGATGAAAAATACATTAACCGATTTGACGGAGCTTATGGAACGAGGGTCAACCAAGCTGTCCAAATATGCCAATATCGATATGCATTATAAAGATTATTTGCGGGTTTTCATGCTGCTGCATGGGAATGGGAACAACCGGCTTTCGCGCATTGCAGCCGTCATTGAAACAAATACTGGCACGGATCTGTCTCGTACGCCCGCGGCCATATCGGGAACCGTAGATGTTTCCATGAAGCTGCTGTTTCTTCCTGGCGCGATGAAGCTGCTCGGCCGATTCGGCTTGCTGCAAGGGAGGGTAGTGGATGGCCGATACGAGACCACGAAGCTCGCAGGTTTATCCTATTGAGCTGAAGCCTTGCAATGGCAACTGCGATAGCTTCTGCGATAGTAATAGCTACGGTGATTGCCACTGCGATAGCAAATTAATAGAAAGCTTGGACAAGCAACAGGGAAGGGACCCCCGCCGAAAGGATGATGGCGGCATCGTGTTGGAAGCGTCAATTGTCCTGCCATTTTTCTTATTGTTCGCTATGGTGCTAGTTATCGTAATTCGGCTTGCAGCTGTTCAGATTGCGCTACAGTCTGCTTCCGTTCAGACGGCGAAGCAAACTGCTGCACATTGGCATCCTGTCGTGTTGGCGACACAATCGATGGGCGCTATTGCTGCCTATGTTCCAGCGGTCCAGAATCAGAAGCTATCCCAATGGTCCGAAGTAGCGGCAGAGGCAGCTAGCTGGCTGCCTGATCCAGTCGGAACGCTTTCTTCGGCTGCATTGCGTGGTGATTGGGGGACGATTGCCGATTATGGCGCTTCTGCTGCAGGAAGAGAGGCACTAACGCCGTTGCTGCGGCGGTATGCTGATCAACCGGTGCTTCGAGCCGATGGGGTTGCGCTTCATAAAGCGGTGCTCCCAACATTAGCTGGCGGTGGCGACGCCTATCTGGAGCTTGAAGCGGAGTACATTTTTCCGCTTCGAATTCCACTGTTAAATCGCTCTATCACTCTTCGGGAGCAGGCTGTAGAGCGGGCGTGGGCACCGGATTCCCTTCCTGCACAGCATGGTTCGGAGGCTGCTAATGATACGTTTGTCCAAATCGTTGCCCTTGAACCGGATCCTTTGCGGCCGGGCCGCAAGGCAGTTGTAACTGCAAGAACGAAGCCCAACACGTCCCTTACTTTGTCCATTTTATACAAGAGTGGGTATAGCGAGGCACGCAATGTCGGAACGGCCGTTTCTGATTCGAATGGTTATGTGACGTGGACTTGGCTAGTTTCGGGCAATACAACGCCCGGGATATGGAGCTTGTCCGTCGAAGCTGCCGATGGCGTATCGGCGATTCGAAGCTTTGCAGTCGAGAAGTCCCCAGCATAATTAGAATCGTAAGTCTGATATGGAGGAGGTGAGGCATGCTGCTAGGCCTCGAGCACATAGGTGCATGCATCCTCGTGATGATTGCGCTTGTTACAGATGTAAGAAGTATGCGGATACCAAACTGGTTAACAGGCTTATCATTCGGTGGAGCTCTGCTGTGCCATGTGGCGGCTAATGGGCAGGATGGTTTGAAGTTCGCATTGGCAGGCGCTTTAGTAGGATTTACGCCTCTATTAGCGATGTATGCAATAAAAGGCGTAGGTGCTGGCGATGTGAAGCTATTTGCTGCGTTAGGAGCGTGGCTCGGAACAATGGGAGTGATCCAATTATTTGTTTATTCCATCTGGTATGCGGGAGCAATTGGCATCCTTCTTCTAGCCATGCGCAAACTGATTCGCTTGAAGCCTGCCTCACAAGAAAGGATTGCTAATAAATCCAAAGTGCTATTGAGTAGATTGATTGCCGGGGGCACACGGTTTCCATTCATGTTAGCCGTTGCGCCTGCTGCTGCTACCTGCTGGTTGTTATTTTAGTTTTGATTTTACGAAAAGAGAGAAGGGGAATTATGGATTCATTTCGAGTTGATTTTGCTATAACCAGAGGGCATGAATTAATTTTAGAACGTGAGCAGCCAATTACGAGGGACGAGCTGGACGCTATGGAACTGCAAATGTTAAGGGGAAATCGAATCCCGTTTCTGCTGCCAGTCGAATGGGCTGACATTGATGGATTCGTATCATTTCGATACTCGATTGAAGGTCGGCGAATGCTAACGCATCAGCTCCAGCTGCAGCCGATGGGAATGAATGATTTTTATGCTTTTTTGCTTGCAGTTGCAGAAGCACTGGATGAGTGCAAATCGTATTTGCTGCGGCCAGAATGCTGCTTGCTGCGTGAACCTTACTTATTTGTAGGGGATAAATGGGAGGATGTTTCGCTATTGTACGTACCGCTTAGCAAGCCTGATGGCCAGGAGCGTCAAGCTGCAGAAGGCGCAGGGGGCTTTGCTTCGCTAGTTCTTCGACTAGCTGCACATGTTCATAACTTGGATGGGGATGGGCTACAGTTGGTACTGAAGCATCTAAATGAAGCTCATGGTTTCCGGCCAGCATTGAAGCGAACCTTGCTTTTGCTGTTGGGCGGCCAATGCGCCAGCTCTGGCCATGCAATAGAGGCAAATACGCTAGATAATATTGATGAACCTTCTTTACAATATTCAGCTCGGCGAAGTGGAGTTTCATCATTAACGCCAGTCCCAATGGCGCTAATTTCACAGTTGCAAATGAAGGAGAATGAGCCAGCGCATCAAGTGCTGCGCCAGCAATCCAAGGAGAATGAGCCGGGGCATCAAGCGCCACACCAGCTATCAAAGGGCAATGAACTCGCATTCCAACTGCCACGAGATCCTTCCTCTTTCATGCAGCCGCAATGGGATAATCCAATGGCATGGGGGGAGGAGGATGCGCGCGCGGAAGGTGAAGGGGAAATCGAGTTGAATGCGGCAATGTCGCGTTCCAAGTGGTTGTTGTTGGCAGCCTGTGTCATTGCAACTGCGCTTGTGTGGCGATATGGATACGCTTCGAAGCCTTCAGAGGGAAGGCTTTTTATGAGTGCGGGGATAACGTTATGCATAATAGCGGGAGGCCTGGGTGTCTGGCGGAATAAACTGCGAAAATCGAGTGGCGGGACTACGACGATTTTTGGGGATTCAACGCTCGATCCGAATGGGCAAAGCGCACAGGATGAATCGATGTACTGGCCGGATTCCAGGCTGCTAGAAAGCCGTTCTATCCCCCATCAAACTAACGCGGCAGCTTCACGTCATGGCGGCAGCCACTCGAAACGGATTGAACAGCTTAATCGTGATGGGAATTCCGTGGCACCTCCCAAGGAGCAGCGGCAATCCGCGAGCAGCGTGCCGGATGCTACGGTATGGATGGGGAAAAGTGAGGAAAGCAACGGGAAGGATAAGGATGGGGGGCAAGCGCAAGCCACATGGCAATTGGAGAGAAGGGCGAACGGCCGTAATGATACGATTCATTTGTTTTCGGACGAACAATCGAAAGTATTTCAAATTGGCCGGTTTGCGGAGAAAGTCAATTATGCAGACGAGCATACAGGCATTTCGCGCGTGCATGTTGAGCTAGATCGAACCGCGGAGGGGTGGATGGCCAAGGATATGGGCTCCCGCAATGGCACAACATTGAATGGTAACCCAATGATTTCCTATAAAAAATACAAGCTGCAGGACGGGGACGCCCTGCAGCTTGCGGGTAGCAGCGGACCGACCTATACGGTACGCCAGTTATTGGGATGATCCCTTCTTCCTTGTTATCAGCACTCGCTAATTAGCGTTTCTGTGCAATAGCGGATAGCGCTTCATTGATATCAGGATGGCGAAAAGCAAAGCCTGCCTGAACCGCTTGCTTCGGTAGGGCTCGCTGGCCCTCCAGCAGGAGCGAAGACATTTCGCCAAATAGAATTCGGAAAGCAAATGCAGGAACTGGAAACCAATGGGGGCGCCGAAACGCTTTGCCTAGCGCTCTGCCGAACGTATCATTGGTTACGGGCTGGGGCGCACAGGCGTTGATTGGCCCAGATAATTGTTCATTATCGAGGCTGAATAAGATTAACCGGATCATGTCTTCGCGATGAATCCAAGACAACCATTGCTTGCCGCTTCCTACCTTGCCGCCGACGAAGAGCTTATAAGGCATTGCCATAAGCGAGAAGGCTTTGCCTTCTGCGTCTAATACGACGCCCGTTCGGAGCTTGACGATGCGATCAGCAGGGATGCGGTCAGCCGCTGCTTCCCATTGTACGACAACATCGCTCAAGAAATCGTGCCCGGGCGGGCTGGATTCGTCCACGATTCGATCTTCGGTTGAACCGTATACGGAGATGCCAGAAGCATTAACGACGACACGCGGCCGCACGGGCTGTGCCGCCGTAATATCGGCAACCCGCGATGCTGCCTGCAGCCGCGAGTTCAAGATCTGTTTTTTGCCTTCGGTTGTCCAACGCCTGCTGATCGTTTCTCCAGCGAGGTTAACGATGGCGTCGAGCGTCCCTAGATTCGCTGGATTGGTCGCTTCATCCCATGTGAGATACTTCGCTTGTCCAAGCTGCTTTGAAGGGACCGGTATTGACCGTGTAAGCACGATGGCCTCATCACCACGAGCGGTTAACGCTTCAACGAGGGCTTGTCCGATAAACCCAGTGCCTCCCGTAATCGCAATACGCATCCTCTGCACACCCCTATGTTTCTGCCCCGATTTGCCTCGACTCGCGCTATTTGGAAGCCTCGACCTTGGTTAACCATAGCTGTGTCAGCTTCTGGTCGCCATCGAGCGCTTTCTCCGTAAATTCGAATTGAATCTTTGCGCCTTCTTCCAAGTTCGCTACTTGGTCAGCAATAGACGCGTCGACCTGATAGACGACGGTACCATCTGCTGTCGTAATTTCAGCTGAATGCGAGTCAGCTAATCCGTTGAAGGTGCCAGTGGCTTTCGTAACGGCAGCATCCCCTTGATCGGTTGGGGAAGAAGGCTCATTATCCTGTTTAGTAGAGCCAGATTGCTCTTCATTAGCGGAATCCGTTTCTGGCGTAGCCGTACCTGTATCTGACGCCCCTGTTCCGCTTACATCGCCTTCGTTCGCAGATCCATTCTTGTCATTCGTATCCGTGTTGTTATCTGTCGCGCCCGTGTCGGGAGTGCCTGCGCCAGAAGTTTCGACCGAGCCGTTATTGAGCGGCTTGTCCGTCGCGCCGCATGCTGCGGTCGTCATCAGTGCAGCGAGCAGAAGCGATGCGGCAACTGTTTTAACGGTCCGGCTTCGTTTCTTTATATTACGAATAGTAGGATTCATTATTTCCACCTCCTGGTGTATAACGTATGCTTACCCTGTCGGCCTATTGTCCAAACGTGCTGCTATTTGTTCAATAGATGATTATAGGGGCTGTAGTCGATGCCACGTTTGTTCAAGAAGCTAACGAGGCTTCGGTAGTCGCGTTTCGGCGTTGCCCGAATATAGCCTTCGATGCAGTGGTCGCGGGAAACTTCCGACTGCCCATGCTCGATGGCAACCTGCGCGATACGCGCAGCGATCGTATGTCTAGCGATATCGCGGAAAGCGCTAGGGACGGGCGAGACGAGTTCTTCCAAAAAAGCTTTGGAATCGTCGGTCCACATGCCACGGCTGCGTTCGACCCAATAATTTTGCCAATCGAGCTTCGATTTTCCGTCGCGCTTCGGCAGTACTTTAAGAAATTTGCGGAACATGAAGAAGCCGCCAATCGCCATAAATCCGACCATGACGACGACCCAAAACATAATGAAATACATGAACCAGCTTTGTCCATTCATGGATTGTATTCACCTCGGTATGAATTATACCGTATTCCATGATTTATTTCGATATTGCTCCTTAAACCCTAGTTGTATTAGGAATTCGAAAAAAGGTTGACCCAATAGGAGTCAACCTTAGAAATTATCGAATATTTCCTATGGAATTTTTAGCGGTCTCGTGTCTAGTCTTCAAAACATTAGATTCTGCGAATGCTGATCCAGCGAAAACAGCAAATGATAGTGTTAAAACAAAGACAGTACAAGCAATTTTCTTCAAACTACTCCCCCCCCCCTTAAGGAATATTATACCACGTGAGGCTCAGGTTTTTACTAATGTAACTAAAATACGGAAAAACATGAAGTGATTTATAAAAGCATTGAGCTTATATAGCGATATAGGAGGGTTAGACTTAGCTGCTCATTGACCGGTATTGAAACCATGATGATGTATGCGAACTGCCAGCCTTTGAACGATGGACGCTTATCTCTGGCCAGCTTGCGTTAGCGTACTGAATATCCCTATACGTCAAGGTTTTCGGGGTATTGTGTAACCGGTATGCGTAGTTTAGGCATTACTAGATTTATTTCGATATTGCTTGTACAATAAGGGGTGATCAAAAGAAAGGGGCGTTTGCTCATGTTGAAAATAGGCTCCCACGTTTCGTTTTCCGACAAGGGATTACTGACAGCGACGGAGGAAGCTGTATCTTACGGCTCCAGTACATTCATGATCTATACCGGCGCACCACAAAACACTCGCCGTAAACCGATTGAAACTTTATATATTGAAGAAGGGCGCGAAGCGATGCGTCAAGCCAACATTGGCGAGATCGTCGTTCACGCTCCTTATATTGTAAATCTGGGTTCTTATAAAGAAGATACCTTCGAGCTTGCTGTTCGATTCCTGCAAGAGGAAATCCGCCGTACGGACTACTTAGGCGTTCGAAACATTGTTCTCCATCCTGGCGCGTATACGGATAAAGATGCCGAGTACGGCATTAATCGCATCGCCGAAGGGCTGAATGCAGTGCTTGAGGGCACGAAGGAAACGAAGGTTAATATCGCGCTTGAGACGATGGCGGGCAAAGGCACAGAGATTGGCCGGAGCTTCGACGAGATCGCATCGATTATCGATAAAGTACGCGATAATGAGCGTCTCACCGTGTGCATGGACACCTGCCATATTCATGATGCTGGCTACGATATTGTGAATGACCTGGACGGCGTATTGGCTGAATTCGATCGCATTGTTGGCCTTAACCGCATCGCGGTTGTCCATCTGAATGACAGCAAAAACCCGCGTGGAGCGGGCAAAGACCGCCATGCGCCAGTAGGTGCGGGCTGGATTGGCTATGAGGGCATACGAGGCGTGGTCCATCATGAGGCGCTCGCAGGCCGTCCGTTTATTCTAGAGACGCCATGGATCGGCAAAGATAGCAAGAAAGAACGCCCGATGTATGAAGCTGAGATTGCGCTCCTGCGCGGCGATGCTGCACAGCGTTTCGGTGATTCCTACTTTGAGGATGTTGAACGCCTGCATCGGTTTTTCGCGGAGCAATCGATCGAAGCTCGCCCGTTCGTGTTGAACGTATGGGATGTGCTTAAAAATGATGCAAAAGCGAAGAAAGCGGATCCGCGCGAGCCGATGGATCGCCTTTATGACCTCGTGCTTGAGCATGCGGTTTTCCCGAACCATACCGAAGAGCAGATTAACCATCGCCTCATCGGCTGGTTCGCTGGCAAAGAAGCGCTCGTCAACGCTTAGTTGACATTAAGAGGACGGAAGGAAGTCGTAAAGCCATGCAACAACAATACCAACCTCAGCAGTCGAAGCATCGTGGCGACAAAAGCAAACGGGCTCGCATGCTGATCTCATGTCCGGACCGTCCGGGCATTGTAGCCGCCGTTTCTCATTTTTTGCATGAGCATGGGGCGAATATCGTCCAATCCGACCAGTATACGATGGATCCGGAGGGCGGCATGTTCTTTATCCGTTTTGAATTCGATCTCAATGATCTCGAGCGTGAACTGCCGATATTGCAAGAAGACTTCGTTCGCGTTGCGGACCGTTTTGATATGAAATGGCACACGTTCCGTGCGAGCCGCAAGAAGCGGATTGCGATTTTCGTATCCAAAGAGGACCATTGCTTATTGGAGCTGCTATGGCAGTGGCAAGCAGGGGACCTGGACGCAGAAATCGCGATGGTCGTGAGCAACCATAATGATATGCGTGGCCTTGTGGAAGGGTTTGGCATTCCGTATCACCATATCCCAGTAACGCCGGATACGAAGCCGGAAGCGGAGAAGAAACAGATGGAGCTTGTCGCCGATAAGATTGATCTTATCGTGCTGGCACGGTACATGCAGATCATCCCGCAAAAATTCATCGAGCAGTTCCCTAACCGGATCATCAACATTCACCATTCGTTCTTGCCTGCATTCGTAGGCGGCAAGCCGTATCAGCAGGCGTATAGCCGCGGTGTCAAAATTATTGGCGCTACTGCGCATTACGTGACCGAAGAACTGGATGGCGGCCCAATTATCGAGCAGGACGTTCAACGCGTTAGCCATCGAGACAATGTCGACGACCTGAAACGGATCGGGCGGACGATTGAGCGGGTTGTGCTCGCCCGCGGCGTCAAATGGCATATCGAAGACCGTATGCTTGTCCATCAAAATAAAACGGTCGTGTTTAACTAAACACGGACAAAACATAGAGGGTGAGCGAGGCAATTATGCCTTAGCTCACCCTCTTTTGCTAAAGGATTGGAATGCTGCATCGGGTGCTGCAATAAAAGTTAGTGCCTCGTAAGTAGCGGTTACGCCTTCGCCAGAAGGAGTTGCGAACCGCTGGGCATACGCCTTGAACATCTCGCGGAATAAGCGGCGCTGAGCGCCAGCTCCAGGCTGGCCAGTGGAGTTCATTGGAAGCTGGAAAGCTGTGTCCGTCCCAGCTTCTGAAGCAGCGGCGCCTAGCGCTTTTATCGCATGAAGGAATGCAGCTGGTGTAGCATGGATTTCTGCTTGTTCGTGAGCCGAGGCTTGGAGAATACGAAACCCTGCCTCCTCCAGCAGCGCTGTCCATTGTCCAATGGAGCGGAAGGTTAGCCCATGATGCCGGTAAGGGCGCCCTGCCAGTGCGTATGCTTCTTGAAACGAAGCGTGCAGCTCCCGCATCGTATCCGGTCCGAACGTGGTGAAAGCTAACATTCCGTTCGTAGCAAGCAGCTGGCGAAAGGCACGCAGCGTATCAGCCGGACGTTGAAACCATTGAAAACAGGCGTTAGAGGCGATTAATTGAAACGGCGGCAACGTAGGTTTAGCTTCATACGCTGAACCGCCAACTATTGTAGGCATTTGGGTTTGCAAAATAGCTGGCAGTTGCTCCTGCTCGGCGTCGGCTTCCACGAATTGAACGCGATCTAGCGTGTGCGGGCAGCATGCATTGAGCTTGCTGTGTGCCGCCTCCAGCATGCTTGGCGCCAGATCGACTGCTGTTATTAGGCTAGCAGGCGGCAAATGCTGTGCCAACTGCAAGGTCAAAGCGCCGGTTCCACACCCGATTTCCAAAACTTGCAGTGGCGACCCGTTCCACTCAACCGATGTAAGCGGGCGGTGGGCAAGAATACTCTTTAGCAAATCGGCAGCCATTAGCGGCTGGACTTTTGCATTAGCATCGTAGAGCTGGTGTGCACTGCGGTTAAATTGCGCTTTGATTTGCCTCTCAGTAATTCGCATGAACCCACTCCTTAATTGTTCGGCCAACCTTCTGGGGATTTGCCAGAAACGGTGCATGCCCCGCTCCTTCCAGCAAACATAGCTCGGACTGCTGGATGTTGGCATGAAGGGCATGGGATGTTGCGGCAGGGCATATTTCATCGGCTGTCCCATGAATGAGCAGTGTGGGACACTGGAGTTTCGGCAGCAAAGGAGCCAAATTTTCATTCAATAAATAATCAAGCCCCGCTGTTAATGCGCTAGCTGTCCATTTCCCCGCAGGGGATAAATGCCCCTCAATCGCAAGTTCGCGATCTGCATCAGATAACGTGATCGCCCTGAAACGTGTTTCCACTTGCCCTTGATCATTCCCCAATGCAGCTTGCATTCGCTTTAATTGGCGTGGGTCCCATCCGCCAGATAACGGGTCTTCGCGATTGTCGCGATCCCGGACAAATCTTGCGGATGCAGATATAGGCACTGCGGCATCGATCAAGCCTTCCGATGCAAGCCGCAGCGCAAGCATTCCGCCAAGCGACCACCCAATAGCGATGAGCATTGTATGGGCGTTCAGCTCTAATCGGGCTTTCCGAACGGCTTCCGTAGCTGCTGCATAGAGCTGCTCCTCTGCTGAAACCGATGAGAATTGAGCATCGTAATGGCAGGCTTGGACAGGCAAATAACTGCGAAGCGGCAAGAAGGTTTCAACGGTAAAGCTCCAGCCTGGGAGCCAAACAAAAGCGCAAGGCTGCTCATTATTCATCCGTATGCTCCTTTTCCTTCGCCATTTGTATGATCGCCTGAAGTGCCTGATTCAGCTCCAGCTCGGAATGGGCAGCGGATAAGGAAAATCGAATACGGGATGTATGGCCGGGTACGGTAGGCGGCCGAATAGCAGCCGCTAGAATTTGATGCTGCTCCAACTGCTGGCTGAATCGCAGGGCTGACTCGCTGCTGCCGAGAATAACCGGAACAATTGGGCAATCCGAGCGCCCGATTGTTGGGATCTCAGCTTCGGCTAATGAAGAACGGAATCGCTGCGCGGCCATGCGTACGCGTTCGCTGCGCCATCGCTCACGCTGGACAATGCCAAGCGCGCTAAGCGTTCCTGCAACGACAGAAGGAGGGAGCGCGGTCGAGTAAATGAGTGGCCTTGCTTTATTGGTAAGCCAATTGCACAAAGTAGCTGAACCTGCGACGTATGCCCCGTAAACACCGAATGCTTTGCCGAACGTGCCGATATGGACGTCAATTGCATGTGCAACGCCCAGCTCAGCAGCCAAGCCTTGGCCTTGCGGTCCGTAGATGCCGCCGCTATGCGCTTCGTCGACAATAAGGCCTGCCCCGTACCGCTGCTTAAGCGCCACTAGCTCTTGCAGGGGGGCGGCGTCACCGTCCATGGAGAAAATCGCGTCCGTAACGATCCATATTCGCCTTGCATCACGATGCTTAATAAGTAAGCTTTCCAAATGCCCGAGATCAAGATGGCGGTAACGAACATGCTCGGCACGGCTGAGCTGAATGCCGTCCACGATACTGGCATGGTTCAGCCGGTCGCTTAATACGACATCGCCCCTCCCGGCTAAAGCAGCAATGGTTCCGAGATTGCACATATAGCCATTGCCGAATACGAGAGCGGCTTCACAGCCATGCCAGCTAGCTAATGCTGCTTCAAGCTTCGCATAGGGAGCGCTGCTTCCCGTAATAAGCCGGGATGCGCCTGCCCCCACGCCATCCGCCTGAAGCGACTCTTCCATAGCCGCAGCAATCGCGGAATGATGGGATAGCCCAAGGTAGTCGTTGGAGGACATATTCAGCATTGCCTGGCCGTTACGAATCAACTGTCCCGACGCTTCACTGGCAAGCTGCGCGGTTGGGATTTTGCGAAATTGCGATTGGAGCTTAAGCTCTTCTAGCTGCTCTGCCATCCATGCTTGATTCATCATTGACCCATGCCTCCAACGAAGGGCACAGAAGACAGAGCTGCTTTAACCGCGGCCATATTAAGCATCAGCCGTGTTGTTTCTGCCAACTGCTCGGGAGCGTCTTCCGGCAATCCCCTCGGCATCGTGCCCCATACTGGAATTCCGCTATATTGTTCAATTAACGCAGCATTGCCATCCATGCTTGGATCAGGGTACGCGTTTTGTGCTTCGCTTGCGCCGTCGTTAAGCACGACACCAGCAATTGAAACGCCCATGCTCTGTAGCTTATCAATCGTGAGCAGCGTATGGTTGACGGTGCCAAGGCCAGATCGGGCGACGATCAGGGCGGGCAAGCCTAATGCTACGATCAGGTCAGCTACCAGATGCTTCTCCGTGAGCGGGACAGCTGCACCACCAGCGCCCTCCACTAGCATGGTACTGTATCTTTGAAACAAAGGAACGCCAGATGCCAAGATATCTTCCATTGTCAAATGAACGCCAGCAAGGCTTGCGGCAACAGCCGGTGCCAGCGGCGCATCGAACGTATAGGCGCATAGCTCATTCGGCGTGCCTGCTAACCCTGCTGCCCGGACAAGCCGTTCAGCATCCGTCCGCCCTGATCCCAATCGCTCGCCGGACTGGACAGGCTTCCAAACGCCAACGTCCCCAGCCAGCCCTTCAGAGCGCAGAGCGGCGGCGAGCGCAGCGGTTACGATCGTTTTGCCAACGCCGGTATCGGTCCCTGTTATAAATAATCCGCGTCGATGGGGAAGGCAGCCATTGGGTGCGATGGCGCTGGTCAATGCCGCCACCCGCCTTCGGTTACGTCGATAATCGCTTGAATTAAAATGCCGGCCATTGCTTCCAGTTCATCATTCGTACTGACAAGGGGAGGAATGAACACGATCACATTGCCAAGGGGCCTTGTCAGCATGCCTAAGTCACGCGCGCGGCGGCAAACGAGCATCCCGATCCGTTCGTTCCAATGATAGGCTGCTTTCGATTGTTTATCTGCTACCAGCTCAATGCCGATCATAAGGCCTTGCTGGCGAATATCGCCGACATAGGGGCGTTCGAGCAATGGAGCGAGGCATCTAGCCACACATTGTGCTTTCTCATCGACTGATTCTACGATTCGCCGTTCGCGCATTAACCTGAGGCTCTCAATTGCGACAGCGCAGCCAAGCGGGTTGCCCGTGAAGGAATGCCCATGGAAAAACGTTTTCTGCTCTTCATAATCGGCATAAAACGCGTTGTACACCTCATCGGTTGCGATTGTTGCGGCAACGGGCAAATAGCCGCCAGTAAGCCCTTTGCCGACCACCATAATATCAGGCGATACGCCCTCGTGATCGCAGGCGAACATGCGCCCTGTTCGCCCGAAGCCCGTCGCGACTTCGTCGGCGATGAGCAGCACATCATACGCCCGGCATAGCTTGGCTATTGCAGCCAGGCATCCGGGCGGCATGACGATGATGCCGCTTGCGCCTTGCACGAGCGGTTCTACGATCAGTGCCGCGATCTCGGATGCATGCTCTTGCAGCGTTTGCTCAAGCTGCTGCAACGTTTCGGCAAGTGCGCCCTCGGCGCCGCCTTCATGGCGATAGCTATTCGGGTAAGGAACGGTAAATGAGGGGAATAACAGCGGCCGAAACACCTCATGATAGAGCGGAATTGCGCCGACGCTGACCGCGCCGATCGTGTCGCCATGATACGCTTCGCGCATCGTAACGAAAGACGTTTTGCCCGTAATGCCGCGGTTCCGCCAATATTGATAAGCCATTTTGAGCCCGATTTCAACGCCAGTTGCACCGGAATCGGAGTAAAATACTTTGGACAAGCCCGGAGGGGAGATGCTTGCAAGCTCCGCGGCCAATTGAATCGAAGGGACGTTCGCCATGCCGAGCAGCGTCGAATGCGCGACCCGCTCAAGCTGGCTTGTAATAGCGGCATTCAATTCCGGCACGTTATGGCCATGGACATTGAGCCATACAGATGAGAATCCGTCATAATAGGAACGGCCTTGAAGATCGTAGAGCATAATTCCGTCGCCCCGATCGATAATGAGGGGAGCTTCTTCGTTATATTGTTTCATTTGGGTGAATGGATGCCAGACATGGGATTGGTCTAGCTTAGCGAGCTGTTCATATGTACCCGTCGGTACGGTTGGAGATTGCATAGTTCCAATCATCTCCTTCGTTATTTGTTAACCGTTTAATCGCCTTATGTGGTTAACATATAAAATCGTTGCCATTGTAGCAAACAAGTGCATTTGTGTAAAGATGCCGGAACGTGGGTATCGTAAAGTGGAGTGTGGAACAGCAAGTAAAAGTTTTTTTTATAGTTCATATCAGTTTTCGTAATCACTTTAGTTATGGTAATGCCCCTTGGAGAGTGGTACAATATTTCAAAGCCATTGCGCACGCTATAGCAACGCGCATTATCCGATATAGAGAGATAACAGGCATTATATTTGGCAATTAGGAGGAATTACGCAATGACAGTTACGCAAAAGTCCATCGAACAGCTTTCGATCGATACGATTCGCACGCTGGCAATTGATGCGATCGAGAAAGCGAAATCGGGCCACCCAGGCATGCCGATGGGAGCCGCTCCAATGGGCTATCAATTGTTTGCAAAAACGATGGTTCACAATCCGTCCAACCCGGCTTGGATCAACCGGGACCGTTTTGTCCTGTCCGCAGGCCACGGTTCGATGCTGCTTTACAGCCTTCTTCACCTGTCCGGCTACGGCCTTACGATCGATGATCTGAAATCGTTCCGCCAATGGGGATCCAAGACGCCAGGGCATCCAGAGTTCGGCCACACGGCTGGCGTAGATGCTACGACTGGACCGCTCGGCCAGGGCATTGCTATGTCTGTGGGCATGGCGATGGCTGAAGCACAGCTCGGCGCGACGTACAATAAAGAAGGTTTCAAAGTAGTTGATCACTACACGTACGCGATCTGCGGCGACGGCGACCTCATGGAAGGCATCTCCCATGAAGCAGCTTCCCTTGCAGGCCACTTGCAACTCGGCAAACTCGTCGTGCTGTACGATTCCAACGACATCACGCTTGACGGTGAGTTGAGCTTGTCCTACTCCGAGACGGTTCAAAAACGTTTCGAGGGCTACGGCTGGCAAGTTCTTCACGTAACGGACGGCAATGATCTCGAGGCATTGAACAAAGCGATCGCAGAAGCGAAAGCAGACCTGTCGAAACCGACGCTGATCGAAGTAAAAACAGTAATCGGCTACGGCAGCCCGAACAAAGGCGGCAAAGGCGGACATGCTGGCCCGCACGGTTCCCCACTGGGTACTGACGAGACTGTTCTGACGAAACAATTCTACAACTGGGAGCATGAGCCGTTCACGGTTCCAGCTGAAGTTGCAGCTCACTTCGCAGACTTGAAGAAAGCTGGCGAACAAGCGAATGCAGCTTGGGAAGCTAACTTTGCTGAATACAAAAAAGCTTTCCCTGAGCTTGCAGCCCAATTCGAAACAGCAAGCTCCGGCAACCTGCCTGAAGGCTGGGACGCTGACCTTCCTGTTTACACGACAGAAGACAAGCCAGTATCGACACGCGTTGCTTCCGGCAATGCATTGAACGGCTTGGCTAAAAACGTGCCAAACCTCGTGGGCGGTTCCGCTGACCTCGAAGGTTCGACAATGACGCATCTCAAAGGCCTGCCAATGTACAAAGCTGGACAATACGACGGCCGCAACATTTACTTCGGCGTTCGTGAGTTCGCTATGGCTGCAGCAATGAACGGTATCATGCTGCACAACGGCTTGAAAGTATACGGCGGTACGTTCTTCGTATTCACCGACTACCTGCGTCCAGCAGTTCGCCTGTCCGCACTGATGAAGTTGCCAGTTACGTATGTACTGACGCATGACTCCATCGCAGTAGGCGAAGACGGCCCTACGCATGAACCAATCGAGCAACTCGCTTCGCTGCGCATCATTCCGGACCTGACGGTTATCCGTCCGGCTGACGGCAATGAAACGTCCGCTGCTTGGGCATATGCGCTCGAGAACAAATCGAACCCAGTAGCACTCGTTCTGACTCGCCAGAACTTGCCGATCCTCGCTGGCGCTGTCAACAACGCTCGCGAAGGCATCAAACGCGGTGCTTACGTTGTATCCGATGCAGCAAACGGACAACCAGTTGCACAAATCCTTGCAACCGGTTCGGAAGTTCAACTGGCGGTAGCAGCTCAAGAAGCGCTGGCGGCAGAAGGCATTCAAGTTCGCGTTATCAGCATGCCGAGCTGGGACCTGTTCGACAAGCAATCGCAACAGTACAAAGACTCCGTATTGCTTCCTAACGTTAAAGCCCGCCTCGCAGTTGAAATGGCTCATCCATTCGGTTGGGACCGTTTCGTCGGTGATCAAGGCGCAGTGCTTGGCATCAACACGTTCGGTGCATCTGCACCTGGCGACCGCGTAATTGCGGAGTATGGCTTCACGGTTGAAAATGTTGTCAGTAAGGTTAAAGCCCTGCTGAAATAATAAGTCTTACGGCTTTAGCATAAGGCGCTGCGCTCCCTGCGCCGCGCCTTTGCTATGCCTGATTATACGGCTGAAGAGCCGCATTCTTTTTTATTCATTTTACTTATGAGGAGCTGTCTATTATGTCCCAATTTCAAGGCGTATCGGTTGTAAAGAAAGCAAACGTTTATTTTGACGGTAAAGTAACGAGCCGTGCTGTTGTATTCGAAGACGGCACGACAAAAACGCTTGGCATCATGCTGCCAGGCGACTATGAGTTCGGTACGGATACGAAAGAAATTATGGAAATTCAAGCAGGCGACTTGAAAGTGCTGCTTCCAGGCGAGACGGAATGGGTACATATTCAAGGAGAAGGCGAGTTCGTTGTGCCAGCAAATGCAAAATTCAAGCTCCAAGTGACGGCAGTAACGGATTACATCTGCTCGTACATTAAAGAATAATTACATCTGCATGCATCAATAAGCTGTCCGAAGGGGCAGCTTATTGTGCAGCAATTGAATAAGGGCGTGCGGGCTAGCCGTTAAGCGTTCGCCCGATCCACTGCTCGTATACTTTTGCAACAGCAGATAGGTCAAGATCGCCGAGCCCAGAAGCATCGCCAGCTTGATAAAGGCTTTTGGAAGCTTCCAGCAACGGGGTCGGAACACCGAGCTGGTCGGATAAAACCGAGGACAGGCGCAGGTCCTTAAGCATCAAAGCTAGGGCAAATTGGACGCTATAGTCTTGCCCTAGCAGCTTATTGCCTTTCAACTCTGCTGCTTTGCTAGCTGCGCCGCCGGATTGGACAAGCTCAAGGAATGACTCACCATTGATGCCGCCTTTGGCAGCGATAGCGAAGCCTTCCATAAGCGCAGCAGTATTGATGCCGACGATGGTGTTGTGAGCCAGCTTGGCCACAGCGCCACTGCCGCTAGGGCCCATTGGAATAACTTTGCGGCCCATGGCGAGAAGGACAGGTTCGATGGATTGAGCAGCTTTAGCATCGCCGCCGACCATAAAGACGAGAGTGCCCGCTTCAGCTGCCGGCTTACTGCCAGTTACTGGCGCATCCAAGAAGATCGCGCCGCGAGCTTTGGCATCTGTAGCCAAACGGCGCGCGAGCTCAGGCGAAATCGTGCTGCTGTCTACAATGATTGTTCCAGCGCCAATGCCTGCGAATACGCCATTCTCGCCATCATATACGGCACGAATAGAATCATCATTGCTGACCATCGTAATGACGACTTTACGTCCACGCGATGCTTCAGCTGGCGAAGCCGCAACCTGGGCACCGATAGCGCGAAGCTCTTCCGACTTGGATGGCGTTCGGTTATAGACAGTAACGTCGAAGCCTTTGTTGAGAAGATTCGCTGCCATTGCGTAGCCCATCGTTCCAAGGCCGATAAAGCCTACTTTTGCCGTCATATGTATTCCTGCTTTCGATTTGGGATTTTGCATTATTGTATCACATATATTAGGGAGGCTTTATAATGAGCAAAACTGTTCAGTTTGACTACAGCAAAGCATTGCAATTCGTTGGCCAGCATGAAGTGGAGTACTTCGCAAGCCAGGTACAAGCCGCACACGACCAGCTTCATAACGGCACAGGTGCCGGCTCCGATTACTTGGGATGGATCAACCTTCCGACTGAGTATGACAAAGAAGAGTTTGCACGCATCAAGCAAGCGGCTTCCAAAGTGCAATCCGACTCCGAAGTGCTGATCGTAATCGGCATCGGCGGCTCGTACCTCGGCGCTCGCGCTGCAATCGAGATGCTGTCCAACTCGTTCTACAATGTACAGCCTGATGCACAGCGCAAGACGCCGCAAATTTTCTTCGCGGGCAACAACATTAGCTCGACGTACGTGACGCACCTGCTGCAATTGCTTGAAGGCCGCAACTGGTCGATCAATGTTATTTCCAAGTCCGGCACGACGACGGAGCCGGCGATCGCGTTCCGTATTTTCAAAGATGCACTGGAGAAAAAATACGGCAAAGCAGAAGCACGCAAGCGTATTTATGCAACGACGGACAGCTCCAAGGGCGCTCTGAAAAAGCTCGCAACAGAAGAGGGCTACGAAACGTTCGTTATTCCAGACGACGTAGGCGGCCGCTATTCCGTTCTGACAGCTGTAGGCTTGCTGCCAATCGCAGTTGCGGGCATTGATGTAGATTCAATGATGAAAGGTGCAGCAGATGCTTCCGCAGTTTACAGCAACCCGAACCTTGCAGAGAACGAAGCTTACCAATATGCAGCTGTGCGCAACGCGCTGTACCGCAAAGGCAAAGTAACGGAAATTCTCGTAAACTACGAGCCGTCGCTTCACTTCGTATCGGAATGGTGGAAGCAGCTGTTCGGCGAGAGCGAAGGCAAAGACTATAAAGGCATTTACCCTGCATCCGTTGACTTCTCGACGGACCTGCACTCCATGGGCCAATTTATTCAAGAGGGCAACCGGAACATTTTCGAGACGGTTATCCAAGTGAAAGAAGTAGCGGAGCACATCACGATCCAACAAGACGCTGATGACCTAGACGGCTTGAACTTCCTTGCAGGCAAAACATTGGACTTCGTGAACAAAAAAGCGTTCGAAGGCACGCTGCTTGCGCATACGGACGGCCAAGTGCCGAACCTGATCGTGAACATCGCTGACATGACGCCATACACATTCGGTTACCTGGTCTACTTCTTCGAAAAAGCTTGCGGCATCAGCGGCTACCTGCTGGGCGTAAATCCATTCGACCAGCCAGGCGTAGAAGCTTACAAGAAGAACATGTTCGCATTGCTGGGCAAACCAGGCTACGAGAAAGAAAAAGCGGAGCTTGAAGCGCGCCTGTAATGCAGCATCGATATAAAACGCTACGCCGCGAGGGCGACAAGGAAATCGTCATTCGCAAATCGCGGTTTATCGGATATGGAACGCCGGTCGCTTCCGAGGAGGAGGCGATCGCGTTTATTGAACGGATCAAGAAGCTGCACCGCCAAGCGACGCATAACTGCTCAGCTTATGTGATCGGCGAGCGCGACGAGATTCAGAAGGCGTCCGATGATGGGGAGCCGAGCGGAACTGCCGGCAAGCCCATACTTGAGGTAATCAAAAACCAAGGGCTCAAAAACGTTGCAATTGTTGTGACGCGTTACTTCGGCGGCATTATGCTAGGCGCTGGCGGGCTTATCCGCGCTTACACGGATGGAGCTGTCGCTGCAACGGAAGCAGGCGAAGCAATCGTTAACGTTCTGCATCGGGAAGTGTTCGTTGATGTCGATTATACGTGGTATGGCAAGCTTGAAAACGAGCTGCATGCCCGGCAATATCGGGTTGAGGATACGTCGTTTACCGATCGGGTAACGGTCACTTGCTTGCCGCTGGAGGCAGAGGGCGATGCTTTCATCGCCTGGATGACGGATTTGACACAAGGCCAAGCGGTCATCGAGAAGGGCGAAGCGGTTTATCGCGTAGAAGGCGAATAATGATATTCCGCCAGCAATAGGCAATAATCATAAGAAAATATGGGCAGGCTGTTCCAGAACGCATGTGATGCGGATGCTGGAACAGCCTTTATTTTTGTTATAATAGTTGGAATATACCCAAATCTTATCGATAGCATTGATTTTCGTAATAAATGGATTGACGGAGCGACCATGCTTCTGCTACATTAAGAATACCAAGTACTTTAATAGGAATTAGCTGTACTTCATTTGCTTTTCATTGCCCTGCGGCTCGAGCCGATGGTCTGGAGGTCTATTACACAGATGAATTTTATGTTCCGCAACCGATGGTGGAGCTTTGGTTTCCGAAGCACGATTATGCTGTATTTTGTCGTATTGATCATCGTCCCCATTATCGGCATTTACTCGCAATCATTCTCGCTAGGCTGGAAGCCATTCTATGAGAGCATTTCTGATCCGTTGGCGTGGAAAGCAGTATTGCTAACTGTCAAGCTCGCACTCATTGCAGCCCTTATCAATGTCGTAGTCGGCACGATGATCAGTTGGACGTTGAATAAGTACAAATTCCCGGGCAGAAGGCTGCTGAACAGCCTCGTCGATTTGCCGTTTGCATTGCCGACAGCAGTAGGCGGGCTTATGATTTTGCTGCTGCTTGGACCCAACAGCACGGTGGGCAGCATTGCGAATTGGTTCGGGTTTGAGATCGTGTTTCACGAGCCGGCAATCGTGGTCGCAATGGTGTTCGTTACGTTCCCATTCGTCATTCGTGCGATTCAGCCGCTGCTCGAAGAGATGGATAAATCTGAGGAAGAGGCTGCCTACACGTTAGGCGCTACTAAAGCGAAGACGTTCTTCCAAATCATTTTCCCATCGATGCTGCCAGGTGTCCTCAGCGGCGGCATGCTTGCATTCTCGCGAGCGCTTGCTGAATTCGGAGCCGTCGTTCTAGTAGCCGGCAACATTCCAGGAAAAACTTTGATCGCGTCGGTCTACATCTATGGCGAGATTGAAAGCGATAACCCGCAAGGTGCGGCAGCGGTGTCGATTATTTTATTAACCTTCTCCTTCGTCATCCTATGGATTGTAAGCAAAGTCCAGGCGAGGAGGAACGGCTAATGAAAAAACTATGGATTCCACTCACTTATATTATTTTTACAATACTTATTATCATTCCGTTGGCTCGCATCTTCACAGGTGCTTGGAGTGACGGCTGGCAAGGATTCTCTCATGCGATAACCCGCCCAGAAGCGGCGCATGCGCTTCTAATGACGGGACTTATTACCGTCGTCGTGACGGTCATTAATACGATGTTCGGCGTTATGCTGTCGCTATACCTCGTCCGAGCGGGATGGATCCCCAATAAGCTGAAGCAGCTGCTCAACAGCCTTCTCGATTTGCCATTCGCTGTCTCGCCGATTATTGGCGGGCTCATGATCGTCCTGCTGCTCGGGCCCAACACGGTACTCGGTTCCTTGCTGGATGATGCCGGAGTCAAAATCGTTTATGCTTTCCCAGGAATGGTTATCGCGACGCTGTTCGTCACTTTCCCGATGATGGTTCGCGAGATCATGCCGGTCCTGCAGGAAATTGGCACCTCCCAAGAGGAGGCCGCTTCAACGCTTGGCGCTTTTGCGTGGTATACGTTTTGGAAAGTAACCTGGCCGGCAATTCGTTGGGGCGTCATCTATGGCGTAGTTCTGACGGTTGCGCGATGTCTAGGCGAATTCGGCGCAGTACTTGTTGTATCGGGCAACATTATTAATAAAACCCAGACGGCAACTACGCTCGTTTATCAAGATGTCGAGAACTTTAACGTAACTGCGGCGAACGGTGTTGCGCTCGTATTGGCGGCCGTATCCGTCGGATTGCTTCTGCTCATGGAATGGGCGAAGAAACGAAAGGAAGTGCATTAGGCCATGCATATTGAGGTTCGGAATTTAAATAAGCAGTTCGGCGATTTTCATGCGGTTCGTGATGTCAGCTTTACGATTGAAAAAGGGCATCTCATCGGCTTGCTCGGACCGAGCGGCGGCGGCAAAACGTCCATTCTTCGGATGCTAGCTGGTCTTGAGACGCCAACTTCCGGCGATATTGAGTTTCTTGGCAAGCGCGTAAATGATTTGCCGCCGCAAGAGCGGGGAATCGGGTTTGTATTCCAAAACTACGCGTTGTTCAAACATATGACGGTATTCGACAACATCGCTTTTGGCTTGAAAATTAAGAAGCAATCGAAGGACCAAATTCGCAATCGGGTAATGGAGCTTGTAGAGCTGACTGGGCTAAAAGGGTTCGAGCATCGTTATCCGCATCAGTTGTCGGGCGGCCAACGCCAGCGTGTAGCGTTCGCTCGTGCGCTTGCGCCAGAGCCGCAGCTGTTGCTGCTCGATGAGCCGTTCGCGGCGATTGATGCCAAGATTCGTGGCGAGCTTCGGACATGGCTTAAGGAGCTGATCGAGCGCGTAGGCATTACTTCGATCTTCGTTACGCATGACCAAGAGGAAGCGATCGAGGTTGCGGACGAAATTATGATCATTAATAAAGGGCAGCTCGAGCAAAAAGGGTCGCCGTGGGATATTTATAAAAGCCCGGAAACACCATTCGTCGCAGGCTTCATCGGGGAATCGACGATTATTGAGAACATCGGTGAGATTCGCGGCTTTGAGAATGCGAACGGCTGGGCAGGCACGAAAGCGCTGATCCGTCCGGAATATATCGAGATCGGCAAGCCGGGCGAGATTCGCCTTGCTTCCGCAGCGATGAATGGCCGCGTGAAACATTTGCATTTCCGCGGCAGCGAATGGATGGTTGAGATTGAGGTTGGCGCAGCTAAGCTAATCACCTACCGTTCACTTGAGAAGGATGCGTTGCATCCGGGCGAAGAAGTAAACGTACTCGTACATCGTGCTTATATGTTCAACGATTCCGATAGCTGGATTATGGAAAACAAGCTGAAAGAAGATCCAATGCCGATTCATATTTAAATTACTCGAAAACGGTCAGGTGCAAATATCATGCTGAAATGGATAGTAACGCGAGCTACCCGGCATCGGGCGCGCGCGGCGTTCCTGTTGACTGGAGCTTTGCTCCTGATGCTGTCCGCCTGCGGCGATGCTGCACAGAGCCAGAACGAAACGCAGCCAGTTAAGGCAAACAATGGGGAAGTCACGCTAGTCATTGGTGCATATTCCGTTGTAAAAGATGCATTCGGCGAATTATTGCCAGCGTTCCAGAAGCAATGGCTGGAGAAGACAGGACAGAAGGTTGTGTTCCAAGAGTCTTATGAGGCGTCGGGCACGCAAGCGCGTGCAATCGTCGGCGGTTTTGAAGCTGATGTAGCTGCACTCGCCATGCAGACTGATATCGAGAAGATCCAGAAAGCCGGCCTCATCACTTATGATTGGTCGAAGACCGAAACGAAGGGCATGATGACGGATTCGCTCGTCGTGCTAGGCACACGGGATGGAAACCCGAAAGGGATTCATGGCTGGGAGGATTTGGCCCGTAAAGGCGTGAAAGTACTTTACCCGAATCCCAAGACATCCGGCGGCGCACAATGGGATATAAACGCTATCTACGGTGCCGGCTTGAAGAAGTCGGAACAAGAGACAGGCGCGAAGGACCCTGAGTATGCGAAGCAGTTTTTGAAGGATATTCATGCCAATATTGAATCGTTGGACAAAAGCGGCCGTGCATCGATGGCAGCGTTCGAATATGGCGTCGGTGATGTTATCGTGACTTATGAGAATGAGCTTCGTGCACGGATTAAGCAAGGGGTGCCCTACACGATTATCGTGCCTGATAGCACAATTCTGATCGAGAATCCTGTCGCGGTGGTTGACCAGAATGCGGAAAAGCATGGCGTGAAGGAAGTGGCGCAAGCATTCGTCGACTATCTCGTATCGGAAGATGCGCAGCGTACGTTGGCGGAGTATGGTTTCCGTCCTGTTAATAAAAAGATTGCGGAAGAGACGAAAGCGGATTTCATCCAACCGTCCCAATTGTTTGATATTCAATATTTGGGCGGATGGAAGCATGTCCGCGAGACGCTTTACTCCAAGAAGGGCGTCTGGTATCAAGTGTTGGCAGGCATATAAATTATAAAATGATTAGGGGCTCTGATACAGGCGATTGTGCCGGTATCAGAGCTTTTTTTTGCCGTTTATCTGCATTAACCTACGCTCGCTGCCAGAGAGATTCATACGATAAACAAAAAGCTTCGGCATAAAAAGGAGAATCGGATGATGAAAACGTCCGGAGTAAGGCTGAGCGGGCGATCAACATGCCGGAATCGTACGCCGCGCCTACGAGGAGCAGCTGCTGCAAAATCAAAACGCACGCGCGTTAAACGGACTTGCCGCCTTATCCCGCCTTGCAAGCGCCGCCAGTTAAAGTCGCGGGTGAGGCGCCTCATATGCCGTAAAGATGGTCATCGCTTTGCGGCAGGAGCAGGCGGAGCTACAGGGCTCGCTGGAGCAGCGGGATCGGCTGGGGCGGCAGGGCTAGCTGGAGCCGCTGAAGCGGCAGGGACGATGGGGCCAATGGGAGCAGCAGGAGCAGCAGGAGCCGCCGGAGCTGCTGGTACCGCTGGAAATGCGGGACCTCAAGGACCGCAGGGAGCACCAGGAGCGCCTGGCGCAGCTGGAGCGCCTGGGGCGGCAGGTGCAGCAGGCGCCCCTGGCGTGCAAGGGCCTATGGGACCTGCGGGACCATCAGGCACCGGAGGAGACCGCGATTATTCGGAGCTGATTGCATTGCTTACTGAGTTCGCAAACAATGGGGTAACGGTCGTCATCATGACGCCGGGGCAACCGACGGGCACGGCCGGAAATATTGGAAGCATAGGAGCATTTCAGCTGCAGTTTAATACGTTGGCGGGCACGGTGATGGCAATACCGTACTATTTTATAACGAATGTTGAGGCTCTCGGAGGTGTTGGGGGAGTAACATGAGCGGCTGCGGCAGGAGAGGGGCTGAGTTGAATGGCATCGACTTTATCGGGCGAGCTCGTCGCATTGATTGGCGCTAACGTGACCGTTGTGACAACAGCATACGGCCAACTCGCCGTTGTCGGCACGCTGACACGAGTCGGAAGCGATTATGCGCTCGTATCGTTTGAAGAGAACGAAGTGTTCTACGAGCTTCGCATTCCTTTTGTAAATATCGCATATGTACACGCTAATCCATAGCGATTGGCTAACAGTGTAGGGGGCTAGAGGATGGGTATCGAGTCTAACAATATTGCAGCAGTGGCGAACACGGCGGTTTATAAAATGATGTTAAGCCATATTGGACAGCCGACGGTAATTGCTACAGCATCGGCTACGGTGATTACGGGAGTGTTGGAAGGCGTGCAGCCGTCATTCGTTACGGTTCGTACAGCGGGCGGAGATGCAGAGTATGTCGTATTGGGTTATATCGTCTCGGTGACGTTCCCCGTCGCATAACGTTAATTGCGGCATTACCATCTAGCTTGGCGGCATGGTATAATCATGGAACAAATGTTCTGGGAGATGCCGTTGGGGGTTAGAGTATAGTGGAGCAGCGAACGATTCAATTGTCTGTCCGTGAGCTTGTTGAATATGCGTATCGTAGCGGTGATCTAACCTTTGGGTTCCGCGGGGCGTCTGCATTAACCGAAGGGACGAGAATCCATCAAGCCGTGCAAGCCGAATATGGCGAGACGGATGAGAAGGAGTTTTATTTGCAAACAGAGGTTGCTTGCGACGGCTTCCTGTTCGTTATCGACGGGCGCTGTGACGGATTGCTCCAGACGGATCAGGGTGTGATGATTGACGAGATTAAATCGACGAGCGGCATGCTGCCGAATACAGCAGAGGAATCGCCTGAGGTCCATTGGGCTCAGGCGATTTGTTATGGCTACATGTACGCATCGCAGATGGAGTTGAAGGGCATGCTCATTCGGCTTACCTACGTAAGCGTAGCGACAGGGGAACGCCGGGCTTTTGTCCGTCCAATGACGTTAGTTGAGATGGAAGCTAAGCTGCAATTTGCGATGAAAGCCTACGTCCCTTACGCTGATCTCATGCATGCCCATGAGCAACGCAGGATAGCAAGTGCCCAGGCGCTCGCTTTTCCGTTTGCTGCGTACCGAGCGGGCCAACGGAAGCTCGCCGGAGCCGTTTATCAAGCGATAACGGATGGGTCCAAGCTGTTCGCTAAGGCGCCAACAGGCATTGGGAAGACGATTTCTACGCTTTTTCCTGCCGTTAAAGCTATGGGCGAGGGGCGCTTAAGCCATCTTGTCTATTTGACGGCGAAGACGATCACGCGAACCGCAGCGGAGGACGCATTTGCGCTCATGGAGGAAGGCGGGCTGCATCTGCATAGCGTTACGTTAACTGCGAAGGACAAAATATGTTTCCAAGAAGAAGTGCGCTGCTCCAAGGAGCATTGCCCGTACGCGGACGGGTATTATGACCGCATTAATGGAGCTTTGCTCGATATGCTCGGCACTGAGACGAGGATGTCAAGGACCGTTATCGAGCATTACGCGCGCAAGCATCGCGTCTGTCCCTTCGAGATGTCGCTGGATGCAGCGTATGCGGCTGATGCATTGATTGGCGACTACAATTATATATTTGATCCGCGGATCAGCTTAAAACGGCTGTTTGAAGAGCGAAAACGCCATACGGCCGTTCTTGTTGATGAGGCGCATAACTTGGTCGACCGGGGACGCGAGATGTATTCGGCTGAGTTAAATAAGGGCGATTATTTGCAGTTGATGCGGAGTTATAAAGAGGTGAATCCACCGTTGGCTGTTGCAGCGAAGTCCGTGAATGCATGGCTGCTAGCGCTGCGCAAGAAGATAGAGCAGCCGGCAAAAGCAACGAGCGAGGGCGGCGATAACTTGGCTGCTGAGCTAGAGTTAGCTTTCGGGGACTTAAACCCAGCGCAGGCAATAGGCGAAACGCAGATGGAGAAGTGGGAACCATTTGGCAACGGACAAGCCATTTCCCGTACCCTTCCTAAAGCGCTAATGGAGCTTTTGGAATCTTTCGTTATTGAGGCAGAGCGGGAGCTCGCTGCATTCGTGAACGGCAGAAGCGCTGATTTGGAACAAAAGCTGCTGTTGGATACCTACTATGGCGCACAGCATATGCTGCGGATCGCTAAGCTATATGATGAGCGTTTCATTACCATGGTGGAATGTTTTAAAAGCGAAGTGCGCGTCAAGCTGTTTTGCTTAGACCCGTCGCTGCTGCTGCGGCAGGCGGGCAAAGGGTTTCGCGCCCATATTTTCTTTTCCGCTACGCTGTCCCCGTTGCCGTATTATGTAGAGATGCTGGGCGGATTGCCGGAGGAGGACTTCTCCTTGTCGATTCCGTCTCCTTTCCTGCGGGAGCAACTGGACGTGCAGGTTATGCCGCTGTCCATTCGTTACCGTGATCGGGAAGAGAGCATACAGCCAATTGCGGCGATGCTCCATGAGATGTCTGCTGCTAGACGAGGCAACTTTCTTGCTTTCTTCCCTTCCTATGATTTTATGAATAAAGTGTATGAGCAGTTTGAAGCGATGCGTGACACGGAAACAGCAGCCCGAACTATCCTACAGGCAAACGCTATGCGGGAAGAGGAACGTGAGGCGTTTCTGCAAGCTTTTCAAGCTGGACCTGAGGGTACGCTATTGGGTTTTGCGGTCATGGGCGGCATTTTCTCGGAAGGAATTGATCTCGTAGGCGATCGATTGATTGGCGTCGTTGTCGTTGGCGTGGGGCTTCCGCAGGTTGGCATGGAACGGGACGTCATGCGTGATTATTATGAGCAGGCTGGCCGCAACGGCTTCCATTATGCTTATGTTTATCCGGGCATGAATAAGGTGCTGCAAGCTGGAGGCCGGCTTATTCGCTCGGAGAATGACCGGGGAACGCTGGTGCTCGTTGATGACCGCTACCTTAACCAGCCGTACAATCGGCTGCTGCCGGAGGAGTGGCGGGATTATGCCGTGAGGCGGTCTAACGGGCCGTAATCATAAAAAAGCGTCCACTAGCTTTGGCAGCTAATGGACGCTTGCTTTTAGTTCTGTTCGACGTGCTGGCGTGCCCCTGCTGGCGTTTGCCCGTTTGTGTTAAGCACGAACTTTTCAATCACATGGCGAACGCCTTCCTCATTGTTGGTCAATGTCACATAGTTGGCGATTTCCTTCAACGCAGGCTGGGCATTGCCCATCGCTACGCCAAGGCCAGCGACTTCTATCATTTCGCGGTCGTTCCAAGCATCGCCGATAGCGATAGCTTGTTCAACGGTATAACCGTTATGCTCTGCGAGAAACTGAAGCGCATGCCCCTTGGTGCCTTCAATATGGGTAAATTCCAAATAATGCGGCTTTGACTTCGTCATATGCACGCGATCGCCAAGAAGGGGTGTGAGCTCTTCCTTGACACGGTCGAGAAGTTCTGGCTCGTCGATGATGAGCATTTTTGTTTGCGGCTTATTGAGCAGCGCATCGAAGTCAGGATCAACGACGTATGGGATGTTGGACAAGCGCGAATATTTTTTTGCTTTGTCATTATCCTCGCGAACGTAGAGCACATCATCGACGTAAAGCTGCAGGTGCAGGCCATGCTCTACGCAATAGGCGTCCAATTGCTTCGCTGCATCCGTAGGAACACTGCGTTCATAGAGCACTTGGCCGTCCAGCAATGTTTTGACCAGCGAGCCTTGGTACGTAATGAGCGGAACGTTTAAATTAATTTGCTTGGCGATCTGATGAGCCGAAGCGTACATGCGGCCGGTAGCGAGCGTTACGAGAACGCCTTGCTCGATTGCGGCTGCCAACGCTTGCTTCGTACCCTCGGTCACGATAAGGTCATCATTAAGCAACGTGTCATCGACATCAATAGCGATTAATTTGTACATAGGATCAGCTTCTTCCTTTCTATCTATCGGCTACCTCAACTACGGAGATTGTAGCTTATACGGGGAGATAGGGCAATAGCCCTCATTTTATTCTGGGACGAATGTCCACTATAATAGATGCAGGGAAACAAGCTGGCATTATTATTATACGCTAAGGCTGATCGGCCTTAATTTAGAATGAAGGGTTTGTGAGCATGATGAAGTTACGTTGGGGCGTTTTAGGCTGTGCGGGCATTGCAGTACGTTCCGTTATGCCAGCGATTCAGAAATCAGAGCGGGGAGAACTCGTTGCCATAGCGAGCCGTGGTATCGATAAGGCGCAGGAGACGGCAGCGAAGATGAACATTCCGAAGGCATATGGCTCCTATGAGGAGCTGCTGGCAGATCCAGGCATCGATGCTGTCTACATTCCGCTGCCCAATCATTTACATAAGGAATGGACGATCAAAGCCGCAGAAGCTGGCAAGCATGTGCTCTGTGAGAAACCGGCAGCGATGGATGCTGATGAGGCGGAGCAAATGGTGGAAGCGTGCCGAAAAGCGGGCGTCGTCTTCGCGGAAGCGTTTATGTATCGGCTTCATCCGCGCGTAGAGCGTGTGAAATCGATTATTGCATCGGGCGAGATTGGAGAGCTGCGTGCGGTGAACGGATGCTTTACGTTTAATAACGCTGCGGATGCGGGCAATGTACGTTACCGGCAAGAATGGGGCGGAGGCTCGATCTATGACGTTGGCGTATATCCGCTTAGCGCAGCACGCTGGATTATTGGCGCAGAGCCAGAAGCGGTGACGGTCCATGCTTTGTTCTCGGAGCAGCATGGCGGCGTGGATATGATGGCGTCAGGCTTGATCGAGTTCGGCGGCGGCATAGGCATGACCTTCGATTGCGGCATGTGGGCGGCTTATCGCCAAGGGGTCGAAATTCTCGGAACTGAAGGGCGGATTGAGCTGAAAGGCGCCTTTACGAATACTGAACCTTTCATCGTCCACACGAAGGAAGGCGAACGCGAGGAAGGCCTGTTCCACGATTTGAACAACTACGTAACGCAAGCTGACCAGTTCGCACGCGCGGCATTTGGCGAAGCGGCATATCCATTTCCAGCAGAGGATGCTATTGCGAACATGCGGCTTGTCGATGCATGCTTATTGTCTGCGCGCACACGCAGCCGTGTCCTCGTGAAAGGGCAGGGCGTATGAGAATATTTGCATCCCAGTTAGCCAAACAACGCTTCGCTGTATTTTGTTTGATCGGTGCGCTTGCATCTGCTGCTGTTGGGTTCGCTGGCGGCCTGATGTGGATGCGGGAACGCAATCCGATTTTGAAGGAGCCGACGTTCAATAACTTATCTGCTTCGTACAACGAGATTATGAGCGATTACTTGAATGGAGCGGAGCCAAAAGCACTTATCGATGGGGCAGCGGAAGGCATGGTACAGTCGCTTAAGGACAAGTACTCGCACTATATGATTGGGGAATCTGGCGAGGCTTATGTACAAAATTACGAGAGTGAAGTTGTCGGCATCGGCATTCAGCTTCGAACAGAAAATGAGTCGTTTATTATCGATTCGGTCATTAAGGATTCCCCGGCCGAGAAGGCGGGACTGAAAGCAGAGGATGCCCTTGTTTCTGTGGATGGCAAGGCGACCAAAGGAATTAACATGGACAAACTCGTGGAGCTGCTTCGCGGCGAGAAAGGGACCAAAGTAACCGTAGCGGTACAGCGAGCAGGCCGTGCTGAACCGATTACAGTAACGATGGCCCGTGCGGCTATTCCCGTGCTGACGGTCACATACGAAATGATGCCTGGCGGCGTCGGGAAAGTCGTCATCTCCCGGTTTGCACAGAAAACGGCAGAGCAATTCGAAGACGCGATTGCTGACCTGTCCAAGCAAGGGATGAAAGGGCTGCTGCTCGATGTACGGAGCAATCCGGGCGGGCTGCTCGTGCCTACGATTGCCATTGCGAACCATCTGGTGCCTAATGGCAAGACGATTTTGCAAGTTGTATCCAAGGATGAGAAGGACGTACACACCTACCGCTCGGACCAGAAAGAGCCTTGGAAGCTTCCAATTGTCGTATTGACGAACCGCCACTCCGCAAGTGCGGCAGAGGTGCTGACAGCAGCACTGAAGGAATCGTCAGGTGCAACAGTTGTAGGAGAAACCACCTATGGCAAAGGGGTCGTGCAGCGGTTTAACCAGTTCGCCGACCAATCGGTTCTAAGCTTGACTGAAGCGCAATGGCGTACGCCAAAGGGAAGCTGGATTAATGGCAAGGGAGTCGAGCCCAACGTGAAGGTGGAACTGCCCGCGTATACAGAGCTGGCGGCACTGCCGTCCGATACCGTATTGAAAAAAGGCGACTACGGCGACGCGGTGAAAACGTTGCAGCAGATGCTGCAAGCGCTCGGTTATGCGGCGAAGGATGCAACAGCGGGCGTGTTCGATACGGCGACCGATGCTGCTGTAAGGCAGCTGCAGCAGGCAGAGTCGATTCAACCGGCTGATGGGCAAGTCCGTGAAAGCACGACGGCGCGCATCATGGAGCTTTTGCGGGATAAACTGGAGAAGGAAGATTACCAAGAGCAAAAGGGCGTTGAACTGCTGATAAAGCAAATTAGCGGCTCAAAATAAACTATAGGGAAAAAGGCGCCTCGCAAGTGGAGGCGCCTTTTTGCTGCTTTGCATTTGTTGCCGGCTAATGAGCCGGAGTGCGAATAGGGTAGAAAAACCTACCCTATTCGGCTGGCTAACGCGCCGGAGCGAGAATAGGGCAGAAAAACCTGCCCTAAACGGCTGGCTAACGCGCCGGAGCGAGAATAGGGTAGAAAAACCTACCCTAAACGGCTGGCTAACGCGCCGGAGCGAGAATAGGGTAGAAAAACCTGCCCTAAACGGCTGGCTAATGCGCCGGAGCGAGAATAGGGTAGAAAAACCTGCCCTAAACGGCTGGCTAACGCGCCGGAGCGAGAATAGGGTAGAAAAACTTACCCTATTCGCCTGGCTAATGCGCGTGTGAAAGGAACCTTCCATTACAGAACATGCTGCAATGAGGGACCAATGCAGATGCAACGAGCGAAGAAACGTCATCCCGTTGCGGAACATGCTGAAACGCAAAGAGGGCAGAATCCTCTGCCCTCAGATTGTAGAGAAACCCACGTTTTTTCAAAACGCTGGGTTTCTCTTTGTTTTATCGGAGCTGTATTTAAAGGAAAAAAAGTATGGTTTAACGCTTTACGCCCTCCGTTCCAGGTGGAGGGCGATCTTCTTCATGTTCTGTACCGCAGCGGTCATCAACGCTTGTTCCATCACGTTGTTTAACCCC
>NZ_WSTC01000025.1 GCF_009789195.1 Paenibacillus sp. MMS18-CY102 | reverse complement strand
CGCCGCGTGGGCGCCGCCGCTGGCGGCGAAGCGCTCGGGCGCGGCCGCGAGCCGGTAGGCTAGCGCAGCGATGGCGCTGAGCCAGCCCGCGCTGGCGAGCCAGAGCGCGAGCTGGCGGCCGCGCAGCAGCAGCGCGCCGAACGCGAAGCTGGCGGCGCAGGCTAGCGCAGCACCGCGCGACTCGGTGAGCAGGAGCGCGAGCATGAGCGGCCCTGCGAGGCAGGCGCATAGCCGTGAGCGCAGTTGGCTCCCGCTGCGGCTAGTGAGTACAGCGAGCAGCCAGAGCAGCAGCGCTGCTGCCCACGCGCCCTGCGTATTTGGATATTGTACGAAGCCAGCAAGCCTGGTCCCTATAGCGGATAAGCGAACATCCGGCGTATGAAAAACGAAGCCGGCTGGAACAGGCAAGCCGCCACTCCACCCCATTACGGTAGCAAGCCCAATTAAGCCACAAGCTACAACCAGCACAACGCTTGGGGCAAGGCGTCTCTTCGTTCTAGCCGAATGCAGCAGCAGGCAAGCTAATGCAGCGATTCCCAGCCATCGCACACATTCAGCTGCTGTGGCCGATTGGCTTAATGTGCTGCCGAGCCGCAGGGCGGCAAGGCTGAGCACAGCAAGCCCGAACAAACACCAATACACCAGTTGAACAATGTTGCTCGCCTTGTTTTCTTTTATAAAAACCGATACAAGCCCTGCTGCGCATACGAGCAACATCGATGCAATGGCCGCATCATTCCGTGCATACATTCCCGACGCAATCAGGGACACAGCTGTCCCAACTGCTGCCGCTGCCAGTATGCCCATCGCCACAAATTTTTCACGCTGCACCTGCCCCGCTCGCTGCACTCGCATCAGAATCCCCTTCCCTCTACTGCCTTGCTACGAGTATGTCCGCACCCTCCCCCTCCCAAACTAGCGGTGAAGCCGAAAAATGTGCCCTATTCTACCCGGTGTGAGTGAATCGAGCGGTTAGGGCAGGAAAAACTACCCTATTCCACCCAATGCAGATGAATCCAACGTTTAGAGCAGATTAATCTACCCTATTCCACCCAACGCAGGCGAATCCAACGTTTAGAGCAGAAATAACTGCCTTATTCTCTCCGACGCGCAATTGCAGCTTTTTCTGCACCTGAAACTTTCTTTCCCTCCAGCTCGTTACTATCAACAATTGAACGGAAATAGGAGGCCTACTTAAAATGATTCGATTAGAACAAATCTCCCACGTGTACCAGCTGGGCAAAAAGGGAGGCGAACGGACCGTTCCAGTTCTGAAGGGGATTAATTTGCATGTAAATGCAGGGGAGATCGTCACGCTGGTCGGGCGAAGCGGCTCTGGCAAATCAACGCTGCTGCACGCAGCTTGCGGATTCATTCGGCCGACGGAGGGCCGCGTTATTATTGACGGGCAAGACACGTCGAGGTTCAACGAAGGCGAGTGGGCTGATTTTCGGAGATCACGGATCGGCGTTGTATTCCAAAGCTTCCAGCTGATTCCGAGCATGACAGCATTCGAGAATGCCGAGCTCCCTCTCGTATTGGAAGGCGTCAGCGAGGCAGAACGACATCAACGTACTATGCAGTTGTTCGAACGTTTCGGGCTCACCGATTACGCACAGCACTATCCTGGCGAACTATCAGGCGGACAGCAGCAGCGTGTTGGCATCGCCCGTGCGCTGGCGCTTCGGCCAAGCATCGTCTTCGCAGACGAACCGACAGGCAGTTTGGATTCGGAGAACGAACGGCAGTTTCTCACAACGCTCCAACAGCTAAACGCAGAGGAACGCATTACGTTCCTGATCATTACGCATGACGAGCATGTCGCTTCAATCGGGCATCGTACTGTTCGCATGGAAGATGGGCTTTTGGCTGAAACGATCAACACGCGGCAGCAACAAGGTTCGCCTGCGCCCGGCTCGGAGGTGGCTTTGTAATGAAAGCGAAAGACCGAATTCGGTTTGTCCGGCAAAATATGGGCAAAAACAAATCGCGTATTGCGATGACTGTCCTCGCGACGGCAATGGGCTGTACGTTCCTTATCATGATTGCTTCCGTTGCATTCGGATTACAAAAAAGCATCGTGGAGGATGCCCTTCACGGGCGAAAAGTAACCCAGATCGAGGTGGCTGGCAGAGGGGCTGGCGACGGGAACCGGGCGATCACAACCGAGGACATTAATGTTTTGCGTAAGCCTGACTATGTGAAAGCCGTTACAGTGAGGTATGGGTTGATCGGCCATTGGGAGCTTAAAGGCGGTTACAGTGCAGACGGCATGATTCGAGTAGCAGATATGGCGGAAGAGTCCAAATCAGGCTTGCCTTTATCCGAGGGGCGATTGCCTCAAGCACCGGATGAGGCCGTCGTCGGCTATCATTTTGCCAGCCAACTGAAAACGAAAGACGGCCAGCCCTATACAGGCACACTAGTCAACACGGCCGTTTCGGCCACGCTCACGTTGCCATCCCCAGATGGCAAGAGCCCTGATAAGACTGAGATTCACGAGATGAAAATCGTCGGCGTGCTTGAGAAGCCGGCTCGCGAATATATGAATGACTCGTCCTTCATAGCCGACCTATCAGCCCTCCAGTCTGCTCAGCTTCTCTCGGGCCTTGAGCCTTCTGAGGTGTCGGTCTACGCAACCTCTGCGAATAAGGTAACGAAGGTGTCCAAAGCGCTTCGCGCGGAGCAATTTCTCGTCTACTCGGTTGCAGATGAGCTGAAGCAGATGGATGTCGTCTTCTTAATTATGAAAATCGGGCTTATCTTCGTTGGAACGATCGCCGTGCTCATTGCTTCAATTGGCATCTACAACACAATGACGATGGCTGTCACTGAGCGCGCACCGGATATTGGCATCATGAAAGCGATCGGGGCGCATCCGAAAACCATTCGCAGCGTATTCCTGCTCGAGAGCTTTGGAATCGGCGTATTCGGCGCCATCATCGGCACCGCTGTCGCCTACGTGCTAAGCACATTGGTCAATATAATCGTGCCTCCGATCGTGAAAGCATCGCTCGACTCCAATGTACCCGAAGGCTTCGTCTTCTCTTACATTCCATGGACATTAACGGCGCTTAGCATTCTGATCAGTGCTGGCGTGGCCATCCTATCCGGCCTGCGCCCTGCAGCGCGGGCTACTGGAATTGATGTGCTTCGTGCACTCCGCCGCGATCTATAGTTACTCAGGTTAGGCAAGCAGGCGCTACAACAAAAGCCGCTCAACCATTTGAGCGGCTTTTGTTTTTATTTTGCTTATTTCGATTATGGTAGAACAGGCCCACCTGCTCGCGCAAAATGAACGCACGAAGCGCCCGGCGCTGCTTCTCGCCTACACTATCTAATCGGGCACCATAATAAAAGCCATCCTCCTGCAGCTCTCGCCTTACAATGATAAGATCGCAGTTGATCGCCCCATCTAGGCCAACCTGCAATTCAGCTTCCAGCGTGTCGCCGACAGATAAGCGCTCGGAGGATTGCTCCAAAACAAAGCCAACACCCGATAAACTAATATTGCGGAGCGCGATTTGTAATTTGTCTGACCGTTTGTCATGCTCCCCGTTCAGCTCATGCAGATGCGCGAGCAGTTCATCATCATCGAGCTCGTCCGGCGACATGGCATGGTTCCATTGCGGCCGTTCCTCCGCCAACGTAATCTGCTCGGCTCCCTCCTGCTGCAATCGAAGATTGCCTGTCGCTGTCACATCAACCCGCGGACTCTCACGCTTCTCCACAAATTGAAAGGCACGAGGCGGAAAAATAACCGCAATCGACCCTTCATCCTTGCCAATAATGGTAGACTGCAGCCGATGAATGCCAGCCGGCGAATAAAACGTCATTTGAACCGAATCGCCTAACTCAAACCGTTTATACTCATTAAGTTCGATTCCTAGCAAATCCCCCTCAACGTATATCGAAATTCCCGTCGTTACGTAATCATGCTTCTCCACAACTGTCCGGCTATGAACAAGCGCTTTCGGCGAGATCATCTCTTTGGTCGACAAATCAGCACGCACCCCCCTTGTTAGCTGGCCCAGAAAAAAGAAAAAAAGCCGCATCATTTAAGAAGCCGCTCCAAGCTTAGGCAAGGAAGCGAATTCGGTAACCAGGCTGCCAAATATTCCGTCCTTGACGGCTATTAGGCCCTATAGCTTTGCGTCCTTGCCTTTCAGCAAGTTTGCCATTATCGTTCGATCGTGATTGCTATTCAATTGAATTACAGTTCCTTCACAATGAGAATGCTTACTTCATTCTTCAGGTCAATCTCATACACACTCGAGGGCCTGCTGCCATCTGCTTCTTCAACTATTCGTACAGTTGGGCGATGTACCGCAAGCGAATTGTTCGCCGATACGACCGCAATCTGCCCCGTATTAAGCAGTACCGTTGTCGCAACTGGATAAACCGAAATATGCTTGCAGAACAGCTTAACGAGCTCATAGTCAAAATACGTACTGCCGGAGGCGAACAAAAATTCAATCGCTTCCGAAGGCGTATGCCGCTTCCGATGCGGCCTTGGCGATGTCAACGCGTCATACACATCAGCAATCCCGACGATCTGGGCATACAGATGAATCTCATCTTGCTTCAAGCCACGCGGATAACCAGAACCGTCGAAACGTTCATGGTGCTGAAGCGCGCAATGGGCAGATAGCAATGAAATATCATGCTGCTTGCGCAAAATATCGAATCCTTCGGTCGTGTGGCGCTCCACCAAAGCTTTCTCTGCTGGCGTTAATGGGCCGTCCTTATTAATCAACTCAACCGGCACTTTCGTCATGCCGATATCGAACAGCAATGCCCCAATGCCAAGCTCCTCTAGCTGCTGGCGGTTAAAGCCCTTAGCGATGCCAATAATGCCCGACAATATCGCAACGTTAACCGCATGCTGGTACAAATAAGCATCCGTCACATGAATATTCGTCAGGTTGACCATAACGTCGTCGCGCACAATGACATCATTCATAATTTCACCGAATACTTGCTTCAGGGTACGCCCCATCTCTGGAGCAACCGTGCGCCCGCGCATGAACGTCTGGTCCTTCAAATTCGCTGTCGTCTGGTAAATCGCATTGACCGCTTTCTGTCTTGTTGCTTCCCGAATCGCCTCTGGCGGTTCGAGGTCTTCGGTGAATTCGTCCTCCACAAACAGCATATCTATGCCAAGCGATCGCAGCCGTTCAATAAACCGTTCGTTCAACTCGACACCTGCACCGAGGAGGACGTTCCCATTCTCTTGTAAGACGGGCTTGGCCAGCTTGTTGCCAGGCTTAATCTGCTGGATGCTTATCTTTCTCATTTACGTATTTCCCGCCTTTAGTTGCAGCAAAATAATTGATTGCATTAATGATTGTACCATGACTAGCTAGTTACTGACTACGCTATCTGTTATGCGGATTTTGAGCTTCTTATGGCTCGAGGTTCTCCCACTTCACTTCGCTGCATACCACTTGGTTTCGACCGGCGTTTTTCGCTTCATAAAGCGATTTATCGGCAACCGCCATCAACTGGCGCAAGTAGTTTGCAGGCTCCTTCATCCTTGAAGGATTCAGCTTGCGCTCGACTACAACCCCGAGGCTCACTGTAACGGATAGTTTCATCCCTTGCAGAAGCGCAAGCGGCGGCGACGCCGATTCCCCTATAGCCGCTGTAGATTGCGGATCAACGTTTTCCTTGATCTGATCGCTGTCGGATCCCACAAGGTGGCGCTCGCTAACGATCACTTCATTTCGTTCAATTTCGTGCCGGATCCGTTCCGCCATGGCAATCGCATGTTCACTTGTAATATGGGGCATGAAGACGGTAAATTCCTCTCCCCCGTATCGGGCGAGCACGTCATTAGGCCCGATCAACTGCTGAATTTTCTGGGCCGTACGGACAAGTACCGCATCGCCAGCCAAATGCCCGAATGTATCATTCACCTTTTTGAACAAGTCAATATCGAATAGCATGATCGCAAAGGAGGATTGATTCGCAGCTAGTTTCGGCAATTCGCTCTCGATCTTGCCCATCAAATATCTGCGGTTAAAGCAGCCCGTTAACCCATCCGTCACCGCCATGCGCTCCAGCTTGCGATTCGCAGCAGACAGCTCCTCTTGCATCATTAGCAATTCTTTATTTTGTGTCTGCAACGTCTCATTCTGCCTTCTCGTCGCTTCTAACAACATTCGGTAATCGGTTACATCTTGGACTGTAATTACGCGTCCCGTCGATTGGTGCTTCTTCGCCTCAATTGGCGCAGATACAATCACGACATGGCGTTTAGCTTGCCCAGAGGCAGGGACTAGCACTTCGATTTCAAGCCGTTCTTGCGCCTTTGCTTCATGCCATTCAATGAATAGCTCCGTCTGCTCAGCAACAGCCCGCATCGAGCGCAGCATCGCTCGCATATCAAACCGGTCTCCGACCCTAAATGGCACGATTGGCCGCATTGCACGGTTAATGTCAGCGACGATGCCTTCATCGTTCATCACGACAATGCCCGTCGTCATGGAGTTAATAACGTCCTGTTGGGCAATTTCCACCAAATCGAACAATCGATTACGCTGAATCGCAATAACAAAATAAAGCCCGCTAAGCGTCATCCCCATCGACAGCAGCCCAGGAATAACCATGCCACTTGATCGGAAAATAACGTTAACTGTAATATCGGCAAGCCCGAACATAACGAATAGAATTAATCCGCGTTGTGCCATTTGCACCTGTTTGCGCAAATGTGGAGTACTTTCTGGATCGCGCAGTGTTCGAAGCATCATTTGAATCGCCCGTGCCATATAACCAAGCAGCACGACGACGAGCAGCCAGAACAGCGGCCCATACTGCGACTCCATCAGGCGCGCGCCTGTCCCCTTTACGAACAACCCATTCGGGTTCCATACAATAATTGCAGCAGTCGATAAGGACGGAAGCGCTGCCAGAAACAGGTGCTTCTTGGACAGAATATAAGAACGCCCCGTTAAAAACACAGAAAACACATACCACCCAAACCCAAGCACGGAGAGGCAAATGTACATGATTTTCAAAATGTAATGCCGATACTCTGCTGTTTCCGCCATATAGAGCACCGTCTGTCCAAGCGGCCAATTCAGCATAAACAAATGGAACAGCAAATAAATGCGATGCAGTGCGGTAAACGACCCGCGGATGAATACGAGGATGAACAACGACAACAGGATTAAATAATCAATGAATTCAATCCAGATGCCATACATCATCGTTCACCCGCGCGCTCCGGGAATGGAAGCCGCTCCGCAAGCGCCTTTTCTAGATAAGGCTGAACTGACAGCATGTCGCGGTAGCGAACGTACTCCTCCCATTTACGTAGCCTGGCAGCTTCCGAAGAAGAGGCTGCTACAGCCCTTATCAGCAAATTTTTGGGCGTATGCTCAGGATCAATAAACTCCAACATTTGAACTTTGTAACCTACCGATTCCAGCAAAGAACCACGCGCCGCATCTGTGGCGAGTGCCGCGAACCGTTCCTTCAACAATCCATGCCCGAGCAATGGCCTCAGCGCCTCATTCTCGATTTGGCGGAATAACTCATGCTGGCAGCAAGGCACCGATAAGATTACCTTTGCCCCCCAGCCAACCGCTTTGGCCAGCGCTGCATCCGTCGCTGTATCGCATGCATGGAGCGTGACGACCATGTCAGCCGATGCCGACTCATCATACTGCGCAATATCGCCAACCATAAACCGCAACCGATCGTAGCCCAGCTTGTCTGCTAGCGACTGGCAGAAGGCGATAACATCCGCTTTTAGGTCCAAGCCGATGACATTCAGGTCATAGCCTTTCTCAACCGCAAGCAAATGGTAAAGCGCGAACGTTAGATACGATTTGCCGCAGCCAAAATCAATAACCGTAATCGGGCGATCTTGCGGCAAATGCGGCAATACGTCGCTAACCATCTCCAAGAAACGATTGATTTGCCGATACTTGTCCATCCGGCTATCTTTCACCTTGCCTTCGGCTGTCATAATGCCCAGCTCTACAAGGAATGGCGCGGGGGCTCCCTCCGCGATTACGCGATTTTTGCGGCGATTATGTTCCTTTGCTTCCACGGCGGCTCCTGTTGCTGGCTTGCGCAGCACAGCTGCTTTTCCCTTCTTGCTGAAGAGCAGTTGGTAATCTGCGTCCCGTGTCTTAATTAGCGCCTGGCGATATTGGCTTTCAAGCCAATCTGCCATCCGTGCGCCCGCTTCGGCTTCGGCTACATTCTCATGCGTCGCCTTATTGGCATAATGATATTCAAATTGATAATACAACTGATCCTTCAGCCGAATCGGCCGGATCGTCGTTCGTGAGGGAGCATCGCCGTCCTTGCGGCGAAGCTGGCTAAATGTCGCCTGCAGCACAGCCCCTTCATCCACCCATTGCATGAAATCCAACCGCCATTGTTCCATAAGTACGTCAATTTCACTCCTTCATTCGTTCAAGCCCAGCAATGCCTAGCAATACCTCATCGCGCGGCAATCCACCTGCTATTAGCTGTTCATCACTTCGTTGTTCGAGCCGTTCATAAAAAGCCGCCGCTTCTTCCACTCGCGCATCGCCGTCCTCTAGCATGGCGTACCACAAGTCCTCTGCCTTGTCATAGCGGCCCCGCCGCTCATATCCATCTGCCGCTAGCTTCCCAGTCCGCGCTGGCAGCCTAACGCCCGCCAGCTTAGCCAATAAAGGCGCGGCTTCATCTGCACGTTCCTGCTTGGCATGCTCGCCAATAATACGCTCGGCTCCCCCAGATGCGAGCAACTCTTCCGATAGCGCATGCTTATGAGCCTGCTCCTCTAGCTCAGCCGCTAGATGCATGTGCAGCGCTTTGCCCCTGAGCACGTTCGCTTCCGCTTCGCGGCCCAGCTCTTCGAGCGTATCTGCTTCTGCTCCCATAAGAAGCCCCAGGGCTCTAATATCGTCAGGATCAGCCGTTCCACGCTGCCCCAGCATGTCGATTAAGTCTTCAGCCGACAGCCTCCGGGCAAGCTCCGGCCGAATTCGAAGCAGCTTCTCGAGCAGGTCGCCGGACAAAGACAACGCCTCTTCATGCTTTTGCTGGCGCCGTAGCCCCATCATCTGGCCCAACGCCTCTGTCATTCCGGCAATCATTCGCATCATGTAGTCACGCTGCAGCATAGAATCTCTCCCCATGAAGTGATATCAAGCTCGTTCAGGCGGTTACTTTCGTTCTATAAAATCATTCAATGCAGCAGCAAGTTCCTCTGGCGTCTCTATCATTCCCATATGGCCTGCTTGCTCAAGCAGCACCTGCTTCACGCCTGCACGGTTCGTCGAAAACGTCCGCTCCGGTGGTATGACGCCATCCTTCTGGCCTGCCACCAATAGAACGGGCTGGCTAGACGATTCAAGGATTGCAGTGCGGTCTAGCCGCTCCTTCATTCCTAAAGAAACCGCTATTGCCCCTGAAGCTGACGTTCCACGTCCAATCGTGATTGCTTGCTGGACAAGCTCTTCGTGGGTGCCATCTTCCCGAACCGCGAACAATTTGGGAATAAGCCCCTCGACGAATGCTCCAATCCCATAATCGCGAATGGATGCAACGGCACGGTCTCGATTGTCGCGGGCAACATCGGTATCTGGGAACCCTGTCGAATGTACAATGCCGAAGGAGCGCAGCTTGCCCGGATGCCGTTCAGCCAACGCAAGCGCAGCGTATCCGCCAAGCGAATGCCCAAACAAATGAACGGGTCCTAACGCCAGCCCTTCGATCAGGGCAGCTACGTCTTCTGCAATTTCTTCCATCGTATATACTGCATCCGTTGGCGCCGAAGAACGGCCATGCCCTCGCATGTCAGGAACGATAATCCGCCTGCTTGTGCGCGCTAACAACGGAAGCACTTTCTCCCAATAGGCCGAGCTTCCACAAAAGCCATGCAGCAGCACAACAGCAGCATCCGCTTCGCCCTCCGGCTGCGTATCGGCATAAGCTAACGTCACCGATCCATTACGCAAAGCAATGGTGTTATCCGCAATAGAAACAATGTTCATCCGAACTCCTCCTAAATGATTCGCTAATGGGTCCCATTCTTTCAAGCTAGCCTAGCGAAGCGCACGGTCAATGCTGCTCGCTGCTGCCTTAGCCATCTCCATAACCAAATATAGGGATGTCGCTTGAAGCGTACGATATGGCTTCGGGCCAAGCTCATTTACGACGCCAGCGATCGCATAATCGCCAATCGGGTCCAGCTTGAGCCCAACGCCCTCTCCCGGACGAAGGGGGCCTTCGCTCACTGCATATTTGCCAACTGAATCTGCCTTCCCCAGACAAGCATCAATCGTTATCGTAATCATTCCCTCTTGCGGAGCAATCTGCAATGTTGCAATTTGTTTGGCGTCAAATGGACAGCCTAGCGTGCCGATTACGTCCTTCCAGCCAAATTCCTTTAACATCGAACCGACTAAAGGCCCAAATGCATCCCCCGTTGATTGGTCCGTCCCAATACAAACAAAACGGATGGACGCTCCTTGCTTCCGCTTTACGGCAACCGCCTGCAAAAACGTTTCAATACCTTGTGCATCAACGGTTACCGACGCTTTTTTCTCAACGGGTTTTACCCGATGTTGTCTTCTGCGCAATCCCATGTTACCGCTTCCCGTTCCTTCCCATCTGTCTAGTCCATGATACTTGATTTCGATATGATCAGCAATGAATAGCGTGCCCTTCGTTCAGCGATCATGGCGATGCGAGCGCAAGCATGGTACAATACATCACATCAATTAGCATTCTGGAGGAAGGGGATTCTTATGAACCTAAATGAAGCGACACTGGAAAACGTCGAATATATGATTGACACGATTAAATCAAAGTTAAAAATGGCAACAGCTGCAGCTATGCAATCCACACACTTTGATCTTGCTCGCTATGAGGATATTAAAGACCTGTACGACGTTGTCATTTCCAAGCCATCGTTCAGCATCTCGGAGGTCGAAGCGCTTGTCTCAGAGTTAGGAAAATTGAGGAATTCGTAACTTACAATAAATAACATTAATTTCTATAATTCGACAGTTATTAAAACAAACAAAACCGAGGCATGTCGAATGTCCTCGGTTTTGTGTTTATTTACGCTTGCTCCGCTAACTTCTCTTCCGGCTGCTCCGGCGTTTCCACCGCTGCAATCGTTTCGATTGCAAGCTTAACCGTCACTTGCTTGTTTTCCCCTTTGAGGAACTGGGCTGCGCGCTCAAGCTTCTCTGCCAATTCATTGCCGCTAAGCGTCACATTAAGATGATAGGAAAAATGGTCGCCCGGCTGTTTTGCAGCCGCATAAGCTGGAACTGCGAACCGGTCGCCGCCGTAAATATTCTGGGATACAGCTTCGCCCGGGAAAAACTTATCCGACTTATTAACCACGCGCTCGTAAATTCGTAATTTCTTAAGCAGCATGTAATATTGTGCGGAATGTTTAAATCCCCATGCATCGCGAATATCCTTTAGTGTGTAATCCATTTTCCATCTTTTGAGCTTTTCCACCTGTTCTTCGGTTTCCAATTGCAAGAAATCATCCAATGGAATGATTGCGTTTGACATAATACACCCTCCATCCTTCGATTAAGCTATCATGATTGTACTAAATAATCATTAGATATTATCCATTAATTATTTAAGATTACTATAAAATAATACCATAATTTTTTGAGTGATGCCAACTCTCGCATCAGAAAACTTTCAGACAAAATTCGTGTGGATTTGTGCTTTTCATATCCATTTAAACAAAAAAAGCAGTTTTTATTCTCTCTTACGAAAGAAAAAAACTACTTTTTTTTATAACCAATATTTTTAAGCTTGAATTTCCAATCCTAGCGTTTCGAGGAATTGGCGAAAAGCGAGCCGGCCCGCTTCCCCTGTTTTGTAAACACCCGCATCTTGCAAGACAGCGTAGAACTTCTCCCCAGTCTCCTTGCGCAGCACCTCAGTTGCTTCCTCGCTGCTTAATTGTGAACCGTAACGCTCCAACAGTTCCTCAATCCAGCGCGCATGCGGATGGAGTGCAAACTGTTCGTCCTGCGCCTCCGCAGCTGTCCATACTTGCTGTCCGGCCAAATAAGCCGCAATCGCTTCGAGTTCTGATTTAAGGCGGCCAGGCAATACCGCTAGCCCCATCACCTCAATCAGCCCGATATTTTCTTTCTTAATGTGATGAAGCTCCTTATGCGGATGAAAAATGCCATAGGGATGCTCCTCACTCGTTCGGTTGTTGCGAAGCACAAGATCCAGCTCGTACTCGCCTTCGCGCAAGCGTGCAATCGGCGTAATCGTATTATGTGGAATGCGTCCGCCGTCTGCTCCATCGCTATAGGCATAAATGCCAGCCGCCGGATCAGAGTATTCCCGCCATGCATCTAATATCCGGTTCGCTGAAGCCAGCACTGCCGCACGGCCCTTGCCCTTCACACGAATGACAGACAACGGCCAACGGACGATGCCGAACCGCACGCTAGGCAACTTTGCATCAGTGAACACAGCTTCCACTGGCGCTGCCTCCATTGGGAAGGTGTGCCTGCCTGCTTGAAAATGGTCATGATTCAAAATCGAGCCGCCTACAATCGGCAAGTCCGCATTAGAGCCAATGAAATAATGCGGCATCCGGTCGATAAAATCGAGCAAACGCACGAACGTGGCATGCGATATGCGCATTGGCGTGTGCTCGCCCTTAAACACGATGCTATGCTCGTTGTAATACACGTACGGCGAGTATTGGAAGTGCCAAGGCTCCCCTTGCAGCGTAAGCGGCAATACACGGAGGTTTTGCCGGCCCGGATGGTCCGCACGGCCAGCATAGCCGACATTCGATTCGCAAAGCAGGCATTTCGGATAACGGCTAGGAGGCAACGCCTTCAGCAGTGCGATCTCTTTGGGATCTTTCTCTGGCTTGGACAGATTGACCGTAATTTCGAGGCTGCCTGCTGGCGTCTCATGCCGCCAGTATTGATTTTTGCGAATCCGGCCCATCTGAATATAGTTCGAATCAATATTAAGCTGGTAAAACTGCTTCGTCGCAGCTTCGATCCCTTCATTCTTCTCCGTCTGGCCGAATTGCGCTGTTATTGCTGAAGGACGCGCCATGAGGAGGCCCATCAGGCGAGCATCGAACAAGTCGCGCTGCGTCGTCGTTCCATCCGGAATTAGCCCTTGCTGCACCGCGTAATCAAGCAGCGGTTCCAGCACTGGAATCGGGCTGTCCAACTGCTCGGCCGGTATCGCCCCTTCATATGGCGCATTGAAGCCAAACAGATCGAGCAGCAGATTCCTTACGTATGATTCGTCCATAGGCTCAAACATGCCGCGCTGGCGCGAGAATTGGACAAGCCTTTCGATGAGCAGCGCCGCTTGCCCGGCATCGATGCGATGTTGTTCTGTCATAGCTGTCGCTTCCTTTCTTGCAACTATCCGCTTAAGCCTTCGAGTAGCCTTGCGGGTTCGCCAAGTGCCATTGCCATGCGCTGCGAATGATGTCTTCCAGCTTATCGCGCTTAGGCTGCCATCCGAGCTCTTGCCGCGCGCGTTCCGACGATGCAATGAGTACAGCAGGATCGCCCGAGCGGCGCGCTTCATACACGACCGGAATATCCCGCTCCGTTACTTCGCGTGCAATATCAATCACTTGTTTGACCGAGAAGCCTTGGCCGCTGCCTAGGTTGTAAATCGCGCTTGCTTCGTTGCGGCGCAGGCGGTCTACGGCAAGAATATGGGCGTCTGCCAAATCGCTAACATGAATATAGTCGCGCACGCAAGTGCCGTCCTCTGTCGGGTAATCTTCGCCATACACAGAAATATGTGAACGTTGTCCTAACGCTGCTTGCAGCACGATTGGGACCAAATGCGTCTCAGGGCTGTGGTCCTCGCCAATTTTTCCGCTAGCATGCGCACCTGCCGCATTGAAGTAACGAAGGGAAACGTAACGAATGCCGTGGGCCGTATCAAACCATTTCATCATTTTTTCCATAGCAAGCTTTGTTTCGCCGTATGCATTCGTTGGCAATGTACGGTCATTCTCCGCAATCGGCACCCGTTCTGGCTCGCCATAGGTTGCAGCCGTCGACGAGAACACGATTCGTTTCACGCCATGCTTATTCATCGCTTCGAGCAAGCAGAGCGTGCCGTATACATTGTTATGATAGTATTTGCCCGGATTCGCCATGCTCTCGCCTACAAGCGAGTTAGCAGCGAAGTGAATAACCGAATCGATCTCATTTTCCTTCAATACGCTGTCTAGAAAAGCCTCGTCACGCAAATCGCCGACATACAGCTTGCCGCCCAATAGGGCATCGCGATGCCCTTGCTCCAAATTGTCGATAATCACGATCTCTTCCCCACGCTCTTGTAGCGCTGCAACCGTATGCGAACCGATATAGCCGGCTCCGCCTGTTACTAATACTGCCATAGTTTCCCTCTCCCTTTGGCCAATTAAATTTAAATAAGCTCTTCGACGCCGTTGCCAATGCTACAAATATAGAAGTCTGCAACCAGCCCTGTCGCTTCGGTATACTTTCGCCCCACTTCATCCTTGAAGCGCTCGATTGCATCTTCATGAACGAGCGATACCGTACAGCCCCCGAAACCCGCCCCTGTCATGCGCGACCCGAGTACGCCTTCGACGCCTTGCGCGGCTGCTGCCATCGCATCCAGCTCCGCCCCCGTTACCTCGTACAAATCACGAAGCGAGTCGTGGGAGCCATTCATCAGTTTGCCGAAGGCAACCAAATCATTCGCCTTGAGCACCTCGATCGAACGAAGCACGCGATCAATTTCTTCAACGACATGCCTTGCGCGGCGGCGTACCGTCTCGTCTTGGATCAGATGCGCATTCGCATTAAACTGCTCCAGATTGATCTGTCCGAGCAACGCCAGTGAAGGGAATGCTTGGCGAAGGTCAGCGACCGCTTGCTCGCATTGGCTGCGGCGCTCGTTATATGCAGAGTCTACTAATCCGCGCCGTTTGTTTGTATTGCCAATTACTAGTTTATATGATCCGGATTGGAAAGGCACGAAGTCATATTCCAGCGTATCGCACATGAGCAAAATCGCATGGTCCTTGCGCCCGTTGGCTACTGCGAATTGGTCCATGATGCCGCATTGCATGCCGTTAAATTCATTCTCTGATTTTTGCGAGAGCTTCGCGATTTCAACCGTATCCGCCGGCTGCCCTACAGCTTTCAGCAGCGCAAATGCGGTTGCTACTTCGATTGAAGCGGAGGAGGACAAGCCCGCGCCGTTCGGGATCTCGCCATGATATAACAGTTCAAAACCGCCGCCGAAGCTTACGCCGCGGCTTTGCAGCTCATGAACAATCCCTTTCGGGTAGTTCATCCAATCGTCTTCCTTCTTATACGAAATCGCATCTAGCGGCAGCACGCCGCGCAGTTCAAAGTTCGTTGATGCGAGCGCCAGCTTGCCGTCTTGGCGAGGGCGCAGCAACACTGTCGTGCCAAACGTTAACGCGGCTGGGAACACGTATCCGCCATTGTAATCGGTATGCTCCCCGATGAGATTAACGCGGCCGGGAGCGTGGAAGACGCGAATGCCTTCTTCTGATCCTCCATATAGCTGGACGAATTGATGTTTCAACGATTGAATATCTGCCATGCGATGATCACGATCCTTTTCTCTTGTCTGGAGAACATTTATCTTGCCTTCAGTATAATGATTTCCATGCCCGCCGAAAATGGTGGCATGTGCTTTACATATGGATTTATGTGACTTTTCGTTTATTTGGCTTTGCCTATGCTACAATTGCCTTACCGCTTAATTGACCAGAAAGCTTGGTGATCGCCACGATGAAACGCCCTTTTTCCTACGCGGTAGCCTCGAATCTTGCTGCGGAGCGAAGCCGCCTCCTTCATGTGCTGTTCGCAGGCGAGAGCCAAACAAAGCCGGGGCATCGTCTTGGCCCGAAGGTATATGACTATTATTTGATGCATTATGTATTGTCCGGCTCCGGGACCTTTACCGATGGAGAGACGAATTATGCGCTGCGGGCAGGCAGCACGTTCCTCATCGAACCCGAACGGCTAATTAGCTACGCTTCGAACGAAGTTGACCCCTGGCAGTATCGATGGATTGCATTTGAGGGCGAAGAGGCTGCACGCCTGCTAGCCGGCTGCGGATTCGGCCATTCGCATCCTATCTCGCATATTGAAGCGAATCCACGCATCGGCGTGCTGTACCGCCAGGTCTACCATTCATTGCGTGAAGGCGGCCCGCAAGCCGCCATGCTTGCGACGGGCTACTTGCATCTCCTCTTCGCCGCATACGGCAACGCGATGTCTGGGCTAGAAGCCCGGCCGATGCGCACCGGCGGCGACGGCGACGTGCTTGTCCGGCAAGTGACGCATTACTTATCCGCCCAATATGCAGTCCCTGTTTCCATTGAACAAATGGCTGAAGCGCTCGGCTATAATCGGGCCTACCTGTCCCGCGTATTCAAACAAAAGACCGGCATGGCGCCGGTCGCATTCTTGCTAAGGCTGCGGATTGATAAAGCCCGCCAACTGCTGCGCGAGCGCCCAGAGCTAACCGTCGAGCAGATCGCGCATTCCGTCGGCATTCCGGACGCCTTATATTTTTCCAAGCAATTCAAGCGGTTTTACGAGCAAGCGCCTTCTGCCTATCGCCACGATATGCTGTACGGGGATCAAACGTAAGAATCAAGCTTGAAAACCGCCTCTCGCTTTCCGACGATACGGTCCGCATCATTGCGAAGTTCTGCTGGAAACGCCGCATCGATTCGCCCGCTAAGGCCTTGTGCCGTTTCCTGAGCGATAATCCCCATTGCGCCCAACTGCTTCAGCGCTTCCGAAACAATAGCCGGCCAAGCCGGCTCGGATCCATCGGAAACTTTCACGATTAGCCCAAGCTGCTCGTTCCTCAGCCCCACTGCAAAAACACCCTGTGCGCCACTCTTGGCAATTGTATGCGGAGCGGACAGCAGGAGGCTAGCAAGCCGCCCCTTGCCTTCCACCAGCTCTGGATGCTCGTTCATGCCACTCGTTATGCGCGCAATGGTTGCTCTCACCGATTCCTCCCAGTCCATCGGAGGGGCTGCAAGGCGCGCATATACAAGCGCCAGCTTGCGCATCGGGATGGCGTAGACAGGCAGCCCACAACCATCGAAGCCACCCGATAAACAATCGACAGGCATATCGGCCACAAAACTAATCCAATGCTTAATTTCCTGCTGGACGGGATGCTCCGGCTCTGCGTAGCCTTCCGCCCGCCAGCCTTGGAGCTGGCAGGCTGCCAATAGCCCGATATGCTTGCCGGCACAATTATGGAAGAGCTTGCGCGGCCGACCGCCCTGTTTTATCCATTCCTCTCTCGCATCCCCTTCGAGCGGCAATCCAGCGTGAAAAACGAACTGTTCTTCCTTAACTCCCGTCTGCTTCAGCATCGTTAGAAGCGCAGCCAGATGTGCCGGCTCGCCTCGATGGGATGCTGCCAGCATCGCTATTGCAGCGGACGAAAGCCCATAAGCGTCCAGTACGCCAGCCTGAAGGATAGGGATCGCCTGCAGCGGCTTGGCCGTAGACCGCATAAAGGCCAATACATCAGGCGAGCCCACGCCTGCGACTAGCTGGCCATCCGAATCGACAACTGCAATATGCCCATTATGCACATTCTCGACCTGAGTGCCCCGAAGGGTAACTGCAAGCGGAATGCCCCCTATCTCATTCGGCAATAAATGTACCGATTCTTCCCCTGCCATATGCCGCCTCCTCTACGATTCCCTGCCTACACGTACGGTTCCATAACCATCCTTATTATATTCCGCCTGCGCCAACTATGGGCAGCATGAATCTACAGCCAATCGCATTGGATGCTTCAAATTGGTTATCCTACCATGCAGGAGTGATAGCTGATGACAAAAAAAACATTACATGCAGGCTTACTATACTGGCCTACAACACTTCCAGCGGTCCAGGCGTACGAACCGCTTGGCCTACAAGATGCCGAGTTTGATGTTGTCATCGTTGGCGGCGGCATGTCTGGCACCCTATGCGGTTATGTCCTTGCGAACAGCGGCATTCGGGCCGCCGTTGTCGAGCGGGATGATATCGCGTCCGGAAGTTCGTCTGCGAACACAGGGCTCATTCAGTTTTCCAACGATATTATGATGTGCGAGCTGGCCGACCAGATTGGAGAGCCGAACGCCGTAGCCTTTTATAAAGCGTGCAAGCAAGCTGTCGAACAATTGGCGCTTCTTGCGAATCGGCTGCCAGCAGATCTTGAGTTCAAACGGCGCCCCAGTTTATATTTGGCAAGCACTGAACAGGATTTGCCCAAGCTAAGAAGGGAATTTGAGCTGTTGCAAAAGCATGGATTCGACGTAGATTGGTGGACGCCTGATGACATTCGGGCTCATTTCCCTTTCACTAAATCCGGCGCGATTGTGGCCCGGGGCGATGCGGAGGTCAATCCGTATAAGCTCGTGCATGCGCTAGCAGACGCCGCTGTACAAGAGGGGTTGACGATCTATGAGCATACCGGCGTCCAACAGCACATCACCAAAGATGGCATACACCGCCTCTCCACGGCCGAAGGCGGCGAACTTAGGGCGAAGCATGTCATCTTTGCTATAGGCTATGAGCCCGAGGAGCTTCGGGGCCAATTCATCAAAGCAACCATGAACCAAAGCTTCGTCATAGTGACTCAGCCCCAAGCATCTTCGTTCGATGTATGGCATGAACGCTTTATGATTTGGGAAACTGCTCGCCCTTATCTCTATTTGCGCACCGATAGCAACAATCGGATAATTGTTGGGGGATTGGACCAAAAGGGGATGGTTCCCCTCAGTAGCGATGTACCGCGGCAAGCGCAGATCGGCAAGCTCTACAAGCAGTTGCTTGCGCTATTTCCAACGATGAGCGCACCAATCGATTACGCGTGGTGTGCAACGTTCGGTGAATCCCGCGACAATTTGCCGTTCATTGGCAAGGATCCGGCTAGGGAGAATGTCTATTACTCTCTTGGATACGGCGGCAATGGCATTGTATACAGCCTTATTGCCGCTCGTCTTCTTCGTGATTTGATTAATGGGGAGCAGCCTCCGCTAGCGGATATCGTGAGGCTAGATCGGCCATCCTTGCAGGCATTAACTTAAATGCTAAGTGACCGGCAACACAAAGGCCATCCTCGCGAAGCAGGACGGCCCAACTGCCATGCCTTATAAAATGTCCGTAGCGCCATTATTGCGGAACACAGCCTCAGCATTGCCTAGCCTTGATAAATCAGGCCCTCCGTCCTTTTCAAGCAGCGATGCGCTATCTGAGGTCGAAACGGCGACGAGCGTTGTGCCAGCTTTTAACGCTTCCCTGCATTGGTCCAAATGGTTATGCTCGACATCTAATGCGATTAGTGCCCGATTCGCGCTGCTGTCTTCCACTGTCAAGGCAGAAGCGGTTAGATAGGCTGCTGTCGCAAAAGGGACCGCGCCTGCAGAGGAGATTCCGCCGTATGGCGTTCCAACGGCTATTACAGATGCGCCTGCTAATGCATTTTGGCGCATCGCACCGTTATCCAGCCCGCCGTCCGCGTCATGATGAAGCGTTTCGACAAGTTCCTGCAGCTCGTCAACATGGACGCCGCTCTCCGACTCCACCATGCGAGAGTGGAACCGATCCTTCGCAATGACGCGGATATCGCTTTCTGTAAACCCTTCTTGAAGGAGCTGTTGGATTGCTGCTGTCGCCTGTGCTTCTGTCTGAAAAAAACCGATTTTGCTTGCCATATGGCAGCCTCCTCTTTCGCCCCTGTCCTGAATAGCTGGCTAAAAGCGAATAATTTGATTACATTATGCCCCTGTCTAATGCATCTATCCGATTCATTAAGTGCCAGCAGCGCCAAATTGCCAGCAGCCCCCTAATTGCTGCCTGTTTCATAAAAGCTTGTTTGCGGTTATGGTTATTTCATAGATAATAGGTAGAGAGAAAAAATAGGGAAGAGGGGTTTGATGATGACAGCACCCGAGAAATTTTATCTGCGAACGGAAAATCAGGAGGGCAAGTGCACCGTATACGTGAATGGTGAGCTTGATTTGGAGTCTGCCTCGCAGATGCGGGCTGCAATGGCTCCTCTCGTCGAGCTAACCGACCGTGAATTGGCGCTTAATCTTCGCGACCTGCGCTACATTGACAGCACCGGCATCGGCATACTCGTATCTGTACTCAAAGCGCGCCATGCCAAAAATGCCCCATTCACCGTTGAAGCGATACCAACGAATATTCGCAAACTATTCGATATGACCGGCATAACGCCATTCTTGTTGAATGCCGGAACTTCATCCTAGCTGAGAGGAGCACCTAATACGATGAATGCGAAAGAAGAAGTCGTAACGATGTTCGTGCCCGCAGCAGCCGAATATGTGGATTTAGTTCGCCTCGCCCTCTATGGCATTGCCAGTAAGATGGGCTTTAACTTCGAGGAAATCGAAGATATGAAGGTTGCACTGTCTGAAGCATGCAACAACGCCGTGCTGCATGCTTACGGCGATCTAGCAAGCGGCGAATCCTTGCATGTGCAAGCGCCAGAGCCTCGCGTCGAAATTCGTTTTATCAAACAAGCAGAAGCTTTATCCATTGTGGTAAAAGATGACGGCAACAGCTTCGATGCCGCTGCTGCCGCACGCAAGGCGGAATCCTTGCACGGGAAATTGATTGGCGAGCTTGAGGCTGGCGGGCTTGGCTTGTATTTGATGCAAGCGCTCATGGATCAAGTTGAGGTACAAAGCGGCGCGGGAACCCAAGTCATGATGACCAAACGGCTCAGCAAAAGCGGCGAGCTTGCATGACCTTTCAGCCATCAAAGTCGCTGCAGGATAGCACGGCGCTGATTGCGGATTATCAACAAAGCCCGAATAATGACAAAGCAACCATTCTGATTGAAAAACACGCGCCCATGGTCAGGATGGCTGCTGGCAAGATCGCCCGCAATCGCCCCGATCTGTTCGAGGATCTGGTACAGGTAGGGCAGATGTCCCTACTGAAACTGTTCCATCAATATGATCCATCGGTAGGCGTACAATTCGAGCCGTATGCGATGAAGAGCATCATTGGCCACATGAAAAACTATTTGCGCGATAAATCATGGTACATTCAAGTTCCGCGGCGAATCAAGGAAAAAGGCATCGCCGTTCAGCAAGCCATTGACGAGCTTACTGTCAAACTGGAGCGATCCCCCAAAGTAGAGGAAATCGCAGAGCGAATGGAGCTTACCGTCGAAGAAACCGTCGAGATTCTTGGCGGACGGGACCTGTACCATTACGTGTCGCTCGACACGCCAATCTCCGAAGAAGATAGCACGACCACGCTCGGTGAGCTAATCGGCTCTCCGCTCGACGACTTCGGCCTTATTGACAAGAAACTCGATATTGAGGCAGCGATGGCTGCCCTCAAGCCAGAGGAGCGGCAAGTGCTGAAGCTTGTATTCGAGGATGGCGAGCCGCAGCGCGTTATCGCGGAACAGCTCGGCGTCTCTCAGATGAGCATTTCACGGATCCAGCGGCGAGCAATCGAGAAGCTCAAACATAGCTTGTCCGAGGACGGCAGGCAAGATGAATAGCCCATAACACGCACCGATTATTGCCCAATGGCGATATATCGGTGCGTTGTGCTGTTCCAGCGTTTCCGCTTGCAGTTGCCCCCTTGTTCGGTTCAGGGTATGATGGTAAGAGCAGAAATTTGACGGTTATGGGAAATGGGATCGGCGGGAGGCTTAGTATGAATGAACGAATGTTTCGGTTTCCGTCCGGCTGGGAATGGCTACAGCTCCGTCAGCCGTTCGCACCGGAGACAACGTTGCCTTCTTCTGGCACTAGTTTAATCGGGCAAGAAGATGGGATGGGCGCTTCCCCCCTTTTGCCGCCTCGTGCAAACCGGCAGGGCGCCAGCAAGCCGGCAACCGCGGGAGGCATACAACAAGCTAAATTGCAGCAATTGCAGTTGGAACGCGAAGATGCGGGCAGCCGCTTGCTCGCACTGAAACAGCGGTTGCCCGAGTGTGCAGGTTGGCTGGATGATTGCTTCGAGCGCAGCGCTAACCACATCGTTGTCCATCGCCTTGACGACGGGCAGCCTGTTTTATATGGCTCGTTGCTTATCCAGCAAACGTCCGACAAGGCCGACATTCAGCCTTTACGGTTCTGGGTCACCCATCAAAAGCTAGTGACAATCCATGAGGATTGGCGCTTATCTATACGCACACAGCAAGCCCCATGGGATACACAGCTTAACCAGTGTGCATCCGGCGGCGAAGCTTTCCTGACGGCGCTGAGCGCACTGCTGGAGCCGCTGCATCATGGGCTCGACGGCTTCGAGTCGCGATTAAGCGACTTAGAGCATGCCATGCGCAAACGTAATCGAATGAACTTGATGGCGGCGATTTTTGACCGGCGGTATGATTTGCTTCACTGGAGCCACCTGTATATGCCGATCAAGGAGCTCTACGATGCCATGCAGGAGACGTTCGTCGGCACTCTAGCGGAGACGGACGCGCATATTCGCCTTCAGCATAAGCTTGAGCGGATCGGCTCTCTATTGTCCGCCTATGCGGCTGAGATCGATACGTTGATCTCGATGGATGATGCCATCTCCAGTTTCCGGGGCAACGACATTATGAAGACGCTCACGATATTTACCGTTCTATTCATGCCTGCGACGATTGCCGGCACGCTATGGGGAATGAATTTCCGCAAGTTGCCGTGGTCGGACGAGCCTTGGGGCTTCATCGGCATGTGCCTGGTCGTCATTCTGTGCACGGCTGGCATTTACTTTTGGTTCTGGCGCAAGGGCTGGACAGGCGACCTGCTGAATGCGAAGCTGCCTAGCCAGGAGCCAGCAGCGAAGCAACCAAAGAAAAGCCGCAGCAAACGCCGGTCTCGCCGATCACCATCGGCTGCGCAAGCGGAAGACCGCTCCATTACGGCAGCGGCCCTGCTGTCCCGCTCGGCTTCTGAGCAATCCTTAGCCGACAAGCCGCGCGGGCGAAGCTAATAGCAACAAATAGAGCCTCACGATGGCTGATGACAGCATCGTGAGGCTTTTGCTTATTTATTGGATGGATACCCATAGCAAGCACCGGTCATCCGCACACTCTTGTTCCGCCTCGCTCTCCCCGAAGAGCGTCGACTCCCACTGCGTTGCAAAGGAGTCGCCTGTACAGCCAGCTAGCAGCCTGCCGAGCTTCTCTCCTGGCTGCTCCTCTTGCATGCCATCAACCGGATCAAGCAGGCCGTCCGTGAACAGCACGATTCGGTCCCCTGCGCCGATGGATACCGTCTGCTTCGTCACCGTTATCCCGTCGAATATGCCGATCGCTGGGCTTCCGCCAGTCAAGTACTCGGCTTCACTGCTCCCGCTTCTTAGCAGCAAACCTGGCGGATGCCCTGCATTCACGTATTCCGCCACACCGCTAGCTAGGTCAACAACCATATAGATGCCTGTAAAATAATAATGGATGAGCTGGTCGGAGAAGTTGAGCTGCATCGCGCGGCGGTTAAGCTCATGAACCACCTTGTCCGGATCCGTTAACGAACCCATCGCTTCCTTCAGAATCGAAGCAATGAACATGCAGACGAGCGAGGAGGAAATCCCATGTCCCATCGCGTCGATGACGACGACTGCGTAACGATTGTCATCAATGCGATGCCATGCGTATAGGTCACCGGACAATTCCTCCGAAGGGCGATAGATGGCATCGATCACGATCCGCTCATTTTCAAGCCGGCTAGGCAATACCGCATACTGAACCTCACGCGCTAACTGCAGCTCATCGCGCAAACGGCGGTCCCGCTCCTTATGCCAATCTTTCTCCTGCTTCAATCGAAGCGCAGAGCGGATTCTCGCCATCAGCTCGACCCGGTTAATCGGCTTCGTCACATAGTCCGTCGCCCCTGCATCAAGCGCCTCCGCCAGCTTCTTGGAATCTCCAATCGCCGTTACCATAATGATCGGAATATCTTTCAATCGCTCAAGGCCATGAATTGTCCGGCAGGCCGTAATGCCGTCAATGCGCGGCATCATCATGTCCAATAGGATCAGGTCCACACCGGGATCCTCTGCTTGGTGCTGGGTATCATTGCCTTCCTCGTCCAGCCCTAGCTGCCTATAAAGCTCCATCGCTGAAGCAGCTGTCGTAATGTTCTGATAGCCGGCCCGTTTCAGCATTTCTTGTACAACTGTGACGTTCATCGCATTATCATCCACGATTGTTATCCGCATACGCCGTCTCCCGTTGCGTTCCTGTGCTTTCATCTTGCCCTCGACTCCTATCCGTTCATTCCATTGTTCCCGTTTCATCGCGTCCTACTTCCTTACCCTTCCCCCCTTGCATCGAATCAGCAGCAGTGGGTTCCGATAACCTGCTACAGCGGCCAACAAAAAATCCCAGCGTCATCGATATGACAGCTGGGATCGTTCTTATTCAGCATCCGCTTCAATATGCTCATGGCGCGCTGCACGCCTGGTCAGCCAGAGGCAGCCAGTGATCAAGATGAAAGCGACGAGGGCCATCAGCGGTATCGTAATGACGCCGAAGTAGTCCAGATAGTCTTCGCTGCAAGGAACGCCGTCTGTACAAGGCATAATGTCCGCCATTCCCGGCACCTTTTGCTCCAAGTAATGATAAATCGAAATCAGTCCGCCAATGATGCTAAGCGGAAGCACATAGCCCGTAATCCTCCGGTCTCCCCGGTAGGCCGCGATGCCTAGCAAAATGACCTGCGGATACATGAAAATGCGCTGGAACCAACATAGCTTGCACGGGGTGTAGTTCAATACATCACTTAAGTACAGGCTGCTGGCAGTTGCCACTACCGCTACGATCCACGCCATGTACAATCCATACGTGTAAAAGAAGGAAGGCTGATTGTTATCCATCGGTTACTTGCCAGCCTCCTCCGCCTCTGCGAGTGCCTTATCGACAGCAGCTTTTACCGCGTCATAATTCATAGCGTCCTTGCCGCCGACCATCGTACCGTTCACGAAGAGCGTCGGCGTGCCGGTTACGCCCAGCGGTTTGACGCGCGACATTTGGTCGGTCAGTTGATCGGCATACGTCTCGTTCTCGATATCGCTGCGGAGCTTGTCGAAGTCAATGCCAAGCTTCTCGCTTTGCGCCAATTGGATGAGATAATCGGTTGTCGCCCAAATTTGTCTTTCATCCGGTTGATACTTGTAGAGCGCATCGTAATATTTCCAGAAAGCATCGTTATTCTGATGGTATACGGAAAGGCCGGCAAGCGCAGCCGTACGCGAATCCTGGCCGATAAACGGATAGTTCATAAACGATAACGATACGAGGCCTTTATCGATGTATTCCGACTTGAGCTTCGGCTCTACGTCTTGGCTGAACACTCGGCATGCTGGGCACTTGAAGTCCCCGAACTCAACAATCTTAACCTTCGCATCCTTGCTTCCAAGCGTCGCCATTGCGTTATAATCGAACGCATCTGGATCGGCCTTTTTATCTTCTGGTTTTAGGAATGCAACAGCCACAATAAGTGCAATGAGCAGAACGCCACCTGTTATCCACATGAGCTTCTGCATATTTTTCTGGCGCTGCTTGCTGCGCGAACGCATATCCTTGCGGTCCACACGGTTTGCTGCTTGTCCCATTTCATTATCCCCCCGGCTCTAATTTTATACAGTTACTTTAATTATAACGGTCTTTTCTTAAAACTACATTAAGAACCTTGTGAACGAATCGTTAAATCGCACGCCCTTCTGCCCCCTCTAGACGTAAAAAAGCTGTCGAGAAATCTCGACAGCCAAGTGCAACAGCAGCCCTCCCGAGGGAAGCGCCCTAATTATGCATGCAGCTTACGGCGCATAATCGCCGTTATAGCTTACTAACGCAACATCCGCAACGCCAGGAATTTCGGATATAGCCTGGACGAATGCCGTGTTATCCGCATTAATGCGAAGCTCTACGGTGAGCTCCGTCATTTGTTTGCGAATCGTCTTCGATTTGAGCGTGAACTTCATTTTGCGCAGCGCCGTCTTGATCGCCTCATCCGCTAACGCTTCCTCATAATGGAGAATGAGCAGGAATGGTGCGGTCTTCACTTTGCGGCGGGATAGCAGGAATATGACAAGCGCAATAAAGAGCGAACCGAAGATCGCAATCGGATATAGCTTCGCACCCGTTGCGATACCAACGGAAATCGCCCAGAACATATAGACGATATCGAGCGGGTCCTTGACTGCCGTCCGGAACCGGACGATACTAAGCGCGCCGACCATGCCTAGCGACAATACGATGTTCGTGCTGATCGTCATAATAATTAACGTCGTAATAAGCGTCATAAGAACGAATGAAACATTGTAGTTATGGCTATACACAACCCCGCGGAAGCAGCGTTGATAAACAAAATAGATAAACATGCCAAGCACGAATGAAATGAGCAATCCCCAGAATATCTCGACCCACGATACGTTTTTGAAGGCATCGAGCTCTAGCATGCTTTTCTTGAAAATATCTTTAAAATTCAGCGTATCTTCCATTCAAGCGAATCCCCTTCCAAGCCTAGAAATCATTGCGCGAACGTTTTGCGTTTCTCTTTGCATATCCCGTATTTCGAAATGCTGGACCGATTATGCGATGACAGCTGAAGCAAATCCCGAATCATAGTAGGCAAGAACGCATCATACTTTACTTCCAAAATCGTGCGCGGACCCTCGATTGTCCCTGCTGTCACAAGATCCTGGTCAAAAATATCAAACGACTGCAAGCTAGCCTCCAGCTGCTTGTCGAACGTAATCCGGACATCGCTGGTTGGGTAAATATACGCTTCCCTCACATAATCGACGATGACCGATGGCTTCATCGCACCTGTCACGAGATCGGTATAAAAATCGTTCATAAGCGGATGGCCGCTCGCTTTCAGGAACGAATAATTGCCATCTCGCAGCAGCTCGAACTGTTCACGTGTCAGTGATGCCGATTCTTTGGCTACCATGTCGTTATACTTGCTTTTGCGCTCCAGCTTAATCGTGGCGTCGCTTTTGTTGTAGATGCGGACCCGGTATTTTTTCCGTGCAAAAATGCCGTTCATCTTATCGTGCAGGGATGATTCATGCATATTGTCAAAATACAGGCTCCGGATATGATAACCCTCTGCATCTACTGAATTGCGGTCCAGCGACAGCAGCGTGCCGATCCGGTTCCGCAATCCGATATATTCATGATGATGAATAAAAAACTTGAGCTCGTGCCGCAATCTCTTCCCTGCAAACTCCATCGCCGTACGCCTCCCTCAACCGTTAATCGACGTAAAACTCGCGAACGCCGTAATTTTTCATGCCCTCGGTATCTTCATAAATATCAAAGGAAGGCATCACATTTCCTTGGCTATCCTGCGCGACCACTTTCCAGAAGTAACGCCCTTTGCCTAGCCCTTCTAACAATACAGTGGAGCTTTTTTCATTCTTGCGTTCCTCGATTGGATGCGCGAATGCCGGCTCCTTAGCAACCATAAAGTGATACGTTAAATCGTCACCCTGCAAGTCGTATGATGCATCCCAATGGAAAGTAAAGGTTGAACCCTGGTGCGCGACTTCCCCCATGAAGAACGGCATCGGCAACTGCAGCTGCTTCTTGAACAGCTCGGCATTAACCTCCGATAAGCCGGCAATGCGGTCCAGCTCCTGGTCATACTGGCTAAGCTTGCCTGGCAAATACGTCAAGTCCGGCTGTTTGGACACATACGGATACACGGTGCTGCGATAACTGTCCAGAAACGACTTGGTCTGCGCTGGCGTAATAATTTTACGAAGCTCGTCCACCTTGTCTTCCAGTTGCTTCACGTTGTCCGGGTTTTTGAAGAAGCGGCTGGCAAGCGTCGTCTCCCAGTAGTTCGAGATCCCCCTCATCCATGGCGCTCTTGCTTCACCGGGTTTGCCCGTATGGTCAAATTCATTAAAGCCCCATCCGCCGTCATAGTCCCAAGGAATGAAATAAAACTTGTTTCCATTCTGGGGCGAATACAGCAAGAAGTTTTGTGTGATCGTATCGATGTTATCCATCAAAATATTCGAAGCCATCCACGTCAAATAATTGTCGCGGTCGAAATGCCGGTCGAACACCTCATCAAAATCGAGCGATAAATTGTTCATTTCATCGAGCATCTGAAGCAGCTTCTCATGATCATTGTTGCCCTCAACGCTAATGACGGTTTCGAATAGGTCCTTGTTATACGCAGGATCATCCGCTTTCTTCAACTTCTCAGGGTAACGGTAAAACTCGAAATTCTCCGCTTTATACAACTGGCCATTCGGATCGAGGCCATGGGAGCGCAGAAACCGCTTGTTCGGCTGCTCGATCTGCTCATACAGCCCATAATCCGTAAACGCTGGAGCCTTCGCCCCGCTCGTCAAGTCTTTCACGTATAGATGAACGAACTGCATATGGTAGCTGGTCATATTAGGAATCATTTTGAAATAATCAAAACTCAACCGGTTCCTCACCCGCGTGAAGTCGAATTCGTGCTTCAGCAAGTTAATGGATGTCTGGTTGCGCCATACGCCAGCATCGTCGAACAGTTTAATTTTGTAAGACTTCTGGTTCGAGTTCAACGATGATTTCCCACGAAGGGATATCTCTGCATTGGCGTGATCCTCACCATATCCGAGCTTGCCTACACTGCTGATGATTCCCGACTCATCGCCTTCTTGGACGAGCACATTCACTTTCTTATCATCTGTGTTGTCCACAGGATACTGAATGCTGTTAAGCTTGCTCCAGGTTAATGGATGCTCACTGGTCAGGTTGTCGTCTGTAATGGTTACGTAAAAAGATGTTACTGAATCGACTTTATCATTATCATAGATGTGCCGATTCTCCGTCAGCTTATCCACTCCGTAAGATAGGGTTAGATCGCCTTTCGAAACGACTCCCGATGGGCTGCCATCGCTTTCCCCAGCCTCGTCGCTTGCGCTGCAGCCTGCTAACAAGGAGCCTAAAAGAACGAATGCAATCCAATATTTATGTCTAATCAAATCTATTGCCTCCTTGCGATCCTTCTTAATCCAACCGGCTCATCCGCTTTGGCGCTGCATGCAGCAGTTTCGAGAACCGATTCGTTTTCTCCCTATGAATGACTGGCTGCGCGCTAAATGTATAGTAGTTAATATGATTGAGCACATGCATCAATCGGCCCAGCGCAGCAACCAAGGATAGGAATGCGGCTGCGAAGAACGAGAAGCCTTGGCTGTCGTACAGAACGGACACTACAGCAAACCCTGTATTGCAAGCCAAGAACAACACAGCCAGCCACAGCACGCCTTTACGGTCATCGAAGTAAAGCAGAACTAGCGTGACGACCGTATAGATGATATAAGCAAAAAATCCGATTACAAGTATGTTGTACAGCTCAATTTGGGAAGCGCTAAAGCCTACAAGCGGCAGGAACCGAATGCCCAGCGCAACCGAAATGATCGAAAAGAACAGCTGTACGCCCATGAGCAGCGAAATCTGTTGCGTCAGCACTTGGAACATTTGCCCGCGTGCGCGGTTGATATCGCCGAGCGATCCCCCGTGAAGCACAAGATCATAATAATGGCGATACTTCGGATATAAGTTCGTTTCGAGTGAGACGACGAACATAATTAACGATGGAATCGCCGACATGAAGGCGTAGTATACAGCCAAATCGTATGATGGCGACATCAGAAACGCATCTGCCACAACAACGCCCGAGTCACCTAACCATTGGACAAACTGATGGGAATACAGCCCAATTGCCGTTAATGCCCCGATCAGAATCAGTGATGGATACCGCGTTAAGTAAGCTAAGAAGGTATAGTCCGATTGCCTGGTTGGCAGACGGAAAAACCGTTCAATCTGAACGAGCAGCGCCGCTGCCGTAAGCATAAAGCCTGCGTCTACTGCCAGCAGCACCGTCCCCGCATCCTTCAAGCCTGCGTACTTCAACAGCACCCATGACAGCCCAATCGCGAGCAGTGCACCACCTAGGAAGGAGAGGCCAATCCGGCGATAGTTTTTCATCGCGGATAAGTAAACCACCTCAAACCAGATTACGATAAGGGTCATAAACAAGAGCAGCAGCGAAGCCTTGTAAGTCAGGCTAAGCGGGGAGAAGCCTAGGAACAGCAGGGCCGGCACAGCGCCGAGCAGCAGCCCAATCTTCAAGCTGCCGTAGAATGACGGAAGCACGGCTTCATACTTTTTCTGGTAAATAAAGTCCGAGACAGACCGTGTCAAATAGAGCGTCAATACATTGCTGATAATGTAAGAGAATATAAACGCGTAGACGATCGATGCTTGAAACAGCTCCCGGTCAACGAACGAAACCTCATATCGCAGCTGCATCCATTGTACAGCAACGACCAGAAGCATACAGGTGAGCATCGGGCCAATCGTAACGAGCGAGGAATACGTGAATGCCTTGATTTTGTTAACCAAGCCATCCTTGGCATACATCCGTTTTAGTTCAAAACCAATACCTGCCATCGCTTATTTCCTCCCCTCAAGCTGGTTGTACAATGCTTTGTAGCTGTCAATAAACCGGTCACGTGTATACAAAGCTTCCACTCGGCGGCGGCCATTGCTGCCCATTTCATTGCGCATCCGTTCATTCTTGCATAACGTAACGATTGATCGGCTAATTTGCTCGGCATTCATAACGGGCACGACGAATCCAGCTTGGCCATAAGGATCGTCAACGCCGTACAGCAATTCCTTGCAGCTGCCGACATCTGTCGTTACGAAAGGCTTGCTCGCCGCCAATCCCTCCAGCACAGCCAGCGGCTGCCCTTCGCTAATGCTTGTCAGCACTAGCAGGTCCATGGTGCCCACATACTGTTTGATATCAACGTTGCCCGTAAATTCCACGTCTTGAAGCCCGAACGCTTCGATTAACGCCAAACATTCCTCGTAATATTCACGGTCTTCTTCATACGGGCCCATGATGTGGAATGTTGCGCTTGGCACCTCACGCTTCACAAGCTGGAAGCTTTGAATCATCGTCTTAATATCTTTGATCGGAACGACGCGAACGAGCGCACCAATGCGGAGCGGCGCTCCCTCCGCCTTGCTAGGCAAGTTATCGAAGTCTGCAGCATTCACCCCATTAGGGACGATGCTGATTTTCTCTTCTGGGCAACCGAGTTCGATCTCGATTTCTTTATTCCGATTAAACAAAGTGACGACTTCGTCTGCATATTGATAGGCGCACTTTGACAATGTATAGAAGTATTGGATCCACAGGTCCTTGAAGCTGCCCTTAACCCAATCGGACTTAATGATCTCTTCCTCGCGTTCCCGTGAATAAATGCCGTGTTCCGTCAGCACCATCGGCTTGTTGTAGATGTGCTTGCCTAGTGAAGCAATAACGCCCGCATAACCTGTAGACACGGAATGGTACAGATCCGCCTCTGGCAGCGAGTTGCGTACCGTCATGAAGAGCGGCATAATCATCGAACGAACCGTCCAGAACATCTCCGTGAACGGCACTTGGCTGAACTTCTCTTCGCACAGCCCGCTTAGGATGTCGTAATAATCCCGGCTCATCAGGAAGGTCGCAGCGTCGCCCAGCTTCTTGTTAAGCATCGCTTCGAAAATATGCTGCCAATCCGCGTTCTCATCTCCACCGATGAGCGACTTGATCGCATTCGCATCTTCGCGGGCCAGCTTGGAGCGCGCTCCCCAGCGGCCTTCCTCCTTCAAATAGGAGTCCATGAAAAACTCGCGCACTTCCGTCACGTTAGAGGGCAATTCATACTTGAATTTCCCCTTTTGTTCTTCTTCTGCTGCAATCGCATAGATAACGAACGAATGCTCGGGCATGCTCCGCAGCAGCGCGTGTATCCAGCTCGATACCCCGCCGGTAACGTAAGGGTAAGACCCTTCCGCGACGATACAAATTTTCATCGTTATCCATCCAATCCGATCTTAAATTGTTTCGCTGTCGCTTTGACAAGATACATATGCCCGTTCAGTCGCGTTACCTCGGCGTGCTCTAGCTTCGTTACTTTCTTGTCGCTGCGGAGCAGGTAATAGAAGTCACCATCGGTGTAGCCATTAATATATCCTTGGATGCCATCGGCTGTCTGCTGGAAATGCGGATCGCTGTCGGCATACCGCACCAGCTCATTGGTTGCTTCCGTTGCCGTCATCGGGCGCAGCCAGCTGAATTGGTCATTGGTATCCTTTAAATACTCGGTGAATTCGCGATAGAGCTGATCCCATGTTTTATTCTGGTTCCGGTCTGGGGCGATCACATCATCCGGGTGAACAAAGTGCGAGAACACGCCGAGGGTTCCGATCGCATTCATCGAGGCCCACTTCTCAAACTCATCGTATACAAAGCCAGATGTCACCCGTGGCAACTCTGCAATTCCGTCCTTAGCGATTTCAAACTCCTGCACGTAAGAAGCGCTCTCCAAATCTTCACTATACATCGACGAAATCGTACGCAACCCTGGCCAGCCTGCTTTGAGCGCTTCCCGTCCGTCTGCGCCTAATACGTTAGATGGCGGGACATACGTTCGAAGCTCGTAGTTAGGAAATACATCATTCACGAAAACAGTCACAGCCTTTACCGATTCCGCCATCTCCTGGGCGGATGGCCAAGCGTTATAGCCGAACTTATTGCTAATCTTGTGATCGGTCACAAGCGATTCGTGATTATAACCATGAATGCCGATCTCGCCTCCGCTTTTCAGCACATCACGGCCATACATGATTAAGTCTTTGGGAGAGCTATCCTCCTCTGTGAATGGCCCATTCACCTTATCCGCATAGGTTTCGATTGCGACACCTGTAAATTTGTAACCATACATAGCTGCAACACGCACCATGTCTGGCCACCAAATTTCTTTAATAAACCGATTGTAAGTGCGCTTATAATCAGGCAACATATCCTGCTTAAACGGCGCCGGGAAATCATCGATATACATCAGCTTGGCGTTAAGAATCGGATAAATAAAGTCCTTATCCATCAAGCTAATGCTTGCTGCCGTAAATCCGCGGCTCGACTTCTCCTGAAGCATCGTTCCGTTCAAAAGGACAAATTCGCCATCGCCATATGGCTGCTGCCATAAAATCGGCACATGCTCGGTCGAATCCGCCAACATAACTGTGCCTTCGTCCAGCCGCACCTGCATGGCCGTATTTTCGATCATATCCGTATTAAACGCCGTATCTTCCTTGCTCGCGAACACTTCGCTGCTAATGTTAAGCCCTTGGGTATTGGCTTGGAAGCCAGCTTCCCGAATGCCCAATTTGCGATAGATGCGATAGAACGTATTGTCCGGCTCCAGCACCGTCGCGAACATGACATGCCCACCACCATGCACGAACGTTTCCAGCCACTCATTATTCGGCAGGCGATCAAGCGCCGACACCGTTATAATGACATGTTCTTGTTCACTGCCCGGTCCATTAAACTGGCTGTAATTGACCGTCCGGTACGGTTTTTTCATATACGTAAGCGTCTGCTCTACATTGCTCCTAATGCGCTGGCTGTACGTGTTGCTTTCATCCGTTACGATAACGTATACCGGCTCATTCAGCGCTTCGACATTTTCAGGCGCTAGCGCTTGCTGCGTCGGGAACTGCTCCGCATCAACAAGCGGCGCATTCTTGCCGCCTACGCGCAGTAAAGCCTCTGAACGCGTCAACTGCAATAGCAAGCCTAACACAAGAATGAATAGCAATATGATATAAATTTGTTTGCCTAATTTAAAATTATCTTTCTTCATCCGGCTACACCACTGCCTGTCCAGTATTGGAGTACGCTCTGCGTATCATGCGACAAACGGATCGGCAACGACCGAAGCTCCTCCAGCAAACCAAAGAAGCGTTCGCGCCTCTTCAACTCATAATAAACACGCAAGGAAGACAAGTATGCTTGTTCGCTTGTAGGGTACATCTCCCGAAATTTATCGCAATCCTTAATCGCCCGTTCGTACTGGCCAAGCTCCATTTCACAGTCTATTTTGTTACGGTACATCGTTTCGTCATAGTAGCCTTCGTTCATAATCTTATCGAGCACTTCGATATAAGACGACAAGTAGCCGCGTTTGGTCCGAATGTCCATAAATCCGCCCGCAATGAGCTGGCTTAGCGCACCTGCATACTTCGCCGCACTCTCCAAGTTGTCTGGCTGGCGGTCATATTCCACAGCCGCTTGCTGCAGCTTCACCTGCAGCTTGCGCTTCATCTCTAATACTGCCGATACCGCATAGTGAGACGTTTCGGTATCCTCGTTATTGACCGCTTGTTCGAGAAGCGAAGCATATTCATCGATATCGCCTTTCAGCATATCAAGCAGCAACCTGCGCCTCGTCATATGGTCGTTCACGACAAGCGCTTCTTCCATTGGCACAATATTCGTTTCCTTCTCAACGTCGACTTGCTGGTAGATGCGTTCCCGAATATTTTCTTCAACTTCGGTCAGTGATTGGAATCGGTCCAGATTCGCATTCGGTTCAAATCTTCTGCGGAGCGTCTCCGTCAGCCAAGACAACAGAATGCCGCCAAACGGAAGCAGCAGCGTCAGGCAGATTCCAATCGCATATTCACCATTTCTCCGAATAAGGCGATAAGCACTGTATACGATAGCAACGATATAGTAAATGAGTAAAGCATTATCCAGCATAAGCTTCTTCTCCACTAATGACGCGTGCCGTGATGCCGTTCTTCTCTAGCCTGCGAATAACAATGGCTGCTTCAGCCTCATTGGAATTGTTCAGCAGAAGCACTAATTCGTTGCGAATCATTCCAATATAATCCGATTCGCGAAGCGTATCTGCAACGCGCTCTACCGCACTGCGTACCGATTGGCCGTCATCCGACTGAATCGTAAGCAGAACGAATTCGGCGTTATGCTGCTTCTTGGCAGCCAGCTTGCTCTCCACGACTTGGCGGAACCAGTTCTCTTGCAGCACTGGCGTTTCGCCGACATAACGGTTCGCACTCGTTGCCCCGACGAATTGGAATGCACGCGCTAGCGAGTTTGAAATCATCTCTACCGTCATTTTGAATACGTTCTGGTAGTTCAAATTCAATCTAGCAAAATTGACATCATGTATGGATATAATCGATACAACGGTCCCGTTATTAATGACAGGCGCTGCCATCATCGGAGCGTCAGGCGACATCGTCCGATTAACGAAGATCGTCTGCGTTTCTACGACTTTCTTCACCCAACCATGCTCGGACATCCGAATTGTCTTCGGAAGCAGCAGCTCATCATTGCCCGACTTGATCATTAGCCGCAAGAAATCGGTCTGGTTCACGGCGTAGATCGAAATCTGCTTCGTCTCCAGCAAATGCTCCAGCACATGAATCGAGGAGGATACGACATCCTCTGGCTCGTGGCTCTCCAGCTCTTTGACAATGTTATAAATGCGGCCTATGCTGTCCTTGCTGCCGATTAATTGGCGCTGAAGCTCGTCTTTCACATAACGGGTATCCTTGTACACCGTGTTCAAGAAGTCGTATCGCTCCTGCTCTACCTGCAGCTTCTGGCTAATCTCAACGGTTTCACGCCGATGCTTGTCCGACACGAATCCAACAACAAGCCCGAAAAATAAGTATAAAGCCAAAATAAATAAAACCTCTGGGTCATAAAGCAGCGACACCCACTCGCGGCCGTTCTGCAGGCTGTCTGTAAAGTATAACCCGGAAGCGAGCACAGCCGAGATAACCGATTGCCTGCTGCCGTACAGCACACCAATAATAAAAATATAAATAAGCTTAAAATCAATATTCGTCTCTGTAATCCAGCTCGACCCGTGCTTCATAAGCAAGTACAGGCCAATGAAAGCGAGCGCATTCTCACCATACGGGCGCAGCTTCTTCAGAAGGCCCAGAGATTTGCTCTTTGATTCGCTTCTTGATGCGGTTGCCTTCTTCTCTACGTTCGAAGCTGCATTGGCTTGGAACCATTGGTACGTCTTCGCCAGCCCCTCCTTAAGTGAATAAAGAGGCACCCAGTCCAAATCCCGTTTCACTCTCGCATTATCCAGCGCTGAACGGTAAATATCGCCTTCACGCGAAGCCTCATAACGAACGTTCGTGCTATGCCCAACCTCTTGAAGCGTTTCGATCAGCTCGTTCAGCCGAATCTCATGATTGCAGGATAAGTTATACACGCCGGTCAAATCGCTCTCCGCACCCCGGTATAAGCCGTCCACAATATCTTCTACATAAATGAAATCCCGCGTTTGGCTGCCGTCGCCATAGACGACAAGCTCTTGTTGCTCTACCATGCGCTGCATATAAATGGACACGACGCCACCCTCGCCGGAGCGCCCCTGCTTAGGGCCGTATACGTTAGCGAATCGGAACGCGAGCGTCTGAAGGCCGTACAGCTCTTGCCACTTCGTGCAGTAGTATTCGCCAAGCTTCTTATTAATGCCGTACGGCGACATCGGTTCGCCTTGCACCGTTTCCGCAAGCGGCACCGCTTCATGATTGCCATATACGGCCGCTGAAGAAGCGAAGAGGAACTTCTTCACGCCATGGCGCCGCGAGCACTCCAGCATATTTACGAGCCCCATAATGTTCGTCTGGGCGTCTGCTTGAGGAATTTTCATCGATGTCGTCACATCGACCTGCGCCGCCAAATGTACAACAACATCTGGCCGTACGCTCTCAAATACGACATCGCATGCACGGTCTTCCACATTAAGCGGATATAGCTTATGAGGCACCGTTACGTTGCTAACATCTCCGCCTGATAAATTGTCGATAATATAAATCTGATGCCCTTCCTTATGAAAACGCTCCGCTGCAGTTGAGCCGATAAAGCCGCAACCACCTGTAATGAGGATTTTCAAAACGATCGATCCCTCCCGATATCCTAATTTATTTGCAAATTGACCAATTCGAGAAGATAGTCCAGAATTTCCCGATCTTTTGATGGATTTACAAATAATTCATAGTTCGATTCTATTACAATAGTCCCTATTCCTACAAGACTAATAGACAATAAAGACAAAGAAAGTTACAAGAATGCGTCGAATTCACACTAGATTATTACATTTCTCACTCCCGAATACAGAAATAGGCGGTTGGTGGGCTTGCATTTTATCCTACGAGAGACCTATCATTAATAACATAAATTATTGGTACACTTAAGGTCAACGCCGGCGCCCGACATAAGGAGGACTGCCATGAAGTTCCTAGACAAACCGACACAGCTAGTATTCAAAAGCGTGCTTCTGCTCAGCGCCTTGCTAGTCGCCCTCACAAGCACAACACCCGTATCCGCGGGCAACGACACTGGGTATCGCCTCATGATCTATTACGGCATCCCGCTCGAAATCAATGAAACAGGCACGATCGAGGAGGCTGCGCTTCAATTCGCTGAATATGATTACATCGTACTCGGCGCCGGCCTGGAAGAAACGACACATGAAGCGCACAACTCAACTGCCAGCATTATCGCACAAGTCCGAAAGCTAAAGCCAAGCGTGCATATCTACGGCTATATCGATCTGGGCGTTACAACCGATAATCTATCGATGAGCATGATTCAGAAAAAAACCGTTCGTTGGAAAACAACTGGCGCTGACGGCATTTTCTTCGATGACGCAGGCTATGATTACGGCGTTACGCGCAAGCGGATGAACCAAGCGGTACAGTACGTTCACGCCCAATCGATGAAGGCGTTCATGAATGCTTGGAAGCCCGATGACATTATGGGCAGTGCCGTGAATGCCACGTACAATTCGAAAGGCGAGAAAACCGCAATAGGCGGCGGCGATCTCTACCTGTTGGAAAGCATGTTGCAGCCTGTTGATATTCCTAACCAAGAACAAAAAAGCGTGTTCAGCTCCGGATTCCGTTCTAAGATGGATAAATCGCTCATGTACCGCAACACGCTCGGCGTGAAGCTGATGAGCATTAGCCCAATCAATTATGGCACTTATTCGAGCGATGCTGTCCGCAAGTTTTTCCGGGCAAACGAAGCGGCTGCCGCTATATTCTCTTTAGACGGATATGGAGTTGCCCCGAAGGAGTACAGCACCGCCAGCAATTCGCATAACGTCTTGCGAGAGATGCCTTACTTGCTGAACTACATGGACTATTACACGGCGAACGTCTCGTACGTGGCCAAATATAGCGACCGCGATTACGCGTCGAGAGGCTTCCGCCTGCATTCGCTGCCTGGCGAGCATTTCTACGATTACCCAAGTACGGCGGTCTATGAATAAACCTTTTATTAGCAAGCAGCCTGATGCCCTAGCGTCAGGCTGCTGCTTTTTCGTTCCAGCAGTTAATAGCCGAACCGGCAGTTCCGAATCTCCCTCCGCCCACATACACTGTAAGGAGCATGTTGGCATGACAAAAATCGTTGGGATAGGACGGAGGCGCAGACGGCAATGGCTAGCAAGGACGAAGAGGCCGTATTCGATATCCGGACGGCACTTTTTTTGGCGGCAGTATGCGAACAAACCTATGTGCAGTTCAAAAGCCGGGACGGCATGTTCCTCATGCCCGCCGGCTACAGGGCGGTCGGCACGATCAAAGCGCAAGCCTATGAAAGCAAGCCCGAATACTTTGGATTTCTCATTGAATCGGAACATTCCGCCATATTGGCGTTTCGCGGCACTGGCTCTGTGATGGAATGGGTGTCTGACTTCATTTCGCAGCAAATCAGGTGCAAGCCGGTAAAGCCGCCGAGCCTAACCCATAAAGGATTTACTGATATCTATATGAGTTGTCGAGATAAAGTGCTGGCCTTGGTGCGTAATGTTTCGCCTGACAAGAAACTCTATATTACCGGACATAGCCTTGGCGGCGCGCTGGCTACACTTGCTGCGCTCGATACCGCATTCAATGACTTGCGTGAACCGACCGTATACACTTTCGGTGCGCCGCGTGTCGGCGATCCAAAGTTTTCCCGCATCTATAATCGCATGATCAAGGAGCATTGGCGCGTGCAAAATGAATTCGACATCGTCCCGCTGCTGCCGCCGCTCGTCTACCGGCAGCCCAAAAAACGGAAGTTATTCTACTACATGCATGTCAAAACAGAAGTGAAACGTTCGTTCCGCATGGGCTCCGTCTCCGGCAATCACGTGCTGAGCAGCTATTTTGCCAATCTGTCCAAAGATGACCCCGCATTCGCCGCTGCATTATGTGAAGGCGCGCTAGGCTGGTGCCCGTCTCCGCCGCCTCGGCCGACCGAACCGGACGAATTGTCCTAGCCCTTCCCGATTTTCCGAACAGCACAAAGGACGAGCGTCTCCGCTCGTCCTTTGTGCTGTTCCTTAATCGGTTGCACGCCCTTCAAAATGCCCAGACCGCATGACTTTGGTCTCCAAATACTTTTTATTAAACTCCGAAACGTCGCCCCATAGCGGCACACGCCCCGATACATCCGCGCCTGATGCGACAAGCGCATCCATCTTCCGCGGGTTGTTCGTAATGAGCGTTACCGGCTTCGAGCGCAGTTGCTTGAGCACTTGAATTGCGTCATCGTAGCTGCGGATATCATCTTGGAAGCCGAGCTGCAAGTTGGCATCGACCGTGTCGTAGCCTTCTTCCTGAAGCACGTAAGCCATCGCTTTGCTGAATAAGCCAATGCCGCGTCCTTCATGGTTCGCGAGATAGAACAATGCGCCCGAGCCATTCGCCACAATCATCTTCATCGATTGCTTCAGCTGGTAGCCGCAATCGCACCGTTTGCTGCCAAAAATATCGCCTGTATGGCAAATGCTATGCATACGTATCAGTGTATCCGGAACTTCAGCGAAATCGCCATACACGAGCACGCTTGATTGCTGCATCTCCGCCAGATTAGAAGCGGACAGCCTTGCAATAATTTGCTCGGTTGTCGTGGTCTCGTCGCTGCAAGAATCCCCAGCAATACTGTCACAGCGAAGCCAGCAATACCATTGGAAAATATGGGTCTCCCCGTCTAGATTGACAGGCAGCCTGACCGGACCGACCAAGTAGATGCTTTTGTCGCCACTTGGCACCGTTGTAATTTTGCGTTTAAGAATGGAAATAATGTCCGTCTGAATTGAATGCATGAGTATTGCTCCTCCCCATACCACCGGCGTCCTGCTTTTTGTCTATAGTGTTACCATTTGGCAAGCAACAAATCCGTTACTTTGCATACTGTGGTTACTTTTTGTAAGTATATTAAGTTGATGCCCATTTGTCAAATGCAGCAAACGCCCAACACCGCGCCTGTCCTGCATTCTGGCCGCAGTATTTCCCTTATTGTACGCCACTTCGGGCAATCCGTACCAGTCGGCCATACGTCCCGATTTCGGTGTAACCCTTTACTTTTACAAAAATATTACGTACGATTTGCTCCATGCAAACGGGTTTGTTCCGCAACCATCAGCTGTAGGAGGTTTCCCAATGCCTTTTCATGGACAATCAATCCTGCCAGCCGTTCGCGGCTGGAAAGAGTTCGACGCGCTTCTCGCCTCTCCTTATGACTATATTGTCATGCTCGATTGCAAGCTTGGGCAGCTCAAAAGCATCGTAAGCGAGGCCGGAAGGCACGGCAAGAAGCTGCTGCTTCATGCGGACCTCATCGACGGGCTTAATCATGATGAGCATGCGGCTGAATTTCTATGCCAATCGATCCGCCCAGCCGGCATTATCTCGACCCGTACGACCGTTATCCAAAAAACAAAACAGAACGGATTAATCGCCATCCAAAGGATGTTTCTTCTTGATACAGGAGCGCTTGAACGTGGCATCGCGCTGGCCAAACAGAACCGTCCGGATTATATCGAGGTGCTGCCCGGCGTCATCCCGCCCATCATCCGCGAGGTAGCGGAGCGCACTGGCATCCCTGCCCTCGCTGGCGGGCTTATCCGAACGGAGCAGGACGTAGCCGCTGCGCTGGAAGCTGGCGCTGCTGCCGTTACGACGTCCGACCGCCAGCTGTGGAAGCCATTCATCAATCGCAAGCAGGAGGAGTAGCCATGGAACCTAAACGCACTTATATATTAGCACTTGATCAGGGCACCACGAGCACGCGCGCCATTCTATTCGATCAGCAAGGCACAGTGTTCGCCTCTGCCCAGATGCTGGTCGACTGCCACTTTCCCCATCCCGGTTGGGTCGAGCAGGATCCTCTGCAGCTGTGGCAATCTGCCCGCACTGTCATCTCGGAAGCTATTGCTAAAGGTGAGATCGGGTATGATCAAATCGCAGCAATTGGCATAACCAATCAGCGGGAAACGGCCATTCTATGGGACCGCGCCACAGGGCAGCCGATCGCCCCCGCCGTTGTATGGCAGTCCCGCCAATCCGCCGCGGTCTGCGAGCAGCTGAAAGCGGATGGGCATGAGCCTTTGTTCCGCAGCAAGACAGGCTTGTTGCTCGACCCTTATTTCTCCGGCACCAAAATCACATGGCTGCTCGATAACGTCCATGGCGCACGCGAACGCGCTGAGCGAGGCGAGCTGCTGTTTGGCACAGTCGACAGCTGGCTCATCTGGAATCTGACCGGCGGCGCCGAGCATATCACCGACTATTCCAATGCGTCACGGACGCTGCTGTACAACATTGTGGAGCAGCGCTGGGATGAGGAGCTGCTCGCGTTGCTGCAGATTCCGGCTTCTTTATTGCCGGAAGTACGCTCCTCATCGGAGCTGTACGGCTGCACAGATGCCTCGTTGTTCGGGCACGCAATCCCAATCGCCGGCGCAGCTGGCGACCAGCAGGCGGCCATGTTCGGACACGCTTGCTTTGATAAAGGCTCCGCGAAGTCCACGTATGGCACCGGCTGCTTCATGCTGATGAACACGGGCAGCGAAGCGATGTTCTCGGATGAAGGGCTGCTGACGACGATCGCTTGGGGAATCGATGGCAAGCTCGAATATGCGCTGGAAGGCAGCGTATTCGTCGCTGGTTCTGCCGTACAGTGGCTTCGGGACGGCATGGCGCTCATCTCGACAGCCGAGGAATCCGAGGCGCTCGCCCGCAGCGTGGATTCGTCAGGCGGCGTCTACGTCGTGCCCGCATTCGTCGGGCTAGGCTCGCCGTATTGGGACAGCGAGGTTCGCGGGTCAGCCTTCGGCATGACGCGCGGCACAACACGTGCCCATTTTGTCCGCGCTACGTTAGAATCCATTGCTTACCAGACGAAGGATGTGCTCTCCGCGATGGAGCAATCCTCGGGCATTGCGCTGCATACGCTTCGCGTCGATGGAGGCGCAATCCGCAACGACTGGCTCATGCAGTTCCAGAGCGACCTGCTCGGCGTGCAAGTCGAGCGCCCTGCCGTTAACGAAGCGACCGCGCTTGGCGCTGCCTATCTCGCTGGGCTCGCAGTCGGCTATTGGTCCAGCAAGGAGCAGCTTGCTTCGCTTGGCAACACGGAGCGCGTATTCGATCCAGCGATGGATGAGGCCACTAGAGGCTCCCTCTATTCGGGCTGGCGTAAAGCCGTTAAGGCAGCTCAGGCGTTCAGGTAAGCAAGCTGGGCATAAATGCCATGCACCACTCGCGTGATTTGTGCTATACTGTCGTTACAAGTTAATGAACCGGTTGGAGACCTGGAGAAACCGCGTATGCCCGCTGTTCTGCTTTCATAGCAGAGCGGCGGGTGTTCGCGGTTTTTTTGTTTCTGCAGTATTCAGGGCATTCCTGTGCAAGCTATAAACGAAGGAGCGAAACGATATGCCATCCATTACGACTAACGATATAAACACGAAACCAGGCACTTGGAGCGCGCTTCAACGGAGCAGCCAATTCGAGCGGCTGCAAAACCAAACGTTCGAGCTGCTCGTCATCGGAGGCGGCATTACGGGAGCAGGCATAGCGCTTGATGCACAGACCAGAGGCATCCGTACCGCTGTAATCGATATGCAGGACTTCGCTGCGGGCACGTCCAGCCGCTCGACTAAGCTAGTCCACGGCGGGCTTCGCTACTTGAAGCAGCTTGAGATCGGTGTCGTAGCCGAGGTCGGCAAGGAACGCGCCATCGTCTATGAGAACGGTCCGCACATTACGACGCCCGAATGGATGCTCTTGCCCTTCTACAAAGGGGGCACCTTCGGCCGCTTCTCAACGTCGCTCGGGCTTCGCGTATACGACTTCTTAGCCGGCGTGAAGAAGAAGGAGCGCCGCAAGATGCTCAGCACTGCCGCTACTGCCGAGCGCGAGCCGCTGCTCAATCGCACGAACCTGAAGGGCGGCGGCTACTACGTCGAATACCGCACGGATGACGCGCGATTGACGATTGAAACCATGAAGAAATCGGTTGAAGCTGGCGCATTGGCCATGCCTTATGTCAAAGCCGAATCATTCCTATACGATGCATCTGGCAAAATAAACGGCGTTCGCGTCACCGACCTGCTGACTGGCGCCACGGCGGAAGTGCGGGCTGCCAAGATCATTAACGCTGCAGGCCCGTGGGTTGATACGCTTCGCGAAGCGGACGGCTCCAAGCAAGGCAAAACGCTGCATCTCACCAAAGGCGTCCATCTCGTGTTCGACCAGTCCCGGTTCCCGCTTCGCCAAGCGATTTACTTTGATACGCCTGACAAGCGGATGGTGTTCGCAATTCCGCGTGACGGCAAGACGTACATTGGGACGACCGATACGAATTACAAAGCGGATAAAGTGCATCCACGCATGACGAAGAAAGATCTCGCGTACATTCTGAACGCTGCCAACGGCATGTTCCCTACGCTTAAGCTTACCGCGCAGGACGTCGAGTCCAGCTGGGCTGGCCTGCGCCCGCTCATTCACCAGGAAGGCAAGGACCCGTCCGAAATTTCACGCCGGGATGAGGTTTTCCAATCGGCATCCGGTTTGCTGTCGATGGCTGGCGGCAAGCTGACGGGCTATCGCAAAATGGCCGAAACGGTCGTCAACCGCGCCGCCTCCCAGCTGGAGGCCGAAGGCATTGGCACATTCGGGCCGAGCATGACGAAGCACTTGCCGTTATCCGGTGGCGACGTCGGGGGCTCCGCCCAATTCCCGGCATTCATTGCGTCCATGCGAGAGACAGGCGCTGGCGCTGGGCTGTCCGCGCAAGAAACGGAACGAATCGCTCGGCGGTACGGCTCCAATGCGCCGAAGCTATTCGTGCTGGCGGCCGATTACAAGGAAGATGCGGCAACCAGCGGCATTCCGCTTGCCCTTATGGCTGAGCTTGTTTATGCCATTCATTACGAGATGGCCGTGAAGCCAGCCGACTTCTGGATTCGCCGCACAGGCGCCCTGCTCTTCGACCGTTCAACCGTTCTAAAGTGGAAGGATGTTGTCCTCTCTTACATGGGCGAGCAATTCGGCTGGAGCGAGCAAGTGAAGCAGGCATATGCCGATGAGCTCGCTTCCGAGCTTCATTACGCAGTAACGCCTGTGGAAGCAGAGTAAATTGTAATGCTCAAAATGTTTACCTGATCCCGTTTAGCCTTACAGCAGCGAGTGGTGTCTTCATCAAGGTGGCATCGGTGCGTGCAGGCGGAATGCGGAAGTGAGAAGGCGCCATTGCATACGGTGAAATAAAAAAGGATGCTTTCTCTGTTTTGGGCAAGGACAATAAATGAAAAAGTTCGGTCCCACTTATCCTCCTCATGCGGCGCATCACAACATCCGTTGAGAGTGAGTAGCACGCACTTCCGAGAGGAAGCTCTTCCCTTCAGCGAAGCCGGCGAACAAAAGAAAAAGCTGTCCTAAACGCCTATTAGCATTGGCGTTTAAGACAGCTCCTTTATTATGGCCCAGCGGATCTCAAAACACTGCCCCGCGCTTTTCGTGCCATCTTATTTGTCACAAAATATAAAGAAGAATCGCGAAGAAGTGGACGATCGAGCCGCCCAGCACGAACAAATGCCAGACCGCATGATGATAGGGGAAGCTCCGCCACATGTAAAAGACAGTGCCCATTGTGTAGAGGACGCCTCCCGTAACGAGCAGCCTTAGCCCGCCGGGAGCAAGCCCTTCAACAAGCGGCCCCCAAGCAAATACGATAGTCCATCCCATCGCGATATACAGCAGCGTAGAGGTGAACAGAAACTTGGAGGCGAAGAACGATTTGAACACAACGCCTGCTACTGCAACGCCCCACACAATCCCGAATAGCGCCCAGCCGAGCGTCCCTTGTACAATATGGAACAAAATCGGCGTATAGGTGCCCGCGATAAACACATAAATAAAGGAGTGGTCCAGCACCTCGAACACGTTCTTCGCTTTCCCTTCCGGGAAGCTATGCACGAGTGTCGATGCCGCATACAAGAGTAGCATCGAGGAGCCATAGATCGTGAAGCTAACGACGTGAACTGCCGTGCCCTTCAACGAAGCAAACACAATTAAAAGCACGAGCGCCGCGACGCTCAACACGGCTCCGAAGCCGTGCGTAACGGCATTAGCTACTTCTTCACGGCGGGTATACGTATGCGTATTCGCCATAGCCGCTACACCTTCTCATTCGAATAGGACATGAATGAACCGACCGTTAACGATAAAACCCGCGTGCTTTGCTCATAATGGACATGCGGCTGATGCTCGTCATACATCCAAAATTTTTGCACATCCCCTTCACGCTCGGACAATGCTTCAAAATAAAACAGGTTCAAATGCGCTGCATTCGCCGCAATGTAGGCTGCTTGTTCCGGCTCAACGCCCGTTACGGCAATCGTCCAGCGCCCTTCCGCTTCCCGCACATCGAAAGGCAGTCCAGCGGATAACGTATCAATCAGCAATCTGCCGATAGCCAGTTTAATTAATGCCTTCGATCCCACTGGCGGCGGCGATATGCGCCCAGGGCGAAGCTCGCTTTGCATGCGTTGCGATGGCTGCTGTGGCTGCGTCATCCGATATCGCCTCCCTGTGGTTCCGCCGTCATGTCGATCAATAGGGCAAATACGATCCCATTGGCACCTGCACTAACATTCTCATTCGCTTCAAGCCGAATTGCCGTCTCCGACGTCAATCGGACAGTATCGCCTTGCTCTAGCTCATGCTCGCCATTCAGCTTGGCGGTGCCATCCATCATGTACAGATATTGCAGCCTGCCAGCTTCCGCTTCGAATGCCGTTTCTGTGCCCGCATGCAGTTTGGCCAAATAAATCGTTACATCCTGATGAATCGCCGCAGCATGAGCGCCTCCCGTTGGCGTTACAACAGGCAGCCAGCCCCCATAAAGCGCTTCTGGATCATAATGCGAGGTTTCGTACGATGGCTCCAATCTGCTGTTAGCCGGAATGAACCAAATTTGCATTAACTCCACCGGTTCATCGCCCGGATTAATCTCGGAATGAATAATGCCCGTGCCCGCACTCATCCTCTGAATGCCTCCGAATGCCGTTACGGCCTTATGGCCGGAGCTGTCTTCATGCTGAAGCTCGCCGCGCAGCACAACCGATACAATCTCCATCTCCCGATGCGGATGGGCGCCGAACCCGCGATTCCCCGCAATAATATCATGGTTAAATACGCACAAAGGGCCGAAAAACCGATTATCTTCCTCATAATAACTCCCGAATGAGAAATGATGCCGGCTCTCCAGCCACCCTGCGTCTTGGCTAAATATTGATGCTGCTTTGCGAATATCGATCATTTGGGCATCCCTCCGATACGTTCCATTACCCACAAGTGTATCGGATCAAATCCATCCTTTCAACCATTGCCGAACACGATCCATCGTTTTGTCCAGATTGCATATGGCCTGTCCATCTATGAATGGATTTTGATGTTTAAAATAGTCCGCATGCCCGCCAACAACCTCAATCCCCTCTATATAGCCGGGTGCATACTTCCACACATTCCAGTGCGGAATAAGCATTTTGCCGCCGCCTGACCAGCCGCCCCAAGTGCCGATTCGGCTAATCGGGTCCGTCAGCTTGCCTGCTGCATCTACCGAATGAAAGTAACTGATTCGCTGCTTCAGCTCCGGCATAACGCGAATGCGGGGAGAGCCAATCTGGACAAGGCGAAAATCAGGCAATGTGCCTTCGCGATACAGCTTTACCGCCGCCTGATAGGCTGCTATTCCGCCGCCGCTATGCCCGATCATGAGCACTGGGCCTTTCCCTTTATACGTACGCTGAATCCCTTCCGCTGCCTTGCGGCCGCCGACCCGGCTCAGATGAATGCGATTGGACAGGTCGCTGCCAACCTCCAGCACCTGCGCCAATCGGCTGCGGCTATCGTCGCCATAAGGGTACAGCACATGTACGATTGGCTTCTCAAACTCCGCCCTGCTGAGCATCTCCTCCAGCTTGCGCCGGCATTCGGTAAACATCTGATTCGCAGTCGCTACGCCTGCCATCAAATATACGGTCAATTGGTTGCGATCCGCTGCCATTGCCATCTTCCATACCTCCATGCTGAGATCGACTCATCGTGAATTGTGATTGCTTATCTTCATTATGTGAAGAACGCGACCGCTTTCATTCGGGGCTGCCCAAATTATTCAGCCATAGCGTGAACGGTATCCGGCTGCGGCCATGCAAAGCGAACTCCGTTCAATCCCGCTCTGCCAAATATACGTATCGGACAAACGCGCTCTTCCGAACCTGGCAGCTGTCCGTTACCACCCATCCGATTTGCTCTAGCCTTTCCTCCAATGGCGAAGTGCCAATGATGACTGCCCGCGGTGCCAATCGCTTCAACTGGGCAAGCATCGCCCGCTCCTCTTCTTCAGGCAGCTTGGAGCAAAGATTGTATGGCAAATCCAAAATAGCTGCATCATACCGCCCCTCAAGCGTAAACATATCCGCCTTCGACGCAAGCTCAGCGGAATAGCCAAAATGCGCAAGGTTCGCTCTCGCACCGCGTGACGCCAACGGGTTACGGTCATAGCCCCGAATGTCGATGCCCATCGACAACGCTTCAAGGACGACGGTGCCGATTCCGCAGCAAGGATCGACAGCTGTTAGGCCTTGCGGCTTCGGCACGGCTATGTTAGCGACGGCTCGCGCCACTCGCGTGCTTAGCGCAGTTGAATACGGCTGCGGCTTGCGATTATGTTTCAGCCACACCGCTTCCCCTTCAATCGCTTCGCCAAGCACCCATCGGCCATTAGCATAAGCCACCCCGATGAGCCGATCCGGCTCCTTCAAATCAGCCGTTCCGCGTATAGCCGCCCCAATTCGCCTAGCAATCGCTTGCCGCTCTTCAAAGGCTGCCTGGGGAGCGCCGGCTTGCTCTGTGCCTGCGTAGACGATTTTGAACGTTTGGCCCTCTCGCAGGGCATACTCAGCTGCAAGCTCGATTAGCCCTTCTAACTTAGCGCTCTCCGCTTCTATTGCTATTCGCAGCTTAATAAAAGGGCTTCGCGATGGCAGTACGCCAACGGTGCTCTCAATTGCGCGCCCACGCGGGACAGCGCCGAGCAGCGTACGCAATTCCAGCCCGCATAGCTCCTCCTCATCCTCATGGCAAGCGAATGTGTACACATAATGCAGCTGCTGAATTCCCGCTATCTGTTCATGCTGATCTATCACGTCAGGCATAATCCTTTCTCTACGGCAACATCGTATGCAGCGACTGCCTCCGTTTCTCCTCTATCTATGTTCATCCTCAATGCCGCTCCACTCAGCCTAGCTGCCCACTATTCCCGCAGCGCATCGCGCAGCCTTGAAGCCATCGTCGACATCGCCTCCGAATTTCGTCCCGCTGTGCCGCTGCGGCCGCGAAGCTTTGCCAGCTCACGCCGGGCTTGTGCCAGATCCTCCTTACATTTAGCCAACTCCTGCTGCAGCGCGATGCAACTTTGCTCCAACCGGTTATTATCCGAAGCCAGCCGCTCCGCTTCCTGGCGCCACATCATTTGCTCCGTCGGTTCCATGTCGTTAAGTTCGCCTCTTTCTGTTCAAACTGTTATCCCTCATTGTAACATACCGGCTGCATCGTATTGTTGGGTTAACGGACAACAGGCCCTCCGATCCCATTATTAGGAATAGAGAGCCTGCTGCAACGTAAAATTTTAGTAGAACGAAATGTAGTCTAGCTTCAGCTTATCGCCGATTTACTGCAGCGGCTGTAGCGCCGTCGATCAAGTCCTGTTAGTTATCGCCTGCATAGAGTGCATCAATGAAGCCGTTCAGTTTCGTCATGTTGCCCGACTTAATGGCATCGATGGAAAGCAGCATCCCTTCCTTCGCTGCAAACTGCATTTCGGAAAATGGTTTATTCTCCGTAATATTCAGATCGAAGGTGTTCTTCACAGCTGGGTTCGCCGTATTTCATAGGAAAATTATGCTATATGGTTCTGCCGTTCTCTATTCTATTTTGATATTTCTCACCCAAATTTTAACTTTAACATTTTATTGCAACCGATGCCCGGAATTCACGTATAACATAGAATGCTCAAAAAACAACTACAACAGCTCGCCATACGCGTAGCATGAACGGAGCGCAGAAGAGGGGCCACGCACAATGATACAAAACTTTTTGGATTTTCTGATGGAGTTCGGCGCACTCGGTTTATTTATCCATTCCTTTATTGATGCGGTTATCTTCCCAATCCCAGCATTATTCCTGCAAATTCCATTAAGCCTCGTAAATCCCTCCAACGCTTTATGGCTTGCCACGGTTGGGTTTATCGGATGTTTGCTCGGGACGCCAGTCGGTTATTGGATCGGGCGGTCGCTCGGGAGTGCTGTATTGTACAAAATATTAAAAAAAAGCTGGGTCGAATCCGCAACCAAGCTGTTCCAGCGAAATGGCGAAACCGCCATTCTTCTTGGCTCTTTTACACCGATACCGTTTAAGGTATTCACGATCCTATCCGGAACGCTAAAGTTTCCGCTATGGCGCCTCATCGCCTATGCGGCAATCGGCAGGGCAGTCAAGTTCTATGTCGTAGGCCTGCTCTTCTACCTATACGGCCGATCGGCTGAAGGCATGATGAAGAACGTTTCGCTTTATATTTTTGCTATCGCTGTGCCGCTCGTCCTTGTGTTTCTGTGGGTTCGCAAAAGAATCCGCCGAAAGCGCCAGCTCGTGCAAGACAACAAAACGGAGACGCTCTGAGGCGTCTCCGTTTTGTTGTTTGATCTATTGAAAATCCCGTTTCTTCCATTGCATAAGGTCCGCGTACGGAATCCCAATCTCGACATGGTCCCCGGCCGGATGCGGAACGGGCAAGCTGATGCCTAGTTTCTCTTTCATAAAGAAGCTATAGATTTCCGACTGTTTATCCGTACCGATCTTATCAAGCGAATCAGCCCGCTTCAGCAGCTTCACCCACTCTTCGTTCGTATACTGCTCCAACTGCTCCACTACTTGTTCATTTGTGAGCAATGCAGGGCTCAACACATCGAATTTGCCAGTTTTCAAACGTTCAATGAATGCCTCATTTATTTCATATGCGTCTTCCAGGCGTACAATCGCCGCCTTGTCTAAATCGACATTCGTCGTATAAAAAAGATTGTTCGGATGCGGTGTCCCCTCAACATAGTCGTCGCCTATGTATTCAATGCTCAACAGTTGGGGGCTTTGCCACGCAATCGTATACAATATTTCGAGTGACAGCTTTCCCTGCACCTCATCGTATGATTTCAATATGGCTAATGCATTATCTTGCAACAGCTTATTTATCGCTTGCTGCTTATCGCCATCCTCCATGCCCAATAGCTGCGGATACTTGATCGTAATGTCGCCATCCGCGTATGTCTTTGACATTAGTTGAGGCGCTTGGGCTTGGGCTTGGGCTTGGGCTTGGGCTTGGGCTTTGATTTGGTCTTTCACCTGCTGCTGCTCATTCCTAACTGTCGGTTCGCTGCTCGACGTACACGCGGCATGAAACATAACAATACCTGCCATCACGCACACGGTCCACATCACACTTCTGATTTTGCTCATGCTGACTCCCCTCTTTCCTCACGCTATCGTTTTCTAGTTTACCATTGTTTATCAACTTTACGCCCTATTCGCTCGTTTCGCCCGCTTCCGGGCGGATAGGGTACTTTTTTCGGCCCTATTCGCTCAAGGACCTACCAAGGAGCACGCAGCAAAAAACATCCCAACAGCCTCAGCGGCTATTGGGATGTCCTTTTCTTGCACCTATCCGTTAATCCATCAAATGCAATGCTTGCAGCATGCGTCCGATGACAACAGCGGCTTCCGCGCGCGTAGCCAAATGGCTTGGCGCGAATTGGCCCTCTGATTTGCCTTGCATAATGCCAGCCTCAATAGCAAGCGCTACTGCATCGGATGCCCAGCCATGAATGCTGCCGCTGTCCGAGAAGGTTGGCGCACTGCCAGCTGCTGTTGCTTTGCCAGCAACCAATTCATAAGCACGGGCAATCATGACTGCCATTTGTTCCCGTGTAATTGAGTCCCCCGGATGGAAGGAGCCATCGGCAAACCCTTGAATCAGCTCGAATTGGGCAGCGATGCTCACATCGCCCGCGTACCAAGCGGTACCCACTACGTCGCTAAAGCTGCTCTTGCTGCCGCCTTCACCCACTTGCAGGCCCAGCGCCCGAACGAGCAATGCAGCGAACTCCGCACGCGTAACGGAACGGTTCGGTGCAAACATTGAATCGGATACGCCATTGACAATCCATTTGGACGCGAGCTTCTCAATTAGTGCTTTCGCCCAGTGGTTCGTAAGGTCGTCAAAGGATACCACATTCGTAGCAACGACATATACACCGTTGCTTGCGCCACGAATCGTAACGGTCGTCTTGCCGCCTGCCGTTGCGAAGGTCGCCGGCACATACTTAAATGTTCCCTTTGCTTCATCATAGACGAGTACGGTTGCGGATTTCGCGTCCAGTACGCCGTCAACTTCAATTGTACGCGTTACGAAGTGGCGGCCCAAGCTGTTAACCGATTGCTGCTGGCCATCTGCTTGCAGCGTAACGCCAAACACAATCGGCGTTCCCACTACATGCAAGCCTTGGCGCTTCGCATCCTTCTCAAGCTTGCTTGCCGACGCATTTCCCAACGAATCGATCGAAAGTGTAACAGTTGCACCATCTTTATCTGCAATCGAAGTGCCAGCCAACAGTTGCTTGGCAACCGACAGCGGGAGCTGGTACGTTGCCGTGCCGTTCTGAATGACGATTGCCGCATTCGGATGGTCCGCCGCTGCTTTGAGAATAGCATCTACAGAGAACACTACCGTACCGTCTCCATTCGCAGCAGCAGCATCATCGATCGTGAAGACGATTTGCGAATCGTTGGAAGCAAGCAGCTTGCTATCGTTCGCTGCCGTTGCGTTGCCGTTTCCGCCGATCCCTCCAATAACGCCTCCACCGCCAGAGCTTGGCTGTGAATCCGATGGCAGAACTAGAAGCGAGTACGTCCGTTTATTGCCTTGAACGGTTACTTCAACCGTCGTCTCACCTGCAGCCCTTCCGGTCAGAACCCCACTCGGCTGGATCGATGCCACACTTGCGTCTCCAACGCTAAATGATGCGTCTGCCGTAACATCAGCTCCGGCTGCTCCCAAAACTATCATTGCAAGCGTGCTGCCAGCTTGAACCACGAAACGTCCTGCCGTGCCGTCGCTTGCTTTGGCCGAGAATGGTTTCATTACATTCGCAAAGCCTTCATTCTGCTCGCGCAGCTCGAAGTTGCTGGAGCTGTTCGTTACATCCGCGATTCGAGCGTTGCGCACGATAATATTATCTGCAACCAAACCGCCTTTTACAGCGCTCGATACGGCTACGCCCTTCGTTCCCGTACCGTCAATCACGAGATCTTGAATCAATACATTGTTCATCTTGTATGCGCCTTGAACGCTAAGGCCTTGATACGTGCTGTCGAGTGCCACGTTGTTGCGAATAATGACGTTTCCGTCCAAGTCCTTCTCGCCTGCAAATACCCAGATTGCACCCAGATCCGTCACGTAACCCGTGTCGTAGCTGCCTGTGCGAATGAGCGTATTGCGCTCAACGATTGTCGTGCCGGAGAATGGAACCGGATTGAAGCGCGTCGATACGGCGATGCCTGCACCGTTCGTAATCGTATCCTTCGCAATATTGTCTTGGATTTTGTTGTCTTGGCCGCCAAACACGACAATGTTGTCTGCGAGCCAAGGCAATGCAACCGTGTTAAACCGCGCCGTGTTGTTAATGCTTGCGCGCCCTTCTGCCGACCACATCGCGATGCCGTCATCACCCGGATAACGAATATCGCTTTGCTCCATCATGCTGTTGCTCGTGCCCACGCAGAAGTTGATGCCGTCCGCCATCAAATTGCGAATGCGAAGGCCCAGCATGTAGAGCCCATCCGTGTAATCATCACTTGTTTTCAGCTTCGTCAGCCAAAGGCCGGTTTTGGAATGCTCGATCCATACATTCTGGATAACCGAGCCCGGTCCAAAGGCGCCTTCGAAAGCATGCGTGTGCGCTTCGTCGTCACGAATGTTGATATCTCCGTCAACGAGCAGGTCATAAACCTGAATATTATTGCCTTTGCCCATGAAGCGAGCACCCGTCAGCTGCGTATACCACATGCCCGCACCGCGGATCGTCACATCGTTCAGCACGATTTGGTCGCCGCGAAGCTCGAATTCCCCTTGTGGTGCCCAAATGCCTTTATGCTGCTGCTTAGCTGCTTCCAAAGCAGCTTGGAATGCCGCCGTATCGTCATTGCCATCGCTTGCAACAGCGCCATAATCCGTCACGCTCAAGAAATCGGAAGGCTTCACAAGCGGCGCAGCCACCTGCTCCAGCTCAGCAAGGTCGACGATATAATAGTCTGCCGTGCTGTCTGCATCCTTTTTCAACGTAACCGTCGCTCCTGCCGGAATGTCACCGACAAGCGCATGCATCTCATCGAAGAAGCGATGCGCGCTGCCCTGGTTCGGGTCATTCGACCATGGATAGCTGCCGTACTCCCAAGCATGCTTGGAATTCATCTCCAGCTTCTGGCGGAACTGCCCGTTCACGTAAAGCCCCAGCGTTGCAGACTGCCCGGAGCCATCCGCACTATCTGGAGTAGAGAACCGGACAACGATAGAATTCGCAGCCTTCGCTGCTTTGAACGATACGTACTCGTCGGTTTGGTCCAGACGCACTGCTTGCCGGCCTGATGCTTCCGCCGCTACCTCATGGTAGGCGCGGGAAGGCTCCAGCACCGTTCCATTCGTCGTCGTACCGTGCTCCGCTTCGTACGTGATATATGGAACAGTTGCGCCGCGATAATCAGGCGCGATGCTGCCCTTAACCGTCAAGTTGTCCAACAGCAACACATTGCCTGTATCCCCGCTGTCTTGCTGCAGCGAAACGGAGTTGATTCCTGCACGAAGAGCTACGTTAAGGCTAGCATCCGCCCAGCCGTTAGAAACGGCCAATTGCAGCGTTTGCGTACGCTCACCATTCACATACACATTCAACGCACGTGTTGCCGAACCCTGATTGTTGTAGCGGACAACAGCTTCATAGCTGCCTGCTGCTTGCGCATTAACCGCAAACGATGCTTTTGCCCCTATAACCGTGAAGCCATCTACATAGCCTTCACCAGTAAAGCCCTTTTCCGCTTTAGATACCTTCGCCCCGCTGCCTACGAACGCGTTCTCCGCTTCATAAGCAACATCAGAAACAACGGGCTGGAACGACCACAAAATATCGTCCGAAGCATCCGATGCCGCAAGCGAAACGGCGCCGTTGCTATGTGCCAGCAGCGATTGCGCTGCTGTTCCGCTGCGAATCGTGCGGTAGCCCGCCTTATCGTCGAATGTCCACTGAGCCGCTACGTCAGTCGCCTGTGAAGCTGCCGCGCCAGTGAGCGCCTCGCCGCTTCCTTGCGCCAATAAATGGCCCGTTGCTTTGTTCTTAAGCAGCTTTCTTCCGTTGAAATCATACGCAAGCCAGATTGCATTGCTCGACGAGCTATCGCCCGACAAGGACACGCTTCCGTTCGCTTCTGCCAAATACTTCGGCGCTTGCGCGCCATCAGCTTGCACCGCAATCCGCACTTCATTACGCTCCGCCTGTGCCGGCGTCGCCGTTACCTCGTTGCGCGGTGCCACGCCTTGAGGCGTCTCGAACGCGTCAGGCGCTTCCGAGAACTGCCATTGCAGCGAGCCGAACGCTACCGGATACAACCCGCGTTCCGCGTAACCGGCGGAATTTTGTACATTGATATACTCATCGTTATAAGCGCCATCCAAGCTTCGAATCAACATGCTCGCACCATCTGCGGACGCTTCAATTGCCCACTGCGATGCTGCTGGGTTGCTGCCTACGCCAGTGGACGGCACGCTCTGGATATACCGATAGTCGCCGCTAATTGCCATTACATGGCCGGTAACACGGTTCTCCAACTGGCTCACGCCATTGTTCGTTACGACTTTCCAATGGGAGTACCCGTTGGATGCTTCAGCGTTGCCATACAGCACAACACCGCCTTGGTTCTCATACAAGTACTGCTGATTGAACACGTTGCGAATGCGGACGTAGCCCGCAGGCACTTGTGGCGCTGCAGCCGCAACAGGCTCAAGCTTGAATTGGCCGCTGCTGTCGAAGGTGCCGTTCTGATTGACGGCCTTGCTCACCTTCACTGCGCCGTCGGCATCCTCTGTCTTCACGAAGTGGGCAGCCCAGGCGCTCCGAAGGGCAACATAGCCTGCATCCTGCGTCGTATCCATCAGCCACTTCGCGCTGCCCCATGTTGGATAGATTGTACCAAGCGCTTGGAGCGCTTGCGGCGGGCTATCCAAATTGACATCCGTATCGCCAACGTTTTGCATGGCGATGTAATGGCCGGTCGTCAAGTTCTTCAGGCGGATCGAACCGTCTCCTGCATCTTCTACAAACCACGTGGATGTTGGATCAGCCGTTGCGGCATCGCCATACTTGACCGTGCCTTCCGTTGGATCGGAGACCGATACTTCCTCATACAACGCTTCGCCTGTCTTCTTGTTGATCAGCTTCACGTTCGTTGGACGGTTATCCACGACGTTGATGAAACGCCATCTTGGACTGCCCCAGTTGCGGTTCATTACCGAATACTCAGCGTATTTGGTCAAATTCTGCAAATTAATGAGACGGTCGGTCTCTCCGCCGGAGCTTGGATCGTTCACGCTATGAATAAGCCTAGCGCCGCCGCTGACAGTCTCGATAATCCATACAGCGCTCGTCCAGCTATCCTGTACGTCTGTTACGCGGAGGTGGCCATCCTGCATGGACTGCATGTTGATGTAATGGCCCGTCGCGCGGTTTTTAATCCGCTTGCGTCCGCTAAATTTCTCAATCACCCACTGGTCCCGTTGGTCAGTACGCGCATTGCCGTATTTCAAATCGCCGTTATCATCCTCATAGAATACGAACGGCTGCCATTCATTCTGGATGCGCACATACTGCGGCGAACCATCCGTCGGAACCGTTGGATCCTCCAACAGCCATTGCGCACCGTTCGACAGCGGATCTACCACATCCGATAAAGCCGTATCTACACCTGCCGCCACGTTCAAATACGTATCGGCGCCAGCCTTGCTCTTAATCGTCACGTAATCATCGTACTGTGTCGACGCTTGGATGGCCCATTGGTCGCCTGCCGCGCCATTCCCTGCATCCGGAGCAAGCGTTAACGGATTGCCCGCCTGCACGTAATTGCCCGTTTCCGCATTACGAATGCGCTTCGCTCCATCATAATCTTCGACGATCCATTGGTAACGCGCATTGTCCGCATTCGCCGCGCCAAGCGCGCCATGCTTCACAACGCCGCCTTCTTCATACAAATAATCAGTGCCTACGTTGCCCGTCGTGAAGTTCACGATGCGTACCGGCCTCACGTCATATACCGGAACGACTCTCCAATGGGCATTCGCCAATTTGGCATTCGACCAGTCGTTGGAACGTGCGAACGTATCGCCTGGGAATTGGGAATTGAGCACATAGTTCCCGTTAAACGCGCTTGCAAACGTCACGAATCCGGGAACAGGCTGATCCTGCAAATTAAGGGCAGGCTGCATGCTCCACTCTTGCTTAAGCGGATCGCTTGTCGTGCCCATCTCGATAGGGCGCCAGTAGTCGCCGCCATCAAACTGTGTCACATAATGGCCCGTCGCAACGTTCAGCAACCGGTAATTGCCATTGCTGCCCGGCTCCAAATACCATTGCGAACTCGTGTCGGAAGCATCAACTTTGCCGAATGCGATTTGGTCGTCCGGACGGGCAGGCGCTTCCGCATTCGCCTTCGCGTACAAAGCTTGCCCAGCGCGCTCTTCATTGATAATACGTACAGGCTGCAGCTCCTTCACAGGCTCAAGCCGCCATTGCGGACTGTCAAAGGACACGTTAATGTCACTGCTTACCTCAGCAAATCCGAGCTGGTCTTCCACGTGGACCGCAAGATTAGCGGAGGAAGCAACCGTCGCGCTCTTGATAAGCACATTGTTCGGATTGCTCGCTGCTTCGATCAGCCATTGGTCAGCTGTCGTGCTTACCGTAATTTCGCGGGCTGTCAGCGCATCGCGGCGCTTCGTTACGTCCGCGAGCGTAATATAGTGGCCCGTCTTGCGGTTCTGAATTCGTTTATTGCCATTCTCTTCTGTAATTAGCCATTGGGATGACTGGTCTGTTGAAGCCGTAAAACCATATCGCACCACGCCATCGGATGACTCATACAAATAGTTGTTCTGCCAGTGGTTTCTGATTCTCACATAATCCGATGCTGCCGCACCGCCACCGCCAGCCGCAGCTTCCGCCACATAAGCAGGCAGCAAGCCAATCAGCAGCATTACTGCCATTACGCCAGCTAACCATTTTTTCAATCTAGCCATGAAGGCAAGACCTCCCCTAAAAATTGGACTTCCTCCTAATCGTATTTTGAAATCGCTTACAAAGCGATGTGCATTATTCCATTAGATAGTTGTTTTATTACGCATTGTGTCCAACGGTGGGGAATCGTGCAAAAAAAACAGGGCTGCCCCTCAGCCGTCGTGGCTTTTGGGACACCCCTTCTCCTTACAATCCAATCAAATCGGCACCTTCAAAACAAAAGATTGCAACGGCGTTTCGACAAAGTTAGGTTTGTTAAGTTTCGCTCCTTGTGTTATCTTCAGCAAGATTGGCGTAACCGTCACTTCCTTAACGCCCTTCGGCAATTGCTCCGTGACGAACATCGCCATTTCGTACATCATGCCGTCCACAACTTTCCCATCCCGCTGCACTCTCCCGCCACTCGTATAATCCAGGGAAACCGTTAGCTTCTTGCCCGCCGCCTCCAGCACATAGTTCATTCCATATCGAGGAGTACCCTTAAGGAGCGGACTTGGCCTCAGCTCGCTCGGATACTCCCAGTAAAGCCGCCATAACGTCGAACGGGAAGCCATGCGAACCTGCCTCACCTCAAAATGCACGCCTTGATCATCTGCCTTCGGAAGCTCCGCCTTCGCGACCTCTCTCAGTGGCTCGCCCTTCTTCTTCACAGGGATTTCAAAGCTCCAGTTGCCTTGGTACAGCGACTGTTTGGCTACGTCATGAAAGTCAAACACGAGTGCTGGCACATTGATTTTGAGATTAAATTGCTCTGGCGCATCCCCCGTAAAATAATAGTTCACGATGCCAAGCTTCTCATCGCCACCAGCGTTGCCGCTATCTGTGCCGATAATGTTCGGATTGCCCTTCTTCATGGAAGCATCCAGCTTGAATATCGGCTTGATCCACTGTGACTGTGGTTTGCCGACTTGCTTCGCCAACGAGTAACTGAGGGATAGACGCTGGCCATCATACATAATTTCATGAACACGCAGCGTATAGCCTTTATCCGACTTTTCCAACAAAACGCCCATCTCGCCATTCTGGTTCTTGCCTTCCTCAACGAGCGCTGGAGTGCCGCTATCATAGAAGATCGAATGCAGCTTTTGCTTCACCGCTTCCGCGAATGAGTTCGATCCTGTAAAAATGAACATGGAGCCCGCTAACAAGAGCAATGCGGATGCGGCCGCAACCCACGAACGATAGAGCCTCCGTGGTTTCGTATTCCCGCCCATCTCCCACTCACGCTCTGGCAAGGAAGCCAGCACACGTTCGATTCCTTCATGGATTTCGGCCGGAACGTCCCGCCGTTGCTTGCGCAGCCGATCAGACAACTGATTGTCCCACTCGGTTCGTTTCATTGGAGCTCCTCCTTCAGCACGGGATCCTTCAACAGTACAGCAAGCTTCAGCCTAGCGCGGTGCAGCCGCGACTTAACGCCATTCTCGCTCAGCTCCACAATCGCGGCAATTTCCTTAATCGGCAAATCCTCCAAGTAATACAGCACGACGATTTCTTTATGCTCCATATCCAGCCCATCCAATAAATCCATTAGCTCCAAATCCGATTCCAGCGCATAAGATGGCGCCCGCTGCTCGTATAATTGCTCTACTGGGATCACCTTCCGGTTATGGCGGGCGACTCGCCTGCACTCGTTAATCAATATCCGTACAAGCCATGTTCGAAAATAGGCCGGTTCCCGCAGTTTGACGATTTCTTTGTATGCCTTCAAAATCGTTTCTTGAATCGCATCGAATGTATCCGGCTTAGATGACAGAATGCCCTGTGCGATGGAATAGAGGAACGATTCATTCATTCGAATGAGCGATAGGAACGCTTCACGCGATCCCGCTTTCGCTTCTTGCACCAATTCAATGGCTTCCACTTGCTGCAACTCCTTTCCCTTATAGTAATTAGAGTCGCCAGTTGGCCATCAGGTTTCGCCCTTTTGGAATAAAAGCATAAAAAAACCACTTCACTTAGCAGCAATAGCCTACAGCCATGCCGCCAAATGAAGTGGTTCTCTCCCATATACCATACCTAACCTGCCTAAGCATGATGATGCAATTTACCGTGAAGGCGCGCTCGCAATTCGCTTTGCCGTACGAACACGGCTAGCCAGCACTTGCCCAACAATATAGACAAGCAGCGCAGCCTGCGCTCCGGCCGTCTCCCACGTCGGGTAGACGCCCAGCCAGCTAATCGACGGAACCTCGGGCACGCTATGTGCAGGCAGCTTGCTCGCGACCTGAAGCGAATGAATGCTCTCGCCTAAGAAACGGAACACGAGATAGTAGATCAGCACCGATGCCGTAAGGAAGAACAAGCGAATCGGCAGCTTCACGCTAAATTTAATGATGATGTAGCCCAGTGCAATGAGCAGCGCGAACGTAACGCCGAAGCCCAGTGCCATCTGGCTTGGTGCAATAGAAGGTGCCATCCCGATATAGAAAATCGTCGTCTCTGCGCCTTCGCGCGCAATTGCAAGGCAGCTGACCGCAAACAGCGACCATAAGCTGCCACGGCGCAGCGCCGATCCCATCGTCTTGTCGATGTACTGGTTCCATGCTTGCATATTCGCCTTGCCATGCAGCCAACTGCCGACAGTCAGCATCAAGAGCACAGAGCCAAGGCCTGCGAAGCCTTCAATCATCTCGCGCGTGCTGCCGGAGGACGCTTTGGCTACCACATAGGTCAATACCAATGCCATGATCCCGCTGATCAGCAGCCCTGACCATACGCCAGACCATACCCAGCGGCGGTGAGCATTATTGCCTGTCCTCTTCAAGTAAGCAAGCAGCGCCGACAGGACGAGAATCGCTTCAAGCCCTTCCCGTAGCAAAATCGCTCCAGCATCCCATGCCGTATATTTAGCATCCGCAACGAACGGCTGAAGCTCGCTCTTCATTTCTGCAATAAGCGCCTCCGCTTTATCGAGCTGAGGCGGATTTTCCAGCAAATAGCCAGGCGCTTCCGTCATCTCGTTCTCAATGTCCCGGTAAACCGTTGAGGAACGGATCGACACTTGCCCTTCCACCGATGGCCACATGCGAATGAACGACTGCAACTGCGCTTCCGCCTCTGCGGCTGAACCGGACTCCACCAATGACGCCGCTTGGTCCAGCACAGCGATCAAATCAGCGACCTTGAGCTCCGAATCGGATGGTGCAACAGCAGCAAGCTTGTGTGCTGCATAATCGTTCAGGTACGCAATGAGCGTTTGCGTATCTGCAGCCGCTTGCTCCGCACGAGGCGGCTCAGCGCGCATCGCAATTCGAATCATGCTGAGGCTCGTCTCAATGCTGCCATATACGCTCGTGTTATCGTCACGGATCGGCTGCTCGATTTTGCGCCAAGTGCTTTCTATTATGCGATAATCCGCATTGGCTGCCGACCAGTCTGCCCCTTGAACATGCCCGAGCAGGTCATTGAGCTGAGGCACGAGCATCTCTGCCGCCTTCGGTCCAGAGAGTATATCGCTCTTCGTTGCCGCTTTCTTATATGCATTAACCGCACTCGCTAAATCAGCCAGTGCTTTCTTAGCCGCTGCTGGATCCGATTTCGACTGCTCAATCGCCTTGCTCGCAGCTTCGAAGGCATCATTCACGCGCTTCGCGATATCTTCCAGTGGTTCTGCCCCAACCGCCTCCCACTGCGCCTTCGCATCTGCTATAGCCTTCACAGCGGCGTCATGGTCATCCCGGCCAATATCGACTAAAGCGCCACCGACTAACGGCAAGATCGTACCCAACAGATTGACGCGGTCTTGGCTCAACTCCTGCGAAGCAGCTGCTTTCGCAGATGAAGGCATCATTATCGCCCCGTTACATGCCACAACAATGATGAGTGCGACTACAATAGCCAGCCATCCGCCTCGCTTCCTCCGCCATTCCTGCCTTTGCCCCTGCTCCTGCGCCGATCCTGCTCGTTTCCCCCAACTTCTCATTCCTGTCGCTTCCTTTCCTCCATATAACCGCCACAGACCGATACAACGGCTATAGCCGTTATATCGGTCTGTACAATTGCATCACACGTACGTGCTACAGCAGCGTATCGCCGATGTAGCCGCCTTCCTTTACACCTGGGAAGCATGCGAATACGGCACTCCCGTTATGCTCGATATATTCGTTCAATGCATCCGATTTCGCCAATCGCGTCTGCATCGGAATAAACTGCTTTGCCAAGCTTCGATTGTAAGCAATGAAGAGCAAGCCCGCATCGAACTGTCCCGTCCGCTTGTCCAGCCCGCTGGAATACGAGTAAGAACGGCGCAATATTTGAACGCCATCTTCCTTCGCTACGCGTACATGCGCATCCATCGGAATGACTGGCTTGCCTTTCCCATCTTTGCGGTCGAGGTCGATCTTCTCGAATTCATCTGTGCTGCCAAGCGGCGCGCCGCTCGTGCGATGGCGGCCGAAGGTTGCTTCTTGGTCGCCCAGCGTCGAACGGTCCCATACCTCGACTCGAATCCGAATGCGGCGGACGATCATATAACTGCCGCCCGCTAGCCACGATTGCCCATCGCCCGCTTGCGACCAGACAACCTCGTTCATCTTAGCGCCGTCCTTCACATCCGGGTTGCCTGTTCCGTCCTTGAAGCCCATTAGATTACGGGCCGTACCGCCGCTAGGATCGGAGCCTCCCGTACGCTGGAAGCCTTCTTGCGTCCAACGCAGCGTTGCTTTGCCGCGCGCGATGCGCGTAAGGTTGCGGATGGCGCGAAAAGCCACCTGCATATCATTCGCGCATACCTGCACGCCAAGGTCGCCACCTACCCATTCCTCGCGAAGCGCGTCGCCGCTGAAAGCAGGCAAGTCCGCGAGTTCTGCCGGCTTCTTGCCTGCCAGGCCAAACCTTGAATCGAAGAACGAGGGCCCAACGCCGAACGTCAGCGTCGTTTTGGAAGGCTGAAGCCCCGCGGCTTCTCCCGTATCTGATGGGGGGACGTTCAGGTTTTCATTATCTTCGCCAATCATCTGGCCTTTTGCTATAGCCGCCGAAGCAGCCGTCCATTGCTTAAACAGCTCGCGCACTTCATCGATTGACGTGGTGGACAGGTCGAATGATGCGAAGATGACAAAATCCTGCGCTGGCGTCGTAATGCCCGCCTGATGCGCGCCATAGAAAGGAATTTCCTCATGGTAGCCATCGGCTGGCGCACCTGAAGCAGCAGCGCTGCTGCTTTCCTTTGATTTTAACAAAGTGCCGATGCCGGCACCGCCAAGCAACAGCCCAGCGCCGCCGATGCCAGCCATTTTGAGCAGATCGCGCCTACTGATGCCCGGCTTGCCTTGATTTTCACTACCGCTCTTCTTATTGTCGTTGGCCGCCATTCGTCATTAAACCCCTAACGCTTTGCCCATTTGGGAAAGCGGTTCTGCCAGTGCATCAAGCGCTTGGCTAAGCGCACGCGTATCTTCTTCTTTAAGATCGGTGTAAGGCACATAGCCGTCACCTGATTTATATTTGGCAAGCAGCTCATTCAACGCTGTGAATTTGTCGCCGATGCTTTTCTCAAGTGCAGCATCCTTCTCCGCCAGCTCTGGCTTCAGCAGCTCATAGATTTTGTTCGCACCTTCTACGTTTGCTACAAAATCATACAAGTCCGTGTGCGAGTAACGCTCTTCCTCGCCTGTTACTTTAGAGGACGATACCTCATTCAACAGCTCAACTGCGCCCGTCGTCAGCATCGCTGTATCTACTTCTACCGTTTCCATCAATGCACGCATCGCCTTTACATCGTTAAGCAAGCGATCCGCATACTCTTCGTAGCCAGCCGTTTTCTTATCGACCCAGAGGCCTTTCTCGATTCGGTGGAAGCCGCGCCATTCCTTATCGTCTACATCGCCTTCACGGGCATCGATATCCGGGTCAAAATTGCCCAACGCTTCTGCAATCGGCTCAATCCGTTCATAGTACATGCGCGTTGGCGCGTACAGGCTCTTAGCCGTTTCCAGGTCGCCGCCTTTTACTGCCGCAACGAATTTCTCCGTCTCTACGATCATCAGATCGTTCTGTTCGATCGAGAATTGGCGATATTGTGCCAGTACATCCTTCAGCTTCTCATTCAGATCAGCGGACGCATCCGCCGCTTTCGTATCCGTCTCAGTCTGCGTCTGTGCTGTGTCAGCCGGTTTGTCCGTTTCCTTTTCCTTCGAATCAGACGAGCACCCTGCAAAAACAACCGACATCGATAATACAAGTGCTGCAAACGTTAATCTAGCTTTCATCGTGAACATCCTCTCTTGTGCAACTCTCGAATTGATAATATCTATTGGTTCTATCATTGTGAATTTATTGTAAGATTACGGTTCATTCCATAAGCCTATCCAACTTGCAGTATATTCGCTAGTGATAATCATTGTCAACGGGCAATCCTATCCTTCCAAAATCGTTCACAATTAGGCGAATCATCCTTTCATTCAAGCTTTGTTTTGCATACCGTATGAAGATGATGCTTGGCCATCTATTATTGAAGCCTAAACAGCCAGAGGAGGAGTAAGTTCGGTGAATGAATATGCAATAGGCGCCGCCTTCGGAGCCCTAATTGTTCTTGCAGTGTGGGTGAGCCTATATTGGAGAAAGCGTTGGATCGAATCTTATATAATGGAAGAAGAAGAGCCGGACGGCGACTACAAAATCATTTTGCGCAAAAAATCGCCCCACCAAAAAATAGCCGTCGCAGAAGCCTGTGGCATCTATCATCTATTCGCTGATGGCAGCGAAATGCTAAGCACCAACAAAGCCGAAGACCAATACGCTGAAGCTATCGTCCATGTCCCCATGGCGGCGGCCCGCAACCGTGAATCGGTGCTCATCATCGGCTCAGGCGCAGGCATTACGGCCCGAGAGGTGCTTCGCTATAAAGAGGTAGAGTCGGTCACTGCGGTCGATCTGGATCCGATCATTGTCGAGATGGGCAAGACGTTCGAGCCGTTCCTCGCCTTTACGCGCGGCTCTTTGAACGATCCTCGCGTGACGGCTATATTAGAAGACGGGCGTACTTTTGTCGAGAATAGCACCGATCGCTGGGACGTCATCATTATCGACCTCCCCGACCCTTCCTTCCATGCGCCTGGATTAAACAAGCTATTCTCCGTCGAGTTCTATCGGCTGCTGAAGACGAAGCTGAATCCCGGGGGCGCAATGGCAATCGCCTGCTCCATCGTATCGACAATGCCTGAATATCTTGCCGCTATTCGAGCAACGGTCAAAACAGCGGGTTTCCACGTTTCCCCTTACCACTGGGATTATATCGTTGAATTCGCAATCGATTGGGGATTTTGCCTCGCTACACTGCGGCCGGTCGACGTGCTCTCGCTAGAGCCGCTTGTGCCCGTGAAGCATCTGACAGAAGAACGGCTGGAGGACATGTTCCGCTTGCCGCGTTATCTGCGGGTGGATTGGGACGAGGATGAGGTGCAGACGGATAACAACACGCTGTTGGCGGAAGTTTTGAGCGGGGAATATCGAGAGGATTAGCAATAAACGTTTATCACCAAAGAACCGCCATCCCGCGTGAAAAGTGACTCCTGCTGGGTTAGCGGTTCTTTTGCTTTTCAATATTTACACGCTCGTAACCGGTGAAGGCAGTTTTTGTTGCTTTCTTTTCAAGTACGACTTGGCTCGTTTATTGCATAGAATGACGATGAGCACAATGATATGCAGTGCTGCTGCGAGCAGGCCGGGTCCCTTAAGCGAGCAATGGAAAAATGCTGAAAAAGAAACAAAAATGATGGAAAGCTTATATAGCCTACAGCTGATAAAAATAATAGGGAGGAGTGAGATCATAAAGCTCATAGCAAATACCACTTGTATTCCTGCTAGTATCCTAATCCTCTCACCTACTTCAAGCGGCATATCATGTATAACATTATCAACGATCTTTGTCGCCCATGTCCCCTCATCAGGAAACCCATAGATTTGAGGGATATAAAAATCTATTGCGCTTTTAATTATTATGTAGACGGCACCAGTAATGCTGGCATACAACACCATCATAAATAGCATAATTTTAATGCTTAATGGCATTTTCATTTTTCTTCTTTCACTCCTGAATTTTATTTTTTGTTGTGCAAGACAACACTATTTCATCCATATTAATATTTTAAAACCAAAAATAGGTTGAGTTTATCAACTATATCGGATTTAAGTTAAAGAAATTTTACCCATTTTTAGAAAAAGTAATTTGAAGAATCTGAAAAACGGTGATTATTTAGATTGGAACAAATAAAAACAGGTCAATCATGGTGGTAACTGACCATGATTGACCTGTTTGATGTAACGGAATAGCGTTATTTAGGTTATAAAATTAATACATTTGCTGTGCGTGCAACCGAAATTGAGAAATCTTCATACGGGTATTAAATGAGTTAAGTCTTTTATTGGTTGAATGATGAATTCATTCGGCACTGGGTAGCCCCCACTAACTAAAACTTAAAAATCTTCATCCCAGTTTTCTTTAGCTTCACTGAGTCTTTCGGATAAAAAATCATAAAAACCGTTTGCTCTTTTCCCACTGAACCCTGCTACTCTATCCCATGATATTATAGAACATTCGCCATCCAATAAATTTCCTGTATCAAGACAATAAAAGAATTCGTCACAATCTTCAATTACAATGTATTCCGATGGTAGTCCGAGATTACGAAGTCTTTCAGTATTTGATACAACAGATGGGATTGCTGATTTCCCACAACCTAGGATATCTACACCAAAGAGTCCACCTGAACCATAGTTTTTTAGAAACCATTTATAACTCCTCGGAAACACAACGTTTAGTTCATTTTCGACTTTTGTTATTTCTGTGTCTGAGACTCCACCAGTAAAATCAGTATCGTCAACGTGTTCTTGAATAAAGGCATTCAATTCGTTTCGTTCCAATTCTTATCCCTCCTTGAATATCATCAATATCTTACTCTTTTCCTTCTATTTGCTTTGCTCTCCATCTCCAGTACTTCGACCTAAAATTGTTGTACTGTTTTTCTAATACAGGATTATTTCTAAAACTACCGCCGTTTTCAACTAGCCCATGCAATATTTTACTGTACTCATCGTGTAAACTCGCAGGTAATTCTACCATTGGACCAGGTTCTAATTGGATTGTATGATGAAGTTCTACTTTCGTTCCATCTTTCCAATAAGGCGGTCTACCTTTTTTCATTAATTCAATGTTTGTTAATCCAGTTTCAGGGTCAACTCGATTCCAATCAATATCACTTCTCTGATAGACGCGCCTACTAATATCTTTTGTCTGCCCATCGACTTTTGTCGTCCCTTTGTATTCTACAGGTGTATAAGTATTACTTGTCCCACCACCACCATACCCCTCAGCCTTCCAAATCTCCGCAATCTTCGAATTCAAAGAATACCCCGAAGATACGCCAAATCCACCCGCCAGCCCAATCTCGTTTTGCACGAATAGAGGCTCTTTCTTCAGCACTTCCATCATCTGCCGAATCCGCTTCGCAATCTGCGCCAGCTCATCTAACGGGTTTTTCCTTGGCATCGCGTTTGTTTTCAGCTTGCCATCCTTCGTTGGCGTTTCAGCTGTTGGTGCGTCTGGATCAGCATCCGGGTGTGGACTGCTTCCATCCTCGGAATCGGAATCCTTATCTTTCCCTGAATGCGTCCCTTCTTCCTCCGTGCCCTTGCCGTGAATCTTCCGCTCGCCAGGCACATCCGGTGCAAGCTCCGTACCTTTCTTTATGCTTTTGAATACGGCTCCGCCTGCACCTTCCGTTACTACCGTTAGTGCAATATCCACGCCAACCATGTCTGCGGCAAAATCATTTCGCCCTGCCTCATAGTATTCTTCGACGCTGCTCGTTAGCGGGTTTAGCTTCCTCCTATTTTCTTGCTGCTTGACGAACGGTTCGAGATACTCGTCGTATGCCCACTGGCTTGCTTCCCTGGCGGCATCCCCAATCGATTTATCCCCGCTTACGATGTCGCCGCCGTACGCCCATGCGTCTTTACCCGTCTGGATGGCTCCTTGTACCGTGGCATTCCGTTCGGTTAACGACCCGACATCTTTACCGCTCACCGTACTGTATAAATCGCTTGCGTTCTCATCACCGACCATGCCGGTGAAGGCCGCATCCGCAGCGTCAACCGTAAAGCCCCATATGCCCTTTAGCATATCTACGCCCGCGTCACGTACGCCCTTCGCTTGCGCTTTATTACTCGCCTCTATCCGCTGCCGTTTCAACTCTTCCGGCCCGATCTGGGCCAACAGTTGCTCGAACGCTGTTTGGATCGGCTCGAACGTCCGCCGGTTCCCAGTGTCCGCCTGCAAGACGATCTGCTCGCTATGGTTATTGACATCTTCAACCAATTCTATCGTATCCGAACCTGCTGTGATGGACAACCCTTCCATCCCTTCGAGGTGAACGGTCGCCCCCTCCAATCGCAGGTTGCCCGCCGCATGGATCGAGACGCCAAGCGCGCTGTTCAGCCTCACGCCGAGATACTCATTGAGCGAAATGTACAGCTGCCCTTCCTTCGCGGTCATCTCCAGCTCCTTGTCCCCTAGAGTGAAGCCTTTTCCCTGTGGGTTGCTGAATGATTTTACGCCCGGGTCATTCATCTTCGCTTCCTGTTTGGCTGCATGCTCACCTCGCGGCGCCTGCCTCACCGACTGAATGACCATCGCCTCATCTTCGTCTGCACTCGGAAAATACAGCTTCACCTGGTCACGGTTGACCTCCATAACCTTGCCTTCGATGGAAGCTCCGATAATCGCTCGATTGTCCCCCCCGTCTTATGCCCTCTGGCGTTCGCTTGATGCTGCCAATCGAAGTATAGAAAGTATTATCGATTCGGGGCAGCGTATTCTACAGTTACATAAAATTTTTAAAATCCTGTAAGAAAGCGAGCATAACAAAAAACAGATCAATTATGGTAGTATCTGACCATAATCGACCTGCTTCGCGTAATGGAATAGCGTAATTTGGGTTATGAAATTAAAGCGTTTGTTGTGCGTACACACAACATGACAAAATCTTCATACGGGTATTATATTGGTTATTTGTCTTATTGGTTGAATGATGGGTTCATTCGGTACAGGGTAGCCCATCCCGTGATTTACTCTTAAATTAAAAATCTAAATCCTTTTCATTGCCTTCGTAATCTACTAACATTGCCCCTTCTTCTAACGTGTCCATGATCCACTCAACAAAACTTCCCCATGATCTGGATACCTCTTGAGCTTCTCTATCCCATTGAACTACTGTAGACTCATAACCATTATTAGTATCCAAATCCAAGCAAATTGTATCCCCATAATTAAGATCCGCAATAATTAAATAAGTATCTGGCATTCCTGGACGTCTTCGTTCTATCATGAACGAATCATTTAGATATGATCCTCCTCTTTGTTTAGGACCTGATGTTGTAGTGTATATTTCAGAGATCACTGTTCCGGGGATAAACAGTTCTCCTCCATTACATATTTGAAGAAAGTCCTTATATACTTTAGGAAATTTTACTTTTAACATACTCTCAAGATCCTCTATAGATGATTCGTCGATTCCCTCATTCAACGAATGCACTCCTTCGGCATATCTGTTTATTTCCTGGACAAATGGTAAAAGGTCTTCGTTATTTGAAAAAAGTTTCTCCATATTTACACCTCTTATTTATTCAAAATCCCATGGAGTTTCATCTCCGAATTCTATCATTTTCCCTGTCCTTGGATCATAATATCCATTCGTTGGATTATGATAATTTCCTCCATGAGCATCAAGATGTTCATTCACATCCATATTTCTACCTTTCAAAAATTGAATATTATCAGGATCTCCTGCAAAATCAGGATATTCTGAAGCTGATTTCATATGCTGCCCCTCATACCCTTTTACTTTACCAGTTTGTAATAACTCCTGTTTCTCTTCAGGAGTCCAATCTCTCGATCCTTTTCCTGTAGTTTCAACCAACTCTTTTTCCTGTTTCCATGCCTGTCGAACTGACTTTTGACGGAGAGCAGAAAATTGCTTGTCATTTAGCCATTTACCATTTACATTATACTCTTTTTTACCATCGACAATCCTTACTTTAGGATTACCAGTCCCCTCACCACGAGAACCACCACCACCCCCACCATGCCCCTCAGCCTTCCAAATCTCCGCAATCTTCGAATTCAAGGAATACCCCGAAGATACGCCAAATCCACCCGCCAGCCCAAGCTCGTTTTGCACAAATAGCGGCTCTTTCTTCAGCACTTCCATCATCTGACGAATCCGCTTCGCAATCTGCTCCAACTCATCTAACGGATTTTTCCTTGGCATCGCGTTTGTTTTCAGCTTGCCATCCTTCGTCGGTGCTTCTACTGCTGGTGCGTCCTGCTCATCCGGATGCGGGCGGGCACTTCCATCCTCTGAATCTGAATCTTTATCTTTCCCTGAATGTGTCCCTTCTTCCTCCGTGCCCTTGCCATGAATCTTCCGCTCACCAGGCACATCCGGCGCAAGCTCTGTACCTTTCTTTATGCCTTTGAATACCGCCCCGCCTGCACCTTCCGTCACTACCGTTAGCGCAATATCCACGCCAACCATGTCTGCGGCAAAATCATTTCGCCCTGCCTCATAATATTCTTCGACGCTGCTCGTTAGCGGGTTGAGCTTCCTCCTATTTTCTTGCTGCTTGACGAACGGTTCGAGATACTCGTCGTATGCCCACTGGCTTGCTTCCCTGGCGGCATCCCCAATCGATTTATCCCCGCTTACGATGTCGCCGCCGTACGCCCATGCGTCTTTACCCGTTTGGATAGCTCCTTGTACCGTCGCATTCCGTTCAGTCAGCGAACCGACGTCTTCACCGCTCAATGTGCTGTATATATCTCTTGCTTTATCATCGCCGCCGACCATCCCGGTGAAGGCCGCATCCGCAGCGTCAACCGTAAAGCCCCATATGCCCTTTAGCATATCAACGCCCGCGTCACGTACGCCCTTCGCTTGCGCTTTATTACTCGCCTCTATCCGCTGCCGTTTCATCGCTTCCGGCCCAATCCGGGCAAGCTCCTGTTCGAACGCTGTTTGGATCGGCTCGAACGTCCGACGATTCCCAGTGTCTGCCTGCAGGACGATCTGCTCGCTATGGACATTTACATCTTCAACCAATTCTATCGTATCCGAACCTGCTGTGATGGACAACCCTTCCCAGACGAAGATGACGCGATGGTGATCCAGTCGGTGAGGCAGGCGCCGCGAGGCGAGCATGCGGCCAAAGAGAACAAGTTGGTAACAGCTCAAGACCCTCAAAATGCGTTGAAGGATCTCTTCGCCGCATGTTTGTATTGTTTAGTTTGTTGCGGCAAAAATAAAAAACCACAACACGTAATGAAACTCGTATTGTGGCGTTGTGGGTTGTATCCTAAAAACAACCATATGATAATCAGAAAAATTGATAGGTATAATCCATAAATATAACTTTCTACAAACCTGTCTCGTAATCCTCAATAAAATGTGACCAATATCCTTCAACATAATTCATTGCCTCAGGATCGTGTTGTTCGAAAAATTTACGTAGCTCTTGTGCATATTTTTGCGAGCTATATTCACCTTCCCGTCTCATTTTCATTGCCAATTCACTTCTAATTAAATCAAACAAAAAAAATGTCCTCAAGTTTTTATTGAGCATATATATTGACGGATAGTGCACAGATGAAATAGTAAAGAGTTTGTCACTACCTTCCTTTAAAAACAGTCCTTTCGGGCTAAGAATACCATGACATGCATAATGACCAATAATAATAAATTCCGTGTCTTCAATTATCGTTTTTTGAATAGTATCCATTCCATAGAATACAAAATCATCATATACTTCTGGTACTCCTATTGAAACCATGAAATCAGCATTCTCATAACTTACACCAATCTTAACCAATTCATCATAGTCATAGTCCCGTAAATTCGAATCGTAATAATCTCGAATCTCACGAATGTCAAAATCCATACTATCACTCCTTTACTTTTTCAATCTCTTTAGCTAGTTCTTCATTCCCTCTATCTCTTGAAGCTTTATCCCCATACTCAACGCTATAGGTTACTTCAGCATCAGGAAATTCTTCTGAAAGTAACTTCTTACAATCATGACCCTCAATAATACAAGGCTCTCTTTCAGTATATACACGTTTAACTTCATACGTCTGTCCATTTTTTTCAGCTGCAAGCTTATCCTCATATAAAGCCATTTCGGAGTGTACATTTTTATCTTTTACTTTTCCACTTGGTTTTACAACTTGTCTTCTAGTACTTTCAAAAACCTTCAAATATCGAACACCGTCTATTTCAATTTCTGCCACAACAAGATTTCTTAAATCGTATATCTGGTTATCAATTCGATATTTTCTCGCCATTGCACTTAAATCTGTTTCTCCGTAGACAACTTGTTTTGGAATTTTTGGAACAGGTACTTTGTCAGGTTTACCCGTCCCCTTACCACCCCAGGAACCACCACCATGCCCCTCAGCCTTCCAAATCTCCGCAATCTTCGGATTCAAGGAATACCCCGAAGATACGCCAAATCCACCCGCCAGCCCAATCTCGTTTTGCACGAATAACGGCTCTTTCCTCAGCACTTCCATCATCTGACGAATCCGCTTCGCAATCTGCTCCAACTCATCTAACGGATTTTTCCTTGGCATCGCGTTTGTTTTCAGCTTGCCATCCTTCGTCGGCGTTTCAACTGCTGGTGCGTCCTGCTCATCCGGATGCGGGCGGGCACTTCCATCCTCTGAATCTTTATCTTTCCCTGAATGTGTCCCTTCTTCCTCCGTGCCCTTGCCGTGAATCTTCCGCTCACCAGGCACATCCGGCGCAAGCTCCGTACCTTTCTTTATACCTTTGAATACCGCCCCGCCTGCACCTTCCGTCACTACCGTTAGCGCAATATCCACACCTACCATGTCTGCGGCAAAATCATTTCGCCCTGCCTCATAGTATTCTTCCGCACTGCTCGTTAGCGGGTTGAGCTTCCTCCGATTTTCTTGCTGCTTGACGAACGGTTCGAGATACTCGTCGTATGCCCACTGGCTTGCTTCCCTGGCGGCATCCCCAATCGATTTATCCCCGCTTACGATGTCGCCTCCATACGCCCATGCGTCTTCACCCGTCTGGATAGCCCCTTGTACCGTCGCATTCCGTTCGGTTAACGACCCGACGTCCTTACCGCTCAATGTGCTGTATATATCTCTTGCTTTCTCATCGCCGCCGACCATCCCGGTGAAGGTAGCATCTGCAGCGTCCACCGTAAAGCCCCATATGCCCTTTAACGTTTCGACGCCTCTATCAAGATAGCCTTGCGCAGTCGCTTTATTACTCGCATCTATCCGCTGCCGTTTCATCGCTTCCGGACCAATCCGGGCAAGCTCCTGCTCGAACGCTGTTTGGATCGGCTCGAACTGTTTCCGGTTCCCTTTGTCTGCCTGCAGGACGATCTGCTCGCTATGGACATTTACATCTTCAACCAATTCTATCGTATCCGAACCTGCTGTGATGGACAACCCTTCCATCCCTTCGAGGTGAACGGTTGCCCCTTCCAATCGCAGGTTGCCTGCCGCATGAATGGAAACGCCAAGCGCACTGTTTAGCCTCACGCCCAAATATTCATTGAGCGAAATGTACAGCTGCCCTTCCTTCGCGGTCATCTCCAGCTCCTTGTCCCCTAGAGTGAAGCCTTTTCCCTGTGGGTTGCTGAATGATTTGACGCCCGGGTCGCTCATCTTCGCTTCCTGTTTGGCTGCATGCTCACCTCGCGGCGCCTGCCTCACCGACTGGATCACCATCGCCTCATCTTCGTCTGCACTCGGAAAATAAAGCTTCACCGGCGTTCCCTTCTCCGGCATCATGTACCATACCTGATTGCCTTCCGCCGAATACGGGAACCACCTTGCTTCCTCCACGCCCTGCACATCATCCATATCCAAATGCAGCTTCACCTGGTCGCGGCTGACCGCCATAACCTTGCCTTCGATGGAAGCGCCGATGATCGCGCGATTGTACACCCGCTCCCGCCTCAAACCTTCCGGCCGCCCGCAGGCATAAGTCCATTTGAACAGTCCGTGTTTCAGCTTGCCCCGGCGCTCCATTACCACGAACAATTGCCCGCCCCGCTTGACCTCGTCGCCGAGCTGCAGCACATCGCTTCGCTCGAATGTATACGTAATGCCGTCCGTTTCCTCGGCATCCTTCCAGCCATTCGCTTGGCGCTGCCAATATTGCTTCGCATTGCGGCGGGTGGTGCACAGGGCATCCTCCGGCAGCTCGATTTGCCTTCTGCCTTCCGGCAGGCCGATGCACAGGCGCGGCTTATGCGCCGTCACATCCGGCACAAGATCAGCTCCCGCGAACGAGGCAAGCCGCCTTAGGAATACCCAATCCGTCTCCTCATACTGCATAATAAACTGGCCAGCCTCCTGCTCATCGAAGGCCATGTCAATCATATCTCCGCCGGGGTAGGCTCCGATGATCGAGTCGGCGATGTCCATCAGCTTGCCTCCTGCATGCTGGAAGGAACGGTCCTTTCGCACCGTATCCATCGCGAACGTATGCGAAATCGCATCGGCAACGAGCGTGCGCACGCCGTGCCTCACGTGAATCGCCGTTTCATTGAGCGCCCCCATGAACAGCGTTTGCTGGCGCTGCCCCTTGTTGTCCAGCAGATGCAGCTCAATTACCGTTTCGCTGTCCGCATGCTTCACAATGTCCTGCTCCTGCTGTTCGGAGATCTTGCCAACCACCCGCATCCGCGCATGCTCCCCGATCCCATGCGTAAGCTCCAGCTCTTCAAGCCGTATGCCGCCAAACGCCCACTCGATCTGCAAATGCCGATACGTTGCGGCTTCCATTGCTTGCTTCATTCTAGCTCCCTTCCAGAAGCATTACCGTTTCGTTCCCAGATGACTGATTGCTTCCCTTTCTATTTCTGTCCGTCATTTTCGATCGAAATGATCCCTTTATTCAGGCACGTTAAGGTGGAATTGTTCAGCAGCGCTGGCTCCTCGTCCAGAAGCACATCCTCCTTGCCGCTTGACCACTGTGCGGGATTGCAGAAAGCAGGCTGGCAAAAGTCCCCCGTCTCTTTGCAAATACCGAACGTACTAATATTGGTTATGGGCAAGCAGTCTTTTATGTTCATCACCGAAGCGTCCTTAATGTACACGCCATGGCACATCGGCAAATTCAGCACCCCAGGGTCTGTGCCGTTGCTGCACTTCAGCGTCGCTCCGCGAACGACATACGAATGTTCCCCGCCAGCTATGCCCGAAAGCAGCATTTGTAGCAATAATGAAAGCAAGATGCGCCCCTCCCCTCTTTATTATTCGTGCAGCTCCATCGTCTGCATTATCGCCACAGCCGTCGGCTGCCATAGCTGCGCATCCTCTAGCTTGAACTGAAAGCTACCGAGCAGGGCGCGGCCTTGCAGCGTGGTGACGAATACAAGCTGGTACAACTGCAGCGGTTCATTGGGCATATAACATTCGAACCAGCTTAACAAACGCCCATTTGATTCCATCGTCTCTTCGTGTACGATTTGAACGCCCGGTTTATCCCCTCGCCACTGCCCGATCATCCGCTGCTTAAACGGCACGACCGCTTCAACTGGCAGCGCATGCGCCATCCAAGTCGCACCGAAGGCAGTCAGCCCATCCCGATCCAGATACATCAATTGCTCATGTTCACGCTCGCCCGTTGGCGCTGCCAGCCCTTTAGGCACCTCATGCAACGAATAAGGCAGCTTCAAGCTAATGTGATTGTCAAAAAGCTTCACTTCTCTCAGCTCAACCCGTTGCCCATGATCGTATACAACCGATGAATCAATGGCAGCCCGCCATTGCGCCATGGAAACAGGTCGTTCCCCTCCTTCTAGCCCGTTCCACTCGGCAGACGCATTCAACTCACGCTCTCGCTCTCGCTGCTCTTGTTCAAACTCAAACTGGTCGTCCAAAAACAACTCATCCCAATATTGTCGCTTCATGCGTACCGCCTTTCTAGCTTTGCTCTACCCTTGTCAGGACAAAACCCGTCAGATTACGGCGCAGCAAGCTTTCAGCCGCTGCTAGGCTTATGATAAGACAGGGCGCCAGCATATCTTCAACAGCGAACAAATGTTGGCCTTGCAATCGCTCGCGCTCCAGCACAAGCCGTTTTATCGTACCGTTAGGATACTGCTCGCTCTCTGGCGACAAGCACCGCAATGCCGGCACTTGCAGCGCCCAATAAGGATGCTGCCGCCCTTGCTCCGTATCTACCAGCGCCACATGCTTCAAACGAATCTGGCGATTGTACTTATGCATAATTGATTTCATCTGATCCGACGCGAGCCAGTAAGGGCGTTCGATCCAATCTACGTAATCCCGAGTGCGGCTCCCATGCACCTCAGCGGCTGACGAAACCGGCAATGCTTCAAATGCGTCCAGTGCCGCAGGGGCAACAATATGCGGAATGCGGCTGTCCCCCACAAGCTTAAAAAAATCAGCCATGCCCTATTTCCTCCAATGATGGCATCCATCGAATGGACTGTATTTGCTGCTCGCTTAGCTTGTAGCGCCCCTTATCTTTCTCAAGGAAAACAGCGTCACACAGATTCGCCCCTTCAAAATCGGCATTATCCAGCAACGCATCTGTAAAGTCCGCTCCGGACAAATCCGCACCCGAAAATTGCACATCGAGCAGCCCAGGCACGCGGCTAAGCGGCTCTTTCCTCCCCGCGCCGCTCGCCCCTCTAAAGATCGCCCGCTGCAAATTCGCACCCCGAAAGTCTGCGTCGGCCAATAGCGAATGGCTGAAATCTGCACCCTCTAGCATCGCGCCATGCCATCTCGTTCCGGCCAACACGCAAGCTTCAAACCGCCAATTCGGAAGCCGGCTGCCGCTAAAATCGGTGTAACGAAAATCCCTTCCCCTGCACTGGTCCGAAGACAGTGATATCCCCGCAAAGCTTTCATACATACACGCCTGATTCCCCTCTTCCGTTAGAAGCTTTCGGATCGCTTCCGCATCCTGCGGCTCCTTATGCCAAACATAGATGTCTTCACTGAAATCAAAGTATTCTCCGGCGCGGATATGCAGCTTGTCTACCTTCATTAATTGCTGATAGTCCGGCAGCTTGATCACATCAGGCAGTGCGAAGCGGATAAGCGAAGCGATGAACGGCGCGATGTACTCGCCATATTGCAATACCATTCGCTCCACATCAGGCGGATGCAGCATATCGATATACAGCTTACGTTTTTGCTCCAATAAGCCCTTTAGCGAAGCAAAGCCCTGATAGGCCCAGCTTACATCGTAAAAAGCCATACATTCCACCGGATCGCTGTACCAACGGGCAGAGTAGGCTTCTACTACGCAAACAAACCTTTCCTCTAAAATTGACGTTCTTAACCATGAGCAGTGAAGGAATCCGATCGGTCCCTTCCCCTCGTTTTGCTGCTGTTCTAACGCCATCTTGCACAGCTTGCGAAACGAATCGACGAAGGAATCCACAAGCTCTCCTCTATGCTCCCGGAAGAAGCTGTCCAACTCCTCGATTCGCTCCGCTAACCCCGGCAGGAATACCGTGTCATAGAGATGCCCCCATGCCTGTTCTTTGTTCAAGCCATTAGCCCCCTGCTAATTCATCTTAATTTCTGCGCCCTTCATCTCGACCTTATCTTCCAGAAGCAGCGAGTTTTTATTGCCTGTCAATTCGACCTTCCCTGCGGAGATTTGGAGATTTTGCGAGGATAACATCATCGCACTTCCCGAATGGATAAGGACATCCTTGCTGCTTTCGATCGAAATGCCGGATTGATCGCTGATCGTAATCGACAGCCCGTTGCCAGCCGAAATCGATATGTGATCCTTGCCCATCACAATCTCCTTGCCGTATTTGGTACGGAATGATTTCGTATCTGGGTTGGACATCCTGTCGCTGTTTCCGCCACCTGCACCTGCGTGCGAGCTGCTTCCCCCGCTTTGATTCGCAGATCCTCCGCCCGCTCCATTGGATGCTTTCGGCGCTTCCGTCACCGTGCGCTTGACAGAGCTGATCGCAATGCCGCGCTCCTCCTTCTTGCTCGGAAAATAAATACGGATGCTATCGCCCACTTCCGGCATACAGTACCACCCTGTGTTATCCTCCGAGGCGTAGATCGTCGAGTATGGGAACCAGTAATCCATGCTGTCCTCTTCCTGATCGTCCATATCCAGCTTGGCTTGCACCGTATCCTTTCGCACTTGCAGGACGCGCGCTTGAATCGAAGCGCCAATGATTGCTGCGTTATGCTCTTTCTTCTGCCTCAGCCCTCTGTAGGGGTACAGGCTATATGTACATGTCAGAATGCTATCCTTCAGTTCAATAGCCACATCACCGACAATTAGCCGATGCCCCTGAAAGGTGACGACATGCGCCAGATCCAGCACCCGGGTCGACTCCACCTCATAGACAAGATAATCCTCCGCATGAACACCAGGCACCTGATAATCCTTTGCGACGCAATAGTCCGCTTGCCGCTTCTTCACCGTATAGCTGGAAGCTTGAAGAACGCCCTTATCCACCCCGTGCTCCGATAAGCCGAAAAACAGCTCAGGCTTATCGAAGGCAGATACAGCAACGAGCACCGTATTAAACCGGGAAGCCATTCGCTTCAAAAACTGCCAATCTGTTTCCTCATACTGCATAATGAACGTTCCTATAGCTGCGCCTTTCGATACCTGATCGATTGCGTCCCCTTTCTCATAATCGTCTACAACCGCCTTAACGAGATCGGAATACGTCATGCGTGGATTTTGAAAAGAACGCTGTTTGCGCTTCATATCCAGCAAGAAGGTGAACGATACCGCTTCAACAGCCAGATAGTAAACGCCCCGCACCATTCGCACTTCTGCGTCCACCACCATTCCCTTGAATAACGGCGTGGCCCTTCCCGACTTCTTATCCAACAGCTCAATAGTGACTGGTTCCTCCGATTCAGACTTCGTCACATACTGGTCTTTAAACTTTTCAGGAATAATGCCCGTTAGCGATACCCGGACATGGTCGTTCATCGATTTCACAATCTTTAAGGATTGGATTTGAACCAATTCGTAGGGGGTAATGCGAAGGTTTGCGTAAGACAACACCATTTCATCCATATTACTCTCTCCTATCCATAAAATGGGGTAATTAGCTATCAAATATATCGGATCAAACTTTAAGAAATTTCACCCAATTTTAGAAAGAATGATGATGTGAAGCAGGAATGTTGCTATAAAGGATTAGAAAAAAAGCAGCCTATCCTCAACCGAGGATAGGCTGCTTTTGCTCATTTAGCTTCATTACGCCTGTACTAAGGGTTCTCGTTTTCTTTGGTCGCGGCAATTCTAAGTATCCCCATGTGCGGCAGCTTCTCTCCCAATAATAAAAATAAGGGTAGCACCAATGCCACCCTTAGCCTACTTTTTAGTCCCTCACTTGTACGGTAGAGGTTTTCCGGCTTTTTGCTTTTTGTTACATAAACTAAATTTCAACGAGTGCCACCGGTTTGTACATACAACCCATTCATTCGTAATACCTGTACCCAGTCTACCACTTATGCCCGTGAATACAAATTAGCACCGCTTCTACTCCTGCAAACTAGCAAATACATCCGTGCACGAACTTCCCGTGCCAATGGTATTTAGCCGTCGGATATAATAGGTCTCACAATTAAAAGTTCCAGGTCTCATATAAATCACTACCATTGCATGCCTTTTTTTGTCCCAGCGAATTACCCGCTCATATTCATAATGGTTTAGCCTATCCCCCATCAGCTTATCTGCGTATTGTCCAGCCTTCTTCTCAGACATTGGAGGGAATTCGTTCCACCAGTAACGATGGATACTGCCTAGCAGAAGGGGAATCAACGCTCCCAATAACAAGGCATACACTCTCGGCTTCCATTTGACCTTCGTACTCGTGATAAAGAAAATAACGTAATAGACGATCAAAAACAATGTGAAAGGAATAAACAAAAGCAATCCTACTAGAAATAAAGTTGCATAAAAGTCCTTGCCATAGCCGTACCTTGGTCCGGGAAGGTACATGAATAAATAGAACGCCCAAAAATACCATAGCGTATTCATTAGCGATACCAACGTGGCTTCCCGCTTGCTTGTCATCAACCAACACACCTTTTCGTCTCAATCGTACATCCTCAATTCCTATTATCGGAAAATACTAACAGAAATAATAATATTATTTCCCGGGAATTAAAATAAACCGAAAACGATATTCGCCTTCGGTTTCTCCACTCATCTATTCTATTATACGCTACTCTAACTTAAAATCACCGGAGCCCGTGCGAACCTTCAACAATGTATCACCGCTGCCGAAAGACCCGAGAATGCGTGATCGATTATCATCTCCGATAGCATAGCTGAAGCCGTCCCAGCGAATGCGGCCATCCCCAGACCCTGCGTCAAAATCCACAGCTAGCGACTTCGGCGCCGCTCCTAGCTTGATTTTGATATCTCCGCTTCCCGTCTTCAGGTCCGTATCCCGTTCAATCGCATACTGGTCCAATCGAATATTCCCTGATCCCGTCTCCATCTGAAATGCCGCCTTGCTATCGATGACCTTAATATTGCCGCTGCCGGAGCGGAACAATCCGCGCTCTGCCGTCAATTGGTTCGCCGTAATATTGCCAGAGCCGGTATGCAGCTCAATCGCTTGCTTCGTCTTCATATTCGTAATGTCCAAGTCGCCGCTGCCTGTATCCAAATCGATGCCGTTGGCCGCAATATCTTTTGCAGTTATATCTCCGCTTCCCGTATGCATGCGCACCAAGTTCCAATCCGCCTCTGGCAATTCAACGGCCAGCTCAAGGTTATTCCAATTCAGCCAGCTCAACCAACCTTCAGGACGATCGATCCCGATCTCTAACGTATCGCCTTGCCGCACTGACCGGATGGACAGTTCATCACTCATCCGCTCGCTTACTCTGCCTGTTAGCCGAATGCCGATCGTGTCGCTCTTGCTTCGAACGAGAACGACATCTGCGTTCTCTACACTCACATTAATGCTCCGTATCCCCTCAGCAACAGCCGATTGGCTTTGCGCGATCCGCTCTTTTTTCCAGAACATAAAGGATCCGCCCCCCTTCACTCCTTGCTGCGCTGATGCCACAATGCCAACTAATCCAGCAATAATTAGCACGACCCCAATTCCCACCCTTCTGTTCAATTCGTTCACCTCCCTAGTTAAGCTGTTGCTTTGTTGGCTTCAGCTTATCATGCGAGTTGAATAAGGCGCATTCGTCCGACGGCGTATTCACACCCCGCCTGTGGTCCAGTTCCTATCTAACCTGTCATCGTCCTCCTATCCCTTTTATATCTACTCCGCTACTATGTACTCGTTATTTACCATCTCCCTCCCTTCGTCTGCCCGTGTTACAATAGAATCATATGATTGAAAGGAGTGAACCGGTATGCGCACTTATATTGTGTACGATCTAGAATTTACCGTCCTCCGCAAGCAACAGTATGCAGCCGACATTATTGAGATCGGTGCCGTCAAATTGACCGACGGTGAACAAGGCCCGATCGAACTCGATCGATTCCAGACCTATGTGAAGCCGGAACGCAACAAGGTGATTACGACGCACACGACAGAGTTCACCGGCATTACGCAAGAACAAGTCGACGCTGCGCCAACTTTCCCGGATGCAATTGCGTTATTCCGGCAATGGATTGGCGATACAACATACTATTTGTGCTCGTGGGGACCAGACGATAAGCAGCATTTTGTCCGGCAATGCCGCGACATGAAGATCGAGCTCAACTGGTTATGCAACATGAACGACCTGCAGTTGTACTATACGAAGCTGCAAGGCAATAATGCCAGCAAGCGAATCGGATTAGCTAGAGCACTTGAAACTGCAGGTTTCACCTTCGATGGCGCCCAACATCGTGCACTTGATGATGCGGCAAATACGGCCAGATTGTTCATCCGCATGTTTGACCAGATTACGCTAGAGCATAACAATGCAGCAGATGATCCGCTCTATGAGACGAAGCTCGTCTATTCCAGCAATGATGATGACGATGATGACGACGGACATAACCCGTTCAGCCACCTCGCCTCGTTATTCGGCAAACCACAGTAGAAGCCCCTTTAAGGGGCTTCGCTCGTTTAACCCACTACATCACAAGACGAACCGGCCGTTTCGTGAATCGATTGGCATAAGCAGATGCTCCATAAGATTCAGGTTTCGTTCGAGGCGTATACATCCCCATCGCTTTCACACGCCCAATCATCTCATCCACATACAACGACGTTGGATTGCGGAGCGGCTCCGTTCCCGCATCGATATCGATGAACGTCTCCAACGATGCGCCTTGGTACACATACGGCATCAACATCTCCTCAATTCGCGCAAACAAGGGCTCCATGAAGAAGTAGCCTGTTTCCTGTGACAACGCCGTTTCCAATGAGAGCTTCTCCCGCAAGGATGTCAGCGGCCGCGTTACGACAGACTGCCGATAACACGCCCATACCCCTTTACCCAGCCTTCGAATGATGACACCCGTTACGAATTTCGTATAATCACGAAACACTTGGCTGTCTGTTCCAATCACGAACTGGTAAGGGGCCCTCACATCCTGCGAGACGAAATGAACAATTCGAGCGCTAACATCCTCTACGGTCATCCGAGATTCCGACACGTTCTGAAACAACATATCTCCGTGATAAGCTACTGCGCTCTTCTTGCCCATTGTCGTCTTCGCCACCTGTCCGTTGACGCCCCGCTATGTAAGCAACATCAGGCCGTCAGTCTCAGTGTCCCGAATACTGGAAGGTCCAATGAAACAAAAAAGCGCCGCCAAGCTATACGCACACTGCAGAGCAGTATACGTTTAACTTGTTATGCGGCGACTTCTGATTAGGTATAGAGCAACGATCAGTACTGTGTCTACCTATAGCGTATCCATTAACCTTGCTTCTTGTCAACCCGCCGTATCTATACGATGTCCCATCGGAAGTACTTGCGGCTGATTACAATCCCTAACCCGACAATCACCGACAAAACGATAACATCAACTATGCTTGAGGACGTAAACAATTTTCCTGACCAACCGTTCTGTAAAAGATGGACTGCATATTTCAGTGGAATAACCGCCGTTACAGTTTGCATGCTGCTCGGCAGCGATTCGACCGGTATGGTCGCCCCTGACAAGAACATCATCGGATATAATGTCACGAAACCAATCGCCATTCCGCTCTGGAACCTTCTTGCAACGCTAGCCACGATAAACCCGATTGCGAAGAATGCACATGACGATAATACAAGCGCCATCACAAATTGGGCAACGTTGATGACAAGTGGCGCGTTGAAGGCAAGCTTCGCGATAATAATAATTTCGAGTGTGCCAGCGAATACTGCGAAGAATCCCTTCGTTATAATCGCTTGCAAAACAAAAGCTGGGCGAAGCGGCGTTCCCTTAAGCCGTTTGTACACGCCTCGCTCACGGTCAATGACCGCTTGCAATCCGATAATGAAAAAGCCTGACGTGAACAATACGATTCCGATCATGCCCGGTATAAATTGGCTGAAATACTCGGACATGTCCGTTCGCTGTACTTCGAACATTTTGCCGAAAAAATAAAAGCAAGCAGCTGGCATGACAAATACGAAGAACAGTCCAATGATTTCACGGAAAAACAGCCGAAGCTCCATCTTGGTGTGCATTAACATCGATTGCATTAGGCCGTCTCCCCTCTCCACCTTAACGCCGTCAGTTGTAGATTCCTCTGATCGAATGAGTTGGTCCCGAATAATAGTTTGCGTTTGATTTCTTGTGGGGTGCTGCATAGAGACACTTCCCCTCCTACGATCAACGCAACGCGATCACAATGCTGCTGGGCTTCTTCGATGTGAGGTGTTGAGACGATGATCGTCTTGCCCTCCTCACGCATACGGCCCAATATTTCCCACAGTTCAGTTTGAGCCTGCGGCTCAAGTCCCGCAGACGGCTCGTCCAAAAAAATAATTTCCGGATCGTTCACCAAAGCAAGTGCGAACGCAATGCGTTTTTTCCAGTTTTCCGTTAGATCCATGACATAATGATTCAAGTATGGCTTCAACGCTAACATCGAGATGATATCGTTCAGGTCTCGCTTCTTCTTATAATAGGAACGAAACAGCTTCAAGACTTCCTTTACCTTAATCCGTTCATGAAGCGATGTATGCTGCAATTGAAAGCCAATATGTTCCTTCAATTCATTCGCATGCTTGTCCGCATCCATACCTAGCATATTTAACTGTCCGCCGTCAGCTTCCCTTATCCCGATTAATAATTCAAGCAGCGTTGATTTGCCAGAGCCTCTAGGTCCAACTACTCCAAATATCTCGCCTCGATTAATCTTTAACGTAATGCCACGTATTGCTCGAACCATGCCATATGATTTCATCATGTCAGTGGCATCGATTGCGTAACCCGTAATGAATATCCCTCCAATCCTTTACGGACCCTCGGTCTGAGCCAGTCCTTCCTGTTAACAATCGTATACCAAGTGCAGTAATTTATCACCGAAATCAACCTTGCATAGACCCGCATAAACATTGCGCGTCGACGCAACTGCCGCGCATAGATGCAAAAAAAGCCTAACACCCGGCAAACTGCCGAATGTTAGGCGCATTAATGTTTGTTAATTATTAGGAATTGTACGTGAGATCCCGCTCGTTAATTAAGCCTAATCGGTTCGCTTCAACGATAGCCTCGGAGCGTGATCGGACGCCTAGCTTCTCGAATATACGTGTCAGGTTGTACTCTACCGTACGTTGGCTAATAAAGAGCTTAGCCGCAATTTCCTTGTTGCTGCCGCCGCTTGCGACTTCCCTTAGGATCAACTGCTCTTTCTCATTAATCGATACTTCCTCGACCGTCTTGCCGTTACCGTCCGTTTGCTGGAAGCGCACCTCACTGCGCCTGAGCTGCTTCAACAGGTGCACAGGAACGACAGCCTCACCGCGCAAAGCGCACCGAATAGCCGTAACTAGCTGTTCGCGTGTTGCAGCTTTGCTAATAAAACCAGAAACACCGGAATCCATCAACATATTGTAATGGGAGGCAAGATCGTAGCCGGTATAGATCAGTACGATTGCATCCGCATTCGCCAATGTCACCCGTTTCGTCAGCTCAAGCCCGCTAATAACCGGCATGTTGAGATCGAACAGCATTAAATCGAATGATTCCTGTTCAAGTTTGTTCAATGCTTCCATGCCTGAGAACACGATCGTGACTTTGATATCGGGGTCTTGCTCGATCATATGCCTTGTCCCTTCCCCTACGGAAGGATGGTCATCAACTAATAATACACGGATCATGCCGATTCCTCCTCACTGCCCCGGAACTCGGCACTTTCTTCCTCCGGAAGCGGAATAATAATTTCAATATCCAGCCCTTGTCCTGGCGCCGTACGGAAATGCGTCTCGCCTTCTAAGCCCGACACCCGCTCTCGGATTCCGGACAGCCCCATATGCTTGAACGAAGATTGAAGGCGGTCCATCTCCATCCCAATTCCGTTATCCTTGTAACGGTAAAAAATTTGCCGTTGATTATAATGCAGCATCAGCTCAACCTGCGTCGCTCTCGAATGCTTCATCCCGTTGCGCAGCAGCTCTTGCGTGATCCGATAGAGCGACAGCACATGCTCATCACTAATCTCCACTCGAAAATCCTGGTGGCTAAACGTTATCGTATAGTTTGCGTGCAACTGAGTATGTGTACATAAATTTTCAATCGCTTCGATTACGCCCATTTCCTTCAAGAATGGCGGACGCAGCTCGTTACAGGTTTCACGAATTTGATGAATAACATCCAATAAGCCTTCGCGAATATCTTCTAGGTTCGTGCGAGTAGCCGGTGGCAGCTGCTCTTCATCATGCGTAATCGCCTCAAGCTTGCGATACCATAACAATTGATCCTGAAGCGCTGAATCATGCAGATCGCTTGCCAGCTTACGGCGCTCCTTCTCCGACAATTGGAACAATAGGCGGAGCACCCACGGAGGCGCTTCCTCTCCCCGCTTCGTGCTTAGATCATGGACGAGCCCTTCGATTAGCTGCAAATTCTGATATACAAAACCTACATACGTCATGATTGTTCGAAGCCATACTTTCTCGTCATGATTGTACTCCATATGATTCACTTTATCATCAATCCAGACAAAATGCTGCGTGCCTCGGCCTTGTCCAATCATGTAGCAATACCCCTGGGACATCTTCAAGGAATCGCCAATATCTGAACGTGATGATACCCTGCTATAAAGCTCTGATAATAAAGTCTCAGTCGGCACAGCGCCTTGTCTCCACTTCAACGTAATGATATTACCCTCAACCCTGCGTTCGATAAACCCTACGGAATGAATAGGCAGCAATCTTGTCAATTCATCAACCAAGCACCGCTCCAGCTCTGCAACTTTCATTACATTAGCAACTCTTCGTGAGAAGCTTTCCAAGCTTTGTTCAAATTCATGTGCGCCTTTAATGACTTTATTACGGAATTTAAGATCAAGCACTTCCTTCGCATACAAGAATACTACAATCATTATCATGACTTATGCAGTTCGCCCCAACAACTGTAAGGACAAAAGTTCAATAGATTTCTAGCTAAAAACAAGATAAAACACTTGACAAATAGAAGTCGCCTAAATAATTGCGAAGGATACCTTTTTAAC
>NZ_WSTC01000024.1 GCF_009789195.1 Paenibacillus sp. MMS18-CY102 | reverse complement strand
GCGCCGTCGCGCAGCGACGCAACGGCTGGCGATGCTGCGGCCCCGCCGCACGCCGACGCCGCCAGCACGGCGGCCGCCGCTCCCGGCGCAGCCGCAATAGCGCCGCCAACCGGCGCACCCGCGATCGCGCCGATGGCAGGCTCCGCAGCTTCGCCTGCCGCCGACGCCGCCAATGCCAGCGCAGCTTCGCCTGCCGGCGATCACGCCGCCAACGCTAGCCGCGGCTCCGCCGCCAGCGCCCTACAGGCGCTGCCTCGCGATGTCCGCTACACGCTGTTCTCGTGGTACGCGTTGAAGCGGACGCTGCTGTACGCCGCGCGGCAGGTCGGCGTAATCGCCGATTCCATCGTCGATATCGACCGCGCGATGGAGTGGGGCTTTAACTGGGAACTGGGCCCATTCGCACTCTGGGATGCTCTCGGGGTGGAGCGAACGGTACGCCGCATGAAGGCGGAAGGGGATGCGATTCCTGAGTGGGTAGAGGTGTGGCTTGCCGCGGGCAACAAAACCTTTTACAGGCAGGAAGGCCTCTCGCGGTTATACGTATCGAGCGGCGCGTTCAAAACGGTAGAGGAGCCTGCGGACACGATTTTGCTTCAGCCGCTGAAAGCAGCAGGGCGCATCGTGTTGGGCAACGCGGGAGCGAGCCTGATCGATATCGGGGACGATGTGGTTTGCTTGGAGTTCCATTCGCCGAACAATGCGATTGGCTCGGATATATTGACGGCGATTCGGCGGTCGGCAGAGGAGGTCGGGCGCAACTGGCGGGGGGTGGTGGTCGCCAATGAAGGCCGTAACTTCTGCGTCGGCGCGAATTTGCTGCTGTTGCTCATGGAGGCGCAAAACGGCGAGTGGGATGAGGTCGAGGACATCATTCGCCAGTTTCAAGACAGCATGCTGCAGCTCAAAAGGGTAGAGCGGCCTGTCGTCGCCGCCCCGCATCGCATGACGCTCGGAGGCGGCGTCGAAGCATGCCTGCCAGCGGACCGCGTCCTTTTCTCGCCTGAAACGTACTACGGGCTCGTCGAGACCGGCGTCGGGCTCATTCCCGCCGGCGGCGGCTGCAAGGAAGCGGCCATTCTAGCGGCTGCACGCGCCCAGTCGGTTGCCTATGGCTCGCTTAATGACCAGTTGGTGCCGCTGTTTGAAACGATTGCGATGGCGAAAACAACAACGAGCGGGCATGAAGCGGCCGCCATTGGGCTGATGCGCCCGCAGGACGCGGTCATTGCGCGGCAGGACGCCCGCATTGCAGAGGCGAAGCGGGCGGTGCTGGAGCTGGATCGGGCAGGCTACGCGGCCCCTGATCCACGAAAGCGTGTAGCCGTCGCTGGCCGTGAGGGCAAGGCTGTGCTCCTGCTGGCCGTAGATGCGATGCGCCGAGGCGGATTTATTAGCGCGCATGATGCACGGATTGCGACGCGGCTGGCGCATGTGCTCGCGGGCGGCGATGCCGCACCGGGGGCGGAGGTTAGCGAGCAATATTTGCTCGATCTGGAACGCGAAGCATTCATGGCGCTGCTCGGCGAGCCGCTGACGCAGCAGCGGATGCGCCATATGCTGGAGACCGGCAAGCCGCTGCGCAACTAAGCCGCATACAGAAGGGGGAGAGTGGATGCCTAACGATTGGGAACGCGACCCTGTCATCGTCTCTGCGGTTCGGACCGCAGTCGGCAAAGCCAAGCGGGGCGCGCTGTCGCAGACGCGTGCGGAGGATATGGGACGCGCTGTGCTGCGGGCGGCAGTTGACCGGGTGCCGGGGCTGCAAGCGGCCGACATCGAAGATGTCATCATTGGCTGTGCGATGCCGGAAGGCGAGCAGGGGCTTAATTTTGCTAGATTGATGTCGCTATATGCAGGCTTCCCGCATTCGGTGCCGGCGGTGACAGTGAATCGGTTCTGTGCATCAGGGCTGCAAGCCATCGCATATGCATCAGAGCGCATCCGGCTCGGGGAAGCAGAGGTCATCGTGGCAGGCGGAGTGGAGAGCATGAGCCATGTGCCGATGACAGGGTTTCGATTATCGCCTCATCCGGCCATCGTTGATACGATGCCTGAAGCCTACATGGGAATGGGGCATACAGCGGAAGAGGTGGCGCTGCGCTACGGTGTCAGCCGACAGGATCAGGATGCGTTTGCGGCAGCGAGCCATCGGAAGGCGGCAGCCGCGATTGCGGGAGGGCGCTTCGAGGATGAAATCGTCCCGATGGAGGTAAAGCTTGCCAGCGTGGACACATCGGGTCGCCCGGCCGAACGCTCCTTCACGTTCCAGACAGATGAGGGCGTTCGGCCGGACACGACAGAAGCAAGGCTGGCGGCGCTGAAGCCAGCTTTCGCACGGGCGGGGACCGTTACGGCAGGCAACGCATCGCAAATGAGCGACGCCGCAGCCGCAGTCGTCGTCATGAGCCGCGCCCGTGCCGCCCGGCTTGGCGTACAGCCGCTTGCGAGCTTCCGCTCATACGCTGTCGCAGGCGTTGCGCCGGAGGTTATGGGCATTGGGCCGATTGAGGCGATTCCGAAGGCGGTTGCCCGTGCGAGAATTTCGCTGGACCAGGTCGATTTGTTTGAGCTGAACGAAGCTTTCGCTGCGCAATGCGTGCCGATCATTCGGGAGCTCGGGCTGCCGGAGGAGCGGGTGAATGTTAACGGAGGCGCGATTGCGCTGGGCCATCCGCTTGGCTGCACAGGGGCGAAGCTGACCGTTTCGCTGCTGCATGAGCTGCGCAGGCGGGGGGCGCAGTATGGCATTGTATCGATGTGTGTCGGAGGGGGCATGGGAGCGGCAGGCGTGTTCGAATTGGAAAGGGGCGTGTGAACCGATGGCGACGGAGAGCGCACAGAACGGCGGCCGTTTTGTCGTGGACGATTTTGCGCCGGATACGATTGCGACACCGGAGGATTTGACCGAAGAACAACGGATGATGGCGGATGCGGCCCGCGCATTCGTTGAAGGGGAAGTGAAGACGCGCGACGAGCAGTTGGAGAAGCTCGATTATGGCTTAACGGTCGAGCTGATGCGCAAGGCAGGCGAGCTTGGCTTGCTTGGCGCCGATGTGCCGGAGGCCTATGGCGGGCTGGGGCTTGATAAAGTGAGCACGACGCTGCTGGCGGAAACGATGGCAGAAGCCTCCTCCTTCGCGCTGTCCGTCGGTGCGCATGTTGGGATTGGCACGCTGCCGATCGTCTTCTTCGGAACGCCGGAGCAGAAGGCGCGCTTCTTGCCTGATCTGGCTGCAGGCACGCGAATCGCAGCATACTGCCTGACCGAGCCAGGCTCTGGCTCGGATGCGCTTGGCGCCCGGACGACGGCGCGGCTGTCGCCGGACGGAAGCCATTATTTGTTAAGCGGCTCCAAGCTGTATATTACGAATGCTGCCTTTGCCGACGTTTATATCGTCTATGCGAAGGTGGATGGGGACCATTTTACCGCATTCATCGTCGAGCGGGGAACGCCGGGCTTCACGGTCGGTCCGGAGGAGAAGAAGATGGGCATTAAGGGCTCCTCGACCTGCCCCTTGTTTTTTGAGGATGCGCCGGTTCCGGTTGCTAACGTCCTTGGCGAGGTCGGCAAAGGCCATCAGATCGCCTTCAATATTTTAAACATCGGGCGTTTCAAACTAGGCGCGGGCTGCGTAGGCACGGCGAAGGAAGCGATTCGGCTGTCGGTGGGCTATGCGGCGGCCCGCAAACAGTTTGGAAGGCCAATCGCGAGCTTTCCTCTCATCGGCGCGAAATTAGCGGATATGAACATTGCCGCATTCGTGATGGAGAGCATGGTGTACCGGACGGCGGGCTGGATTGACGAGCGGTTGGGTGCGGCGGACCCGAACGCGCCCGATAGTGGCGCACAAGCAGCCAAAGCCATTGCGGAGTACGCGTTGGAATGCTCCATTGTGAAGGTGTTCGCAACAGAGGCGCTCGACTATATTGCGGATGAAGGGGTGCAAATTCACGGCGGCTACGGCTATATGCAGGAATACAAAATCGAGCGAATCTACCGCGACTCGCGCATTAACCGCATTTTTGAAGGGACGAATGAGATCAATCGCATGCTCATTCCCGGCACTCTGATGAAGAAGGCGCTCAAAGGCGACCTGCCGCTGCTTCGCAAGGCGAGGGCTTTGCAAGCGGAGCTGCTGCAGCCGATGCCTCTGCCATCCTTCGAGGGTGTGCTTAGCCTCGAAACCTATCGTCTAGCCCAGGCCAAACGGACGTTTCTTGCGGTCGGCGGGCTCGCCGTCCAGCAGCTTGGGCTACGGCTGGAGCAGGAGCAGGAAGTGCTCGTGACGCTTGCGGATATTATGATCGACATCTACGCCATGGAGAGTGCGCTGCTGCGCGTGAAGAAGCTGATTGCCCGGGAAGGCGAAGCGAAGGCAGGCAATGCGATCGATATGACGGTTGTATTCGTGCAGGAGGCAATGGAGCGGATTGAACAGTTAGCGAAAAAAGGGTTAGCCGCCGTCGAGCGGGGCGATTCGCTGCAGGTGCAGCTCTCTGTGCTGAAGAAGCTGATGCGGGCTCCGCAGGAGGATACGATTGCACGCAAGCGCACGATTGCCGCCAAGGTGAAGGAAGCGGGCCGATACGTCGTGTAACTGCCCAACATCGAGCAGCCCCATTCGAATCGGAAAGGGTGAGGACGATGGAACCGATTGAGCCGCGTCCGTGGTTGCGCCATTACCCGGAAGAGGTGCCGCCTTCGGCGAGTTATCCCGATTGGTCCGTTCCCGATCTGCTGCTTGAAGCAGCGCGTAAGCATGGCGACCGGCCCGCCGTACATTTCTTAGGCAGGACCATCACGTACAATCGCCTGCTGGAGGATGTCCGCAAGATGGCGGGCATCCTTCGGGGGTTTGGTGTGGCCAAAGGCGAGCGGGTCGCGATTATGCTGCCGAATTGCCCACAGGCGGTCATTGCTTATTATGGTGCGCTGCTGGCCGGCGCGGTCGTCGTCCAGACGAATCCGCTCTATGTTGAGCGGGAGCTGGAGCATCAGCTGGCAGATAGCGGTGCATCCGTCATCATAACGGTCGATTTGCTGTATGCCAGGCTCGCGCGCGTCCGGGGTGAGCACCCAGAACTAGGACCTTTGCCGGATTTGCGTAAAGTGATCATCACTTCTATAAAAGATGGGCTTCCTTTTCCGAAAAATATATTATACCCGCTTAAACAGCGGAAAGAGGGCTTCCGTCCGGACATTCCGTATGGGAAGCACGGCATTCATGCCTATTCCCGGCTGATGGCTGCCGCCAAGCCGGATCTTGCCTCCGTTGCCGGCATTGATGCGGCGAATGATTTGGCACAGCTTCAGTATACAGGCGGTACGACAGGGCTTGCCAAAGGAGTCATGCTGACGCATCGCAATTTGGTAGCCAATACGATGCAGACATCGGCATGGTTCTATCGGGCTACTGACACGCGCGAGCGTTTTTTGGCGGCGCTGCCGTTATTCCATGTGTTTGGTTTAACGGTGTTAATGAATTTGGCAACGTTGCGGGCTGGCGAGCTTATTCTATTGCCTCGATTCGAGACGGTGCAGGTGCTGCAGACGATACGGGAAAAGCGGCCTTCGATTTTTCCCGGTGCACCAACCATGTACGTCGCTTTAATTAATCACCCGCAGGCGTCCAAGATGGACTTGTCCTCGATTGAGATCTGCGTGAGCGGTTCCGCTCCGCTTCCGCTTGAGGTGCAGGAGAAATTCGAATCGTTAACTGGAGGCAGGCTGATCGAAGGCTATGGCTTAACGGAGGCTTCGCCGGTAACGCATGCTAACCCAATATGGGGAAAACGGAAAATCGGGACGATTGGCCTTCCGTTTCCGGATACGGATTGCTTGGTCGTTGATCCCAAGACGGGCGAGCCTGTCGCGATTGGCGAAATCGGGGAGCTTGCCATTCGCGGGCCGCAGGTGATGAAAGGGTATTGGAACCGGCCAGACGAGACGGCCAAGGTGCTGCGGGACGGCTGGTTGTATACGGGTGATTTGGCGACTATGGATGAGGACGGCTTTTTTGCGATTGTGGACCGCATTAAAGATGTAATTATCGCAGGCGGATTCAATATTTATCCGCGCGAGGTCGAGGAAGTGCTGTATGAGCATCCCGGCGTCCAAGAAGCGGCGATCATCGGCATTGAGGATGAATATCGCGGGCAAACCGTTAAGGCGTATATTATCCCGAAGCAAGGCGCCGAGCTGACGCAGGCCGAGCTGAACCATTGGTGCCGTGCACGGCTGGCTTCTTTTAAGGTGCCGCATCTGTACGAATTCCGTGATTCGTTGCCTAAGACCATCATTGGCAAAGTGCTTAAGCGCAAGCTCCATGAGGAGCTGGAGAACGATCCTAACCCGGAAGGAAGCGATAAGGATGGTGCCGAATGAGGGTGAAGACTGGGCGAAGGTGGAAGAGCGTGCCCGGCGTACCTTCTGGGGAACGCTCGGCTGTGAAATTGTAAGTGCAGAGCCTGGCCGGGCGGTCATAAGCCTGCTATGCACGGAGCGCCATTTGAACATGGCAGATCTCGTGCACGGCGGGGTTCTAGCGGCAATCATGGATAATGCGATGGGGCTTGCTGCGATGCGGGCCTTTCCGGGAGAATTGCTAGTAACGGCCCAGATGAACATCCATTACCTTGCTTCATCAGGGGCTGGAGAGATCCAATGCGAAGCGGGAATCGTGCATCGCTCGAGGCGAACGGTGACGATGGAGGCCCATATTTATGGAGCAGGCGGCAGCCTGCTCGCATGGGGCAGCAGCGCTTTTCGCCTCGTTACGCCAGAGCGTTAGGCGTTCGCACGTTGGTTGAAAGGGGCTGTCCTTTTCGTTATACTTAACTATATCTGGAAAATGGTTGTGAGGGGGCATCAGGATGTTTGTTGAAGAATGGGTGACAGCCCTTGTTGTCGTATTTGGCATAGTCGTAGCCGTAGTAGGCGTGATCGCGTATCTGCGCATGTTTCGAAAAGGTGCAGACGCAATCGGCTACCGTTCAGCGACAGGAGAGGACACCTCGCGATCTGCAGCCCCCTCGCAACTAGCGGATTCGCAGCTATTGCCGGAGGACGGGAATGACGAGCAATAGTAAGACTTTTGTAAAATTTGTTTATGTAAACGTTTTATTTGATTGATTCCCTTTTACAGCTAACCAACGAGTGTTATAATAGTGAGAAAAGTGCAAATTGTTTGCTTATTGTCCATTGGAACTGCCTACTGCCGAAGGGAGGATTCGCGGCACCGTGCCGCCTTCCGTACTCGTACCGTGAAGTTAAAGGATGACCATCCAACGCTTAGGGGGGGAGATTTCATGGCCAAACATAGCCAGAATGAAGTCAAGGAAAGCCTGAAAGAGCTCACGAGAATTTTTCAACCGAAAGATCCTCGCAAATTTGTGAAAGAGTACATTCGCAAATATCGGATCACCGGCGGTTACGAAGAAGAGTTAACGATGTTGGTGGAAGATGAGCTCGGCAAGCTGAACTCCTCGGTCGGATAAGCGGGCAGAACCTTATAGTTTGATAGATCGGCCTTGTTCCAGCAATTGGAGCAAGGCTTTTTTCTGTTCGTTGGCGCCCGCATTCATGGTATGGGTTCATGTTGGAAACACTGTGATCAAACGCCAGCTGGAGGTGTTCCATTCTGATTGAGCTTAAGGCTGTCACCAAAAGGTACCATAGCGCATCAGGCGTGACAGACGCGATCCGCGGCATTGACCTGTATGTGCGAAGCGGAGAAATATTCGGCGTCATCGGCCATTCTGGCGCGGGCAAGAGTACGCTATTGCGTTGCGTCAATTTGTTGGAAAGGCCAACCTCGGGCAGCGTAGTCGTCGGGGGCACCGACCTGACTCGGCTGAGCACGAGGCAGCTTCAGCTGCAACGCAGGCGAATCGGGATTATTTTTCAACATTTCAATTTGCTATCGACGGCGACGGTACGCGACAATATCGCGTTTCCATTGCGGCTCGCCAGGCAGCCACGCTCGGAGATTCGTGCCAGAGTGGATGAGCTGCTTAGGCTAGTAGGGCTGGAGGGCTATGCGGACCGGTATCCGTCCCAGCTGTCTGGCGGACAGAAGCAGCGGGTTGGCATAGCCCGTGCACTGGCGAATAAGCCGGATGTGCTGCTATGTGATGAAGCGACCTCGGCGCTCGATCCGCAGACGACGGACTCGATACTGTCCTTGCTGCTCGATATTAATGAGAAGCTCGGGTTGACGATTATGCTAATTACGCACGAAATGCATGTCATTCGTTCGATTTGTGATCGGGTAGCGGTCATTGATCAAGGTGAAATTATCGAGATGGGCGATGTTATCGATGTATTCCTGCATCCTCGCGCGCAGGTGACGCAGGATTTCGTGGAGCAATCGACGCATGCTTCAAGCGGTTTTCCGAGCGAGGATGGCGTCAGGCGGGGCAAGCTGCTGCGGGTCCGGTTCAAAGGCAGGCAGACGTATGAGCCGGTCTTGTTCGAGGCGGTTAAGGAGACTGGGGCTGTATTCTCAATATTGCAGGGGACAGTGTCCCGAATGAAACGAATTCCGTACGGCCAATTGCTTGTTGACGTTCGTGGAAGCGAGGGCGATGTGGAGCGAATCTTAGCGCGCTTGCATGCCGAGGGCATTGAAGCCGAGGTGCTTGCATGACCATGTCATTTGAAAATGTCCGCCCAGACGAAATCCGCGAAGCGGCCATTGATACGCTAACGATGCTGGGGCTGTCGCTTCTGTTTACGGTAGTGATTGGCTTGCTCCTGGGCATTGTGTTATACCTGACCTCGCGCGGCCAGCTGCTTAGCCAGCCGATTGCGTATGGCGTGCTTTCGTTCGTCGTGAATGTGCTGCGCTCCGTTCCGTTCGTTATTCTGATGATTTCGATTATGCCTTTTACCAAATGGTTGACGGGAACGTCTATCGGAGTTGAAGGCTCCATCCCGCCGCTGGTCGTTGCTGCTGCCCCGTTCTTCGCCCGTCTCGTGGAAACCTCGCTCCGTGAGGTCGATCGCGGTGTCATCGAAGCGGCACAAGCGATGGGGGCTTCCAGTTGGACAATCGTACGGCGCGTGTTGCTGCGTGAATCAAGGCTGGGGCTTGTTGCCGGCATTACGATTACGGCGGTTACGTTAGTTTCATATACGGCGATGTCCGGCGTGATCGGCGGCGGTGGGCTAGGGGATTTGGCCCTGCGGTACGGGTACCAACGATTCCAGACTGATGTTATGCTCGTCACGGTCGTGTTGCTTGTTATACTCGTTCAATTGTTGCAATCCATTGGAGATAGTGTCGTTCGCCGTTTGAGCCGCAAATAAATGAATGGATTTGAATTGAATTGAATTCGAATTGAACAACGGACATCTAGGAGGCTGATACAGCTAATGGCACAACATTTGAAATCGAATCAGTCAGGGCACTCGAACCGCTATTTTGGACCGTGGAAGAAGCTTGTGGCGCTAACGCTTGTGATGCTGCTTGCCTTTACATTAGCCGCGTGCGGCAATAAGGATGAGGACAAGAAAGAGGATGAGGGCACGGTTGAGCAAGGAACAGGAGAAGCTGCGCCTGCAGTGTTGAAGGTCGGAGCTACTCCGGTGCCGCATGCTGAGATTTTAAAAGAAGTGCAGCCGATTTTGAAGGAACAGGGCGTCAATCTCGAAATCGTTGAGTTTAATGATTACGTGCAGCCTAACGTTCAAGTATATGAGAAACAGTTGGATGCGAATTTCTTTCAGCATACGCCGTACCTCGACCAGTTCAATAAAGACAAAGGCTATGACTTGGTGAAAGTGGCTGGCGTGCATATCGAGCCGCTCGGGGCATACTCCAAAAAGCTGAAAAAAATAGAGGAGCTAAAGGATGGAGCGAAGATCGCGATCCCGAACGATCCGTCTAACGGCGGACGCGCTTTGTCATTGCTGGAGAAGAACGGGCTGCTGAAGCTGAAGGAAGGGGTTGGCGTGAGCGCAACTGTCGGTGATATTACGGACAATCCAAAGAAGTTTAAGGTAACTGAACTGGAGGCGGCGACGCTGCCCCGCGTGCTGGACGAAGTGGCTTTGGGGATTATTAATACGAACTATGCGCTTGAGGCGGGGCTCGTCCCAACGACGGATGCGCTGTTCCTTGAGGGCAAGGATTCACCTTACGTTAACATCCTCGTATCCAGGCCGGACAATAAGGACAGCGAGGCGATGAAGAAGCTGGCAGCAGCGCTGAACAGCGAGAAGGTGAAAGCTTTTATCGAGCAAAAATATAAAGGCGCAGTCGTTCCGGCTTTCTAGGGTGGAGCGAGCTATGAGCGCTACAAGCAGGCGGCCGGGACAACCGGTCGCCTGTTTGCATGGCTGCGACACTTTTGCGCGGCAACGCCCTGCTTTACGTGTTCTGACTTTATTCCTGCCGGAATAAATTAAGGCATATGAAAGACGGGAGTGATGACGCGTGGTGGAAAGGAAGTCGCCGGAGGAGATTCGCCGAATTGCTAAGGCAGGACGCGTTGTGGCAGAATGCCACCGAGCCATCGCCAGCCGCATTGCGCCGGGCGTAACCACCTTAGAGATCGATCGTTTTGTGGAACGGCTTATGCGCGAGCGTGGCGCTACCCCAGCGCAAAAAGGGTATCGGGGCTATCCATTCGCAATATGTGCATCGGTCAATGACGTCGTCTGCCACGGTTTTCCGGATGCGGAGCCGCTGGAGGAGGGCGATATTGTCACGATCGATATGGTGGCGGATGTAGATGGATGGAAGGCAGACTCGGCATGGACGTTCGCGATCGGGCGGACATCAACGCGGGCAAAACGGCTGCTGCGGGCCACGCGGGCGGCGCTGGATCGGGCGATTACGCAGGCGGTCCCGGGCAAGCGGCTAGGGGACATCGGACATGCGGTGAAAAAAAGCGCGGAGGAGGCGGGATTCGCGGTTGTGACCGGATTCGTAGGCCACGGCATCGGACGCGAAATCCATGAGTCGCCAGCGGTAGAAAACCGGGGGCGTGAGGGCAAGGGAATTATGCTTAAGCCCGGAATGGTCATTACGATCGAGCCCATCTTAACGACAGGTTCATCGGAGGTGTCCATCGGGCAGGACGGCTGGAGCGCGCGAACGCGGGACGGCTCCTTATCCGCCATGTTCGAGCATACGATTGCGATAACAGAGCAGGGGCCTGTAATATTGACGGATTGGTGAAGAGAAACCTGCTCGATCTGCCCGCAGGCAAGCGAATCGGCGGAATAGGGAATAGAAACCTGCCCTATCTGCCCGCAGGCAGGCGAATCGGCGGAATAGGGCATGAAAACCTGCCCTATCTGCCCCAGCACGGCGGAGCGCCCCAACGCGCAGGGGCGCTCTTATTTGTTTTTGCAAACCAGTATTGACGGGCTCTTGCTTCCTGATTAGTATGGAAGATAAAGAATAACAACGTTGTTAATATCCTTCGGGAAATCAATTCAGATAAGGTGATCAAGGATGAAAAAGCTAAGAACGACGCAGTTGCTAACAGAAGCAGGAGTTGTAGCCGTCTTGCGTGCGGATTCGGCTGAGGATGTAGCGGAGATGGCGCGCCATGCGATCAAGGGCGGCATCAAAGCCATTGAGATTACGATGACGGTTCCTTTTGCATTGCGGGCTATTGAACAGCTTGCGGCCGAGTTTTCAAGCGAAGTTGATCCATCGTCGGACAAGTTTGCTATTATCGGCGTTGGCACAGTGCTCGATCCTGAGACGGCTCGGGCTGCAATTCTCGCGGGAGCGGAGTTCGTCGTAGCGCCGTGCTTTAACGAAGGCACAATTAAGCTTTGCAACCGCTACTGCGTACCGGTTATGCCAGGCGCTGTCACGATCCATGAGATTCAAAGCGCATTGGAGCTTGGCGTGGATGTTGTGAAGCTGTTCCCTGGCAACCTGTTCTCGCCTAGCATTATTTCGGCGATCAAGGGCCCGCTGCCACAGGCGAATTTGATGCCGACTGGCGGCGTTTCGCTCGACAATTTGAAGGATTGGATCAAGGCTGGCGCCGTTGCCGTCGGCATTGGATCTGACCTGACGAAGGAAGCGGTTCAGACGGGCGATTATTCATCGATCGAACGGAAAGCGGCTGCTTATATCGAAGCATATCGGAGCGCGAAAGCATAAACGTAATTTTGACTCAAGTGCGTCTTATTCTCATTGAATCGGAGGCCTTTGCTTAACGGCAGGGGCTCCGATTTTTTTGATGCTACGAGTTGGTGCAACGCCTGAACGCAATCGCAAGGATTTGGGTAACATAATGGAAGTTAATCAGCATAAAAGGATAGGCTCTGGAGGCGAAAATGATGGAATACCGAATTGAGAAGGACACGATGGGTGAGATTCGAGTAGCGGCTGACAAGCTATGGGGCGCCCAAACCCAGCGTAGCTTAGAAAATTTCCGTATCGGTGGAGACCGCATGCCAATTGGGATCATACGCGCAATGGCGGTCGTCAAGAAAGCGGCAGCGGAGACGAACGAGGCGCTTGGCGTACTTGAAACGGAGAAAGCCAAGGCGATCGGAATAGCGGTTGATCATATATTAAGCGGCGAACTGGATGGCCAATTTCCGTTAGTCGTCTGGCAAACCGGCAGCGGCACGCAGACGAATATGAATGTGAATGAGGTCGTGGCTAGACGGGCAAACGAGTGGCTGGAGCAGCAGGGCAGTGCGCTACGCATTCATCCGAATGATGATGTGAATCGGTCCCAGAGCTCCAATGACACATTCCCAGCAGCCATGCACATAGCGGGCGTGATGGCGGTCGAGGACCAGCTGCTGCCGGCGCTGGCTGAGCTCAGCCGTACATTGGCGGATAAGGCGGAGAGATTCCGGGGCATTGTCAAAATAGGCCGGACGCATCTGCAGGATGCGACGCCGCTAACGCTTGGCCAAGAAGTAAGCGGTTGGCATGCGATGCTAACCGAGGCTGAGGGCATGCTGCGCGCTAGCCTTCCAGCATTGCGGGGGTTGGCGCTCGGCGGCACCGCTGTTGGCACAGGCATTAACGCGCATCCTAGCTTTGCGGCGCTCGTCGCCGAGAAGGCAAGTGCATTGACGGGCAAGTCTTTCGTCACGGCGCCGAACAAGTTCCACGCGTTAACGAGCCATGATGCGATCGTATTCGTGCATGGGGCGATTAAGGCGCTAGCGGCAAACTTGATGAAAATCGCCAATGATGTGCGCTGGCTGGCGAGTGGTCCACGCAGCGGCATCGGGGAGCTGACGATTCCAGAGAACGAGCCGGGCAGCTCGATTATGCCGGGCAAGGTCAATCCGACACAGTGCGAAGCGCTGACGATGGTTGCCTGCCAGGTAATGGGCAATGATACGGCGATTGGCGTCGCGGCGAGCCAGGGCAATTTTGAGCTAAATGTATATAAGCCGGTTATCATCTATAATTTCCTGCATTCGGTCCGGCTGCTTGCTGACGCGATGCGATCGTTCAACGAGCATTGTGTGATTGGCATTGAGCCAAATGAAACGGCCATTCGCCGCAATGTCGAGCAATCGCTCATGCTGGTGACGGCGCTGAATCCACACATAGGCTATGAGAACGCCGCGGCAATCGCGAAGAAGGCGCATAAGGAAGGCACGACGCTTCGCGAAGCGGCCGTGAGCAGCGGGCTGCTCACGGGTGAACAGTTCGACACTTATGTGCGGCCGGAACAAATGGTAGGGCCAAACGCATAGTGCCGGAGTGGCTTTCAACGCAAACATAAGCGCCAAGCAGCCGCCATTGCGTTTCGTGCAATGAGCAGGCATGCTGGACCTCAAAAACGGCTGTCTCATTGCAGTTTGCGCAATGGAACAGCCGTTTTGTTCACGATATGCGGGTTTTAGGCGTTAAAAGGGGATTGCTCATTGTATGATCTGCAATGGCGCGCTCCTGCTTCGGTGGGCTGTGCGATCCCATTGTACGTTTTACAATGGGAGCCTGTGCCTATTGCCGGGCCAGTACCCAAGCGGGTGCCCACCCGGCGCTCAAGCCGGTATCCGCCCCATTGCCGAACTGCACCCTAGCCGGCACTTGGTCCAGCACCACCCCGGTGCCCGAGCTGGTGCCGAACCGGCACTCTAGCGGGAGCTCAACCTTGCCCGGCGTCTGACCCTTGCCGTTACACACGCTCCCGCCGCTTCCGGCGGCGGATGCGCCACCAAGCGATGAGTGCGCCGATGGCGAAGAGTGCAGCAACCGCCGCAATCGCGATCACCTTCACATTTGGCACGCCGACCGTAACATCGAACTTGTCCGGTTCGGTTAGCGACAGATGCCAGACCAGCGTTTTGCCGCCATCCTCGACAGCGTCGGCGTTGTGGGCTTTCGCACGAATAGGCATCGTGAGCTTAAAATCGAATTGCAGCTGGCGCAGCACCAGCTTGCGGACTAGCGGGTTCAGATCGGCCAGGCGGTCCGTGACCTCGCCTTGCACTTTCTCTGGCATCAGTTTGCCCCAGTCTGCCTCAATCATGACGTGCTCGTCCGTTGTGAACCATCCGCCTTTGGATGTTTCCCGCGTAAAGGTGACACCGGGAACCTGCATGGGCGTTCCTTTTTTCAAATCAATCGTCTTGGAAGCATGCAGCTTTGCTTGTCCGCCATCGGCAGATAAGGGATCGACCGCGAAGCCGCTCTTGGCGAGCTTCTCGCCTATTTTCTCTAGCACGTCGCTTCCGCCAATGGCGGTTAGCGCCTTGCTATTGAGCGCTATCGTGAGGGCGAGGTCTCCCGTGCCATTTGCTTTTATGCGAAGATGCGCTTCACCTTGGGCACAACTGGCCGTAACTGCGAGCAAACCAAGGAGCATCAGAACGAGCAACAGGATACGCTGATAGGAATAATTCATCGGTACCTCCATTTAATTGGGTGGATAGAAATAACAATATCTAAGATACGCCTCGCATCTGACAATAGCAATAGCGCGGCAGTCCTGCTGGATGGATGTTTATGCGCTGCTTGGGGCCTGTGGGCGCATCGCTGAAATCGTGTGCTATAATAAGGGGATGATGACGGATAACCGGGAAAAGAGTGTGAATACGCGATGCATATCTTATCAGTCGAGAATTTGACCAAAACCTATGGTGAAAAAATACTGTTCGAGGATATCTCGTTCGGCGTCGCCGAAGGGGACAAAATCGGAATTATCGGCGTTAACGGAACGGGCAAATCGACACTGTTGAAAGTAATAGCAGACCTTGAACCACCCGATTCGGGCAAGGTCTCGATTTCGGGGAAGGCGACGATTCGGATGCTCGCGCAAAATCCGGCGTACGATCCAGAGGAAACGATTTTGGAGCATGCGCTCGGCGGCGCTTCGCCAGAGATGGCGGCTGTTCGCGCTTATCATGAGGCGCTGCTGGCGCTGGAGCTTAATCCGAGCGACGGGAAACTTCAACAGAAGCTCGTGGAAGTGAATGCCAAGATGGATGAGCTGAACGCTTGGCAGCTGGAAAATGACGCGAAAGCCGCGCTGTCCAAGCTCGGTTTGCATGATTTTGGCGTTCGGATGGGCGTACTCTCAGGCGGCCAGCGCAAACGCGCGGCAATGGCGGCGGCGCTCGTGCAGCCTTCAGATTTGCTCATTCTCGATGAGCCGACCAACCATATTGATAACGAGTCGGTCGCTTGGCTTGAAGCGATGCTGCAAAAGCGGCGCGGCGCGCTGCTCATGATTACGCATGATCGCTACTTCCTCGACCGTGTAGCCAATCGCGTGCTGGAGCTGGATCGCGGACGTGCTTACTTCTATGAAGCGAACTACAGCCGGTTTTTGGAGCTGAAGCTCGAACGTGAGGAGCGGGAGGCGGCATCGGAATCCAAGCGGCAAAACTTGCTGCGCAACGAGCTGGCTTGGATTCGCCGCGGTGCGAAAGCGCGCTCGACCAAGCAGAAAGCGCGGATTGAACGGTTCGAGAAGCTGAAGGCACAAGGGTCGGGACAAGCGGCTGGCAAAATGGACGTCTCCGTTGCATCGGCACGGCTGGGCCGTAAAATTGTCGAGCTGGAGGATGTAGGGCATTGCTTCGGTGAGCGGATGCTATTCCGCAACTTCAGCTACATGGCGGTGCCAGAGGATCGCGTCGGGATCGTCGGCCGTAACGGCAGCGGCAAATCGACCTTGCTCAAGATCATTGGGGACCGTCTGGAGCCGAGTGAAGGGAAAGCGGAAATCGGTCCAACGGTGCGCGTCGGCTGGTTCTCTCAGGAACATGAAGAGATGGATGAGTCGCTGCGCGTCATCGAGTACATTCGCGAAGGAGCGGAACAGGTCAAGACAGCCGACGGAAGCAGCGTCTCGGCTACGCAGATGCTGGAGCGATTCCTATTTCCGCCAACGATGCAATGGACGCTGATCGGTCGGCTGTCCGGCGGCGAGAAGCGCAGGCTGCAGCTGCTTCGCGTGCTGATGGAAGCGCCGAACGTTCTGCTGCTCGACGAGCCGACGAATGATCTGGACATCGCAACCTTGTCTGTATTAGAGGAGTACCTTGAAGACTTCCCAGGCGTCGTCTTCGTCGTCTCCCATGACCGTTATTTCCTCGACCGGACGGTTGATCGGCTGTTTACATTCGAAGGCACAGAAGAAGTCGCGATCCATGCGGGCAACTATTCGGAGTATGAAGAGCGGACGCGCGGACGCGGCGACGGCTCCTCAGAGGGCGGAGCTGCAGGCAGCGGTGCGGGCAAGAGCGGTGCAGCTGGGAAATCGCCTGGACCGGGAGCAAGTGCCGCGGCAGCAACAGCGCCGTCAACCTCTGCTGATGATACCGGACGCCAGAAGAGCTTGCGGATGTCGTATAACGAGCAGAAGGATTTTGAGTCGATCGACGAGCGGATCGCTGAGACGGAGGAGGCGCTGGCCAAGGTGGCCGAGCAGATGGATGCCTCAGGCAGCGATTCCATGCTGCTCCAGCAGTTGATCGCGGAGCAAGGGCAATTAGAGGCGAAGCTTGAAGAGCTGATGGAGCGCTGGACGTACTTGAATGAGCTAGCTGAGCAGATCGAGGCGCAGAAGAAGAAGTAAATATGTGATGGTTAAACCTCGTATTTCAGCAGGATTGGCTGAGATACGAGGTTTTTTTATATGTGCGTTTATATATTTATTTTCAAGATTGCGAGGGCACCACACATGCATGCAATTGCAGAGAAACATTTCAATGCCCCGTTCCGTCCAAATAGTCAGATAGGAGGGGCGAATATGAAAAAATGGAAGTCTTGGGCAGCCGTGATGCTGGCCGGAATATGGATGTTAAGCGGCTGTAGCCAGCCAACTGAGGATACTCACATCACTTCTTCGCCAGTAAAGCCACAGCTTATACAGCCGTCTGAGGGAACTGTTGTAACAACGGTTACTTCACCATTAGCAGCTAATGCTAATGGATCACCAGCCATTTCGCCATCAGGCGTACAATGGGTCTACATGTCTTGGCCGATCCCGTCCCAATATGTGAGCAGCCCTTTAATTGGTGGCCGGGACGATACACGCATCAGCCAGCTTTTGCAATGGGTGGAGCAAGCGAAGCGGGTGGACGGTAAAGGCTTAAGCGCTCCCCTGCATGGCCGAAGCATGGCGGTGAACATCGAGTTTAGCCCAGAACGCAAGATCGTAATTCGTCCGGCTTGGACATGCGACAGCAGCAAGGACGCGAAAGGCAACACGAGGACGTCGTGCAAGCCAGTCGACAGTCGTGTCTGGATCGAGGGAACCGAAGGCGAGCCGTATTTTGCACAATCGGATACGCTCTATGCTTTCGTTAATAAGGGTTACTTGGATTGGATGCCGAACGTAAACCCATACGAAGCGCCTTCACAGCTGCCAATTGGCGGGCCATTCACGATACGTGGACACGGGGCTCGTACAGGTCAAGTAACAGTTGCGCTGATGAAAGGCAATTCAACCCTTTGGGTGCAGCCCGTTTCGGTGAAAGAGGGAGAGTGGCTGCTTGAGGGACAAGTCTCGGATCAGCTCTCGGCTGGAGATTACGAGTGGAAGATCAACACGGGAATTACGACATTCTTGCAGCCTATACATTGCGAACGTACAAATCTCAATCGTTGACCACGGGCTGTTAGAATAACATTTTGGAACAAAACGCAACGGCGTAACGTCTCACGCAGCATGGGATTCTACGCTTTCTTGTGCTTACGGAAGAAACCTAAAGTTATGTTAAAAAATGAATACTTTCGACATATTTCGACACGATTCGCCTAAGCGCTGTAGTATTCTGTGAACATTAATGCAATGCAGGTTGAGGTGTGAATATGACAAAGAGAGGTTTTTTAATTTATCTGTTGAGTGTCACTTCGGGAATTTCTTTGTTCTATTTATACCGTATAATGAGTTTTGGCAGACATGGAAGAGTAGCGGCCGAGGGTACATTTGCTAGCAGTATTGCCGCGGTGATGATTATTGTCGTTTATATTTATGTGGTTGCCATATCGAGGAAAAGCCATGCCGTTGACGCTTGGAGCAGCATATTTATGTGCTTGATCTCGTTAGTTGCAACGCCTGTCATTTTAGGTTCAATTTAGAACAACAGCAGTGTGCAAAAACAAACCCGCCGTTTTGGTTATCCATCAACCGAGCGGCGGGTTTGTTGTGTTCCTTATCGTTTGCGAAGCTCGAAAAACTCGCATTCCGAACGTGTATAGTAGGCGAGATCGCTGACGCTCGATTGAATGACGACAGTGTTGTCATCGAATCGTACGAGCGTGCCGCCATTCTCAATCATATGATCGTCGCGGAATACGCGCAGTTTGATCTGGCGATCCAGCGCTTCTTGAAAATCGGGATCGGTATAGAGCCGGCGATTAATAGACAAGGCGGAATGCTCCTCTGCATAAAGGTTAATATTTGGCGTGATAGTCAACGAGATTTTTGCTCGGGCGGCCATCCTTAAGATACGCGGCCAAGTTGTGAATGAAAAGCTCTGTTACCCGCTCGCTGTAACGGTCGGTCTGGCCGGCCGTATGCGGAGTGAGAATGACATTGTCCAGCGCCCATAACGGGTGGTCCTCGGGAAGCGGTTCAGGCTCGGTTACATCGAGCCCTGCGCCAGCGATGATGCCGTTCTGGAGCGCTTGCACGAGATCGCCGGTGACGACGGATGGGCCGCGCCCAATGTTGACGAAGAACGCGGAAGGCTTCATTTGGGCGAATGCAGCAGCATTAAACAACCCGAACGTCTCTTCCGTCAGCGGCAAAATGTTCACGACGAAGTCGCTGGCCGCCAGCACATCGTTTAAGCCCGACATATCATGCATCTCGTCGAAGCCGTCAGCAGGACGGCCTGAGCGCCGGACACCGAGCGTTTTCATGCCGAAAGCACGCGCTAGCCGCGCCAGCTCAGAGCCGATTTCGCCTGCGCCGATAATGCCGATCGTTTTATGATGGATTTCGCCAAAATGGCCTTTTGGGTTCCACAGGCGTTGCCCTTGATTACGGACAGCAGTATGGATCTGGCGCGTAAATCCGAGCATCATAGCCAGTGCGGTTTCGGATACCTGAGGCGGGTGAACGCCGCTAGCGTCCGTCAGCATAATGCCTCTGGCTTCGAGCTTGGCAAGCGGAAGCTTGTCCACCCCAGCGGACCAAGACTGCACCCAACGCAGCTTGGATTCTGGCAGCAGCCCGTCGGTCACAATTGCGGGGCTCCAGCCGACGACGACTTCCGCTTCGCGGAATAGCTGGCTGTCCAGCTCCTTTACTTTGCCGAAGCGTACATCCCAGCCCGCGGCCGCTTCCCGAACACGGGATTGCTCGTCTGGCGATAGGCCGCCCATGACAATCATTAATTTTTGGCTCATTGTGAAACCCTCCCGATGATTAGATCGTCTCTTCAGTATACCAGATGTTGCTGGCGAACTTGTTGGCGCAGCTGCAAAAATGATAGTATGGGGAAAATCATTACAATTGGAGCGTGGCATAAGCATGGCCGTAACAGCTGAACAGGTGGCACAGTGGATGCTGGATGAAGTGAAGAACAAGGGCATTTTGCGCCAAGAGGAAGCAACGAATTATATAGCAAGCCAGTTCGGCGAGTCGTTTCTGTACGTGAACGATAACGGCAACCTGTCGATTGGCAAGGATGTGAAGAAAGCGTTCCGCAAGCTGCACAAAGGCAGGGCGGCATGGGAGCGCGACGGTTTTTTCTGGGGCTGGAGCTAACGCCATTTTACAGGCAGAGGAGTTGTTTCCCGCTTGGATAAGAGAAAATGGATTATGGTTACTGGCTTGTGCATCATTCTGTTATGCGGCATAGCAGTAGGAATCTATACGTTCCCGCGATCGATTGATGTGACGCTGCACGGCGTAAAGTATCAGCTTGGCACGGATGGCGCTAAGGCGGGAACGGAATCGGCGACAGTTGTCATTCACGGCGTATCGCGCATGAGCATTTGGGGCGACCGCACGTTCAAAGGGCGGGTTACTGTCGTAGGCGAGAATATTCCGGTGCCGGAGGACCAACGGGAGTTGGAAATCCGTTTTATGCGAGACGGCTACGGACCGATGACTTATGTTTACTGGGAGCGTGTGAATGGCCACACAGTGGGCAAGATTTATGGCTATCATACGATCTTCGCGAATAAGGATTTTTCAGAAGTAACGCTGCTCGTGCTGTCGCCAGTTAAGTTGGCTAATGGAGAAGAGGGCAAGAGCTGGAACGGCGACAATGGGTTTATGATTACTGCGCCCACAAGCAATCGCGAGGATGCGGTTGCGCTGTCCAATAAGCTGATGCATGGCTATTTGGACCATCCAGGCATGAAGCAGCTGCAGTAACGGAGGGAACCGCATATAAAAAGGGGCTGATGCCCTCGGTAGATCGAATCTACGCGAGGGCCAGCCCCTTTTTGCATGCCATGCTTATTGTCATTCGTCCGGTGGTCCGGCTGGAATCGGTTAGGCAGCCAGGCTGTTAGACCGAAACTTTGCTGTGCAGCTCTTCGAGGTAACGCTCTGCTTCCAGAGCCGCCATGCAGCCGCTGCCAGCAGCCGTAATCGCTTGGCGGTATTTCGTATCCTGTACGTCGCCGCAAGCGAAGACGCCTGGAATGTTCGTCTCGGTCGTGCCTGGCTTCACGTTAATGTAGCCATGCTCATCCGTATCGATTTGGCCGCCGAGGAAGCCGGTGTTCGGCGTATGGCCGATTGCCACGAACACGCCGTCCGTCTCGATGACTTCTTCTTGGCCCGTTTCGTTGTTGCGCACTTTCAGGCCCGTTACGCCCAAGACGCCAGCCTCGACTTCAACTGGCGTGTTGTTAAGCGCCCATGCGATTTTCTCGTTGGAGCGAGCGCGATCCTGCATGATTTTGGAGGCGCGAAGCTCGCTGCGGCGGTTAACAAGCGTAACTTGCGATGCGAAGCGAGTTAAGAAATGCGCTTCTTCCATTGCGGAGTCGCCGCCGCCGATGACGACGATTTTTTTGCCGCGGAAGAAAAATCCGTCGCAAGTTGCGCAAGTGCTGACGCCGCGTCCAATGTTCGTCTGCTCGCCTGGGATGCCGAGGTATTTTGCCGATGCGCCTGTCGAGATGATGATCGATTCCGCTTGCAGCTGTTTGCCGCCCTCGACGTTGACCGTGAATGGGCGTTGGCTGAAGTCTACGTTGTTTACCCAGCCTGTGATGAACTCAGCGCCGAAGCGCTGCGCTTGTTTGCGCATGTTGGACATGAGCTCGGAGCCGAGGATTCCTTCTGGGAAGCCTGGGAAGTTCTCCACCTCAGTCGTCGTTGTGAGCTGTCCGCCTGGTTGTGGCCCTTCAATAACGAGCGGTGCCATGTTGGCGCGTGCCAAGTAAATTGCTGCGGTTAGGCCTGCAGGGCCGGTGCCGATAATAATCGTTTTGTACATATAGTTGTCCTCCCCGATGTGTGCTATTTATATTGTGTGCAATTGAAATTGATTCGTAGTTTAAAATTATTATAAATAAGCGCGTTTGTCAATATGTTCAAAGCAGCTTTACATGGTAATTGCGGCGCCTAGGCCCATCGAATTCGCAGAAGTAAATGCCCTGCCATGTGCCCAGCACAAGGCGTCCATCCTCGATCAGCACCGTTTGGCTAGTGCCAACTGTCATGGCCTTCAAATGGGCGGCTGTATTGCCTTCGGCATGGCGATAGCGGGGATGCTCCCACGGGTATACCTCGTCCAGCCGCATGAGTACGTCATGCTTGACGTCTGGGTCAGCGTTTTCCTGAATGGTGATGCCTGCCGTTGTGTGGGGGCAATAGATAACGGCGATGCCGCTGCGCCTGCCGTCCTTGGATACGATAGCTGCGACTTGGCGAGTAATATCGATCATTTCATCGCGACGTGCCGTGGACAGCGTCTCGGTCGTTAGCATGGGATGGTCACTCCTTGCGGTTGCTGCTCATTTTTGAGCATGAATGGTAATGATTCCTACACAGTGTGGCATGTGAGGAATGCGGCTGTCAACGCCAGTTAGGGGCTAGGCTGCATGACGCGGCGGCCATGAATTTTAAGCATACGCTAAGGAAGCGGCAGGAAGGGCTATGCTATGATGGGCTTAGTGTGCGGGTTTGTCCGCCTAGGGGAACGGAATAGGGAGTTGATGGGTGCGAATGGCCAAAATATTAGTGGTAGACGACGATCCGAACATTCGGGAGCTATCGAGCGTGTTCCTAAAGCGCGCTGGCTACGAGGTGCTGCTGGCGACAGACGGCGTAGATGCACTGCACCAATTGGAGTCTGTACGGCCGGATATGGCGATTATGGACATTATGATGCCGCGGATGGATGGTTGGGCGTTATGCGAAACGCTGCGTGACAGCTATGGGCAGGACATGCCGCTGCTGATGCTAACGGCAAAAGGGGAAACCTCGCATAAGGTGCGTGCGTTCGAGCTGGGGGCAGACGACTATTTGGTGAAGCCTTTCGATCCGCTCGAGCTCGTCGTACGGGTGAAGGCGCTGTTGAAGCGATATAAAATTGTAGCATCACACACAGTAGAGGTGGGCTGCATCTCTTTGAGCAAGGCGGAGTACGACGTGATAGCGCCAGAGGGCAGAGTGAAGCTGCCGCCGAAGGAGTTTGAGCTGCTGTTCAAAATGGCGAGCTACCCGAACAAAACGTTCGCGCGCGAGCAATTAATCGAGCAGCTATGGGGCGTCGATTACGAAGGGGATGAGCGGACGGTCGATGTTCATGTGAAGCGCCTTCGCGAACGGTTTCCTGAGCAAACCTATGGCTTCTGCATCGTTACGATTCGCGGCCTCGGCTATCGGCTGGAGGTGGCTTCTGGTTGAGATTACGAACTTTACGAAGCTTATATGTTCGCTTGGTCGGCATGTTTCTTGTGGTCGTTCTAATTAGTATTGTTGTGGCATTCTTATTTACGAACCATTATTTCAGGAAAGATTTTCGGGCCGAGCAGTCCATTCAGCTGTCGAATACAATCTCAGACATTGAGCGGTTATATATGGTGTCGGAACCGCGTGGGCTGATGCCATTCCTGTCGGAGACTGCCAGGCTGCAAGAGGTAACGATGGTTGGCGTCAGCATGGATGGCCGCTGGTTCGGCTTCGGCGAGCGATTCCGTTCGGTCGCGGGCCAACTGAAGCCGGAGCAGGTGGAAGCGGTGTTCCAAGGGAGAACGGTTGCCGTGCAACTGCCCGAAGATGAACAGACGGGCCGTCTGCAAGGGCGCGTCGTCGGGAAATTAGCAAAGTTTGGCCCATTTGAGGTGGCATTATTCCTCAGCCCGGAGAGAATGCCGCTTGAACGCAGCTTCATGCGGACGTCGAACATGCTGTTGATTACATTGTTAATGATCGGAAGCCTGTTATTCCTTGTAGCTGCACGTTACCTCGTCCAGCCGCTTAAGCAACTGACAAGTGCAACGGGACGGCTCGCCAAAGGCGACTTTACCGTCCGTGTGCCAATGAATCGCAAGGATGAGCTGGGCGAGCTAGCTGAGAGTTTCAATAAAATGGCGGACAGCCTCAGCCGGCTGGAATCGATGCGGTCCGACTTTGTATCCAGCGTGTCCCATGAGCTGCAGTCGCCGCTTACCTCGATCAATGGCTTCGCCGAAGCATTGCGGAGCATGGAGGTTACAGAGGAAGAACGAAGCCACTACGTGGACATCATCAAACAAGAGAGCGGCCGCTTATCGCGCCTCAGCGATAATATGCTGCGGTTAGCGTCACTGGATTCACAGCATCATCCCTTTCACCCGCAGCCGTTTCGCTTGGATCGCCAGCTAAGGGATGTCGTGTTGTCTTGTGAGCCGCAATGGGCGGACAAGGGGATCGAGATGGAGCTGCATTTAATCGAAACAACCATTCAAGCCGATGCCGACAGCTTGAATCAGGTGTGGGTAAATGTGCTGCATAATGCGATCAAATTTACGCCGCAGGGCGGGCGGATCGGGGTAGTGATGGAGCAGCCAGCGGGCGAAGAGGCGGTTATTGTCCGGCTGTCGGATACAGGTCCGGGCATCCCGGAGGAGTCGCGAGAGCGTATATTTGAACGATTCTATAAAGCCGATCCTTCGCGCGACCGAAGCAGCGGCGGCAGCGGTCTAGGATTGTCAATCGTGAAACGGATTGTCAGCTTGCATGGCGGGAGTGTAGAGGCGGAATCGCTAGTTGGGCCCGGCCGCTTGGAAAGCGGGACGGTGATTGCAGTGAAGCTGCCGCTTAAGCCGCCGGCAGAAGTGGGCGAGCTGCGCTGACATTTGCCTTCTGGGCAGCCATGCTCGGTTCTCGGCTCGCAGACGGCTGTGGGTGATGCGCCTTCCAACTTGCCGGGCGCCTGCGCCTTGCCGGAGCGGTTGTCTCCAACACATGCGTATGGAAGAAGCAACAGCGTATCATCTGCCCACTGTGGTTTTTCCTTATAGCATGTGCCTAAGGAGGGCTGTTATTGCAGTTTGTACAATGAAAAGATAAGCTGGTCCCCAAAATTGATGCTTCATTGCAAAACGTGCAGTGGCAAAAGCTCATCATCCATCGTTTTACGCATAAAAGCAACTTAGGCACTGGCTGTCATTGCACAGAGTGCAATGGGACACTCCATCTTGGGCGTAATAAGCCGATGTGATTGTATGAAATGCAATGAGAGTGTGTGCTCCGGCCTAGTATCACTCGCCCTGCCGGCTCCCCCCGCCAGTGTGTTCCCCCGCCTGCGTATAACCTTAAGGTTTTACCCTTCCCAGCCAATGGGCATACAAGTACTATAGGCGCAATTGGCGAGAAGGAGCGAAAGAACAGAATGAACAACGGTTTTAAGGTTAGCGCTTTGATTCGTATAGGGCTGATAGCTGCAAGTGTAACGGCGATAGGTGTCATTACTAGCGGCTGCGACGGTCCACAGGAGGACCAGGCGGTAAATCTGCAGCAGGTTGAGCAAAGCGAAGATCACCACATGCACGAGGCAGGCAAAGGCATGGGCACGGATATGGGCATGAGCGAAGAGATGGACCATGCCTCGATGGGACAGGGGCATTCGATGGAGCATGGCGGCACTTCGAAAGCAAGCAACGGGATACAAGCCGTTATGGCAGAAGCATCTGATCAATTGGCGGCAGGCCGGATGGAGACACTCACGCTTCGTATTGAAGGGGCGGGCCATTCGCCGGTTACCAAATTCGCAATCAGCCACGAGAAGCTGCTGCATCTTATTATCGTGAGCGAAGATTTAAGCGATTTTCGCCATGTTCACCCTGAGTATGGCGGTAACGGCGTATTCACGGTGCGTACTCAATTCGACAATGGCGGCAGGTACAGATGGTATGCGGATTTCGTGCCCGCTGGGGGCGAAGCTATAACTCGAAGTGGATGGCTGACCGTCGATGGCAAGCCAGTCTATGATGCGCCTCCGTTGAAAGCAGATGCGAAGCTGGAGCAGGAAGCTGCTGGCATGCGCATTACGCTTTCCTTAAGCGGGACAACGCATGGCAAGGCGACGGCGCTGGCGTTCCGCTTCTATGATGCGAAGACAAACGAGCCAATTGACGGCCTTCAGCCGTATTTGGGCGCAGTCGGGCATGTGGTCGCCATTTCGGCAGATACGGAGCAGTATCTCCACATGCATCCCGCAGATGGGAAAGCGAGCGCACATGAAGCGATGTTCCATACCGAATTTCCAAGTGCAGGGATTTATAAAGTGTGGGGGCAGTTTAAGCGAGCTGATCATATTGTTGCCGTTCCGTTCGTTATTGCGATTGGATGAAGGCATGAAGCGGGATAGCCGATGCGTATAGTGATAGAAAGCGATCACGAGGAGGAAAGCCAATGTCCGTGAAGCAAACGAAGCTATCCGTATCCGGCATGTCATGCGATAACTGTGTGAAGGCGGTCGAGGATGCACTGCGTCCGCTCGGCGCGCGGGGCGAGGTAAGCCTGGCCAGAGGAAGCGTTGACGTGACTTATGACGATAGCCGGTTAACCTTATCGCGCATACGTGAAGCGATCGAGGAGCAGGGATTTGATGTCACGAACGATTCAGCAACTGTATCGTGATCGAATAATCGTGAAGCGGCCTGTCTCCAAGCAGTATTGGCAGGACGGTAAGCGTAAACCTTGCAGCAACGCTGATTGCACAATGGATGAAAGAAGCATGGCCTTGGCGCCATGCTTCTTTTTTTTTTGCCTAGCCTTTGACGAAACTTAGGTTGGATATGGCCGCGAATTCATATAAAATGTAGGTTGGTAGTTTAATAGAGTCCGTTTATTTGGGAGTGGAGTTTCGTGTACTGTTCGTATTGCGGCAAACACAATCCTCAACAGGATGGACGCTACTGCAGCTATTGCGGGAAACCGTTGGCTGAAGCGTCGATGGATGAGAGCTATATAGATGAAGCGTTACAAGAGATCGCTGCAACCCAGAGCGCAGAAGCGTGGGATGAATACGGGGAAGCTGAGGGCAATTCGCAGGAGCAAGGGGGGCAGCGCCAGAGATCGCGCCAGCAGCGAAAGCTAAAGGTGTATGCGTGGCTCATCCCGCTGTTGCTTGCGCTTCTCGCGGGCGGCGGCCTATACGGATATTCCAGTTATGAGAAGTTGCAAAATGACAGGGTAACCGGCTGGCATCAGGAAGCGAAGCGGCAAGCGTTGCTTGGCAGCTATGACAAAGCAGCGGGTCTGCTCGATCAGGCGATTGCTGTTCGTCCGCGTTACACTGCGTTGGCGGCAGATCGGGCGATTGTGCAAAATGCGGCGAAGCTGCAACGCCAATTATCCGAAACGAGTGCGCAGCTTGGCAAGCGCCACATCGAGGATGCTGCCCAAGGGTTGGATGCGTTGCTCACGGAGCTGGATAAGCATGAGGAGCCGCTTTTTGAACCGCTGCATGCCAGTTATAAAGAGCAACGCATTAGGTTGACGGTGCTGACGATTAAGGCGGAGCTGGATGGGCTGGATACTGTAGCTGCATTGGCAGATAAGCTGCGTGTTGCAGATGGGCTCGACAGTGACGAGGCGAAGGCAGTCCGCGACCAGATCATCGGGAAGATCGCAGGGCTGGCATTGAAAGACGCGGAGCGTTTGCTGCAGAAGAAGAGCTTCACGGATGCCCTTGCCGCGGCGGATGAAGGGCTGGAATATGCGTCCGGCAATGAGAAGCTTGAAGGGATTAAAGTGCAAATCGGCAAGGAGAAGAAAGCTTACGAGGATGCCGAGGCAAGCCGGATGGAACAGGCCATGCAGAAGGCCGCGGAAGAGGATCTCAAAAACCGGACAGCGGCTATTAACGTAGATCAATTGGATGTGAAGCTGGATGAATACGGCGATTTGCATATTCATGCCGAGCTGACCAATGTGGCTACGAAGCCGGTTTATTCGGTATATGTTGAATATACGCTCAAGGATAGTTATGGCAATGTGTTAGATACAGGCACAGCCTATGCGACACCAGATTATGTTGAGCCTGGCGAGAAAGCAACGGTTGATGATATTTATTATGGCGCATACCAGAATGCAACAGTGCGTATCGACAGGGCTGGATGGTATTTGGATTAAGAGAGGGAATTAAGATGAAGAGAGATGGATGGATATGCCTCATCGCCAGCCTTGTTGTGCTCTGTGCCGGAGCGGTTGGGGTGTTGCAAATTAATAAAAAAGTGCCGAATCAGCTTACAGGCAATGCACTTCTTGCTCTGCCTGCCAAAGCAGCTGGCCAAGATGCGCCGCTCGCGAAGCGGCCGCTCAAGGACGTTATTTTTACGACGCAGAAGCTGGTTGTCACGATTGAGACGGAAGGCGGCTCGTTAGGCTCAGGATTTCTATATAATGATCAAGGCGACATCATTACGAACGGCCATGTCGTAGTTGGAGCCAACAAGGTGAAAGTGAAAACGGCTGATGCGCGTGTACTTGATGGAACTGTTATTGGCATTGGCACTGACATTGACGTCGCGGTCGTTCGCGTACCGGCCTTGGCAGGCACGAATCCGCTTGCGCTTGACCGTGGCCGCGTAGGCGAAATCGGGGATGAGGTGCTCGCGATCGGCAGCCCGCTGGGCTACCAGAATACCGTAACGACTGGCATTATTAGCGGCGTAGGGCGAGATCTCGACATTGAACCGTATTCTTACAAGGACATGTACCAAATATCTGCGCCGATTGCTCCGGGCAACAGCGGCGGGCCATTAGTTGATCGCGATACAGGAGCCGTGCTTGGCATTAACTCCGCTGGCGCGGAGCAAGGAGCCATTGGATTTAGCATTCCAATCAGCCAAGTTCTTCCGCTTACTGAGCAATGGTCGGATTCACCGATGAAGCAGCTGCCAGAGTCGATTGCGATGGATTCGGACACATTCGAGGGCGGCGAAGTGGGTGATGTGTCGTTCGAGGATATGGCATCGTATCTCGTGACGCATTTTTACGACAGCCTCAATAGCGGTGATTACGTATATGCCTATTCATTGATTGGCAGCACGTGGCTCGCAGGCACGCCTTATGAGAATTTCCGAGAAGGATACTTGTCTACCAAAAATGTGACGTTGGACGATATTCAAGTGACATTGGCAGAAGAAGAACAGGCCGTCGTGACGGCGATCGTCTCGGCGCAGGAGCGGGTTGATGGTGAACCGCGATTAAGCAAATACAAAGTGACGTATACCGTTGGTTACGAGAACGACCAATTAAAGCTGCTTAGCGGCAAGGGTGACAAAATCGAACCATAAGCCTGCAGGCATGCGGGCTTGTGGATAAAACAAAACCGGGACAGAGCAGCCGTTGGCTTGCTCGTCCCGGTTTTGTTGTTTTTCATTAAAGATTCGTCGCTGCTTGAGCAGGCGCTGCTGCGCGAAGTTTTAGCTCGGTGAATAGCTCTTGAATCGCATTGTCGAGGCGTTCCGCCAACTCATCGTTCAAGCTGAACGAGAGTTCGTCACCTTGTCCAGAACGCGTCACTTGGCTGTCCGTAGCATAGATTGCGCTAACGAAGAGGCGTGCGCCTAGTGACGACAATACCGGCTTAAGCGAGTAGTCGATTGATAATAAATGGGCAATCGTGCCACCGATGAACACGGGCGCGACGATTTTGTTCACCAGCCCTTTTTGAGGGAGAAGATCCAGATAAGTTTTCAGAATGCCGCTGAAGGAAGCTTTGTATACCGGGCTTGCAATAACGACGGCATCGGCAGCTTCGACGAGTGCGTTGGCCGCAACGATCGCAGGGCTATCGAAACGGGTGCCAATCAGGTCATCTGCCGGGAGCGATGCTACGTTGATTGTTGTAAGGGTGATGCCTTGCGCTTGCAGCTGTTTCTCGATGTATTGCGTTACGCCGATCAGGCGCGAAGATTGATTAGGGGTAGCTATAATAAAGACAACATTGGACATGGGCTTCATCTCCTTAAATGTTAACTTGTTAAATATAGTATACCAGTAAATTGTTCGGCTGTATTTTCCTGATGCAGTAGGAAGGATAAGAAAATGATTTTCTTTGTTTTCCGATTTAATTACTATGAATTAAATAGAATATAGCATGGGCACCGACGAAGGTCAATACATCTTTATCCAAAAAAAACAAGAGGCTCCGCCCACCGGATAACACGGCAGTTGGAGCCTCTTGTTATTCGCAACGCAGATTAGCTGTAATCTTCTTGATCCTCGTTGATATAGTTGCGTTCTTCTACGTACTGAAGCTCCTCGTCACTTCCGGTGTCGCCCTGGCTGCGCCCTCCTGGACGGAAGAAAAGCTCCAATGCGACCGTATCGCCACGCTGTAAAGGCGCGTTCAGCAGTGTCGATGGAATTTGGCGGCCATTCAGCAGAAGGTTGTAATGCACGCCATCTACAATCGGAATGCCGCTTACCGATGTGATTTGGCCATTGAAGCTAATCGTCACAACGCCCGTGCTTCGCAAGGCATTCGCTATTGTGATGCCCGGATAGAAGCGAATGGAGTAAGCTTGCGTAATGTTAGGGAACGCGCGCCCGCCATTAATGACGACAGTGACGACATTCGGTCCCGGTCCTGGAGGAATCGGAATCGGGATCGGAATTGGGATTGGGAACGGCGGTCTAGGTGGCGGGAATGGTGGCGGGAATGGTGGCGGGAATGGTGGCGGGAATGGTGGCGGGAACGGTGGCGGGAACGGTGGCGGGAATGGTGGTGGGAACGGTGGTGGGAACGGTGGCGGGAATGGTGGTGGGAACGGCGGTCTAGGCGGCGGGAACGGTCCCGGTCCAGGTCCCGGAGGGAAAGGTCCAGGAGGGAACGGCCCTGGTCCAGGCCCCGGAGGGAATGGTCCAGGAGGGAACGGCCCTGGTCCAGGTCCCGGAGGGAAAGGTCCAGGAGGGAACGGCCCTGGTCCAGGTCCCGGAGGGAAAGGTCCAGGCGGGAATGGCCCTGGTCCAGGCCCCGGAGGGAAAGGTCCAGGCGGGAAAGGTCCCGGTCCAGGCCCCGGGAACGGCGGCCTAGGCGGCGGGAATTGTCCCTGCCCCGGTCCCATCGGGAACGGCATGATTCCCCTAGGGTCGTAATAGCCGTACTCGCCTTCCGGTTGCGTCCCAGCATCTGCTTGCTGTGCATTTGGATCGTATCCGTAACCATAGCCTTGGTCGTAACCACCGTAGTCGTAAGGATAGCCATACGGGTATCCATAACCGTAGTAGTTCGGGTACATCGGTATGTTCAACCTCCTTCTGCTGACAGCGTATGTTCAGGTTAATTCTATGCGGGGAGGGCATGTTCACTTGCCTAAACAAAAAAACGCCGCTCCATGAAGGGACGGCAGCTTTGTAAGCTTGCCTCACAGCAATGCTGCTTCAAGGAAGCCTCTTTTTAACGGACACCAGAGCCGCTATTCCTCTCAAAAAGTGCTCGTTACAAATGTAACGGACACTACAGCCGTTATTTAGGCATTTTGCTGCCTCCTGAGGGCAAAAGTGGGCAAATAACGGCTCCTCGGTCCGTTAGCGCATAAATGTTTCCGATTGTGCTCAAATAAGGGCTTCTCGGTCCGTTAGAGTTCCCATCAAACGGTTTCTTTACGAGGTTGACTGCCGACGTGCGGCGACCGAGCACCGCACGCGGTGCGAAAAGAAAGAAGGGTGCCCTCAAGCTTACGCTTGGGGACACCCTCCATTGATTATGCTAATTATTTTGCTGCTGCTTCGTAACGTTGGCCAACAGCTTCCCAGTTTACTACATTCCAGAATGCTGCAATGTAGTCAGGGCGTTTGTTTTGGAATTTGAGGTAGTAAGCATGCTCCCAAACATCCAGGCCGAGGAGTGGCGTGTCGCCTTCCATGATCGGGCTGTCTTGGTTCGGGAGGCTGTATACTTTCAGTTTGCCGTCTTGTCCAAGCGCGAGCCATGCCCAGCCGGAACCGAAGCGCGTAGCGCCTGCTTTAGCGAAATCTTCTTTGAATTTATCGAAGCCGCCAAGCTCGCTTGCGATTGCGTCAGCAAGCTTGCCAGTAGGAGCGCCGCCGCCGTTAGGGCCAATCGTTTCCCAGAAGAGGGAGTGGTTAGCGTGGCCGCCGCCGTTGTTGCGAACAGCAGTGCGGATCGCTTCTGGAACGCTGTTCAGGTCAGCGATCAGGTCTTCGATCGATTTGCTTTGCAGCTCTGGAGCGGACTCGAGAGCAGCGTTCAGGTTCGTTACATAAGCGTTGTGGTGACGGTCGTGGTGGATCTCCATCGTTGTTTCGTCAAAATGCGGTTCGAGCGCATTGTTAGCATAAGGCAAAGCAGGCAGTTGATGAGCCATTAGTGAATTACCTCCCGTTAATATGTGTTGATTCAGGATCATTATCCCTTATTCAAAGGAATAAATCAACATTGATGTTGCAAAAGTCGAATCGCGCATAACGGCCATAGGATGGCACGAGAACGAAAGAATTATGTCGGAATTTCGAGAAAAGCTGAGAAAACTTGTCGCAAATTAATGAAAGCGCTTAAATTTAAGCGCTTTCAGCAGAAAATCGGCGAAATCTTAAACAATTTAAAGTTTTTTTAAAGAATTCAGAAGGATTTGACTCTTTTTTGTCGTATTTTAATACGATAAGCTTGTACTATGACATCGATCGAGGAGTTGTAACACATGTACGTTCGTTCCTTCCAATTATCTGACTATGGTCCAGTGACGGCGTTGCTGGAGGATGTGTTGTCGGAAGATTGCTACGAACTGACAATGGGCGCATTTGCGCGGCAATTGTCATGGGATAGCGATTTGGTGCTCGTTGCAGTCGAACAAAGCGAAATCGTAGGCATGATTATCGGCACGATTGACAACAATAAAGGATACTACTACCGAGTAGCCGTAATGCCAGAGTATCAACGCCAAGGAATTGGCCAGACTCTGATTCAAGGGCTTAAGCAACGATTTGAACAACGTAATGTGACCAAAATCATGATCACAGCAGATGAGTTTAACGAGAAGGTTTTGCCTCTATATGAGAAGCTAGGCTATGCAACAGGGGACTTCTTCCGTTCGTTCCAGAAACTTAGCATCGTCGCAGGCTAAATGAACCTATACAGACGATTATCCGAGACGTATGGTCCCGGTTATTGAAAGCATATCCGACATGCCATTGCATTTGGCGGGCGGATATGCTTTTCTTATATAATTAGGGAAAGAACGCACGTAGTCAGGAGAACGCATGAACAATTATCGGCCCTGCATGATTAAGAGCTTTAAGCACAATGGCCGCTTGCACCGGTACTGGCATCGCAATTGGTTGATTCCAGAAGATCGCCTTGCGCCAGAACACGCGGCACAATCGATGAATGTATTGATTAACCGCCAAACGCCGATCCAAGAAGCGGATGGAAAACTATGGACAAGCCGCGTGCCGGCAGTTTCATTTTTCATGCCCGGCGAGTGGTTTAATGTGGTTGCCCTTCTTGAGGATTCGGGCATTCGATATTATTGCAATGTAGCTTCCCCAATCACGCTAAACGAGAACGTCTTCACTTATATTGATTATGATCTTGATGTGATTCGAACGATTGATGGCGGCATTCATGTCGTTGATCGGGACGAATTTGAACGGCATAAAGTGATTTACCATTATTCAGACATTGTCATCGATAAGGCAGAGACAGGCCTGAAGGCGCTGCTTCGCCGGGTAAGAGCTTCAGAAGAACCGTTTAATGATGAAATCGTGTACGGCTATTATGAGGATTGGGCGCGTGAGGTGTCCAAAGGGAACTTAAGTTAGGAGCTGATTCGTGTGTCTGATTTGGAGCCAGATGTACGTACAGAGGCAACCAAACCACAGCCTTCCTTTGAATGGATTGGCTGGATCAAGACAGTATCGATCGCCCTTACGGTTGTGCTGCTGCTTCATGCGTTTGTTTTTCATCTATCAAAGGTCGAGGGGCATTCGATGGAGCCGACTCTGCATGATCGAAATTGGCTATTCGTGAACAAGCTAGTTTATCTGCTCCGTGAACCTAAGCTGGATGAAGTTGTCATATTGCGGGATCCGACAGATGATCCTGACAAGAGGCTGCTCGTCAAAAGAATCGTAGGCGTTCCAGGCGACCGGATTGAAATCCGCCAACAGGTGCTCTACCGCAATGGCGTTCAAGTGGAGGAGCCGTATATCGATACTGCGATTGAGGATTTTGATTATGGCCCTTACACGGTCCCAGAAGGATTTTACTTTGTAATGGGCGACAATCGACATTCAAGGGCAAGTCGGGACAGCCGGTCATTCGGGCCTGTCGAACGGCAGCGAATTAACGGCCGTGCGGATTGGATCGTATGGCCGATGCGTGAGATGAATGGATTGTAGGAGCCTATCTAATGAAGGAAGTAACAATATACGCGGACGGCGCATGCCCCGGCAACCCAGGGTCCGGCGGATGGGGCGCCGTTCTTTTTTTGCTGTGATGAGCTGGCGCGTGAGGCTGTTAGAAGCCTGTAGCCCTTAAGCTGTATTCAGCGAGGAGGAACGACAACGATGGGAACAATGGAGCAGGGCGATTGTTTGCCGGAACTGGACTGGCATGTCCTGAAGGCGGATTTGAAGCTTGCAGCGGCGTCGCTCGGGATTGATGATATTGGCATTGCCGCAGCTGATCCCTTCATTGAACTGAAGGATCGGCTTATTCAGCATCGCGAGATGGGGAGGGAGTCTGGCTTTGAAGAGCCGGATCTCGACAAACGAACGGATCCTTCTTTATTGTTCGACCGGCCGAAGTCGATCATTGCAATTGCGGTGGCCTATCCATCCAAGCTGCCTGATCCGCCGAAGTCAGAGCCAGGCGCAAGGAGAGGCATATTCGCACGGGCTTCGTGGGGAATTGACTACCATACGGCGCTGCGCGGACGGTTGGCTAAGCTTGAAGAATGGCTTTATGCACGGGTGCCAGGGGTACGGTTGGAGAGTATGGTCGATACGGGAGCACTGTCCGACCGCGCAGTTGCGGAGCGGGCGGGCATTGGCTGGAGCGGACACAACTGCTCTATCATTTCGCCTAAGCTTGGCTCGTGGATATACTTAGGGGAAATGATTACGAATTTGCCGCTGCCGCCGGACACTCCTGTGACGGAAAGCTGCGGAGAATGCACCAAATGCATTGACGCTTGCCCGACAGGCGCGTTGGTGGGGCCAGGCCAATTGGATTCGGGGAAATGCATTTCGTTTCTAACGCAAACGAAGGGAATGCTGTCGGATGAATATATGCGCAAAATCGGCAATCGCCTATACGGCTGCGATACGTGCCAAATCGTTTGCCCTGAGAACCGAGGGAAGAATTGGACCCATCACCCCGAATTGCAGCCGGAGCCAGAGCAGGCGAAGCCTTTGCTGCTGCCTTTATTGAAGATAGGAAACCGGGAGTTTAAGGAGCAGTTCGGTACAATATCGGGCGCATGGCGAGGCAAAAAACCGATTCAGCGTAACGCGATCATCGGGTTGGGCAATTTTCGCGAACAATCTGCTGTGCCAGCTTTAATAGGTGTACTGCACAGTGATCCAAGGCCCGTCATGCGAGGAACGGCGGCGTGGGCGCTTGGTCGAATCGGGGGAGATGCTGCTGAGGAAGCGCTTCGACAGGCGCAAGCCGTCGAAACAGATGCGGAAGCGACAGCGGAAATTGCCCGGGCAATGACTGCGCTTACATTGCAGGCGGAGCATGATGTCGAAGCCTAGCTGAGCGTTGAAAAACCTAGGAAATTCCGACAGGTTCGGCTCGACGGTTTTAGCCATTCGAGGGCGATTGTGCGATATTGCGCGAACGATCGCCCTAAGATCTCAATGTAATGTGCAAGACTAGCCACGATTGGAAAAATCGCCGTTTGCGCACGAAAAGTTAACATGCTATCATTAATTGCATTATTCTTAATGATGTTTAGCATTATCAAATAGGACAAGGATAGGTGACCCTACGAGATGTGGATTACAATTACAGCCATTGTGGCTTTAATCGTCGGTGCGGCCGGCGGATTTTTTGCAGGCGTGTTCTACTTGCGCAAACAGTTGGAGCGGATGCAAAGCGACCCAGAAATGCTGCAAAAGATGGCGAAGCAAATGGGCTATAACATGAATAAACAGCAGATGCAAAAAGCGCAACATATGATGAAAAACCAGAAGTTCAAGCGTTAGGAAACGGGGAGTTTCTACGCATCCGGAAGGAGGAGATCGGATGGCGGGCATGAAGGATTATGTCAATGCTGCAGTCGGCAGCAACCGCGAAAAAATCGAGTTCCATGTGAAAGAAATTTTGAAGCTCATCGGTGAGGATGTCGAGCGGGAAGGGCTGCTTGAGACGCCTGCGCGAGTCACGCGCATGTATGAGGAAATATTCGCAGGTTACGAGGTAGATCCACGTGATGTGCTGGGCGTGACGTTCGATGAACAGCACGAGGAACTCGTTATTGTGAAGGACATCGTTTTCTATAGCCAATGTGAACACCATATGGCGCCGTTTTTCGGCAAAGTGCATATAGGATACATTCCTAGCGGCAAAATCGCAGGCTTAAGCAAGCTTGCAAGGCTTGTTGAGGCGGTAACGCGCAAGCTGCAGGTGCAGGAACGCATCACGTCGCAGATCGCGGATATTCTAGCTGAGACGCTTTCGCCTCATGGCGTAATGGTCGTAGTGGAAGGCGAGCATCTGTGCATGTGCGCACGGGGCGTCAAGAAGCCGGGCAGCAAGACGATTACGTCAGCTGTTCGCGGCCAGTTCCATCGCAACGCCGCAGCGCGTGCAGAGTTTATGGCATTAATTAGAGATTAGTACATTTGCAAATTAATTAAGAAGAAGAGCATGTTCCAACCCCACTCGGGTTAGATGCATGCTCTTTTTTTGTACTTTTGGATGCGATTGTCACAAAACTGTCATCGAAAAATATTTTTAAATAAATATTGACAGATATAATGATAATCATTATCATAGTAATCGAGCAAGTGAATGATAATCATTATCAATGCAAACAGCTTGGGAGGTTAACATGACAAGGTTATTCAAGGCAAGTGCGGTTGCGCTTGCAGTCGCCCTACTGCTGAACGGATGCGGTTCGTCCGGCGGCGGAAGTGAAACGGCATCCATCGCGGGACAGGCGAAGAAGGAAGGAACGGAAGCTTCGACGATTGCCCCGGCCAAAGTTGAAGTAGCAGACTATCCGACTGGCGTGTCTGAGCTCCGTGATTTGACCAAGCAATTCAAGCAAGCGGTCGAATCTGGCAACGATGAGGAGCCTAAGCGAATCGCAGCAGAAATCGCAGGCGTCTGGGAAGCCGTCAAGCAGGAGGCACAGTCGAAGAACGCGGAGCTTTATCCGCAGCTGGAGCAGGATTTAGCAAGTTTCCTAGGCCTGTTCAGCAGCGAGAAGCTCGATAATGAGACTGCCATCCAGCAAGCCTACCAGCTCTATCAGCGGTTCCGGGATTTGTCCAAGGCTTTGGAAGGGAACTAACGTTAGGCTGCATCATGTGATATGTCGCCACGTCGCACAAGCCTTACACCACTAACAGTCATAAAGGCATCGTAATTCTCATAATGGAAAGGTGATTGAACTTATCATGCAAGCTACTTTCAAATCTCGCTTCATCGCACTCATGCTTATCCTTGCGCTTTCAGTTGCACTCGTGCCATTCACGGCTAATGCAGCAGGCGCTGTATCCGTTACCTTGAACGGAAGCAAGCTCTCCTTCGATACGAGCCCAGTTATTAAAGACGGAACAACGCTTGTGCCTTACCGTACAATTGCAGAGAAATTGAACGCGAAGGTTGGCTGGAATAAACAAACGCAAAAAGTAACAGTTACTAAAGGAACGAAAACGGTCGTTCTGACGGTCGGCAGCAAAACGGCAACGGTAAACGGCAAGTCCGTTAAGCTCGATGCTGTGCCTACAGTTAAAAACGGCACGACGCTTGTGCCGCTTCGCTTCCTCGGCGAATCGCTTGGCATTTGGGTCAACTGGAAAGCAGCAACGTCGACAGTTGCTCTAGAAACGAAAAGAACGATCTCGCACGCAATGGGTTCGACAACACTGACATCGGTACCGCAACGTGTTGTTGTTCTGACGAATGGCCTTGTTGACTCGTCCGTATACCTCGGCGTTAAACCAGTAGGCGCAGTTGAATCGTACGCGGAGCAACCATGGTATACATTCCTTCGCAGCGGCATGGCAGGCGTTAAAAACCTGGGTGACGAAACGCAACCGAACCTGGAAGCAATCGTTAAACTGAAGCCAGATCTTATTATCGGTTCCAAAATGCGCCATGAGAAAATCTACAGCCAGCTGAAAGCAATCGCGCCAACGCTGATGACAGAAGACGTATTCTCGTTCAAGAGCACGATTGCCCTTGAAGCAAAAGCATTGAACAAAGAAACGAAAGCAGACGCATTCTTGGCTTCGTGGAACAGCAAAGTTGCAGCGTTCAAGAAAGAAATTGGCTCCAAAGCGAAAAGCACGGATGTTTCGGTTATCCGCTTCAACCCAGATGGCAGCTCCCGTGCATACTTGGACGGCTTCGCAATTAACATCCTTAAAGAGCTTGGTTTCAAACTGACGCAAGCACAGCTGAAAGCACGTGTTGGCGAATCGACGGTTGTAACGGTTACGAACCAAGAGCAAACGAAATTGCTTGATGCTGACTACATCTTCGACTTCACGACGGACTGGGTAGGCGACGGCGGCGTGTACAAAGTGCAGAAGGACTGGACGTCCAGCGCGCTTTGGAAAAACCTCGAAGCTGTTAAAAACGGCAAATACTATAAAGTAAACGTTATTACTTGGAACTACTCTGCAGGTCCAATGGCTGCAAAAGCAATGCTCGACGATCTGTACTTCTACTTCGATCTGGAATAGAACATAGGTTGGCGGCAAGCTAATAAATAGCGACGCAACGATAAGAAGAATGGGCCTATGTCCTGTTCTTCTTTCGCGCGTACGACAGAGAGGAAGGGCTTCTGTGATAGCACAAGGCTTGACCAGCGCGCGTGCGAGAGCAGCGGTGCTGCTAGCCGGCTTCGTCCTGCTGCTTATTTGTCTCGGTGCCAGCACGATGCTGGGGGCAACACGAATTAGTGTGCATGACGCAATCGGGGCAATTACGCAATATGATGACAGCTCTAATGAGCAAATTATCGTACGAACGGCACGGATTCCGCGTGCGCTTATTTCTGCCGCGATCGGTGCAAGCCTTGCCATCGCAGGAGCTTTGATGCAGGCAATAACGGGCAATCCATTAGCTTCGCCAACGGTGCTGGGCATTAATGCAGGCGCTGCGGCGTTTGTCGTATTCGCCATTACAGTACTCGGAATCGGCGGCATGAATGCGCTGATCTGGATTGCATTTGGAGGGGCGGCCTTTGGCGCCATGACGGTCTATTTGTTAGGCTCGCTCGGCAGGGATGGCTTGTCGCCGCTGCGCATTATTTTGGCAGGTGCGGCAATGTCCGCCTTGTTCGCCTCTGTGACGCAAGGGCTGCTAGTTATGAATGAGAATGGGCTTAACGATGTACTGTACTGGCTGACGGGCTCGGTTTCGGGCAAAGACCTGTCGGCATTGGCAGCTGTGTTGCCGTATATGGCCATTAGCTGGGTTGCAGCGCTATTCCTAGGACGGCCGATTAACGTTCTGATCATGGGTGAGGATGCAGCGAAGGGGCTGGGCCAACGAACGGCAGCGGTCAAAATCGCAGGCGGGATCATCATTGTGCTGCTCGCAGGCAGCTCGGTTGCCGTAGCCGGCCCGATTGGCTTCATTGGCATCGTCATCCCGCATCTATCCCGTTTTCTTGGCGGTATCGATTATCGGTGGGTTATTCCCTTTAGCGCCGTGCTAGGTGCTATTCTGCTGCTGTTAGCGGACCTGATTGCAAGGTTTGTTATTATGCCCCAGGAGCTTCCTGTTGGCATAATGACAGCGATAATCGGCGTGCCATTCTTCATCGCCATTGCGAGAAGGGAGCGCAAACGATGAACAAAGCGTATATGACGATTCGTGTGCCAGCGCTGCCGGTGTCTGTACAAATCCATCGCCGGACGGCAGGCATCATTATGTCGCTTATGGCGGCAGTTGCCGTGCTCGCCCTAGTGAGCGCGGGCCTTGGCGATTACCGGATCATGCCGATGGACGTGCTGCGAGCCATTCGTGGTATTGGAACGGAGGAGCAAGTGCTCGTCGTTCAAACGCTGCGGCTGCCGCGCATCCTCATCAGCATGCTGGCGGGCGCTGGCTTGGCTGCTGCTGGCACGATTTTGCAATGCATCGTGCGGAATCCGCTTGCGGCGCCTGATATTGTTGGCATAACGGGAGGGGCTTCCGTAGGGGCTGTCTTCTTCATTACGCAGATGCCAGGCTTATACGATATTCGCCTGCTCCCGGTTACTGCAATGGCAGGTGCGCTTATTGCTGCATTACTGGTCTATGTGCTTGCTTGGAAACGAGGCGTTTCTACTGTCAGGCTCGTGTTGGTTGGCATTGGCATCGCGGCGCTATTGTCGTCGCTCGTATCGATGCTGCTCATCATGGCTCCCTCTAGCTATTCGGCGTCTTCGGCCTATATATGGCTAACCGGCACGGTCTACGGGGCGAACTGGGATAATGTTCGGACATTGCTGCCATGGATGGTTCCGCTGCTCATCCTTGCATGGTTTGCTGGGGGGCGCGCGCTTAATATTCAGCAGCTAGGCGACGATATAGCGGCAGGGGCAGGGAGCGCTGTTCAACGGCAAAGGTTATGGATGCTGCTGCTTGCAGTTGGCCTTGCGGGATCGGCTGTATCGATGGTCGGAACGATCGGCTTCGTCGGCTTGATCGCGCCGCATATGGCACGGCGCCTTGTAGGCGCTTCCGCAGGAGGGCTCATTCCGGCCTCTGCCCTGATCGGCGCTTGTATACTGATGGGGGCGGATTTAGTCGGGCGCACGATGTTTTTGCCGCATGATGTGCCAGCAGGCGTGTTCACGGCAGCGATCGGCGCGCCGTTCTTTATTTATTTGCTATTTCGAACGCGCAACGCGCGATGACGGGGGGATGAATAGGATGATCACGAGCGTGGGCAAGGGACAGAATGTAGGCGCAGGGCAGATTGAAACGAAGCAGCTGTCGCTCTCCTATGGGGGAGATTGTATCATTGACAGCCTCGATTTGGCCATCCCGCAATCCCGAATTACCGTGTTGATCGGCCCTAACGGGTGTGGCAAATCGACGCTGTTGCGATCGATGGCGCGCCTGTTAAAGCCGCAATCTGGAGCTGTCCTGCTGGATGGCCGCGATATCGCCAAGCAATCGACGAAGGAAGTGGCGAAGCGTCTTGCCATTCTACCACAAGGGCCGACGGCACCAGAAGGATTGACGGTGTACCAGTTGGTCAAGCAAGGGCGCTATCCGCATCAGAGCTGGATGAACCAATGGTCACGCGAGGATGAGCGGATGGTGGGCGAAGCGCTGGCTGCAACGAAGCTAGAGGCGCTAGCAGACCGGCAAGTTGACTCGTTATCGGGTGGCCAACGGCAGCGTGCGTGGATTGCGATGACGTTGGCTCAAGGGACGAATACGATTTTGCTCGATGAGCCGACAACTTATCTTGATATGGCGCATCAGATTGACGTGTTGGATCTGTTGTTTGAGCTGAATGAAAGCAAGGGCAGTACGATTGTGATGGTGCTGCATGATTTGAATTTGGCATGCCGGTACGCGCATCATTTGATCGCCGTTCGGGAGAAGGGTGTATATGCGCAGGGGGCGCCGGAGAAGATTGTAAGCCAAGAGCTGGTGAAGGATGTATTCGGCATGGATTGCGAACTGCTGCCAGATCCGTTCTTTGGCACGCCGTTGTGCGTGCCTCGCGGGCGCGGGCGCGTTGCACATGATGCGTGGGGGCATGCCGAAGCAGCGCCAGCTGCGGAGCCGACATCGGCGTAAGCCATTCAATCGGGAAGAAGAATGGAGGGAGGCTGCGCCTCGTTCGTAGCTAGGTTGTTCAAGCACGCGCTTCGCAGTTGTGTGTTGAACAACCTTGTGAAACGAGGGCAGCCTCCGCCAATATGGCAACATGGGGTAAAAAAACAGGAAGCGGTATCCACTTTTTCTCTTGTATTGATAATAATAATCATTTACAATAACGATGATTAAACGACACTGATAATCATTATCACTAACTTCGCATAATGATTGGTTATTCATGCAGGCATTGAAAACGAAAAGGAGATGAATGGTGTAATGCCGGGAAACGGCTTTTACTTGGAAAGTCAACGGCGGAGGGAGTCGAATGCACGCTCCTATCCGCGTAAGCTGCCTATCGCACTGACAGAGGCAGCAGGCATGAAAGTTAAGGACGCGGACGGCAACTGGTATCTCGATTGCCTGGCGGGTGCAGGAACACTGGCATTGGGACATAATCATCCCGTCGTAGTCGAAGCCATTCGCGGCGTGCTCGATACGGGGCTTCCGCTGCATACGCTGGATCTCACGACGCCTGTCAAAGAGAAATTCGTCGATGAATTGTTCGCCTCGCTGCCGCCGGCATTTGCGGCGCGGGCTAAAGTGCAATTTTGCGGCCCATCGGGCGCTGACGCGGTTGAGGCTGCCCTTAAGCTCGTTAAGACGGCGACAGGCAGGCGGACGATGCTCTCGTTCCATGGGGGCTACCACGGAATGACGCATGGCGCGCTTGGATTAACGGGCAATCTCGGTCCGAAACGATCAGTTGGCCCGCTGATGAGCGACGTTCATTTTCTGCCTTATCCGTACAGCTACCGCTGTCCATTCGAGCTAGGGGGCGAGCAGGGCTCGCAAGTGGCTGCGCGGTATACGGAGCGGATGCTCGCTGATCCTGAGAGCGGCATTGTTCAGCCCGCAGGAATGATCATGGAAGCCGTGCAGGGTGAGGGCGGAGTCATTCCGTCCCCGAACAGCTGGCTGCAGGAGATGCGTGCCATGACGGCTGCGCGCGGCATCCCGCTCATTATGGACGAGGTGCAAGCCGGAATCGGCCGCACGGGCAAAATGTTTGCATTCGAGCATGCTGGCATCGTGCCGGACGTTATCGTGTTATCGAAGGCGATCGGGGGAAGCTTGCCGCTGGCTGTCGTCGTTTACGACGAGTCGCTTGATGTTTGGGAGCCAGGCGCGCACGCGGGAACATTCCGCGGCAATCAGATGGCGATGGCCGCAGGGGCGGCGACGCTGAAGTTTATACGCGACAACCGAATGGAGCTGCATGCGGCTGAAGTAGGGCAGCGGCTGCAAGACGCGCTGCGCCGCATTCAAGCAGATGTGTCCTGCATCGGCGAAGTAAGGGGCAGGGGGCTCATGATTGGTGTTGAGATTGTCCAATCCGATGCAGCGCCAGATCGCCTCGGCTCTTATCCTGCACGGCCGGAGCTGGCGCGTGCGATTCAACAAGCGTGCTTGGCGCGCGGGATCATCTTAGAACTAGGTGGACGGCATGGCAGCGTCGTGCGGTTCCTGCCGCCGCTTATTATGACGCCGGAACAGGCGGATGAAGTCGCATCGCGGTTCCATGATGCGGTGCGTGCAGCGGAGCTTGCGTGCAATGGCGTAAAGGAAGAGGTGCGGGCATGACGGCGGCAGGCGTACAAGAGAAAGCATTAGAACAACGCCCGGCTTCTGCTGGGCAATTGTTCGGCGGCTTGTTCCTTGGACCGGACCTGGCAAGCCAAGACGCTTACCGAAGCATGGTCAATACGGCAACCGATGTGTTGATCCGGGAGTTTGCTTCCTCGGCGAAGCCATACAGCGGAGCCTCTCCGGAATCGCTGCTGGCGTCGCTGGAGCAACAGCCGGCTTGTCCGGAGGAGCCTTCCGAAACGATGTCGGAGCTGCTTAAGCGCCTCGGGGCAGAGATGCTGCGGCATTCCGCAGTAGTGACGCATCCCGCATGCGTTGCGCATCTGCACTGCCCGCCGCTTATGGCATCGCTGGCGGCTGAGGCGTGGATCGCTGCTTCGAACCAATCGATGGATTCTTGGGACCAGAGCATGGCGGGGACGATGCTGGAAGAGCATGTCATGGAATGGCTGTGCGAGCTGTTCGGGCTTGAAGAGGAAGGCGACGGCGTCTTCACGAGCGGCGGCACGCAGTCGAACTTGATGGGATTGCTGCTGGCGCGCAACCACTATGCGGCTGTTCGATGGAATTGGAATATTCAGCAGCGGGGATTGCCGGCGGCTAGCTGCCGCCTGCGCATTCTTTGCTCAGAAGAAGCGCATTTCACGGTGAAGCAATCGGCGGCGCTGCTAGGGTTAGGGGAGCAAGCGGTCGTAACGGTGAAGGCTGATGGCCGCCATCGGATGAGGACAGGCGATTTGCTGCTGAAGCTGGAAGAGATGAAAGCGAGCGGCCTGCTGCCATTCGCGCTTGTAGCGACAGCAGGGACGACGGATTTTGGCGCGATTGACCCGCTAGAAGAACTATCCGCGATTGCGAAGCAGTATAGCATGTGGTTCCATGTCGATGCGGCATATGGCGGAGCGCTGGCGATGAGCGAGTCGCAGCGGGCAAGGCTGCGCGGGATCGAGGAAGCGGATTCCGTGACCGTAGATTTTCATAAAGGGTTTTATCAACCGATCAGCTGCGGCGCGTTTCTCGTTCGGGATAAGGAAACGTTCCAGACGATACGCATGAGCGCTGATTATTTGAATCCGGAATCGGATGAAGAAGCGGGCGTGCCTAACCTGGTCGTGAAGTCGATCCAGACGACGCGGCGGTTCGATGCGCTTAAGCTGTATTTATCGCTCCAGCATGTCGGCGGGCGCAAGTTTGGCCAGATGGTAGACCACACGGTGCAATTGGCCAAAGATACGGCGGCGTTGATCCGATCGGAGGAGCGGCTTGTACTGCTGGCTGAGCCGGAGCTGGGCACGGTTGTGTTTCGGTACATCCCAGCTAGCCGCGGCCTGGATGATGAGATGTCGCTGCAATGGGCGGATGGGCTCAATGCCCGTATCCGTGACCGGCTGCTTGCTGATGGCTGGGCGGTATTGGCCCGCACGAGAGCAGAGGGGCGGCAATGCTTGAAAATGACGCTGCTGAATCCGCTGACGGAGTCGGCGCATACGGCAATTATTATACGAAAAATTGTAGAGGCGGGGCTTGCGCTGGAGTTGGATCAATAAGCGGGATGATTCCCTGCAGCGCGGATCGTTTTTTGAATGGATTGGGAGGAACGGACTTTCATGGTGATGACGACAAGCAAAGCAAGAGCGATTGCGAATGAAGCGGCTTTGCAAGGGCTCTTGAACTGTTATTTGCGCGAGACTGGCGCTGGGGAATGGTTAAAGGCAGGGGAAACGCCGAGCGGCATGGCTGCTGGCGGGCGTAAGGCGGCAGAGACGGTTGCAGGAGCGGATGGGCTCGTGGTTTGCCCGCTGCCAGAGCAAGGAGCTGCATTATTAATTGGCGTCAAATACCGTTCGGTGACGGGGCGGCATCTGTTCCGATTCCCGATGGTTATCGTATATGGCGGGGCTGCTGATCGGGTTGTAGAGGCTGACTACTTAACGGTAGCGGCACTGCTGACCAAGGAGCTGACGCTTGCTGCCGAACAGGCGGCTAAGCAGGCAGGGCAATTAGCTGATGCAGTTGAAGGCGCTAGCTCGGCGCCTGGTGCAGGCTCCGAGGAGCTGATGCTTCGCATTATCCAAAGCACAGCGAACGTTGCCCAATTCGTTGAAGCGCGTGCGATTGACGCCGACACGCTATATGCGTTCGCTTCTGGCTTTATCGAGCAAGAGCAGGCGCTGCTGTTTGGCCATCTGTTGCACCCAACGCCGAAAAGCCGGCAAGGCGTGCCAGAGGAACGCCAGGCGGATTATTCGCCAGAGCTTAAGGGCGCGTTCCAGCTGCATTATTACCGTGCGCACCGTTCAATCGTGATCGAGGATTCCTCGGTAGAAACGAGTGCCACGGAGTTGGTGAAGCAGGAGCTTCGCGATGACGCGAGCGTGCCGGCAGAATGGGTTGCGGCGTATGCATCGGCTGATGCAGGTTGGTCGCTCCTGCCGGTTCATCCGCTGCAGGCGAACTGGCTGCAGGATCGCCCCTATGTGCAGGAAGCGATTCGCGCTGGGTTGCTGCAATATTTGGGGCCGCAAGGGAAGGCTTATGCGGCGACTTCTTCGCTGCGCACGGTCTATCATCCGGAGTCGCGCTTCATGTACAAATGCTCGGTGCCTGTCAAAGTAACGAACTCGCTGCGCGTCAACCTGTATAAGGAGCTGGAGCGCGGCGTTGAGGTAAGCCGCTTGCTGGACACGGCAATTGGCGATGTTCGCAAGCAATACGAAGGCTTCGGCATCGTGACGGACCCTGCGTTCATTACGCTGCGCCTTGGCGAATCAGAAGGCATTCGCGAGACGGGCTTCGAGCTGGTGCTGCGCGACAACCTGTTCCAGGCCGGCAACGGCGCTGCGGAGGCGACGCCAGTCGCTTCGCTCGTACAGGATGCGCTGCCAGGATACAAGTCACGCATTGGCGTCATTATCGAGGAGCTGGCGCAGCGTGAAGGGCGGACGACAGCCGACGTAAGCGCGGATTGGTTCGGCCGTTATCTTGAGCTGTCGCTCAAGCCGATGGTTTCGCTCTACATGCAATGGGGAATCGCATTGGAGGCGCATCAGCAGAACAGCGTAGTTAGCTTGGAAGAGGGCTATCCAACGAAATTCTACTATCGGGACAACCAAGGGTACTACTTCTGCAAATCGACGGAGTCGCTGCTGAATGAACAGCTCCCGGGCATCGGTGAGCGGAGCGAGACGGTTTGCGAAGACGCGATTGCAGATGAGCGGTTCCGTTATTATTTGATTTTTAACCATATGTTCGGGCTTATTAATGGGTTTGGTGCAGCGGGCCTGATCGACGAGCGGGTGCTGCTGGGCAAGCTGCGTGCTGCGCTGGCGTCGTTCCTGCCAGTTAATCGCGAGCCATCGGTGTTCCTGCATTCGCTGTTGAACGAGCCGACGCTGCCGTGCAAAGCAAATCTGCTTACTCGCCTGCATGATATGGATGAGCTGGTTGGATCGCTCGATACGCAGTCGGTTTATGTGCAAGTGCCGAATCCACTGGTGGAGGAGGTGTCGGGCCATGGCGTCAACGCCGAAAATGAGGCCGCAGCTGTCCGGTAACGGGCTGGGCGGCGCTGTCTACGAGAGCTACCATGCGGGCATCGGGCGGATGATCGGATTCCGTCCGGTCTCGCTGGAGCTAGACTTTGAGCGGCTGCTGCGCTGGCAGCATGAGCCGCATGTCATTCCCTTCTGGAAGCTCAATATATCGGAGCAAGCGTACCGCGAGCATTTGGAAGCGTTCTTGGCGGATGACCACCAGACGCTTTATATCGGGCTGCTGGGTGGCGAGCCGATGAGCTATTTTGAAGCGTATTGGGCGAATCGGGATATAATCGGCCGTTATTATGATCCGCATCCTGAGGATCAGGGCATTCATCTGCTCATTGGAGAGCCGTCGTATCTTGGCCGCGGTTACGCAGCACCGCTATTGAAGACGATGATGCGCATGCTGTTGCAGCATGGCAGAACCGAGAAGCTTGTTGCAGAGCCAGATGTTCGAAATGACAAAATGATTCACATCTTTAGCAGCTGCGGCTTCGAGTGGTCACAGGACGTGGAGCTGCCCGACAAGACGGGCGCATTAATGTTCGCTAGCCGTGAACGTTTGATCGGAGGCGGCTTCCTTGACTAACCACGTACATGACGTTATTGGCGTCGGCATCGGGCCTTTTAATCTGGGTCTAGCGGCGCTGCTCGAAGGGGCGCCAGAGCTGGATGCGGTATTTTTTGAGCGTAAACCGTCATTCGAATGGCATGCTGGCATGCTAATCGAGGGCACAACGTTGCAGGTGCCATTTTTTGCCGACTTGGTGACGATGGCTGATCCGACGCATCGGCTAAGCTTTTTGAACTATTTGCATGAGCAGGGAAGGTTGTACCACTTCTACTTCTTGGAGAAGTTCCTAATTCCCCGCCGTGAATATAACGAATATTGCCGGTGGGCGGCGGAACAGCTGCCGTCTTGCCGGTTTGGCATGGATGTTGTTGCGATTCGGCCAAGCGAAGGCCCTGAGGGCGCAAATTACGCAGTCGAGACGCGCGATGTGGCAAGCGGAGAAGTAACGGTCCATTACACGAGGGATCTCGTGCTTGGCGTCGGAAGCGTGCCGAATGTGCTGTCGCAATTCCGTGGGCTGCCTGCGGAAGACATCTTCCATTCGGCTTCGTTCATGGATCGGCTGCCGCGCTGCCGGGAAGCGCAATCGATTACGGTCATCGGCTCTGGCCAGAGTGCGGCGGAAGTATTCTTGCAATTGCTCGGCGAGCAGCGGGAACATGGCTACCGGCTGGATTGGTTAACGCGTTCGTCGGGCTTCTTCCCGATGGAATATTCGAAGCTGGGGCTGGAGCATTTTTCCCCTGACTATACCGAGTACTTCTACGGGCTGCCGCAGGAGACCAAGGATAAGGTGCGGAGCAAGCAGCATCTGCTGTACAAAGGGATTAGCGCCAAGACGATTGGCGATATCTATGATGCGATGTACGATGCCAGCATTGGCGGGGAAAAGCCGCCTGTACGGCTGCTTGCGCACGCAGAGGTTGTGGAAATTACGCCGCAGGCTGATGGCGAGGGCTATCGGCTGGACGTTCGCCATCTGGAGCAGCAAGCTGCTTTCGAGCGGCAAGCGGAAGTTGTCATTATGGCAACCGGCTATGCGCATAAGCTGCCTGCGTGCATTGAGCCGCTGGGCTCGCTCATCCCGTATGACGGGCAGGGCCGCCTGCTGATCGATCAGGATTATCGTGTGCAACTGGCTGGCACTGCTGGAGGCCGCATTTTTGTCCAAAATGGCGAGCTTCACACGCATGGCATCGGTGCGCCGGATCTTGGCCTTGGCGCCCATCGCAGCAGCGTGATCGTGAATGGATTAGCCGGCCGAGAGGTTTACAAGGTGCGCGAGCGCAACGTATTCCAGCAATTCGGCGTGAAGGGCGAATAAGCAAGGCGATTAGAAACGGTGGGACGAGGGGGAATCGGGTGATGAAGGCGCAGCCGTTCGACATGCAGCTGGCAAAAGCGATTCAGTCGGATGCATATGTTCAAGTAAGGCGGCGAGTGTTCCGGCAGCTAGTGGAGTCGATGCTGTACGAGCGGATTGTTTCTGCAGAGACGGTCCAGCTCGGGAAGGAAACGTTGTTTTTGATTCATGGCCGTGATAAGGATGGCGTGCCGATTACGTATAACGTCAAAGGCGGAAGCCGGATGTCGTTCGGGCGGATTCGATTAAGCGATTCGCCGCCGCTGCGCATTGCGAAGGAAGGCCGGCGGGAAGCAGACGATTATCGGCTGTTTCTCCAGGAGGTGCTTGAAGCTGGCGCAGCGGATAAGGGCAAGCTGAACGCGTTCGTCAAGGAGCTTGAAGCGACGCTGGCGAACGACGCGCTGGCCCAGCAGCATCGGCGTGAGGCGGGCAGAAGCCTAGCTGCTGCATCCAGCTTTAGTGAGCTGGAGACGGCGGCGATGGACGGGCATCCGTATCATCCATGCTATAAATCGAGGATTGGCTTTACGCTGGCTGATCAAACGGCGTTCGGTCCGGAGTTCGCGCCAGATGTTCGGCCAATATGGCTGGCGATTCGGCGTTCGGATGCGGCAATGGCGATTGAAGCGGGCCGTTCGTTCGAGGCGTTATGGCAGCAGGAGCTTGGCCAAGCGCAGTATAGCCAATTTATGTCGCTGCTCGAGAAGGAAGCTTCTGCGGAGGGGGATGTGCCTGTCCAATGGGCGCTGCTCCCGGTCCATCCTTGGCAATGGCGCAACCTGGCCTTCCAGTTGTCCACCGCCATTCGTGACGGGGAGATTGTGCCGCTTGGTGAATCGGAAGATACGTACCGCCCGCAGCAGTCCATCCGGACGATGTCCAATGCTTCGGCGCCGAACAAGTCGTCGGTCAAACTGGCGATGAGCCTGTTGAATACGTCTTCGTACCGGCACATTGAACCGCATGATGCGGTCGCTGCGCCATATGTGTCTTCGTGGCTTAAGCAGGTTGTAAGCGGTGATGCTTATTTGGTTGAGTCAGGCACAATCTTGCTCGCGGAATATGCAGCAGTCGCCTATGATCCAGCGTCAGCGCAAGCGAGCGCTGGTTCTTCGGAAGCAAGGCTTGGAGCAGCGGCGCAATTAAAGATTGGCGATGAAGGCGCGTTGAGCTGCATTTGGCGGGAAAGCCTTGAGCCTTACTTGCAGCCTGGCGAACGTGCGGTTCCGTTCCATGTGCTCAGTGCGCTCGATATCGACGGCACGCCGTTTATCGAGCCATGGCTGCAGCAATATGGGATCGAAAAATGGCTGTCGCGGCTGTTCGAAACCGCGGTTATGCCAGTCGTACATTTGCTCGGCGCACACGGCATCGCACTGGAGTCGCATGCACAGAATATGGGGCTCGTTCATTGCGATGGCAGCCCTGTGCGTGCCGCGCTGAAAGATTTTCACGAGGATGCGATGTATTACGGCCCGTTCTTAAGCAAGGAAGCCGCGGCGGCATGCCCGGATTTCACGCAAGCCCATCGCCAATTCAGCGATCCGCGCAAAGGGCGGGAGTGCGAGTCGATTGCCCCGCTGCGCTACATGCTGCTGGGCGCATTGTACTGCATTAATCTGGCTGAGCTTGCCATGATGCTGGCCGATCGCTACCGGTTCGAAGAGCGCCGGTTCTGGACGCTGGCGGCCGAAGCGATTGAAACGCATCTGCAACGCTATCCGCATCTTCGGGAACGGTTCGATCAGCTTGATTTATTCGGTCCGACGACAAGATTGGAGCAACTGACGAGAAAACGGCTCGTTAAGCCGGCGGAAGGCGCTCCATCCGGATCGTTAATGCATGAAGTATCGAATCCGTTGCATCTTGTTACGGCACAGAAGGAGCTGTCTACATGATTACAATCAACCGTGAGCCTGTTCAAGCGGGCTCGTTCGAGGCTCGGCTGGCGCTGCTTCGCAAGTCGGATGCGCTTCGCGCTTGCTCAGGCAAGCGCCTTGCGATTTGCTTGCAGGACCCGATCGATATGATCGGGGCGGTGCTCATCGTGAAGGAGCAGGGCGCATCTGCGCTGCTGCTGCATGCGGAGACGCCGGAGGCTACCGCAAGGCAGCGAGCGGAAGATGCAGGCTGCGAAGCGCTGCTATATGGCAGCGTGGATGGCTATATTAGCCTCGCTGCTGTGCATAGTTCGGCTAGCTGGACTGAAGCCGCTGGCAAGCTGGCGAACGGCTGGGAGCGGGGACCGGTCTCTGCGGAGCCGTCACTGCTTCAATTCAGCTCAGGCACAACGGGTGCGCCGAAGCTTATTCAGCGGGCGTGGCATGAAGTTGATGCTGAGGTACGGGCTTATAACGAGTCATTGGGTGAAGGGGCAAACGCTACGCCAATCGTGCTCGCGCCGGTCTCGCATGCCTATGGGCTAATCAGCGGCGTATTGTCCGCATTCGCTCGGGGCAAAGCGCCAATCGTCGTAACTGCGAACAACCCGAAGCTGACGCTAGGCATCATCCGGGACACGCCGGAGCATCTCGTCTATGGCGTTCCGCTGCTGTTGCATGTAATCTCGTCGCTGGCACCGGCCGACTTCCGGTTCCATCGGCTGATGAGCTCTGGCGCGCCGATGACTGGCGCGTTGCTGGAACGCCTTTCGGGCATGTCAGCAGCTATTATGCAGCAGTATGGCTGCTCGGAAGCGGGCTGTATTTCGCTGGCTGGCGAGATGCAGCATTGCGGCGACCTCGGCTTGCCGCTATCGCATGTGTTGGTGAAGGCAGGGCTTGGCCAAGCGCTTGCCGAGGAGCTGTTCGTTGAGGTGGTAGGCACTGGCCGCCGCATTGCAACGGGCGATCTCGGTTATGCGGATGGGCAAGGCAGGCTGCATTTTATGTCCCGGCTGGATGATGTTATTAACGTTGGCGGGCTGAACGTATTTCCGCTTGAGGTGGAGGAGCGTTTGACTGAGCTAGACGGCGTGAAGGAAGCGGTCGTGTTCCGCGGACGCCATCCGATTATGGGGGAACGGGCGCTGGCGCTCGTCACGGTAGAGGCAGGAGCAGAGGAAAAGCTATCGCCTGCGGACATTCGGGCATGGTGCGCGGAAGGCCTGCCTCCTTATAAAGTGCCGTCAGAAGTACGGATCGTAGAGGCGATTCCACGCAATGCAACAGGCAAAGTAAGCCGTGCGATGCTAGCAAGGGAACAAGAAAGCGAGGCTTAACCATAGATGGAACGGATAGTCGTGTTACAGCAGGTGGAGACGCTCCTGCGTGAAAATTTGCAGTTGCAGCTTCCGGGTGCGCTAGAAGAGTCGCTCCGGTTGAATGAGGATCTGCGAATCGATTCAATCATGATGCTGCAATTGATCGTTTTGCTGGAGCGAGAGCTCGGATTGCGAGTGCCGGAGCAAGAGGTTGACGCACGCGCATTCGCGACAGTTGGCTCATTGCTTGATTTCATTGCGCGGTTGGAGCCGATGGACGGAGGCGCAGCATGATTAAAGTGCATTGCCTCGTCAGCTGCTTCTGCGAAATTATTAAACGGCGTGCAGGCGGCCGCGCCGACCATCGCCCGTTTTATTTTGGCGTGTGGGACTCTGACTTTGACGTAACGGAAGACGGGCGCATCACCTACTACTCTGCGCGCACGGACCATGACCATTTTGTCGACTGGTATCGGGCGTTCTTCGGGGTAGGCATTCGGGAATGGTATGATTTCGCGAAAGATCCTGAGCATAACTGGCAACTGCTGCTGGACTTGCTGGACAACAAGACGGAAGACCAATACGTCGTCGTCCAAATCGACATGTCGATGCTGCCGGAGCGGGAGAATAAGTTTGCGGCGAAGCCGTTCCCGCATTTCCTGATGCTGTCCAAGACAGAAAATGAGGACGAATGGTTCATGTTCGATCCGGATTTCCGTTGGGAAGGCAATTTGCCTACGGAACGGATTAAGGAAGCGTTCTTGGCCAATGGATATGGCGGCGGCTACCTCATTGATGCGGGGCAGATCGAGAATCCGGCGCCTGACGTGATTGCTGGCCTGTATGAAGCGACGATGCGCAAGGATGAGAACGAGCTTGTTTCGCGCCTGCGGGATATTGTCGTAAGCATGGCAGAAGGGCGGGGCGGGCGTACGCTGGGTACGCTGCTCGCTGCTGTCCAGCAAGTGAATATACTCGTTATTCGTAAATATAGCTACGACTACGCGCTGATGTTTTTCCGCGACAGGCTGGGGTTGTCCGAGGACAATTACGAGCGGTGGTGCCAAGAAATCCGCGACCTCGTACAGGCATTCCACACGGTGCAGTATATGTGCGTGAAGCTGTCGATGACGAAGGATCTGGCGCTGCTGCCTGATATTTTGGGCCATCTGGACCGGGCGGATGCGATTGAATTCTCGATTAAAAGTGAGATTGACCGCCAGTATCGGATGTGGAAGCAAGCGGAATTGGCGCCCGGCGAGCGGGTTCGGACTGTTGTAGGCCAAGCGTAAAGAACGGAAGGAGGCAGCTAGCATGAAAATTAGCTTATGCACGATTTCGTTCCGCCACTCGCTCGTCTCTTTCGCGACGATTGTTCGCTTCGCGCTGCGGGAGCGTTTCGATGGGATTGAGCTGTGGGGCGCACATGCGGAATGGCTTGCGACTGCCGAGGAGCGCGAATCGACCAAGGAGCAGCTGCGGCTCATGCATGGGCGCGGCATGCGGATTGCGATGATTAGCGATTACTTCGATATCGGCTCGGAGGAACGCTTCGCGGCAACGCAGGAGAAAGCGCACCGCATGGCTGCGCTTGCGCGCTGGTATGGCACGACTCGCCTTCGTACGTTCGCGGGTCCCTTGCCAAGCCGGCAGGTCTCGCCTGAGCTGAGGCGGGATTATGTGAAGCGGCTTCGGGCGCTTAGCGGCATTTGCGCGCAGTATGGCGTCACGCTGCTGGCTGAGACGCATCCCGGCACGTTGTCGGATGAGCTTGCTTCCGCCCGTTTGCTCATCGATGAGGTCGGGCATAGCGCATTTGGCATTAACCTCGATTTCCTGCATTTGTGGGAAGCGGGAGATGATGTGCTTCAGGCGTACGCGGAGCTAAAGCCATGGGTGCACCATTTTCATCTCAAAAATGTTACGTCCGCCGACCGGCTGCACGTCTTCGAGCCTGCTCAAGTGTATGCATCCGGCAGCGACCGGACCGGCATGGTTCCATTGCCTGACGGAGCGCTCGACTTCCGGCCTATCATCGCTGCAATCGGCGAGAGTGAGCTGTTTAGTTCATTGGAATGGTTCGGCGCACAACCGTTCGAGACGCTGGCTGCAGATGCTGCATGGCTCCGCCAGTTAACGGACGGCAGCGGGCAAGTGGGCGTTGGCGGAGCTCTCGTACAAGCGGGAATCACTGAATAAGCGATAAGCAAAGTGCGAGGCCTGAGAGGGAGCAGCATAAATAGCGGCTTTGGCGCCTATCCGTTCGTTAGCGGAATAGGTGTCGAAGCCGCTCGTTGTTTCGGGTTTGTTAGAACGGTTCCCAGATGAGTTTGCTCGCTTTCTCGAACCGCTCGTTGGCATAGGGCCAGTTCACGACATTCCACCAATCTTTAATATAGCCGGCGCGATCGTTCTGGTGCTTAAGGTAGTAGGCATGCTCCCACACATCCAGCGGGAGAATCGGCACGACGTCCCATTGGGACAGGTTTTGGTGCTTCTCAGCGGTCAATATCTCGAGGCGCCGGCTGCGCGGGCTCCACACTAGTATAGCCCAGCCACTGCCTTCAACCTTAGCGGCAGCTTCAGAGAATTGTTTCTTGAATGCTTCATAGCTGCCAAAATCATGCTTGATCTGCGCGCCGAGCGAACCGGTTGCAGGGCCTCCGGCATGTGGCGCCATTACGGTCCAGAATAACGTATGCAAATAATGGCCGGCGCCGTTGAACGCTAGTTCACGCTCCCAATGCTTCACGAGATCAAAATTGCCGGAGCGCCGGGCCTGCTCCAGTTCACGCTCGGCTTTGTTCAGCCCGTCGACATAGCTCTGGTGATGCTTGTCGTGATGAATGCGCATCGTCTTCTCATCGATAAAAGGCTCAAGCGCATTGTATGGATACGGCAGCGGAGGCAGCTTGTGGCCGCCGATTGGCACTTGGGCGACGGGCGCCCGTTCTGAGTTGGAGCCAGGGCTGGAGCTGTCTGGTACATCGGCGTTGGCATTAGCACCAGCATCTGCATGGCTGTTCCTGCTGGCGTTCCGCAGCGCTTCCGCGGATTGCGCCAATGCCTGTTCAGGCGAGTATGCGTAACGATACGTCTCCTGCAGGCCTAGGAAGCCGTTGGATTCCCGCACGGCATGCAGAATGAACGATCTTGCCGCTGGCGCGGAAGCGAGCGATGGGCTCCGCTCCATCAGGCCAAGCAGATGCTCGACAAACTTCTGGGACTGATAGGCGGAAGCTTGCAGCAGCAGATCGGCTTGTGCCTGCGTTGTAGCGGGGCTGGGACCGTCGGCCTCGCCTGTGCTGTCGCTGCGTGCCAGCGCCTCGTTGAGGCAGCGGTCAGCGATGCGTTCCGCTGCGCGCAGTGGCTGCTCCCATTCGGTCAGGAGCCACTTGAATTCGGGTTCTAGCGTAGGCGTGAAGCGGCGGATCATCGCTGCGTGCTCGATTTCTTGCCTTTTCCAATCGCGAATTTCCTCTAGCAGGCGAATCGGCGTTTGGGGACCATATACAAAAAGCACGACATCAGCCTCCTCGTTCAATGAACATCTCTTAAGATGTATTCATAAGAACGCGGCGCTATGTCGTGCTTTTGGGACTAGAGGACAATTGAACTCGCATCATCGACATGCTGCTGATGCACTTGGCCTAGGAATAGGGCCGCCCGTTGGATGTATTCCTTCGCATGGACTTGGAACAGCAACTCGTGCTTGCCGCCCTCTACGATCCATTCGCGGGATAGCGGGTTCGTTTGCTTAGCAGCGATATGCTCGGCAATCTCATAGGGAGCTTTGGAATCCTTCGTGCCGTGCATGATAAACAGCGGAATCGGATAATCCTTCGTGAGCACCTGCTTCGCTGGAATGCCGCTGAGCGATGTGCCGGTGAAAGCAGGCAGCATCAGCTCGATGAGCGGCAACGACGGATATTTGGGCAATGGCAAGATTTGTTTTACGTTATGGAACAGCGTGTCTGGGCTTGGAAGGAACAGGCTGTCGAGAATCATTGCGTCGATTTTATCCGTTTGCAATCCTGCCTGAAGGGCCGTGCCTGCACCCATCGAGAAGCCCCAGACGACGATTTCGTCGGCACCGCGGGATTTGACATAATCGACAGCGGCGAGCAGCTGTTGGGATTCCTCATAGCCGCCAGTTGCTGGCGCTTTGTAATCCGTAGACGCATATCCGTAGTCGAACATGAACACGTTGTAGTTCAAACGGTGGAGCAAGGTTGCTAAGTCATACATGGGAACCCATGTTTCTTCGCGATTGGCCCCGTAGCCGTGGCTGAAAATAACGGTCCGTCCCGACTCGACAGCAGGCTCAGCTGCAGCAGCAGCCGTCTGCGCCACTGCGCTTGAGGAATCGCCGTCCGCACCGGATGGAATGAACCAGCCGCCGACGGTTGTACGGTTGCTATGGCTTGGGAAGTTTACATTCTCATAAGGGAGACCGACAGCCTCCGTTGGATTCGAATAGAGAGGGGCGACGTATGGATGGGCTAGCATCCAAGCGATATACCCGTGGAAAGCGACGACCGCAAGTACGCATAACGACACGATGGAAGTTAGCGTAGCGAACATGGCGTGCTTGCGGCGCCCGTGCCTCGTACGCGAGTGGTGCTGCGGAACGGGACGGACGGCGGGAACCAACGGATTTGGGACTGGCAATGATGTCGTAATAATGGTGCTGCTCATCCGGAACATCCCCTCTCTATGGAAGCGCTTTAGTAGTTTGGTACTACCATCGTATGTCCCTCGTATCAGTGTGTCAATCGATGTCGACGACTTGTTATCGGTTTGTAATATAGCTGTAAAATAGGGCCAAGTTCTTTACGCTGGCTGTAATCTTACGTTATACTTAGTGCAATAAGGTTTCATTGTGCGAAACAACAATCTTCAGCCAATCGGTGGAAAAGGGAGTGGGTGCGAGGTGGCAGAGGAAGGCAAATCGACTGTACGCGCTGTGGAGCGCGCACTTGATATATTGCAGTGCTTTACAGCAGGAACGGATTTCGGAATGACGGAAATCGCCGACCGGGTCGGGTTGCATAAAAGCACCGTACACCGCATGCTGTCGACGCTGGAGGATCGTGGATTCGTAGAGCGGGACCCTGCGACGGAGCGGTATCGGCTCGGGTTTCGCGTATGGGAGCTATCTGCGCATCTGACCTCTTCGGATGATCCGGCAGTGATCTGGCTACCAGAGATGGAGCGGCTGCGTAACGTGCTCGGCGAGACCGTGAGCTTGTATGTACGCGACGGAGGGGAACGGATTCGGATTCAAGCTGTTCAGAGCAACCAGGCGGTTCGGCGGGTCGCAACGGTGGGCGCCCGGCTGCCGCTATACGTTGGCGCATCCAGCAAAGTGCTCATCGCATTCGCGGACGAAGCGACGCAAGCAGAAATATGGGGAGAGCTGGAATCAATTCAGCCAGCTGTCGTCAACAAGCATATGTTTGAATGCCAAATGAATGAAATTCGCCATCACGGCTATGCCACAAGCATGGAGGAACGGGAACCGGGTGCAGCGGCAGTATCTGCGCCGATTTTTGACCGCCATGGCCGGTTAGCCGCTGCCTTGTCCGTATCTGGGCCATCAAGCAGACTGACGCTGGAATTGATGAGAGAAATCGCGCCGACGGTCATTGAGGCAGCTGCCCGGATGGGAACGATGGCGCGATAATGATGGCGTGGGATGACGGGATGGGACACGCTCATGCTATAGGGAAACGTCTCGCTCGGCCAGTGGGCCGGCGAGGCGTTTTTTTTGCGTGGCTGCAAAGCGGCTTGAGGTTGAGTCTAAGGAGGGAGGAGGCGAGGCGATTGCCGATGGTACCGTTTGAACTTGCGTATCCGCTCTAACGGACCGTATGACCGTTATGTGATGCGAAATAAGCAAGTTGTGCCTGTAACGGACTCCAGTGACGTTATTTGTTGTTTTTGCTGTGTTTGCCGGGCATTTATAGCCAAATAAGGTCTCCTGAGTCCGTTAGAATTTCAAAAGGCTGAATTCAGGCCGAATAACGGCTCTTGAGTCCGTTACAGAGTGTAAGGCGTAGAGATTCGTCGGATATGGGGCATACTGGAGCAACTAGGAGGCTGGGCTACCCTAGAGCAGCCCTACAGCTGCCTTAGAGCAGCGCGGCCATCTCGGACTGAAGCGTGCTGGAGATCGGCATCATCGGGAGCCGGAGCGTATCGGAGGAGATAATGCCTTTTTGGGCTAGCAGCCATTTTAGCGGTGCTGGATTGGATTCTTGGAATAGCAAATGGATGAGCGGCAGCAGTTGGCCAAATGCGGCTTGGGCCTCATGGATCCGCCCTTCGGCGGCAAGGCGGTAAACTTGTACGAAGGCGTCCGTACTGGCATTGGCTGAAGCCAGCATGCCGCCGCTTGCCCCTTCGCATAGCATCGCGTGGAAGTATTGGTCCTCTCCGCACATGATCGGCTTGCAATCCTTGCTTGCCGTTAATGCTGAGACGAGATCGATGCCGCCGGAGCTGTCTTTGAGGCCGATTACGCCATCGATATCAAGAATGGTTCGCATCGTGTGAACGTCAAGCCGTACGCCAGTACGGGAAGGAATCTCATATGCGATAACAGGAACCCCGGTTTGTGCGACCGCACGGTAATGCGCGATGATGCCCTCCATTGAAGGCCGACTGTAATAAGGCACGACGACGAGGACAGCATCGGCACCGAGTTCGCCAGCTTGTGCGGCCCTTTTGACGGATGAGGCAGTATTGTTTGTTCCTGTTCCAATGACCACTGGAATATGCTTCTGATGCTGTTGCATGCGTAACGAGGTTGCCTGCATCAGGTGGGACACCTCTTCCCATGCGACTGTTGGCGATTCGCCGGTCGTGCCGTTCAGAACAAGGCCTTGAATATCATGGTGCAGCAATCCGCCCAGATGCCGGTGATAGGATGCAAGATCGAGCTCTCCGCTCGGGAGAAAAGGAGTAACAATAGGTACGTAGATCCCGCGCAGCTCTTGTTCTTTTAACATTCGTAACAGCCTCCCCTAATGTGGAATGGCTTTACTTTAGCATGGAATAATGTATCGGTGTTATCTATAATAATTGATAGTGGATATCAATAATTTTGATGGAGAGACGATATGGAGCTGACTTATTTTCAAACCTTTCGAGAGGTCGCCGTCCGCCAAAGCATTACGCGTGCGGCAGAAGCTCTTGGTTATGCACAGTCCAGTGTGACGACGCAAATTCAGAAGCTGGAGAAAGCGTACGATGTCCAGTTGTTTGAAAGGTACGGCAGAGGCTTGCGACTGACGCCAGCAGGAGAAGAACTGCTCAGAATTGCGGTTCAGATGCTCGATTTGTACCAAGAGTCACAAGAGAAGCTAGCCAAGCAGGGCGGCGGGACACTTGCAATCGGGACGATTGACTCGTTGGCTTCGTACTATCTTCCGCCGTTCGTCCAACGCATTCGGGAGACACAGCCAGAGTTGTCTATTCGGCTGCAACCGGACCGGGAGCCGTCTATTCTGAACAAGCTGCGGGAAGGCGAGATCGACATTGGCCTGCTGCTGGATCATAGGCCGGTGGATGCAGCGTTAGAATGGATAACCATTCGCAAGGAGCCACTCGTCATCATAGCCCGTCCGGACCATACATTATTGGCGGTGCAGGACTTGGAACTTACGCATTTGGAAGGCGCGGAATGGATGATGACGGAGGAGAGTTGCAACTATCGGATTATGCTGGAAAAGCTGCTGCGGTCGCAGGGGATTTCCTATCATATCGGGCTGGAGCTGGGCAATCCGGAAGCGATCAAGCGATGCGTCAAAGCGGGTTCGGGCATTGCGATATTGCCCCGCATGGCGGTGCAGGAGGAAATTAGCCGTGGCGAGCTGGCGGAGTTGCCGTTACAGCAGCCAGAGCTTTGCTTGGAGCTGCTGCTGGCCATGCACCCAAAGAAGTGGAAATCACATGCGTTGAGGCAATTTATCGAAATCCTGAAGGGGAATGAACCGGAGTAAAAAATGCCGATAACCCGTGGAAGCTGCGGCCCCTAGGCCGCAAAAAATACGCATTCCGCAGCAATGCTGTGCAATGGGCAGCTTACCCCTACTTGAGATTGGAGCGGTCAGTGCATGCGAAGCTCACAGCGGTAATCGGCTTGAAGCCGAGCAGGAACGTATCGGTAACGAGATAGAAGGTAATCCTTCTACCGCGCGCGCATTGTGGACAATCGGCAGCTTGTTCCTCCACGCTCTAACGGACCGTAATGCCGTTAAATGATGCGAAATCACAGTGTTTTACCTGTAACGGACTCCAGTGACGTTATTTGTTGTTTTTGCTGTGTTTGCAGGGCATTTATCGGCAAATAAGATCTCCTGAGTCCGTTAGAATTTCAAAAGGCCGAATTCAGGTCGTATAACGGCTCGGGGGTCCGTTAGAAGTGGCAGCGGCAGATGGGAGGGAACTCGCCGGAGCTTCGGAGCGTCGGAGTTTCAGTTTTTCGGATCGTCCGGAACGCCAGAAGTTTCAAAATAAAAAAACAGCCCCATCAACCTAACGGTCGATGGGGCTGTTTGTCATCCTATTACATGCTTGCGATCATTTGGCGAAGTACCGTCTGCAGGATACCGCTGTTGCGGTAGTAGTCGACGTCCACGAGGGAGTCGAGGCGGACGATGGCTTGGAACTCGAACGTCGAGCCGTCTTCGCGCTTCGCGTTAACGGTAACCAGTTGGCCTGGTTGCACGTCATTGCTAAGGCCGACGATGTCGAACGTTTCGCGTCCCGTAATGCCGAGCGACGACCAGCTTTGGCCTGGTTGGAATTGGAGCGGGAGAACGCCCATGCCAACGAGGTTGGAGCGGTGGATACGCTCGAAGCTTTCAGCGATAACCGCTTTGACGCCGAGGAGGAACGTGCCTTTAGCTGCCCAGTCACGCGAGCTGCCCGTACCGTACTCTTTGCCTGCGATTACGACGAGGTTTTTGCCTTCAGCTTGGTATTTCATCGAAGCGTCGTAGATCGACATTACTTCGTCCGTAGGCAGGTATTTCGTTACGCCGCCTTCCGTGCCTGGAGCCACTTGGTTCCGGATACGGATGTTAGCGAACGTTCCGCGCATCATCACTTCGTGATGGCCGCGGCGCGAGCCGTACGAGTTGAAGTCTTCGCGTTTAACGCCATGCTCGATCAGGTATTTGCCTGCCGGGCTGTCGGCTTTGATGTTGCCAGCTGGCGAGATGTGGTCCGTCGTTACGGAGTCGCCGAGCAGGGCAAGCACGTTGGAGCCATTGATGTCAGCGATGTCGCCAACGTCAGCGCCAAGGTTGGAGAAGAACGGCGGGTTCGCGATGTACGTCGAAGCATCATCCCACTCGTAGCTTTCGCCTTGCGGTACGTCGATTGCGTTCCAACGCTCGTTTTGCGTGAAGACGTTGGCATATTTGTCGCGGAAAATTTGCGGGCTCATCGCCGTGCTGATTGCTTCTTGGATTTCCGCTTTCGTAGGCCAGATGTCTTTCAGGTAAACCGGTTGGTTGTCGTTGTCGTAACCGATTGGGTCGTTAGCCAAGTCTATGTTAACCGTACCAGCCAGTGCGTATGCAACGACCAGTGGCGGCGAAGCCAGGTAGTTGGCTTTTACTTGTGCATGGACGCGGCCTTCGAAGTTACGGTTACCGGACAATACAGCAGCTACCGTCATGTCGTTGTCAGCAATTGCTTGGCCAACTTCGTCTGGAAGCGGGCCAGAGTTGCCGATACAAGTCGCGCAGCCGTAGCCTGCAACATGGAAGCCAATTGCTTCGAGCGGCTCGATCAGGCCAGCGTTTTTGAGATACTCCGTAACAACCAGGGAGCCTGGCGTCAGGGACGATTTGACGTAACCTGGTTTCGTCAGGCCGCGAGCGACTGCTTTCTTCGCCACGATGCCTGCGCCGACCATTACGCTCGGGTTGGATGTATTCGTGCAAGACGTGATTGCTGCGATAACGACAGCGCCAGTGCCCATTACGCTAGCGTCGCCGCTTGGGTGCTTCACGTCTACTTTTTGCTCGATCTTCTCTTCGGACAGGCCGTAGCCGCCTTTGTCGATCGGCGTGCGGATGATGCTGTTGAATTCTTCTTTCATCGCCGTCAGCTCTACGCGGTCCTGTGGACGCTTAGGACCTGCGAGTGAAGGAACAACCGTCGACATGTCAAGCTCGATCACGTCGGAGAATACGGGATCAGCCAGGTCGTCCGTACGGAACATGCCTTGCTCTTTGTAGTAAGCTTCCACGAGGCTGATTTGCTCTTCTTCACGGCCAGTCGAACGGAGGAACGCAAGCGCCTCGTCATCGACAGGGAAGAAACCGATCGTTGCGCCATACTCAGGTGCCATGTTGGCAACCGTTGCACGGTCAGCAAGGCCGATGTTGGACAGGCCAGGACCGTAGAACTCGACGAATTTGCCGACTACGCCTTTTTTGCGAAGCATTTGCGTTACTGTCAGTGCAAGGTCAGTTGCTGTCGAGCCTTCTGGCAGGCTGCCCGTCAGCTTGAAGCCGATAACTTCTGGCATTACGAAGTACAGCGGTTGTCCGAGCATGCCGGCTTCCGCCTCGATGCCGCCAACGCCCCAGCCAACTACGCCAAGACCGTTGATCATCGTTGTATGGGAGTCCGTGCCTACGAGCGAGTCAGGGTATACGACAGTTTCGCCGTCAACCGTTTTCGTAGCTGCTACGGATGCGAGATATTCAAGGTTAACTTGGTGAACGATACCCGTTGCTGGTGGAACCGCACGGAAGTTATCGAAAGCCGTTTGTGCCCAGCGAAGGAATTTGTAACGTTCAGCATTACGCTCGAACTCGATTTTCATGTTCGTTTCGAGTGCGTCTGGCGTACCGAAAGCGTCGACCATGACAGAGTGGTCAATAACGAGGTCAACTGGCACGAGCGGGTTGATCCGTTTTGGATCGCCGCCTGCTTTTTTCACCGTGTCGCGCATTGCTGCCAAGTCAACAACAACCGGAACGCCAGTGAAGTCTTGAAGGACGATACGTGCAGGGATGAACGGAATTTCTTTCTCCGAACGCCCGTCAGCCCAAGTTGCGAGCTGTTTAACGTGATCAGCCGTGATGCCGCGTCCGTCGAATTGGCGAACCGCCGCCTCGAGCAGCACTTTGATGGAGAATGGAAGTTTGGAAATGTTGCCGAGCCCTTGTTTCTCAAGTGCAGGCAGGTTGTAGTAAGCGTACGATTTGCCGCCGGATTCCAGCGTCGAGCGGACGCCGTATTGGTCTTGCTTTGCCATAAACAATAACGCCTCCTTAATGGGATCAAAAAAGCAATGTGTTCATGCTCCGGTTTCACTCTGTGAAACACAATTTCAAAATAGAGCTTATGTGTACAGTATATCGTTTAGGAGGGGGGTACGTAAAGCCCGTAAACGATCATTTCGGCGTGTAAATTACATGAATGGGCGCATACGCTCATATGATGAAGCGTATTGCTTTCGTTTATCACGTTGCCGCACACTCGAAGCTCGAAGCCCATCCTTGGATGGAGCAAACGGTAGGAGTTGATCGTTATGCCGCGTTCGGCGAACCGTGGGGCTGGAAAACGCGGCGGCATCGCGCCGCGGGTACCGCAGCAGCGTCAATCGCTGCAGCTTCAACCGCAGCAGCCTGTCGCCGAAGGCTGGAAAACCGGCGTCCATGCGTACATTAATTGCTTTAATCAAGCAGAGGTCGACCAGCATTCATCGGTGTTCGATGGGCTGGTTGCCGATCGGGACCATTTGCTGCGCCTCGATTCCCGATTGGAGCGCCTGCGCGAGCGGGAGCTGCTGCGCGGGGTGCTTTCGTCCCGCAGCGAGACGAAAGCAGAGATCGTGCGGGTGAACGAGTCCGTGTCTGAGACGACGGTATTATTGAAGCTGCGCATAAAACGCATTATGGAGCAGAAGAACCGTTCCTATACAGAGGAGCGATTCGAGCATGAGCGAATCTGGCTCGCCCGGGATGGCGGAAGCTGGGCAATTACGCGGATTGAGCCTGTCGTGTCGGAGAGGCGCCCGCGCTTTGGTTCCAGTGAACTCAGCTTGCTGCCAGAGGAGGACAACGGCCTTGCCGATTCCTCCCGCCGTAAAGCTCGTCCGCCTTCGGCGCCGTTCTTAAATTATGATATTTTGCCCGAAATCAAACATCGTGCCAAACAAATATATCGCAGGGACCTTGTGGCAGCTTACGCGGACCGATGGTGGAACGACCCGAATCCGGCATACGAAAATTTTGAAGTAAATTGCACGAATTACGTGTCCCAGTGCATCTTTGCAGGCCATGCCCCAATGAACTATACTGGTAAAAGGGAAAGCGGCTGGTGGTATCAAGGCCGGTCCGGCGGGCGTGAAATGTGGAGCTATAGCTGGGCAGTTGCGAATGCGCTGCAATCGAATTTGGCATCAGGCCGCAATAGCGGCATGCGAGCGACGGTTGTTGAATCGGCGGACCAGCTGCAGCTGGGCGATGTCATTTTATATGATTGGAATGGCGACTACCGCTTTCAGCATAGCACGATCGTAACCGCGTTCGATGCGGACGGAATGCCGCTCGTGAATGCGAATACGGTCGCTAGCCGCCACCGATATTGGGATTATAAAGATTCTTACGCCTGGACGGAACGAACGAGATATCGCTTGTATCATATAGCCGATCAATTTTGAGATGTTCATAGCTACCAATTATAAACTTTCGGAGGATTAATCAAAATGGGCGAGAAGGTTCGCGTAGGTCTTATCTACGGGGGAAAATCAGGGGAACACGAGGTTTCGCTGCGCACAGCGCTTGCAGTCATGGGGGAATTTGACTTTAGCCGGTATGAAGTGAAGCCTTTCTATATTACGACAGATGGCCAATGGCATACGGCGGACGTATTGCTCGCTCCTCCAGCGGACGTGGCAGCGCTTCGTTTGAACGGCACTGAACGTGCCGATGCGACGGCGATTGGTTCGGGCGGGGCGCTAGCTCCAGTCTTCCAAGGGCTTCAAGCCGGATCGGCAAACGAAGCAGGGAACGGTTCGATCGACGTCATCTTCCCATTGCTGCACGGCACGTTCGGCGAAGACGGCACGGTTCAAGGGCTGCTTGAGATGGCGAACATTCCTTATGTCGGCGCAGGCGTGCTTGCTTCGGCTGTAGGCATGGATAAAGTCATGATGAAAAAAGTGTTCGCACATGAAGGGCTGCCGCAATGCATGTTCCGTTACTTCAACCGGACGCAGTGGGACAAAGAAACGGATTACTACGTGACAGAGATTGAAGTATCGCTCGGTTATCCATGCTTTATTAAACCGGCCAACCTCGGCTCTAGCGTAGGCATTTCCAAAGCGAAAAATCGCGAAGAGCTGATCGAGGCGATCAATTATGCGTTCCGTTACGACCGCAAAGTTATCGTTGAGGAGTTCGTCGATGCGCGCGAAATCGAAGTAAGCGTGCTAGGCAACGATGAGCCAAAGGCATCCGTGCCAGGCGAGATTCGCCCGTCGAATGATTTTTACGATTATAAAGCAAAGTATATTGATGGGACCTCCGTCATGGAAATTCCAGCGAACATCCCGGCTCTAACGTCAGAGGCTGTCCGCGAGATGGCGATCCGTGCTTACCAAGCGATTGACGGCTCAGGGCTGTCCCGCGTGGACTTCTTCATGCGCAAGTCGGATGGCGAGCTGTTCATTAATGAAGTGAATACGATGCCGGGCTTTACGCCATTCAGCATGTATCCGCTTATGTGGCAAGAAACAGGGCTTCCTTATCGCGAGCTGCTGGATACGCTTATCGAGCTGGCGTTGCAGCGGCATGCCGACAAGCAACGCATTGATTACGGCGGCGGTTCCCCACTTTAATGGGACCGCTTGCCCTCTATACTGAGGACAAGCTTTTATACTTTATTCGTTAGAGGAGGCAATTGTTCGATGGGCTTTCAAACCGAATTTAATTCTGTATGCAAATTCAAATCCGAGCAGGAGCTCTATGAGTTGCTGGAGTATGGCCGCGGCAAAATGGTAAAAAGCGGGTTCCGTGTATTCCCGACCGGCCAGAAGGTGATTGCCTACTCCCCAACCAATCAGGCAATTGCGATTGTAGCCATCGTTGCTTCGATTGCGGAAATCAATTTCCAAGGCGAAGAAGTGACAGAGGTTGAGATGGTGCTCGTGCGGAAGCTGACGGAGGAAGAAGCGAACGTGCAGACGGCGCTTGCGCATGAAATGTTCTTCGGAGAGCATAGCGCATGATTGTCCGGTTCGGATTCGTAGCGATGAGCATGTTGCTGGAAAATGCATCGCCCTCCAAGACGATGACATTCGCGAGTTTCTCGAAGCTTGAGGATCGGGAAGCAGGGATTAGGAAGCTGGAACGGATAGCTGAGGAAAACTTGAACAATACGCTGCGCATGCTGAAGCATTGCCGTGGCAACGGCATTCAGGTTTATCGGTTTTCTTCCAAGCTGATTCCGCTGGCGACGCATGATGCGCTGGCTGGCTGGGACCCATTTCCTGCACTCGCGGACAAGTTCGCCGAAATTGGGGCTTTCGTACGGGACAACAACATGCGCGTATCGTTTCATCCGGACCATTTTTGCGTGCTTAGCACGCCGCGCCCTGAGGTGCTGGCCAAGTCCCGCGAGGACCTGCATTATCACGTTAGGATGCTTGAGGCTATGGGGCTGAACGAAGCGTTCAAAAATAATATTCACGTGGGCGGCGCTTATGGCGATAAGGAAGTGTCGGGCGCCCGATTTATTCAACAGTTCAGCGAGATGGAAGCGCGTTACCGGAACCGGATTACGCTTGAAAACGACGATAAGACGTTTAATGTCCGGGAGACGCTGGGCATCGCAGAGGCAGTTGGCGTGCCGATGGTGTTAGACATTCACCACCACGCGGTGAATGACGGTGGAGAGAGCGATAGCTCGCTATACGGTGGCCTATGGCCGCGCATCGTTCGCACTTGGGAACAGGAGAACATGCGCTTGGCCGAAGCAGGCGCGAATGTAGGACAAGCTGTAACGTGGCTGCCGCCCAAAATACACGCATCAAGCCCCAAGAGCTTAACTGATCCGCGCAGCCACGCTGACTATGTAGAAACCGGGCCGCTGCTCCAGTTTTTACGTGCAATATCTGGTTCAGTTGCTGCAATAGACTGCATGCTGGAGGCGAAGCGCAAGGATGACTCGCTTCTGCGGCTGATGGATGAATTGCGGGAATTGGAAGCGCGAGGCGAGGGCTTGCGCGTGATTAGCGAATCGGCGATCGAGCTGTAGGGGAGGCCGCCATATGGGATGTTGGCGGCTTTTGTGCGTAGCTGCGCACATTGGCAGGCATGCGAACGAAAGAAGGGAAATATATTGCTAGAGATCGTTCTGCTGGCACTGCTTGGGCTCATATCCGCCATATTCGGAAGCATCGTCGGGCTAGGGGGCGGCATTATTATCGTTCCAGCGCTGACGCTGCTTGGACCCCAGTTGGCTGGTTCTGAGATCGACCATGCGACGGCTGTCGGAACTTCATTGGCTGTGTTGATCGTCACTGCGCTAGCGTCGACGATGGCTTACGCTAAGAAGAAGCGCGTCGATTGGCGCAGCGGTTGGCTGTTGTTTATGACGAGCGGGCCTGCTGCTATGGTTGGCTCGGCATTGACCGGGCATATGAGCAACGGCCCCTTTCAATTATCATTTGGCATATTCATGCTCTTAATGGCTGGGCTTCTCGTGGCACGCGAATATATGAAGCCAATCCGCCGGCAGTGGCCTGTCGTTCGTACATATACCGATGACAAAGGTGAGTTGCATCAATATGGGTACGCCATATTGCCAGCCTTGTTGGTTGGCTTCGCGGTAGGGCTCATCTCAGGCTTATTCGGCATCGGCGGCGGATCGCTGTTCGTGCCGGTGATGGTGCTGCTGTTCCGGTTTCCGCCGCATGTTGCTACAGCAACATCGATGTTTGTCATTTTTTTATCTTCTACGCTGGGAACGGGCGTGCATGCATGGCTAGGCGAGACGAATTGGTGGATCGTGCTGGTGCTTGCGCCTGGCGCTTGGGTGGGCGGCAAGGTTGGAGCATGGATCGCGTCAAGAATGACGGGTAAGGCGCTGCTCTGGGTGCTTCGGATCACGTTGGTTATTATGGCGGCGCAGCTCATTACGGAAGGATTGTCATCGATCTAAATTGCACAGCTATCAATCGCGGATTGTTGGCCAAATGAGGCAAAGGGGCGAAACTTTGCAGGGTGCGAGGCGTATTGTAGTAAGCAACCCGAACAATAGGAAGGTAGCGTGATCGAAAGTGAGTGAACAGCGAGACGTTCCCGCAATCGGGGGCAAAAGCTTCACGGCTGTCGCGATTAACAGCGCAGCCAAAGCAGGAGAGTGGATTAAGACGAAGCTCGGCAAGCATACGACGCTTAATCTAAAATATTCGGCGCAAGACCTCGTGACCGAGGTCGACAAAGGCGCCGAGACGATGATTCGAAATCTCATTATGACCCATTTCCCTCATCATTCATTTTTAGGCGAAGAAGGCGTTCAACCAGGCCCAGAAGCATCCGAGCGCGCGCTTAGCAACGTGCAGGATGAAGAGTATTTGTGGATCGTTGATCCGGTAGACGGAACGACGAACTTCGTGCATGGTTTTCCGTTCTTCTCTGTATCCATAGCATTGGCGCATAAGGGAGAAGTTATCGTAGGCATTGTATATGACCCGATGCGAGACGAGCTATTCGTCGCAGAGAAAGGCAAAGGCGCTTATGTGCATGGCCAACGGATGTCGGTATCCGAAGAAGCTACGCTGCGTGAAAGCTTAGTTGCAACAGGGTTCCCGGCGGACCCGCTTATGCTGCAGCCTAACTTGCAGCAGCTGCAGGCGCTTGCACCGCAAGTAAGAAATGTTCGCTCCGGCGGTTCGGCCGCGTTACATATGGCATATGTGGCGGCAGGGCGGCTGAGCGGCTTCTGGGAGCAGGGGCTGAATGCATGGGATATTGCAGCCGGCTATTTGCTCATCAAGGAGTCCGGCGGGCAGATTAGTGATATGGCAGGCGAACCGTACCATCTGGGCGTACGGCATGTGGCAGCGACGAATGGACGGATCCATGATAGCTTTATCGATGAATTAAAGAAGGCAGGGGCGCCCCGAACGGAGGGATAGCCAGCCGAATGTTCAATAATAAGCCGCTCGGCGCATGCCGGGGGCTTATTTTGATAGATATAGGAGATGAGAGGAGTTAAATAACGATGTTGATGCCTATTTTGCAGGTGGATTCGGAACAAATTCCGGAATATGCGATCGTATGCGGCGACCCTAGGCGGGCTGCTGTTATAGCGGAGAAGCTGGAAGGCGCGCAGGAATTAGCATTTGCTCGGGAATATCGGACGTTTGTGGGCGAGTATCAGGGAGTTAAGCTGGCGGTTGTAAGCCACGGCGTTGGCTGCCCAGGTGCAGCGGTTTGCTTCGAGGAGCTGATTCGGGCGGGCGTAAAGACGCTTATTCGGGTTGGAACGGCTGGCTCGTACTCAGCGGATTATCCGGCAGGCAGCTTAATTGTCAGCACGGCAGCGATTCGGACAGATGGATTAACACGCCAGCTCGTGCCTGATGGCTTCCCGGCCGTTGCGGACAGCGATGTAGTGAATGCGATCTATGCTGCTGCCCTAGAGACAGGAGGGGCAGGCGTTGTTGGCAAAGGGATGACGGTAACGCTGGACGTGTTTTTCAATGGCGTCGAGGAATTCCCTCACAAAAAACTGAAAGCAGCAGGCGCTCTTGCGGTCGAGATGGAGATTTCTGCGCTGTACGTTATCGCTTCGCTCCGCGGCGCACGGGCAGGCGCAATTGTTGCGCTCGACGGCTATGCAGACGCAGATCTTGCTGCGGAATATGACCCGCATACCGATGCTGTGGCGCAAGCGGTCGAGCGAGAGATTGATGCGGCGCTTGGAGCGATTGCCAAGCTAGCCCAAAACGTTTAGCGTGCGTTGCAGTTGGCGCAAGAATGGCCGGAAACCTCCTCGCCGAATCGTCCACGGCGGCAAGAGGTGCCCGGCCATTTTGAATAGGCAGGCTGGAGAGGCGTGCGGCTATTGAAGCACGTGTTTCAGCGCACGGTCCGCCGCTTCGATCGTTGCATCGACATCCGCATCCGTATGCGCTGTCGTTAGGAACCACGCTTCGTACTTGGACGGCGCAATGACTACGCCTTCTTCGAGCAAGCCGCGGAAGAAGCGGGCGAATTGCTCGCCGTCTGTGTCCTGCGCTTCCTCGTAGTTCGTGACCGGATGGCCGCAGAAGTGCGTGGAGAAAGCGCCGCGAATGCGGTTGATCGTTAGAGGCACGCCATTTTTATGAGCGGCAGCGCCGATGCCGTCTGCGAGGCGAATAGCGAGGCGTTCCATCTCTTCGTATACGCCTGGGGCGCTAAGCACCTCAAGGCATGCGATGCCCGCAGAGATCGATGCAGGGTTGCCCGCCATCGTGCCTGCTTGGTAAGCAGGTCCCAGCGGAGCGACCTGCTCCATAATTTCTTTGCGGCCGCCATAAGCGCCGATTGGCAGGCCGCCGCCGATGATTTTGCCAAGTGCGGTTAAATCAGGCTCTACGGCTGTTTGGTCCGGGAACACATGATACGTCTGCGTGCTGCCGTAATGGAAGCGGAAGGCGCTTATGACTTCGTCATAAATAACGAGAGCGCCAGCTTCGCGTGTCAGTTTGCACAGCTCCTCCAGATAACCCGGTTTAGGCATGACCATGCCGAAGTTGCCGACGATCGGCTCTACCATGACGGCAGCGGTATCACTGCCCCAACGGTCCAACGCTGCGCGAAGCGCATCGATATCATTAAACGGCACCGTAATGACCTCATGCGCGATGCTTGTCGGAATGCCTGCGCTGTCTGGAATGCCGAGCGTCGATGGGCCGGAACCTGCTGCGACGAGCACCAAGTCGGAATGGCCATGATAGCAGCCCGCGAATTTAATGATTTTGCTTTTTTTGGTATAGGCGCGTGCCACGCGGATCGTTGACATGACTGCCTCGGTGCCGGAGTTAACGAACCGGACTTTATCGAGCGATGGAATGGATTCCTTCAGCATGCGGGCCAGCTTAATCTCAAGCTCGGTTGGCGTGCCATATAGTGTCCCGTTCGTGGCTGCCCGAATGATGGCTTCTGTAATATGCGGGTGGGCATGCCCTGTAATGATAGGCCCATACGCTGCTAGGTAGTCGGTATAGCGATTGCCGTCTACATCCCAGAAATAGGCGCCACTGGCCCGTTCCATAAACACTGGCGCGCCGCCGCCTACAGCTTTGAACGATCGCGACGGGCTGTTAACTCCGCCTACGATGTGTTGTAATGCTTCTTCGTATAATTGCGCCGAGCGCGTTCGATTCATCGTCATAATAAGTACCCTCCGTTATGGCTGCTTCTTGAGTATTATAACAAACATGGGGGTGTACGGGCTATTTTGGCAGGATTCATTATTCGGGCAGCTTTATATAAAAAAAGCGCTCTTCCCGTTGGTTGGGAAGAGCGCTCTTGTTCCGGTCTGGTTCTAGTTCGACGAAGACGATGTGCCGCTGTCCGTGCTATTCGTGCCATCAGTGCTGGTGCCGTCGGTGCCTGTTCCCGTTGCGGGCGTGGAGTCCTTAAGCAACGAGTCTTGGACGAACTCGCGAAGCTTGTCCTCGTCGCTAATGCCGATGACGGCGGCACCGCCCACTTTGTCAGATGAAATCAAGTCCATTGGCGGCACTTGCTCCGAGCCTGCCATGTTGACGCCAAGCCCTAATTGGCCGAGCTTCAGCATATCTTCTACAGATAGGTTCGTCTCGATGTCGTCGCTGACGCTGTTAATGATGTTCGTCATTCGAAGGATGTTCCAGCCGCTCAATACTTTATGGGCAACCGCTGACAAGAATTCACGCTGGCGCCCTGTCCGAGTGAAGTCGCTCATCTGGTCGTGGCGGAACCTTACGTATTGAAGCGCTTTGTCGCCATCGAGATGCTGCTGGCCTTTTTTGAGATGAATGTCGTATCTGTTCTTATCTGCATTGTCGACGTAATTCATATCCTTCTCAACATAGAAGTCGATTCCGCCGATTGCATCGACAAGCGATTTGAAGCCCTCAAATTCGGTGTACACATAATATTGGATATCTAGGCCAAGGAGATTGCCAATCGTTGTCCGGGCGAGCCGCTCGCCGCCGAGCGTAACTGCCGTATTGATGCGGCCTGAGCCGTGTCCAGGGATCTCAACGTATGTGTCGCGAAGAACGGAGAATACATGCCCCTTCTTCGTAGCTGGATCGATGGACAGAACGATCATGGAATCGGAGCGGGCAACCTGGTTTTTCTCAAGACCCCGGCCATCGCCGCCCATAAGCAATATATTAACGCGCTCCGTGCCTTCCCACTTGGGAGGCTCTGCTGTCGTCGTGTCATTCTCAAATTGGCTGAACTTCGAATCTTCGCCGCTCTTCTGCAGATTGCCTACTGCATTGTATACGGTGAATAGCCAGATAAAGACAGCGGCTATGATAACTAATAAGCCGAATAAAACCCATAACCACCACGGCTTCCTGCGTTTACTTTTTTGACGCGCTTCCATTGAATGTCGCTCCTTTTTGGAGTATGCTTTTCACTTGTCCATAAGATATTGTATGATTACATATCATAAAATTATAAGATGGAATGTCGGTTAGAATCAAGTCTTATACAAAATGCATGAATGGACAGCGACTTTATCGATATTTGTCGATGTTGAAGGGAGTTAAGTTCGGTGACACAATTAGCAATAGACGTACGCGATTTAAGAAAGCAGTTCAAGGTGCAGAACAATCGTACAGGGCTCGGCGGGGCTATTCGTGACCTATTTAATCGCGAATACCGTGAGGTCGCAGCGGTCAAAGATATTTCGTTCCAAATTCCACACGGCGAGATTTGCGGCTATATTGGCGAGAATGGAGCGGGCAAATCGACCACGATCAAGATGCTCACGGGCATACTCGTTCCAACGTCCGGCATGCTGCGCGTTAATGGATATGTTCCGCATAAGGATCGTGAGAAATTCGTCAAAGAAATCGGCGTTGTTTTTGGCCAACGCTCGCAGCTATGGTGGGATATCGGCGTAATTGAATCGTTCCAGCTGCTTCGCAAAGTATATCGCGTGCCGGAAGCGGATTTCCGCAAGCGGCTGGATGAACTGGTTGAGCGGCTGCAATTGGGCGAACTGCTGAATCGTCCAGTGCGCAAGCTCAGCTTGGGCCAACGGATGCGTTGCGAGCTTGTTGCTTCCCTGCTTCATAATCCTTCTATTCTGTTCTTGGACGAACCGACGATCGGTTTGGATATCATTGTAAAAACAGAAATTCGCGAGTTCCTTAAACAAATGAATCGTGAGCATGGCACGACGATTCTATTAACAACGCATGACCTGCAAGATATTGAAGCGCTTTGTTCCCGCGTTATTATGCTCGACGATGGACGCATCATTTATGATGGCGGGCTGGAGGAGCTGAAGACGAGATGGAGCAAGGGCCGGGAGATCAAGTTCCAGTTCGGCTCGGCGATCAGCATTGAGCGGCTGCGTGATTTGACAGACGGGCTGGGCGTAACGTGGACGATGGACAGCAACGTCGAAGCGGGGATGTGGCTGCCTCACGCGGTTAACGTATCCGACGCGCTGGCGCGTGTCGTTGGCTCGTCCGCAGACATCCGCGACATCAAGATCAATGAGACGAATACGGACGAGATCGTTCGTGAGATTTACCAATCGGGCAGCGCGGAGACGAAAGCGGCTACGGCTGCTGCGTTGGAAGCATCTGCTGGCGACACGGAAGAGAAGGAGTCGACGCGGCCATGATGAGCGCGTATATCGATTTTATCCGCATACGATTTCTGATGATGTTGGCTTATCGGGTTAACTATTATAGCGGCATCGTGATCTATGCGATCAACATTGGCGCGTATTACTTCCTATGGCAGGCGATCTATGGCGACCAGAAGACGCTGGCCGGGTTCACCATTTCGCAGATGACGACGTATGTCGCTGTGTCGTGGATGGCGCGGGCGTTTTATTTTAACAACCTGGACCGTGAGATCGCCAATGAAATTCGGGATGGCAGTGTAGCGATACAGCTCATAAGGCCTTATTCCTACCTTGCGGTCAAAATGATGCAGGGCTTCGGTGAAGGCATCTTCCGCCTATTCCTGTTCATGGCGCCGGGCATGGTCATCGTCTGCCTGCTGTTCCCGGTGAAACTGCCTACAGACCCAGCCGTATGGGGCATTTATCTGGTGATGCTTCTGTTTGCTTTCTTAATTAATACACAGATCAATATGCTTACGGGCTTGTTTGCTTTCTTCGTGGAAAATAACGAGGGCATGATGCGCATGAAGCGCGTTATCGTCGACCTGTTCTCGGGTGTCGTCGTGCCGATCGCGTTTTTCCCAGGATGGCTGTCGGTTACGATGAAATGGTTGCCGTTCCAAGCGATTACGTATTTGCCAAGCTCGGTATTCACGGGCCGTACGCCTTTGTCGGAGGCTGGACAGGTATTGGGCCTGCAGGCGATCTGGTTTGTGGTGCTGCTCATACCTATGGCGCTCACATGGCGCGCAGCGCGTAATCGGCTGTTCGTGCAAGGGGGTTAATGCAGCGATGTTATATTTGTCATTATTTTGGGAATACCTCAAAAACTACGCCAAAACAAAACTGACCTATCGCGTCGACTTTTGGATTGAAGTGCTGTCAGACTTGATGTTCCAAGGGCTCAACCTGATCTTTATTTTGATCGTCTTCCAGCATACGCCATCGCTTGGGGGCTGGTCGGAGGCCGAGGTTGTGTTCGTATACGGATTTTTTATGGTGCCCTACGGCATCTTCGGCACGTTCTTCAGCTTATGGAATTTCGGCGACCGTTATATTGCCAAAGGCGAAATGGACCGCATCTTGACGCGCCCGGCACATAACCTATTCCAAGTCACGCTCGAAAATATGGACCCGCCGTCGCTCATTGGTTCTCTCGTCGGGGCGATCATAATGGTGATCAGCTGGGGCGAGCTTGGGCTAGCATTCGATTGGGTACAAATTCCGATGATGGTTCTGCTTATTCTCGGGGCTGTGCTGATCTATGCGGGCATGTATACGTCACTGACGGCGATTTCGTTTTACTCGGATGCGCCAACGGGCATTCTGCCGCTCATGTACAACATCCAGAACTACGGGCGTTATCCAATCAACATCTACAACAAGATCATCCGTTTCGTGCTTACTTGGGTGCTGCCATTCGCATTCGTCGGCGTCATTCCGGCGTCGTACTTCCTTGAGCGCAAAGGGGACGGCATTTCGTCGCTCGCGCTCCTGACGCCAGTTGTCGGTGTGGTTGTGTTCGTGATTGGCCTTATGGTATGGAACCATGGCGTGAAACGGTATCGCGGGGCAGGCTCATAGCGCTGGGTTGTGGTGAGAATGGCGGGAAGACAGAGATGGGAAATTTAGAATTAGTAAAGAAAAAGAAATAGAAGAAGCCTTCAGCCCACTGCCAGTGGAGTTGAAGGCTTCTTCTATTGTAAGCACGGGAGTAGGGATGGGATAGGGCAGGAAATTTTGCCCTATTGGGCAGAAAAGCCTGAGAGCGAGTGAATAGGGCAGTATTGTGGACGCAAGCGCCCGCCCTTACGCCGGAGCAACCCCATTCCAAAACAAATCGACCATCGCTTTGGCAAGCTCAGGGGTTGATTGGAACAAATCAGCGGGGTGGCGGCGGTTGCCCAGCATGAGAAGCGCGCTAAGCGTATGCGACAGCAGCAGCGGGTTAGCGGGGCGAAGCTGGCCGGCGTCTATCGCTTGGCGGAAGTAGTGCGCGAGCACGCCGTGAATCGCTTCCTCAGCTGCACGGATACGCGTTAGCTGTTCCTCGGACAGATGAGGAGTCGCATCACGCATCATCGACTCAAAATCCATGTGAGGCGTCGACATTTTGACTAGTGCCAGCTTTTCGAGCCCACTTCGGATATCCGCTGCTTGCTCGAGCAGCTTCTCGGTATTGACCCGTGAAACCGTGAGCATCCATATGAGCGATTCCGTGAATAACACGGCCTTATTTGCAAAATGGTAATACAAAGACGCCTTAGTCACATTGCATAGCTGTGCAATCTGATTGAGCGAAATCGGCTCGTAGCCGTGCTCCATAAATAGCTTGGAAGCCGTCCGTATGATCGTATCATTCGTCGGGGCATCTTGGCCGGTGCGTTTGGGCCTGCCTAGTGTTTTGGTTGTGCGCGGTGGGGTCATCACTAACACCTTCTATGAAATAAAATGTTTGAAATTTAGACATTGATTAATTAACCGTACGGTATATATAATTATGTTGGCTATCATTATTATATATCCGTCGCCCAATCTTAGCACGTACCATTGTAGTATCGTTCCCGCGATATGGCAATCGTAAGCGTGTGAGTCGCAAGGCCTCCTTATAACGAAATGTAAGAGGGCAGACGTTGGGTGCGGTGAAGGGGAGAAGTGATCATGGATACAGATAAAGGGTTAAGCCGTTATGTCGCAGGAAAAAAAGGGCGTTGGGTTACGCTGCTCGTCTGGCTTGCAATCGCAGTTATCCTTACGCTCACGCTGCCATCTGTCGGCGATCAAGAGAACAATAATGCAGCGAATTTGAGCGATGCGAAGCCGTCTGTGCAGGCAGCGGCAGTCTCCGATCAGGAGTTTCCAAGCGGGAGCAGCTTGCCTGCGTTGTTGGTGCTGCACCGGGAAGGCGGGCTAAAGCAGGCTGATCTGGAAAGCTTGCAACAGCTGACAGCCCAATGGGGGGCAAACCCGCTGCCACATCAAACGAGCGTGCCACCGTTGCACCAGCTTCCGCTGCCTGCGCTGCAACAGCAGCTGTCCAAGGATGGCAGCACGATTGTGGCGCCGATCCTGTTCAGTAAACAAGCGGATACGGATCAGTTGAAAGAAAGCCTTGACCAATTGCGCGCAGATGTGAACAAAAGGTTCGGCGGAGACCTGTTTAGTTCAGTAAAAGGCGATGCCGAAGAAGGCAACATCAGTGCACGCCTAACCGGCCCTGTCGGCATTCAGGTCGATGCAACGGGGCTATTCAAAAATGCGGACGTCTCGCTGTTATTGGCGACGGTCCTGCTCGTTCTTATTATTTTGCTCATCATCTATCGCTCGCCTGTGCTCGCATTCATTCCACTTATCGCGGTCGGCTTTGCATACATGGTCGTTGGCCCGATTCTCGGCTGGATGGCTCGCGAAGGCTGGATTACGGTCGACTCGCAGGGCATTTCGATCATGACGGTGCTTTTATTCGGCGCTGGGACGGACTATTGCCTATTCTTGATCTCGCGGTTCCGCCAACTGCTTAGCACGGAGCGGGATAAAGGGAAGGCACTCCGCCATGCGATAACCGGTTCGACTGGCGCTATCGCTATGAGCGGGCTAACCGTTGTCTTATCGCTGCTGGCATTACTGTTCGCACAGTACGGCGCGTACCATCGCTTCGCAGTGCCGTTCAGCTTGTCGATTCTCATTATGGCAATAGCAAGCCTGACGCTCGTGCCAGCGCTGCTAGCTATTATCGGCCGTGCATCGTTTTACCCATTCGTGCCGCGTACGCCAGAGATGATCGCCGAGCGTGCGCAGAAGAGAGGCAAGCCGTCGAAGCCAGCCCGCCAGCGCCAAAACAGCTTTATCGGGCGAATCGTCGTTCGGCGCCCTTGGACAGTCGTGTTGACGGCGCTTATCGTGCTGGGCACGTTGGCAGGCTTCTCGTCACGAATCGAAGTGACGTACGATATTTTGTCATCATTCCCAGAGGATATGGAGTCGCGTGAAGGGTTCACTATTATTGGCGAGCAGTTCTCGCCGGGTGAGCTTGCGCCTGTACAGGTGATCGTTGATACGAAGGGTGAGCCCGTCGATCTCAAAGGCCAGCTCTCGAAGCTGCCGTATGTTGCGCAAGTGTCTGATCCCCAGCAAGGGAAGCAAAGTCCGAATATCGTTGCCGTCGATGTTTCATTAACGATGAATCCCTATTCGCTGGAAGCGATGAAGCTGATTCCCGAGCTTCGCCAGGAAGCACAGTCCTTGCTTGCAGCAGCAGGTGACGGGCAAGGCGCCGAGGATCGCGTATGGATCGGCGGGCAGACAGCAGACCAATACGATACCAAGGAAGCGGGAGACCGCGACACGGCGGTTATTATCCCTGTCGTCATCGGGCTCATTACGCTGCTGCTGCTCGGCTACCTGCGCTCCGTCGTTGCGACAGCCTATCTGATCGGCACGGTAATTCTTTCTTACTTCTCCGCACTGGGTCTCGGCTGGCTTATTATTCATTACGGGTTAGGCGCGGATGCCATCGCTGGCTCGATTCCGCTCTATTCGTTCGTGTTCCTTGTAGCTTTGGGCGAAGATTACAACATCTTTATGATTTCGAGCATTTGGGAAAAAAGAAAGCGGATGCCGCTTCGCCGCGCGATCAGCGAGGGCGTAAGCGAGACCGGCTCGGTCATCACGTCGGCTGGCGTCATTCTGGCAGGCACGTTCGCCGTGCTGGCTTCGCTCCCGATTCAGGTGCTTGTCCACTTCGGCATCGTGACCGCCGTCGGTGTCCTGCTTGATACATTTATCGTGCGGCCGTTCCTTGTGCCAGCGATTACGGCGTTGCTCGGCCGTGCGGCATTTTGGCCAGGCAAGCATGTGGAAATCGCTGAAGAGCCGCAAGTAACGGGCCAGGCGTAACAGGATCTTTTTATTAACCAGCTCTCCCTTTGGCTGATACAGGCTGCGAGGGAGGGCTGTTTTGGCGTATAATGTAGAAACAGCAATCGTGGAGAACGGAGGGAGAGACCAGAAATGGCGAAAAAGAAGCAAATAACGCCGACAATCGGCCAGCCTGCGCCTGATTTTACATTAGAAGGTTCTGGCGGCAAGCAGGTGTCACTCAGCAGCTATATTGGACAGAAGGTTATTCTGTTTTTCTATCCGAAGGATATGACGACAGCATGCACGCAGGAGGCTTGCGATTTTCGCGATGCACATGTTGCCTTGAAGGAACAGAACACGGTCATTCTCGGCATTAGTATGGATAACGCGGCACGCCATGGCAAATTCATCGCCAAGTACGAGCTGCCATATGAGCTGCTGACAGATGCTGAGCATGCCGTCTGCGAGCTGTACGGCGTCTGGCAGCTTAAGAAGCTGTATGGCCGTGAATATATGGGCATTGTCCGTTCGACGTTCCTCATCGACGAGCAAGGTGTCCTCGTGCAAGAGTGGCGAAATTTGAAGGTCAAGGGGCATGTGGATAATGTAGTCGCTGCAATTGCGGCTGCGGAGTCGGCAACAGTGTAACCGTTTCTTAAAATAAGGAAAAAACCGAACAACCGCCATTTCCCGCATCTTAGCGGCAGGCTGGTTGCTCGGTTTTTTAGTATGCTGTCGGGCCATGAAGCGTATCGGACTTCTCAATCTGTAGCGTTGCATGCTCCAAGCCATAATCGTCAGCTAGCCGCTTTAGCGCCTCCTGCAGCACCAGTTGGCAATCCTGCTGTTCCTCGATGAGCAGATGTCCGCTTAGCGCAGGCATGCCGGATGTAATGGTCCAAATATGCAAATCATGCACGTCACGCACGCCTTCAATATTGAGCAACGTTTGTTTCACTTCATCACATGCAACGCCTTCGGGCGAGCCTTCCATAAGAATATGGATGACAGACTTCAGGATGCCCCATGCGCCGCGCAGGATGAGCAGGGCGACGAGCACGCTGACGAGCGGGTCGGCCCAGTTCCAGCCGAATGCGATGACGAGGAGCCCCGCGATGATTGCGCCGACGGAACCGAGTGCATCGCCAAGGATGTGCAGGTAAGCGGATCGGACATTCAAGTTATGCTCGACATCGCCTTGGCGATGAAGCGACCAGGCGCTGGCCAAGTTGGCAAGCAGCCCGACAGAAGCGATCAGCATCATTGGCAGCCCTGCGACCTGTGGCGGTTCCCCGAAACGATGGTACGCTTCGACGGCAATCATGCCTGCAATGACGAATAGTGTCAGTGCATTGAAGAGCGCTGCTAATATTTCGAAACGGTGATAGCCATACGTTTTGGCAGGTGTTGCGGGCTTCGCCGCAAACCAGAAGGCGACGAGGCTGAGCGCAATCGCGGCTGTATCACTCAGCATATGGCCAGAGTCGCTAAGCAGTGCGAGGCTGCCCGTCATCAAGCCGCCAACAAATTCTAGCACCATAATGCCGCCGGTTATGCCGAGTGCGATAGCAAGCCCGCGCCGATTGCCGGGCTGCCCATGGGAGTGGCCGTGGCCATGATGCGAATGGCCGTGATGAGCATGCCCATGATGGGAGTGCCCGTGGTGGGCATGATTATGGGCGTGCGAGTGCGCTTGCTTCCCCCGAGCCTGCATCTGCTCATGTGCCTGGCCAGCTCCATGAGCATGCCCATGATCGTGCGCGTGGCCATCTCTATCGCCATGCCTGCGCTCAGGACCATGCTCATGCCCATCTGCATCATGCCCGTGCGTGCAAGCGTGGCTGCCATGCGAGCCGTGCTCGTGTTGCCCAGCAGTGATTGAATTGCTGCGTCCATGAGGCTCTTCCTGCCGATTGGTGTCTTTTGTCGTTTTATTAGTGTTGGTTTGTGCCGGATTGTCGTGGTTATGGCTCATATCCTATACCCCCTCAACTACATATGAATAAGTGCTCATATATTAACTTTATTGTATCAGTGCCGCGGCATTCCTACAAGCCTATTTTACGGTTATAATAGAAACAGGTGGTGACGTGGCCGATGGGCAAGCTGGAAACAACAGATGAGGGCGGAAGCCCGGAAATCGCGATTCAGGTAAAGGACGGGTTGCTGGATGACCGTTCAGCGGCGTCCATGTCGGAGCTGTTCAAAGCGTTAGGCGATCCAACGCGCATCAAAATCATTCATGCGCTGCTGCAGCATGAGCTTAATGTGCATGATTTGACGGTCGTGCTCGGAATGGGGCAGTCGGCCGTATCGCATCAATTGCGGTATTTGCGCAACCTGCGGATCGTGAAACGGCGGAAGGAAGGCAAAACCGTTTATTATTCATTAGATGATAACCATATCGAGCAGTTGTTCGTTCTGACCCTGCAACATCTTGAACACGACTAGATCTAGTATAGGCAATTGTATGCTCGCGAAGTGTCTCCTGTGATGTTAATTGGAACAGGGCGTGTATCATTTTGTAGGAAACCGACGTTTTCTGAAAAAGTCGAAGTTGGCTTACCGGCCGGACTTCGGCTTTTTTTGTGCTGTTTTTCATTCGGGCACAGCATTTGGTGTTATGAAAAACAGCCTTAATTTTCATGCGAATAGCCTTCCCCATCATTCGACATTTCTCTCTTATGGCTATCTAATAAGTGCAGAAAAGTCAGACAAAACCGCTAGCCCTTGCCCTGATTGGGCTCGTCCTCTGTCAAGCACTTTTTGTTGCCAAATGCAGGCCGCCGACCATTGACACGCACAATATATAGTTATATCATTGTCTCAGTCATCCTACATATTGATTTGATAGAGTTAGGGACATGTACGGAACGCTAGATCTGGAGGGGCTAAAACATGCTTGTTGTATACGATTCGAGGACGGGGAACGTCCGCCGCTTTGTCGAAAAATTGAATATGAAATCACTCTCAATTGAGAATGACGGAGACATGACGGTGGAGGAGCCATTCGTGCTCGTGACATTTACAACAGGGTTCGGGCAAGTGCCGGATCGCGTGGAAAAATTCCTCGGCCGCAACGCTAGCAAGCTTAAGGGCGTGTCGGCAAGCGGCAACCGCAACTGGGGCGAATCATTCGCCCGAAGCGCAGACGATATTTCCAAACGGTACAATGTACCGGTTATCCATAAATTCGAGCTGTCCGGCACCGGACGGGACGTCGATCAATTTCAGCAAGGAGTGAATAAGCTTGCGGCATATTGAACTCAATAATGAACTGATGCAGCGTGGCGAGGACGGATTTTTCCGATTAGAGAAAGATCAAGAGGCGGTAGCTGCGTTCATGGAAGAGGTCGCTGCGAAGAGCATGCGCTTCAATAGCTTCACCGAGCAAGTTACTTATATGATTCAAAACGACTTCTACGAAGACGTATATGCGCGGTACTCCCCGGAGCAAGTAGAGGAGATCTTCGCTACGACGCACGGCTTTAACTTCCAATTCTCCTCCTACATGGCCGCATCGAAGTTTTATACGGATTATGCCATGAAGAGCGATGACCGTACGGTCTATATGGAGAAATATCCAGACCGCGTCGCAATGGTTGCCCTGCATCTAGGTGAAGGCGACTTCGATAAAGCGAAGCGGTTGGCTGTCTCCATGATGGAGCAGCGCGTGCAGCCGGCGACGCCAACGTTCCTGAACGCGGGCAAGAGCCGCCGCGGCGAAATGGTTTCCTGCTTCCTGCTGGAGATGGACGATTCCCTGAACTCGATCAACTACGTACTCGGAACGTGCATGCAGCTGTCGAAGATCGGTGGCGGCGTTGCTGTCAATCTGTCCAAGCTTCGCGGACGGGGCGAGCCGATCAAAGGCGTTGAAGGCGCAGCTAAGGGCATTATGCCAGTGCTGAAGCTAATGGAGGATGCGTTCTCCTACGCGGACCAAATGGGCCAGCGTAAAGGCTCGGGTGCAGGTTACTATAACATTTTCGGCTGGGACGTTATGGAGTTCCTCGATAGCAAGAAAATTAACGCTGATGAGAAGACACGCCTGAAGACGTTGTCAATCGGCTTGATCGTACCGAACAAGTTCTATGAGCTGGCAGCGCAAAATAAGCCGCTCGTCGTGTTTGGGCCGCATTCCATTCATAAAGCATACGGCATCCACATGGACGACATGGACCTGGACGAAATGTACGACACGCTGCTCGCTGACGAGCGCGTGAAGAAGAAAGCAATCATGAGCGCACGGGACATGCTTGTAAAAATCGCGATGATTCAGCTCGAATCGGGCTATCCATATATTATGAACCGCAGCAATGCGAACAAGGACCATGCGCTTAAGGGCATCGGCGCAATCAAGATGTCGAACCTGTGCACGGAGATCTTCCAGCTGCAAGAGACGTCCGAGATTAACGATTATGGCCAATCCGACGTCATTCGCCGCGACATTAGCTGTAATTTGGCATCGATGAACATTGTAAATGTCATGGATCTTGGCAAGATTAAAGAATCTGTGTACGAGGGCATAGAAGGCTTAACATCCGTCAGCGACATGGCGCAGATCGCGAACGCACCAGGCATTCGCAAGGCGAATGAGGAATTGCATTCCGTCGGCCTTGGCGCAATGAACCTGAACGGCTATCTGGCGAAGAACAAAATCGCTTATGAGAGCGAAGAGGCACGTGATTTTGCCCGCACGTTCTTCATGATGATGAACTTCTACTCGCTGGAGAAGAGCATGCACATCGCCCGCGATCGCGGCGAAACGTTCAAAGGCTTCGAGCAATCGGAGTACGCGAACGGCAACTACTTCGACCGCTACCTGTCGACGGACTTCCGTCCACAGACGGCGCGCGCGCTTGAGCTGTTCGGTGAAATGCACATTCCGTCGCCGGACGATTGGGCGGAGCTGAAGGTACAAGTGATGAAGCATGGCGCTTATCATGCTTATCGCTTGGCAATCGCGCCAACGCAAAGCATTTCGTATATCCAAAATGCGACTTCGAGCGTTATGCCGGTCGTTGAACATATCGAGACACGTACGTACGCGAACTCGACGACGTACTATCCGATGCCTTACCTGGCACAGGATAACTACTTCTTCTATAAATCGGCTTACCAGATGGACCAATTCAAAGTGATCGACATGATCGCTGAGATTTCCCAGCATATTGACCAAGGGATTTCGACGGTTCTGCACGTAAACAGCGATGTTACGACGCGCGAGCTATCCCGTTACTACATTTATGCTGCCAAAAAAGGGCTTAAATCGCTCTACTACACGCGGACTAACCGCTTAAGCGTTGAGGAGTGCATCAGCTGCGCCGTGTAGGCCAGCTGTTGTGGCTTCTTCCTATATAGATTCGAGAGGGACGGATGAACGATGGCGATGGAAGCTGTAAACTGGAACCGGCCGGACGATGATTTCACATTGACGTTCTGGAACCAGAACATTATGCAATTTTGGACGGACGAAGAAATTCCGCTTTCCGATGACAAAATGTCTTGGATCGAGCTTAGTGACGCGCAGCGCGAGTTATATATGAAGGTGCTCGGCGGCCTCACGTTGCTTGATACGATTCAAGGCGGCGTAGGCATTCCGAAAATTGTTGAGCATGTTGACGGGCTGCAGCGCAAAGCGGTGTTGTCGTTCATGGGCATGATGGAGCAAATCCACGCCAAGTCGTACAGCAGCATCTTCACGACACTGGCATCCACCGAAGAGATTGACGGCGTGTTCGCATGGGTGAAGACGCAACCGCAGCTTCAGAACAAAGCGGAGTGGATCTCGGTTTACTACAATAATATCAAGACGCCGAAGAGCCTGTATCTTGCGCTTTCAGCATCCGTGCTGCTCGAGAGCTACTTGTTCTACAGCGGCTTCTTCTATCCGCTCTTCTTGGCTGGCCAAGGCAAAATGACGAGCAGCGGCGAGATCATCGACCTTATCCTTCGCGACGAGAGCATCCATGGCCTTTACGTTGGCGTACTGGCGCAAGAGGTATATCGCGACCTTACGCCGGAAGAACGTGGCGAAGCGGATACGGAGCTGCGCGAGCTGATCGATCGCTTGCATGCGAACGAAGAAGTGTACACGAGAGAGCTGTACACTAGCGTTGGGCTAGCGGACGAAGTGCTTGCCTACGTCCGGTACAACTGCAACAAGGGGCTTATGAACCTTGGATTGGACCCGATTTTCCCCGAAGAGGAAATCAACCCAATCGTCTTTAACGGCATCAGCACGCGGACGAAGCAGCATGACTTCTTCTCGAAGAAGGGCAACGGCTATGTGCGTACACTGAACGTAGAGACGCTGCGTGACGAGGATTTCGATTTTTAAATGGAATAGAGACAGAAGGGTGTCCCCAGGGCGTGAACTTGGGGGCACTTTTTTTCGTTGAAAAAGCGGATTGTTGGAAATTCTAACGGACCGAGCCGCCCTTATTTGATTAAAATCAGCCACTGTTTTGCTCTAACGGACCGAGAAGCCGCTATTTGACCCAAACAACCCTCACGAGGCAGCAAAATCGTTAAATAACGGCTGTGGTGTCCGTTACGTTTGAATTGGGCACTTTTTGAGGGGGATAACGGCCCTGAGGTCCGTTAGAGTCACTGACTAACATAAAGAGCCATTCGGAGCCGATCCATACATCGCTGACTTAATCTCATCGAGCCATGACGAAGGGTTCTTCTACATCAAAGATCGAGCAACGGCGACGAGACAGCTAGTGAAGGTGAAGTTGAAATACGAGGATCAGCAATAGAAGGGTTAGAAGGGTTGCGTATTTATTAGGCACCTGCAGATGGGACACTTCTGAGGAAGTGTCCCATCTGCAGGTGCTTTTTTTTTGTCCATAATTCTATCGATCGAATGTCATTTGCTAGACTCGTCTCTCATATACTCTATCAACCGGGCGGACAAGGCCGGAATGAAGGGTGAGGTGGACGGATATGGTTCGTCGTCGAATCGTGAGAGCTGTGTATGCAACGGTCATTGCAGTGAGTGCGGCGGCATTCAGCGGGTGGTTTGTCGATCAGGGGGAAGCATCGGGCGAGCTTGGCGGGAGCGTGGGAGAGAAAGTCTACCTAAGCGCTCCAGCGGCGGCATATAGCGGCGATGTGAACACGATGAATGCGGCAGGCTTTACGGCAGCAGGCAGCAGTGTTAAACCAACCGCGATCGGCGACACGGCGGCGAACCCATCTGATGAGCATAGTGGGAGCAAGGTTAGCACAGTAACGGTCAGTGTCAAGACAGTGGGCAGAGCAGCCGTCGAGCCAGCCCAGCATCCGGCAGGGGAGAGGCAGGCGGAGCCAGCGAATAAGACCGTTTATTTGACGTTCGATGACGGGCCAAGCAAGTTGACAGGTGAAGTGCTCGATATTTTGAAAAAGAATAGCATTCACGCGACGTTCTTCGTGCTCGGCGAGCAAGTGAAGGCGCATCCGGAGCTGCTGAAGCGCATCGTGGCGGAAGGGCATACGGTCGGCAATCACACGTATGACCATGTCTACAAGGAGCTGTACGGCGGATTTGGCGAATTCGCCAAACAGGTTGTCAAGACGGAGGAGGCGCTTCAGGAAGCGGCAGGCATTCGCACGAAGCTGGTGCGGGCGCCGGGCGGTACGTTCGGCAATTTTGACCAGTCGTATTTTGATGCGATGAAGGGAGCGGGTTACACCTTGTTCGATTGGACAGTAGACAGCGGCGACTCGGTACGGCGCGGCGTGCCAGCATCCGAAATCGTGCGCAATATTCACCAATCGAAGCTGTCCCATGAAACGATTGTTCTGCTGCACGATAGCCAAAGCCATGCAGAGTCGGTCAAGGCGCTGCCTGACATTATTCAATACTACAAGAACAAAGGGTACGCGTTCGCTGCGTTGACGGAGCAGGTGAAGCCGGTCATATTCCGCTTGGCGGACAAGCTGAAGTGGAGCAGGGCGAAGGCTACGGCATCTGATCGCGAGTTGGTTGGGCGAGGCATCGCGCAGGAGCAAGGCGCTAAGCCGTTCGTATTCTCGGGTGAGTGGGCAGTTGGACAGCAGGAGGAGGAGCAAGAGCGTGAGCTTATTGTGCAGGCAGGCGAACGGTCTGTTGTCTTCCCGTCGGGCAGCTTCTCGCAGATTGGGGAGGACTGGCAAGTTTCGCTGCGCAATTTGGCAGAGGGAATAGGCGGCAGCGTGAGCTGGGATAACGGGCAGCGTGCGGTGCGAGTGGCGTTCGCTAATGGCGAGCGGTACGAAGTGCGCATTGGCGGATCAGGGGGGAGCGAGCTGCGCGGCGGGACGGCGTATGCGCCTTTGCTCGCTACTCTGAAGCAATTCGGCATTACAACAGAGGCACTTGCTTCCTAGTGAACTAGCGAGTGTTCAGGCGCATTCGATAGGTCCGGGCTTTCAGCAGGTCTAATCGCTGGCGTTTTCGGAGAGACTGATAGATAAAGAGATTTCGAGATGGGATTTCTATCATCTAGCAGGAGGCGTGATTGGCGATGACGACCGTGACGAATTACGAGCGTTGGCCGGAGGATGAAGGAGTGCGCAGCGGGATTGGGGAGTGGCATGAGCCGCCTGAGCGTTTGCTTGAACGGATGAGGGATAAGATCGGGACGGTGCTGCTTGGCAAGGAAGAAGTCATTACAAATGTATTAGTTGCTTTTCTCGCAGGCGGCCATGTGCTGCTGGAGGATGTGCCGGGCGTTGGCAAAACGATGCTGGCGCGGGCATTCGCTGCCGCAATCGGAGGCCAATTCAAGCGGATCCAACTGACGGCGGATATGCAGCCAGCGGATGTGACAGGCGGCTCGGTGTGGGATGGCCGTAACGGATCGTTTCTGTTCGTGCCAGGCCCGATTATGGCAAATGTCGTGTTGGCGGATGAGCTGAACCGCACGCCGCCGCGTACGCAGTCTGCCTTGCTTGAGGCAATGGAGGAGCGCTGCGTGACAACCGATGGAGAAAGCCGCAGGCTGCCAGATCCATTCATGCTTATTGCGACCCAAAACCCTTGGGATTATGAAGGCACATTCGCACTGCCAGAGGCGCAAACGGACCGGTTCATGATGCGTTTGTCCATTGGCTATCCTTCGCATGAGCATGAAACGCGATTATTGGCTGCGCTCGCAGATAATCGGGTGATCGACCCGTCGGCAATGAAGCCCGTTGTAGCGGTAGAGGAATGGCGCCGGATGCAGCGGGAGTGCAAGGCGGTGCATGTGCATCCAGATTTGCTGCCGTATGCCGTCACGATTGTGGGCGAGACGCGCTCTGCGGCTGAACTGGAGGCAGGCGCTAGCCCACGGGCTTCACGCGATTGGCTGAGGGCGGCGCAAGCGTGCGCTTATATGGAAGGGCGGCGTTTTCTGCTGCCGGATGATTTGGTCACGACCGCAGGGCATGTGCTCGCGCATCGGTTGGCGGTGCGTCCTTCTTATGCAGCTTCTGGCCATACGGCGGCAAGCGTTTTGGAGCGAATCATTCGAGACACGCCATTGCCCGCATCGGTGAGCGGCGGGAGGCGGCGCCGATGAACGGCAAGCAGCGTGTTAAGCGTAAGAGAGTGGGATCGGGTAATGGGCAAACGGGCGGAGCAGGGGGAAAAGGAAGCTTGGCAGGGCCAAAAGGCGTTACAGGCCAGCCTTCGCACTTAGGCAAATCAAGCGCGGCAGTGTTGTCGCCGCAGTACCGTACACGCAGCTATTTGTGGGCATTGTTCATCAGTGGATGGGCAATCGCTCTTGGAGCCGCGTTGTGGCGTGGAGAAAAGCCAGAGCTGTTCGTCGCGTTTCTATTGACAGGAATCGGCATGATAGGCTTGCTGCCTGTACTAATGGCATCTCTGGCACAACTGGAGGCATCTCGATCCTTATCGCAGCCTGAAGGGCAAGCAGGTGGGGACATTACGGTAACGGTTATGCTTCGTTCGCGAATTCCGTTGCCGTTGGTGTGGCTGGCGTTTCGCGAAACGCTCGTGAACGAGAGCGGCGCGAATGAACGGATCGTTGTTTTTCGCCAAATCATGCTGCCCCGGTGGCGTAAGGAATGGGCCGTTTCCTATACCGTGAAAGAGCTAGAGCGCGGCGTTTATCGTTTTCTTGATTGTGAGGCAACGATTGGCGATGTACTGGGTCTTACCGCGATAAGCAGAAGATTCACCGCTAGGCGGCATGCAAGCGGGAAGGCTGCGGAGCATGCAAGGCATCAGGCGGGGAGCGTCCAATATAGTCCGGTTAATCGCGCTGACACAGGGATGACGTTGCTTGTTATGCCGGAGTGGAAAGGTTCGGCCGAGGCTGTTTCGGCAGGCGGGCGAGCCAATAAAGCAGGTGATGGGCGATATGGTGCACCTTCTGCAGGAGGGCATTCCCGATTGGCGGAAAGCAAGCAGCGCAGAGCGGCTGCTGCTTGGCCGCATACGGCTGCTGATCCGTCGGGGGCGCAGCGGCTTCCTTACCGCCCCGGCGACGACGCAAGGCGGATCGATTGGCGTGCGGCTTCGAGAGGCGGCATTTGGCTGACGAAACGGGATCGCACGGAATGGCCGCCGGAGCTTGTTCTGCTATTGGATACGTCGGTGGAGGCGTATGGCGGAGATGACCGTATTTTCGACTGTGCAGCAGGCTATATGGCAGCGCTTGTTCGGCATGCGGCGAGAGCGGATAAGCCGTTCCGTATGGTGTGGAGTGCGGCAGAAGAGCCGGTGCTGCACGGGGCTTTTCAAGCTAAGGGAGCTGCACGGGCGAGCCGGGTGCCTATGGAGAGAGCTGTTTTGGAGCAGCTTGGGAGCATTCGGCCGGTACATGCAGCAGAACGTGTGGCGGCATCGTTAGAGCAACGGTTAGCGGATGTGCCTCGCGGTGCATCCCTCGTTGTCGTGACCGCCGATTGGCGAAGCAGTGAGTTAGGCGAGCGAGTGTCGGAGATAGCTGCAGCAAACGGATTGCGAGTGGAGATTCATGTGTTGGCCCCACAGCGAGTGCCGTCTTTGGGCATGCGCGAACGAAAGCGCGATTGGGAATGCGCGGGCATTCGTGTCGTATGGGTATCCCTTCCAGAGCTTGGGCCTGATTCAGCCGGGGCAGTAGCAGAGGGCGGTGACGGGCATGGTTAAGCGAGTGTTTCAACGTACGGACAAGGATGGGCTATTGCGGTTAAGCGATACGGTTCCATTTGGGCAGCGAATGTGGACGAGCCTGTTGTTATATGGGCTGCTGCTGGAATGGATATGGCCTTGGACGAGCGCGGCGGGCGGAGAGGAAGTGCGCTCGGCGCCCCTTTTGCTTGCGGTGTTAGGCTTCACGGTAGGCGAATTGTTCCGGTTCCGCGCCATAGGGGCGTTCATGTGGAACCTGATTGTCGTTGTAACGGCTGTTATGCAGCTGTATCGTCCGGAAGGCCAGCCGGTGTTGGACTGGCTAGCTAGCTTTCCAACACGCCTGATCGATCAAATAACGCAGCTATCTGAAGGCGGCATGTGGCTTATGTCTGGCGAGCTTCGTGCTCTTATTTTGCTGACGGGCTGGGCACTGCTTGTTCCGGCGCTGCAATTAATTATTTGGGCTAGGCAATTCGCGCATGGATTAGGCATTGTAACGATTGTTTATTTGTTGATGCTGCATGAGTGGGTAGGAATGGATACGCAGTGGGGGCTAGTACGTGCAGCATTGGAGTGGCTGCTTCTTGCTGTTGCTGTGACGCTTGCTCGTGTTCACCGTTTGTATGGGCAAGGGGCTGAGCATGGGCATATTGGATGGGCCGCAGGCTGGCGTACCGCATGGGCGGGTGGCGCAGTTGTGGCTGTTATCATGCTAGCGTGTGTTGCGCTGCTTGGAGCTTCCAATAGGCCGTGGGCGGAGAAGCCCGCAAGCTGGACAGCAGCTTGGACGGACCAGTGGAACGGAACGATCCGGCAGCTGGCGGACCGTTACTCTGCACAGGTGGCGAATACACGTGAAGCGAATAATTCGACGGGGTATGGTTTTGATGACAGCAGGCTCGGTTCGTCGCTCGGAAGCAACGCTTCTGTACGATTTACCGTTCAATCGGATACGGCCATGTATTGGCGCGGGACGAGCAAATCTGTTTATACCGGCCAGGGGTGGGCAGATAGCCCGATGTCTTGGACGAGCATTTCGCTGGACCATGTTGCGAGTGAAAGCGAAGGAGAGCCTGAGGGGGATAAGGGAGCACTGGCAGAGGAAGAGGCGTTGAAGCCTGCCCTGGTTACGCAAACTTTTCAACTAGTAAAACCGGAAGCGGGGTTGCCGCTTTTTGCAGGGGGAGCGAATGCGAGCATTACGGGGTTGGTTGCTGATGGGCCCTCTCGCCAGCTGTATCGGTACTGGCAGGATGCAGCAACAGGGACGCTTTCCCCGCCGGGAGATATGTTAAAAATATCGTCTTACACCGTAACGGCACAGCCGCCAATTGACGGGGAAGCGTTGGGTGAGCGATTGGAGGCGTTTGAGGCTTTGGCGGGTGATGGCACTGGAAACAGAGAGGGAACAGGGGGCACTCACACATCTGAGGCTGGGCGGCTTTCAGATTCAGCAGCTGCCTTGGCCGCCTACACACAATTGCCAGATACGGTGCCGGCGCGAGTAGGCGATTTGGCTGCGAAGGTTATCGCCGACAGTGTTGGGGACGCAGCTGGCGCAAGCCGGTATGCGAAGGTGGCAGCGATCGAATCGTATTTGAAAACACACTATGCTTATACGTTGGAAGGTTCGGAAGTCCCGCCTGCGGGCGCTGATTTCGTGGATGATTTCTTGTTTGGGCAGCGCCAAGGATACTGCGTGCATTTCTCAACCGCGATGGCCGTGATGCTCCGTACTCAAGGCATCCCAGCGCGTTGGGTGAAGGGGTATGTTCCCGGTGAGTTGTCGTATATGCCGAGCAACAGTGCTGGGGGAGTGACGACGGCAGAAACTGCGGGCTTGTTGTTGCGTGCGCGGGATGGGGGAGAAGGGGGAGAGAGTGTAGGTGCAGGTGCTAGAGTAGGCACAGGTGTGAGTGCAGGTGATGATGTGAAGGCGAGTGTAAGTGCAGGTGCAAGTGATGATGTGAGGGCGAGTTTAAGCGGGAGTTTAAGTGCAGGTAAGAGTTTAAGTGCGAGTGCGAGTGATGATGTGAAGGCGAGTGTAAGTGGGAATGTAAGTGCAGGTGCAAGTGCAGGTGCAAGTGCAGGTGCAAGTGATGATGTGAGGGCGAGTTTAAGTGAGAATGCAAATGCAAATGCAAGTGATGACGTGAAAGAGAGTGTAAGTACAGGTGAAAGTGCAGATGCAAATGTTGCTTCTGTAAGCGGGAAGCCAGTGTTTGTCGTCCGGGACTCGGATGCACATGCTTGGGTTGAGGTGTATTTTGCTGGAGTGGGCTGGGTTTCGTTCGAGCCGACTCCGGGGTTCGGCGGCACGGCTGCAGCTTCGCTGTCCGCAGCCGATGCCGTCGGCAGCTCCTCGGGCCAGCACGCTGGGCCCGAGGCGGCAAGCTCGCGCGCTGTGCTGTCAAGCAGCGCGCCCGCTTGGGCGAAGGCGGCCGCTTCGCAGGCCGCCGAAGCGATCGCGCGAGCCGGCGAAGCACTCGCGCAAGCATGGCGGCAAGCCGCCGGCGGCGCAAGCGCCGGCGCAGCCGCATTGGCGGCGGCATGGCCGCCGTCCGCGCCGCAGGCCGCGGCGCTTGGCGCAGC
>NZ_WSTC01000023.1 GCF_009789195.1 Paenibacillus sp. MMS18-CY102 | reverse complement strand
GGGAGAACAGTTTTTATTACGGAGTCAGCGCCCCTAAAAGCCGCACGTTCTCCCGGCTATCGCCATCATAGACCGCCTATAAAAATAGGCCAACCAGAAATGTCTGGCTGACCTGATAATACGAAAAGCCGCAAGGATGCGGCCTCTTGTTCAAAATTACACTAATGGTTAATATCGCATTTGTTAAAAATGAACGAGATTTGATTTTCAAGACGGTTGATCGCTTCCTGGGACTCTTTGCTATCCGCTTGCTGTTCACGAAGCGCTTCAAGTTGCTGCTTAAGCTGATGCAGATCCTCGCTTGCATTCGCACAATCATAGTTGCTTTCAAGGTTTTCAAACATGCTTTATCCTCCATTCTAGAGCTGGGTGTACTTGACTATTATGGTGGATTTCACTCATCTTATTCAGTTGGTGCAATTTATTAGTTTTCTCGACATTTCGACAGCAGCCAGGCCGGAATGCTTAAACTAAACAGTTCAAGTTTAGGTTTTATATCCTATTTAGATCATAGCTTGCCACATGGTAAACTCTTTGTGAAAGCGCTTCATTATTATGAAAACGATTTAAATCTGGAATCGGAGGTGAAACTGAAATCCTCTCAGCGAAGATGGAACCTCAATGTTGAATGGCCATCATACTAAAGGAGGCTCATTATGAATCGTTTATTTAAAGGCACGAGGCTGTTTGTTTTTACGCTTATTCTTTCCCTTATTGCAGCATTAGTTCCCATCTCGACAGCAAATGCAGCCTATAATCTCGTATGGAGCGATGAATTTAACGGCACTGCAATTGATGGGAACAATTGGTCATTCGAGACGGGCACAGGCAGCGGCGGCTGGGGCAATAACGAACTGGAGTATTACACGAACCGTTCGGAGAACGCTAGGATCGAGAACGGCAACTTAGTCATTGAGGCCAGAAAAGAATCATACGGCGGCATGAACTACACGTCTGCCCGGCTGAAGTCGCAAGGGAAGCAAAGCTTTAAATATGGCAAGATCGAAGCAAGAATTAAAATGCCCAAAGGGCAAGGCTTATGGCCTGCTTTCTGGACACTCGGCTCGGACATCGGAACAGTCGGATGGCCGAAGAGCGGTGAAATCGATATCATGGAACATGTCAATAACGAGAACAACACGCATGGCTATATCCATTGGGACGTTAATGGCCACGCATCCTATGGCGGCGCTAGCCATTCGGTTGACGTTACACAATATCATGTCTATTCCATCGAATGGACATCAAGCGCGATCAAATGGTTCATCGACGGCGTCCAGTTCAAGGAAGCCAATATTGCGAACAATGTAAACTCAACTGAAGAGTTCCACAAAAACCATTTCATTCTGCTGAATATGGCGGTTGGCGGCAATTGGCCGGGCTCACCGGACGGCTCAACCGCCTTCCCTGCCAAAATGTTCGTCGATTACGTCAGAGTGTACCAAGACGGCGGCACAACTCCTCCCTCCTCCGGCATCGTCAATGGCGGCACGTACAAATTGATTAACGCAACTAGCGGAAAAGCGTTAGATGTAGCTGGAGCTGGCACGGCGCCAGGCACGAACGTTCAAATCTGGTCGGATAACGGATCTGGTGCGCAAAAATGGACGCTGTACCAAAACGCGGACGGTTCCTACAAACTCATTAATGTAAACAGCACCCTCGCACTCGACGTTTCAGGTGCCGGGACATCCGACGGAACCAATGTGCAAGCCTGGACTGACTTAGGGAACGGTGCTCAGAAGTGGAATATCGTCCAGAACGGGGACGGCACCTATAAGCTCATAAACACGAATAGCGGCAAAGCGCTCGATGTCTCCTCTTCGGGCACAGCCGACGGAACGAACGTCCAAATCTGGACTGACAATGGAACTGGCGCGCAAAAATGGACGTTAGTCAAACTCTGATGGCTCATTAAAATGAATTGAAATGAACAAAGGCCGCCGATTGCAATCGGCAGCCTTTGTTCATTTTACATTTGTTCAACAATTCGTAGGCAAGCTGAATCCTTGATTTACTTTGATAACATAGCGAATTGGGCGTCTGCTATCATGAAAAAGCTTACAAGTTTGTCATCATTGTCGAGGAGATTCATGCTCACATAATACTTTGTTTTTTCGTTGCCGTCGGCTAATTCATTTGAATGATTGTTAAGCGGGTCTGTTAAGAGCTGAAGGCATTTAATAGAAAAACAGGAAGCTGCGCCCGACTGGAACGCATCTTCCTGTTTTTTGTAGCTTGCAATGCACTAGACTGCTACAGATGGCAAGGCCCTTTGGAGCCATCCGCGCATGTGGTGCTGCCAGTCGTGTTGCCTAGCACTGTGACCGAATATTGTAAAATAACTGGAATCGGATTTCCATAAAAATCCTTATAAACATTGTTATATTCCCCGGATTGGGTGGAGATCTGCGCAGACCGCAAATCGAGCCCATCCATGTTCGCGCCGGTACAGTCAGCCCCTCGTATGTCAGCGCCATAGAAGCTTGCATCCGGATTAGGCGGCAATGAGGCTGGAATCAATTGTGCTTGCTTGAAGCTCGCTCCGACCATCGTCGCTTCGCTAAAATCGCTGCCCCCCTGCTGAGTGCCATCAAATTCTGCCTGAATCAAAATCGCCTTATTGAATTTCGCTTGGTTCATCGTTGCGCCCTTCGCTGTCGCTTTTTTATCAGGATCAAGCCCCGCATAAGTGAAGAACAAAGCGCCGGAGAAGTCAACGCCATCACAGAAAGCACCTGTGAGATTCGTATTAATCATGAACGCTTCCGACATGACAGCGGCTTCATGCTTGTTCGAATCCTTATGCAGCTGAGTTTTACTCTCAGAGATCAAGTATGCACTGTCTAAGTTAGCGAGCGTCAGATTGGCGCCAATTAGCTTTGCCCCTTTCAGCTTCGCATGCGTGAGCTGGGCCTTCTCCAAGTTAGCATGCTGGAGCTGAAGCTCATACATGCGGGTGCCTTTGAATGAAGCGCCTTTAAGGTCTTTTTTGCTCAAATCAAGTCCGTCTGGCAGCAACGCATAATCCGCGTTCAAGTCTGATACAGTGTCTGGGATATCCGTGAGCTTGGCATCGGACAAATCTAGATAAGACCAGTTATTGCCTAAAATCTTATAAGGCACGGTAGCCTGCAAGAAAGAAGTGCGGTCAGTCTCGGCGCGGGTAAAGTCAGGCGGATAGCTGAAGGAAGCTGTCGTTAGATCACAACGGTTAAACTTCGTATGATGCATGATTGCGCCATCAAATATCGTGTTGATCAAAGACGCGCCAGTCAGGTCAGCGCCTGACAAGTCCGCTCCGCTCAGATTGGCTCCATCCAAAATCGCGCCTGTCAAATTTGCGTTTGTCAGGTTAGATGTAGACAGATTAACGCCAGTTAGATTAGCTCCAGCCAGTATGGCTGAGGACAGCTGCGCAGATGATGGCAAAATCTTCGTCAGGTTCGTCCCAGTGAAATCGGCATGCGTGAAGTTCGCCCCATGCAAGCTCTTGCCGTCGAAGATGGCTTGCTGCAAATTAGCAGAGACGAATTGCGCATTTTCATAGGATCGGACTTGGCTAAAGTTTGCATTGCGGAAAACAGCATTCGTCAGATCGGCGTTGTCGAGGGTCAAACCGGATAAGTCTTTGCCGGACAAATCCAGATCCCGTGCTGAATTCGTCACGATCAAGATCGGCAGAAGATCGCCATCCACCTTAAATTTGGATTCTTGCCCAATGCTCACAGTTGCTTTCCCAAAACCCCAGTTGACTGGATACCAGCCCTCATTTTTCACTTCGATGTACTGTCCGGCGAAGTGGCCAGCAGCGCATTGAAACGCTACTTCGCCATGTCCGCAATTAATAAGCTTAAACTTCTGCTCGTCTCCGATTTGATCGGAAGTAAAATTATGATCCCGGTTATTCCATAACATCATGCCGTCATTATAATGGCTGTTCCAGTACCAGCCTGTTTTCGTATCCTTCAGTGCGACTAGTCCGCCGCCTAGGTTATTGATTTCATAATTATAATTGCTAGCATTGTTGCCAACGCATATGACAGCTAATCCGCCGGCATAGCCTAATTCATAATAGTAGCTTCCTGCATATCCGTATGGAGATGCTTGTAAACTCCATGTTGTTATAGGGCTCATAGTGAACCTTCCTTTTTAGGCGTATTCGGAATCCATTCGCTGACCGAGGGCTCCGTGTGTCCAGCTGGCGAGCTGATTTGTTGGAAATTAAGGGTATACAAATTACGCCACAGGTCAACGGCAAGTGATGATGCAACTAAGCCCTGCTGCGTAAGCAAATGGCTTCCCGCAGGCGTGTATATATCCAAATAGTATTGATTCGCATCATATCCGTTGCCGTACTGGCTCAGCACATAAATATGCCCTTGAATTTCAACGCTCATCGCGAGGTATTTGATATCTTGCGTCGTATCGTGAATGGCCAAATTGATCCAATATGGATGTTCAGCGTTCGAGAACGCCGATACAGGATGGCCGCCGCGGCTGAACGCTTGGATTCTCTGATTGCCTTTCTCGAGCACATAGATGGTTTGGTTCGGTGCAATCGCCACTAGTTCCGGTTCCAACAGCAGGCCTTCCCTCGTGCCTGGTCCCAGCTTGATCGTCGCCCATGGCGCTTCGCCATCTGGTTTGCCGCTTGAAGGCACTTGCAAAATTTGCATGACAGGATATGCAGGGTTCACTGCAACGATGTACCCATTCGAATGATAAGCCATCGATGTCGGAATCAAGTTGAATCGGCCCCAGCTCTCGCTAGCTGATAGATCGAATGCCCGTTGCGGGCTGTCCTGCGGGACCGAAGCGTCATTGATCGGTTTGATCTGCCTGAGGTGGAAGCCGTCTTTTGTATCGCCTGTCGGATCCAAGTAGAAATAAACAGCGGCACCGTTATCCTCACCAAACTGGGGATACGCGAGCAGCGGCGCTTTGTTATAGCCTTTAGGCGTATTCATGATGCCGGCATTCGGATCCGGTCCATAGGCGATGTTCTTGAAGGCATAAAGCTGCAGGTTTTCCCCATCGCCGCCATCGACAGGCGGAATATGCATGCCAGATGCCTGCCACGTATAGCCGAGCAGCCCGAGGTTCGAATTCAGCGTAATCCCTGCCAGGCTCTCCAATTCATGGCCGCTTCCTCCTGTGCCGAGGTCTTCCGCTGTTTCCTTAGGAGCTTCGGAAGTATGCTGCCATGCATATCGCCCATTTTGTTGCACGAGCAGTTGGCTGTGCTTGTAAGTGGTTTGCTCCGTAAGCGGATATAGCATCTGCTTGACGGTTACAGAAGCGACCAACTGCTCCTTCCCTGGCGTAAGCATATTGTCCAATAATGCCGACGTTCCTCCACCTACCAGCCATCCTTCATGAGAGTAGATCGCTGCTAAGAAGGTTACTTTGCCGCCAACCGGAATGTTCTTCAGCTCGAACGATAGGCTGGATACTTTAGGGTCCGGAATATCGCCTTTATACGTTCGCGTTGTGTTGTCGCTATACTGTGCCGTCACAACATAATACGCAGCGGTAGCCGCAAATTCAGCTTGTTGTCCGTTCTCTGCCCCGGGAACCAGCGTGATCGATGCGTCCATGCTTACAGTCAGTTCAAAATCGACTACTCGCGGCGATGTGATCACTTCGCTAACCGTTTGGGCAAGTTGTACGACCGTGCCTTCAATCGCTAAAGCTTTTAGCCCCCAGCCTACGACTGGAATTGCTTCTTCTACCTCTTCGGCAGATAAAATAGCCGCAAGCTCGGCAGCGAACTCTGTCCCTGTAAGCAGCTTGGATACGATCCGGTCTGCAAACGAAGTAAGCATATCTCTCACGTCATTGCCCGTGTTGCTTGAGTTGTTGATGATATCTTTGACGACCGTGTAGATGGAGTAAACAGTAGGAGCGATGAAAGTGATCTTTTTGAACAGCGTGTCGAACATCTTGCTGCTCTCGGTTCCTACTGTCATGACCAGAGATATGGTAGGAATAACGAGATCCATCAGTGAGGTCGCTCCGATTCCAATCCATGCCGCAGTAGGGTCAGCATCGGAATGGGAATTGCCGTTTCCAAGGCTGCCAATCGACAGGCGAAGCTTGCCGATCGGCTCAGCGGAAGGCAATTGTAAAGAAACCATAGAGGTTGCATCGCTCACTGGAATGCCAAGGAAGGTGCCTTCCGCGCTGACCGTACTGATGAATTTCAACGATTTGGACCCTAGCAGCAGCTGCCCCGCTTCTCCCAACGCATCCTTCCACTGCTGAACGTCAGTTAGGTTTTCCCCCCTTAGAATCGCCAGCAATTCATCCGTGCTAATTTCAATCGGAGTGACGCCATCACCCTTATAGAAGGTTGCGTAGATCGACATGTGCCGAATATAGGAATTCGTGACTCTCAGATCAAGCTCGAATTTATCGGTGAGCTTCTCTATTTGTACAGAAACCCCGTATTGCGGCCCACCATCCTTCAGGTTATAGTGATAGCCACCTGTGCTCACAGATGAGGCTGCCAAATTCGAATGGTTCGTTGAAATATGGCTGACGCCCGGTTGAACATTCCAGCGTACGCCTCGCAACGTTTCATCGCTATAGGCTTTCTTCTTGATATCAGCAGCCGCGTCTACCGTTAGATTGAGCAAGTATGGATGCAGCTCGTAGGTGTAGAAAGGCTTCCCTGTTTTGTCAAGAACGGGCTTGCCGTCATCGCCTATGATGAGCTTCGTCGTATTCCAATTGTCCTTGAGCTGTTCTAGCATAAATGCCATTTGGCTAATCTCTGGAGTGTCATTCATATGGTCGAGGATAATATCGGAGTGTTCGGCGGTTAGAACGGTAATGCTAGGATTCAGAAAAAGAATGGATTTGGCAATATCGGCTGCAGAATACACTTTATCAGGTGCAGAAGTGGAGATGGCTGTTGCCTTGAGCGAGGGAATCCCTTGATCGTCTGCTGGACCATAAACGCGAATAAGTTTTACCTTAGAACGATCATGTGGAACTGCGGCACAATAATGAGTAGGATACGGGACTGCTGACTCGGCATGAAAGCCGCTCGAACTTAGAGTATCGCTGGTGTGCTCGATAAGCGGATAGGAGACGTTGCCTGCCTTTAGAACAAAAGGCCCCCCTGTTCCTTCTTCGCCTAGAAACCGGAGGTCATAATGGAGGTCGCGGACCCCGGCAATCGGTTGGCTTTGGTTCATAAATTTCCCCTCTCTCAATTGGCATCTCTGGAAGCGCCATCCTATTTCTTGCATGCTCATTATAGTAGAAGCTTTGGCCGCATGGAATGGGCCTGTAGAACTAGTAATCATGCCTGAATTGTTCCATTGCCTAACCTGTTCTTCAACGAACGCATCTATCACTTCTGCCCCCTCACCTCTAAAATAAGCACCGTAAATTCTATGAGCTAAGCCCTAATCCCTCCTCAAGTCCCAGCATGATGTTCATACATTGAATCGCGGCTCCAGAGGAACCTTTTCCCAAATTGTCTAATCTGCATGCAATAAGAACTTGATCGTCGTTCCCTAGAACAAAAATCTCAGCATTATTCGTTCCATTGCATAATGTCGGATCAAGGTTTGATTGATTCATTCCCTTGGTGCCCTCCAGAGGGATGACTTTTACGAACGTTTCGCTTTGATAATAATCGATGAGGGCAGCATGAATATTTTGGAGGTTAGGTTGATTTGGAAGCAGGCGTGTCACCAATGGAACAGTCACAACCATGCCATTGTAGAAATTGCATACAGTCGGAAGGAATACGGGCTGAAAAGCAAGATCCGTAAATTTCTGCATTTCTGGCAAATGCTTATGGTCCAAGTTTAAGCTGTAGTGCTTAGTGTGATTTAGTACATCGTTTGATTCGACCGTGTTGCCTAACTCGTATCGTTCAATCAGTGCCTTGCCTCCACCGCTATAACCTGTTAAAGAATGGCAACTTACCGGATAATCCCGTGGAAGAATGCCTTTGTGGACAAGCGGATGAATCGCCAGCTCAAATGCTGTAGCGTGGCAGCCGGGAACGGACACTCGAGCTGCGCTAGCAATTGCGCCCCTTTGTTGTTCCGATAATTCTGGCAAACCATAGGTCCAGTCTACATTCGTGCGAAAAGCTGTACTGCTGTCAATAATTCGCGTATTAGGATTCGTAATTAGCGTTAACGCTTCTCGGGCAGCTTGGTCTGGCAGGCATAAGAATACAATGTCAGCTTCATTCATCAGCTGTATTCGGATCTGGGGATCCTTCTTATGGTCCTCTGGAATCGAAAGCAGTTCAACGTCGTTTCGTTCGCTAAGCCTTTCATGTATTTTTAAACCTGTCGTCCCGTACTGGCCATCTACAAATACTTTCATAGCGCTTGCCTCCTTCAACATAATGAATAACTATACAATATTATGTATATTAATACAACCAACCCTAATCCCATTAGCCCGGATATCGAAATCTTACACGCATTAGCCGCATGGAGATCGATCGATTTGCCCTAGCGCTCATCAATAATTCAAACAAAACAAACAGCCCCCTCAGCATGAGGGGGCTTACGTTATGTTGAAGCATACTAATCTCTCGGGTAATCCAAACTCATAATATCCATAAACGGAACTTTGACAGTCTCTTCCTTCTTCTGCACATGTACTTTGCCTGTTCTCGAGTCCAAGTGAACGATTTGTCCACGCAACGGCTCTTCCCAGCCCCAAATAGTCAAAAGTATATCTGATTTCTCATTATACGCCTCAGTGATTTGGTTTCCTATTTCCTCTAACACAAACTCGTCCCGCGTGGGCCGTTTGGGCACTTTTGCTTTTGCCATTGCTGTAATCCTCCTTACGTATCTGGGCAATGATACGTCATTAAGCTGTTCATAGTCAACAGGATTTTCACCACTTCTCCAATACGATCTTCACTGTTCTGTTTCAATCGTTTCCCATAACGAATCCTGTGACACATTGATGTACTTCAGTTGTTTCATATTATTTAGGAAATCAGGCTTGCGTTTGATCATACACATGCCTAAATCCAAGATTTGCAAATGCTTCAGCTTTTCTAACTCAGGCGGCAGCTCATGGATCGAGGTATATTGAATCGTTAGCTGCTCCAGTTGATCCAGCTCTCCGATCTCCGGCGGGATGCGGTTTAGGCTGATCTTATCCTTTGGCTTGGCCCGATAACCAGGAGCCGGACGATCCGAGCTCGCACATTGGATGTTAAGCACTCTCAGTTTTTTCAGCCTGGCTATGGAAGCGGGGATACTCTCCAAATCAGCCGTCAGGATACTCAGGCGTTCAAGCTTTATTAACTCGAACAGCCCTTCGGGCAGGCGATAAAGATCCTGTTCAAAAATTTCCAGATCACGCAGTTCTGTAAGCTCCCGGATTCGCTCGGGCAGTTCTGTCAGCCCATGTCCGCTTATATACAACCAGTCGGTTTTATGCTTTATAGCATCATCTAGCAGACGATCCAGGTCCCGGTGAGCTTTTAATTCCAAAAAAAGCCCAGTAATCTGATCCATCAGATCGATTGCTTCTTCCTCCGTTACTTCAAGGCCATACATCCGTTCATGCACAACCGAATATAGGTAGTCTCCGCCATCTTCTTTCAAGAAACACAAGTCTTCCGGCAGGTTAGGATAAATCCAATCCGACAAGCGGTTTGCCATTTGCTTCAGCAGGTTCCCGCTTTCTTCGCAGCATCTATAAAAATAGTAGGTTCCCGCGGAATAAAAGGCATGGCTGCGATATGTATTTCTTATTTGTGTAACGTCATCCATTATATCGCCTTGGATAACGATTGACTTCACCAGAAAAGGTTCCAACGCTTCCAATTCGCTTGTGTATTGGCTCCGTCCCACGCCATCTAACATTTTCTCCCCAAGCACAAAACATTCCGAGTTCCTTATCGCCAAATCGATTACCTGCTCGTATGCCTCGCCTTTAGGATCTGTGTACATTCTCATCCTATATGTCTCCATTCCGAATCGAAATACATAATATTCCTGGTATTAAGATACCACACATTGGAAAAAGATGTTTTCAAAACAAAAGAGGAAGATGCGCGCCCGAAGGGTGCATCTTCCTCTTTTGTTGCTTCTCCCTTATGGAATATTTACAACGAATGGTACTATGAATGTTTTCCCGTTTTGCTTGAACTGCCCCCAAATTTTATACTTTCCGCTTGCAGGGAAGCTCGTCATAAATTTGGCATCTGGACCTGTCGCATTCTCCTCTGTTGGGTGAACATGCAAATAGTTTTCGGTATCCTCGCTCACGATGACGACATGGCCAACCGCACCCAAATAGGGCTGCAAATCCGTAATGGGCAAGTTTGTTTTGGCATCTACAATGTTAAAGGTTAAATTTAATTCCTTGTTCGCCTGTATTTGATCGAATTCAAGCGTTATTTTTTTGCCATCAATCACTTTCTCCTTATCAAGATCAGGCGTAATCGATGCAGGCGCTGGAGCGGTTCCTTGCACCGTTACCCAATTGCTTTTCGTTGTTTCAGTTCCGCCGGCAGGTATGTAATCTGCGTACATTTTGAACTCTCCTGCGCTTGGGAGCTGCGTAGTGACCGTAAATTCACCGTTTTCTTCATATTCAGGGTGGAGATGGCCGAAGTACGATAAATCCTTGCTCATGATAATAAGATGCATTTTCTTCTCATGATTGATGTCGAATTGTTCAACAGGCTTGCCGCTGCCATCTCGAATCTTCACCTTAATCGTAATATCTGTATTAGGGCTAGGATGATCGGTTGACAACGTCCATACTGCTTCTGTGTTAGCTGTAGCTGTATCACTGTGCTCGCTGCCATGGCTCATATGGCCTTGATCCGTTGATTTGCCACATCCGGCTAACGCTGCTGCGACGGCAACAATTATTAGTAACTTAAGACCTCTCATCAATTAACCTCCAATTAAAACGCATTATTTTATTTGAGATGTAATTATACCCATAAGGGGTATATCTAGCATTATATATACCCCGTGGGGGTATGTCAACTCTATCATTCATCACCATCTCCAGCTAAACTCGTACAAAAAAAAAGCCGCGATTTCTCGCGGCCCATCAATTCGTTCATGAGTGATATTGCTCATCCGTCACTTTTTCCATCCAGTCAACCGTCTTGCCGTCCATCCGTTCATGAATGGCAATATGAGTCATCGCCGTGTTCGGTGCTGCGCCATGCCAATGCTTTTCTCCAGGCGGGAACCAAACAACGTCTCCGGAACGAATTTCTTCGACTGGACCGCCCCAGCGCTGCACGCGTCCGCTTCCCGACGTTACGATTAATGTCTGGCCGAGCGGATGCGTATGCCATGCTGTTCGAGCGCCGGGCTCGAATGTAACGCTGGCCCCGGCTGCACGTGCAGGTTCAGTTGCTTCGAACAGCGGATCAATGCGAACCATGCCTGTGAAATAATCAGCATGCCCTTTGCTGGAAGGTTGCGTACCAATTTTTTTGATATCCATATCTTAAATGCCTCCATTTGGTTTATATCGGGATCGTGAGCGTTACAGCAGTGCCTTGTCCAAGCGCGGATTCCAGCTTCAAGCTGCCACCGGCAATTTTGGCTCTTTCAACCATGCTAAAGCGGCCTACGCCCTGGGTTCTCACGTTCAGGTCGAATCCGTTGCCTTGATCGGCGACAAGAACAACAACTTCAGATTCATATTCATGAATGGAAACCGCCGCCTCCGCAACGTCTGCATACTTCGCAGCATTCGTCAGCGCCTCCTGAATTATTCGATAAATGACCGTTTCCTTCTGAATGCCAAGCCTTCTCCGCAAATTACAGTTGAAAACTACTCTAATTCCGTAGTGGGCAGCAAAATTTTCGATATAAGTCCGGATAGCAGGCACGATGCCTAGGTCATCCAGCACCGATGGGCGAAGCTCCCAAGCTAACCCGCGCACCTCTTCTATAATGCCTGCTACATGATCGCGAATCCCGTTTAACTCTTCTTTCTCTTGGCTAGGTGAAGCGATGACACGGTCTAATTGGATCAGAAGCGAGAAAAGGCTTTGGCCAATGCCATCATGAAGTTCCCGGGAAAATTTGCGGCGCTCGTCCTCTTGAATGGTCATCACTTTGGCTAACGTCTCTTGAAGCTCTTCTTCGACTTTCTTAAGCCGGGTCACTTCGTTACGAATCGCGAGATACTGATAGGGGGTTCCTTCTTCACTGATGAAAGGCACAATCGTTGTGTTCACCCAGTAATAGGAACCGTCCTTTGCTTTGTTCTTAATGTCACCGCTCCATACGTTCCCAGCTAAAATCGTCGACCACATCTCGTCCATAAACGGTTTGCCGTGATAGCCGGAATTAATAATGCGGTGATCCTTTCCGAGCAGTTCTTCCCGCCCATACTTGGATATTTCGCAAAATTTATCGTTTACGTATTGAATTTTCCCTTTATGATCCGTAACAGCGACAATCGATGACTCATCGAGCGCAAATTTAACATCTGCGAGCTGCTTTAAAGAATGCCTCAGCTCCGCGCGAAATTGCATGTCCTCTATTCTGCCGTCTAGTTGTGACAGAAGCGATTCGACATGCTCGGCGATAACGTTTTTATGCAGAGGCATTTCGTTATTCAAATTGAAGCAACCCCTTTTTCATCGCATATTTGATTAATTCAGGCCTTGTCCTCAGCCCCAGCTTCTCCATAACGTTGCTCTTGTGTGTTTCAACTGTCTTGACGCTAATGACAAGCTGCTCGGCAATTTCTTTGTTCGCGTAGCCTTTCGCCGTTAACCCAAGCACTTCCTTCTCGCGATCCGATAACGATTGGTAAACGTCGCCACTTTCGCCACGCTTTATTCGTTCCACATATTCATTCATCAAACGTTTCGTTGCTGTCGGGTACAAGTAGGCATCGCCCTTGGCAACAGAGCGAATTGCTGTAAGCAGCTCCTCGTGCGGCGCACTCTTGAGCACATAGCCGGCTGCTCCAGCATGAATCGCACGGAACAAGTATTCATCGTCATCATGCATCGTCAACACCAGAATGGCTAGATCGGGCAGTTTCTCCTTGAGCTCGGAAGCTGCAGTAAGCCCGTCCTTGCCATGGGGCATGCTCAAATCCATAAGCACCACATGCGGCTGAAGCTCAAGTGCAGCTTGAATGCCTTCATCCCCGTCGGAAGCCTCCGCAATAACTTCAAGATCCGCTTGGCCGTTAAGGAGCAGGCGCAGCCCGGAACGAACCATTGCATGATCATCGACAATTATGATTTTAATCATCCTACACCCTCTTCTCCCAGACTCGCGTTAGGCACGCTCTATTGTTTAATAACTCTCGACTAACATTTGCAAGTAAGGATGCAGCCCTTGAACTACGCGATTATCGTACTTTAGGTCCCCTCTTCGTCCAAGAAGCAGTATCCCATTCAAGGATCCTAGAGATTGAGCCGGTACTGGGAATGCGAGCCCAAACGCTAGCTTCTCTGCTAGCATAATAGGACATTCCCGCAGCAATGTGCGGTTGTCACGATCATTGATCGCATACGGCACCCCATGGCGAAGCACCATGCCTCCCATGCCAATGCCGGGTTTTAGTTTCATTTGGCCCACTTTGCCATTACGGCTGCCGATAACAAAGTTCCAGCGCATAAGCCGGTAATGTTTAGCGGGCATTGCATAAGCGACAAAGTCACTGCTGCTCCATTGGCGCACACGTTCAAGCTCCAACATCATTCGATCATGCATCCCTGATTCCTTCAATTGTACGCCTCCTTCCTTACATGCGGCAAATTTCTTTGGGACAATTTTCGCAATGGCAAACTTCACGCAAGTAGTGGAGGTCTTTAATAATGATATGGCCGTTTGCATATTCAACGACGTTTTCTTTCTTCAGGTCGCTCAGCATCCGGTTGACGCTCTCTCTCGTTGCTCCAATCATATCAGCCATTTCAGTGTTATTCATTTTCAACTCGATATAGATCAGTCCATCTTTGACTTTCCCATAGGAATTGCCCAGCCGGATTAACAGCGAACATAGCGCACCGGGTTTGCCAAACATCATCAAATCGCGAAATTTCGTTTGGGTCAGCCGGTGCATCATTCCCATCCATTTCATGAACTCAACCGCTAAATCGCCATGCTGCCACAGCAACACTTCCAGATCCTTGCGCTGAATAATGCCCACTTTGGCGTCTTCTGTAATTTCCACGGTAAAGCTATGAACCGAATCTTGGAATGGGTCCATCTGGCCGATCAAATCCCCTTGCTGATGCAAGTACATCGTTAGCGCCCTGCCACTCTCGGACGTTTTGGTCGTTTTGGCACGCCCACTAAGCAAGTAAAACAAATTGTCCGCCGGATCGCCTTCCCAGAACAGGGCGCTTCCTTTTTCTTTCTGTTTCACATACATGATGCTTTGCAGCTTCTCGAAGCTTTCCTGGGATAAGACCGGCCCTAAACCATCCGCTCGCATGATTGGGTTTGCCATATCACTTGCTCCCCTTCCGATCGTTCATTTGTTACCATCATATCGCGGCATGCCAATACAAACCATCGGGGAGTGCACTGATCTTTAGCGGGGAAAAACCCTTGTAATTTGTGAGGAATATCACTACACTTCCTCCGTGTGTGCAGAAGAAGAGGCGTATCGCTACGCCTCTTCATTGGTTTCCTATGGTTTGTTCCCGGCATGCGATTATCGCTGTATCGATAAGTGCCCTAGCCCGGCTGGCTTCGCGATCGGATGGCGTAGGAACGCCTTCGAGCGGGTAAGCGCGGCCAAGCTGCTGCCACTTGTATACACCCATTCGATGATAGGGCAACAATTCAATCTTCTCGATATTCGCCAACTGTCCGATGAATGCCCCAAGCGCTGCCAGATCTTCGGCGTTGTCTGTAATGCCAGGGATCAATACATGCCGAATCCAAGCTGGCTTATGGATGTCAGATAACCAACGGGCGAACGCGAGAATCCGGTCATTAGGCTGTGATGTCAGCCATTCATGCTTCGCCTTATTCATCTGCTTGAGGTCGAGCAGCACGAGATCCGTATAAGACATCAGCTCTGCTGCATGTGAAGGTTCGCAAAACCCGGAGCTGTCCAGTGCCGTATGGAGGCCGTAACGTTCCTTGCACGCCTTAAACAGTTGTGCGACGAATGGCGCTTGCAAGGTCGGCTCCCCTCCCGTCACCGTTATGCCGCCTCCTGAGCCTTTGTAATAAGCTAGATAGGGCTCAATCTCATTCAATATTTCTTCAACTGTCACCTGTCGCCCAGCGGTTGGATCCCATGTATCCGGGTTGTGGCAAAACTGGCATTGCAGCGCGCAGCCCTGCATGAACAGGACAAAGCGGATGCCTGGCCCGTCCACCGTCCCGAACGTTTCCATCGAATGTATGCGCCCTTTCATGCAGGCCACGCTCCTTTCCTAACTCGAACATTCAGCTTGCAGATGGTTAGATTTCACCGTGGAACGTGCGATTAATAACGTCCAACTGCTGCTCACGGGTCAGCTTAATAAAGTTAACCGCATAACCCGATACACGTATCGTCAATTGCGGATAATTTTCCGGATGCTCCATCGCATCCATGAGTTGCTCACGGTTGAACACGTTAATGTTCAGATGATGCCCTCCGCTTGCCGTGTAACCATCGAGCAATGCGGCTAAGTTGTTGAAACGGGCTTCATCTTCTTTGCCCAGCGCCTTTGGTATGATCGAAAATGTATTTGAGACGCCGTCCAGGCTATGCGTGTACGGGATTTTGGCGACCGATGCCAACGATGCGAGAGCACCTTTGCGGTCACGGCCATGCATTGGATTTGCCCCAGGCGCGAACGGTTGCCCAGCCATGCGGCCATCCGGCGTGCTGCCCGTTTTCTTCCCATAAACAACGTTCGAAGTAATCGTCAACACCGACATCGTAGGGAGTGCCTCACGGTACGTTTTATGTTTGCGCAGCCGGTTCATGAAGCCTTCTACCAGCTCGACGGCCATCTGGTCAACGCGGTCATCATTATTGCCGTATTGCGGATAATCGCCCTCGATCTCGAACCCGATCGCAATCCCTCGCTCGTTACGTACTGGACGCACCTTCGCATATCGGATAGCGCTCAAGCTATCAGCGACGACTGACAAGCCCGCGATGCCGCAAGCCATCGTGCGCAAAATATCTCTATCATGCAGCGCCATCTCAATCCGCTCGTAGCTATATTTGTCATGCATGTAATGAATAATGTTTAGCGTGTTGATATACAGCTTCGCTAACCAATCTTGTATCGCATCGAACTTAGCCTTCACTTCCTCATAATCTAAAATATCCGATGCAATTGGCGCGATTGCCGGGCCAACCTGAATGCCGAGCTTCTCATCCACACCGCCGTTGATCGCATAGAGCAGCGCTTTAGCGAGGTTGGCGCGTGCGCCGAAAAACTGCATTTGTTTGCCGATTCGCATAGCGGATACGCAGCAGGCGATCCCGTAATCGTCGCCGAAATGCGGACGCATCAGGTCATCATTCTCATACTGGATGGAACTCGTCTCAGCCGATACGCGAGCGCAGTAGCGCTTGAAATTGTCCGGCAGCTTCGCCGACCAAAGGATTGTTAAATTCGGCTCTGGTGCGGGACCAAGATTATATAACGTATGGAGGAAGCGGAAGGAATTGCGCGTGACGCGCGTCTTGCCGTTTAGGCCCATGCCGCCGACAGACTCCGTCACCCATGTCGGGTCGCCGCTGAACAGTTCATTATAATCTGGCGTTCGCAAGAACTTCACAATGCGCAGCTTCATAACGAAATGGTCAACAAGCTCCTGCGCTTGGCTTTCCGTCAGCGTACCTTCTTGCAGATCACGCTCCAGATAGATGTCGAGGAAGCTGGAAACGCGCCCGAGGCTCATCGCTGCGCCATTCTGCTCCTTGATCGCTGCAAGGTAAGCAAAGTACAGCCATTGCACGGCTTCTTTTGCCGTCGCAGCCGGAAGGGACAGGTCATAGCCGTACTCAGCCGCCAGCGCCTTCAGCTCTGTGAGGCTTCGGATTTGCTCTGACAATTCTTCGCGGAGAAGAATTACGCTTTCCGTCATCGTTTTGGCCTCAAGCTCCGTTAGCTCTTGTTTCTTGCCTTTGATCAACCGGTCTGCCCCGTACAGCGCAACCCGGCGGTAATCGCCTATGATGCGGCCACGGCCATAGGCATCTGGGAGACCGGTAATGATCCCAGCTTTGCGGGCAGCACGCATCTCAGCTGTGTAGGCATCGAATACCCCTTGGTTATGCGTCTTGCGAATTTCTGTGAACAATCGTTCCAACTCCGGATTCAGCTTGTAGCCATAGGCTTCACATGCATCGACAGCCATCCGAATTCCGCCGAATGGTTGAACAGCCCGCTTGAGCGGAGCATCCGTTTGCAGCCCGACGATTCTCTCCTTCTCCTGATCGATATATCCGGGTTTATGGGACAGGATAGTCGAGACGGTATTGACGTCTACATCATGTACGCCGCCGCGTTCGCGCTCTTCCTTCAACAGTACGCACAGCTGCGCCCATAAATCCTTCGTGTCGTCAGTTGCTTCTGCTAGAAACGACTCATCGCCAGTATAGGGCGTCAGATTATTTTCGATAAATGAATTGACATCGATCTGTTCCTGCCAGTTTCCCGAGGCGAATCCACGCCAGGCGCCCAAGATTCCTACCCGATCTTTTGCTTCGCTTTCCTTCATCGCCATGATCAAGCACCTCCGTTTTCTATCTTTAGGTTACTTGTTTCTCCGATGGTCCACTATGACATTGCTCACACTTCGACATCTTTTTTTGATTGCCATCAGCTGCATCGGGAAGCTTGTGCAATTAACCGTTCGTGATCCTTCGTGGCGTGGATCGACTCGACGAATCGGCTATCGATTCCATGCTCAGCAAAGGCAGGCTCATAAACTTCCGACCAACGAAGTGTATGCAACAGGGAGGCAGCCCTCATGTTCCCGCCGCCAAGCAGTGCTCCAATCTTATCCGCACAAGACCGGTCATAGATGCCATGCAAAGGATAAGCACGGTTGTTGATCCAAGGCAGAACTGCTTCAATCCCTTCCTGTTTCTGAGCCGCCAACAACTGCGCCGCTCCTGCAGAAGGAAAAGGCATATGGCAACCGAGAATCCAGACTTTGTGGTTTTTCGAAAGTGAAAGCCCTGCGTGAATGCCGCTAAGCATCCCTTTGCCAGCGAAGGAATCGGTAATAATTCTTATCTCCCGATCGACAGCTCGAAGAAAAGGGCGTGGTTCATTCGTGACAATTGTAATTTCGCTGCAGCAGCTGCCCATTTCCCGGATTTGCCGCTGAAGCAGCGTCTCGCCATCCAGTTCAAGGAACGCGCGGTTTTCCCCTTTCGTTGCTTGGTGATCGCCTCCTGCCAGAATAACGCCAGACAGCATTCGAACCACTCCTTTCTTCGTCAATATGTCGAATGTTCTTCGATAACGTTATTACACCATTGTTTGGGCAACGCCGCAGTGAGATGCATCACGCCATTGCACTTTGTACAATGAGATAGGTATCATCAGACGGCCCTGCACGTTCCCATTGCAATTCATAACAAACTGCAATGAGCAGGCTAATACACTCCAGCACCACACTCTAATCCAAAATGCAACACTCCCGCATACACCAACACCACTTCAATACGATGCACACAACAGTCCGCATGCACCAGCTCTACCTCAAATCCGAAGCACGACGCACCCACACTCGCACACGCACGCTATCAAACACAGCGCCAACTGCTCCAGTACAAAAACAGGGCTATCCCTCAGCCGACACGGCTTTCGGGACGCCCTCATAAGCACATGGCCGTTCCTAAAATTTTCCGTAAAACGCATTGCGATAAATGTCTGCCAATTCCGTAACGAGCGGCATGCGCGGATTAGCGGTCGTGCATTGGTCTTCGAAGGCGCGGTCAGCCAACTGGTCAACGTTCGCTTCGAAATCTGCCGGATTCACGCCGAGTTCCTGGAATTTCTCAGGGATGCCAAGCGACTGGTTCAGCTTGCGAATCGTCGCAATTAGGCTGTTCACGCCCTCCTCCGTTGTCTTCGCCGGAAGCCCGAGCATACGGGCAATCTCTGCATAACGCTGATCGGCAATGAAGTGGCTATATTTCGGGAACGAAGCGAATTTGGTCGGCTTCTGGGCATTGTACCGAATCACATGCGGTAGCAGAATAGCATTCGTCCGCCCGTGAGCGGTATGATACTGCCCGCCCCATTTGTGCGCAAGGCTGTGGTTAATGCCGAGGAAAGCGTTGGCGAAAGCCATGCCGGCGATCGTCGATGCATTATGCATCTTCTCACGAGCGAGCGGATCAGCCGTGTGGTACGAATTCTCTAGATTTTGGAAAACTAAGCGGATCGCATGAAGCGCAAGGCCGTCCGTGTAGTCGCTTGCCATGACCGACACATAAGCTTCAATCGCATGCGTGAGGACATCCATTCCCGTGTCTGCTACTGCCCGCTTCGGCAAGCTATAAACAAATTCAGGATCGATAATCGCCACATCCGGCGTTAGCTCGTAATCCGCAAGCGGGTATTTGGTATCCCCCTCCTTCTTATCGGTAATGACAGCGAACGACGTAACCTCCGAGCCTGTTCCCGAGGTCGTCGGAATAGCTACGAACTTCGCTTTATCTCCGAGGCGCGGATATTTATAAACACGTTTGCGGATGTCCAAAAACTTCTGTTTGAGGGAATGGAAGCTCGTATCTGGGTATTCGTAGAACAGCCACATCGCTTTCGCAGCATCCATTGGCGATCCGCCGCCAAGCGCAATGATGCAGTCTGGCTGGAAGCTTTCCATTAATTTCGTGCCACGTTCGACCGTCTCGACCGAAGGGTCCGGCTCCACGTCGGCAAACAATTCAATTACAACCGGATTAGCCCGTTTTCGCAAATAATACTCCAGCTTCTCGACATAACCGAGCTTCACCATCATCGCATCCGTCACGACGAGAATGCGCGAGATGTCCGGCATTTTTTCAAGGTACTGGGTAGCGCCCTTCTCGAAATAAATTTTCGGCGGAATTTTGAACCACTGCATATTGACTGTCCGGTAAGCGACTCGCTTAATATTGATTAAATTTACAGCTGACACGTTCGATGTCGTCGAGTTATGGCCATACGAGCCACAGCCTAGTGTAAGCGACGGCAAGTTCGTATTGTACAGGTCGCCGATTGCACCGTGGGTCGAAGGCGAATTGACGATAATGCGTCCCGTCTTGAGCCGGTTCGCGAACGCTTGGATAACCGCATCATTGCTCGAATGGATGACCGAGGAATGCCCAAGGCCGCCGAAAGCGACAACTTCTGCTGCCCGCTCGATGCCCTCCTGCGCCGTTTGGACGCGATAGCAAGCCAGAACTGGGCTAAGCTTCTCGGCGGACAGCGGGAATTGCACCCCGACCCCTTGCAGCTCGGCTACCAAAATCTTCGTGTCTTGCGGGACCTTGATCCCTGCCATCTCCGCGATTTTCACCGCAGGCTGGCCGACGATGACCGCATTAACTGCACATTTGTCACTGTTAATGACAAGACTCGAAACCGCCTCGGTTTCCGTTTTATTCAAGAAGTAGCAGCCACTGCCCTTCATCAGCTTGCGCACTTGTTCATAGACGGGCTCCTCGATAATGACCGCCTGCTCGGAAGCACAAATCATGCCGTTATCGAACGTTTTGGACAAAATAAGATCCGTTACCGCCTGTTCAAGGTTCGCCGATTGCTCGATGAAGCAAGGTACGTTGCCGGGCCCGACGCCTAACGCTGGCTTTCCTGTGCTATATGCAGATTTAACCATCGCTGAACCGCCAGTTGCCAGTACAAGCGCCACATCCGGGTGATTCATCAGAAGCTGGGTTGCCTCTAGCGATGGGGTTTCAACCCACTGGACGCAATGTTCTGGCGCTCCGCTAGCGACCGCTGCATCATGAAGAATCTGCGCCGCTTGCGCACTGCACTTCTGGGCGGAAGGATGGAAAGCGAAGATGATCGGATTGCGCGTCTTAGCCGCGATCAGCGTCTTGAACATCGTCGTCGAAGTCGGATTCGTGACTGGCGTAATGCCGGCAATAATCCCGACAGGCTCCGCTACGCACTTGTAATTTTCGAATGCGTTCTCCTCGATAACGCCGACGGTCTTGTCATTCTTAATGCTGTGGTAAATATATTCGGTCGCGAAAATGTTCTTCGTAATTTTGTCTTCATACACGCCGCGACCCGTTTCTTCTACGGCCATTTTCGCTAGCTTCATGTGCTGGTCAAGGCCCGCGAGCGCCATCGCGTGGACGATCGTATCGACTTGCCCTTGATCCATTTGCAGAAACGCATCATAAGCTATTTTTGCACGTGCCACCAACTGGTTTACTTCTTCATGGGCGGAGTGCTGGGCTTCTAGTTTACTTTGCTTCATCGCCATGTTTCTCTCCTCCTTGGAAACGGTTATTGGGGTCGTTCTATGAAAACAAATAATCGATATCGGTCAAGATCGCTTCCGCCAACGGGAAGATCAACTCTTCCTCCATTTGAAAATGGCTATTCAAAATAAAGCAGCCTTGGGTTAAACAGTTACAGCCTTCCTTAAGGCCTTCAAAAAACTTCAGACCCACCTCCCCATCCTCCAGCGTCAGTAGGTTTAGCTGGGCGAAGCTCGCTTGCATGAACGACTCGAAAAACTGCATCGCTAGCTCGTAATCTTTTTCCAGCACCCATAGGGATGGCTGAATCGTCGGTTCAATCTCCTGTTTGTAATACCGTGTAAACACCGGGAACAGCGCTTCATCCTCCCATCTGGCGTGGGCGGACAGATCGCCAATCACCGCAGCCGTTCGCTCGCGCAGCACCGCTAGCAGATTTTTCGCCCCCCTTCTGCTAAAAACGGCTGCTCCCCGCATGCTGAGCGCGCATAATTCATCGCACGCCGCTTTCAGTTGCTCATGGTCCGCTTCCAATTTCATAAACAGCTGCATATATTCGCTTGGCCTTGCTGTATCGATTGGATCGAGCTGCAGCTCGCTCGATTTCCTGTCTACGATCATCTTATCGCCCCCCGCTTCGGCTATCGGTTAGTTCCAGCTCACTTAACGCGGCGTGCTGCCCGGCTCGTTCCACGTAGACAGCACCAGCTTCAACCTTGGCATGGAAGGTTCGCACTTGCCCCGTATCCGGCGCCTGCACCATGCCATCTTTCAGGTTGATTTTCAAATCCCGCAGCGGGCAGTAGATATAATGGCCGCTGACGATCGCTTCCGCGAGCGTGCCGCCCTTGCGATGGGGCGTCCGGTTCTCTAACGCATAGACATCACCGCTAGTCGTATGGAATACGGCCAGGTCAGCCATGCCGATTCGGACTTGCCGCCCTAACCCTTGCGGGAAATCATCTATCCTGCCAATTTCCACATCATCCCGTTGATCCTGTATGGCCATCAGGCTCCATCTCCTATCTTCTATCTCTCTCTTTTCACTGCCCCTTAGCTACGTCCACAGCGACCGCTTGATAATACTCGCGCTGCAGCTTCTCACTCTCGACCACTTCCTGCCATGGATCTTGAAGCTCTGCGAGCGCATCTTCGACGCGCCTGACTAGCGCTTGGCGCTGTGTTAAGTCATCCATTACGATCGCTCGCACATGATCAGTGCCTAGACGCTCTAGCCAATCCGACGTTCGTTCGCCATAATTGCCCGTTTCCCGATAATATTGAATGAACGCCCCGCAGATTTCCTCTAGCTCGCTATCGGTTTTCACTTTGCACAGCAGCTCCGCTTCCTTCATGCGAATTCCACCGTTGCCGCCTACGTAAACCTCCCAGCCGCCTTCATTGCCGACAATGCCGAGATCCTTCGTGCCCGATTCCGCGCAGTTGCGCGGGCAGCCATTTACAGCCATCTTGAATTTCGCCGGCATCCATAGCCGTTCGAACTTCTTCTCCAGGTTAATGCCCATGGTAATCGTATCCTGCGTTCCGAACCGGCAAAACTGGGAGCCGACACAAGTTTTGACCGTACGAAGCGCTTTGGCGTAGCCATAACCCGATGGCATGCCAAGCTCCTCCCACACCGCTGGCAGATGCTCCTTCTCGATGCCTAGCAGGTCGATCCGCTGCCCGCCGGTCACTTTAACCATCTTCGCATCGTACTTGTCGGCGATATTAGCGATCTGCCGTAGCTGCTCCGGCGTCGTCACGCCGCCGTACATCCGCGGAATAACGCTATAGGTGCCATCCTTCTGAATGTTGGCATGAAGCCGTTCGTTGACAAAACGCGACTGCCGGCTGTCCTCGTATTCCGCCGGCCACGCCATGCCAAGATAGTAGTTCAAGGCAGGGCGGCATTTCGAGCATCCCTCGGGCTGCTGCCATTCCATCACCATCATGACCTCGCGGACACTTGTCAGGTGCATCTTCTGAATCGCCGCAACGATCTCATCCCGGTTATGCGACGTACAGCCGCAAATCCCTTGCTTAACCGGCTGCTGCTGATCCTGATAGCTGTCGCCTAACACGAATTGCAGCAGTTGCTCTACGAGCGGTTTGCAGCCGCCGCATGAACGGGTTGCGCCTGTCTTCATTTTGATTTGGTCGACGGTAGCCAGGCCGTCCGCTTGAATGGCGCGAACGATATCACCTTTGGTCACGCCATTGCAGCCGCAGACGATTTCATCGTCCGCCATCGCTTGCACGAGCGAATCCTTATTGCCTCCGCTGCAGCATGCTGTTCCGCCGCCGAACAATTCGGCGTATAGCTCATCTGTCATGATGGCGCCATCCCGAATCAGGCGAGTGAGGCGCGGCGCATCCGACACATCACCGTACATGACGGAGCCGACAATTCGTTTATCGCGAAGCAGCACTTTCTTGTAATGGCCGCGCCAATCGTCGTGAATGCGCAGCACCTGATGTTCTGGGCCTTCGATAAATTCGCCGGCCGAGAAAACGTCGACGCCGGAAATTTTAAGCTTCGTCGAAACCGAAGAGCCTTCGTATGGTGCGGCGGCAACACCCGCCATCCTTTTGGCCAATACAGCGCCTTGCTCGAAAAGCGGTGCAACAAGGCCGTAACAAACACCCCGGTGCTCACAGCATTCGCCAACCGCATACACGCCCGGTGCGCTCGTCTGCATAAAATCATCAACGAGAATGCCTCGCCCGGCCGCAATGCCGCTCGCCTTCGCAAGCTCGGTGTTGGGTACAATGCCTGCTGACATAACAACCAGTTGCGCATCAAGCTCCGACCCGTCCGCGAACCGAATGCCGCTAACATCCGCATCGCCAAGCATTTCCACCGTCTTCGCCGCCATTTTGAATCGAATGCCTTGGCGCTCCAGTTCAGCCTTCAGCATGCCCGCAGCCACTTCATCCAGTTGGCGTTCCATCAGCGAACCCATCAGATGAACGACCGTCGTTTCCATGCCGAGCTGTACGAGGCCTTTGGCTGCTTCGAGCCCGAGCAATCCGCCTCCGATAACCGCTGCTTGCTTAAACCGGCGGGAAGCGTCAATCATCGACTCACAATCGGCGATGTCGCGGAAGCCGATCACTCCCTTTTTATTTGCGCCCGGCACTGGAAGAATGAATGGTTTTGAACCTGTCGCAATGATCAGCACATCATACTCTGTTGTTTCGCCCGTTGCTGTGTATATTCGCTTCTCCTCTGTGTCGATCCGTTCTACTTTGGTTCCCGTATGCAGCGCAATGCCATTCTCTTCGTACCATTCGCGGCTATTCAAAATAATATCGTCGATGCGTTTGCTGCCCTCAAGGACGTATGAGAGCTGGATGCGATTGTAATTCGGATAAGGCTCCTCGCCATATACATTAATTTCGTATGCATTTGTAAGCTTCAGGATTTGTTCCAATGTATTGACGCCGGCCATGCCGTTGCCGATGAGAACCAGCTTGCGCCGTTTCAAGTTGGGATCAGCCATCCTTATTCACTTCCTCGTTGTTGGTTATGGCTTGATTATAACGAAGGCAAAACCGTCTGCCTGTGACATAAATCACCCTACAGAAAAAAGTCCGCTCGCCCTTCCTTACGGAAGATATATGCGGACTTGGGACTATCGTTTTATGCAGACGGAATGCGAAGTGCGTTAAACTTGGCGGCCAGCTCTTCCATATCCATTGGCGTAAACAATCGCTGTGCCATAGGGAACAGCACCGTCTCCTCCTTCATGAAGTGGCTAGTCAAAATGTGATAAGCTTCGATCAAATCAGCTGCGATGCCCGCCGCTGCCGCTGCAGTAACAGCTGCTCCCGTTTCTAGCGCCGAGACGGCTTCAAGAAACTGTTGGAGGTGGAGCTTCGCCTGCTCATGCTCGAATTCCATCACTGCAACTGGTCCCGTCCCGTACCCGACAAACCGGGCGACCATCGGGAACAAAATATCCTCTTCCTTAGCGGAATGCGGATCCAGATCACGCACGAATGCCCTCGCCATCTCCTGCAATACGAACAACGAGGCCATCCAATCCGATAGGCCGTCCGTTCCCCCAATCTGCTGCGCGATTGCATAGAACTGCTCCATCTGTTCAAGCAAAGGAATATGCTCCTGCATCAGCATTTGGAGCGGTGCGCTTAATATCTCTTCCGCAGGAGCCGCCAGTTCGGCAAGCCGGCGAAACAGAATATTATTTTCCAGATGAATATGCTCGAAAATATCGCTTTCCAGCTCGACAAGCTTCTGGAAGGTGACCGTATACGTCCGGCAAGCGCCTTCTGGCAGCGTATAATCGCTCGTGACAGCTCTCATTTCCTTCAGGAGATCGCCCACTTTGCTGTGGTCAGACTCCAGCTCTTCGATCTTCCGGTTCGCTCTTGCCAGCAGGTCAGCCGATGGCATTGCCTCATACGCTTGAATGAGCGGAAAGACGATCGACTCCTCGGCAATCAAGTGCTGTTCAAGCTCGGTTTTCATCTGATGGAATAGCGTATGCAGCTTCGCAAGGCGACCGCCTTCTTCCTCGTTATGGCCGTGAACACGCAACACCTTCGTTACGAATTCACTAAGCAGCGGCAATTCCGCCTGTAGGTATGCATGATGCTTGCCTACAACATGCTCAATGATTTCAGACCATTCTGCCTCGCGCCAATCTCTAGTTTCATGCTGGCGCTGCTCCCAGCTTACAAAGCTTTCATGAAGCGAAGCAAGGAATGCCCGCTCATCCATCCCTTTTTGCTGAAGTACCGCCCCAAGCGGTTCATTGCCGCCACAACAGAAATCAATACGGTTAGCCTTAAACAGATTGCTTGCACCTGGAAAAGCGGTTACGATGTCGCCAATCTTATTCGATCCGTCGAATCTGGTTTCCATCTTGCCTGCCTCCTCTTATATAACCGTGTTTTGCAACCCCATCATATCCCAGCGGGAATTTCACAACTGTGCGCCGAGTCACAATAGTTATGGCGATTTCCAGGCCAACATGTAACGAAGTTGCCCTTGCAAATCCTCGGATACGAACGTTGTCCCGTTAGGCCCGTCCAGCGTCAGTCTTGTCCGTTCGTCGCTGAACACTGGAATCGATAGAAATTGCGTCAAATTCAAATAACATTGCAAATGCGTCCCTTCTGGGAGCAGCTTTACACGCATCAGCTCAAACGTACGCGGAGGGGCAACGGGATCATGGCCCGCGAGGTCTTCGATGACCGCTTCCACCTCTTTTCCGCAAAGCGGCCTAAGCGCTGCTTCAACATCCATTCCAGCTTCCCCTCCTCTTAATCAGGCATGGGCCTGCATCTTCCTTCTTCATCACGTTCACCTTGTATCCAGCAAGCCAATCCCACCACGACTCCGGCAATGCATCATCCAACCAGTCCAGTAAATCCTCTTCATTGTCCCACACGGCAAGGCCGTTCACCTTGGCGACGGCCACGTCCAATCCATCTTCTTCGCCATGCTCCACATCTGTTCGGGCTCCTGCAAACAGGTGGCACACTAGCTCGCGAACCTCTTCCAGCAGCGATGCTTCCCCCCAATTGCGAGGGCGAATAAAGCAGAGCTCCACATCGTATTCTCCCATCCTAAGCCCTCCTCATGAGCAGCTAGCCCACATTCCGTTCCCGGCGGTAAATCCAGATGGCGAGCGGAAACAAGATCACATTCAAGCCCGCGAACAAGAGCACTTTCTCGTATTGCTCATAGAAAAAAGCATTCACGACCTGCTGTGTAAACACAATGTTAGCGAGCAGCACAAAGCTTAAATAGATGACGCCCCTGTAGCTACGTTTCATAGCGCTTCACCCCGGTTGCGTAAACCGTCCCCTTCTCGACTGCCAGCTCAATTTCGGGCAACGGCCGCTTCGGCGGCCCCGCGACCGGCTTGCCTGTATGGACATCGAATAAGCCATGATGGCAAGGGCATACAAGCTCGCTCTTTTCTTTGCTCCAGAAGACCGGGCATTTCAAATGGGTGCACGCATTCTGGTAAGCCTTGAAGGTTCCTTCCTCGATATGGACCAGCAACGCCGTATCATGCTCTCCCGGATAGGCAAATTCAACCGCTTCCCCTACTGGAATGTCGGTGAGCGCCGTTATTTTATTTTTTGGATAGATGCGTTTATCCCCGTTAACCAAATGTTTGGCCGCGATTGCCCCCCACGGCAGCGTCGAGATGGCGAACACGCCAGCGGCGCCAGCCATCGTTTTCAAGAAGCTTCGCCGGTCCAGCTTCCGTTCATTATCTTTATGGATATTATGGGTGTAATTATCCTCGTCGTATGGAACCGTAGCCTTACGATTCACATCTTTCATGTCTTCGCTCATCGCAAGCCCTCCTCTTCGCCTTAGAACAGCTTTTGTTTGCCTTGCAAAATGCCCGGAAGGCTAATCTTCACATTCGTTTCCCCTTCAAGAGGGCCCAGCGGCATGCGGCTTGCTGTCCATTTGCCAAGCTGATGCTGCTCCTGCTTATGCTTTAATTCCTCTTCCGTCAGCCATTGGAGTGTATTCGTCGGACAGACGGACGCACACATCGGGGGAATGCCTTCCTTCGTGCGGTCGTAGCACAGGTCGCATTTGTACATCAGATTTTGCTCCTGGTCGAACTTTGGAATGCCATAAGGGCAAGCGATTGTGCAGTTTTGGCAGCCGATGCACTTCTCCACCAACGCTGAAAGGACAGCGCCCTCAGGCGTCACCTGAATCGCTTGGGCCGGACAACTGCGCGCACAAGCCGGGTTAACACAATGCAAGCACATGAGCGGAATCGTCTGGCGATTAACAAGCGGGTTCACGTCATATACGTAATTCCGGTTACGCTCATCATGCCCGCCGCACTGCGTGCATGCCGCCAAGCAGCTCCGGCAGCCGATGCAGTTGTCCATTTCAATATATAAATGCTGTTTCATTGGGTAACCGCCTCGCTTTGCGTTTGCTGCTTCATTTTGTAAATTTGAACGGCGCACACTTTGAACTCCGGCATTCGAGACATCGGGTCAAGCGCGGCGATCGTCAGCAAATTGACCGATTCGTCATGGCCGAAGTGGTAAGGCACGAAGATCGTATCCGGGCGAATCGCCTCCGTCATTTTCACCTTAAAATGCGCTTCCCCTCGGCGGGTAACCAGCTTCACAGTCTCTTCATGCTCAATTTGATAAAGCTGGGCGGTATCAGGATGCACTTCAACGAACGGCTCCGGGCACATCGCATGCAGAAACGGAATTCGCCTCGTCTGATTGCCCGATAAATAGTGATAGACGACCCGGCCCGTCGTCAGGCGCAGCGGGAACTCCTCACATGGCTCTTCGGCTGGCGGCCGATACGGCAGTGCGCACAGCTTCGCTTTCTTATCGGGATGGTAAAATTGCTTATCGAGAAACATATGCGGCGTTCCTTCGTCCGCTTCATCCTTGCAAGGCCAGAAGACGCCCTGCTGTATGTCGATCTTCTCCCACGTTGCCCCGTAGTAATCGGCATACCCACCCTTGGAGGCGAGTCGAAACTCATCATTGATAGCGCGGGCGGACTGCAAATGCCGGAAGTATTGGCCCCTGCCGAGCCGCTCGGCAAGCTCGATCTGCATAAGCCAATCCGGCTTCGATTGGCCGATCGGCTCCTGTGCCTTATTGATTTTTATGATGCGGCCCTCCAAATTCGTCACGGTCCCTTCATCTTCGCTCCACGTCGTTGACGGAAGAACCACGTCGGCATATTCCGCTGATTCGGACAGAAAAATATCGGAGCATACCATGAAGTCGAGGCTCATAAGCGCGCTGCGAACCTCGTTCAAATTCGGAGCGGACACCGCTGGATTCGAGCAGAGCAGATAGAGCCCGCGAATCGTCTTCTCCTTCATGAGCCCAAACATTTCGTAGGCCGAGACGCCCGGCTGCGGCATTTCCTCGGGCTCAATGCCCCATACCTTGGACACTTCCTCCACATGCTTTGGATTCGTTATTTTCCGATAGCCCGGCAATGCATCCGCTTTCTGGCCATGCTCACGGCCCCCTTGCCCGTTGCCCTGGCCTGTAAAGGTGGCGACGCCGGATTTGGGACGGCCGATTTTGCCCGTTACTAAGCACATATTCGTATAAGCAGATACATTGTCCGACCCTTTATGCTGCTGCTCAATGCCACGGGCGAACATGACGACCGCATTCGGCGCTTTCCCGTAAATTTCCGCAGCGCGGATCAGCTTCTCCGGCGCAACGCCCGTAATTTCGCTCGTATATTCTGGCGTAAAGCTTTTCACCAGCTCCTCCAGTTCCGCGTAACCGCTTGTATGGTCCGCAACAAACTGCCCGTCGGCATAACCGCCCTTGATGAGCAAGTGAAGCATACAGTTGGCAAGCGCCAGATCCGTGCCGGGACGAAGATCCAGATGCACATCTGCCCGTCTTGCAATGGGTGTCTCCCGAGGATCCACGACGATCAAATAGCCGCCACGGTTCTGAACTTCCCAGATGCGGAACATCGATGTCGGGTGGCATTCCGCCGTATTGCTGCCCGCTATGAACAAGCAGTCCGTCTCGTGCAAATCCGTCCATGGAAGCGTCGAGCCTCGGTCAATGCCGAAGGTTCGCAAAAATCCGGCCGCAGCGCTCGACATGCAGAAGCGGCCGTTATAGTCGATGTATCTCGTTCGTAAGCCGACTCGCGCAAACTTGCCGGTCAGGTAGCATTTTTCATTCGTCATGGAAACGCCGCTGAAGACGGATAAGGCATCTGGCCCATAGCCTTGCTGCAGCTCTTGAAACCGCTGGACGATGAGATCGTATGCTTCCTCCCATGTCGCCTCGCGGAAGCCTTCTTTCGTTCCTCGAAGTAAACGGTCATCCCGAATGAGCGGCTTCATCAGGCGGTCATCATGATTCGTTTGCTGATAAGCCGTAACCCCTTTGGGGCACATTTTGCCAAGCGTAACCGGCCAATCATATCGAGGCTCGACGCCGATAATTGTGTTAGAGCCGGTATCCACCCGCAAATTCATGCCGCACTGCATGCCACAATAAGAGCAATGAGTCGGCACGAGCCGTTCGCCCGGATGCTCCTTATTGGCAATCACCTTAAAAAATTTATCCTTTGGCATTCTGATTCGCCTCCTTGACGCGAATTTGATGGGTTGGAACGCCGGTAATGCGTGCTATGCGATATTTGCGGCGGCAAGGCAGGCACAGCTCAGCCAGATGGTTGCCTTCTTCAGTTTTAAACTCCATTTCGCTATGCTTCAATACATCAACGACATCCTGTGCTTGTTCAGCAGACACGTAATACGCCCCACAAACCTTGCATGCTTTCGGTTCTGCCGCCCCGTAATGCTCTCGGTAGTTTCTTGCAAGCAAGCTCATCGGTCGGAACGGAATATGTGCAAGTTTGCCGAATGGCAGGTAGATCAAGGTGATAATAACGGACCACTGGTGGATCATCGACATGACCGGATGCCCGAATCCTTCCAAGAATAAGTTATTGAACGTGAGAATTAACCCAGTTATCGAGATGAATAAAAGCAGATACAGGGGCAGGAAATCATACGCGAACGATTGCTCCGCCCGTGCCTGCATGTTGCGCAGCCGGCGGTTTAACGCCATGCATACGCCCCCAATCACCATGAAAGCCGTTATGTTCAAGGCATTAAAAAACAAATAAGCAATTATGCCATCTGCGGCGATATGCATCAGATTAATTCCGAACATCACGACGGTATAATAGCCATTGTCCTCCATCGTGAAATACATCCAGCCGAATACAAGCGGGAATGTGACGAACGCGGACAAGATGCAGCCCCATCCTAGCAAAATATGCTGCAGCCAGCGGTACCATCCACGATTCCATATAAATCGGTACACGACTAAGTGGTCGGCCGCTGTCGCAGGCGTCGATTTGCGGAATAGAAGCTTGATTCCTTTACGCAAAATGATTCTCGTCGGCGGGCGGTCCCCCCAAGCCATAAAACGGTAGAAAAAACCGCAAATAAATACAACCGTGCCAACCATATAACCGTACAGCGCCAGGTCGATGTGCGTAAAAAAACGCGACCCTATGTACATCAAGACGATCAAGCCACATACCGTTATACACACATTCCGTGCCCATCTTGAAGCAAATGCACGTTCCATTCCCATTGCCCCTCGCTCTCGAAGTTTCCTTATGCACGTATTAGACCACAAAAGAAAAGAACCCGGCTGTGATACAAATCACAAGGTTCTTCCTCTTCATCCAACTTAGCGCTCATTCGTGTCGATAGGCTCTGCTTTTCACCGCGGAACGTAGCTTATAAATGAGATATGCACTGCTGAACCAGCAGATTAGGCCAAGCCCAATGCTTATCCACCACATGCCTGTCGCCTGAAGCATAAAGAGAACAACCATCACACATACTGCACAACCGCTCATGCCGAACACGGAACCGTTGGCGATTTCGGCAGCCTTCTTAGAACCTTGATTAATGCCAACCATCAGGACGGCTACTACCATTACGGCTGGGAATGTAGCAAAAATGCCGCCAAGCGATTTCCACGGAAGCGCCATGGAAGCGAAATAACTGAGGACAACAGCCATGCCGCCGAGCAAGAAACGCAGTGCTGACTCTTTTAAACCCATTATGATCACTCCTTGTCATTGTTTTAAACTGATTAGTAAATTTCATGTGTTGAACAGGACATACGAAATGGACAACGACACGATTAACCAGCCACATACGGATAAGGAAAGCCCCTTCTTCCAGCCTTTACGGGCACATAATGCCCCGACTGCAACAGCACATAACATATTAATTCCCATGCCGACCATCGCCCCCTTGGACAAGTCAATCGATCGACGGATCAAATCGCTCCCGCCATAATCCAATCGCATTGTCAGCATTGCAGCTACAAATACTGCCGGGAATGCAGCGAAAATGCCGCCAAACGACCCGCCAACGCGTTTGGCTATTATCGAAGCAGCAACCACAGCCCCGCCGCCAAGAAAAAACCGTAACAACAATCCTTCGATGGACAAATGAAACATACGGCCAACTCCTTTAAGATGTTGTGAAAATTTTCACTTAATAACACAGCTGCGACTCGAACAGTTCTATCGTAAAGCCTGTGCCTCTGCTTTGTCTGTGATTGGCATCACTGTGACAAAAGGCACAGCCACCGGCTTCCAGCACTGCTACACTCAGGTCATCAAATCAAAGAGAGCCAGCCAGCAGGAAGGCTCTCGCACTTACGGGAGGAAATTACGATGGCAAGAATAAATCATTGGAATCCAGAAAATCCTGACTTCTGGCAGTTGGAAGGCAAACGCCACGCATCACGCAACCTATGGATTTCCGTACCATCACTCATGCTTGCATTTATTGTTTGGCAAATCTGGTCGGTTGTCGCCGTTCGATTGAATGATGTCGGCTTCTCGTTTACCGAGAATCAATTATTCACGTTGGCGGCAGTTCCTGGACTAGTCGGTGCTACGCTCCGTTTCGTTTACACCTTCGCAGTCGGGATCGTTGGCGGACGCTACTGGACCGTTATCTCCACCTCCGTCCTGCTCATCCCAGCAGCCGGAATCGGCATCGCCGTGCAAAATCCGGATACGCCTTACGCCGTCATGCTGCTCCTTGCCGCGCTTTGCGGATTAGGCGGAGGCAATTTCTCTTCTTCGCTGTCGAATATTTCACTATTCTATCCGAAGAAAGAGAAGGGCACAGCGCTTGGCATTAACGGCGGCCTTGGAAATATGGGCGTGTCCGTCGTCCAATTCGTCACCCCGCTAATTATGACAGTAGGCACATTCGCAGCGATTGGCGGAGACGGCCAGTTGCTCAAGGACGGCCAGCAGGTCTGGCTTCAAAATGCCGCCTTCATCTGGATTATTCCGATTATTTTAATGGCTATCATCGCGTTCTTCGGCATGGATAACCTGCCCGGCGCGAAGCAATCGTTCGCCAGCCAGTTCGTCATCGTTAAACGCAAGCATACGTGGGTAATGACCTTCCTGTATGTCGCAACATTCGGGTCGTTCATCGGATTTTCTGCAGCCTTCCCGCTTCTGCTAAAATCGCAATTCCCTAGCCACACCTCGCTCGCATTTCTTGGTGCCTTTCTCGCAGCGGCAGCACGGCCAGTCGGCGGGTTCATCTCCGATAAATTTGGCGGTGCCAAAGTCACTTCCATCGTCTTGTTCATCATGGGGCTTGGCTCACTGTCGGTTATTTATTTTATCCAGCAAGGCAGTTTTGCAGGCTTCCTTATCTCGTTCCTCATTTTATTCCTTGCGGCTGGTACGGGTTCAGGCTCCACGTTCCAAATGATCCCATACATCTTCCCAGCCAAGGAAGCAGCGCCAGTGCTTGGCTTCACTGCCGCTTTCGCAGCCTATGGCTCCTTCTTCATTCCGAAGATGTTCGGCTGGTCCGTCAAAACTACTGGCTCATACATCACAGCTTTCTATATTTTCATCGGCTTCTATATCATAGCGATTGCGCTTAATTGGCTCTTCTACCAACGCAAGCGTGCGGAAATAACGACATTTGTCGTGGCTAAACAGGGCAACCCGCAAACCATTTCACCGCAAAAATAATAGTTGAAACAAACAAAAAAGAGGTGTCCTAAAAGCAGTTCTGCTTTAGGGACACCTTTTCTCTAAACATTCCTGTAGAGTCTAAGATTTGAGCTTGGACAAAAAAAGGAGCGCCTCGTATGATGGGGGTGTACGGGTCGGATGCCCTAAAAAACCCATCAGGAGGCGCTTACTATGAATTTTACTCGAAAAGACAAGGCAAATCAACGCATTGAACGAATTACCAGCCATCACGCCATTGTAGGCATCGACATCGCTAAAGATGTTCATGCCGCACAAATCACAGATTTCCGTGGGCGGATAATAACGCCACGCCACTTCTCCTTCTCAAACACAGAGGCAGGATTCGAAAAGTTGCTCAACTGGATGCGCGAAGCGGGTGACAAACACGGCAAAACCTCTTTTCTTGTTGGCATGGAGCCCACCGGCCACTACTGGCATAATCTCGCAGACTGGCTGCTGGAGCAAGGCATCGAAGTCGTGCTGGTGAACCCGATGACGACGCATCGCAATAAGGAAAACCGCGACAACAGCCCTTCCAAAAACGATCCGAAAGACGCACTCGTTATCGCCGATGTCGCCTGCCGGGGCTACTACACCGATTATTCGCCCGAAGAGCCTGTATTCGACCAAATCAAGGCGATGATGAGCGCGCGCGAATATTGGGTGGGGCAGTCCATTAGCTTAGGCAACCGCATCGTCCGTTGGATCGACTTGTACTTTCCCGAGTTCCGGAGCGTCTTCCCGCAATGGGATGGCGTCCGGCCATTAGCTACGCTGAAGGCTTTTGCATTGCCTGAGGACCTGCGGCATTTGAATGCCGATGAAGTGTTGGAGGGTTGGCGCAATCAAGGGATGCGGCGCGTGGCGGGAGCCAGCGGCAAGGCAAAGGCAGTCGAGCTGTTACAGGCCGCTGCACTCAGTATTGGAAATTCCAATACAAACGATGCTGCGCGGCAAGATATTTTGCGCCTTCTGCATGTTTATGAAGGCGACCTTCGCCACTATGCCCATGGCAGGCAACTGCTGCGCCGTGCGGGCCTCAATCTAGCGGAGCGAACGTCAGGGAAGCACAGAGGCCAGATTAAGCTTTCCAAGCGGGGAGACAGCAGCCTGTGCAAATACTTGTACTTAGGCGTGTTAAACCTTGTACGGCAAAACGCGGATTTTAAACATTGGCATGCACGCAACCAGCTCAAAGGGATGTCAAAGATATCCTCCATTTTCAAGCTTATAGGGAAGCTAGCACGCATCTTAATTGGCATGATTCAACGAGGCGAAACGTACCAGAGCTCCGTGTCCCATTCCGTAGCAGCTTAATAACGAACAGCATCCGTCACATTGAATAGCTTTACGAATGCTCTCCCGTTCACGGGACTCAAGTAAGCGTCAAATAGCAAGTATACCCCCCTATACCCTCATAAGGGGATAGACATTAGTCAACGGGTTCAAGCCTTGCCATCAGATGGAAGTATCCCCGCGTTGCCGGATTGGCGCTGGATTCATACCCCTGGACATACAGAAGGTCACGTCTCTCTCTTCCGAGATGCAGATCGCGTGATTGTTGCAGGCGACGCGTTCATCACAGTTAAGCAAGAATCCGCTTTTGCCGTTCTCATGCAAGAGGAAGAAATTCATGGTCCTCCCGCTTACTTCATGTTCGATTGGCAGGATGCATGGAATTCCGTCAAGAAGCTAGAAGCACTTAAGCCACAAGCTGCCATAACCGGGCACGGTGTACCCATGTTTGGGAATCAGCTGCGGCAAGGACTTGCCCGCCTGGCACAGATTTTCGATCGAATCGCCATACCGAAGGACAACAGTTACGTTACCTAGAGCTCTCCACTCCCTACATTAACGAGACAATGCGTGTACATCATGTAAGTATATGCCTAACCAAAAGGTGTCTTTATGACGGTATCCCCTTCGCTCAGTTGAAGAATAAATTGAACAAGTCGGTCCTGAGTCGAAGGGATATCGTCATTAAGGCTCGGATTATGCGTGATCACAGCTTTAAGAAAAACGGCTTCGCCGTCCTTGGGACGGTTGCAGACGTTTGTATCGTGCTGTCAGATATTACGTTTAGATGATCCCCTTTGCTAATATTCAGCAATATTTTCAAAGTCGTTCTTTCAGGGTGTTGAGTATTTAAGTCTACGGTCTAGCAAATAACGTCCCCAGAACGTTGCTCCTAATATGCATATTCCGCCAAGCCAGTTTATCGACGTGAGAATTTCGCCTCCTATTAATGTTGCAAAGAATGCACCAAACACAGGCTCCATTCCCATCAGCAAACCAACTCGTGTAGGCGACGTTCTTCGAATGAACACCATCTGGGCAAAGAAAGCAAAAATCGTACAAAACAAAGCTAAATACAACGTAAGCAACCAAAATTCCAAGGATTGGGGGATGTGAAATAAGGATGTCCCTTCAGCGGAAAGACTGAATACTCCAGATAATACAGCAACTACACCCAATTGAATAACCGTTAATGCGCTGCTGTCCAGAACTTTCCCCTCTGTCATTTTTTTGGTGAAGGTCATCTGTGTCGCTCTTAGAAGTGCAGCTCCAAGAATTAGAGAATCTCCTATATTAAATAAAATGGTGTCCTTGAAGGTTAAGAGCCCCGTTCCAATAATAGACAAACCAACCGCCATAAAGAAAGTGAAACCCGTAAACTTCTTGTTCACAATCCAATCCAATATAGGTGTTAATATAAGAGTCAGACTTATAATAAAAGCTGAATTTGAGGCTGAGGTGTAATGAATTCCCCATGTTTCAAAAGAAAAAATGGAAAACAAAAATAAGCCGAATATCACACCGGTTATCCATGTTTCCGATGAAGCCTTCTTTAAATTCCTCCATGTAAAAGGCAGCATAATGAGAACAGTCAGTAAGAAACGGTAAAATAAAAACATAAATGGCTCGTAATTATTCAAAACCGTTTTGGCGGTGATATAACTTGATCCCCAGGCTAAAGCCACTAGTAGTAAAATAATATCTGCTGCCCAAGGAAAGTTGTTTATATGAAAACGACTTTTGGGCTTACGTATAACTTCGCTGTTTGGCAATTGTTTTTCTCCCCTCAAACTAGCACATTACCCTTTACACTTATAGGTCATTGCTCTTTTGTAAATGCAACAACAAGAACATCGCGATACCCTTGCTCGCCATTTTTATCTACTTGCACAGGAGTTACACCATGCATCGTTTTATTATCATCTGCAATTAATATATCTAGCGAATTCGTAAGCGTCAAATAGCCCCCCACCCTTGTAACGAATATGAGGGCTCAGATAAGCTGCTATTAAGATTTGAATACTCGGCAGGTCAATGGAATCGTTGACGACCATGGAAGCAGATTGTCCAGTGCTTCTAGATCTTTCGGATCGGGAAGCTGCGGGAGTTGCTCCAACAGGTGCATCAAGTACTTAAACGGGTTTAGTCCGTTCTCCTTTGCCGTTTCGATCACGCTGTAAATGATTGCGCTGGCCTTCGCTCCGCGAGGTGTGTTGGCGAACAGCCAGTTCTTTCGCCCGATGTCAAACGGCTTGATCGCCCGTTCGCTGCGATTGTTGTCGATCTCCAGTCGTCCGTCTTGTAAGAAGGCGATCAGCTTGTCCCATTGATTCAAGCTGTAGGTAATTGCTTGTCCAAGTAAACTTTTGGGCAATGTACGAGATCGCTGCTGACGTAGCCATACCAAATAAGAATCCAGAACAGGGCGGCTGCGCGCCATTCGGACATTATAACGTTCTTCCGGTGTAGCGTTCTTTAGCTCTCGCTCAATCGCAAAAAGCTGATTGCAAAACTGAAGGCCCTGCTCGGCAGCTGTTTAGGTTTTGTCCTGTGAGGCAGGCAGTGCCTTCATCGCCTCGTCGAACTTCCGCCTCGCATGCGCAAAGCAACCAATTAGCGTTACGCTCTTCACCTTGTGGTACCCGGAATAACCGTCCACGTGCAGATAACCGCTGAATCCCGTCAGAACGTTTCGGGGATGCTCACCGCCACGCGTTGGCTGATACTTGTACAAGACGGTCGGCGAACTCATGCGGCCGGTTCGATACAGCCACAAATACGATTTCGCTTCTGCGGACTTGCCCGGCTCGTGCAGTACCTGCAGCGTCGTTTCATCAGCATGCGCGATGTCCTGGACAAGTAGATGCTCCCGCATACGTTCTGTAAGCAGTGAAAGCCACTGGTCTGCACCGTGATGCCGTTATGATTGGCGTACGAATTTCCTCTCGCTCACAGTGACGGCACGCATAAACCTGACGTACATGCCTCGTCACCTTCACTTCAGCAGGAATCACCGTGATTTCGTTTCGCGTCTCGGTGCTCATTCCATGAAGTGCGCCCCCGCAGCACGCGCAAACTTGCTCATCTTCCGGGAGTTCATAGGTAATGGTCTCAACTGGAAAATGCTCGAGCTTAGCCTCGCGGGTACCGGCAGATTTCTTGCGGTTGTAAGTGACCGTTTCGACATCCGGTTCCTGTGAGGCAGGCGTCGCCAGCACCTCGGCTTTGTTGAACAGATTCAGCGCGAGCTGGTCCGGATGCGTCTTCTCACTTGAGGTGCCAAAACGCTTCAGCTGTGCAAGCCGGAACTGCTCTTGGTACCAGTTAAGTTTGGCCGTTAACTCCGCATTTTGTTGTTCCAGCTTGGCTGTTTTCTGTTCCAGATCTTTTATTGTAAGTGGGGAATTCGATTAAGTATCCATACCTTAGATTTTCGCTGAAAAGCCTCCTATTCCTGCCGTTAGGTATGGCGAAATGGCAAATGATTGCGTTAGATCACCGTGCTAGCCGTGACTTGAGAGTGAGCTTGCCGTTGGCTTAGCGCAAGTCAGTCTAGCAGCCAGCGAAGCTCGCGGTTAGAGACTGCCACCGGATCACTGCTGCCGATTGGCCACTGGAACGTCCCGCGTTCAAGGCGACGATAGAACAGCCAGAAGCCGTTGTGCTCCCAGTACAAAATTTTGAGTTTGTTGCGCTCGCGGTTACAGAACACGAATAAGCAGGTGGAGAATGGGTCAAGTCCAAAGCCTTCTTGAACGATTGCGGCCAACCCATCGATAGACTTGCGCAAATTCGTCGATCCACAAGCGAGATAAACACGCTGAGTGTTAGATAGCGTTAGCATAGCGCTTCCAATGCCTGCACGATTTCACGAAGGAGTTGAGCGTCGAAGCCTATTCGAAGCTCAATGCTGGCTTGTCCGACGCAAACAACAAGTGAAGGTGCTGAGTTGGGAGATTCGGTTTGATCAGCAACCGCAAGCGGTACCCAGTGAGTAGGCGGAGTTAGTGCGGCTGTGGAAGAAGCTGCTTTCGTTTTACGGAGCCAATATCTCAGTTTTTCTTTGGTGAAGTGATTGGCTGTACACCATGCCGACATCGTAAGGCCACTGTTCATATAATCCGCGATGCGCGCAATCCATTCGTGAAGACGTTGTTCTTTGGTAGTCATGAGGCAGCCTCCTATATTGGGGTGCCCTCATTTTCTCATGTGGGGATGGGACTTTAAAGGTGGGGTAGGTTTGACGCTTACGGACTCAATGACAAAGAACGCACAGAGAAACCGAGTATGGTGGTCCGCCAGGGCATATGACCCGTCAACTAAACGCTATCGGCCTCCACGCCTTGGCCAGGTACAACGAAGGAATGTAAGGGCAATGACCCGTCGAGACATGGGAGGGTGAACCTCCAAGGGACAAGTGGAGTTGTGCAGCAGAACGTCAAGAAAAGTGCGTAAACGCGTAACTTTTGTTCCTGCATGCCCGAAGGGTGCCATCGACTAGTCTCCCCCCTACAACCCTGCACCGTATCTGCCATCTAAGTTGTTGAAATCCTGTGAATGGCAGAGCATTTGTGAGATAAACCTTTAAATACGAGGGACGGACTCCACAGCCTTTATTTCGCCATTTTAGAAAACAAATCTGGCTCATTCTGATCAAATAAGGGCCGCTCGGTCCGTTAACGTTTATCAATCATTCAGGCGCTGTAAGGATTGTTCCTTGATCCGAACGGTCTCTTCGTACCTCTCAACTTTCCGATCAAGACGCTCCAGCGTCTTCCCCATCTCTTCAATTCTTGCGGAAAGCTGCTCACGCTGTTCTATTAAGAGCTCTTTTCTAGCCTCTTCGGTCTCCTCGCCTTGTTGGAACAATTTCACATACTCAATTAAAGCTTCGATCGGAAGACCGGCGTTGCGCATGCATTTAATAAATTCAACCCATCTTAAATCTTCTTCTGTATATTCCCTGATGCCGTTATTATTTCGGTTAACAGGTGGAATGAGCCCGATTCGTTCATAATAGCGAAGTGTATCTTGTGACAGGTCAAATTTGGCGCTTACTTCAGCCATTCGCATGGAACTTCATCTCCTAAATCGTACGAAATCGCGTTGGCGAGAAATTACAAAGTAGAGATATCAATGACGAAGCGATAGCGCACATCACTCTTAAGAATGCGCTCGTAAGCCTCATCGACTTGATCCGCACGAATGAGCTCAATTTTCGGAGCAATGCCATGTTCCGCTGAGAAATTGAGCATTTCTTGCGTTTCCCGAATGCCGCCGACGAGTGAACCGGCAATGCTTCGGCGCTGCATAATAAGAGAAAAAACGTTGTACTTGTCAGCTTCGGCAGGCGCACCGACATTCACAAGCGTACCATCTACGCGGAGCAAAGATAAGTAGGCATCAACATCAAGATTAGCCGCTACTGTATTTAAAATCAGATCGAAACGATTAGCCAGCGCTTTAAACGTTGCCGAATCGTTCGTTGCATAATAGAAATCTGCGCCTAATTCATGCGCTTCTTCTTTTTTATTCATCGACTGGCTCAACACTGTTACCTCTGCTCCCAGGGTATGCGCGTATTGCACAGCCAGATGGCCAAGCCCGCCCAACCCGACTACGGCAACCTTTTTGCCCGGACCGGCTTTCCAATGCTTCAACGGAGAGTACGTCGTAATTCCCGCACACAACAAAGGGCTTGCCACTTCTAATTGCAAGCTGTCTGGAATGCGGACAACGAAGCGCTCAGTTACGACGATTTTCTGGCTGTATCCGCCATAGGTCGGATTGCCATCATAGTCTAACGAATTATAGGTTCCGACGAAGCCTTTTGTACAATACTGTTCTTCACCTTGCAGACAATATTCGCATTCTCCGCAGGAATCTACAAAACAACCGACGCCAACGCGGTCGCCAACGGCAAACTTCGAAACCGCCGCTCCTACTGCTTCGACAACGCCAGCAATCTCATGGCCCGGAACCATCGGGAACATGCCGCCGCCCCATTCATCCCATGCGCTGTGAATATCGGAATGGCAAATTCCGCTAAACTTAATATCGACTAAGATGTCGTTTGGACGTAATTCCCTACGTTCGATTGCCGTCTTTTCGAAAGGCGCTTTTGCGCTTGGGACACTTAAAACATGCGTTTTACACATTCGTTTCATTACTCCTTTGATTTTAATATTGGTTATGGATGGCTGCTTACAGCGCGCCAACCACTGGATGGGGAACATACCGTTCTTCGAGATAGATAATTTCTTCAGGCGTTAACTCGATCGAAAGCGCATCAACCGCCTCTTCGAGCTGGGACACTTTCGTTGCCCCAATAATAGGAGACGTCATTGCTTCCTTCTGCAGCAGCCAGGCAAGCGCAATTTGAACACGCGGCACACCGCGCCGTTCTGCAATAGCAGTAACCCGGTCCGCGATAATCCGGTCAACATCTGCAGTTGCGTCGTATTTCATTTTTTGGGCTTGGTCGGTTTCCGAACGGAACGTTGTTTCCGACCAATCACGCACCAATCGGCCCGAAGCGAGTGGGCTGTATGGGATCACACCGATTTTCTCCTCTTTGCAAAGCGGCATCATCTCCCGTTCCTCCTCACGGTACATGAGGTTAAGGTGATTCTGCATCGATACAAACCGGGTCCATCCGTATTTTTCTGCAACATTGAGTGCCTTAAGAAATTGCCAAGCGTACATAGCCGATGCACCGATGTATCTTGCTTTCCCTGCTTTTACCACATCATGCAATGCTTCCATCGTTTCTTCGATGGGCGTGCTGTAATCCCAGCGGTGGATCTGATATAAATCAACATAATCGGTGCATAGACGCTTAAGGCTCTTATCGATCTCACTCATGATAGCCTTACGGGAAAGCCCTGCGCCGTTCGGGCCTTCATGCATTCGAAAATGAACCTTCGTTGCAATAACGATTTCATCACGTTCGGCATAATCCTTTAACGCCCGGCCAATAATTTCTTCGCTCGCACCGGTCGAATAAATATTAGCGGTATCAAAGAAATTGATGCCCAGGTCCAACGCTTTTCTAATAATCGGGCGGCTATTCGCTTCATCCAGTACCCACGGATGCGTCCATCGCGTTGCATCGCCAAAGCTCATACAGCCGAGACATAGACGGGAAACATCCATGCCGGTATTGCCTAGTTTCACGTATTCCATTTCGTGTACCTTCTCTCCAGTTCATAGGTATCCTCGTGTGCAATAAACGGCTGCGACGATCACCTTACGTATTATCGCACTTGGAGTTAACTCCAAGTCAATAGGTTTTCTTAAGGTTATTGCTCCCCAACACGAAAAAAGCAGCCGGTCACTTTGGACCTGCTGCTGCTTTTTTATTCGATCATTTGCGCGCTTCATAGGGTAGGTTTTTCTACCCTATCCGCCCATCGGCGCACTTTCCAGCCGCTTAGGCAGATTTTAATCCATTTTAGAAAATTTGCTCGTTATAACCCATCAGCCGGCGACGGCGTGCATTCGCCCGCTGTGCGATATGCTCAGGCACTTGGTAAACGGCATTGTTGTCATGGGACATATGGGGCACGATGAATTTCTTGCGGTAGATGATCTGCTGAACGTAACGCGGATTGTCGCTTTGGTTAGGCGCGCCGCGATGCCATATTTGGCTGTTGAAGATCAGGCAATCCCCCGCTTTTGCGAGCACGGAGACCGGTTCCTGCCCTTTATAAGGCTCAATCTCTTCTGTAAATTGCAAGTGCTTGCCCGCACGGTGTGAACCAGGAACGACTTGTGTTGGCCCAAGCTCTTCGGTGATATCGTCAAGGTAATAGAGGGCATTCACGAGGTACACCGGCATCTGAATGCTCGGGTCAATTTCAACGCCATCAGGCAATGGGAAGAACAAAGCTTCGTCTACATGCCACATGCTAACGCCTGTGTTCTTCACTGTCCGCATGCCGTTCATGCTGCTTAGCTGGCAATCTGTACCGAGGATTTCCTCGATAAAATCGATGACCGTAGGCTGGTCTACCAAATATTCAAAAATCTCGCCTTTCTCGAACATCGGCCCTTGCAGCATCACGTTATCGCCTTTTCCTTCAAACGCATGCTGAATCCCTGCTTTCACATCCGCCACTTGCTTCTTATCCAATACATTGCGGAATACTACATAACCATCACGGTGTAATTGTTCCAATTCTTGCGAAAAACGTCCCACTGTCGTTTGCATCTTATTAACCACCTTATAATTAGATTTGATAACGCCGAATTACATTTATGATTGCGGAATTCGTATTTTCTTCATACGGTCACCCATCAGCGACTCTTCGGTAATGACGATTTTTTGCGGTATTTTATAAGAAGGAAGCTTATCATGGCAGAAAGCCCAAATGCGGCGGCGAAGCTCGCCCAACGTAAGATCGCAGTCTCGAAGCTTAACCGTTGCCTTCACGAGCTGACCAGTTACGCCACTAGGTTCCCCGCTAACGACGACCTCTTCGATCTCGTCCAGCATGTGAAGCACATCTTCCACCTCCGCCGGGTACACCTTCTCGCCGCCAACATTGATCAGCTCCGAGCGGCGGCCAAGAATCCGGATGCAGCCGTCCTCAACGACCGCCTCGTCGCCCGTCCGCAGCCAGCCATCTTCTGTGAATGGATCTGGCGCATTCAAATATCCAGCCATCGCGGTATCGGCCAATACTTCAAGCATGCCGTCTACAATTCGGTAACGTGCCTCTTCTCCCCGTAGTGAGAATAGCAACGAATCCGAACCTTTCGATTTGGTTGGGAGAATGCCCAGCTCTGACATGCCGTAAGCTTGTACCATCCGTACATCCGGGAATTGCTCGTTCCATGCGGCAAGCGTACTCGTCGGCATCACTTCCGAACCATAGGAGACAACCTCAAGGCTGGACAAATCGTACTCATGATGGGCACCGCTGATTAGCAGCAAATTAAGAAAGGTCGGCGATACAGGCAAAGCTTGCACACGATAATGCTCAATTGTCCGGCAGACCTCAGCTGGAGACCGGTCCGGCAGCATATACAGGGTGCCTCCACTTGATAACGTCTGAAGAAGCGTATTGAGACCTCCGATATGATCGAACATCATAAACGGTATCGTTCGCAATGCCCGTCCTGCATTCGTATACTTACGCAGCAGCCGGTCTGCACGATGAACAGCCGCCTTGCTCTTGCCAGTGGAGCCTGATGAGAAGATGATAAGCCCAGCTGCCCCTTCTTCTAGCATCGCTAGCAGCAACGGATGCTGCACGCCTTCGTGCCGGAGCACTCGCATATGGGCATGTTCTTCCACATCCTGAATTCTTGCATGCGCTTCAGCGATGCTAATATATTCTTCTTTCTTAGCTTCGACAAGCTTTCGGTCAAGCGGGATAACGATACAGTTCAGCTCCAGCAGGGCAAACAACGCCGCAATTGCATAGGGAGAATAATCTTCCTCTAGCGAAACAATGGCTCGTTCAATCCCCGCTTCAGCCATTTCGTTTTTCATTTGATCGATGCGCTGGAGCAGCCATCCGTACGTGAACGCAACATCCTTCCAAACGAAAGCTGTTCTTGGCTCGTACTGGCGAAACCGCTCGAGCAGGTCGAATTGATTAGGTTGCTGGTGCATGTTCCTCCTCCTTACCCCGCTTCCGGCATTCGATCAATAAGATAGTCGATGAATCGGCCGACGGTCCGGTAAGGGCTGTCTGGCAACCCTGCTGATGCAATCTCTGACAAAGCAAGGCCAATGCCTAGCTCCTCCTGGATGCTCTGTTCAACTGCAGCGAGCAGCGATACAAGCCCAAGGGAATCCAAATTTCCGTTGCGGCCATAGAGTGGCGCCTGCAACCCAAGCTCGACAGGAATCGATCCATTATGGTATCGGTTCAAATCCAAACAGCTTTCCAGTACGATTTTCTCCAGCTTTTCACGTTGGGCAGAGCTAATTCCATCCTGCTCTGCACGCTTTTTGCCGAACAATCCGATGTTTCGGTGCTCCGCCCACATCGCCTCATACAACCGATGCTCCCGTAGCCCGAGCTGCTCGACGACGCTGCTCACCATACGAATTCGTTCGGCGGCATTCTCTGCTGCCCAGCGGCCTTGCATCATCTTATGCGCTTGCTCCCATTCGCCTACGATCGCATTAAATTCGGCAGAATATGCATCGTATGGAGAACCAAGTATCGTTCCCATATCGCTAAGCAGGTCCCGGAAGAAATAACGGCTCCATCGCATATCGAATAAGAAGGTGGAAATCGCGCTAATGTCCGTTGCGCCATTGGCTGCACCTAGATGTAGACGTTTGAGGAGCTGCAGCGTCACCGCGTTTCCGAAATAATAAACACGGCCATCCTTCTGTATCTCCTGGCCTGCCAAAAACTCATATGCCAACGTTGCGAGTGTGCGCTGCAAAGCATCCTTAAATGCAGAAGGAGACAGTTTTGCTTCCGCCTCGATATCCACGGTGCAATAGATATGAAGTTCTTCCTTCCGTTTAGCCGTCGCCAGCTCAGGAATGCTCTTATTGCCTCTCCAGAAGTCGCCGAAAGCTTGGCTCGATAACGGTCCCGCGTAACGTGAAGGCACCGGGTCATAAATATACATTTGTTCGTCTTGCATGCCATACACGGCAAGCCAGTGATCCACCAGATACCGGCGGGAATCGGGTTCAACGAGTTTCGAGATATAGTTCGGATTCAGATAATCCTCGCAATACGGAAGATAGTAACTGGTCCCTGTCGCGAGGAACAACTCTCCTGCGCTTATGCGTTCCCGAATCTCTGTAACGCCTTCTTCGAAGCTAGCAATCTCCCGCTTCCCTTTCTCTAGCCATACCGCATCCTCATAATCCAGCTTGTTAAAATATTGCTTTACCAGCCCTAAGCTCGAACAAGCAGGCAAGCCATACAACCTTGAATTAGCTAGCAGGCTAAGCGTACTCTTCGAGCCCTGCCGCTTTAACACCTCATGGACAAGCGGCAAATTGCATGGGTAGTAATAGGGCATTTCCATGATCGGATCAAAATGTTGGATCTGCATAACTCCTCCTGACCTGAGCATGGGTGGCAGCGCCATCCCAGCGCTCGATTTGATAATGGAGAGCAATGTTCTCACAGGCCCGGAACGAACGGTTCGGAAACGCGTTCCCTGCAGCATCCAACTCGAATTTGCGGAAACCTTTCGTGAAGCGGAAGCGATAACCACTGTCTCTTGGAACGTGGAAAGTGCCTGTGTAACGGTTCTCTCCCACATAAAGCAACTTCATTCCCATGCCACCGTAAATGGAATCCGCCATCTCTGGTTCACTTGGCACTTCTGCATCCATTTGAACCTCGACGAATTCGGACATTTGCGCCACTACGGTGAATATTTTCGACGCCTCTAAGCCGCCAGCATACAACGTAACAAGCGTAGTTCCCTCTTGCTTTGGCACTACTGTGCCATCGGGGAGAATCGCCAACACGTCTGGATTTTCTACACGGTATGCCCCGTCCAATATGGTGATGGCGAACCCGCTGTCATACTTAAGCAATGCATTAATTTGCGTCTTCATCCCAGCAAGCCCAATAACGTCCCTTCCGCGCAGCTCGAGGCATATTGCAGTACCGGGCCGGCCGAACATATAGAGCAGGGGAATATGGACCCGTTCACCCCAATCAGCCTCTTGGTGAGCTGCATCCGGCTGCTCCAGGTAGGCAAGCTCTTCGCCATACTTGTAGCCGTGATTCATCAGGCTGTGAGCAACATCACGGATATGGCGCGGCAGAAACAGCCCTTCAGCGTCCCCGATATCGAGCCATATTTTCATAGGCAGCTTGTCTGCCCCGTCAAACGGCTGATACAGGATTTCCTCTCGCAGCTTCGTTTCCGCTGTATCATCCAACTGTGCTTTAACGAAATACGGAGATAACATAATCAGCTTGCCGAACACGTCTGGGTGGCGAAATCCCGTATGATACGTTGACAATGCGCCAGCGGAAGAGCCGATCAGTGCGGTATTCGCCGAATCGGTTAACGTTCGGAAACGCTCATCGATATACGGTTTTAGATCATGGACGATAAAGTCCTCATACTCGATCCCCGAGCAGCGAATGCCAGCTTTCGTTTCCTCTGCTGGTGCGGAAAAATGATAATACTCGTTGGAATCGACGGGCCGCACATGGGCAATCGCGACGATAATAATCTCGTCCATCGTACCTTCTGCAATCAACCGATCTGCCGCGAGGTGGATGTTCCATGATTCCGTCCCTGGAGCGGCAGGCGCGAATGCGCGCTGTCCGGCGTGCATGTATAGGACGGGGTAACGCTTAGTAAGCTCTCTCCCATAGCTGGGGGGCAAATATACGAATATCCTTCTTTCGTTGTTTAATTTGCGGGCGTGAAAATTGTCAATCGTGACGATGACCGATTGGTCTGGCAACGTTCAAACGCTCCTTTCCCGGAATCCCTGAAGTGTCTATTCTGATGTCCCGCTCCGATTAATTGTCCTTTCCACCTCCCGTTTCTTCGACAAGGAATGCCAGCTCCCAGAACGCCAAACAACCCCGCCACTCTCTTAGGAGCGAACGGGGTTGTTTTAAAACAACGTTGTGTTTTAAAAGGCATGGCCCTCAGCTTGTCGTTACACCTAACATAGTAACGCCTTGGCTGAGCTTTGTAAATATAGGCTACTTTATATATTTTTCCCTATTATTCGACAAACTTCGAGTTTCCTGGCTGCTGCTCGAAGTGCGCAATAACGACTTCCCGGAAGTCCAGTGCAGCCCGCGAAAGGTAACGGCTCTCATGCCACATTAATGCGATTTCCCGCACCAAATCATGATTCTCTGCGCGAAGATATGCGATTTTATCCCGTGAAAACCTTGCCGTGCTTGGCATGAAAGCAATGCCAACTTCCGCCTCCACTAGCGCGCTAAGCCTTGCAGGCTCATCCCCTTCATACACATAGTTTGGCGTAAATCCGGCCGCTTCACAAATCGAATCAACGAGATCGCGAGTGCCATAGCCCCTCTTTACGCCAACAAACCATTCATCCCTTAATTCTTCCAGAGAAACACTGCTTCGGCTTGCCAACCGATGCCCCGCAGGAACGGCGATAAGGATAGGGTCGTTAAACACGATTTGGCATACGATCCCGTCCCCTTGTACTGGAGGCGAGGATAAGCAGTAATCGACCTCCCCCCTCTGAAGCAGCGTAACCATGTCCTGCATAGCCAGCATTTGCACATGAAAATGGATGTCGGGGCGCTTCTTCCGAAACGCTTTAAGGATTGGAGGCAATGTGCTCGCAGTAGAAACCGCTAATTCAAGTGTTCCGTGTTCTGGACTGGATAAATCGCTCAGCTCCTGCTTCCCTTGTTCCAGTTCGAATAACGCTCGCTCTGCACGGTGAAGAAATCGGCTTCCAAAGTGATTCAACCGCAGCTTCCTCCCGATTCGATCAAATAGCGGGACGCCTAAGTCCTCCTCCAATCGTTGAATCGTTTTGCTTAATGACGATTGTGTAACGTGGAGGCTTCGCGCAGCTTCCGTGACATGCTCCAATCGCGCAACCTCGACAAAATACTGAAGCTGAAGAAGTTCCATCTCTTACCCTCCGCTCATTCCTTTAAGTCAATAAAATCATACCATGAAATGCGTTGGAATAAATGTGTGATTTCCAGTACGATGGCATCAGGACGCAATAGGAGGGAACTAAAATGACTGTTCATAACAGATGGTTATTGATTTCTGTTGGGCTGGGGGTGCTTTTGAACCCATTAAATTCATCGATGATTTCGGTTGCAATCGCAAGGCTGCAAAATATGTATGAACTTAACTTTACAGACGTTTCTTGGGTTATATTCTCATTCTATATTGCTAGCTGCATAGCCCAGCCTGTTATGGGAAAAGCAAGTGATTTATTCGGCCGCAAGCAGATATTTCTAACTGGGCTTGTTGTTGCATTAATTGCCTCATTACTCGCGCCTCTATCACCAAACTTTGGATGGCTGATCGTGTTTCGCATTATTCAATCGATCGGAACGAGCATGATGGTTGCAGTTGGAATGGCTCTCGTGCGGATTCATATTACGGAGAAACAAGCGGCGGCGCTGTCGGTTTTATCCATATTTCTATCGGGGGCGGCAGCCATTGGCCCGTTTGTTGGCGGAGTATTGATTCATTGGTGGGATTGGCATGCCATCTTCTTCATCAATATACCGTTCGTCGTTCTGAGCTTTCTATTAGCATGGCGGTACATCCCGAGAGACGAACCTCGCATTTCCGCTTCACAGAACATGCCTCTTCGGCAATGGCTAGCTTTGATTGATGCGCCAGGAATCATATTGTTCACATTCGGCCTAGTTTCGCTGCTTATTGGAGTGCTCTTGGCCAAATCAAAGGGACATGCTTCAGCTGAAGACGTTGTTGCCGGGTTGATCGGCTTGTTGCTTCTTATTGCTTTCGTAAGGCATGAACGAAAAGTTGCCTCACCTTTCATCCCTATTCGCACATTCGCCAAACATCCTGCACTGGCACGGGTCAATATCGAATTTGTGCTCGTTAACATCCTTTACTACTCGCTCTTCTTCGGGCTGCCAACCTACTTGCAAATGGTCCGGCATGTCAGTGAACTTCAGACAGGATTGCTCATGTTAAGTTTAGGATTGTGCTCGCTTGCAGTTTCGCCGATAGCAGGCCGTTGGATTGACAAAGCTGGACCACGGCCGGCATTGCTTGTATCCGCACTGCTAATGACATTCGGTTCAGTATGGATCATGTCCTGGAACCAAACTTCTCCCGTTATTAGTGTATGTGTAGCTTTAGCGGCATTTGGGATAAGCAACGGGCTGAACAATGTCGGCATGCAAGCGTCCTTGTTCCAAAGCACGCCGAAAGAAATCATTGGTGTAGCATCAGGCATCTTTATGACAGCGAGATACATCGGAACCATTCTCTCTTCATTGCTGCTAAGCATCGTAATGGGAGATACGTTCAGCGCGGGAGCATTCCGATTGCTTGGGGCGATTCTTACGGCAGTTGCGTTGTCTCTTGTTTTCATAAGCTGGCAGCGTCGGGAGCCACAGCAATTGGAACAAAAGAAATTGGAACAATTATAGGTTTCCTGGTCAACTTGGCTATCACAAGAATAATTCCTTTTATTGGAATACAATATGCTCGGATGTAACCCGTTAACGTCTGCGATTTCCTTGTAAGATGTTAACGGATTTTATCTTGTTGCGGATGGAGAGCCAAATGCCATTCCTAACTATGAAACAAGATCCATTTTTCATTCAAAAACACTGCCAATTCGCTTAAAGTTCGTTACTGTTACCTGAAGCGGTATCTGAAACTTAAATTCCCCAACGAGTTCGAAGCTGACCTTATCTCCAATTTCCAGCGCTTCTATTTCTTCCTCTTGTTTGACATTGGCCCATAACGCCTCTAAGTGTGCGATCCCCATAATCTCGTCAACACTTCTTACGTGCAACGCATTAGCAGTGACATTCCGAACAATTGCAACGCGCTTGGGCTCCTTCGCAACGATAACGCCCTGCTTAAAATCCCATGCCGTCTTCGGCCCTTCCCAACCCAACACCTTTCCTTTTATTGAAGAAGCTTTCATTGGCCCAACCGACTGGCTGTCATAAAAGCTTCGCTTCCAATTATCGCCGAGCACAAAATATTCGCCCTGCTCCAGCTTGACAGATTCCGCCATGGAAGTCGGCGTCTCTCCGTCTCCAGCTTTTTGCTCACGGTACTCGCTTCCGTAGAACGCGGCTAGTTTTCTTGCATGAATATAAACATGGCCTTTCACTAACTGCACTTCTTCATTCGGCAGCCCGATAATCCGTCCAAAATCTGTAGGGAACCGGCTATCGCCTGTCTGAAACATCACAATATCGCCCCGAGTAATTGGGTGTTGTTGATAATAAGACGTATCTACAAACATGTTGTTGTTCATCAGCATTGCGTTATAAGAAGAATAATTCAACATGGCATCACTTTTAACGGTCATCTGCTTTAATGCAGCGCTAGGTTCGTGTAAAATGTCCAGCTCTTCTTTCGTTGCAGTATCCTTTATCGTGCCTGTTGAGCAGCCACTAATGAAGAGCAGGACGAGAAGCAACAACATGATCCAGTTTCTGTTGCTTTGCAAGCTTATAATAGGCGATTTGCTAGCCAAATCGAAATCCCCCTTTATGGTTCAGTTATGTCAGAAGCTTGGTAGGCGACGGTCGACTTATTGCTTAATTATATCACTTTAATCTTGCTAATATTTTCTAAATTAATTACTAATTTGTGAAATTATATATCAAAGTTAGACGATTCTTTTTCGTCAGTATGCGAGTACTCAATCATCTTCACATCTCTACTTCCATTTATATATGAGGTATCCTTATTATATGGAACTTTCCACTTTCCAAAGCATCCAATCCTCACTCACTCATTCTGGTTGATCGAGTTATTCGTATGGCTCGCCTCCAATCGGTGTGTCGAACTTCTAACGGACACCACAGCCGTTATATCTGGCCAAACTCACCGATTGAAATTGTAACGGACTCCACGGTCCTTATTTAGTATGATCGGGACCAAAAAGGGGACATTTTGCACAAATAACGGCACCTGAGTCCGTTACAGCAAGAAAGCAGTCGATTTTAACCAAATAAGGGCTTCTGTGTCCGTTAGAGCGAGCGGCTACTCATAGACGATGCAGATAGTCAACGTCAGTATCAGTATCTGCGTCGGTTTCGACGTCAGTCGGCATCAGCATCGGCGTCGGCGCCAGCTTCGACATTTGCGTCGGGGTCAGCGTTATCGTTGGCGATACCATTACAGGTCATTCTCGGTCACTCCGCAAGAATGAAACAAGAGCCCCCAACTCTCTTCTGAGATTGGGGGCTCTTGTTCGATCAGCTTCTATTCAGATAATCTCGAAAACAATATAAAATCTACTGCCCCAGGCTTGCCGGATGCTTCCCGCATAATCCGATTGATTTGGCCGCGGTGGTATTGGCCGTGAAGGCTGACATGTGCCAAAATATCTCGGATTGGCGTTTGGAATTCAGCTCCGCTCTGGTTCGCGTACGACAGGACACTGTCCAATCGCTCCTCGGTCAAGCTTTCCATCAACTCGCGGTATCGAGCCTCGTTGCTTGCGATCAACTGCCCCAGCGAGGCCAGATCAGCATCTTCGATCCAGAGTTGAATATGAGCGGTGCTTTCGCCGTTCATTCGCATCCCCCATACCTGCTCGGCAATCATGTAGTGGCGAAACAGGTTAAGTGCTTCCTGAACGTCCCCTTCACAATCGTCAATCGCGGCTAACAGCTGACGATTCGCCCACATTTGGTGCTCGATCATGCGTTTGATCGTTTTCATCCTTATCCCCTCCGAATCTAAATATCTGTCTGCTGTGCTGGCCATACATGCATTGGAGCCTTATCACTGTGAAGCTTCTCCCCAATACACGGGCCAGATTCGCTGCTCGGGCATTTGGTCGCGTGATCCGTCGCCTTGGACGGAATACGGGTTGCTGAATAAGCGACTGGCATCGTAATCGGCGCATCTTCGATGAGTATCGTAACTTGCAGCACACCATCGCCCTCCGAAATTGCCGCATCGTTCATATTCGCCGCATAGAGCAAGCTATCTTCAAAATCAACCCCCTGCAGGCAAGCCCTAGCAAACGAGGCGTTGGATCCATAGTATGGCGACAAATTAGAACCTCGGATGACACAGTTGACCAAGCATGCATCAGAAAAGTTCGCCCCCTTTAGGTTAGAGACGTTCTTGAAGTTCATGCCGGCCAAATAGGCGCCGTTGAATTTCACGAGCGGCATTTCTGCGTTGGCGACACTAGCCTCCTGTCCGTAAAAATAGCAGTGGGAAAAGTCCGCCCCCGTCAAGTTAGCACGGCTGAAGTCCGCATTCATCAAGCTTGCCGCGAAGAAAACGGCCGATGGCATTTCTCCGATTCCTCCGGCAAGGGCACCAGTAAATTGTGAGAAATCGAGGTTGCACTTACTGAAGTTTATGCCCCTGAGATCCGAATCTTGAAAGTTAGCGAATTGAATCGCCTGCCTCTGGAGCTCCAGTCCCGATAACACCGCATGGCGTGCCTCCAGCTTGTTGTCCGCATCGGACAGCACATCTGGAAAATCCACGAGCTGTGCGTTGCTAAGGTCCAAGTAGCTCCATCTGCGTTTGATAACACCGAACGGAACGATTGCACCGCAAAATTTGGTCAATTTCCCTGGCTCGGCAGAAAACTTCGGATACTCATCGAATTGTACATGCGTTAAGTCTGTCTCGGAAAAGTCTGTTCCGTCTAGGATCGCGCCTCTAAAATCACAGCCATCCAGCTTTGCACCCCTGAAAATGGCCTTGGCAAGGTCTAGGCTAGCGAAACTCGAATTCGTTAAGTCAGAATGGCTGAAATCGACACCCTTCAATGATGTGCTCGTATCAAAGCGGGCGTTGCTCCAGTTAACGTTTCTCAAATTGGCTTCCGCCAGATTTGCTCCGTAAAATTCCGTTGCGTTAAGCTCGGCTCCACTTAGGTCGGCACGAGCCAAATTCGCATGATTGAATCTCGTGCCTGACAGCCTAGTGCGGGACAAGTTAGCCTGTGTGAAATTCGCCCTCTCGAAGGAGCTGCGGCTTAAATCCGCCTCGCTCCAGTCCGACTCGCTAAACTCATTTCCGTTCAACAACGAATCCAACACCTGAATGCCCTTCAGGCTTGCTTTTCGCATCGTACATTTTAGCATAAAGGCATGGTTCATCTCGGAGTGATTAAAGCTTGTTTCGTCCAAATTGAGCTCAAACAGCTGCCTAGCAGAAAAAGGAAGCGTGCTGTAATCAGCCCCTTTACAGCTGCGTCCAGGCCAAAGCGGAGGCAGCGTATACTGCGGATAGGAGCGTGGGAACAGTTCCTTCGAATGGACGAACCCTTCTGGCACAGATACGAAAGCAAGCCCGAACACCGTTTGCAACTCACCGTTAATGTTCGCTTTAAAAACAAAGCCATTTTCGGGTTCATTCGGCGAATCGTATTGGAGCGAAACTTCTGTAGCCTCTCCCCTGACGGGGACAGTAAAGCCCTCCATAATGTTTTCCTTCCAATCGCGGAATCCGACCCACCTGCCGTTCGACGCCCGAAGGTAATAAACACCGCCCATGCCGTACAACGTGAAAATATCTTGCTCCTTCGGCTGGTCAGTAAATAATACTTTCTCTTGGCTTGCCAGCGATAAATATTTCAGATCAAATTTGACTAGCCTCGTTTGCAGGTCTACACCTACACCAGTCGCCAGCCGAATATAACCGCGGGATACGAAATATAGCGGCATCTCGTTAACGTCCAAATCCATATGCTCCTGCATCTCCATGCCTCCTTACGACGAGCTCGGTGCAGGCGGAATCCACAGGCTAACAGATGGTTCAGGACGCCCGTTCGGCGCATAAATCGTTTCATAATTGAGCGTAAACACATTGCGGATCAGATCAACCGTAATTTTAGATGCAGCAACGCCCTTTGTCCGAACGAGGAAGGAGCCGTCAGGCGTGTAAATATCCAAGTGGTAATCGTTCGGGTCGGAGCCTTCTCCGGTATAGGACAATATATAAATGTAACCTTTCGCTTCTACCGCCAAATCCAAATAATTCGTCTTGGCACTTGGATCGACCAGCGGAAACCACGAACGCTCCTTGCTCTCTTGCCCGAAGCTCTTAACCGGATTGCCGTGAATGTCGAACGATTGCACCCGGTTATTAATGCTTTCCAGTATCAAAATCCGCCCATCGAGCGCTGTTCCAATCCCTCGAGGCCCATTAATTAAGCCTTCACGGAAGCCTTCGCCGGAAGCAGGCACTGCGAACGTCGCTTTCTCGTCATCCGAAGGTGCTGCAGGCAGTTGAAGAATTTCTAATTTGTTAATCGTGTAATTAATCCCGATGACATATCCTTGCGGATGCACGACAAAACGATCGAGCGGGCTAATAAACCGCCCCCAGCTTTGCTTGCTGTCTGTTTGCGGTTTTTGGTCATGCTGTAGCACTAGCTTGCGAAGGTGGAAACCGCCGCGGGCATTCTTGTATCCGTCATAGGTTCCGTTCGAGGAATCGACGTAGAAGTTGCGTCCCGTTGCATCTTCGTAGCTTGCAACGTCGTAGACAATTCCGCTCGGTTGGCTGAAGCCGACCTCCGGATGCCAGTGCGAGCGCGATGGTTCCTGTAAGGTGGATAAATTTTGAACCGTGTACATGGCTTGATCCGATATTGGCGCATCCGGGCGGTCTGCTGGCAAATGCAGGCCGGTCGCCTTCCAGCCGTAACCGACCATAGCGGGCCGCTGCGTCGTTGTAATATGCCCGTTTTGTACATCGATGGCTTTCTCTGGATCAGCCGAAGCGTTTTTGACCGTTTGCTTAGGCGCTTGGGCGGTAGCCTCCCATACTGGAACACCTTCATGATAGGCGATTTTTTGCTTATGCTCGTACACCGAATCTGATGTAAGCCGAACCTCATTCGTCCTAATCTGAATGTTTGTTGTCAGAAGCGTGCCATCCGTTCCTTTGGCCTCCAGCCATCCTCCACTTTCTCCTTGTCCGGCCAGCCAGCCGTTTTTGGCGTAGAAGAAAACATAGATTTTGAGTTTACCGGCGGCAGGGACATCCTTAAACTTCACCGAGAATGGGTCGCTGCGCGTAGGGCCGGCCAAATCATATTTTTGCTCGACAGCAGGGGTCGTCACATTCGTGTCGTACATGACAGCGATCCGGTAACTGGTCGCAAGGTCGGGAAACTTATGCGTGGACGGATCCGGCGTCAGGTTGATTTTCAAATCAAAGGTACGGGTGAAATCAGTCTTATATATGCTCTGCGTGGAAAGGCATGCGATCGTCGTCTCCAGCAACTGGGCCGCCGTTGTTAACCCACTGAATATAGACATCGCCATATCGGCACCCGGAAGGATTCTGCCCAGCAGCTTGCCAAGCGCGCTTTCGCCCAGCTTCTCCAGCAAATAAGGCCCAAGCTTCGTGATGAGAAGCCTAGGGAGAACCAATCCGATCCACGGCGCGACTGCATTAATCACATTCCGGTCGTGGGCAATATCGTACAAGATTTTGCCCGTTGCGATTAATACGCCGATTTTGATGATATCTGCGACTAATTTTTTATCTTTCATGATCTCTTTCACGATTTTGTTCGTGATTGCAGATGAACCGATAATAAAGATGGCCACGGGGACAATGATGTCGACAATAATCGTTAGCAGAGCGCCAACCAATGCACACCGGATCTCGGGGTCCTCCATCAAATCCGCTATGTTGAAGCCGAGACCGCCCCATAAAATCCGCACCGTCGCAATACGATTATCAAGCACTGGCAGCTGGAAATGTGTCGGATCGGGCATCAGCATGCCAACGGGCACGCCACATACGGTCGTAACCGGTCCTACTGTGCCTACGAATCTCGTCTCTTGGCGAGGCTCAAATTGCTCGAAAAATTTCTCTGGCAAAATGCTGCGCAGCGTCGAATCCAGCACCTGCTTCCACTGCTCCTCAGAGAGATCGATCCGCTCCCCGTTCGGGTTCAAAAATTCGACATACGCAGACAAATGGCGTGCAAGTCGATTATAACCGGTAACATTCAGTACGCCTTTATCATCAATTACCGGATCGCCAACGGAAATGCCCCAAGAGGTTTTCGGGCCCTTTACGCCCCAGCGCACGGAAGCACTTTTATCTTCATCGGCTTGAAGCGGTTTAGGCTTGGCTTGGCTGATGTGCTCTGCTTCTGCACCATAGCTATCTGAGGTAATCCCGTATTGCGCCTCCCACATTTGGCCTTCCAATTGCTTGGCATCCTGTGCTTTCTTGAGCGCCCAGCTTAGCGGGCCGTTCAGAGCTGCCTTAACGGTGGGATGCAGCGTCCGCGTGTATAGAAACTTGCTCTCATCGTCCGGGTCCTTGTAGGGCTCGCCGTTCTCATCCAGCACCTTCGTGAACGCTGACCAGTTTTCTTTCAGCTTGTAAATCGCAAGCGCAAGATCCTGCAGGTATGGATTTTGGTTGAGCAAATGCTCGTGCACCCATGCCGGATGCTCCGAACTGCCGTCTAGATGCAACAAGCCAGGATGTTGGAACAAGAGCGCAATTGCCGTCTCGCGCGCTTCTTTAAAGCTGAACGCTTGCACAAGCAACTGTACTGGATGGGAAGCACCGTTAACGGAGGAAAAGCGGTTCGGATCAACGTTGTATTGCACCAATTTCGGGTGGATCAAGCCGTTCATCGCAAGATTGGATGAAGCATGATGCATCATGCGAAAGCTCGTCTCGGGAATATGTACAGACATCGAAACTGGCAGATCCAGCATCTGTCCGTCTACTACTACTTTCTTGGTAACAGTCATAAGCCCAACCAGATCTGCCTCCAACTCTAGCTCTTCGGCATAATGGGTCAGATTGTCATCTGGAATAAATCCGTAAAATAGCTGGGTGGATTTCGTTCGGCGAATTGAATCGGCATCATGCCGTTTCAGCGGATAATCCCGAAGCCCAATCTGGAGCGTATACTCTTCTTCTTGGCCGATATGATGCAAATCAAAATGAAAGGAATGCTTTAATAGAGGTGAAACATTCGATTGCTGTGACATAAAGGAACATACCCTTTCGCGATGTAAATTCGCCCATAATATGGATTGAACGTAAATCTAGTTTAGCATATTAATTACTAATCGTCGTGTACATTAGCATTATTAATTGCTAAAATGTGGAGCTCATAACATACAAAAAAAGCGGCAATTCAAGGACTAAGAATCAGGCCCTGAATTGCCGCTTTCGTTATTTAGCTTATTATTTATGTGCGACTTCTAACGGTAATTTTTGAATCAATCCCAGCGTCCCTGCCGTTGAAGCATGAATTTCTTGCAGCAGTTCCGGGTTTTGCATAAGGGATACGCCATACGAAGGAATCATTTCTTTAATTTTCGGCTCCCATTCTTTCACATGCTGCGGGAAGCATTTCTCGATCACTTCAAGCATGACGTGAACGGCCGTAGAAGCACCTGGAGATGCGCCAAGCAATGCAGCGATGGAGCCGTCTGCAGCACTAATGACTTCCGTGCCGAATTGAAGCGTACCTTTGCCAGCTGCCGTATCTTTAATAACTTGGACACGCTGTCCAGCTACGACCAAATCCCAATCCTCGCTTTTGGCGGTCGGGATAAACTCGCGCAGCTCTTCCACGCGTTTTTCTTTGGATAACATAACTTGTTGGATCAGATATTTGGTCAGGCCCATGTTTTTGGCGCCAGCCGACAACATCGTAACGAGGTTATCAGGCTTGACGGATGTGATCAAATCAAACATAGAGCCGGTTTTAAGAAACTTAGGCGAAAAGCCGGCAAATGGCCCGAACAGCAGCGATTTTTTGTTATCAATAAATCTCGTGTCAAGATGCGGAACGGACATTGGAGGAGCTCCAACCTTAGCTTTGCCATAAACTTTAGCATGATGCTGCTCAACAACTTCCGGCTTATTGCACACCATAAACAGGCCGCTAACCGGGAATCCACCGATATGCTTGCCTTCAGGAATGCCGGATTTTTGCAGCAAATGCAGGCTTCCGCCGCCTCCGCCGACAAAGACGAATTGAGCAGTATGGCTCTCGACATTGCCGCTGCCGTTTCGCACTTTCAATTCCCACGAGCCATCGCTCGTGCGCTTGATTTTGTTCACGCTATGATTGTATTTAATATCGACGTTTTTCGTCTTCAGATAGTCAAACAGCATACGAGTGAGCGCACCGAAGTTAACGTCTGTGCCAGTGTCGATTTTGGTTGCTGCAATAGGCTCGCCAGCTGGGCGATCCTTGAGAATGAGCGGAATCCATTCCATTAGCTTAGCAGGGTCTTCCGAGTACTCCATCCCTTTGAACAGCGGATTGTTGGACAATGCGTCAAACCGTTTCTTCAAGAACTTTACATTCTTCTCCCCTAGCACCATGCTCATATGAGGGATTGGCATAATAAAGTCTTGCGGATTGCGAATTTGTTTGCTGTTTACAAGGTAAGACCAGAATTGCATGGAGAGCTGGAACTGTTCATTAATTTGAATCGCTTTGCTAATATCTATAGATCCGTCTGCTTTCTCGACGGTGTAGTTAAGTTCGCACAGTGCAGCATGCCCCGTACCTGCATTATTCCACTCGTTAGAGCTCTCTTCCCCTGCGCTTTCGAGCTTCTCAAACACTTTAATGTTCCAGTCCGGCACTAATTCTTTCAGTAGTGACCCCAAAGTAGCACTCATGATACCGGCACCAATTAAGATAACGTCTGTTTTTTTAGTTTGTATGTTGCTCATGTTTACCGTCCTTATACCCACGATTTGCAGAAAGGATGCAGGCGTTTGTACTTGAGCGCCTAGGCGTGCCTGATTGCCCATCTTTTCTGTATCAAAATAAATTCTCGATCAATAATAGCCCTATATAGTGTATCACTATTAGTTGTAGAATTAAATGATTGCATAAGTGCTTGCTTCAATTTTTTTCGTTAATTCACCTGTCCGTCACAAGGAGGCTTCCACATCAAGGAAGGCCAATTAACATGCTGGGATTATATCCTTCTATTATGGTTCAATCCCATCGTGCCATATACCTCATTCAAATCCAAGTAAGCTACATCGTTTCCCGCATCAAACGGCGCTCCAGCACAAACGGGCCAAATGGCAAGAAAGCTGCCAAAATACCGCCGGCGATACGCAATAGCCCCCACCGGTATAATACGGCCATCACCATTATCGCTACGATATAAGCCGCGAACAGTGCGCCATGGATCATCCCCGTAACCGTAACCATTTGCGGTTGATCGGCAGCATATTTCAACGGAATCGCAATGCAAAGCAAAACTAGAAACGAAATCCCTTCCATATAGCTGATGTATCGAAACCATTTGAGAACTGATTTTTTCATTCCATCTCAACCCTTCTGTTTCACGTTATACAAACACTATAACTAGCCTGTCTAGTGAAAAGCAAATAGAAGAGATGTGAGAATAGATTAGATCTGGCGTGTGATAATTTTAGCGAATACATACCGCACTAGCGGACCTACCAGCAATAACTGTAGAGGAAATACGAATATGAAATTGTTAAATACTAATGTAAAATAACTATCGAGCAACGGCTCCCCTATTAGTCGGCCGGCAAAGTAAGCACTTGCTAATCCATAAAGTGACATGATGAGAACCATGCCGCTTACCATCAATGCCCCATAATTTGAATGCACGAATCCATACTTCTTTGAAAGGAATGAATGAACCGTTGCTGTATTTGAAACAAGAACTCGATGATCTAATTATTTACTTTGAAGTGAATGAGCAAGGTACCGCCTACAGGCAAATGGTGGTCAAGGGCAATGAGATCCAGAGTTCTAATCTTAAAAAATTTGAGTTCATTCTTTCCGATCAAGACTTGCCGTTAGACAAGCAGGGCTTAAGCAGGATTAACAAAGAAGAGTTTGAAGACGTATGGTCTGTCGTTACTAGCAATGGGCAGGAGCAGTGGCTTACGCTTAAGAATCAGCTCCCTATCGGAACAAAAGTTGAAGGCTACATTGAGGTTTTTTGTCCGTAAGGGGTTATTGCTAGCCTCCCTGAATATGAAGCCGTAGGCCTAGCTAACTACGAAGAATGTGCTGCCAATGCCCGGGAAAACGTTATGCATCGTGGGCGTATCATTCATGCTGAAATAGTTGGCTATGATGATTTGAACCAATGGATCTTGCTGGGCTCGCCTTTGGTGCTAGATCGTGAACATCCAGTGAGCATATAAGAGCAAGCAGACGCTCTTCATTCCCTATTTCATGCCGCAACGCAAAAACGCCATCACATGAAGTGATGGCGTTTTTATTATTGGGACTGCTTCAACCCTACTGCTTTTGCATAACCGCGAAATAGTTGTTTTCGTCGTCGGCAAAGTTAAATACTCGCCCTCCAGGAATGGAGACCAAATCCCCAACTGTGATCTCTTTATCCTTGAAAGCCTGGTACAGCCCTTCCACATCGTCGGTGAAGAACATAATGGATGGCGTTCCTAGGTTAAGCTCCGGTTGCATCTGAGCGATAAATTGCTTGTTGTGAAGAATGAATGATGTCTGGGCCCCTTGGACAGCGGCAATTTCAATATAGCGAAAACCTTGGCCATTATCTTCTTCCGAAGCGACAACGAATCCAACTTTTTCCGTCCAAAACCGCTTGGCTTGATCTTGATCATTTACATACAGCATGATTTGGCAGAATTGATTAATCATATTTAGCACTCCCTATTTCATTAGATAATTGATTATGTGCATGTGAAGCTTTTATTTACTTAACTTCGTTCAAGCGCTCTTCCAGACGGTCCCATGTTTCCGTGATGCCCTGCAGCATGCCCATATCCATAACGGTTTTGAGCGCCTCTGGCGAAACATACACGCCGCGATTAACCAGCTTCGTTTTGCCGCCTTCATCAATGAACGTTAGCGTGACATCGGTTGAAGGCATCTCTGCATTTTGGTTGCCTTCCGCATCCGAGAAGTAATCGGTGTAGCTGAACATTTCAGGCTCGGCAATCTCCTTATAGATCGCTTTGCCCCAAGATTCCATGCCGTAAAAATCGCCATGGCTCTTATCCACACACTTCATACAATAATGCCAGACGCCGCCCGGCCGAAAATCGACGGTGCATACAGGGAGTTCCCAGCCTCTTGGCCCCCACCAACGCTTAAGATGCTCAGGCTCCTTGAACATTTGGAATACGAGCTCGCGAGGCGCATCGAACACACGCTCAATCACCAGCACATTTTCATTTTCTACTCTTGATACCATTGTTTGATTTGACATAATAATTCCTCCTCTAATTGATCGATCCGTTTATTTTTGTTTGTTTTGCAGTTCCTTTAAGTAATCATCCAGTTGGTCGAACCTTTCTTCCATTAACCGCCGAAAGGAGTTGAGCCATGAATCCAGTGCTTGAAAAGGCTCGGCCCGAAGCTTGTAAATTCGGCGATTGGCTTCAGCTGTCATTTCCAAAATCCCATTGTCGCTCAGCACCTTCAGATGCTTCGATGCTTGAGGCTGGCGCAGCCCCAGTCGATCAGCGATTTCCCCAACGGTCAAAGGCCCGTCTCGCAACAGTTCAACGATTGCCATACGATTCGGTTCGGCTAAAGCGCTCAGCGTTGTCCATTCCTTGCCTGAATTCTTCGCTGGCATTTCGCTCACCTCGTCAATTGCTGGTTACTTGGGTTCAACTCAACTCCTTCATCGCATTGCCGTTTTCCTGATGAATTGAATATACCCTACCAGGAATATTCCTGTCAAGGAATATATAAAAAATGTAAAAGGTGCGTTGGTCTCCAGCGCACCCTGCTTCTCTTATGTTGGATATTGTTCGGAAACTTATTCAACTTTCAATCGTTTTAGCTTGAAAATATCAAGAACCGCATAGAAGAACCGAAGCGTATCTTCTGGCGAGCTTATTTTATCTTCATAAGCTTCGAACAACGCATTTGCACGCGCATGGTTTTTGTTAAAGTTCCCGCCGTAAAGCCCATAGACAGCTCGTGAAATCGTCCAGGCAAATGATGTGCAATCTAGCTTTTTCTTTTTCGTCGCTTTGCCTTCTGTTGTATGCCAAGCCCACACCGATACTAAGGAAACCAATGCCATTTCAGCGGATTGAGCGCCAAATACTGCTTCGAACCCGTCAACACGCGCGATCTCCCTTAATTGTTCCAAGCTGATCGGATTGGCACGCCCCCGGCTCACATCTTTCCGCATTAAATCACGTATCGTTGGAAAATGAATCGAAGAAAAGTTCAACAAATCTTTTTTCCAAAACCATCGTTCATCCTCATCCGCAATGTTGGAAAAATCAATCCCCGTTAGCTCATCCAACTGATTAGGAGCTATTTGGGGCAGTTCGCCAACGGTAGGCGCAACATCAGCAAAAGGCAAACATTCGTTAAAGTAACCAACACCGTCTTTACAGCCATATCGGATAGTACTCCCCGTATCACTATAAACCAGCTTTTCTTCATATTCAGCTGGCGGTGCATGTTTCACATATTCGATAAATGCTTTCGCCGCCAGAAGCGTAGCCGGATCATTGCTTTGACCTCCGATGCCGAGCCCGCTAGCGCCTTCATAAACCGTAAACATATAGGTTTCACCAGCTGTGTCCATGGCGGAAATCGTGTATTGAAACGCATTTTCAATATTCGAGGCCTTATAGTTCGGCTCTCCAAACAAACCCAGCAATGAACCTCTAAATTGTGCAATTTCAACCCCAACCCCAATGTCGATGGACAAAATTAATGAACTGTTATGTAAATTAGGCTGTTCCTCTATCGCTTCAAAATTATACATCGTAGCTTTTGTCCTTCTTTATGTTCGATTGTTTGTAACTGTGCTTGATCATGATTCTACCTCTTCCACGATCATATCGTAAATAAACGATGCGATATTTTCCCATTCACGCAGTATACCTCCGCCTTCGTGAGTCACTTGAAACACCGGGCAGTCACAGCTGTAATCATCAATCAGCACAAGATCATACCAATCGCCATCGCCTCTGACTGCTATGGAAATTCTATTGTCAGAGTATTCCTCGTCAAAGCCTTTCCCTTCCTTAAGTTTCTCCCTCGTGAAAGTTTGAATATCATTGAGAGGAACGAGTTCACATTCTGTACTAAGGCATCCTCCATTCGTTTTCTTTAAAAGCTCGATCCAATTTGTTGGAATATGAAAGTTGTTGTCGTTCAGCTCTTTTTTACTAAGCCGTTTGCAAAAGTCTTCCCGCCTTCGCCTCTTCTCACTGTTTACAAGCGCCAAAGCTTGATTCATCGATATTTTCTTCGGTGGTTTGCTTATTTGCTTATAAGCTTCCCACTCTTGTTGATGAAGCGCTTGGAGGTCAGTAAACGATATGCTCCCAATATAATGCCGGATCCCGTAATAAAACTCAGGGGAAGGCGCAATGCCATCTAACTGAGCTCCCCTTCTGGCAAATCATCTAATATAACGACTGGCGTCAGGCGATCCTGTTCCTCGATTAAACGGTTATTTAAAAGTATATCCTTTGCTTTTTTACTGATATAGAAGCCTTGCCAACCTGGAAAATATCCAAAAGCAAAATCAGTTTTCGGCAGATATCTTCGGAGAAATCTTTCATAATGACAGATATGAAATAACTTGGCGTCGCATAATGAAAGATATCTGTTTAATCGCTGCGGCAACGCAACATCTGGATCTAAACAATTTGCCGAGAACCTCGTTACACCGATCCGGCCTAATGGCCTAGGATATTTGATGTGATCCGCCAAATTAAATTAGGGGAATCTACATTTAACCACGGATCATCAAGCCCTCTCCCAATAAATTCAGTTACAATGGCCATATGCCATTGTTGATGAGGGGCAAACCTCCCAATATCTTTGCACCATAAAAATTCAAGCCCTGTAAGATTATTTTCTTGTACAACCCTCATAAATTTATCCGAAACAAAAGGATATGCAGAAGCGCCACTGCTGACATTCAGTTTGGGAGAAATGTTTGCTGCATTACAGCTTATAATTTCCCCATTATAGTCCGTGTCTATTGACTTAACGGGCAAATATTTATACCATTCTGAATCTCCCTCATAATCCTGTGCATAGGCGCAATTATTGTCAATAACCACCTTGTTCTCATGCACATATTGCTCAAGCGCATCAAGAAAATGATCAATCTGAGGATGGTCGAATGCGATCATGCCTTGGCCAGCAAACCCGCATTTGATGTTAAATGGCGCGGTAAATGATTTGATAAATGCATTTCTTTGAACAACTTCTTCTTCGTTTCGCCAATCGACATCTTCAAAACCAATTGAAAAATAAATAGATTCTTTAATCATATTTAGCATTTTCAGCTCCCATGTATGTATATGGAATGTGGTTTTTATACGCATTTCTATTTTTATTGTAATAGACTTTCACTCATACGGAAATAATTAATTGGGAATGTATTCTAAATAAAAATAGGGAAAATCCAGGAATACGCACCTGAATTTTTCCCTGTTTTTTTGACTTCTCCCTACTCCTCGTAAATCATTTTCCGCGTCATTCCCCCGTCAACAACCAGATTCATTCCAGTGACAAAATCATTGTCCGGATCCGTCAGGTAGAAGCATGCTCGTACGATATCCTCCGGCTTTCCTACACGTTGGGAAGGATGCTGCTCATGGTCACTTTTTTTCAAAGCGCTATAATTGCCCGTTTCAATCCAACCCGGACTAATGGCGTTCACGCGAATGCGGTCTGGCCCGAGGGAAAGAGCCAGCGCATGCGTCAAGGCGAGAATGCCGCCTTTGGAAGCCGAGTAGGCCTCTGTGTTCGGCTCTGACATCAGTGCGCGCGTCGATGCCATGTTCACGATAACGCCGGACCCGCCCTTCTTCATCAGTTTGGCTGCTTCTCTCGCGCATAGGAATGTTCCGCGCAAATTCGTATGGATGACGCTGTCCCATTCTTCAATCGTCAGGTCGAATATTGGCTTGGTGATGCCGAAACCAGCGTTATTGATCAAAATATCTAGTTTCCCCACACTCTCTTCGATCCAATTGAAACAGCCAATTATGGCGTTCGCATCGCTTAAATCCACTGTCCTCCATAGCGGATCAACACCCGATTGGCGAACAAGCTCGGCTGTCTCATGCAACGCCTCTTCTTGCTTGTCAATTAGAATGACCGTTGCTCCTTGCTGTACGTAAGCTAACGCTAATTGCCTCCCGATACCGGCACCAGCTCCAGTAATCATTGCGTGCTGCTGTTGGCCCTTTATGCTCATGCCGAATTCGCTCCTTTATATAACCCTTAATGGCTGTTGAATGTCCGGATTCTATGTCCATCTTACTTGGTTCCCCGAATGATTGCTACGTCACCTTGCCCTTCACGAAAGTACAGTAAATCTAGCGCGTCACTGGATGAATAAATTGTATCCCTGAATGAGATATTTTTCCTCTTGAGAGCTAGTCTTTACCATTTGATAATATATCCGCAAGCACAAATCCAATCGATGACAGGAGGATTAATTAATGAAAAAGGCTCACGATTACCGTTTCATGCGCACGTTATTAACGGTTGTACTGTCCTTCGCAATGCTGCTCGCACTCATTCCATCCGCCGCTTCCGCTGCAGACCGGGGCGCTTGGGCGCCCAATGTGTCTTACGCAACCAACGACACGGTCACTTATAATGGCTCAACATACAAATGTATTCAAGCCCATACTTCACTTGTTGGATGGGAACCGCCAATTGTGCCAGCTTTATGGGGACCGGTTCAAGGCGGTGGAGGCGGTGATGTGACCGCTCCAACCGTTCCAACGAACTTGCATGTTACAGCCACAACCTCTGCCAGCATTACACTAGCTTGGAATGCGTCCACAGATAACGTCGCAGTAGCTGGCTATAACGTTTACCGTGGAACTACACTCGTAGGAAGTACGGCGAACGGTATGCTTTCCTACACCAACACGGGATTGGCAGCCAGCACCTCGTATTCTTTCACGGTCAAAGCAAAGGATGCCGCTGGCAATCTCTCCGCTGCCAGCAGCGCGGTTTCGGCGACAACTCAACCTCCGACAATTGACCTAACTCCTCCTTCCGTCCCCGCAAACCTGCATTCAACTAGCACAACATCGATTAGCGTAACTTTAGCTTGGAATGCTTCGACCGATAATGTTGGCGTAACGGGCTATGATGTCTTTAGGGGCTCTACGCTCACCGCTTCCGTATCCGGGACATCCGCTGTAATTACAGGACTTTCTGCTTCAACTGCTTACAGCTTCACGGTTAAAGCGAAGGATGCTGCTGGCAATGTGTCTGCCGCGAGCAGTGCTGTAAGCGTCGTAACGGGACCTACTGATCCAGGCGGCAATGGAAACCTGCCGAAGCATACGCTTACCGGCTATTGGCAAAATTTCGTGAACGGTGCAACGAATTTACGCCTTAGTGCAGTTCCAAGCCAATACGATATTATCGTCGTATCGTTCGCTGAGATGGACGTGAACAATCCAGGCGGCGTTACGTTTGGCGTAGATTCCGGCTTGTCTGCAGCGCTCGGGGGCTATACGAACGCGAACCTCATTAGCGATATTAGCCAGAAGCGTGCGCAAGGCAAAAAAGTCATTTTGTCCATTGGCGGCGAGAAAGGCAACGTCAATCTCGGAAGCGCTTCTCCGAATGTGAATAACTTCGTAAACAGCATGTATGGTCTCATTACCCAATTCGGGTTTGACGGCATCGATATTGATCTTGAGAATGGCTTGAACGTGGCCAACGTCACTTCTGCCGTTCGCCAGCTTCAACAGAAAGTCGGGCCGAACTTTATTCTTACAATGGCTCCGCAAACAATTGATATGCAGTACCAAACCTCTGCCTACATGCAGCTCTACGCCAACCTGAAAGACATTACGACGGTCATCAATGTGCAGTACTACAACTCAGGCTGTATGCTCGGCCGCGATGGCAAATGCTACTCGCAAGGAACGGTTGACTTCTTAACCGCCCTCTCTGACCTGACATTGCAATGGGTTGCTCCTTCGCAACTAGGCGTCGGCGTTCCTGCAACATCGTCTGCTGCTGGCGGCGGTTATGTGAGCCCGGCTGTCGTCAACCAAGCGCTAGGCTGTTTGGCGACGGGCAACAACTGCGGTTCCTATAAGCCTGTAGCCAAATATCCAGACATCCGCGGCGCGATGACTTGGTCCGTGAACTGGGATGCATCCAGCGGTTACAATCTTGCGAATACGGTGAAACCGTTCTTGGTCAACATGCCTTAACTTGCTGCGACAACAAACAAGCTAGCACCGGATCGGTGCTAGCTTGTTTTCATATCCTCTTCGATGAGTTTAACTTTATCATTAGCCCAAACTAACGTATAGGCAAGCCCGTTATCGTATCCGACTAATCTGCTGTACATATCCCCTGCCCTCGCAGGCCTTGATTGGATAAGCTGCCCTTTTGCTTGAAGAAGAACGAATTGCTTTTGTTCCGTATCCGTTAGGATGAGATGGCCGTCGAAGTAACTGGATGCCCAGTTGGACTCTGCATTGGCAAATATATTGTTTATTTTAAAATCAGCGCTGTTTGTTTTTAAGTTATACCGTGAATAAATGGTTAGTTCTACATTCGTGCTGATTCCAAAAGGGGTCCCGCTTATACTTGACGTATTAACAACTAGTTCCGTTCCTTCCAATGTATATTGGCTCCTCATGTTCCACGCTATCGGGATTACGTTTACTTTTTTCGTTGCTAGATCTACCACTTTATAATAATCCTTCGATTGTACGAGGCTGCTCCCATTATATTTGATCACAGCATAAAGGGATTGAAGGTCGAAATCTTGAAGCGAAACGCTCTCGTATTTCTTATCTGTAGGCAATGCAAGTGTTACATCAAGAATCGGTTGCTTCCAGGGGTATTGATAGATGAGCAAATGATCGTCATTGACAACAGCTATTCTCTCTTTATCCTGCGGACGGGCAGCGGACCATTGTAGTTGCTGGTTGTCGGCTTATTATTCTTTTTCATAAGGACCACAATTTTCGTTGGATGTTTGAGAACCTGGCAATCATATAATGCATCAAATGATTTCGTCCAAATCATCTTGCCCGTCTGCAGATCAAGAATTTGAATTAGCCGTTTTGTTTTATCCACGAACAGTGTCCTGGCCGGGCTTACTTGAAGCGCTTGGATACTGGCATCCAATAAGCTTTCTGACAAAACTGGAGCTGGTGTTGCGCTAGCAAGTGGCGTGCAAGCAAAAGTCCTATAAATTAAAATTAAAAGTTCCTATAAATTGAAAGAAGCAGGCATCATCGATACCTGCTTCTTTGGATATTGAGAGAGTATCGACGCCGGAGGCGACTACTACTTTTGCATGCTGCAGCCACCCCATTGCAGTTCGTACAATACAAACAAAGCGAGCGCGGAAATGATCAGCTGTCATTGTATTGTGCGTGCGCAATGGGAAAGCCGGTTTTCTACGTTATAGGCACATCCTGTAGCATCTGGCTCGTCTCTCATTGCATGAACTGCAATAACTTATCCAATTCGAACAGCATCTCTCCTGCGCGCTTCCTCCACCTGCTTAAGCCACATCATTTCCTCTTTCAGCTGTTGGTATGGGTCATCCCCGAACCATTCGATGGAGGCGGCCAATGGCGTTTGCTCTTGCTCAAGCATTTGGACAATATCGGCATATGGCAGTACGCCATTGGCTAAAGAAACGATGCCGTTTCGATGCCCGCTCGGAGAATACACATTGTCTGGTGCGAAAACGCCCAAGTTGTCACGGTCGCGAACATTTTTGAAATGAAAATGATGGGTCCATGGCTTCAATTGCCGATACGCTTCCTCAGGCGTGCAGCCTGCTTCCCACATATGAAGGAAATCCAAATTAAGCCGAATATACGGGTGATCGGTATCCTCCAGCAATCGAAGGATGGACGGCATACAATCGGCATAAGTCATCGGGTGAGTTTCAATGATCAGATAGACGCCATATTCCGAAGAAATGTCCGCCAGATGGCGCAGCTTGGCCATGCATTGCTCCCAGCTTTCTCTGGATGCCGCTGCACTAGCCTGATTGCCAGCAAAAATGCGCAGCTTGTCCGTTCGAAACAGCCGGGCAAGGCTAACAAGCTCCTTCCACTTGGCTTCTTGCCCTTCGAACCCACTCGGTGACAGCAAGTCCAGGTAATCGCTGATCATGCCCACTTCGATTTGATTGCGGTGCATCTGCGGCACCAATCTCGCAAGTCCAATCGGATCGTGACGGATAAGCGAACGGGCATGAACCCCCCATAGCTCGATGCCAGAGTAGCCTGTCTTATGTGCGAATTGAATGAGTTCACGCAATGAAACAAGCTGATGGCGAAAGGAAATCGTACACAGGTTATACTTCACACTGTTCCCGCCCTTTCTGACGCAGAAAATCGAGCAGTTCGGCCTCTGCTGCCTTCACCGCCTCTAACTTTTGCCGAAGTGAAACTATTAGGCTCGCATTCGCCGGGCTTCGTTTAAATTTAAGCATTAGAAAATTGACCGTCGTCCATAGTTTAATAATTTGTTCGATCGAGCCTGTTTGCTGATCCGGTCCCTCTTCCTCTAATAACTGGAACGACCGATAAATTTCCCCGATTAAAGCCCTGCTCTTAATAATAGAGGAAATGGAGATGTTGTTCCGTTCGATCCAGGCATTCCGTTCCTCAGCAGGACGCTCAGCTATACCCGCTAAGTCTGAGCTGAACTGGCTGATCGCATTGCCGCCATCGTTCGTTTCATCCTTCATATAGCTGGCGAGATTGCGCTCCGTCTCCTGTCGAATGACATCGTAATGATTGGTTTGCTTCGCATGCAGCGGGAACACCAAGCTATAAAACCGAAGGTCTTTACGTACGCTGCACGCATATAACTCCTCATCCGTCATCCTGCCGATATAATCAGCGATCGGATCAATAATCAAGAACTGCCCAGACTCCACGTCGTAGCCGTAGATAAGAATATAATGCTGGAAGCCTTCTGACTCTAGCGACAGCTGATTTTTCGGGAAAAATTGCAGCTTAGAGGCATGGCATAACATGAGCATGATCGCCTGTTCCTTCAACGCTCCGCGCAGGTCATCAGGGGATCCAGCATGCAACGTTTTTTGAACACCGAAGACGGATTCCAGATCGAGATGGCGAACATGTTTGCCAGACATCAACGTCCCCGAGAAATATGTCAAATTCCAGTAGCCGAGCAAAAAATACCGGTAATCGCAGCCGTGCATATGAAGAGCTGTCGTGATGCACGACGCCGCACATTCCATCGCTGCTAGCTTAATTACGTCGTCAGGGGTTACCCTTTTCATCCTCATCGTCCCTTTCGTGCCATCCGTTAAGATACCAAGCTGACGAACGGTTGAAACTTTCCGCTTACCGGATGCGGCGGGATAACGGGAACGCGTTCGATTACAATGCTCACATCGGCCAGAAGGCACTGTTTCAAGAGTTTCCCAAGCATGCTGGCCGATTCCGCCAACACCTCATCCCGGGCTTCATCTGCAACGATGCGCAGCCGGAAGGAAGTCATCGTTTCTTGCACCATCTGAAACTGTTTCATGCCCGAAGCATCTGCCAGCTGCTTATAAAACTGGTCGAGATAGCGGAATATCGACGGCGATATTGAACGGTCAGGCAGTATGATTTGGGAGCCGCGGAATGGCAATAGCTCCACAATCAGATTGTTCTGTGCATCTCGCCGTAATCGGCCCAGATCGCCTGTTCGATACCGCACGAACGGCGTGCTTTTCATCACGAATGACGTGACGATAAGATCACCAGCTTCCCCTTCTGGAAGGGGCTGTCCAGTTTCAGGATCCAGCACCTCCACATACACGCATTGCTCGTTGATTTGCAATTGCTTCTCTTTATTCGAGAATGCAATTAACCAGATTTCCTCCATGCCATAGTAGTCTAGCAACGGCACACCGAATACGTCTTCGATCTTCTGGCGTTGAAGCGGCTGAATAAGCTCCCCCCAATTTTGAACGAATTTCAGCGTATCCGGCACTTTCATCCCTTTGTCAGCCATATGGCAAGCGATCAAATGAAGCCCGGAGCTGCGCCCTTGTATCATATGGGGGGAGTTCTTCTCGATCTGATGTGCGAAGGAGGAAACCATCCGCGGTTCTGCAAAAAGAGAGTTTCCCAGCAGCACTGAACGGTACCGTAGCGGAAGACCCCACTGGAGACGTTGGCGCTGGATCGCCATCGATAGCACGGCTTGCTCTTGTACGGTTTTGATACAGCGGAACGGGATTCCCGTGCTTCCCGAAGTGAACGATTCGACTAACGGCTCAGCCATCTCCCGGGTAAATCGCTCGCGGTTGTCATTGATCATCCGTTTATCGATGACAGGCAGATCAAGAAACTGCGAAGGCCTCTTGTCCAGTTCTTTGTAAAAGGGATAATGACCAACAAGCTCTTGCACAAGATTTTGCAGCCTTTCCTCTAAGGAAGCCGGTGACGACGCCATGTTCATTCTCTCCCTTGAAGGAAGTGAACGATCGCCTGTACGGATTGGAACCGTTCGGGGTGCATATCATCAACATCCAGCTCAAAACCGAATTGCTCCTCTAGGTTTGCCAACATGTCGAGGAATTGGATCGAATCCATCCCAAGGTCTGCGGTAAGGTTGGCCTCCGTCTCAATTGTGGCTGCTGGAAGTTTAAGCAGCTCTGTTAACATGCCAATCACTTTTTGTTCAAGCTCTTTATCCGTTGTTTGCTGCATATTCCCACTCCTTTACGATCGTTTGAAGCGCTTTGCGGTCGAGCTTGCCCGTTGTCGTCTTAGGAAGCTGCTCGGCGATATAGATTTCCTTCGGGCGCTGAACGGCGGGCAATCGCTCCTGGCAATAAGCGAATAGTTTGCTTCTTCCTTCTGCTTCATCCATCGTTGACCCGTCCATAACGATGACAGCAAGAAGGCGCTGTCCCCACACGGAATCATCGATGCCCGCCACCGCTACATCTTGCACGAGCGGATGCTCGGATAACTGCTTCTCTACGGCTTCGGCAAAAAACGTATGACCGCCTACGTTTAACGCATTATCTTTTCGTCCGGAAATAAACAGGAAGCCTTCCTCGTCAAGATAGCCCATATCCGATGTGCTAAGCCCATTGGCGGTTAAGACAGCTGCGCTAGCTGCCGGATCATCCCAATAACCGAGCATCACATTGGGCCCGTTGACAACCACCTCTCCGACTATGCCACTCTTTACCGGAATGCCATTGGCATAGATGTTAATCGTAACGCCGTCTACAGCAATTCCGACCGATTGCGGCTTATCGGCAAGCCGATGGGCGGGCAAGTAGGTGACGCGTGGCGAAGCTTCGGTTAGGCCATAACATGGCATTATCGCAGTCCAGGGCAGCAACTCCTGCAGCCGTTGCAAGTGCTCCGGCGATACAGGCCCTCCTACGACGATCAACTGGCGCAAGCTGCTCAAGGTTTCCGGTTTCCAACGCGTCGACTTCAACAGCGGAACGAGCACCGATGGCACCGTGCAAAGAAACGTCGTACCGTAATCACGAATCAAACGAACCAGCTGCAAGGGATGGAAAATGCCCGGCGTGAGGTTGATGCTTGCGCCTGCTTCTAATGCAAGCAACCATTCTCCCGTAATGGTGGAGCTATACCCGAATGATTTGGCGATCAGCACCTTATCATCCGAAGTTAATTTCAAATAGCCTTGAATAGCATGAACGTTCGACAAGAGGTTACGGCCGCTTAGCTGAATGCCCTTCGGAATTCCAGTCGAACCAGAGGATAGAAATAGCACAGCAGTGTCTTCCGGCGGCCTATAATTCTGCCCTTTTTCAATACGGGATGCAGAAAGAGACTGCACATTCCCAAACAAGTCACCCGTTTCTCCATCAATAAGCAGCGTGCTAGAGGCGCCAACCTTCTCTCCCATGTGCTCATCCACAGCCTCTTGTAAGAACTCCGAAGCCCTAGATGCCGATACCAGCAAAAACTCAGGCTTCATCCTTGCAAGGATAGGCTCAACTTCATGTTTCTTGTAGTACGAATGGATTGGAATCGGAATGCCGCCAGCGAACACAATTGCCATAAATGCAATAAAGCAGGACGGAGTTTGCTCCATCCAGATCGCGGCTATAAAGCGGTGGCGTGGCTTATAATCGAGCAGCTTCGCGGCTAGCTGCTGCGCAGATTCGACCATTTGTGCATAGGGAATCCAATCTGTTACCCCGGTGTCCTCATTTTCAAAATAAAAGCCTTGATCGGGCCTTGCAGTGCGTTGGAAAAATTCAATTAACGATTCTTGTCTCATCCGATTTTCTCCAGCATGCGTTCTTGTTCATGCTCTTGTCCCGCAACCAAAGCTGCATATTTACGGCATCGCCCAATGAGCTGGTCATGTGTGCCGCTGTCGAGCACTATCCCTTGATCCATCACATAGATGATGTCAGCGTTGCGAATAATATCGAGCCGATGCGTGGAAATAAGAAGCGTTTTGCCCTTCATCGACTGTTTGATCGTATGCATTACCTGCTCTTCTGTTTCCCGGTCAAGCGCAGAAGTTGGCTCGTCCAGAATGAGAATGTTCGGGCGCTTCAGCAATGCGCGAGCAATGGCGATACGCTGCCGTTGGCCGCCTGATAATTGGAAGCCTTGATGGTCAACAACCGTTTGCAACCCATTAGGCATCGAATCGAGCAGCGGCTGAAGGTTCGCTAGGCGTGCAGCCTCCTTGACATCCTCCTCTGTAGCGTCCAATCGCCCGATGGCGATATTGTCGTACAGCGTCCCGGAGAACAAATAGCTATCTTGAAAAAGAATGGCCATATGTTTCGTTAGTTCGTTGCGGCTTAACTGCTCCTGTGGCAAATTTCGAATGCGAATCGTGCCAGACTCTGTTTCCATAAATCCAACAAGCGATTTGAACAATGTCGATTTTCCCGAGCCGCTCTGGCCGACGAATGCCGCAACTTGTCCCGGCTGAACGGTAATATCGACACCTTTCAAAATATGCGTGCCTTCATAGGAAACGTTAAGCTCTGTACAGGATATCTCGGAGCTTTCTCCCGGGAACGGAACGCCCATCGCCGTCTCACGGGCAGCTTTCTCAACAGGGGTTTCAAGGAACTGTTCAATCCGGTTCATCGCCACTTCGCTCTGCTGCATTTCGCCGAAGAAATGGTTCATCACTTGAATCGGCTGCAGCGCATTGTTGAGATACTGCACCGCAGCTACGAGCATGCCGACCGATAGGGCTCCCGATAGAACCTGCCCCGACCCTAAGCTATATACGGCGATAAGAATCAGACTAAAGGCGAATGTGCCCGTTTGGCCTGAAATAACGCGATATAACGTTTCTTTTGTGCTAACACTGACTAAATTTTTGTACATCGACTGGTTTCTCTGCCGTTCCCAGCCTTCCAAGCCGTATGCCCGGATCTCCTTGGAGCCTTGAATGCTTTCATACAAGTATGTGCCCACTTCTTCATTGTGGGAGCGTACGCCGGCAGCATATTTTTTCATCGGTTTGATGAAAAGCCGCGGAATCGCTAATAGCACAGGGATACTGGCGAGCGTGATCCATCCCAAGCGAACGTCCATGTAGAAGATCATGGCAATAGCGAACAGCATCGTAAACCACTGCGTGATCATTTCCACCACGATATGGTTGAGGAAATTGCCCATGGAAGCTGTATCCCAGCCGAGCAGCGAGGAAAATTTGCCTGCGCCATTTTTCTCAATCTCGGCCATTGGAATTTTCCGAATATGAGCCAGCAAAACATCCCGCAGCCCAAGCATGTGTCGGATGCCAAGATACCGGAATAGCCCTGCACGAATAATCGTCAACAGAACGGAACCAAGCGCGAAGCTTGCGGAGAGGGACAATATGAAAGCCAGCTTCTCCCGATGGCCGCCGATCAACACCTCATCAATGAGATAGGAGAACAAATACGGTTGCGCCAAATTTAAAGATAAAGACAAAATCGTGCAAAGATAAGCGAGGCTCGTCAGCCTCCAATTGACGTTAATGTAAGTGGTTAGGCGCATAAATAATTTAATGCTTTGCATGGCTGTACCTCCCTGCATAATGAGCGATGATCGCTTTAGCTAGCGGCATCCATTCTTGCATTGCGATAGTTGCAGAACCTGATGCGACGGTTATCTGGCGCTCATGCATGAGTGCCAAATGGCTTAAATTCTCGTGCCGATACATTTCCTTCAGGTCACAAAGCCGAGCCCCCGCTACCATTTTGGCCTCACGATTTGGATGAACGGCATTCATCGATGCCTGTTTCAGCGTTTGTACAATCTCGGGAACTACGCGTTTATAACCGTAACATTCAGCTGCTTTAAATGCATTCGCCGAAAATGTGCTCCGCTCAACAGCGTTGCCGAGCAATCGCAGCGTATGTTGCACAACTTGATCGTGATCGATTCCCGGCATGCCCTCGTCCCAACTGCAATCAACCAATAATCCATCCACGCCATCTGCGACAACGTCCCGAAATCCATTCCAATTCGTGCAAATAACAGGAATGCCCCATGCCTTCGCTTCGATTAGGTTAAAGCCGAACGTTTCGCCGGGATCGGTGGACAGGTTAATGAGCAAGTCAGATGTTTGAAATAACTGCCGTTTCGCCTCACCATCTACCGGACCAAGGAAAGTTACGCTCCCTTGAAGGCCATTCCTCTCCGTAATGTTGAGCAGCAGCTGCCGATACCGTTCCATCTGCTCCGATGAATGGCCGGTGTATTCTCCTGCTATGAGAAGCTCTACATCAGGCATCCGTGCATGAATTTTTGCGAAGCAAACGAGCAAGGCATCGATATTTTTTACATCTTCCAATCTGCCAATTGACAAAATTCTGCGCCCTGTACGGCTTGCTCTCGCATCTTCCTGCGCCTCTCCAGAAGTAAGCTCGATACAAAGCGGAATCAGGCTTGACATCGCGTAGCGATCGGAAATCTGCAGCAGCGCTTCTCGGCTAGAAGCCGTGCTCACGAGCAGCACATCGCGCTGTGTTAGCCAAGGAGCAACTGCGAGCCATTGCCTCAGCCAGAATGGAGAACCAACCGAATGGGCTATGAACAGAAAGCCGATATCGAGCCCGGCATAGGAACGTGCCATTAGCAAATAGGGAATAAGGAATGGCAGATTCATATACAAGGTCTTCACTTGATAACGCTCAGCTAGCTCCCTTAAAGATGACGCAAGCGTGTCTAACGAATCAGGATAACGCTCCAGCCACCTGTCCACGCGCCCGCCGAACAATTTGACGAAGCTTAGCGGCGGGATAGGGACAAGCTCCGTATATTCACCGAGATATCGAACCCATTGATCATCTATGGCCCGCTCATTTAACCGCCCTGAATGGCCCCCGACACATCCGATCCGCATCAGGCTCACGCCCGTGCTCCCAGCTTCTCGTCAATCTTTCCGATAATCATGCGTAATGTACCGAAGTTTTCATTGAGCAGCTCATTGTCTTCGAATGTGACAGCGAACTGCTTTTCAATCATGATGACAAGATTGATTAGTTTCACGGAATCAAGGCCCAATGGATGAAGTGGCTCGTCTTCGCCTAACGAAGCTAAACAATCGTCTCTCCCTAAAATTTCGGAGATAGCCTGCCTTAGCGCTAATATTTTTGCATCGGTTACCATGTTCAGCCCACCTTCTCGCTTACAAGCTGTTCAATAAAGGAAACAAGCGTCCCAACTGTCTCGAATACAGCCGGGTCCAAATCTTCCTCCGGCACAGTAACACCGAACACTTCCTCCAAATCGACGACAAGCTGAAGCACCATAATCGAGTCGATGTTCAAGTCGTGGTAGAGACGATCCGTTTCCTTTAACTGCTCGGGCACTTGGATATTCATGTTTTGAACGATCGCTTCCCTCAATTGGCTCATATACTGCTCTCTATTCACATTCATGGCGTTATCTCCTGTTCTTGTATGAATTTTCTGCTTATTTTGCCTGATGGCAGCCGCGGAATCGATTCCACGATATCGATGGCACTTGGCACTTTAAAAGGCGGCAGGTGAAGCAAGCACCAGGTTCGGATGTCTTCCTTCCGGACGCCATCCGAGGCTACCACTAGCGCCCTGATCGACTCGCCCCATACCGGGTGCTGCGCTTTGCAGACGACAACTTCCGATACGCCAGCTAACCGTTCGATGACGGCTTCCACTTCAGAGGGCATGACCTTAAGCCCTGATACATTGATCAAATCGTCCATTCGCCCGAGGACTTGAATTCGGCCCTCATGGTTCAGCATGCCTAGGTCATTGGTGTGAACGGTTTTGTCGCCTGCCGTTACGACGATTTCCTTCGCTGCATCCCCCTCTTCGACTCGTGCGCCTTGCAGCGAAATTTGCAGATGCGGAAGTGGCAGCCCGACATCATAAGGTGTCGATGGATCAGCTCCGATTGCGATGCAGCCTGTTTCCGTACAGCCATATTGCTGCCAAACCTGTGCCGTACATGCCTGCAAACGGTGGAGCAGCGCTTGGCTCATCGGCGCGCCCGAGCTTATGAGCTTATGGAGGCGCAGCTCCTGCTTGCCCAGCAATTGGATGAGATGAAGCAAGAAGGGCACAGCGTACAATATTGAAGGGCCAGCTGACTTCAGCACGTGAAGCGCGAATTTTGGATTTTTGTCAGCGACGACAATCGGTTCTGCTCCCCTAGCCATTGCAGCCATCACACCAGCGACGAGCCCGAATGAATGCGATACTGGCACGAGAATGATTGGGCGTTCACCGGTTTCCGCGTTGAGCCGAAGATTATAGGACGCAATTTCTTTCTCTACCTCGCACCATGGCCTTGCGATCAATTTGGGCTCCCCTGTTGTGCCAGAACTGAATTGGCATAAGGAAGGCGGTCCGCTAAATGAATGACCACTGATGGCTATTGCCTCACGCCAATCGGCATGAATCAGATACGAGCAGCCAGCACGCTTAGCAAGTGACATCGCCGCTTCCACCGGTGTTTCTCCATGCAGAAGCAGTACGGAACCACCGCGTTCGCGCAAGTAAAGTACCATGCTAATTACGTCAAACGGGTGTGTGCAACAGATGGCGTACAATCGTGTTTCTGGAGCTGCGAAGTGGGAAAGCTTCGCTAATTCCCCGTACCTTTTGGCAAGCATGCCTTTGTCATAGCGCTCCTTGTCGACGATAAACATCTTATTCCCCTGCCGTGCGCGGCAGGAGCGGCGTGCCGTCTAGGTAACGATACAGCATCGTAAACAAATGTTTCTCCATATCAAGCGCCTCCTTCATAAGCACTATCGTCCGATCAATCATGTCATCCTTATTCCGGGCCATATTAATGACAAAAGCGTTATAGGCCGTTTCCCATTTCTTATGCAGTGGCAAATACGCATCTAGTATTGCTTGTGGAATCAAGTCTAGCTGCCTCATGTCATGAAGCAATTCACCGATCTGGAACCGATTTACCTTCGTAGAGCCTAAGATGCCTTCAATCCGCTGCACGTGGCGCTTATCTCCCTCTAACTGCTCCAGATCAGAGATAAATGCCGATAATGCCGCGAGCCCGAACCAGCAACGCTCCTCTCCCAGCTTAAAACTATCACCCTTCAAGTAGAGGCTTGCAATCGTATAAGCCGTTCTCCGGAAAAGATCATTCAGTTCGGATTGGCTGAAAATATGGCCAACACGCACATCAAGCTGGCCGTAAGGTTTACATTTTTCAATATCCTTCTTATTGGCTAACACAGTGATCAGGGAATTGCCCCCCCACGCATGCCGAAAATCTTCCATCGGAATCGTACCGGCAAATTTACTAGGAATCGGATCATAGATTCGTACGCCTGATTCATCGATGCCATACACCGAAAACCAATGGTTTCCAACGATATACATTGTCGTATTAATTGTGTAGCCGAAATTATCAATAAACCACTGATTGTGGTAATCAGAGAAATAGGGCAAATGATAGGTGCTTCCGCTCAAAATTACGGGTTTCCCCTCAGCAAACGATCGGTTAATGCTAGCAAGCCCCGACTCAAACGAATCGTATTGGTGTTCGTGCAATTCGAGCTTCATGATGTCCGTAAAGGAATCGAAGCCGAAGATGCTTTTGATATGAAAGTCCACTCTCGCTGAATCCAACGATGCTCCCCGGACATAAGCAGGCAGCCCGGCAAGATCCAAATTGGAAAATAAGCTAATGGCACTAGCCGATCCTTCCGCCTTTAGCTTTGCATGAATATAAGGAATCAAGCAGTATACGTAACTAGGAATATCCACGGAAGGCAATTCCGTTTTGATCATCATTTTTGCTCCTCCTTAGCTCATTCATGTTGCTTTTGTGCGTAATCATGATCAATTCCATCAATTAATACGCGCAAACGTTTGCACATTTGCGTAAAAAAACTTAATCTCTAACCATGCAGCAAGATTGTTTTTCCTATGACAGCCCTTCGACCCCTCCCCCATTTATGAATGTGAAATGTTTCCATGGTGCTTGATGTGAATATTATCCTAAGATTACACAATTGGCAATATGACTACACACCTAACAAAACTTGAAATTGACCATAAAAAAAGGAAAGGTTTGTTAACCCTTTCCCCAATTAATTATTATAGTTTAACTACTTTCGTAGCAATATTTTTGCAAAACTCAATGTCATGCTCCACAAACAAAATAGTCGGCGCGCAGGCAAGGAGCAGCTCTTCGATCTGCATTCGCGAAATCACATCGATAAAATTAAGCGGTTCATCCCATATATGCAAGTGGGACTTTTCGCATAGGCTTTTAGCAATAAGCACTTTTTTCTTTTGCCCGCCGCTAAATGATGAAATATCTTTTTCAAATTGAATCCTTGCGAAATCCAGTTTCCTTAAAATTGATTTGAAGAGGCTCTCATCAATCCCATTTTCTCGCGCAAAGTCCGTCAGATTGCCTCGCAAATGCGAAGTGTCTTGGGACACATACGAGATTTTGAGCTGGCTTCCTTTCCGGAACGTCCCCGTGTAGCTAATCTCCTCATCGCACAAAAGCTTGATAATGCTTGATTTGCCCGAGCCATTTTTGCCTGATAATGCGATCCGCTCACCTTGCCCAATCGTAAAACTTAAGTCTGAGCAAACTTTATTATCGCCATAATAGATGGATACATGGTCAAGCTCAGCGAGCAGGCTTTTGTGATAAGCAAGCTGCGTAATTTTTAAGCTGTCCGCGTTTTCGATATTTTTCAGCAGCTTCGATTTCTCATCGAGTGCAGATTGCTGCCTATGCTCTATTGCTTTTGAGCGTTTCATCATTTTGGCAGCCTTATGGCCTACATAACCTTTATCGATTTTTGAACCCGAATTTCGGCTTCCGTTTTTCGTCTTCTCTACTTCGTCTGACCAATTGCTTGTTCGCTTCGCTGCTTCGGATAGGCGTTTTACGTCTTTCTTCAGCTTCTCGTTCTCTGCCAGCTCGTAGTTATCTTGCCGCTGTTTATTTTCCCACCAGTCAGAGAAATTCCCTTTTTGCACATCGATGTTCGTCTTATTGATCGACAGGACATGATCGATGCAGTTATCAAGAAAAGCCCGGTCATGGGATACTAGAATAAATCCGCTCTTGTTACGAAGATACTGGCTAACGAGCTTTCTCGCATGCATATCCAGATGGTTGGTCGGCTCGTCGATTAACAAGAAGCTATTTTCCTTCAAAAATAAAGCCGCCAGCATCACTTTCGTCTGCTCTCCGTTCGATAACGAATCGAATGGCCGATACAGTACATCCTCCGATACCTTCAGCAGTGATAGCTCGCGCAACAACATCCACTGCTCATAGTCCGGCACGATGCCGTTGATGATCTCTTCGGTATTGTCCCCTTTGTTATCAATTGGGAAAGGGAAATATTCAAAACTGACATTAGCGGAGATCGTACCAGAATACTCATATTTGCCCTGCAATAGATTAAGAAATGTCGTTTTCCCTCTGCCGTTCCGCCCTGTGAATCCTAATTTCCAATCGGTATCGATCTGAAAGCTCACGTTCTCAAATATGTTATCGTAGCTGCCGTCGTAAGCAAACGTAAGGTTCTTTACATTAATTAATGACATCTAGTTGTCCCCCTGTATAAAAAATAAGAGCTACAAGAAAGTTACCTTCCCGTAGCTCAAATAAATATACAGCAAATCTACCCCTATGACGGGGTTAGAAAAGGATATTTGGATTGAGTTAAAGAAGAAGCCGTAACTTTCTTGCATATAAAAATAAAACATGCGAAAAAAAGCATCGCATATGTTGTTTTATTTATACGTTCAGCAAGAAAGTCCACATGTTCCACTTCAACTCCAATCACGAAATTAGGTATATCATAGCACGCTTAATCACTAATTTCAACCCAATTCCCGTCTGGTCCCTTCTCAAGATCATACAACGACATAACTGATTTTTAGGCTTCTCGAATTGGCTCTCACCAACGTATACAATTCGTTCTTTCCACCATTTCCCTCCATTTCCGTTTCATCAATAGAAAAACGAGCACCTAAGCGCTCGTCTAGTTGTCGAGATTGTTCTCGAAGCCCTTTTCTTTATGTCTCTTCCCCCACTATGGCCGGATAGCGCACCAGAGTGGGATTAGAGTAGAAAAACATGCCCTATTTGGTCAATTTGCACGCCAACGTGCGTTTAGGGCAGAAAAACATGCCCTATTCGGTCGATTTGCACGCCAATGTGCGTTTAGGGTAGAAAAGCATACCCTATTGGGTCGGTTAGTTCGCGTTCATTATTCATAAAACAGCTTCTGCTGAAACTTCGCGATACTCGCATACTCTTCTTCCAGCTTGCGGGAAATGCTGACGAAGATCGGAAGCAATTCGCGATACACCTTCGCCGCCTCAGGATTCGGGGAATGCTCATGGGTCGTGCCGACCATTTGCTTAATGATCGTGAAGGCATCGCCATCCCCGAATGCTTCCATGCCGAGCACAACCGCCCCTAGACAGGAACTCTCGTAACTTTCAGGCACGACAACGCTTTGATCGAAAATATCCGCCATCATTTGCCGCCACAGCGGTGAACGTGCAAATCCGCCTGTTGCTTTGATTTGCTTCGGCACGCCTGTCGTTTGCTCCATCGCTAACATGACTGTATACAAATTATAGATAACGCCTTCGAGTACAGCACGAATCATATGCTCTTTCTGATGATGCAGCGTTAATCCGAAGAATGAGCCCCTTGCATCAGGATTCCAGAGCGGCGCGCGTTCGCCTGTGAGATAAGGGTGGAATAGAAGCCCATCCGAGCCTGGCCGTACCCGTTCCGCAATGCGAGTTAACACGTCATATGCGCTAATGCCAAGGCGTTTCGCCGTTTCCGTCTCTGACGCGGCGAATTCATCCCTAACCCAACGGAAGATGACGCCGCCGTTATTGACCGGTCCGCCAATGACCCACTTCTTATCGGTCAAGGCATAACAGAAATATCTTCCCTTCGGATCGGTCGCAGGCTCGTCGATAACGGTGCGGATTGCCCCGCTCGTGCCGATCGTAACGGCGATAACGCCTGGATCGGTCGCATCCAGCCCGAGATTGGACAGAACACCGTCACTGGCGCCAACGACGAAAGGCGTCGATACAGCCAAGCCCATTTCCTCCACCGCTGAAGCATTCGTCATGCCCTTAAGCGTGTAGGTTGTCGGTACAAGTTCGGACAACTGAGCAGGCGTAACGCCAGCGATTGCGAGTGCTTCTTCATCCCAGTCCAATTGGGACAAATTAAACAGTCCCGTTGCCGATGCTATGGAATGGTCGACAACATACCGCCCGAACAGCCTTGCGAGTACATATTCTTTGATCGATATGAATTTGACTGTACGGTAAAACAGCTCGGGATGATCGTTGCGCAGCCATAACAGCTTGGCGATCGGTGACATCGGATGCATCGGCGTTCCCGTTCTCCGATACAGCTCAAGCCCACCCATCTCATCCTTTAGCCGCCGCGACCAATCTGCGCTGCGATTATCCGCCCATGTGATGCATCTCATTAGAGGCTTGCCTTCGGCATCGACCGGAATGACACTGTGCATCGCTGAGCTGCATGAAACGAATCGAATGTGCTCAGGTGTTGCTTCTGCTTGGCGCACCGCTTGCCCGATTGAACTGACGACTGCTGCAAAAATCTCATCCGGATCTTGCTCTGCAACCGAAGGCGTTGGCGTATAGAGCGGATACTCTACATTTGCTGTCGACACTGCACGCCCTGCCGTATCGAAAACGACCGCCTTGGTACTTGTCGTCCCCATATCGATTCCGATCATGAATGTATTGTGATCAGCCATTGTTTTCCCCTTCTCTCCACTAAGCTTCCCTTGTCTATTATAACGGCTTATACGATGGCGTTAATCAACAGAATCAGGACGAGCCCCATAACGGACAAAATCGTTTCCATCACCGTCCAAGATTTGAGCGTTTGCGGAACGGTCATATTGAAAAATTCCTTAACCATCCAGAAACCGGCGTCGTTGACATGGGACAATACGAGCGAGCCTGCGCCGGTAGCGAGCACGGCAAGCTCGACGTTTGCCCCGGGCGTCATGGCGAGCACAGGCGCGACGATTCCAGCTGAAGTTGTCATCGCTACAGTAGCCGAGCCAGTCGCGACGCGGATTAATGCGGCAACGAGCCATGCAAACAAGATGACGTTTATGTTCGCGTTCGTCGCCATATCTGCAATTGCTTGGCCAACGCCACTATCGATAAGCACCTGCTTGAAGGCGCCGCCGCCGCCGATAATAAGCACGATGCCAGCAATCGGCGCTAAGCTTTCGGATGCGAATGCCGATACTTCTTCCTTCGAGAAGCCCCGGGCAAAGCCAAGCGAGAAGAACGCGAATACGACCGAGATAAGCAAAGCAACAACTTCATGTCCAATAAATTCACAAAATTGCGTAATCCCGCGAGTTGCCTCTGGATCAGAAATGCTCGCAATCGATCCGATCAGCATGAGGATGACCGGCAGCAGGATCGTAAACAACGTAATGCCAAAGCTCGGAAGGCTGCGGTTCTCTTTCAACGCGAACTGTTCAACCAGCTTCTCATCAGGCGTTACCGCTATTCGCTTGCCAATAAACTTGCCGAACAATGGCCCTGCAACAATCGCAACGGGAAGTCCGACGAGGATCGAATACATGATCGTTCGGCCCAGATTCGCATGATAAGCATCAATCGCGATCATGGGCGCCGGGTGCGGCGGAACGAGCCCGTGAACGGTCGACAAGCCAGCCAATACGGGAATGCCGATTTGCAGCAGCGGCATTTTTGTTTTGCGTGCAACGATGAATACGATAGGAATAAGCAGGATGACGCCAACTTCGAAGAACACGGGGATACCGACTAAGAAGCCGACGAGCATCATCGCCCAGTGGACTCTCTTCTCTCCGAACCGATCGATTAGCGTTGTCGCGATCTTCTCAGCACCGCCTGACTCAGCCATCATCTTCCCAAGCATCGTGCCTAACCCGATTACAATCGCGATTGTACCAAGGGTTCCTCCTAATCCTTTCGTTAGCGAAGTGACCGTATCTGCTGGCTTCATGCCCGTAACAAGACCTAAACCAAGGCTAGAAATCAATAAAGTGACAAACGGATTCCATTTGAATGTGGAAATCATCACGATCAAGAAAGCGATTGCAATAAATGTCCAAAATAACAATGTTGCATTATGGCTCATTCCAAAAATTGTATCCATATTTACCTCCAGTTACCTTTGAGTTTCTCTAAGCTGCTTGTGGATGCGGTTGGATTGTTTAGCATAGTGTGACCGAATAAACACCTTTTTATCATGTATACTTGTCGACAACTTGACGTTAAAGGAAACAGGCATTTCTCCCGTCCTTATGATTGGCCAAAACTTTTGTGCAAAGTGACGAATGAATCCTCGAAATAGGTTCGGACATGCTGCTGGATCTCGTCGGCATTGCCAGTGCGGAGCCCCTGTAAGATGATGTTATGCTTCTCGATCACCCGATTAATCCGTTCCGATCCTTCGCCGAATACGCGCTCGGTCGTAACGAGCATAAGGGCAAGCACGATCTGGCGGATGCTCCGCCACAGCTGCCATATGCGCGAATGCTTAGCTTCAGCGATGATCGTTTCATGAAACATAAAATCCTGATACGCAAATTCTTCTGCATCCAGATGTTTCGCGGCTAAGCTCATTTTATCGATAATGCGCTCCAGCTGTACAATGACCGGCTCGCGGTCCATTCGCGACAGCCGTTCTTGCACGAAGCCCTCGATCAAATACCGGACATCAAACAGCTCATCGACTTCCTTCTCGTTTAATCCCAATACGACGGCGCCCATTCGCTCTAACCGAATGAGCCCCTCATCGGAAAGCGTTCGCAACGCTTCGCGCACGGGAGAACGGCTCGTCCCAAAATCGGCAGCAATCCGATTCTCGGACAGCTTCTCCCCGCCTTGGATCGAACCCGTTATTATGCTTAATCTAAGCTCGCAAGCAATCGCTTCCCCAAGTGATGCGCCGCGCAGCCATGCAGCGGGATAGGCCAATCCAGTCCCTCCATTCGTATTGTGTACTTGTATACAGGTTAAAGCGCTCTCTTATTCTACTCTGTTCCGCTCCAGCTGTAAACATGGAAATCCTAACTTCATTTTAAGAAATAATCGCGGACATCTAACCAACTATTGACCCGTATCGTTGCATTCTCGTTCACGTTGTGAGGTGCTGTAAACAAAATCCCTTGCCCTGTAAAGTTATCAAAATGCCGCATATTATCATCGATCAAATAATCTGCCCGAATGATGCTCTTATCGCCGCAAAATACAAAATTCATGTCACTTAAAAACGGAAAATGCTTTTTCAGCCATTCATACTTTGCGGCAAATGAGGTTGGATATTCCATCGCAGCTGTTGTGATGAAAATTTCGTAGTGTTCACTCAACTGTTGGATGACCTGCTGGCTGTTCTCCATCACATCGAGATCGCTGAAAAATGAGGGGTCCTTCAAATAAGCAATGATCTCGTACTTCAAATGAGGACGAATCAACCGAAGCCGTGTCCCTTTCAGGTCATCTACCGTAAGCTGTTCGTTATACTCCTCATTAAACAATCGAAGATGCTTAGCGTTAAAATCCGCGATTACCTCGTCCATATCGATGGCAATTCGTTTCATTTGAACTCCTCCTTTAATTGGCTAATTATTGTATTATAATGAAAATGAGAGAAAAGCAAAAGGCTTGAGGAGAATGAATAATGATGCTTAGGAAAATCAATATTTGGGCGTTAATAATGTCTCTTAGTGTTTGGATTGCATTCATAGGATTAGCCGAGACCCCGATTAATCAAACCATGATAAGCACATTTCATATTAGTTTTTATTCCATTCTTTTAATGATCAGTGCATTAAATCTTATCCTTACGGTGATCGGTTATGGAGGCATATCTAACAGTGTTTCCGCATTGCGAAGTGTATGTGCTTCGATTTTAAATATTTTAATTATTATACTATTAGGATATATTGTATTAATAGGAAATTTGTTTATTTGAAAGCAGGCTATGTTAAGGAGTGATAGGTTGAGGCAAGCAAGATTAGTTTTAGTAGTGTTAGCGATAATGTCCTTAGTATCAGCATGCAGCAGTGGCAACACAGATAAGATTATGAAGTCTGAATCTCCCGTGGAAGCCCTCGACAAAGACCAAATAAACAATTCTCTCAATAATGATAAAAACTCAAATCCTAGTGAGGAACATGTTGAAAAGTTCTCTTACCTGAAACAGCTGCCGTTAGAGAAGCAGGAAGCTTTTACTCGATTTAAATCTGAGAGGAACTTGCAACACCTTTCCAATTTCACTCCTGAAGACATGGTACTGATTTATCTTTACTGTCTATCAATTGGCGACCCCGACTTGTTATATGAGATTACTTTTAATGGGGGGCAACTTCCTGGCCAAGATAAATTTCGGAAAGATTATTTCGACTATGCAATGAATTATGATTCTGAAACAGCCGTACATTACAGATATTATGATTCTATCAAAGTGGATGAGAGTACAGCCGAGGCGAATAAGGCAACAGTAATAATAACCGTTAGTATAGAAACAATGACTCATTCCATGGCTTTAGGGCTACGAAAAGAAAATGAAGTATGGAAATTGGATATCTACCCTTTGATCCAAGAATACATAAAGAAAGCAAGCAAAAACAAAACCAAATCGTAATATTAGCAAAATAAAAACTATTTCATATAACATCTTTCTTTAAGCAGCCGGGAACAATAGCACAATTAACCGCCTTTTCACAAAGGCGGTTTTTTTTGGCCTGATCAATCCCCTTTATTCATTATCCCTTCAATCAACTTAGGCAGCCAATCCCCAATCAGAGGAAGCTCATACCCTGTGCCGAGTAATTTACTGCAATCCATATGCCACGATTCTGGGCTTGAATACGCGCTCCAGCTTCCACCTTCGCCTATCGTGCTAGTTACTTGGATTTGCTGGCCGGATATTTCCCCGATCATAGACAATAGCTCTTGATGGGAAATAGATGCGGGTGACGCAACATTGATCGGGCCGTTCCACTCCATTCCCTTGGCGAAAGCAAGGAATCTAGCTGCTTCATCTGACGAAATAAAAGAAAGCAAAGCATGGAGATTTTCAATCGGAACCTTCTCTCCCCTTAATGCGGAATCGATGTACGTGTTGAGCCGTTTCGTATAGTCGTCCAGCCCTAAGACATACGGGAAACGCACAGCTATTACCGGGAAAGGCGCATTTTGAAATAACACAGCTTCTGCTAACCTTTTCCCTTCGTTATAGGAAAAATCAGCCCTTCTTCCATACTTGATTACATATGTATTAGGATTGAAATCTTCTTCGGTGAGCGCCTTTTCGGAATAAGGATAAACGGCTTGCGTGGATGTAAATATATACCGGCCAATTTGGTCACGGAATACTTCAATGGCATCGTGGGCATCTGATGGTGCATAGCATAATTGGTCATATACAACATCATACGTTTCATTACGGAATGCCGCTTGCATGGAAGCTTTATCATACCGGTCGACAACAATTCGCTTAACGCGATTTCCGAACGGATCTTCCGTCTTGCCACGTGTAGCAACAGTAACGGCAGCCCCTTCTTCAATCAGGTGATTCACTAATTTTTTGCCAAAAAAGCGCGTACCGCCTAGCACTAATATTTTCAAGCGATTCCCCCCCGTTTCAACACATTTCTAGCTTATTTGCGAGTATATCACTTATTTGTTTGTAAATGAATGCCAAATGCCACAACGATTTAAATTTTCCCGCCAACACAAAAACACCTCCAAAGCTGTCCCCACATCTTTCGAAATGGGAACATACTCTGGAAGCTGTTTTGATTAAAGCTATTATGGCGGCTAGGCTTGAACCAACTGCTTAACTAGCTAAATCAGTTCCTTGCGGCTCCTTAAATAACGATACAGCATGAAACTAAACACCGTGCAGATCGCGGCGCACAACCCGATAAACCCATATCCAGCCTGCAATCCACGGAGCAAACCGATTTCCGTGTTCGCACCATAACGGTCCTTGACTATCTCCATAATGCCCCCGATGAGATAGTTTCCGATGACGCTGCCTACCCCCATTAGCGTGACGATTATCGTAATGGCGTTATCGCTGCCGCCTGCATACCGTTTGGCGATGAACGCCATGACGGTCGGATAAATCATCGCAATGCCGATCCCTGATGCAGCGAATAGAAACGCAGTGCGCTCCCCGCCAGCAATGGCAATAAAGGTACAGATCGCAGAAAAGCCAGAGAAAACGATTAGCGAAAGATTATATCCGATTTTATCCGTAATTGCTCCTAATAACAATCTAGCAAGTGCGAAACAGAGGAAGAAGGCAGATAGCATGCCCGAAGCTGTAACGGTATCCCAATGGTACGCTTTTTCCAAGAAATTAACGAGCCAGCCCCCTACTGCCAATTCCGAAACGACGCCAAACGATAAAATGAGTACCATAAACCACAACGCCCGGTCCTTCAGGAGTGTTCTAATCGGTACGCGCTCTTCGTGGCTAATATCGTCCTCAGGAAACTTGCTCCATAAGGCAAACAGAATCGGTACGATCGATAACGCAAGCATGATAAAATACATTCCTCGCCAATCCAGCGTTTGCCCCCAAATGTTAACGGTCATAAGCCCTGTTGCAATTAGCGGCGCGACTGTCGAGCTAAGCCCATAGAAACCATGGGTAAGATTCATCATAAACCCAGTGTTCTTCACGAAAATTCTGGCGCTCAATATGGCTAACGCAATTTCCAATATGCCATTTCCGATATACATCAAGAAATACGAAGCCGAGAATACGGGGTAACTATGGGACACATAGATGAATACGCCTGATAAAGCCATCGTCCCAAAAGCGAGCACGCTGACAGCTTTAACCCCCCATTTACGGGCGAGAAATGCTGTGAAGGAGCAAGCAATCAAATAACCGAGCGCATTGAGCGATAATAACGTGCCAAGCTGCGCCTCACTTAATGCAAAATCGAACTGGATGCGCGGAATTGCTGGTCCCTTAATATTTTCCGACAACCCAAAAACAATGAAACCGAGAAAAATCGTAACTAACTGTACGGCGTACGTTTTGTTGCCTTGTGCCTGTTGTTTTTCCACTTCCGTACCTCCAAGCCAATTTTTCCTCATGGTATAATCAAGTGCGTTGATCCTGCTGTAGTATACCACTAATTGGAATGCCAATGAATGCCGAAGGGGTATCAGCCTTAGTTATGAAACCATTCATCCACCTCAATCGTTAAGGAATATGTTGGTTAGCAAGTCGTAATTTCGGATGATTACAGGAGGAAGGCATATTTCATTCTATATCGCGGTCGCCCTCTTGGCGATTTTTTCAATTTTTTGTCGTTTATTTTGGAATATTTGCATTAAGCTTTAAGCTGCTCACCCTTTCAAGTAGTCATATTTTAACTTTTTTGCTCACGATGTTCTTGCTCGTCATGCTTGAAATCGGGATCTATTTGGTCGCGTTTGTGTACGGCTTACTATTTCTTTATCGTAATGAGGTTGGCGTTGGGCAATTAGTACTGCTCACCTGTATCTTATTTCTGCTAGGCATAGCCGAATTCACCTTCATGTTCTCCCATCCCGATGCTCCCTACACGATCAGAAATGCACGATTAATCGCTCTGCCTCAAGCCATTGCCTTCTTTGCTGGTGGAGTTGCCATGTTAGGCATGAAATATTGGAATAAATCTTCAAATGACCGCTCCTCGTTAAAGAGCATGGCCATCGTCACCGTTCTTTTCATCGCTTGCTGTACGCCACTCTATTTCGTTTGGAAGTGGTTTGTGTTTATGAATCAATAGTATGAATGAGAGAAGCCGCAGGCGTGTGCCTGCGGCTTTTATATTTTCTATTTTAAGCCTTGCCCGACCCGTTTCGATAGCGATTGCAAATCCATTCCCTTCAATGCACCCTCGATCAATTCAGGCAGCTTGTTCGGCGAGCAGCCAAAGCATGGTATGCCATACTGCGCAAGCTTCTTTGCAACTTCTGTGTCGTATGACGGCACTCCATCATCGGATAATGCAAGCAAGCAGATCGTTTTGACGCCCGCTTCATGCAGCTCTCTTAATCTGCGCAGCATTTCCGTTCGATTGCCGCCCTCATAAAGATCAGATACAAGAAGAAAGATTGTCTTCATGGGTTCAGTGATGAAGGGCTCGCAATACATGATCGATTTATTAATATCTGTGCCGCCACCTAATTGAATGCCGAATAGCATATCGACGGGATCACTTGCGCATTGCTCGCTAAGATCAACAACCTCCGTATCAAACGCAACAACGCGCGTGTCTAGTGAAGGCATGCTCGCAAAAATCGACCCTACGATGGAGGCATAAATAACTGAATTCGCCATTGATCCGCTCTGGTCAATATCAAGGATGACGGTCCACTCTTTACTTTTGCGTGCTCGATCAAAAAAGTATACCTTCTCCGGAATGAGCAGCTTACGCTCTGTATCGTAATGTTTAAGATTTTTGCGGATCGTAGTTGCCCAGTCCAGGCCCGTCATCGAAGGTAGCGGCGAATGTTGTCTTTTGTTTATGGCACCTGTAACAGCACGAGTCAGATCCTGGGCAAGACGTTTTACGATCTCATCGACAACCTCTCGGACAAGTTTTCGAGCGGTCTCTTTCGTCCGTTCTGGTATCTGTCCTCGCAGCGCCATTAGTGTAGCTACCATCCCAATATCGGGTTTGACCTGCGAGAGCAGCTCCGGCTCGAACAGCAATTGTGTTAGGCCTTTTCGCTTTACGGCATCGGATTGAATGACCGAAACGATGTCTGAAGGGAAAAATGTCCGTACATCCCCTAGCCACTTCGCTAATTTGGGCGAGGATGAACCAAGCCCCGCAGCTCGTGAACCCGAATTGCCGCTGTTGCCAGAAGCATCGCCAGCCGTCGCATTTGAAGTTCCATCATAGATGGCTGCTAAGGCTTCATCCATTAATCGATCCTCATCATCAAGCAGCTGGTTGCCATTCGAATTGCCGCTAGCTGTTAGAAGCTTATCCTCGGCGGCTGCACCCAGAATGAGCCTCCACCTTTTTAGTTGCTCGGGATTCAACGCCGTCATAGCTTACAAATCTCCAAAATCAAAATCATTAAGTTCATTCAGCTGCTCCTTCTCATCCTCATTGAGCGGCCGTTGCAGAGCCTCTCCAATTGATTCTGCTCCATGACCCCACAGATCGCCTAGCATTTCGGCAATTCCCGCTTTCTCCCGAGACTCGAATGTTCCGAACGCTCTGCGAAGAAAAATTAGCGACCGCTTGAATGACCCCACATCTAAGGTTTCGATATAAACGTCCAATTGCCGCCATAAATAATCACGCGACAGCAGCGCATAGCGGTTACGCATCGACAAGCCTTCAAACCAGCCTGCTCCAAGCTCAGCGGGCATCCCTTTCGATAATCTTCGAGACACCTCCTTGGCGCACTGCTCCTCGTCAGCTTCATTACGTTCTAACAAAATCGAAAATGCATAGCCCGAACATTTGGCATTACGATCATCACGTTCTGCGAGTTCCTTCAACTTTGACATCCAGAGCGCTTCGTCTACTTCTTCATAATGCTCAAGCGCAACTGCATGCATAGCGTGCACTGCACTGATCATATTTGCGGCAGCATCATCATTACAGTTGGCAGCTTCCTGAAGCATCATTGTTCCTCGTAGGAACAACTGCTGGAGCAATGGGACAAGCGCAAGCGTATCGAATCGCCTGATAGAACCATATTGAAGAAGTACGGATAGCTCGAGCACCGTATTCGCAATTTGTTGAAAATCCCCAGCATCGACCGCAAGCTGCTGCAGCGCACTCGTCGCTTGGCTCATGATCTGCGGCAAGCCACACTCACAAGATGTTCGAATTAACCGGGCTGCCGCTTCAATATCCGAGCAGGCCATTAGCTCTTCATGAATAGCATAGGCTGCGGCAAGCTCAATTGTCTCGCCTTTTAATGTGGATTCGACTGTCTCAATCTCCGCTTCCGGCGACCATTGCAGTACCCAATGCTCCGCCCATGACGCGTCCTTCTGGCTAACTCTTTGTTTACGGGCAAACCGTATGCCAAGTACGGCTAACCGATGTAATAATACCGAACGATTCAAGTCAATATACGCAGACTCGACTGATTTCACCCGTCGGTTTTCGCGCAAATCCAGTTCCAAAGCCTCAGCGACCAGCGTTTTATATTTCTCCAGTTTGAGCCGCTTAAGCTCACGATTCAGGTCATCCTGCAAAGGTGTCTGGCTGACGCCTTCTGGCAAACTGCCGATTGCCGTTCCAATATCCGTTCTTGCCAATGCTTCCGCAACGACCGAAAACTCGCCATAGCCGAACAATACTGTGGCCGCATCTCGAAGATCTTTCCAGGTCGGCCGCGCCCCATCATGCATATAGGCTAACGCCTCAGCTAATCGGACAGCCTCAATGACCGAAGCTGTTGATCGCCACGTGCCTTGTTCGCGCAATCGGGCTGCGACAGATGACAAGTAGAGTGCTGGCAGCTTGTCTAATTCCTCTTGCTTCATACACTGCCACAGGAGCTCGAAATAGGCAGGTGCCTCATTACCCGCTCCATATCCGGAATGCGATGACAATTTATAATAAGAGTATGGCATTAAAGTCATCTTAGTTTTTACACGCGGAAGCCTAGCAATCTGCTCATCTGTCATAATAGGAAGCTGCAAGCTTAATGCTATCGTATGATGGGCACCGCTTACGACGACTATTTGCTCAGGCTGATGGCCTTCAGCAATAGCATCATAAATTTTACGCCGCATAAAAGACTCGCGGATTTCATTGTACGCAGCTTCCTGGGGAGCTAGACGAATCTCATCCTGTTCGGTTAACGCCCGCATTTCAGTTGAATAATGCAAGATAGCGCGTTGATAGGACCCTGCTTGCAAGTTATGTTCATAACATCGTTCCCAATAGGACTCGTAATCCGGTTCTCCCGACAATTCTGCGATCCGGGCATACAAATCACGCTGCATTAGCGCAAATCTAGGCAGACATTCGGAAGGATCATTATCCGACGGTGTATCATCAGCTTCTTCGACCATTCGAGCCTTCCTTTTGTCCATCAGCGCCAAAGACACATCCGTCGGCAAATCAATAAAGGCAGCGTGGCAGCCATTTTGCTTCGCCCATATCAACGATTGGTATTCAGGCGAATAGTCAGCAAATGGATATAATAACATCCTTATCGGAAGCTGTTCAGTGTAAGCAAGCAATGCAACTGGCGGTACCACGCCGCGGGATGTCAGCTGCATCGCAATGGCGCCAGCATCACTGGGGCCTTCGATTAGTATTGCGGTCGGTTTTACCCTCCGCAGCAACTCGAGCAGATGGTAGGAACCCGCTGGCGAAAGATGCCGAATGCCAAAATAATGCGGTTCATCTACCGCGTTCATCCATTCATCTCCGTGCAAGCGCTGTACAGGCTTCGCCATGATGCCCCCCGTTTTTTCATGACGTTCTCCAAGTACTCCTTCCAGACGAGCTGATCCTTCTCATCTTCCTTTACGATCGCACCTTGCAGGCCGGCTGCAATATCTTCGTCGCTAATGCTTCCATTACCGAAGCTTCCGGCTAAAGCCATGCTGCCTGTAAGCAATGAGATCGCTTCCGCAGTTGAAATGACGCCGCTAGGTGGCTTTACTTTTTCCTTGCCGTCCAGCGTCAGCCCGCTGCGCAGCTCGCGGAAAATCGTTACGACTTTACGAATCGCATCCTCATCTGGCTGTGAGGCTTGCAGCTCATAGCTGGCAGAAATCTCACCGACACGTCTGCGGACGATATCGATCTCCGTATCGAGGCTCGATGGCGCTGGCAGCACGATAATATTGAACCGGCGCTTCAAGGCCGCAGACATTTCGTTAACGCCTCGATCGCGTGTATTCGCAGTTGCGATAATAGAGAAACCCCGTTCTGCCGCTACTTGTCGACCAAGCTCAGGAATAGAAATGGTTTTCTCCGACAGAATCGAAATAAGCGCATCCTGCACCTCGGAAGCACAGCGTGAAATCTCTTCAAAACGTGCGATACCGCCACTTTCCATTGCACGAAGAATAGGACTGCGGATTAACGCTTGATCCGACGGTCCCTGTGCCAGTAGAAGTGCATAGTTCCAAGAGTAACGAACATGCTCCTCGCTAGTGCCAGCTGTACCTTGTACCACTTTGGAAGAATCTCCATGAATGGCAGCGGTCAAGTTCTCGGATAGCCAGGATTTAGCGGTTCCCGGTTCTCCAATTAATAAGAGGGCTCTGTCCGTTAGGAGAGTCGCAATTGCCATCTCGACGAGACGTTTATTGCCTATATACTTCGGAGTAATAACCATCCCTCCGACTACACCGCCTGTTATGAAAGTGAGCACCGATTTGGGCGATAATTGCCACCCTTTCGGCTTCGCGTCTTGATCCGCATTTCGAAGCGCTTCAAGCTCTTCTGCATAAAGCTTCTCCGCTGACAACCTTAAGATATCCTGTTTTGGATCCATTCCCATCTCGCTGGCTCACTCCCATTTAATATTTCATCCGGCGCACTTTCAAGCGTGTCGATAATTTCGTTTAATTGTTTTTTTGTAGATTGACTGGCCAATTGTTCTGCGATTTCGCGAAGCGCAGGCATAGATTCCTTTGGCATCATCGTGATAAGCCGCTTTGATTTCCAGTCTAGATAGAAGTAGGCAAGGGACTCTCCACTCTTAAGAAGGTTCATGATCAGTTGGGGCGTCTTTGGGTACCCGATCCGATATAACGTATGCAAGATTTGCCGGGTTAGCGGACTATTGAGATAGGTGTCTTCCTTTAATCTCGTAACTAAATAATTCGTGATGCTAGGTTCTAATTCATGGGTAAAGACACAAACTAAATCTGTCCATTCTTGCTCTGCGAACAGTTGTACCCATCGCGAATCCCATAAACCCTCTGCCATTATAGCATCGCTTGCGTTCTCGTCCTGCTGCAGTTGTTCAGCAACTAATACTCGTATCGCTCGCTGCATCTCTTTTGCTGATGCGCTTAATCCGGCAAATTCTCCAGAATAACGAACGAACAATTCAGATCGATCTAATAGCCTGTAAGCAGCACGGAAGCTACAACCGATCAGCTTCTTCTTATGCTCATAATGGAGCTCCATCGCAAATTGATTGGAATCAATATCCTCTAACCCCAGCAACAGCTCAGTTGCGGTTTCCTGAACGGCTTCAGTCTCAATTACGATGAAGGCCGGGGATAACAAGAGCTTTTTCAATAACGGAAGGGCTGCATTAGCAAACTGCTTCCGTGGTCCCTCCAAGCAACGCAGTGCGATATGAAGCTGTTGCATCGCTTGCACCTGTTCTGAACCTGAAGTGGATTCATAACGATCAAACTCTTTTTCCGCTAGTTCGATGATTTTGCAGTATAAGTTATAAGAAACGCATTGCTGAATCGGTTCAACGACTATCTCGTTATCCTTCGCGCATAACGCTTCATACAAACGGGCAGTGGCTTGATCCGAGCCAATGCTGGCAAGCGCATGGTACGCGGACAACCTTACCTCCTTCCGCTTTTCCCTGCTTCTCTCCAGCAAGAACGGCTCGTACTCTGGATACCCGCCTAACAACGAAATTGCAGGGACTTTAAGATCAACCGAGCCTGAAGTGGCGGCCTCCATGAGGAGTGCAATCATCTCTTTCCCCAATAGCCCATGGAGTATCTGCAGCCTGCGAGCGTCGGCTTTTCCACCTTGTAAGTTCAGCTGGCTCTTCAATACTGGGATAGCATGATGGCCAAATCCTGGGATAAGATTCATTTGAACATAATCTGAAATCTCATGAAAGCTATCATCTAGTCCTCTACATACTGCCGGCAGTAAGCGCAAATCAAGGTAGCTGTTATATTCAACCGATTGCCGCAATAGTTCGAGTCGTCCTGGACCTTTCGTAGTGAGCGCCTCGATTACGGGCTGCAGCTTGCGATAAGTTACATCCGTGTTTAATGAAATGCCTAAGGTTTCAATGGGGGAAGCTTCTCCTGGCGTCTCCGTTTTCCCTTGCGTATGAAGGACAGCACTTAACAAAGCGGCAAGCTCCAACAACTTTGCTGGACTTTCCTCCCTTGTAGCACCCAGTAGCCCTTCTGAAGATTCAGCAAGACGATTGAATACAGGTGCTGCCTCTCCAAGCTTCTTGAGCTGGGGCAGCAATTTAGTTAATCGCATATCTCCCTGCGCCATCGCGCTCCCGGCTATAAACAACCGGCGAACCTCCTGCTGCAGATCAGACAATAGTTCTACACTCATAAGGCCCTCCTCTAATACAGCAGCCGAATCATTCGGCAATCCGTAATAATGCTTAACAGTTGAACGCCCAAACGCCTGTTCTCGACGTCATGCTGAAAAACGACGAGCGCAGCTTGATCGTTCAAATCGTCCTTGGGCAATAGCGGAATAATCGAATCCGAGTTAATTGATCCGCTAATAAAATTATTAGTTATCGTCAGTTGTTTGCCCTGTACATCTCGAAGCACCATCGTGTCGCCAACTCGTTCAATCGCATGAAAAGCAATGAGAGCGGCAGGATTTTTAAGCGCCAAAGGCGATTTTATGCCATTCTTCACCTGTTTGATCACATCTTGAAATGTAGGAACTGCAAGAGATTTAACCCGTTTAAACTTCTCTGCATCAGCCTCTCGGAACTTCACATTCTCCCATCTTATCCTAGCATTCTGCTCGCCAGGATAAATGTAGAGTTCCTCTGCAGTGACGAGCGCATGAACAGTATCTTCTTCCTTCATGGATTTGGCTGCACGGAAAGGCCTCAAATGGCGAGTGGTATAGATGGTTCCGTCTTGAAGATCGACCCACCATCCGGCGTCTACGAATTCACTACGCGCATGATCCGTATAGGACAAGAAGGATAACTGCAACAACTCTACATCCTGCTTGATTCGATCAAATTGTTTAAGCTCCGTAAGTTGCCAAGTATGTCCCAGTTGCTCCTCAAGCATAGTCTCCGTATCCATTGGCCGCTCAGGCTCTGCTAATCTTTGTTCGAGATAGCTCTTGCCTTTCTTCACGAGTGACCACAGTCGAATGAGCTGCTCAATCACTTGCGAATATGCCATTTCCTTATCGGCTGATTTCATCATCAGGACTATTTCCCTTAGTGCCGCCTGAACACCAGAAATATAATAGTTGCCTAGTTGCTTAGCCTGATCCTCCATTAACTGAAGTGACTTTTTATCGATACTGCCAAGTCCATTGTGAACAATCTGCAAGACGAGCTTTTCTAAGATGCTTAATCCCTCTAACTGCGCATTGATTTTCTTAACAAATGCTGCTTTATTCACTTTACGTGCTGGTTTCGAACGATCAGTTGATGCATCTGTAAGCTCAGACTCTTTCTTCTTTTCCTCTCGTTTCTCAGCCTTTTCGCGCTTGTCTGCAATATCGGTTGGAATTTCAGCAACCTCGAATGGCTTTTGCAGCGTATGCGCATACAGTAATCCAAGCGCATGCTTGCAAGGAAACTGTCTGCTAGGACAGGAACAACGAAAAACGGGAGTTTCAGGACGCAAAAAATCGACGGAGCATAGATACGGCTCCTTGCCGCTTCCCTTGCATTCTCCAAATATGAGTGTCTCATCTGCTGTAATGCACAACTCTGAGAAACTATTCTTTTTGGCCAAGTCACGGCCGTTTTTCATTGCACTCGCATTAGGAGCCAAACTATCGACGAACGCTTCCGTTATAGATACCATTTTCTACCTCGCAATTAAATTAGGAATAGTACTTATTTTCCACATTGAATGGTATTTTCCTTTTAAATTCAACAATCGTATGCGTCAAATATTATTTAATCAGCATTAATCCTGTAATTTCCAAGTCAATAACTCAAACAGGACTTATGCAGTTCACGAGATTAACTGGCAAGTGTGAGAATCTATGCTTGAATAAACCGGCCACCAAGACATAGCAAGCTCAGGTGGCCAGAATTGTGAAATAAGGGTTGCAAAACGGCGAAC
>NZ_WSTC01000022.1 GCF_009789195.1 Paenibacillus sp. MMS18-CY102 | reverse complement strand
TTTACATAATTCAACCAAATGGATGGAGCTACCTCTAAGAGGCGCTCGACCTTTTGGATTTCGAGCCAGAATACAATTAACTAAATTTTCAGAAAGAAAGCACATCAGTGTTTATGCAACGCTAGTGATGCGTTACAAAGTAATTCGTTTGGTGATCAGTTTATTGGTTTTATGGTCGGCGGTGGATTTGATGCACTTGCTGCCGGGTGGCAAGGCGTATGCGTCTAGCAGCGTCATCAGTACGGTGGCGGGTCGAGGAGCGAGCACGACAGGGGAAGATGTTTCGGCAACGTCGGTCAAGTTGAATTACCCGCATGGGGTAGCCATTGACGGTAGCGGCAACGTGTACATAGCGGAGACAAGCAATCAGCGCTTGCGTAAAGTCGATGCTTCGGGCAATATCAGCACGGTAGCGGGCACAGGTGTAGCCGGTTATTCTGGAGATGGAGGAGCGGGCAAGGATGCGCTGCTGAACATGCCGTCCGGGGTAGCGATGGACGGCAGCGGGAATCTATTTATTGCAGAATATCGTAACCACATTATTCGGAAAGTCGATCCAACGGGGAAAATCACAACGGTTGCGGGTACGGGGACAAGTGGGACTGTAGTGGACGGTGGCGCGGCGACCTCGTCCAAGTTGGACTTGCCGTATGGCATTGCCGTCGATAGCAGTGGAAATCTGTACATAGCGGATGGCGGTTCTAGTGTCATTCGGAAAGTCAATACGTCGGGAATCATCAGCACGATAGCTGGCAAGGGAGCAACGACTGGCTCTACGGGAGACGGCGGCTTGGCGAAAGACGCCCTCTTGAAAAATCCTTACGGCATCGCTGTCGATGGCGGCGGAAATTTGTACATCGCGGATACGAATAACCACCGCATTAGGAAAGTCGACACTGCGGGATACATTAGCACGGTGGCGGGTACGGGAACGGCAGGCAAATTAGGAGACGGAGGCGCGGCGACGAGTGCCCAGCTGAACGGGCCGGCAGGTGTAGCCGTCGATAGTTTCGGGAATTTATACATTGCGGATTCCAAAAACCACCGCGTGCGTAAAGTCAGCGCGTCGGGCATCATCAGCACGGTGGCGGGCTCGGGTTTGGGCAGCTACTCTGGAGACGGAGGCGCGGCGATTGTAGCTCGCTTGCAGGGCCCAACGGGTGTAGCTGTCGATAGCGCCAGCGGTACGCTGTACATCGCTGATTATAGCAATCATGCAATTAGAAAAGTGACAAACCTATACAGCAACACGGATTTGAGCGGATTGACGATTTCGAGCGGCACGCTGAGTCCGGCATTCGTGCCAGGAACGGCGAGCTACACAGCGAGCGTGGCCAACAGCGTGGATAATGTAACGCTTACGCCGACCGTGAGCGATCCTGGTGCAACGGTGAAGGTGGACGGTACGGCCGTGATGAGTGGCACCCCTTCGAATGCCATTAGTCTAAACGTAGGCAGTAATGCCATTGCCGTCGAAGTAACCGCGCAAGACGGTACGACGCAGACGTACCCGGTTACGGTGACCCGGCAAAGTAACAATGCGGATTTGAGCGCTCTGGCGCTATCGAGCGGCACGTTAAGTCCGGCGTTTACATCGGGGACGACTGGCTATACGGCTAGCGTGACGAACAGTGTATATAGCGTGACAGTAACGCCGGTGGTAAGCGACTTGAACGCAACGGTGAAGGTGAACGGAACGGCTGTGATAAGCGGCATTGCATCGCAAGCGGTCAATTTGAACATCGGAAGCAATGCAATCGAAGTTGAAGTAACTGCGCAGGACGGCACAAAGCAAACGTATTCGGTAATAATTACTCGCTTGGAGAGCAGTGATGCGGAATTGAGCGGCTTGACGTTGTCTAACGGTACGCTCAGTCCTTCGTTCACGAAAAGCACGACGAATTATACGGCAAGCGTGACGAATAGCGTGTACAGCGTTACGGTCACGCCGGCCGTAAACGATTCGAACGCGACGGTGACGGTAGACGGCCTGGCCGTGGCGAGCGGCTCTGGGTCCCAGCCGATTAACTTGAATGTCGGCAGCAACACAATTTCGGTCGAGGTGAGCGCGCAGGACGGCACGACGCAAATGTATACGGTGACGGTTACGCGCGCGGGCAGCAACAATGCGGAATTGAGCGGATTGGCGCTATCAAGCGGTACGCTCAGTCCATCGTTCACGCCAAATACGACGAATTATACAGCAAGCGTGATAAATAGCGTGAGCAGCGTTACGGTCACACCAACCGTGGACGATTCGAACGCGACGGTGAAGGTCGGCGGAATGTCAGCGATAAGCGGCTCCGCGTCGAACGCGATAGCCTTGAACGAAGGCGACAACACAATTGTTGTCGAAGTGACATCGCAGGACGGCACGAAGAAAACCTACACGGTGACGGCCACTCGGGAAAGCGCGCCTTCATCGGGAGGAACGGTGCCTCCGGGCGACGGCCTGTCCGGTAACGAAGAGTGGTTCCCGGTCTTGGTTGACGGGAAGGCTTACGATTGGGTCGCCAAAGGCATCTCCAAGGAATACCAGGGGAATACCGTATTGACGTTGACCGTAAACATCGACGCCTTGAAGAATCAACTGGCCCAAGAAGAGAAGCCAGTCATCGTGATTCTGGCGGAGGGAGCGGACGCGGATCAGGTGAATGTGGCGTTTACGGGGGAAACGGTAAAAGCCCTTGCGAACATGCAAGCCTTATTGGTCGTACGGACGCCTAACGGAAGCTATTCGATGCCGGCAACCGAAATCGCGGTTGACAAGATCACGCCTCAGCTTGGCGCTTTCACAAAACTCTCGGACGTCATTGTACAAATGAGCATTAGGAAGAGCGGCCAGGCAATGATCGGCTTGGCGAATCAGGCTGCGGAAAAAGGCCAATTCAGCCTGGTAGGGGAACCAATTGATTTCACAATTACGGTTACATCCAACGGCAAGAGCCTGGAAGTGGACAAGTTTGGGATATACGTAGAGCGTGAAATTCCGCTGCCGGACGGTGTGGATGCGAATGCGATTACGACCGCGGTCAAGCTGGACGCGGACGGAACGTCTCATCACGTCCCTTCCCGAGTCATCATTCGGGACGGCAAGGCTTACGTCGTCATCCATAGTCTGACGAACAGTACGTATGCGTTGATCAAGCACGTTCAATCGTTTGTGGATATGGCAGGGCATTGGGCCGAAGAAGCGGTGAACGACATGGCGTCGCGGATTGTCGTGAATGGTGTCGGAGATTCGCGTTATAATCCAGATGGCGCTGTCACGCGGGCTGAATTCGTGGCAATTCTTATTCGTGCGCTAGGACTTTCTGATAACGGAAAGATGGCTTCGTTAAACGACGTTCAAGCAAACGATTGGTTCGTTGGCGCAGTGGCCAAAGCGCAGGAATACGGATTGGTGAACGGTTACAAGGACGGCACTTTCGGACCGAATAAGACGATCACGCGCCAAGAAGCGCTAGTTATGCTTGCACGGGCGATGAAGCTAACAGGGCTGAATGCCGGCGTTAGCGAAGCGAACGCGACTGATGTGCTTGCTTCCTATGAGGACGGCGCAAACATAGCGCCATGGGCGGTACAAGCACTTGCCGAAACGGTGAAGACGGGGATCGTGCAAGGCTCCGGTCGGAAGCTGCTTCCCGATCGTAACATGACGAGAGCGGAGACGGCGGTTATCGTGCAACGGCTGCTGGACAAGGCCGGGTTAATCGATTCCAAGTAAACAATTCGCATAAATAAATAGTGGTTGTAACAGCATCATAAAGGGCCGGAGGCCACCATAATATGGTGGCTTCCGGCCCTATTTATGATGTAAACTATGGCGTGGAAGCTACGGCATGTTCAAAATCAACTTGACGCCCTCTGTACGCAGTTTGTCCATACGAATAACCCATTCCTTAAATGCCTCATATTTCTCTTCGGTGATGCCAAACGTTTGCTTCATCTCCATAATGAGCGCTTTCTCATCGTCATTGTAATCGCCGTCGGCATAGCAAAGCAGCAACATTTCTACTAAGAAAATATGCTGCACATGCTCATCCTGCGCGCAGCCGAGAATATCTTCAAGCGAGCGCGATGTGGCGGCTGCAGCTGCAGGCAATCCCAACTCAGCCGCAATTATGCGCAGCCCGCCTCTCTCTTTTAGGTTAACGAAGCCGTCGGCGTTAGCGACGATATTCGCCAGCTCCAGAAATGCTTTCTTATGCTCATTTTGTTGCAAGAAGTGTAAAAACACGCTGCCAGCTCCCTTATTCGTTAAAGTCGTCGATTTTTCCTAGTCAAATTGTACAATTACTGCACGAAGGTAGCAATTGTTCATTTGCAAGTGGCACGCTACGAACTGATATAGCTGCAGGCTTAGAGTAATGGATGGCGAGATTATTATTCGCTGCGGCTTGGACGTGGTATCAATGCCGAATGTCACTGCAATATCTTCCATAATTTGTGTTATAATATACCGGATAACAGTTTGTTAATGGAGGGTAGGCGTGGAAATTCAGATACGGGAAATCACAGAAAATGATTATGCTGAAGTTGTTCTTTTATGGAACGATGTACTGGAAATTCGCAATGTTGTTTTGATAAAACGATCACCCCGCCTAAGAGCTGAGAGGAGGCAATCCCATGCTAAATATTGAAAAAATAAAAGAAATCATTCCCCATAGATATCCATTCCTTTTGGTTGACCGAGTTTTGGAAATGGACGAAGGGAAACGAGCGGTAGGCATTAAAAATGTGACAATGAATGAACCCTATTTTGTTGGCCATTTTCCCGGCTATCCTGTTATGCCCGGCGTCTTAATCGTAGAAGCGCTCGCGCAGGTCGGGGGCATCGCTATGTCCAGTGGAGAGAGTAACGATAATAAAATAGGGTTATTGACGGGAATTGATAGCTGCCGGTTCAAACGGCAAGTAACACCCGGAGACCAACTTTTGCTAACGTTCGATGTAACGCGAGTTAAGGGGCAGATCGTCAAAGGAAAAGGCGTCGCCACCGTAAATCATGAATTCGTTTGTGAAGCGGAAATCATGTTTGCATTCCGTTCGATTTAACTGTATTTAACGCTGCTTCGCCACCTGCTTGATGAGATCCATAACGTTTGCGAGCGCGTCTGCATGTGGTGCCCCAGTCTCCATGCGCTTGATATAGGCTTGCCGATTGTCGTATAGCTGGTTGATCCGGGAAATGAGCAGATCCGCCGTTAGTTCCTCTTCCTGAAGCACATCGCTGTAGCCGGCTTTGCGGAACGAGTCTGCGTTAAGAATCTGGTCACCGCGGCTTTGCGCCTTCGTAAGCGGAATGAGCAGCATTGGCTTGCGGAGATGCAGAAATTCGAAAATCGAGTTTGCCCCTGCTCGGGAAATGACTAGGTCGGTCATCGTTAACACATCCGGCAGTTCGTCTTGTAGGTACTCTGCCTGCACATAACCCGGTGCACTCACGGTGTTGTCCGTTTGGCCTTTGCCGCATAGGTGGACAATTTGATAGCGTTTTGTTAGCTGCGGAAGCGATTCTCTTACAGCAAGGTTTATTTTGCGGGAACCCAGGCTCCCTCCCATAATGAGAAGCACGGGTTTAGCGTTGGTGAAACCACTCCATGCTCTCCCGCGCGCAAGGCTGCCCCGATTTAGCGCTTCCCTGATGATGGGACCGACGTAGTAAACTTTGCTCTTGGGCAAATGCTGGTCCGTGTCAGAGAACGTTGTACATACCTTCGTCGCGAAAGGAATGGCAATTCGGTTCGCCAGTCCTGGCGTTAAGTCTGATTCATGAATAATAACGGGTACCCGATTCAACTTCGCGCCTAATACAACAGGAACGGAGACGAACCCGCCTTTGGAGAAAATAATGTCTGGCTTGCTGCGCTTGATAATGCGATAAGCCTGAAAAACGCCCTGGACGACTTTGAACGGGTCTTTCACGTTGTTCCAGTCCAAATACCTTCGCAGTTTGCCCGTCGCAATGCTGAAATACTTTACCCCCGGCATGTCCGCAATTAGTTGCTTCTCAATGCCCGTATGCGAACCCAAGTATTCAACCGTCCAACCCTCTGCTTGAAATCTCGGCATTAAAGCCAGATTTACCGTAACGTGGCCGGCGGAACCGCCGCCTGTAAACATGATTTTGCCCATCCTGCTTCACCTACAAGTTAGTTGATATAAGACATTGGTAACTGTCTTCATTATATGATTAAATGCATATTCAATAGTAATTGTATATGAAAAAGGGCGTGTTATTCGCCTTCTGAAATATGAAGCAGCTTTAGTTGTAAAACAAAAAGGCCAGCATTCTCTCGGACAAGAATGCTGGCCTTTTCGTTAAGTGGTTCTATTCTTACTTTAACGTAATTTGAAGCTTGGTTCCGGCCTCGCCCGCGAACATGACCGTACCGTTCTTAGGAAGCACGGTTGGATTGGCTGAATTAATAGTGCCGAGCCCTACACATGTTCCGTTCTCGTCATACACGGCATAGGAGCCTTTGGAAGAAGGGGATACTTTAATCGTCTTGCCGGCGGCATTGTCGGGAATCGTATACCATTTGGCATAACCGTTCGCCGAAATGGTCGTTGAGGAATGCTTGCCAGCGTAGAGTGGTTTTAGGGCATCCTCACTTACGAGTAGGCTTGTGCCGTAACGTAGGTATTCGGTGCCGTCCTGCTCGTAGAAGTTAAGCGGTGAAATATCCCTGCTGCCCATGACAGGAACCTGATGATCGGCCAATGCTGTATTTGGACCCGTTATTTTCTGATCGATGATGTAGCCAGGCGCCTCCTTGAACAATTGCACTTTCATGGCGCCCAGCAGCAATAAGGCGACGGAAGTATATTTCTCGTTAATGACATAATAGCGTTTGCCGTCCCGTGCTTTCCATGCGGCAAGCGTTTCCTCAGGGACATCGTTCGGCTCAAGCTTCTCGTTAGAGTATTCCGATAAAGCTAGCTGCCCAAGCCCTGGGAGCGAGAGGTATTGCCGAACCCATAAATAAGTGCGATCGTTCTTCGCTTTCACAATGTTGACCTTCACGTTGCCATCCTCGCTTAAGAATGAGCCATCCTTCGAGTACGTAAATTTCTGGGCTGGACTGCCCGGAGCTTGTGGTGTTGAGATGGATAACTCGCCGCTCTTAGCAATGGCTACGGTAAGCAGTTGATTGGTTGCGCCATAGCTTCCCGCACTGTTTAGCAGCTCTGTTGGGAGGTCAGCTTTCGTCGGTTTTCCATAGGACTTCTCAGCTTTAATGCCATCTATGGCTCCCTTCTCCTTCAAGGCATGGAGCAAAATCTGGCTTGCCAGCATCTGATTGGTCGTGCTGGAGCCGCCAGATGACAGGACAGCAGCTGCCATGTTCTCGCCGGGGAGAACGACAAGGGAGGCATGGTAGAGAAGGGTGTCTCCGCCTTTGGCCAGCGCTTGAATGCCATAGTCGCTGAACGGGAATAGATTGACGCTATCCCAGCCCAATCCGTAGTTAAACACGGTATCTGCATCCTCCGGCCAGAACCCTTTCTTGTACTCAGGCTGGGACATGGCTTTTACTGAATCGGCAGATAGAATGCCTGTTTCGTGGCCTGTGAAAATTTGAGAGAAACGAGCCAGATCTTCTGCTGTGGAGTAGATGCCGCCCGTACCGATCACATTGGTCGTTTCATTCGGCAGCTGATCACGGAAACCGGGGAAATAAAGGGCTGCCATTGCGGATTGGTCCAAGTGATCTTGCGGCGTTTTCGTATTCGGCATGCCAAGAGGCTTGCTAAAATATTGATGGATAAAGGACGTAAAGCCGATGCCGCTTACTTTTTCAACCATAATTTCGGAAAGGGTAAAGCAATCGTTGCAATAGACCGAATAAGCGCCGGGATCGGCTTTCAATTTCTGTTCGGAGAGCTGCTGAAGAAGTGTATCATGCGCGTAGGAATCATTATCCGAGAATAGGAATGCGTTCGATAGCGATGATCCATAAAAGCCGGCGGAATGATTCAACAGCATGCGGGGGGTAATTTGTTTGTACCGATCATCCTTCATCGTAAAGTCTGGTATGTATTCGACGACGGGGTGATCCAAATTAATTTTGCCCGCATCAACCAGTTTCATGACGGCTGCTGCCGTGAACACTTTGCTTGTTGAGCCTATGCCGTACATGGTATTGGCAGTCAAGGGCTTCTTCCCGGCGGCATCGTTGATGCCGGATTGGCCGGAGACGACAATCTTTCCTTGATCGATCAGCGCGTATTGCACGCTTGTCGTACCGTATTGGCTTGTTAGCAGTGCTGCTTTCTCGGATGCGGCCTTCTGCGTGTCCGTATAACCAAGAGGGGCTACATCTGAAGCGGCTGCTGCTGCGCCCAACGGCGCTAACAGCGACAACATCATTGCTGCAATAGCGAGCATTAGCATTAACTTTTTGGTTCTCATAATTCCTCCTTGAAAATGTAGTCATAGGTTCTACGCTAATTGCACCCTAAAGTTCCTTCTATTTGTAAAAGTTGTATGTTAGGAAAGAGCGGCTTGTTCCAATCTACAATGGCTCTAGCTAATTACTTGCGGTTACTATGGCTGCTTTAGGCAAGTAAGTTGCGTGCTGCATGCGGCCCTTCGGAAAATACTAAGAGACCTTTCGTGTGAAAGTGATGGGTTTTATGTAAAAATAAAGAAACATTTATGAATAAGGAAATATATATTTGGGGGAACACAATGAAAAAACGCTTGGCAATTGCGACCGTAGCTGTGGCGGCATTGTTATCAGTAAATTCGCTTATCTGGGCGGCAGAGGCAGAGAAGAAGGGGCAGGAGCTATATTCTGAACCCGCGGAGGAATGGATCAAACGGAACGAAAACAGTGATAATCCATTAATACAAGCTATTATTACGTTTTATCGTGAACATGAGAAGACCCAAACTGCGCAGGATAGAATTTCTTCAAATATGTTCACCGAAAGTACAGTGAAAGCACTTCAACCCATTGTAGAATTAGGGCCGTCCTATACAGAGGAAATTTTAGCATTAATCGAATCGAATTCCCGCTGGTCTCCAGTGCTTGCTTATAGTTTACGTGAGATGTACAAAATCACTGATCGTGAACTGCCATTGACCGATTTGTCTGCATCAGGGATGAAGCAATGGGCAGTAAATTTCAGAGATGTTCAGTTAAAGCTTCAATAGTATCTAATAAGCTGATTATAACGGGCGAAGGCTGCGACAGGCTGCCGATTGGCGACCTTCGCAGCCTTTTTTAAGTTTGTCTCATAGCATCAGATAAAGCCTGATTTCGTTAGCTAGCAGCTCATGGCCCGTACACTTCAAGCTCGCTAATAGCAGTTGCGGTGCTTACGTTGGCCACTTGTACTCTGACGTAACGTGTGTTGACAGTGCTCGGCAGGTTGATGGTGTTCGTATAATTGTTAGCGGAATAATACCCGTAGGTCGTGCTGGATGTTTGTGCCGTAAAGCTGCTATCATCCGTCGAGTTGCTGGTTAAAACAGACGCTGATTGGACCCAGTAACCATATGTCGGCGCTTTGAGGACGATACGATTGACAGCTTGTACACTGCCGAGATCGACCGTGATCCAGCCCGTCTGGCCATAAGCAGGCTGCCAGAAGTTCGAGGAGTAATGGACGCCGTCCACCGCCGCAGCCGGATAGCTGCCGCTGCTAGCCCACACATAGTGGCCAAGCGCCAGATTGCCTGAAGCGGATGCCTCCTGGGGATTGATTGATAGCTGCGCAGTGGCAAGCAGTAGAGCGGACATGAGAACAATCGAGAGCTTTTTTTTCACGGATTGTGTACGAACCATGTTATAGACCTCCTTGAAATATGGAAAGTAAGAAAACAAAAGCACGAGATTTAACTTGTGGTTGCGAGCTAATCTTGCTGCTATGTTTCTGATCGTTCGGTGTGCGCCACCTCCTAATGCAATAGATTGTGCTTTATACAATTAAAATCGTACCATATGCCTGGCTGAAGGCGATGTCACATGCAAGGATAATTGTGTGTGATTTTACTGAAATAAGCGGTGAATGAGGGCGCTAACGGAGAACGGCATTTTCGTAATGGAAATGGAGGATGCTCTAGTGGCGAGAACCAAGTATGTCTCTATTGTGTTGGTTGTAATCATTGTGACTTTTGCAATTCTTCTGTTTAATCAGCAAAGAGAAAACCAGATGTATGAAAAGTACCTCTCCAATCAACTCAAAAGTGATACGCAAACACTGGTTTCTACAATGGACGATAAAAACAATTCGAAATATTATTGATAACAATCGAGAGCTTGCGTTTGAAACGAAGAAGAAAAAAGAAGAATATAAGGCCAATAAAAGCTCGGCCAATGCAGACCGGCTTGCACATCTTTATTACGGTTGGCATGAAGAGGCGTTTAAGTCGGATGCCAGGCTAGATGCCAGAATGAAAAATCAAATTGAAAAATCGAGTGAGTTGAATGATGCTTGGATAAAAGAGGCGCATGAAAACGATGAAGAAGATTATAGGTTGAACCAGAAAGATTGGCTAACCTTATTAGATAGATTAGAGACAGGAACAGTAGAGTTTCTAAACAATAATCAGATTAATAGCATTGAAGAATTATGGCTGACAAGAGCTGGGAAGTAGAAGGTTAATCATATATAAAATATGAGATACACCGTTTGTGGCCTTTTGCCAAGACGGTGTTTTTTCATGTATTTGGAATTTTTCTTTATAACATATTTAAATAACGATAATTGTAATCCATGTTATGATTTATAAATCATAGGATGAGGGAGTACGGTTTATGCGTAAAGGAGTTGTGCTTCTGCTGCTCGTAGCTTTGTCGGCATTTACATACGTTTATACGAGCCAGCCGGGCCAGGACCCTTTTCTCCTGACAGATTACAGCCGGCTGCATCCCGTTAAAGTTAAGCGTATCGTTAAGGGGCAGGAGATGGAACAGTTGGTGCAGGTGGTTCAGGATGCTGCTGCCCATAAACTAAAGGTCGCAATTGCGGGCCAGCGGCATAGCCAAGGCGGACATACCTATTACAAGGATGCAGTCGTAGTTGATATGACGGCTTTTAACCACGTGCTGAATGTAGATGCTGCAGCTCGCACAGTGACTGTACAGGCGGGTGCAACTTGGGCTGATGTACAACGAAGCATCCAGCCTTACGGGCTGGCGGTTCGGACGATGCAGTCGCAGAACATTTTTACAGTTGGCGGGTCGATCAGTGTTAACGCGCATGGACGGGATATTCGCAATGGCTCGTTGATTAAAAGTGTGCTGTCTTATAGGCTGCTAACGGCGGACGGCCGAATTCTGGAGGTCAGCCGCACGGAAAACGCTGAATTGTTTCCGCTTGCGCTGGGTGGCTATGGCCTGTTTGGCATCATCCTCGATGTGACCTTGTCGCTGGTCCCGGATGAAATGTATCAGCTTCGGGTGGATACCATGCCGGCGGATGATTATGTGCAATATTTCCGAACCCATGTGCTAGGGAACCCGGATGTTCGTATGCATTTGGCACGAGTCTCGGTGGGACCCGGCCATTTCTTAACCGATATGTATGCGTTGAATTATGAGATAGCAGATAAAAAGAAATATGATGCGGAGGCGTTCAAGCTGCGTGATAAAGAGCAGTGGGTCACGCCAGTAAAGGCATTGTTCCAGTTGAATCGGCTATCTGATCAGTTGAAGGATACGTTCTGGGATCTGCAATTGAAGCAGTTTAAGCGGCAAGAGGGACAGCTGATTAGCCGAAATAATGCGATGCGGTCCGACACTGCCTTCATGGAAACGCATGAGCCGGGGCGGAACGATTTGTTACAGGAATATTTTATTCCGATGGATGAATATGCGGATTTTCTAAGGGATTTCGGCACGGTGTTAAAGCGCCATAAGCTGGATCTGCTCAATATTACGGTGAGGTATGTGGACCAAGATGAGGAAGCAGCTTTGTCATATGCGCGGAAAGACATGTTTGCGCTTGTATGCCTGTTCCGTGCGCCGCTGGGCGAACGTGGGCAGGAGAAATTCGGAGAAGGCATTCGTGCGGTCGTCGATCAGGCCATTGCGCATGGCGGCACTTATTATTTGCCTTATGCGGGATATCCGACAAGGGCGCAGCTGCATGCGGCGTATCCGAAGTCAGAGGCATTTTTTCAGCTGAAGCGAAAGTACGATCCGGACGAGTTGTTTTACAACGTATTTTATGAACAGTATGGCGCGGTCGAGGGGGAGCAGCGGTGAGTATACGCACATTGATTCGGACGCAAAGCATTGTCACTTTTGCAGGTGGTTTCATTTATCCTTTCTACTTGCTGTTTCTAAAAAACTTGGGTAACAGCTATGCCAAATATGGCCTAGCATTCGCGGTGTTTACGATTAGCTCTGCTGCCGCTTCGCAGTTGTTGTCGCGTTACGTGGACCGGCATGCTGCACGGCTTATGATGGTGAGTTCGCTGGGCTTAATGGCAGCAATGCTTTATTTTCCGTGGGTAGCGTCTTATTCAGTCGTGATTGCTTTGCAAATAATAATGGGCGTGTGTAATGCAATGCAGCGGATGGGAGAAAAGGCGCTGTTGGCTGATGAAACCCAAGCAGGGCAAAGAGGCAAGCCGTTAGGCGACTACCACTTCTGGACGACCGCTGCTTCTGGAGGCGCAATTCTAGTAGCGGGGTATGTTATCGATTACTTGACGATTAACGTATTGTTCTACGTTAGCGCGTTATTATACAGCATAAGTGCGTTCTTGAGTTGGAGGAATTGCCGAAAATGAAAATAACGTTATGGCTGTTAGCGGCTTTATTAGTCTTGTCGGCCTGTGGCAAACAAGCAGGCACCAAGCCGGCCGATGGGCTTGGTTCGCCACAAGAGGATCCATATGAGGAGCAGCTTATTTTCGAAAGGAAATATGTGCCGATCCTAGAGGAGGAAATGAATAAGCGGTTCCCGGTGACGGATCCATCTGTTGCTCCTTTCGCACAATACGGAACGTACTACCTTGATGCAGGCGATAAAAGCAGAATGAAATTTGTGTTTTTAGTTGATCGGGAAGATGAAGAAACCCCTGAAATAAAGGATTTGCAAGCGGCGCTTATGTTCAAGCTGGGTAGCCATGTCGAATTTAAGGAGTCTAAATATAGCCAGGCTGAGCTTCAAGCTGCTGCTGATGCGATTATTAAGATAATGGAAACCAAGAAGCTAATTGGAGGCTGGAGCGTCGGAGTTGATGTTAAGAAAGAAAAGGTAAAAGTAGAGGCGTACTTGAGTGAAGCGGTTAAATCAGAGCTGCTCCAAGCGTTTAGGCCGGATATTGTGGACTTTCAAATGTTAGGCACGCGCATTGCCCTATCCGGATATGTGATTGCAAAACAAGATAACCGCATTTTGGTTGCCGATTCCCAATCATTGAAGGGAGAAGTTTATGCTGCCTCATGGTTTTCTAATGTTCCGCCCGATATTGAAAATCGAAAACACCGCCCGGAGCATCATGCCCCCGGGCGGTGTTCTGCATAACAAAGCAATTATCCACGAATCTTAATGGCCTTCTTAACGAGTGCAACAAAATCTTCTTCCCGCTCGCCAGAAGCGTACGTCTCCGCCATTTGGAGAACATCTTGCAGCTGGCTCACTTCGGCGCCATTGCTGTCTTTCATGATTTTGGCGAATTCAGCGACAGCGGCGATAAACAAGGTTTCCTTGGACAACTCGCCAGAGGGACCAATGGCTGCTGATGACATTGATGAAGCGAAGAAGGTGTTCCAGGATAATCTAACCGGGACACTCCAAACGATTGCGAAGGACGCCAAAATCCAAGTCGATTTTGACCCTGCACAAGTGAAGGGGTATCGCCTTCTCGGTTATGAGAACCGTGCAATCCCTGATGAAGACTTCCGCAATAACAAAGTAGACGGCGGGGAAGTGGGCGCTGGGCACTCCGTTACTGCGTTGTATGAAATTCAACAGGCGGATAAAGCAGCCGAACAATGGGGCAACGTTACAATCCGCTATAAGGACGTGGACAATAACGATCGTTCCGAGGAATTAATCCGATAAATTCTATCGGTAATTAGTGCAATAGACCTATTGTTAATATAAGGGAATAAACTAATATAGTTGTAAAGCATAATTTGAAAATGGAGGTTTGGGGATGCATTTCAAAAAAATCGTTTCATTCTTGTTATCGATCGCATTGATTCTCTCTTTCGCTAGTACGGGATACAGCCAGGCTTCCGTATCCACTGTTTCTATTGAAACAGCAAGATTAGCTGCTGCCGACCATGTTTTGACTGAAGCTATTCTTGATGAACAAAGCAAGTGGTTTGGCAAAAGGGTAGCGATTGACCAAGGCCAAGAGGTATACGATGCATCAGGTGCGATTGTAGCGTATTCATTTAATGTAGAAGCAGGCGGAGTAAAATCAGGTGAGCTGCTGGTTAGTGCCTTTATTGATAACGAGCCTATTAACTTCTGGGCAGATGAGGGCAGCGATACGATTACAGAAAACCAAACGATTAATCAGGCCCTTCAAAAAAAGCAAAAGGAAGATAACAAAAAAGTAAAAGATAAAAAAATTGTATGGCTAGGCGGGTTGGAGTTTGCTTACAAGACGAAGTTTGATGATGGCTCTGAAATTGTTTATGATCAGAGGGGAAATCATATTAAGGATTGGAAGCAGCAAACGAATGCGGATTCTAATCATCCATCAAGCGTGAATAAGAATAACAGGAATAACTGGGACCGCATTAAAAAGCTGGCTGTCTTAGACGGAACAGGATCACCGGGCCAAAGCAATCCAAGTGATGGCTTTACCAATATTGATCCAGCAACTTGGGAATCAGGATACGGTTCTATTCATAAAAATTACATAAACACCATAGTTAATGCGAAGCAATATACGTGGGTAAGCGGGGGCGTAACACAGTACTCTGGCTGCACGCCAACAGCGGGCAAAAACATCATTCAATATTTTAAAGATGCAGGGTACTCGAATTTGCTGAAAAATCCAAGCACTGGCGCAACCTACACGGAGAAACAGGTCATCGAGTTATTAAGAACCTACATGGGCACAACCCAAACCTCTACTGGAACGGGTTCAACATTGGATAGTAATGTAGCATCAGGATTTGAACAATATGCGCAAGCCCATGGTTACCCGAATGCCGATTTTGTAACTGAAGCTACCGATTTTTATACGGCTACAACATTGATCGATAACTCGAAAATTTTCGAGATACTTGTACACGGAAACTCCTATGTAGGAGACCATGCACTAACGGTTGTAGGTTACAAAGAGTTCGTTAACGCCTCCAATTATCTAAATAGCAAATATTATGTGGTTAGAAATAATTGGTCATCAGATGCATACAAGGACTATTATTTAAAGTCGGCCGCATGGACTAGCAGCAAGATGAGTTACGTCAACCATTTTTAATCCCAGTCCGTTAGAATTTGAAGAAGGGTGTTCCTAAGTGAAGGCTTTAGGGGCACCCTTCATTTACTTTAAGCGAGGAGGTTATTTATGAAAAAAATATTCATCATGGCGATTGTTATTATGCTTAGCGGATGTACATCACAAGGTGATGGATATGTTTCATTTGAATCCATTTATAAAGGCGATTTGGCTAAAATTAATAAAGTTGGGTTCCTTGATCTTGCAGGCAGTGGCCAAGAGTTTACGGTTGAAAATAAGGATTCGATCAAGCAAATTGTTGATGCCTTGAATAAGGGAAAATATAAACGAATAACGTTAAAGGATGAGGAACTAAAAACAGGCGGACAGCTATTTTCCTTAAAAATCTTTGAAGGCAATAAGGCAGAAGAGACATTGAGCTTATTTCTAAGCGCTGATTATGTAACGATTAACCAAAAGGAGTATTCGATAGATAAGGATACGGACGGCAAGCTGCGCCAAATATATGCCAGCGTGAAAAAATAACAAGAGGGCTGTGACAGGTTGCCATGAGGCGATCGGTTACAGCCCTTTTTGGCGCTTGGGCCTACTTAATGCAATCCCGTATTTAGGGTTACGTTATCCCTCCGGCTGGAACTAGACAAATTAAACTGGTTTGTGAGTGACCTGCTTGGCGACAAGTTGGAGGCGGGGGCAGAGGTTTGTTCAGAAGGGGCATTAAAGGCAATCGACGTGCTAATTGCGCGTGTACAGGCAGATTATCCGCAGCTTGGAGCTATTGTGATGGGTCTGGCAGGTACAGTCCATCGCGGAACCGTGACGGAAGTATTTGGTTACGATGAGCTACGGGGCGTAAACCTGGCTCAGCATTTTGAGGATACGGCGAAGCTTCCTTGCATGGTAGAGGGAGATATGCACATGGTTTCGATGGGGTATTGGGCACAGTGCAACCATTCTCCCCAAGCGGTTGTATGTATCTATTTGGGCGAAGTCGGAATAGGTTCTGGCATTGTAATCGAGGGAAAGGTGTGGCATGGCGCATCGGAGTTTGCGGGGGAGCTGCATTATCTTCCTATTGAAAATAATATCACCTATGCGAAAACCCATTTTAAAAATGTAAATATGGCCGAGTATTACGGAAAAGTCATTCGATCTTATGCAGCCTTGCTAAACCCCGACCGGGTCGTGCTGTATGAGAATAGCTTTATTGCAGGAAAAGCAGATGAAATTCGCAAAATATGTGCAACCAGCCTGCCTACCCATGCCATTCCCCAAATCGAATTATCGAATCAATTTAATGAAGATTATGAACGAGGGTTATTCGCTGCTGCTAGCCATCTGCTTAACCAACAAGTTAACTAATCGACGGCGGCAAAATGGGACATATTTTATGAGGAGGCTCTTCATGCGCGTATATAACACAATTATATTTGATGTCGATGGGACTTTAATCAATACCGAAACTGCGGTGTTACATTCGCTGCAAAAAATGTTGAAAGCAGACTATGATCGGGATGTTGCAGCGGAAGACCTTACCTTTGTGCTGGGTGTGCCTGGAACAACATCGCTGCCACAGCTCGGCATTAAGGACATTGGGGCAGCTAATGAGAGATGGAACTATTTTATGAAGGAGTTCTATTCTACTATAGATGTTTTCGCAGGCATTAGAGAGCTATTAGAGACGCTTCAGTCCAAGGGAATTAAGCAAGGGATTGTCACGTCCAAAACATTGGAAGAGCTGCGGGATGATTTTACACCGTTTGGCCTCATGCCCTATTTGCCCTATGTGGTTTGCGCAGACGATACAGAGAAGCATAAGCCGAATCCGGAGCCATTGCTTCACTTTATGAAGGTTTCTGGCGTGGATCCGGCGAGATCAATCTATATTGGAGATACCATTTATGATTATGAGTGCGCCCGCGATGCGGGGGTGGATTTTGGCTTGGCCCTATGGGGATGTAAGGATCATGAGCAGATACCTGCACAATATAAATTGAAAAGCCCCCTTGACCTTCTTAACCTGGTCATAGCATAGCATAGGGGAAGCTGAAGTGAGTAATTGTAAGTGTAGAGCATTGGGGGATAGCCCTCGATGCTCTATTTTTTTTTGCATATGATTATAGTTCTATTTAACTACCACATCCTACCAATGTAATGTATAATCTTGTTGTTTACTGTAGTTTCATGGAGATTTAGTAGAATAGAATTTATTGCATATGGAGAGGTGTACGGTTTGAAAAAGATATTATCAATATTTTTGCTTGTGAGCATGGCAAGCATGCTCCTTGCCGCTTGTACAACTGGTAATGAGACAGTAGTTAAACCTGAGGAGCCGCCAATACAGGAAACGGTTAAAACGAGTGGGGTAACCGTCTTTGATCTTAAGAAGAAGTATGGTTCTGAGCAGGACAAGGCTTTAATGCCTATGTACAATGTGCCTCGGGATAAGGTGTTTAGGTTTGAGTTTCACAGCCCGATATGGGAAGACACGAATGCCGTTACTGTTCACACGGATATTAAAGCAGAGGAAAAAAGCCGTATCACTACAATGTCTAACTACCCTTCCATAGGGGATACGAACGTCCTAGAAGTTAGCTCGGTATGGCCAGTATTGCCTGCTATTGACCCTAGCAATGAAGACTACGAGAAAGGGTGGGGGAACGCTCCAATTTACTATATTCGTATCAACTACGATATGGATGCGACAACACTCACTAAGCTTAAGAAGCCTATTATTATCCCATTTACGGTAAAGTCTGACGTAGAAGTTCCGAACCTCAAGTATAGCATTAGCAGTGATGGACGCTTCAGATTGAACTGGACTGAAGTAGAGGGGGCAGACGAATATAGAATTTATCAACGCAGTAAATACTTAGACTCAGATGCAATAACGAATTTACCAGTGCCAGGTGCTGAAGAGAGATATGGTGAGGGCACTAGCAGCTCTGTGCCTGGGCTAATAGGTGCAGTTAAAGGTACGGAGCTGAAACAGTTTCGGAGATTTATTATTGGCCAGTATAATGAAGATAACTACAATATGTTAGATCGTCAGAATGAAGAAGTTAATGGAGATTATTATGTAACGGCTGTGAAAAACGGTAAAGAATCCTCTCTAAGCAATTCCGTAAGTACATTCTCTCTGTCCGCTCAGCTGCCGAGCACACTTAGTAATGACAGCTTTATGAATCTTAAACTGTATGATAATGCTGCTTCTTTGCCTAAAAAAGCCAAAATCATCTTTATTGATGGTTCCGTTGCTTCAAGAGACGTCATCTATGATACAAACGTAAAGATTAAACAAGATGGCGACACCGAAATCCCTTATACGATTAAAAATACAATCATGCGAGGTTTTGTATACGTCCAGCACGTAACAGAAGCTGATCTTAAGGCGCTTGCCGAGGCAAAGCCTCAGGAGGAAGACAGCACGGCTGGCCTAGTCGAAACTGAGAACACGACCAATTATGTGCCTAACCCTGATGTCCCTACGGTCATTGAAGCTCCATCTTCTAGTGCCGAGCAGGCTGAAAGCGTGGAAGAGGCCCAAAAGAAAAATACGAAGCAAAAAGTCGATGAAGGTAACCAACAATTCGTGCCTGCTCCTGAAGTAATAAAGGACATTAAAATAAATGCAGACACGGCGCTTGAGGAGTATCTGGCAATTAATATGCTTGATGTTCAAGAAAATATTTCGTTGCAAGCTTTCCCCGAGGCCCAGAACTATGAGGCTATCTCCGATGTGATGCAGGAGGTTGTGTACCAAAATCCGCTCATCCTCGACCTAAAAGGCTGGAGGTATGACTACGACACTTTGACGCTAAAGTTAAAGTATGAGGAGCCTGCGGATGCCATTAAGAGCAAGCAAGAGGAGATCGTTGCCGAGGCTAATAAAGTGGTTGCCACTATTATTAAGCCGAATATGTCGGAAGAGCAGAAGCATAAGGCCATTTACGATTACTTAAATGACAACACAAAGTACGATCGTGCAGCACTTGCAAACGCAAAGTCTAACGAGTTCAAAAAGGTGGACGCGAAGTTTAACGACTCTTTCTCGACTTACGGCATTATGGTCAAAAAGGTGGGCGTGTGTGCTTCTTATGCTGCCGCGTACAAAATGTTAAGCGATCTGGCGGGGCTGGAAGCAATCGTTGTAACAGGTGATATGGACGGCGTTCCCCATGCTTGGAATAAGGTGAAGCTCGCGAACGGCTGGGTGAATGTTGATTCGACGAATAATGCAACAAACAGCGGTGTCCCTTATCTTCTGTATAACTCCAGCGATAAGATTGCAGAGTCCTTGAACTTCACGCTGTCTAAGGAATTTTGGAGGGATACCGAGATTTCGAACTTTGCTGCTAAGGATGGCTCCAAGGATTATTATGTCGCCAATAAGCTAGAAGCTAAATCGCTTGCTGAGTTCGGTTCTAAGTTATCTAAGCAATTAAAGACAGGCAACACGCACATTGTTATTCGATTGGGTGCCAAGATCGACCGCAGCGATATTGTGGAAGAGGCGAAGAAAGCAATAAGCGGCCTGCCAGCGGATAAACAAGAAGAGGTTAGTATGGGCAGTTTGAGCAATTATATCGTAGTTAGGCGGTAGAAACCACATCTTTCCACGTATATCATTATGGCGCTCTCGCTATCCAGCATGTTTTTCTCAATATGGGGCTTTTGCAGGAGCAGAACACGTATTGCAAAGATTGCATTTTGGGTGGTAGCAGTAGCGGTTTTCCTTCTAGTAGCAGCTATCGTAATATTGTCCATAGCTTTGTCCAACACGACATACGAGTAGCTTCGCCCTTATAAATACACCGTCATGCAGAACAATACGCGGGCGGTGTATTTGGCGTTTGCGGGATGTGAGTATGGGTGGAATGCCATTGCGTCACATCGCATAACAATGAAAATATATTGTAAAACGATAAATCTTATGGTACTCTCAAGCTGACAAAAGCGAAAAAGAGGTGCATGTGATGGAACGGGGTTCAACATTTATTTTGAAGGCGACGTTGTTTCTGATTGGGCTAGCTGTGCTTGCTTTGAGCATATTCGGGGTGCCAGCAATTGGGAAGGATGCAATGGAAGCATTCCCGGATAACTGGGTATATCCCATTCTAATCGTGATTTATACAGCGGGGATCCCATTTTATACGGCGTTATATCAGGCATTCAAGCTGCTTAGCTACATAGACAGGAACGAAGCTTTCTCCGAACTGTCGGTAAGCGCGCTGAAAAAAATTAAATACTGCGCTATTGCGGTCAGCCTTCTGTATGCGGCATGCTTGCCATTCCTGTATTTCATCGCAGATGAGGATGATGCACCAGGCCTCATTTTGTTCGGCATGGTCATTCCGGTTGCTTCCATGGTGATCGCAGTTTTTGCTGCTGTGCTTCAAAAGCTGTTGAAAAACGCCATTGATATTAAATCAGAAAATGACCTGACGGTCTGAGGTGGCGGCATGGGAATAGTTATTAATATTGACGTGATGTTGGCGAAGAGGAAGATGAGCGTGACGGAGCTTACGGAGCGGGTTGGCATAACGATGGCGAACCTCTCCATATTGAAGAATGGGAAAGCTAAGGCGATTCGGTTTTCGACGTTAGAAGCGATTTGTAAAGCGTTGGACTGCCAGCCTGGCGACATTTTGGAATATAGGGACGAGGAGGAGGTGTAAGCATGGACATTAACAATCCTATTATTGCTAATGTGGCGAATCCCCATGAGCTGGAGCGCATGTATAGAAGGGAACCGGAGGCGTTCAGAAAGTCATTTGCATCCGCATGGGAACAAAACCCGGATTCTCAGGTTCTTGCTGTGTGGCATGAACGGCTGCATTATCAGGAGACGGCCAATCCGGCCAAAGCTTCCTCGTTTCAACGGGATTTCTTAGTTATGGGGCTATTGGCGATTCTGGCCGGGATATGCGCCCGAATCCTTTTTTACTTTGCTGGAGAAGAGCAAATAGCGCCTATAAATCTTGTTTTCGGTGTTCTGCCCTTTATTGCCGCCTATTTTGTATATAAAAACAAGCCGAATAAGAAAGTGTTGTATACCCTTATGGCGGCATTTTTGCTCGCTGTCATTTATATTAACGTGCTTCCGTTGGACTACACAGACAGCATTATTTTGGTTTATCTCCATCTTCCCGTGTTCTTATGGGCAGCAGTGGGGCTTGCTTATATGGGAAATGAACATGGCGTTGGCCGCGCAAGGTTAGCTTTTCTTAAATTCAATGGGGAATTCGGCATTCTATATGCGATCATGGCCATTAGTGGAGGGCTGCTAACCTTAATCACGATGCGGCTATTCACATTTGCGGGCATGGATATATCGGAATTCTATTTTAGCAATATCGTTGTGTTTGGTGCGGCGGCTCTCTCAGTTGTGGCTACCCATTTGGTATTAGGGAACCTAAAGTTAGCGAGAAGCATTGCACCGTATATCGCCAAAATTTTCAGCCCGCTCGTTCTGGCAACTTTGTTGGTGTATCTGGTAACGGTCATCTCGGTCGGAAAAAGCCCATTCTTGGACCGCGATTTCCTCTTATCCTTTAATGGCATACTTCTTAGCGTGCTGGCTGTCACGATATTTTCCATTACCGAAAGCGGCACAGACGAGAAGAAAAGCATTTCTGACTATGTAAACTTTGCCTTAATTGCCCTGGCGCTTATTATCGACAGTGTCGCTTTATCCGCCATCGTGTTCCGGCTTTCTTCATACGGCATTACGCCTAACAGGCTCGCCGTTCTAGGCATCAACCTGCTGATTTGGGCCAATCTCATTTGGATTATGCGTGCTTATATGCGTTTCTTGCGGGGGGGCGCGGGACCTTCCGCCATCCAAGATGCAGTTACAAAGTATTTGCCGATCTACGGGATTTGGGCAGCGATCGTCACGGTTGCTTTTCCGCTTATTTTCTAGCTTAACAAAGACACCACCAGCAGCCTGAGGGCTTTGGCGGTGTTTTTTTTGTTTGTGTAGGGGCTCCCCTGAAAAAAATTAACAAAAAAAGGCTGTTAAGTTTACACAAATATACATAAGTGTTTCTTGTGATCTATTATTATTGTTTTTGGAAGTAATGCATAAATAAAACCAAATGGTGGGAGTGTGTGGAATGAAGAAGTTTGCAAGTACTATTCTAAGCCTTATGTTGTTGTTTGTTCTATTTTCGGGCCTTTCGCTAGCTTCCCCAAACAAAGGCTCACAAGAATTTAAGGTGTACTCGCTATCTAATGCGCCCGAAAAGGGGGGCGAGGTGAACGTTGAAAAGCTGCGGGAAGTTCTGATGAAAGTTTCTTCGGCAACAATATACCCGGATATGAAAATGGAAGGCAGTGTTGAATCCAATGGGGTCAATCGATCTTTTAGTTTAACGGGCCAATTGTATCGGGGCAGCTCGGGAGAAGTTGTTTATGGCAAGGTCACGGATCAATCTAACTGCTTTGATGTACTTAGATTTGAAATCATTAAAAATCCACAACAATTATCTACGATAAACAAAAAATATAAAAAACCAATACTTGTGTTATACCTTGTCGAAAAAGGAACGCGTAATCTGCTAATGTCCGAAATGCCACTGGACAGTTTAATTCCATTAGCAGAACAAAATGAAATGTTCTTGAATAGCAGTAAGTATGAAGTTGTACCTAGCGAGGTTGCGTTATGGATGGCACGTTTTTTCAAGTTTGATGGCCTATCCGAAGGTGAGTCTACGCCGGATTTTCAAATCAGCTCGATTATAGACAGTACGTATTTTAGTCATTATACGCTAAGTTACAATTGGTTCGGAAGTACCGCAACAGATACGGTATCTATGCGGTATACATTTACAAAACCTTCACACCCTTCTGAAAATGTAAAAGCATATACCCATATATCTGGAAATACAATTCAACATAACGGCGAGACCTTCACCACAACTTCAGGCAGTATTTCTAATTGGAAAGCAGAAAACGTAGAGTTTAAATTAGAAACGGCAGCACCAGAGGTTATTACTTGGATGAACATTGATGCCCAAGGCACACAAGCTGGTACGGTTAAAGTGGAATTTAAATATTCCTATTCGGTTAACGGCTTCTCCACAGGGTTTTCCTATCAACCTGCACAAGAAGTAGACTTGAACTTATCTGGCCAAAATGTTAATCAGTCACGTGGAGCATTGTTTAGAACTAAAAATGGGTTTGGGTTAACTAAGGTACAATCACATTTTGCAGCTGCTAGTTGGGATATTGCATGTAGTGGGACTGGCACTACATGTAATGGCAGTTCCACGGCACAAAATAGAGTTGAAATTAGTTTTGATCTATACAATACAATTGCGCTTCAATCCGTTGGCCGCAAAAGCTATTCGCATTCATTTTATGTAACTCAAAACTAACCAGAAACACAGTGAATAGCGTTAGCTGCTGTTCACTGTGTTTAATATTATGAAAGGATAGGGGGAATTTATAGGATGAGAAGCGGATTCTTTCAACAAAGTAAGTTTAAGTTAATAACTTTTATCATTATCTTAATTGCAACTTTTCTGGGTGGCTATTATTTTGCCTCAATGTCTAAAGCAAGTAATTCAGATGTGGTCTTATATAATAATTGGATGTCGGGGTTGTCAGCAGCACAGTCCTTTTTGGAGAATGCACAAGATCCTAATCTATCCGGACCATCCACAGCTTATACGATACCAGCGCTAGTAGCCTACCATAGAGCACAAGGACAGATTGACGGAATCAGTAGTTCTACAATAAAAAAAGGCCTAACTAATGCCGATATTATTTTGAGAAGTAAAATGGAGCGGCTCGTGACACCTTATCCAGAAAAAGCGAACATTGAGCAAGCTATAGATGTACTAAAAATGATTCGTTCAGAACTCCCGGGAAAAATTTCGAAGCTAGGTGATATTGAAAAAGAACAGTTGCGAAGCTAATAGTGGCTGTAACTCCGGTGGATGCGGGAAGAGGGAGTTCGAACAGTGTGGCGATTATACCACTTTAGTGGCAAGAAATGGTTGATGTGTAATCGAATTGTATATTATTATGGTAGGTATGTAGCGGAACAATGGCTTCGCCTATATGGGGCGAGGTTGTTGATTTATTAGGGGGGTGATCGCCATGGAGGATGGCTGGTGGTGGCATACGCATGCCAATTTGATGACGAATTGTAGCTTATGTCGACTAGACCCATTACATGGAGGCGATCCGGATGTTAACCCTAATCCAACTGCAAGCTTATTTGAAGGACAACGAAAGCGACTTTGAACTCATTGCGCATGAGACTCCGATTCAATCTACGCAAGATGCGGCCAAATACTTTGATATCGAGAAGGCGGCGCCAACGCTCGTTCTGCAGACGGAACAAGGGCTGGCAGCACTTATTGCAAGCTCGGGCAGAGGGCGCATCGATCTGAAGGATCTAGCGCAACAATTAGGCTATTCCAAATTAAAAATGGCGGACAGGACTAAAGTGCAGGAAATGACCGGGTACCAGACGGGGGCCATTCCGTTCATTGGCCATCAATTGCCTTGCATTGTGGACAAGCGGCTGCTTGATTTTGATTATATTTATGGCGGTTCGGGCGATGAGCTGACAACGTTAAAAATCGCTCCGTCGGATGTCGTACGGCTGAACAATGTGATCACGTTTATCGATTAATATTTAAAGGGCTCGCAGGAGATCGATGCTGCGGGTCCTTTATTTCTGTGCAAGAGCATGATTGCTTTCGGGAATTACAAGGGGTTTGATCCCTGTTTCATCATTTCGTCTAGCATTCGTTGCCGAACGATCAGCGGGTTGAGGCCAGAGGAGGTGATGTGACCCAAATAATCGCGGGCACTATTGTCGATTTGGCCATCCGACGCCTTGACTGCACCGTAAAACTTATAAGGCGGCAGGAACGTCATGCCAATCTGGTTGGCGAACGCTTGAAGGGGACGAACCAGTTCGCTAATCGTATACCCGATCAAGCCGCCCGACTGGTAGGACGCTTCATCGCCTCCAATGGACATGGCAAGGACCAGTTCTTTCCCTGCAACAGCTTTCCCGCCAGCTCCGAACAGCCAGGCCGTCGTAAATACATCATCGAGCCATTGCTTAAGCAAAGCAGGCGTGCTGTACCACTGGATGGGGAATTGCAAAACAATGCGGTCATGCTGCGCAATTAGCTCCTGTTCAGCCCTGGCGTTGATTGCATAGTCGGGATAGGCCTTATATAGTTCTTGCACGGTTACTTGATTCGGGCCTCCATGCAATTCCGCCAGCCAACGTTTGTTTACACGCGACTGTTCCATTGTTGGGTGAGCCGCAATGACTAGAATTTTTGTTGGACCCATTTCTTCGTGTACCTTTGGCAAATAATCACGCTCCTTGAGACCAGTATATTTTTGATTGACTACACAGTCAACCAAAATGTGTAAAACGGTTAACCCGGGTTAAGAAATGCAAGAGCTGAATCGGCGATTTGGCTAATTTTCTCGCTCATAATGCTGTTCGTTTCCGTCGCGGCTAGCTCTTGGGCGGCAAGCTCCTGCACCAGCTGGTCAACATAATTCATTCCTTGGGAGAGGGCTCCCCAGAATTGAACAGCCATTAGGTTCGCGTCTCCCTGACGGATAGCGCCTTCATGAATGCCCCGGCCAATAGCTTGGGTCATAGGCTGAATGAAGCTCTTCATCCAATCGAAGGGCGACAATTCGCCGGGCTCGTAGAGATGATGCAGATCAAGACTGATTCGCATATAGAAGCGTTGGGTTTGGGGATCCTGGATAATGCGCTCGCAGACGATTGTGGCGTAATTTTTGAACTGCTCAAGTACCGGCATATCCTGTTCGAAATAAGCCGTCGTGTAACGGAGGGATTGGTCCATCATATATTCGTACAGCTCACGAAAGAGCTGCTTTTTATTTTTAAAGTAATAAAAGGCAAGCCCATGTGCAAAGCCAGCTTGAAGCGCTACATCGCTTAAGGTTGTGGCGGCATAGCCTTTGGTTACATAAACGCGGATGGCCGCCTGCAAAATCTCCTGTTTGCGTTGCTCACGAATGGCATCATTTTGTTTTTTTGTACGGGGGGACATGTTATCACACCTTGTTATGAGTTATATGAACAGTATACGTTACAGTGCTGGCGATGGAAAACGGTAAAAACATAATCAGGGCTTCCCCCAACAGGGGAGCGGATCATATACTAAAAAAGTAAAATTAAACTATTTAAAAAGGATGATTTACTGAGTCGATTGTTAAGTGTAACGGCTCTCCAGCAAGCTTGATTGCGATCAAACATGAGGAGAGATGCAAGATGGAAGAACCAAAAATGTTTAGGCGGGCAATAGAGGAGAGCTTGGCGGCATACCAAATAAGCATCGCGCGGCTGCCTGGCGGTAACGTTCGTGAGGATAACCGAATGCTATTGGTCTCAAGCGGGGTGCCGTTGCCTTTTTACAATGGCGTATTTAGAAGCTGCTTAAATGAGGGTGATGCTGATAGGCAAATTGCTGAGGTTATCCAATATTTTGGCGGCCTTCAATTGCCGTTCTATTGGCAGCTGGGACAATCCCATTGTCCGGCGGACCTCGATCAGCGGTTACTCTCACAAGGGTTTCATCATGATGAGACTATGCCTGGCATGGCCATGAGGCTAGGTGAACTTAATCCGGCATGTGCCATTCCGGAAGGGTTTGAATTTCACGCGGTTCGTGATGAGGAACAACTGAAGCAATGGGTTCACGTCTGGGCTTTCGGTGCAGCCGATGCCATTCCAATGTGTGAAGGAGCATTAGGCACATTAGGGGTGGGAGATGATAAGCCTTGGCAATATTTCCTGGGCTATATCGATAATAAGCCCGTTGCGACTGCTATGCTTTTCTATAATGGGGAAGTTGCGGCACTGCATTGGGTAGTAACCCTTCCGGAATATCGCAAAATAGGCGTTGGAACAGCAATGACAGTTACAGCGCTAAATGAAGCGCGTAAAGAAGGGTTTAAAATCGCCATTCTTACAGCTTCACAAGAAGGTTATCACATTTATAAAAAAGTAGGATTTTCCGAGTATTGCATGATTTCGAATTACGTTTTTGGCTAAAGGGAAATTCGAACGAATAAAGCCCCATCGTTGGCAGAATGCCTGCAATGATGGGGCTTTAAATTTAATCATAAATGATAATGCAAAGAGCACCAAAGGCAGGAACCTCCCCCATCATTAAGCCAAGAATAGCAGGGAAAGTTTAAAATTGCCTCACTCCATAATAGGCTGGTTATGCTGTAAGCTAGTATTTGTCCTTATATTTTACATTTCTCCCATTACGAATGCCGAGGGGTGATAATTCAATCATCTTCGCTGTCTGAGTGCCAGCAGTCTAAAGCGGTATGAATTTGGCTCAAATTCACGTAATGAGGAGGCAGTAATTATGAGAAAAAGGCTGTTAAGCTTGTGTTTATCGGGGACAATGCTAGTATCCACGCTTATCGGGTTTACATCTTCTTCTTCGGCCGCAGAACCTGTCACCACGTCTGGCAACCCCATATTTACGAGCATCTTTACAGCTGATCCTTCTGCACATGTTTGGAATGATGGACGAATGTATGTATACGCTTCCCATGATATATTCCCTTCCAGGGGGAGCGATTTGATGGATAAATACCATGTGTTCTCGACGGACAATATGGTGGATTGGGTGGATGAAGGAGAGATCCTGAGCGCCGACGATGTACCGTGGGGAAGGCCAGAGGGCGGCTTTATGTGGGCGCCTGATGCCGCATACAAGGATGGGACCTACTACTTCTATTTCCCTCATCCTAGCGGAACGAATTGGAATGACTCTTGGAAAATCGGCGTAGCAACGAGCAATAAGCCGGCTTCGGATTTCACCGTTCAGGGTTATATTCAAGGGCTTCCCGGCAGCAATCTCATCGATCCAAACGTGTTCCGTGATGACGATGGGACGTATTATTTATACGCTGGTGGCGGAGGAAAAAGCTACGGGGTCAAGCTGGCTGCTAACATGACCTCGACAGAAGGGCCGCTTAAGCAATTCACCGAGCTGGAAGATTTCCATGAGGCGACTTGGGTATTTAAACGGGGAAGCATGTACTACTTGATGTATTCGGACAATAATTCTGGCGGGAACCGAATGCGTTATGCTACTAGCAGCAACCCACTGGGACCTTGGGTGAACCGAGGCGTTATTTTGGACCCCGTAATAGGAAGCGAAACGACGCATGGCTCTATCGTACAGTACAAGGGACAGTGGTATATGCTTTACCATAATGCCAAAATCTCTTCCAACGGCACCCTTCGTTCCGTCTGTGTAGATCGTTTGTACTTTAATTCGGACGGCACCATTCAGAAGGTGATTCAGACATCAGAGGGCGTTCCGGCCGTCGGTTCGCGTTCCACGGCTACGGAAGTGAAATATTATGATTTGATCAACGCAAGCTTCGATGCATATACGCAAAAAACGGAATACGCCATGAATGCCGGCAACGTAACCTTCGGGGGAGGGGCGACCCGTCCTGGCAGCAATATTGAAAATATGCACACGCAAGGCTCCTACATCCAGTTGAATGGCATTAACGGGGGTGCAGGCGGCAAGGCGCTTCTTACTGTACTCTATGCTTCCGGTGATAGCGGGGCAGCTTTTAAAGTGGATGCCAGCGGCGATACGGCAGGAGACGGTTACTTTCTTTCCCTGCCTGGCACGGGAGGCTGGGGCAACTACACAGGCCGAACAAACCGTTTAATTGATCTAAACCCAGGCACGAATAACATCATTCGGCTGAGCGGGGGCATGGGGGGAGCTAACGTGTCCCGTGTTATTGTGTCGTTAATCCCGCAGGCTGCCCAGACAACGGAATACTTGATGAACGGCAGCAATGTTTCTGTTGGAGGCGGGGCGGTCAAGGCGGGCGCAAGCATTGAAAACATGCATATTCCAGGCTCCTATTTCGAGGTAGCTGGCGTTAACGGCGGCACAGGCGGGCAGAAGCTGCTTACTGTGATTTATGCTTCCGCAGACACTCTAACCACTTTCAAGGTAAACGCTAGCGGTGACCCGACGGGGAATGGCTATTCGTTGGCCTTGCCTGGCACAGGCGGCTGGAGTACGTTTACTGGCCAGGCCAGCCGGGTCATTGATTTGAATGCGGGAACAAACAACGTTATTCGGTTGAGCGGTGGTTTAGGCGGTGCTAACGTAACTCGAATTATTATTTCTTCGGCCCCTTGATGCAGAAAGCGAAAGCTATAGCCACTTTATAAATTCAGAAATAAGCCTGCTTAGCATTCAGAAGCGGGCTTATTTCTGTTTCTGTATATGAATAGAGTTCGTACAAATCGATAAATAACTATATTTTGTAAAATAAATCGCCAAATGTGTTGAGTTGATGATTCTAGACGAAAGAAAATTTAAACGGCACTAATTATTTTATGAAAAGATCGCATTAATGTAGTTGACAACTATTTCGTATCAAGCTATGATCATAGTTGATTATGAGAATCAATATCAATTAAAGGGGAATATACAATGGGCAAAAAGCTGCTTCTTCCATTAATCATTTTGATGTTTGTCTTTATCAGTGCTTGCGGAGCTAAAAATGAGGACAACAAAGCAAATAGCACAAACGCGAACGAGTCAGCTAAGGCTGAAACGCCAGCTGCAACCGATGAGCCGGCTAAGACGGGCACGATTACGTACCAATCAGAGCTTGGCCCAGTAGAAGTGCCAGCTGATCCAAAACGCATTGTGGCACTGACGAACGCGCCAAACGTGCTCTCGCTGGACGGAACGGTTGTTGGCGTAGACGAGTGGACGAACAAAAGCCCACATTTTAAAGATAAGCTGGCGGGTGTGGAAGTTGTTTCCGAAGATAGCCTTGAGAAAATCATTGAGCTAGAGCCGGACCTGATCATTGCAGGCACGCATAACAAAAACCTGGATAAGTTCAAAGAGATCGCTCCTACTGTCGTCTACACGTGGGGCAAACTGGACTACCTGGCACAGCAACTCGAGATTGGCAAGCTGCTCAACAAGGAGAAAGAAGCGCAAGCATGGATCGACGATTTCACGAAGCGGGCTGCAGAAGCTGGCAAAGAAATTAAAGCGAAAATCGGCGAGAATGCAACGGTTTCGGTATTTGAAACGGATTCGAAAAGCTTCTATGTATTCGGCAACAACTGGGCGCGCGGAACGGAAATCCTGTATCAGGCAATGGGCTTAAACATGCCGGAGAAAGTGAAGAAGGATGCGCTCGGACCAGGCTACTACACGCTCTCTAGTGAAGTGCTTAGCGACTATGCTGGCGACTATATCGTTCTCAGCAGAAGCGCTACGGGAGATAACTCATTCATGAAGTCGGAAGCTTGGTCAAAAATTCCGGCTGTAAAAAATAATCATGTCATCGAGATCGACACGGAAGCTGCTTCTTATAGCGATCCGACGACACTTGAATACCTGTTGAACATCTTTAAAGAAGGCCTCTTGAAATAAGCAATTGCATACGTACACACGGGCTGATGAAGAAGGCCGAGTTGCCTCAGTTAAACTTGAGGCTGCCTCGGTCTTCTTCTTGCCTGTTATGACCTTGAAGGGGGAATGGCAATATGAGCGGCATTCGGAAGCCAAAGTCTTTTGCGCTCAAAATCGGACTAAGCTTGGTGGCGCTCGCAGTCATCTTCTCACTCGCAATGTGGCTTGGTGCGAAGGATGTAACCTTGCGCGAGCTCTGGTCCATATTAACAAACCAAGGCGGGAATGATGATAAAATCGCCATGCTGCGGGAGATTCGTTATCCGCGTGAAGTGGCGGCTGTGCTTGTTGGAGCTGCACTAGCGGTAGCCGGTGCAATTATGCAGGGCTTGACGCGCAATCCGCTTGCAGATCCAGGGCTCCTGGGGCTAACTGCTGGGGCAAATGCGTCACTAGCACTGGCTGTGGCCGCGTTGCCTGCAATGAACTACGTGGGCATCATGCTCGTCTGCTTCCTCGGGGCTGCACTCGGCATGTTTTTGGTCATCGGTCTAGGCTCGTTGAAGAAAGGCGGCTTGTCTCCTTTCCGTATTGTACTGGCGGGTTCAGCGGTATCTGCGTTTCTGCTTGCTGCGTCGGAAGGCATTAGCCTCCTGTCCAAAACGTCCAAAGACGTGACCATGTGGACATCGGGGGGACTGATTGGCACGACGTGGGCACAGGTTCAAGCCATTAGCCCTGTCATTATTGTTGCGATTGTTGTTGCAATGCTCATGTCCAAGTCGCTTACGATTTTGAGCTTAAATGAAGAAGCGGCGGTCGGCCTAGGCATTCGCATGGCTTATGTCAAAACGGTTCTATACCTTGTCATTATTATGCTGGCGGGAGCTGCCGTTGCACTCGTCGGCAATATGGCGTTTATCGGGATGATGATTCCCCATATTGTAAGGGCGCTGTTCGGAACCGACTATCGCATCGTTATTCCAATGTCCGTGATCTGGGGGGCTATGTTTATGCTAATGGCAGATACGCTTGGGCGAACGGTCCACGCGCCATTCGAGACGCCAGTCGTGGCTATTATGGCTATATTCGGGCTTCCGTTCTTCCTGGCCGTTGTACGTAAAGGGGTGAAGGCGCTATGATGGCTGCGAACGTGAAGGTTAAGAAGCAGGTGGCCATCATTGCAGGCATGCTGCTGCTCATCACGGCAACAATTATCGTCGGCATGAGCTTAGGCTCCGGTGCATTATCCTTTAATCGCCTATTCCAGACATTGTTCGGTTACGGCTCAACTAAGGAAAATCTCGTGCTGTTCTCCATCCGCTTGCCGCGCATCGCCGTCACATTGCTGGCTGGCATGGCGCTAGCGTTGTCTGGCGCGATTCTGCAAGGAATTACGCGGAACGACTTGGCCGATCCCGGCATTATTGGCATTAATGCGGGAGCTGGAGTGGCGATATCTATATTTTTCTTATATGCGCCGTTAGATCCAAAATCATTCGCTTATATGCTTCCGATTGTCGCATTCTTAGGGGCACTAGTGACAGCTGCACTTATCTACTTGTTCGCTTATTCTAGAAAATCCGGTTTACAGCCTGAAAAACTGGTGCTGGTGGGGATCGGTTTCGCTCTCGCCTTGTCTGGTCTAATGGTTGTCTTAATCTCGTCTACTGATTATAAGAAGGTCGACTTTATTGCGCAGTGGTTGGCGGGCAACATCTGGGGTGCGGATTGGCCGTTCGTATGGGCGTTGTTGCCGTGGCTCGTCATTCTGTTGCCGTACACGTTGTACAAGTCAAACGTGCTTAACCTGCTGGCAATGGACGAAGCGGTTGCCATTGGGGCAGGCGTAGCCATCAACCGTAGCCGCTTGCTGCTGCTCGGGATGGCTGTTGCAGTTGCCGCTGCCGCGGTGTCCGTAACGGGTGGCATCGCGTTTGTTGGCTTAATGGCTCCTCATATTGCGAAAGCAATCGTTGGCCGCCGCCATCAGTATTATGTCCCGATAGCCGTCTTAATGGGAGGGTGGCTGCTCTTGTTTGCCGACACGATCGGGCGCAATCTTGTTGATCCGGCCGGCATTCCGGCAGGGATCATGGTTGCGCTCATCGGCGGACCGTATTTCTTGTATCTTTTGCTGAAGAAATAGGTAGTGCCTCTTTCTAACGGACCCCAAGGGCCGCTATCGCCTTCTAGAAAGGCCCTTTGCAAACGTAACGGACTCCACAGCCGTTATTTAGCCATTTAGCTGCCTCGTGAGGACGATTTGGGTCAAATAGCGGCTGCTGAGTCCGTTAGAGCACAGAAGTGCCTGATTATGGTCAAATAAGGGCCGCTCGGTCCGTTAGGGCTCACATCAAACAGATTTCTTAATAAAGAAGTGTCATCGGCAACGTGCGGCCTCTTATTTTTCGGCATAGGGGTTTTTGGTGAGACCGGCTTGTAGTTCGTGGTTCACTATTGCCAGTATTGTGATTTCATTGCCGATTTGTTTAGTTTGCCTACAGATGTTCGGGCAAGCGCTTCAACAATTTCTAAGCGTGTAGGCCATTTATAGTCGGCTAAATACGGGCTGCAGAATTGCTGCAGCTCATTTAGCGTAATTGATGATCGCGGTTTAAGAGTCACCACCGCCGCCACTTCTTCACCCTCATCCGGCAGAGGCGTTCCGATAACAGCAACCTCACGAATGGAGGGGTGCTTGCTCAACACTTCTTCTACTTCAGAGCAGTAAACATTTGAACCGCTGACAATAATAAGATCCTTCTTTCGATCCAGCAGATATAAATAGCCATCCTCATCGAATCTTCCCAGATCCCCGGTATAGAGCCATCCATCCCTCAGCGTTTTAGCCGTTTCCTCTACGTTATTCCAATAACCGAGCATCATTTGGCCGCTTTTACAAATAATTTCGCCCACGTCGCCTTGGTTAACATCATGGCCATTCTCATCGACGATACGGATTTCGAATGGTTTCTGCCCCCAGTGAATGATGTGGGATGGGTTGCCGACTGATAAGAGCCGGGTTAACTTCCCCTCAGCAAAGCATTGGTTTATCGACAAGTAACTAATGAACTGGCCGCTTTCCGTTTGGGAATAAACCTCATTGATTTGGGCGTTAGGAAAAACCTCGCGAGCTTTAGACAAGGTTTTCACGCTAATAGGGGCTCCCCCGCATGAAATGCCCTCAATGGATTGCATGTTTCGCGTATGTATGCCTTCTAAGTTGACGATATCCCGGAAAAGTAACCCGACTGTGCCTAAAAACCTTAATTGCTCCCGTTCAATGAGATCCACAACCTCCTTAGCTTGTAGCGGGTAGCTTGCTGGATAGATGAGGCAGCCGCCTTCGAACAGTGTCGTCCATAATATAAATTGGCCAGTTAGATGCGCTTGATTGGGAACAAGAAACTTCTTAGTCGGATTGTGTCCGCCACCCTTAGCTGGGTCCATGAACGACCAATAGCTGATCGTACGATGGGAATGCATGACACCTTTGGAACGCCCCGTTGTGCCTCCTGTGTAAATAATAAGCGCAATATCATCAGGGCTGGCTATATGCCAAGCTGTAAGAGGCGGAGATGTGGAAATAAAACGTTCAATGGAATGGGCACTATGTCCGGACTCGAGCGGGATGGAGAGAACAGCCTTGAGGGAAGAAATGCACGCCGATATTTTCGCATGATTAGAGTCATAGACGATTGCAATAGGATCAGCGTCATCAATGATTTGATGCAGTTCGACAGGCGCTAGGCCTGGAAATAACGTAACCGGAATTGCACCGACGGCAAGCGTGGCACACTCCGCAATAGCAAGATGGGGGCACGGGTCACTCAGGAGAGCAACACGGTCGCCGGGTTTTACGCCTAGTTTCAGCATGCCATGGGCAACACAGCTTACTTGATGCAATAACTGTTCATATGTTATGTACTCGTTTCTGTATTTCATCGCATAGTTGGTTGGATGCATTCGTGCAACGTGGGGCACTATCTGTGAAAGCAGCATGTGGACTCCTCCTTGATAACATTTCCGATAATGTCTATAAAATTAATAAGTAATAGAACTTTATCATTCTGGACTTTTGTTGGCAAATAGGAGTTTCTTATAGATATTTACTAAATCTGTTATAATTTATGGTTTCCTATAAAAGGCGCGGCGCAGAAAAGGCCAGCCCTTGAGGGAGACTGGCCTTGGCATAAAAAATAATCAGCAGCTGTTGCCCTCGCGCATTTGTTCAATCGCCCGCACAAACTCGCTGGGCTCGTCTAGCGCCAAATAAATGCGGCTGACGGTGCGGGGCTGAAAGAGAAGCTCTTCGATTAGTAAGGGATAGGCTAGCTCTATCCGTATATTGGGCGTCGATAAATGCGGCATGGCTGATTCACGATGTTCTTCTTTGCTCGGGTGGTACTCGGCTGAGTAACGAACCGCGGCGATAGCGGCAAGCGGCACATCTGCCTGCATTCGTAAACCGTAACGAAGCTTAAGCTGGCTAGAGTCGAGCTTGATGGGCTGCAGGAACGAGGCGCGGCTGTCGGCCCAGATTAGCGCAAGCAACCAGAGATCGGCTGCGGTCATGATCCATGCCGCCCAGTGGGACCACTGTTGAAGAAGCAGGTGCATGGCGAGCCCTTCTAATAAGATAACCTTAGTAATGAGCGCGGCGTATAGCGTCTGGCTTGTTTTGCGGTGGTAGGTGAAACTTATTATAGAATCGGTGCTGCCCGTTGTTCGTTGCTTTCCCCAAGAAAACAACAGATAATACACCGCGAGAAGGTCGTGAAGCATGAAGCGGGCGAGCTTTCCCTTGCCGGCTCCCTCGTACATGGCTGTGCGGAGAGCCTCTCCTGTATTGGGCTCTTGCTTCGCGGTGAGCCGGAAACGCTGTATAAGACGGTATGCTAGCCGGAGTTCATATCCGACAATGGCAAGCTCGACAGCGATTAAAGCTGCTTCGAGCTGCCACACCGTATGCCAGTACGTACCGCGCTGCGTTGCTGGCAGTGCAACCCAGGCAGCTGTAGCACCTAGAAGAGGGAAGGGCAAGATTTTGGCGATCGATTTTCCTTTGGCCCGCATAACGAATAGCCAGTATAAGAACGGAATCACAAGCATGAAATCGAATAAGATCGCGTAAACAAGGAACGGGTCATCAATTGTATGAACAACTGCCGTATCAAAAATTAAAATAAACGAAGCAATAGCGAGGAACCGATAATTGAAGCGTTGAAGTTTTGCGGCAACCATAACATCCCCTCCATGTAAAAGTGTAAATTTATGCCTTTATTATAGAGGAAGTGGCATGTGCGACGCGTGTTGACTATTGTCGAATACATGACAAATTCGATAATATAGAAGAATAGGACGAACGACGCATGCAGGTTCGTCGACATCTAGGAATGGAAGGGGAGATTTACAAATGAACTACCAATTTTGCCAACAAGTCAAGATTGTGGATATGGATGATGAGATTATTTCGGAAGTATTATTCGAGCATGGGGAGTACGAAACGGCTGCTTTGTCGGTGGGCTGCTCTGTCCGTTTGCATGAATTAGGCCTGAGGGAGTTTAATGTCGTCTACGATAAACGGGAGGGCAAAATCACCCGGTATAAAGTCACAGATATTGAGATCGACCTCATTGCACAGCCGGCAGTCACTCGCGTATTTTTGGAGCCGGTGAAGCTTATTGTTGGCCAGCATGATATCGGGGAAAATTAACTGATTGTATAAATGAATCCTTAGAACCCGCGAAATGCGGGTTTTTTTCATGGTGAGATCGCTCGCAGTGCAACGTCCGTTGAAACTTCTTTCCCATTAACCACGATTTTTATCGTACCGCTGGCATATGCCGCCCCAAAAATAGTTGCCGCCGACAACATAGTAGCTATAGCTATTAAGACTGCTTTTTTATTCAATAAATAATGTTGCGATGAATTTGGTCGAATAGATCCTTGGACCTTTTTTGGCATACAAAATGTTTCTGGAAAATGCAGTAATGTTATGGTATCATCAAAATAGGAACAGATGTTCCTATAAAACGAAAATTGTATTTCCCTCGCCGGGAAATTCCTTTTGTTTGCTTTGAAAAAATAATCCGCTAATGGACAATGGCGGTTAAGGGGGATGAAGGGTGAAAGTTCAATTAGAGGGCATAACATTGTTAGCTAACGACGTGGCTGCCTTGGCCAGCTTTTATCGCGATGTGATCGGATTTAAAACCGTGGTTGAAGAGGAGCATTATGTGGAGTTCGTAAATCAGGGGATTCGGCTAGCGATATGCTCCAAGCCGTTAATGGCCGACAACACGAATCAGCATCCTTCCTTTATTGAAGAACGCAAAGGGCAAGCTTTCGAGCTTAACTTTGAATGTGATTCTCCAGAGGAAGTTTATCAATTATTCGGAGAGTGGGTTGAGAAGGGGGCCACAGCGATTACCGAGCCAATAGTAGTGCCGTGGGGGCATACAAACGGGTTTTTCGCCGATCCGGAGGGGAATATCCATTCGATCTTTGCGGCCAATCCGAGTAACTAGAGGGGCGACAATATGAGGAGTCAAATGCCAGAAGCCGAGCAATCAGAATATCTTTCTTTTCGGCTAACGAATGAACACAGGCCGTATTTTGGACTCAACCAAATAGAAGAGGATTGGGAAGAAGTTGAAATTAAAAGGGGAACCATCGTATTTTATCAAGGGAATACGATTAGAAAAGTTATTCATTTTGATTTCTTTCGGACCTTTACCTATAAAGAGTTTGATACGGAACTGAGCACGAATGCCAGGCAATTTATTATGCCCAAAACCGCCAGGGGCAAGGAGAAAAAAATAACGCCAACTAACCTATTAAGCCCGATGCCTACAGGGTGCACTTTCTATGTTTCGTTTACAAGCGGAGGATATAGGTCGATGGTGCACGCGTATAACGGTAGAAATAATATTTCACTTCCCATTGATGGGGACAAGAACTTAAGCCATATCTCTGAACTGGAATCGTGGATTCGTCATTACATAAACACATGCCCAGCTAATTATTTCGATAAGGTAAACAAAATGAGGGAAATGCCGCACCGGACCATTAAGTATAAAGTTGGTGACGTATTTAGATTTGAAATCGATAGGGAGCATTATGGCTTCGGGCTAATTATCGGAGAGTTTAAACAATTAGTGAAGCATGTGCCTAAGAATCATCCATGGCATATTCTCATGACGGTACCGCTTTTAATAAGAATGTTTGAGATAAAAACCAAAGATCAAGATATAGCACTTGATGACGTGTACTCGCATCGTTTATTGCGTGCTGACGTTATGAGTGATACCGAAATGATTTGGGGCACCCATGAAATAGTCGGAAATAAGAAGTTAGTTGAAGCAGATATTGAGTTTCCTATGCACTTGGAGTATACGCGGGATGCTGGGGCCGAACATGCTGTTTATCGGTTTTCTTGGGGTTGTGGAATGAAGGAAACGCGGTATGCATCAGAGGATATTGAATTAATGGATGTGATGCGTGGGAATCGTTTTTCCAATCGCGGTGTATGTACAAGTTTGCCCAAACAGCATCTGATCAACGTGTTGCAAAGCCAATCATTATTCATCAATAAACTGGACTTACGGCACCCGGACCATACAATCTTATTTCAGAAGGTTTTGGAGTGGTTCGGTCTTGCACAAGATATAGAGATGGATCAATTCAACAGGGAAAACAGCGGGCTTACGAGAGAACAGTATATCAATTTATTGGCACAGTCATAAATCCTCCGACAGCTGCACCGTATCGCGATTGCCCGGGGAGAGCGTTAGCCGCATCATTTTGGACATATCCACACCATCAGGCTGACGTTCTTCGTATCGCCCAGTTAATTGAAGCAATCCTTTTAATATAGCTAAGAGAATAATATCCCCTCGCCTTTCGGCGCAGGGGATATTTGGCCATGGATCAAGCATGGGCCAGAGATGCATATGGGCGATTCGGTAGGCATACGGGAGCATAACCCTTGATTGCCAACAGATGATAGGAACCTATTTTGTACGGAAAGGTAGACAGGGTCGGTTTTATAGCATATTGACAATTATGGATGTAAATTAGCTTAAATCGGGCAATTCCTACGACTCTGGCCACGCTTGAGGCTGGTTGTTTGATACCGGAGAGTTGTATGGGAGCAAGGGAGCAGAGAATTGTCCCCCGGGCCTTTGGGATCTGGCTGCAAGGCTAGCGGATGAGTATGCTCGGGAAAGAAAGCTATTACGCTAAAGCGAGGGGAATCGAGATGATGATGCAGCAATCGATGGGGGGCAGGCTGGCGCTAAGCGCCCGTCCACTCAAGCTAGCCGCAATGTTTGGCGTTACACTGTTTGCGTTATTTTGTTTGCTGGCTTTTGCCGGCAAGGCATCTGCCCATGGCTATATTGATTCGCCGGCTAGCCGGACGGTTCTGTGCCAGCAAGGGGCCAATAAGAATTGCGGAGCCATTCAATACGAGCCGCAAAGCGTGGAAGGCCAAGGAGGTTTCCCAGCAGCCGGTCCGGCGGATGGACAGATCGCGGGAGCTGGCAAGTATCCGGAATTGGATGCTCAGACAGCCGACCGTTGGAAGAAGGTCGACATGAAGGGCGGCGAGAACAATTTCACGTGGAAGTTCACGGCGAATCATGCGACGAAGGAATGGAAGTATTACATTACGAAGGTTGGCTGGGACCCGAACAAGCCGCTAACGCGCGATCAGCTGGACTCTAAGCCATTCTGTACAGTAGACGGCGGAAACAAGCAGCCTAGCATGACGGTGACGCATAAGTGCAACGTGCCGACTGACCGGACGGGGTATTTCCTTATTCTCAGCGTATGGGAAATTGCCGACACGGGCAACGCCTTCTATCAGGTGATTGATGTGAACCTGACGCAGGGCGGCGGCACGACGACGCCACCGGACCCGGAGACGCCTGTGCTGCCGAACGTTCCGGCAGATGCCCTATGCTCCGGGCATACGGAGAGCAGCATAACGTTGTCTTGGAAAGCATCGACTGCTTCGGCAGGCATCAAGAACTATGAAGTAAGCCGGAACGGCGCGGTCATCGGAACGACGGCGCAAACAACGTACACCGACAGCGGCTTGCCTGCTAATACGGCTTACACTTATACGTTGGTGGCGGTGGATAACGCGGGGAACCGCTCGGCTGCGAGCACGCCGGTATCGGCAAGCACGTTAGCCGCAACAACGACGCCGCCGGGATCGGGCACGACGTGGGATAGCACGAAGGTTTATTTGGCTGGCGACAAGGTGACCTATAACGGCATCGAATATACGGCAGGCTGGTGGACGAAGGGGGACCAACCGGATAGTTCCGACGTCTGGAAAGCCGCTGCCACAAGTGCGGTTCAGGCTTGGAGCTCGGGCAAAGCCTACAATGGCGGCGACAAAGTGACATACGAGGGGCACACTTATCAGGCACAATGGTGGACCAAAGGCGAAATTCCGGGCAAGGCGGGAGTATGGAAGCTGATCAGCTAGCGTAAGCCTAGCTGTAAGCATAGGCAGGAAGGAGGGTGTCCCACATGCGCAGGCTTGGGGGCACCCTCTTTTTTATTGGTCAAACAACGAAACTGTTCCCTGGAAAATGGAGGTTGCTGTGCCAGTGGGCAGCTCTAACGGACCGTGCAGCCGTTATTGGAGCCAAAAGCGCGCGGAAAAATTTCTAACGGACCCAAGAGCCGCTATTCGCGGAAATTAGCCCTATTTGGCCCCATATTGGTCCCAATAACGGCAACTGAGTCCGTTACAGGCGAAATAAGCGCAGATTGCCCCAAATAACGCCCACTGGGTCCGTTAGCATTCAAGTGCAGTTGGCATGCGCCGAAACGGCTTGCTAGTTTAAGACAGCGAAATCGTCCACGTTAATGCGCTTGCCGGAAGTGCCGGCTACAACAATTTTGAAACGGACGGGACCAGCCTCGTTGACGGCAATGGTTTGCTCAGTCAAAACCGAAGTAGCGGCAACTGCGGCCGTCACATCCGTCCAGGTCGTTCCCGCGTTCGTCGATTTCTGCAATTTCCACGTTGTGCCCGAATCGTTGTTGAAGTTTGCAACGCTTAGCTTGATGGCCTGGGCAGCGGCGACGTCGAAATTCATCTGAATGTAGCCTGCCGCATTGATGCGTGCGGATTGCGTCCCGGATTTCTTGTCGGTGCTCAGATTGCCGATAAGGGCGTTGTTGAACATCCACGAGCCCGAACTGAGCGTAACGTTAGCGGCGGCATATGCACCTTTGGTGCCGCTCTCGAAATACTCGCTTAACGATGTGACCGATGTACTGCTCGATACCGTGACTGTAAACACGTCGTTCACCGTGCCGCCATTGCCATCGTTAGCCGTTACCGTTATCGAAGCGGTGCCTACGCCAATCGGCGTTACGGTTAATTGCTTGCCGCTTACGGATACCGTCGCCACGCCTGAATTGCTGGATGCTGCGGACAGTGTCAGGGCATCACCGTTGGCATCCGAGAACGTCGAGGCCGCGTCGATTATAATAGCCGAGCTGCCTTGCATGAATGTGCGATCAGTGATTGGATTGGCTACGGTAGGCGCACTATTAGTGAAACACGAGCCTGCTCCGTATGAGCCTGTCTTAAAGGTGCAGCGGTCCCACCACTTGTAGCCAGCGGCCGGCGCTGCCCAAGGCTCCGCTTGCGGCTCTGTTGAAGTAGCCGGATTTTCCATCGCAAGCAGCGAGGTTGGTTGATCCAGTGTCAGGCCGCTTACCGCGCCTAGGCTTGTATAGGATTCTTGGACGGAAAGCCAGTTGGCGATGTTGACGAGCAGCGTGCCGTCATTTTGTTCCGTAAAGCCAGCGTATGTCGTCTTCGAGGCACCGGTCTCTTCCCGTTTGTATTTCGGCGTGGCGTCTTCGACTGGAGAGGAATCGCCGATGAAGGCCGCTTTGCCTAGGCCAACCTTGGAGACGGCGACATAAGGGCCTTCGTTGACGCCGCCGCCTTCGTAGACGCCCTGATCGACAGCGCTCGACCATTTTGTTGACGTTGCAGGCAGATACACGATTCCTTTTGCCTTCTGCGGGTCCATAATCGCTAGCGTAGAGCCTGCATGCATTGCAACAGTCGAAACGCCCTGTGTAATGCCGAATGCTTGCGACGGGGCAACGATATTGTTCGCGGTTACGTCGCCGATTGCGTTATACCGGAACCGAACGCCAAAGTTCGTTCCGAGCCAGTCCGAACTTACTACGTCCTGCATGGCAGCAGAGCCAGCTTCCTCGGTACCCATGCCTTGTGCCGGATTGCTCCAAGCCCCGCGGCGATAGCCGTTGAACACTTCGGAAGAGTCCCACCGGTTCTTGTTCCGGTCTGCGTTATAGTGATCCGCGATGAAGAAAATGCTTCCGCCGTTCTGCGCATATTGCAGCAATGCGGCTTGCTCCGACGTTTTGTATGGAATGTTCGCTTCACCGATGATAAACACATCATATCCCGTCAAATCGCTTAGCGTGATTGGCGCTGTTTTACGCAATTCTTTTACATAATAGCCTTGATTGGCGAGCGCCTGCGCATAGTCCGAGAAGGCTCCGTCAATGACCCAATCGGCTGCTCCAGCCGTTTGGCCATGCGTATTGTCGAACAGCACTTTCTTTCCGTTCGCCGCGCCAACCGGCTGCAGCACCGGGGCTGGATCGGAAGGGCCTTCTGCGAATGCCGCCGAGCCGGGGATGCCGATGCTGCCCACGAATAACGTACAAGCTAATAAATGAACGCCCACCTTCCGTTTCCAGTTCTTTTTGTCCGTCATCTTCTTCATTTCCTCTCCTCCAATTCATGAATGGAATTAAGAACCGACAATGAATGGCCTTGCCTGTCCATTAGAACAGTGTGGGGTTAAGGAGAAGTTATGGGGGCTAGTAGTTTTTGTAAATTTTGACCAGAAAATTCAGGGGTCACGAAGATGATTGATTGCGGATAGTGGCTGTTGTTGCTGCGAAAAGGGTTGGTTTTTACCGTACTTTTACCGTTTGTTTGGTATACTAGCCTAATATTTCGAATGTAACGGCGGTGAGCGTACACGTGAATATTTTGCTGGCTGAAGATGACAGGAAGCTCGGCAGGCTTGTTAAATATATGCTGGAGAAGAAGGGCGGTTTTCACGTCGATTGGGTGGAGAACGGCGAGGATGCGCTCGATTATGCCCGTGAATCGGCATATGACGTGCTCATTCTGGATTGGATGATGCCGCTCATAGACGGGATCGACGTCTGTAAGCAGCTTCGGTGTGGCAATTATGGACAAGCGATCGTCCTCTTGACGGCTAAGGATTCGTTGCAGGATAAAATCTTCGGCCTCGATGCAGGAGCTGACGACTATCTGACGAAGCCATTCGAGATGGATGAGTTGCTTGCCCGCCTTCGTGTACTGGCACGGCGGAGCTTTGCCCCGAGAAAGACGGATATTGTATCGTTCGGAAATTTCACGTTCAATCGCTCCTCACATCGGTTGTTGCGGGACGATGCGGAGATTCAGCTTAGCCAGAGGGAGTATCAGTTGCTTGATTTCTTCCTGCAGAACGCCGGCAATGTGCTGACAAGAGAGGCGATTCTTAATCGCATATGGGGGCTTGGCAGTGAGGTCTCCTACAAGAATGTCGATGTTACCGTGAAGATGCTTCGGGACAAGCTGGACGTTTCCGGGCGTGGGCCGGCCATTCACAGCATCAGAGGGGTAGGCTACCGATTTGAAATGGACGCTTAAAAAAGGGAAGAAGCGCGACTTATTCCAATACACACAAAGAAAACTCACGTTTACTTACACGTGGCTGATCATTTTGTTTCTGGCCTTATTTTCGGTCATCGTATCGGTTTTTTTCATTATCATGACGTACCAGGAGCAGAGCAATTCGCTCCGCTCGACCATGCATGCGACCGAGGGCGGCAGTGTAGTCATTCCGGATTTAGAGACTAGCCGTAATGATGGCTTGTATTTCTTCTATGTGCTGGATAGCCGTGGCCAAGTGCTCGCGCAAAGCGATGCGATTCCGCAGCTTAGTGAAGACAACCTGAAGAAGGTAAGAGGCTGGCAGCCAGATGGAGACGAGTTTCGCCTGCGCTGGCTTCCCGAAATTTATAAACAGCAAGGGTCGGTTATGCTGATCGCACAGGACCGCCTGCTCTTTATTGGTGCGCATGCCATAATGACGGCCGATGGCATTGCGACGATCTATGCGGCGAAGGACGTCACGTATTACTGGGACATTCTGCGCAAACTATTGATCGTGTTCATCTGTATTCTTGTTCTGTTCCTCCTTGCTGCCGTCAAGCTGAGTTCCTCGATGTCCAAAAAAGCGATGATCCCGATTCAGCGAACGTTTAGCCAGCAGCAGCAATTTCTGGCGGATGCGTCTCATGAGCTGAGGACTCCGCTTAGCATAATGAACACGTCCCTCGAGGTAATTGAGCTGGAGAACGAGGATACGATCAAGCCATATTCGAAGCAAGTCGTTGCGGATATGAAGGAAGAGATTGGGCGGATGAGCCGCATGGTGCAGCATCTGCTGTTGCTTGCCCGGTCCGATGCGGGCTCGGTTGAGTTCGAGATGAGCGCTTTCGACATTGTGCCCAAGCTGCGGCAGTGGGTGGTTGCCTTTGAAGGCGTTGCCCAGAAGAAGGCGATCACGCTGCGGACGATGCTGCCGGATACGCTGGTTGTGAAGGGCGATCCGGAGCGGCTGAAGCAACTGGTTTATATCCTTCTGGATAATGCGATTAAATACACGCCCGATGAAGGCAAGGTTGACGTTGGCCTTGACCCTAACCCGAAGCAATGGCGGATCATTGTCAGAGACAGCGGCATCGGCATTTCCGAAGCGGACCAGCCACGTATCTTCGACCGGTTTTACCGGGTTGAGAAGCATCGCTCCCGTGAAGAAGGCAGCGCGGGGCTCGGGCTCGCAATTGCGAAGCAGATCGTTATCGCCCATCGGGGCTCCGTTGTTCTTGAGAGTAAACCTGGGAAAGGAAGTACATTTTCAGTAAAGTTTCCCGCATAGCACATGAAGATAGCGAGCAGCCCTTTCTCATTGCAAGATGTTGAGGAAGGGCTTTTTTCTGCCCTTTACCGTACTTTTACCATTGCTCGATATAGTTAGTACTGTAAAGGGACAAAGAAACGGTTAGGAAAGGGTGAATGAATCGTGAGCCGCATTAGACCTTGGGTGAAAAAAGCGCTGCTTGTATCCGTCATCATCGTAGCAGTCGGAGCTGGCTTGAAAATGATGGATGGCCAGGATGGGCGTGAAATGACGAAAGTTGTAAGGATTAGCGAGGAGTTTCATGGCCGGCCTGCAGGCAACATGAAGGTTGAGATAAGAGGCGGCGAGGACGCAGCTGTGCCGTCGCTTCGTGGTGGAGATGCAGCCGTGCGGGTGCCGGCGCAAGTGCCGATACTTGGAGAGGGCCGCATACATATCGAGCGGGGCCATGATGGTGTTGGCCCTGGTGTAGCGATGGCCGGGATCGTGCTGCTCGCCGTGTTATTAGTGTTCTGGATGAGAAAGCGAAGCAAACGGCCGAGTATGGCGGGTGGGGCGAAAGTGCTGGCGAACATTCCGACGGCATCGGACTTCCTTGACCAGTGGGAAATGCAGCAAAACCAAACGAAGGAGTTGAAGTAGGATGGGGATCTTCAGTCGCATCAAACATGTGTTTCTAGCCGAAACGAACGGGCTGATCGATAAGTGCGAGAAGCCGCTTAATATGGTGAATCAATATATGCGGGAGTTTAGTGTCGAACTGGAGAAAGGGCAGCGGGCACTGGCCCACCAGCTATTTATCGAGAAGCGGCAAGCGGTGCTAATCGCGAATGCCGAGGCGGCGGTTGAGACACGGGATCGCCAAGCGAGGCTTGCAGTCAGCCAAAGCGAGGAGCAGATCGCGAAGCTAGCGGTGCAGGAGAGGCTTCTGCAGGAGAAGAAGCTGGCCGTCTACCGCGAGCAGTATGCTAAGATTCAGGAACAAACGAAGGTGCTCGAGGAGCGCATCGCCCAGTTGCTGGTACAATCGGAGGAATACAATCATCGCCGGCTGCTGCTCGAATCACGGGTTAATGTGGCAAGCTCCTTGAAGGAATTGAACCAGAGTGTAGTATCATTTCAGACGGATGGCATTGTAAAAGGGTTCGCTCGAGCAGAGGAGAAAGTTTTAATGATCGAGGCGGAGCTGGAGGCAATGAATCATTTCTGCGCGCCAGCCAATCGGTCAGCGCCACAGTATCTTGATCCGGCACTAACGGCGGAAATTGAAGCGTCACTGGAGGAATTGAAGCAACAGGCAGAAACAGAACAATAATTTTCACTGCTTAAAAAAGCCGTACTTTGCCCCAAGCGGGCAAGTACGGCTTTTATGATGATGTGCCCCGCATGCAGGCCTCTACTCTTCATCCTCAGCAACGGCAATGACGACGCGATTCGATGCTTTCGTCTGTGGCGGCAGCGAAAGCCCCGGGACATCAGGCGTAAAGGAGGCCTGCGCTTGGTTGGCAATGACGGCGGCCGCTTCGGCGACGACAAGCACCCGGAAGCCGATGGAAGCGCTCTGGTTGGGGGCTAGGCTCCCTAACTGCAAGCCAGTTGGCATATTAGCGCCAGGCAGCGAAGGGCTGCCGTTTATGGTTATGCTTCCAGCTACGAGCTGGGTGCTGGCCGGGAGAGTGTCAGACACGGCAACGTTTTTCAAATTGGTGTTGCCGGAATTAGTGACAGCGATGCTGTAGGTGATGGCATCCCCGAGCCTAGCTTCCGTCCGGTCGGCTTGCTTTGCAACGTCCAGATTAGGGTGGAGGACGGGAATCGATAGCCGATTTGACGCTTTCGCCTGCGGTGGCAGAGAACGGCCTAGGATTTCCGGAATAAAGAAAGCTTGTGCTTGATTGGCGATAGTGTTGGCGGCCGATGTGACGAGCGCTTGAAAAGTGAAGGTTACGAGCTGGCCGGGCATTAAACGCCCTGTGTTAATCGCGTGAGCCGGATCCGCTCCAGGGAGCGGGACACCGTTTACGGTTACGCTGCTGGCAATGAATGAGGTTCCAGCCGGCAGGGGATCAATAATGGCCACATTCGTTAAATTCGTATTGCCGGAATTGGCAGCTGTGATCGTGTAGGCAATGGTATCTCCGGGAACTGTTACGCTCCTGTTGGCTGATAAGGCAACGTTCAAGTTTGCATCTGCAATGGGCAGGACGTTTGGCGGTATGGCTACAGCGGCCTGCGGTACTGGCGGGTTCGGCGACGGCAAAGCGACATCCGATTCAATGGTTGCCGTGTTCACGATTTGCGGCGGCTCCGGCAAGGCATTAATCAAGAGCTCCAGCGTCACCGTGGCAGTGCTCCCTGGCTGGATCGTTCCCAGATCGATTGCGGAGGGATCCGTTCCCAGCTGAGGGACATCATCGATAGAGATGCTCCCCGGCAAGAGGGTCGTTCCTGGAGGAATAGAATCACTGATGACGACGTTTACGGCAGGCGCATTGCCCGTATTCGTAACGGCAATCGTATACGTAACGGTATCCCCGACCAATGCGACAGCTAGATTGGCTGACTTAACCCCTGTAAGCGTAGCGAAGTAGGGCATCCTTAAGCTCCTCTCAATAGGCAGTCAAATGATTACTCCTCATCGACGATAACACGCACGGATACGGCGGCTTCCAGTGTAGGTCCATTGTCGGAGGTGAGGTTCGCAGGGCTAACAATGGTTGTATCTTCATCAACGTCGGGCAGGACAAATGGGATACGAATCGAATCGTCCGCCCCAATTGCAATGAAGTCGCTGCGCAGCCGCAAATTGAACAGAGGAGCCAGTAATACCGCATTGATAAGAGCGACGTTGCCGGTATTGCGGACACGAATGGTGAAGAAGACCGTTTCGCCCGGCTGCCCTTCTGGCCGGTCGACCGTTTGGGTCAGGGCTGCGTTCGGCAGGACGGTTGTGGTGACGGATGCAGGAGCCTGCTGAAGCGGTGTTTGGTCGGAGAAGGCGACAGCATGGCTTGTAAATGCCGTTCCCCCGACGGCATCGGGTGGAATGGTAAACGGCTGCGTGAACGAGCGGCTTTCTCCGGGGGCGAGTGACGGAATGTCCGCGCTAAACGACGTAAGCGGTTGAATGGCGCGGACGTTCGTTAGCAATAGTGCGCTCAAGTTACGGACAGTCACCGTAAAGGGGACCGCTGCGCCGGGGTTTGCGGCCGCAGGAATAGCTGTATTCGTTAATTGCAGGAGGAATCGCGATAGGCCAACGGTGACGTGTGTATCACTCTGCGCAGGCACGCCGCCAGCAGGCTGTTCCGGCCATTGTGCGGTTACGCGATTGGCGAATACGGTTCCCTGTACGGCATCAGCAGGTACGGTGAACGGAAACTGTACGTAGGCGGTCTGCCCGGGATCAAGCATTGGAATGGTTGCTTGTGCACCGGTTAGCGAATCCAGCAGGACAATGCTAGTCGCCAGGTTGCCGCCGGTATTGGTGACTTCTACTGTGAAAATAATCGTTTCAGCCGGTCTAGCCACATTGCGGTCTGGCAGCTTGCGAAGCGCAAGCGTTGTCGGAGCTCCAGGGACCGATTGCACAACAACAGTTGCCGATGTCCGTTGAAGCGGCGTTTGGTCGGAAGCAGCTGCAAATAGGTTTGTGACTACGCTGCCACTGGCAGTATCAGCCGGCACTGCAAATGGGGCAACACGGACGATTGACCCACCAGCGGGCAGGCTCGCTACCGTTTCGCTAATCCCGAGCATCGGGTCGTTTAATGTAACATTCGTTTGCGGTACGTTCAAGAGATTGGCAACAGCCAGTGTATAGTTAACCGTGGCTCCAGGCGCTGCTGAAACAGTGTCAGCTGTTTTCGACAGGGATAGCCCTTGACCAACGATTGCAATAACGGACAATACTTCGGATGGCTCAGACTCATTAGAAGTGACAGTGAGCAGGTTGGCAAGCTCGGTTTCAACCAGCGTATCCGCAGGTATGGTGAATGGCAGCGTTAATTGCTGGCCATCGCCGATCGCGAGGTCTGGGATGGCCGTATCCACGCCAAGCAGTGGATCGCGCACTCGAATGCCCGTCAGCGGCACATTGCCTCCGTTGGCGATAACGATGTGATAATTTACGGTTTGGCCGGGGGAGGCTGTGCCCGTCTCTGGCACCTTGCGTACACCGAGCAGTGGAGCAGGCAGCACTTCGACGGTGGCATCATCCGTTATTTTCGGTGTCTGGTCCGAGATGGCATCCACCGTATTTGTATAAACCCGGGGCGGCGACTCCAGCGGCACGAGAAACGGAATTTGAATGCGTTCAGTTTGGCCGGTCGCCAGCCTTGGCAGCGTTCTGCTCTGTCCAGCCAAATGGTCGGTCAGCACGACATTCGTTAAGTCGAGGCTTCCCGTGTTACGCACTTCAATCGTAAAGTTGACCGTCCCGCCGGGAAAAACAGAAACGCGGTCGGCCGTTTTCACCAGTTCCAGCCGAGGGGCGCCAGCTACGAGCACATCGGCCGTTGCTTGCTTGAGCGGCAGATTATCCCCCTGAATCGTAGCGGTGTTAATGATCACGGAGCCATTAGGCGTATTAGATGGAATGGTGAAGGGGGTGCTATACGTTACGCGTGTCCCGACTCCAATGCGGTCAATCGACTCATTCATCTCGAGCAGCGGATCGGCAAGCACAACGCCGGTGAAATCGACGTTTCCGATATTTTCCGCGGTAATGGCAAAGACAACCGTTGCGCCGGGAGCGGCTGATGCAGGCGATACGGACTTCGTAAAGGACAGGGCTGGAACCGCGACTACATTAACCGTGGCCGTCGCGGTTCGGCTCTGCCCAAGCTGGTCGGCTGTGGCGGTTACCGTGTTTTGGATCGCACCCGGGGCAGTCGTGGCAGGCAAGCTGAGCGGTTGGATGACCGTTTGTGATGCTCCTGGTTCTAGTGAGCCGATAACCGTGGATAAGCCAAGCAACTCATCTTCAATTGTAACCTGGGTCAGCGCTACCTCACCCGTATTCGTCACCGTTATGAAGTAAGTAACCGTCTCTCCTGGCAACACGTCGGTACGGTCGGTTGATTTGGCAATCGCCAAATCTGGCACAAGGCCAATCTTGGTAACGAACACGGCCATCGGGCCGGGCAATGTTGTCTGGAATGCGCCAGGCGTGACGGGGAAATCAGTTGCGAACGTGTAGCCGGTAACATACATATTGCCTAGCGCATCGCCCGCGATGGCAGAGCCGCTGTCCAAACCTGTTCCGCCCAAGAAGGTCGAATAGAGGAGTGCGCTGCCGGTTGCATTCAGTTTGGTTGCAAAGGCATCCCGAGGTGCACCGAATGTCGTCTGGAGAGCGTCAGGCGTCGTCGGAAAGTCATTCGATAACGTATATCCCGTAACGAATACATTGCCGGCCTCATCCAGTCCGCTGCCATACGTGATTTGGGTATTTGTTCGGCCTAAATAAGTGGAATAGATGAGGGCGCTCCCGGTAGGGTTCAGCTTGGTGACAAAGGCATCATTCGTGCCGCCGAATGTCGGCTGATAAGCGCCAGGGGTCGTTGGAAAATCACTAGAGCGCGTATAGCCCGCAACATAGGCGTTGCCTGCGGTGTCGATCGAAATGCCGTACCCGTATTCGGTTAACGATCCGCCTAAGTAAGTGGAATAGATGAGGGCGCTGCCAGTAGGGTTTAGCTTGGTGACGAATACATCGCCTGTACCTTTTCTGACCGTTTGAAACGCGCCGGGGGTCGTCGGAAAATTGATAGAGGCCGTGTTTCCCGTTACGTAGACGTTCGATGCCGTATCGACGGCTATGCCCGTTCCATTCTCGCCGCCTGTTCCGCCTACAAAGGTGGAGTAGATAAGGGCGGACCCAGCAGCGTTCAGCTTCGCCACAAAACAATCGTTACTGCCGCCGTACACCGTCTGAAAAGCGCCGGGCGTTGTCGGCATATTGGCGGAAGCCGTAAACCCCGTCACGCAGGCGTTCCCAGAAGAGTCGACGGCTATGCCTGCACCGTAATCATGCCCGTCCCCGCCTAAGTAGGTCGAATAGATAAGGGCGCTGCCAGCGGGATTGAGCTTGGCTATGAAGGCATCGCTGGTGCCGCCGAATACCGTTTGGATAGCGCCCGGCGTAACCGGGAAATTGTCGGAGTAGGTCCGTCCTGTAACGAAAGCATGGCCGCCGCTATCCACGGCAATGGCAAGCCCTGTATCGTATACTGATCCGCCTAGATAGGTGGAATAGACGAGCGCGGTTCCGGTGGAATTGAGCTTGGTTATGATGACGTCCCTGTCGCCAGCGATTACCGTCTGCACAGCGCCGGGGGTGACTGGATAATCGATGGAGGTTGTAATGCCTGTGACATAGGCATTGCCTTGGGGATCGACCGCGATGCCGAACACCTCATCATTGCCTGAGCCGCCCAAGTAGGTGGAATAAACGAGCCCCGGATCGATAACGAGCGGTACATCTCGGTCATACGAAGGATCAATATGAAACCCGATTGCAGGCTGAGCCGGCACATCTGCATCTGGTTCAAGCACGAACGAACCGGGAATGCCGATTCGCCGGCCTTCTATCTCCTGATAGCAGATCGGGCTAGGATCGATAATGGAGCCAAATGGCGTCAGGATATCGATATTCCCATCCGGATCGAGCGATATGCACTCGGCACCCACGTACGCAAATCGAATCGTTGCCGCGTCAGCGCCCGGTTGAACAATAAACTCGTACTTTAGGCTTTGCCCTTCACACCGAAACACCAGGTCAATGCCCGTCCATAATTCGCGATAGGCGAGCTTGAGATATGTTGGAATATCGGTCCGCCATTTTGAAGAATCAGCGCCTTTCAAATAATGAATCCTGCTGTCTGTCTGTTCATCCCCTTCCGGCTGTACGCCGGCGCGCGCACCTAGGAGGCGGAAGTCCAGGCGGGTGCTCCGTATTTCCTGCTCCGAAGCGGTGTGGGAGGATCGCTCGATCAAAGTAAAGATGGCCCCCTCGGATGTAAAAGAAGCTTCAAACCCTGCTCCCTTCAATCCATATTGAACCTGGGGGTGTTTCATCTGCCCCTTATTCGGTACAAAGCTGATGGGCAACTGCTTGAATGGCTCCGCGCCTTTACGGCCGCTTTCCAAAGTAATCGGCATCGTTATCATCTCACATCCTGCCATTAAATTTAACCAGAAGTTTCCCAATAGCCTAGCGTATGCATCACGGCCGGAGGAGGTGATTGGCCAAGAAGCCCGGAGGATTTTACAACTGATTAAATAAGCAATGCTGCAACTTTTCTCATACTTTTGCGGTAATATAGAAATAACTCGTTTCATGTCGGATGAAGACAGGAGGCATCTCATTATGGTACGTATAGCCCTCAATCGAATCGCAATTATAGGATTATTCATCGTAATAGCTTTCACGCTCCCGACGGACATTGCGCATGCAGGCTTTTTTAGCCGGGTTCAAGATATTTACCACGCGCCGGACAAAATCAGCGAGATGGAGCAGCAGTACAAGGATGCGAACGAAGCTTTGGCGAAGCAACTGGAGGAATCGCGGCAGGCGGCGGACGAGCTAGCACGGAAGCAGGAAGAGCTGACGAAGCAGAATGAGCAGCTTATGGCGCAAAATGCAGCATTGCAGAACGATGTTGAGCAAGCCCAGCAGAAGAAGGCGGATCTCCAGAAGAAGCTGATCATAGGCACGGCCAGCGTAGCGGCATTGCTGGTTGCTTATTTCATGGCGATACGGATATGGCGGTATGCATCTTGGCGCCGGCAGCGGCAGCTTCGGCAAGGAGGGATCGAGGGATGAACGTAACCGTCCCTGCTCGGCTCGGGCATGTGCATGTGTCGTTGGAGGAGGCGGACAAGCTGCATGTGCTGCATCCCAAGTCGGTCATCGCTTTCCAAGGAATGCCGCATCATCGCGAGGACCGGTTAATGGATCTTGCCGGCATGTACCGCAAGCGCAAAATGATTCGTTCCTTGTTCCAAGGCAGCTCCGAGTTGGTGCTTGGCCTTCCGGCAGGCTGCTCGCTGGAAACAGTCGAAATTGATGCGCAGAGCAATCTGTTGTTTGATTTTCGGCATGTGATGTTTTTCTCGGATGGCATGAAGCTTAAATCTGTCGTCCAGCGGATGAAGAATGCGTGGATTACGAAGGAGCTTGTCCGAATGCGCTTCTCGGGCCCGGGGTCGCTGGGGCTAATCACCGCTGGCGATCTCATGACGATTCAGCTTCAGCCGGACAGGCCGTTGTTCGTGGAAGCGGGGACGCTTGTCGCCTACCCGGATACAGCAACGATAAGGCTGTCGGTTTACGGCAACCAGTTAGCGAGCCAGCATATGAATGTGCAGTGGGAGCTGAGGGGCAGCGGTCCCGTCCTCATTCAGACGGGCTCCCATGATGCGGAGCTCGAAGCCCAGCTGCAGAACGGCGGGTTGATCAAGCGGATTTTGCGAGAGGTGCTACCTTTCGGGAGTGTATATATTAAATGATGGATGATGCGGACGTTATGATCATGATTGGCTGCTAGGATCAATTGCCGGTTGAATGCTAACGGACCGAGCAGCCCTTATTTGGCTAGAATGAGGCGCATTTGTGTTCTAACGGACTGGGCGGCCGCTATTTGACCGATTTCGCCCTCACGGGGCAGTAAAATGGCTAAATAACGGCTGTGTAGTCCGTTACATTTGCAAAGGGTGCTTTTGGAGGAGAATAGCGGCTTCTGAGGTCCGTTAGGAGGGTTAGAGGGGTGGACGAGCTGTGCTCGAAATTAGTTGCAATAGCATGCTATATGGCATACAATGCAATTAGTTGCAATGGCATCCTATATGAAGGTGGATTACAATGAACGAACGTTGGACACAGGGCGGCGAAGGGGCCGCGGAGTCGCATGGGCAGTACATTTCGGCCATCTATCGCCATATGCAGGTTTTAATAACTAGCGAGTTGGCGCCCTACCGGATCGGCAGCGGCCAATATATTTTTCTGATGGCGATTGCCTTCCAAGAGGCAGTAACGCAGAAGGAGCTCAGCGAGAAGCTGCTCATCGACAAGACAACTACAGCAAAGGCAATCGCAAAGCTGGAAGCCGAGGGGTATGTGCGGCGGGAGGTTGACCCTGCCGATAATCGCTATCAGCTACTCTTCTTAACGGACGCAGGAATTGAAGTGGTGCCCAAGGTTCAGGAGGCGCTCGACCGGGTCAAGAACCAAACACGGAAGGGCATTGCTGACGAAGAGTATAGCGTAATGATGAGGCTGCTCCAGACAGTGCTTCGCAATCTAAGCGATCAATAGCCCAAGGAGGTTGTTAGAATGATAGCTGTTCCTTTTATTGTGGTCGATAATTGTAAGGAAGAGATCAAGTACTATCAAAACGTGCTTGGCGGCGAGATTGCCATTTTGCGCAAACAAGGGGAAGAGGTGTTGAATGCGGATTTGCAGCTGGAGGGGGCAACGATTAAGTTTGCAGATACGCAGGCAGCTAAACCGTTGTTGCGGGGTGACTTCGTAAGGGTTTTCCTGAAAATCGAGACGGAGGAAGCATTCCGCAGCATTTATGGGCAATTCGCACTCGAGGGCCAGATTCATACGGCGGCGTATGAAGCCCCGTTCGACGGGCTCCTTGCTATTGTTGCCGATCGCAACGCGGTTTGCTGGGTGCTTTCCTACTATCGGGCATAAATGTATGGGATAAAGGATACAGAGCGCGTTAGGCAGCTCTGTATTTTTTTGTATGCAGTTAAAATGCATTGCCGGGCATCAGTTTATCCAATAGAATATACAATAATGCCCAAATATGAAAGGACTTCTAATGATAATTAAACGATTATTCATTGCAGCTGCACTATGCTTGCCGCTTGTGATGCCCGCCCCGAGCGGCGTTCTGCCGCAAGCCGATGCTGCTGCTTCTACGGTACAGCTCATGCTATGGCCGCCGTCGCATGTGGAGAGCAAGACGGTTACGCTTGTTTTCGATTACACCGCCGCTTCGGCAGGCAAACTTCGTGCAGAGCTGAAATTCAAACGCACAGGCACAGCCACTTATCAAAAAGCGACGCTTGGCACACAGGCTCTGGCTGCATCTGCCTCAGGCCAGCAGACGTATCGCATCGTGTGGAACAAAGCAGCGGACAAGGTAGCGGAAGGCAAATCGGTTGACTTGTCACTGACAGTGACGGATGCCAAAGGCAAGGCAACGGCGGTGCAGCTGAGCAACTATAAAACGGAGCCAAAGCCGGCACTGAGCAGCCATGTTAATAACTATATGATTTATTATGGCCAATGGACTGATGCCATGATTGATCTGGTGAAGAAGCGTTACGACATGGCCATTGTGAACACAAAAGGCATTACGCCCCGCCAAGCGGCGAGGCTCCGGGCAGGGGTGAATCCAGCCGATGCATCGGATGATGTGCTGCTGCTCGGCTATATTTCGGTCGGGGAGGACGAGCGCACGCAATGGCTTAACGCCGGAGCAGATGAAGAAGGACAAGCGCTTTGTGCAAGATGGCAGCGGCCCCGCGGTTGATCCGCGTGCGGGCGGCCCGTACCCGAACGGTGCGCCGATACCGGCGGACATCAATCAGAACGGGAAGATGACACATGGCGGCTACGCACCCTTTTACCTGAATGATAATTTCTTGGCGAATAAGACAGGCAAGAAGGGCGTGCCGGAATTCAATGCAAACTTCAATAGTGCCTTCGTTAATCCGGGCCATCCGGCTTGGTATAAGGCGCTGTCGGATATGACGATCAAGAACGACACCGTATCCGGCATTCGTGAAATCGTAACGAGTGGATACGGTGCGGGATATGGGCTGGACGGCTTGTTTTTGGATACGCTGGAAACGTCGGCACCGAATTCATGGACGAGTGCCACAGATGCCAACCAAAGCGAGTTTGAATGGACGGCTCCGGGCACGCAGGCTTTCGTCCGGAAGCTGGCGAATGACTATCCGTCCTCGCTTATCGTCGGCAACAGGGGGTTGTTCTTCTATACACCGGAGCTGCCGATGTACCTCTATACATTGCGGCCTTATGTTGATTTTGTCCTGTTCGAGAGCTACCGGTTGGATAGCGGCGCATCACAAAATTTCAATCCGCAGGTGTTCAACGACAACAAGTACAATTATGCGCAAAAGCTGCTCGCGGAGGCGGATCGGCCCGATGGCTTCCGCGTGCTGAGCCTTGGCTATGCAGAAGGGCCTGACGGGGCGAAGCTGAAGCAGATGCTCAGTGGCAAAACCGCCCCATCTAAGCTATTGCTCGATGACGTCGACGAGACCGTTTCGCAGATGGGGATGCTCCACTACATGACGAACCAATTGGTTTCGAGCGTGAATACGTTCGTACTAGACCATATGCCCAAAGCGGCTAAGCCGCCAGCATGGGGCAGTACGAAGCTCCCTTCTGTATGGGGGCAGCCGTATGACGCGCCGCGAATCGGCGTGCAGTCGGCAGAAGTACAGGATGGCACGCTAACCGTCGGCTGGGATGTTGCCCATTCGATGGCGCGTCCAATTAGCTATTCGTTGTATGTAAAAGAAGGCAAGCCATTCGACTACGCTGCTGATCTTAAAGGGCAGAGTACGATGTTCGTCGATGCGCTGCCGCTTAACGTGCCGGCTGCCTACAGGGCAACCACTGACGCTGCACAGCGGTTCCCGTATAAAGCAAGCATCAAAGGCATCGAAGCAGGGAAAACGTACTACGTGTTGATTCGTGCGCGTAACGCCAAAGGACAGTATGAAGCGAATCAGCATGCGATTGAAGTGCGGGGATAAGGGGAGGGCATGCTTCTGCTAAAGCAGAAGGACCCTGCCGTCGGTAACCGTTAAAAACCAAGGCCGGAACGCCTCATGCGAGGGTTCTGGCCTTGGCTGGATTAACAGGTGGCGATACAGATTGCTTGGGCGACCAAACATGCAGGAATACAAAAGATCGCAAAAATGCCGCATGCCGCTTGGCAAATGGTCGAAATTCTAATGCATCTGGCAAGGCAAGCTGGGTCCGGTGCTGCTCCGCCTTTGCCTGAGTTGCAGCCCAATTTTTTCAGGATGCGGGAAAGCTTTGCGAAAAGCCGCTTGAGGGCTGCTTTCAGTGTTTTATCGATACAGATTTTCAACCTCGTGCCGTCTAGGAACTTTACTTTTAGCCCGCCATTGCTGGAGCCGCAGCCCTTGCAACCACAGCCGTCCTTGCACTCGCGATGCGTTTGGCTCAGAACAACTTTTTTCTTGTTGATGAACCCGCGCCCAGAGACATGGCTGTTTTTATGCGTGAGGACGATGTTTGCGCTGGATATGCCTTTCACTTGCTTTCCGAAGGAAGCGGTGAGCCGGCTTCTCGTTGGGGAAAGCGATTTAAGTTTAATCGTAGCTAAATTGCATGCGTTTTGCGTAATATTCAGGATGAAGTCGGAGATGCCGCTGCGTGGATTAGTAACCAACTCGAAGTTTGCGCTTAAGATGCCCTCGGTTTTTGAATTTAAGCTGGCGGTTGCAAATAGCGCGGTTGTTCCATTGACGGTGCGAAGCAGACTCGGCATAGCGTAGCTTCCACTCCCTTGGCTAATTGGCCATAGATGAATTCCCCTCAACATATTCATCAGCCGTGGATGGGGAGTGGTCAAATAACTATGCCGGGCTCAACTTTTATCCGAAGGAGTGCACACAATGAAGATCGAACTGGCAACAGAATTGGACTATTCGTATATCCGGGAACGGGACAAGCATCTCTTAGAGCGCTTGATTATTCCCAAAATAAACGGCAAAGAAATCTACATTCTTCGCGATCAGGAGGGGGCAAACATCGGGTGGATGCGGTACGGCTATTTTTGGGACAATACGCCCTTCATGAACATGATCTGGATTGATAGCGAATATCGCGGACAGGGCATTGGACAGCAAGTGGTGCGCTTCTGGGAAAATGAGATGAAGCAGAAAGGCTGTGCCTTGGTGATGACCTCGACGCTGGCGAACGAGGAGGCACAGCATTTTTATAGGAAGCTAGGCTATAAAGATGCGGGATGCTTGCTGCTCGATAATGAGCCGCTTGAGATTATTTTGACTAAAGTGATTTAAAGGATGGGGAGGAGAGATTATTCATGAAGTTGTCGGCTGTCGTTCTTGATCTTGACGGGACCTATCTGAATGCGGATAAACAAGTCTCTGAACGAAATCTTGCTGCTGTAATGGCTTGCTATGATGCTGGAATGAAAATCATTGTGGCGACGGCCCGTCCACCAAGGGCGGTGAAATGGTTTCTGCCTGAGCAATTGCAAAATATCGCCGCATTCGTCTACTACAACGGAGCGCAGGTGATGTGCAGGCATTCCAATACCGAGCTGCATGAATCGATTCCAGCCCCTCTGACAGCTGCGATCATAGATTATTGCCTAGCTCTTTATCCAAATGCCGAGTTAACGATGGAGGTTCGAGATGAATGGTATAGCCTTCGGGAGCTCGACTATTCCATCACGATGAATGCAAAGGAAAACCCAGCCGTTAAGCCACTGGGCGAATTAAAACAATATGACGCAACGAAAATTCTAATTACGGGCAAATTCAATCTTGAGGGAATGCACGAAGCGTTCGGCCACCAAGCCAACATAATCGCAACCGATAATAACCAGCTTATTCAAGTCATGCCCTTGCAGGCCTCGAAGGAGCGAGCCGTTACAACGCTCTCGAAGAGATACGGCATTGCGATGGATGCTATCATCGTTTTTGGAGATGACCATAATGACATCGGTTTATTCAAGGCTTGCGGATATTCGGTTGCAATGGGGAATGCTATACCGGAGTTGAAATTGCTGGCAGATGAAGTGGCTGAAAGCCATGATCGGGATGGCGTTGCGATCGTTTTGGAAAGATTGCTTGGTGAATGTTTTGGTTAGAAAAGGATGCGTTGGAGCGGGAGGGGGCGTTATGGGCATGAAGATCAACATTGGTTATAAACCCCTGAGCCGGAGGAATACAATCAGTTGCGCGTAGCCGCCGGGTTAAGCGCTAAAGATGTATCTGCCGCTAAGACTGCGCTTCAGCATTCAATATTTGCCGTCGCACTGCGGAATGAAGATGAACAATTGGTTGGCATGGGCAGAATTAAAGGCGATGGCGGGTACCTTTACCATATTGTGGACATTGCTGTAGAGCCCGCGTATCAAGGAAAGGGCTTCGGCAAAGTTATCATGTCCGAGTTAACGAGACATTTGGACGAAAACGCGCCAAAGGGCGCGTATGTTAGCTTGTTCGCGGACGTTCCAGCAGACGGGTTGTACAAGAAGTACGGGTTTGCTTATACAGCGCCTAAATCTGAGGGCATGTATAAGAAGTATTAAAAAGGACCGTGCTCTTTACTGCGCCTTTAAACGAGGTGGAGGGCACGGTCTTTATTTTTGTAGCGAGCCTGCTTACTGCTCGACTAAGCTGTAAAGCGCGGTCAGGCTTTCTTCTCAATGCAGACGATATGGTTGTCGTTGAGGATGATTGTTAGCTTGTCCGATATTGGAATAACTTGCGAATAGGAGATGGTTTTGTTGTTGATTGCTACGGTAAACCGTGGCCTGCCTCTCCGATCCAAGGCATAGAACGATATATCCAAGTTATACTGATCCAGTATCCGGTAAAGCAATGATTGAACCGAGTACTACAGAATGGAAAGCTGTGACGCCAATTTCATGGGATTCTAATGACCGTGCAAAGTATATTAAAACATATAGTGAACTATACCCTAAAAACGGATATAGTTGGGGAGATTATGATATACATCATATTCGTCCTCGTGAGTATAGTGGGACTAACGATTTTTCAAATTTAATACCTTTACCAAGAAATTTCCATGTGTATACCGTTAATGACTGGTGGAGGTACTACTGAGGGGTGTTGTGATATGGAAGGTGAAGATTATGTCAATCTGACATTGGAAGGTTTAAAGCAGCGGCTTTCATCTCATGGCACGTTAATCTGCCAGGCAAATCGAGGATATGTATTCGAAGCGAGCTTTGAGTTTTATGAACCTGCTTCGCAAGATAGGATAGATTCCTTCTTGAAGTCCACGAATTGGATCATACCCGCTGATTATCGGTCTTTTTTAGAGATTCATAATGGGGCAAAATTGTTTGAAGACTCATTCGGTACAAGCTTTAAACTATTCAGTTTAGCAGAGATTCAGGCTTATCACACAGACTACATGCCAGACGATTGTTATGCGATTGGCATGCAGGCCGGTATGGGCACGTTGTTAATGATTGATTCTACGGCGGTACGCAATGGATCGGAAGAATACCTCTCTTGGTTTGAGGCAGGGGAATTCCATCCAGTCAAATCTAACTTTCAATTATGGTTTGACCGTTTAGTAATGGCTCAGGGCACAGTATACTGGGGCTGGAATATTTTTCAGAATAGGTAAAACAAAAGACCGATACCCTCGTAAGGAGGGCAATCGGTCTTTTATATATTCCCCCTACTCCCCCCGTGCCCGAAACGCAAGATGCTGAAACAACGGAATAAGCATCAGGCAGCACACGGTAAAGCTAATGATCATCACGAACCATACGCCATGCAGCTCCGATAGCTGGAACGTTAACACGAGCAGCACGCAGCGGGTCGCGACCAAAATGTTCTCCCGCCACACGAGGAAGGATGTCTGCCGGATCGCGCCTGCGGGCTTGATGAAGCGGAACTGTTGGGCATTCCAGACCGTCGTGAAGTAAAACATGCCAACGGCAGTCAGAACGTTTGATGCAACCAAGGCAATCGGATGCCGGAACAGGACGATGATAAAGCCGACGGCCAGCAGTGCCGCGCCGATCCAGAGCCAGCGATTTTCGCTTATCCGGCATTTGCGATATACCCATAGCCCGCCGATCGCGCTCAACGTATACAGCATATTGAGCAGGGCAATCAGCACCTTGTTTTCCGTCACGGAGAATGTGAAAAGCAGCGTAAACAGGTTCTGAAATTGCAGAAAAATGCCTGCGGCGAGCATGGAAAGCAGCATCCACTTGGCGCCAGGCTGGCCGAATGCCAAGCGGAAACGGAATTTGCCATGGTCGGCGCGTTCGGCTTCCCCCTGGGGTGCAGGCAGCTTCATGCGCGGCATAAAAGCAGAGAAAACGAGCATTAGCGTGAGGAACACAAGCATCAGAGCGAAGGAGCCGCCATAGCCGAAGCCATCGATGGCTTTTGCAGCAATGAACGGAACGGCGATGGACAGCACCTGCCCAATGATGCTGATGGCAGCAAAGTAAGGCGAGAGCTCGCTGCTTTTGCCGCTCAGGGCGATGCTTAGATTTTGCGCAGCTGTGCTGAACCCGAACATCGCGCCGATTGGCACGCCAAGCACAATGATCCACAGCCACCTCGGCTCCAAGTGCGCATATTGCAAATATGCGAAGGCAATGCCTCCGCATACAGCCGATACGCCGAGCGGCAATCGGATCGTAAACCGTGTGAGCAGCTTCGCCGTGGCGGTGAAAGCAATGCCCCAGCTAACAAACATGGATAGATTGTAGAGCGATAGCTCGGCGATGCTGTGGGTTTGCTCCCACAGGTATAGGTTGACGAACAAGCCGATATAAATCGCGATGATGGAGCTCACCGTGTTCATCGCGAGCAATTTTTTCATTTCCTTCGACATGGGAGGCACCTTCTGTACGTTATGGCTTCAGCGTTAGCAGTGGCTTCAGCACGAGCGCCAGCATCAGCGGAGCCACACGCTTATCTGCTTATTTGACTGCACCGGCTGTGATGCCGCTAGCGATTTTGCGCTGGAAGACGATGTACAGGAGCAGCACGGGAACGATGGTGATGAACAGGGCTGCGAAGAGCGGACCCCATTCGGTGCGGTACTGCATCTCTGCCTGCATGACGCCAATCTCGACCGGCAGCGTGTACTGGCTTGGATCGTTAATGAGTATGGTGCCGACGATATATTCATTCCAAATGTTCAGGACGTTGACGATGCCGACCGTAATGAGGCCCGGCTGCGACAGTGGCAGCATAATGCGGAAGAACGTGCCGTAATGGGATGCGCCATCGACGATAGCTGCTTCCTCCAGCTCCTTGGGCAGCGACCTGAAGAAGCCGACGAGCACGAAGATGCCGAATGCGAGCACGCTAGACGTATAAACCAAGATCAAGCCGGTTTTGGTGTTAACGAGATTCAAGCTGTTCATTAGGAAGAATAGCGGGATGAGCGCCAGAACGAACGGAACCATCATCGATGCGATATACAGCAGGTAGAGCGCTGTGCTTCCACGGAATTTATAGCGTGCAAGTACGTAAGCAGTCGTCGCGGCGAGCAGCAGCCCCAGCAAGGTGGAGCCGAGTGTAACCACGATAGAGTTAACGAAATAGGTGTCAAAATGGTACCTGTTCCAAACGTAGGAGAAGTTGCTCCACAGCAGCGGAGCTTCCGGCAGCGCCCAAGGCAGATGGCGGAAAAATTGCTCGTTGTCCTTCAGCGCATCTAGCAGCGTCCAGAGCAGCGGATAGAGCACCAATAGGCTCCAGCCGATTAGAATTAGGTAGAAGATCGTTTTGACGGCCGGGTTACGGATGCCGAGGTTCATGTTGTTCGTCCTCCTTAGCTTAGCTCGACGGTCTCATTGCGAAGCAGGCGCTGCAGGACAACCGTCGTAATGAGCGAGAGCACCAGTATAAGTACGCCGATTGCGGCGGCGAAGCCGAAGTGATATTGCCGGAATGCCATCTGGTAGAGATAGGAGCCCATGACCTGCGTGCTGTTGTCAGGTCCGCCTTCTGTCATAATCCAGACGATGACGAACGAGCCGTTCAGCGTCGTCATCATAATGTTCAGAATCGACACTTTCATCTGCTCCCAGATGAGGGGGACGGTGATGGAGCGGAACTGCCTCCATTGGCCAGCGCCCTCCAGTTCAGCGGCTTCGAAGAAAGAAGCCGGGATGTTCTGGATAGCGGCGATAAGCAAAATCATATAAAATCCGATGCCCGCCCAAATTGCCGGAGGGAGCAGCATCCAAATCGTATGGTTCATGAACCCGAGCCATGCAATCGTCACTTTCTCTTCCGTGAAGAGGGACAGGAATGCATTAAGGAAGCCGATTTGCGGATTGTATATGAAGCTCCACAGAACGCCGATGACGACTACGGAAATAACGTTCGGAATGAAGAAAATCGACCGCATAAAGCCGGCTAGTTTGAAGTTGAAGCGAGTCAGCGCAACCGCGAAGAAGGTCGCGAGCACCATGATGCCGATGATTTTGCCCAGCACGAGGAAATAATCGTTGCCGATCGCCCGCCAGACGATTGGGTCTTGGAACAGCTCTTTAAAATTGTCGAGCCCGATAAATTCTTTGTCCTGCGACATGCCAGACCATTCGAAGAGCGAATAATAGAGGCCCTTGGCCACCGGATAAATGGTGAACAGGCTGAAAAATGCGAGTGTCGGAACGATGAAAGATGCGATAAATAAGGTTCTTTGCCATTTGGCGCTGCCTGTATTCATGACGCCGACCGCCTTCCTATAAATTCGTGAAGGATGACCGGGAGAGCCCGATCATCCTTCGTTTGTTGCCGTGCGAATCTGAATCCGAATCCCAATCCGAATTCGCGATTACTTCGCTACTTTCTTAACGACGTTAGTCACGCGCGCAACCCACTCTTCCGGCGTGATTTTGGCGATTGTGAGCGCATCTGTCGCATCCTGCATCGCTTTGTCCACGTCCGCGTTGAACGTAATCGTCGGGATGACGATCGTGTTGGCGTCGTTCAAATATTTTGCAGCATCTTTAACAAAGCTAGGCGCGTTGGAAGCGCTGATGTCGCCTTTGATGTTCGATGGCGATCCGCTCAGCTCCGCCCATTGGGAAGCTTGCGCTTTTGAGAAAATAAACTGCAGGAACGCTTTTGCCGCTTCTTTGTTTTTGCCGTTTTTTGCAATGGCTACTGTAGCAGTAGACGTATTCGCGACGACCTTCTGGCCAGCGTCTTGCATGACCGAAGGGATAAAGCCAAATTCGAAGCCGCTTGGAATGTCCTTGGACATTTCATTCGGGAGCCAGAGGCCGTTCGGGATGAAGGCATCTTTATTTTGTAGGAAAAGCATTTGCGAATCGGTATGGTTGATCTGGATCGACGCTTTGTCGATGAAGCCTTTGTCGCGCATCTCGACGATCTTGTTCAGTGCGCCGAGGACGGCTGGGCTGTTGAACGCTTCAACTTTGTTAGCCGCCATGTCTTGCAGCACCTTGAAGTCCCCGTTGTTCGCCGACACGATGGCAGGGTAGAGAACTGCGCCGTTAATGTAGTAAGGGTATTTGCCGGTATGGATGAATGGCGTTACGCCTGCTGCTTTGATCTGGTCGCTGACTGCCAGGAAGTCCGCGTAATTTTGCGGCTCTTGCCAACCTTTTTCCTTGAAGAGCGCTTTGTTCCAGAAGATGCCCCATGAGTTCAGGACGAGCGGGATGTTATAGATTTTGCCGTCATATTGCTGCGGCGCTTGCGTCAGGAGGTCAAGAATTTTGTCCCCGTCGACGTTCGTGCCGGTTTGCAGCCACTCGGTCAAATCTTCTAGCTGTCCATCCTCGACCATCTGGCGGTCGTTCAGCTCCGGACCGTCGATGTAGACGAAGTCAGGCGGGTTGCCGCCGATCCAGCGCGGTTTGTTTTGCTCGTTGATTTTGGGGCCGCTCATTTCTTTGATGTTCAGGTCGGGATTGGCTGCTTGGAAATCAGCAATGACTTTTTTCCACCACTTGTCGCCGTAGCCGCCGACGAAGTACTGGATCTCGAAGTCACCGGTCAGCTTCTTGTCTCCGCTGGACTCGTTCGTGGACGTGTCGGCAACCGGCTCTTTAGTTGACTCCGTGTCGGTTGTCTTGTCCTTGTCGGAACCGCATCCGGCCAGCGTCAGTGTCGTCATTACGACGGCTAGGCCTAGCGCTGCAAACTTGTTTTTGATCATCATGAATGCAAACCCTCCCCAAATTGAGTGTGCGTTTCTCTCGTTTCTAGCGAGCTGTTACGCTTACTCTCATCATAGGGAGAATGGCCAAATCCCTCTATCGAATATCTTCCATGAATTCTTTGTTATTTTCTTATTGTGGAAGATTGCAGCATAAAAAAAAGAGTGCCCCTCAGCCATCACGGCTTCAGGTACACCCCTTCACTTCATATACTGCGCGCTCCGCGCCTCGGCAAAATGCTGCAGCTCGTCCAGCGCTTTCTTCGGCTCCAGATGGTTGTACAGAACCGCGTCGCCGAGCTTGCGGGTGTAGTCCATGACCGCTTGCCAAGCTGGCTCCTGCACGGGATAGAACTTGGCTTTGCTCAGCGCATCGAGATTGGCCCGCATCGTTGCATCTTTGGCGGCGAGCGCAGTGCCAACCTGAGCGTTGGTCGGCAAGAAGCCCTCGCGTTCGATCATCTCCCGATAGGAAGGGTCATCATACAAATAGTCGATGAAGGTGGACAGTGCCTTCTTATCGGTATGGTCCGTCTTGAAGGACACCAGCACGTCATGCACGCCGAACGAAATCGGGGGATGGCCGTCCTTGACCGGAATCGGGCCAACGTTCCATTGCAGGTTCGGAAACTCCTTGGGCACGACCGATGTGAAGTAGTTGCCGGATATCATCATCGCAAGCTTGCCATCGCCCAGAATGCGCTGCTTCTCGTCGCGCGTCGTGACGGTTGGCTCCGGGTCGGTTAGCCCCGCGTCGAACAATTCCTTCAATAACGTTAAGCCCTCCACGTTGGCCGGCGAGTTAATCGTCCATTTGCCATCCTTGATCCAGCCGCCGCCCGCACCGAAGAAGAAGTAGGATAAGTACGCCTGCGTCTCGTTATCGGTCAGGTCGACGCCGAAGCCGGATGCGTGTCCGCCCGCTTTAATTTTCTCCGCATCGCGCTTGAGTTCTGACCATGTTTCGGGAGGCTCAATAATGCCGGCTTGCCGAAACAGTTCCCGATTGTAATATAAGCTTCGGATGGAGGCGACGTAAGGAATGGCATATTGATGCCCATCAATCTGGTCCATCTCCATCAAGTTGGGATACAGCTTATTCTTCAACGCGGGGGACAGGATATCGTTAAAGTCGTTCAGTAATCCGTCCTGTGCAAAATGCGCGTAAACGTTCGTGTTGAGCAAATCTGGCGGCTGGTTCTGGCTGATCATCGTCGTGTAGATGCCGTCGAGAATGTCCCAGTTGGCGACCTGCAGGTCGATGTCGATCAACGGATTTTTTAATTCAAACTCCCGGACAAGCTTCTCCAGAATCGGCTTCGTCTCTGTGCTGTACTCCGAAGCGACGAACCGAATCAAGGCAGGCTGTTCCTGAACTGGCGCCACAGGCTCGCTCTCGCCGTTTGAGCAGGCGGTGAGCAATGCCGGAAGGGCGAGCAAGGAAAGCAGCATCGCGGTTGGTCTATTTATACGGCTGAACATGGAATCAGTCACCTCCCAGCAAAGAAATGGGTCCATCTGCAATGGCTACTCAATGACGGTGAACGGGAACAGCAGCTTCTGGTTTTCCGGCAGGCTCATGTTTTCGCGCGTCACGACGGTTGAATCGATGTAGGTTGCCTTCTCTGCCTTGTTGCCGCCGACGAGCATCATGGCCGTCTTGACGCCTAAGTAACCGAGATTGAACGGCTTCTGAACGACAAGAGCGCTTACTGTCCCTTCATCAAGCAACTGAATTTCGTAGAGCGAGCTATCGAAGCCGATTAGCTTATGATTGCCCGCCGTGTCCACTTCTTTGAGCGCTTTGGCGACGCCAAGCGTGGCCGCCTCGTTCAGTGTGATGAACGCGTTAACCTCTGGATTGAGCTGAAGCAGTGATATTGCAGTCTCATACGCTTTTTCCTCCGAATCGCCACAGTAGTAGCTGCCGAACACGCTGTCCGCATAAGGCCGCAGCGCTTGGTAGATGCCTTCGTACCGCTTCGCGGAAACGAGGGAATCCGGCGAATCGCGGAAGATGGCGACCGTCGGCTTGCCCTTCGTTAAGCCTGCAATCGCCTCCCCGGCTAATCGCCCAGCTTGTTCATGGTTGCTGGATACGACAACGGGCATAGGCTTGAGTGCAAGTGGCGTATCCATGACGACGAGCTTAATGCCAGCTTCGGTTACGTCTTCGAGCACAGCAGGCATTCTGGCGTCCTCGATTGGAGCGACCACGATGGCATCCGGTTTACGGTCGATCGCTTCCCGCAAGGCTAGAATTTGGGCATCCGCGTCCGTCTCCTGCAGCGGGCCTTGCACATCAAGCCGGACGCCAAGCTCCTTGGCCGCCGTCTGGGCACCCATATTGGCTGTCTGCCAATAATCGGAGCGGACGTTCTGCGTCTTGAGCACGACGGTTACCGTTCGATTCCGATGGTCGGACACGTCGAACAGGTTGAGGGAAAAACTAGCATAAACTGCTGCGGTAACGAGGAACAATACGAGCAAAATCATAAAACGATGCTTGCGCATAGGCTTCTTCCTTTAATCAAGAATGGGAATTCGGATCGTCACGCAAGTGCCAGCCTCAAGCTCGCTGCGGATATGAACGCTGTATTCATGCCCAAAATAAAGCTGGATGCGCTCATTCACATTGCGTACGCCAATTCCCTTGTTGCGGTTATCTTCCTCGTACGGCAGCAGCAGGCGATGCAATTGCTCGGGCGACATGCCCTGGCCGTTATCCTCGACCTCGAATGCGATATGGTCGCTATGCTTTCTGCCGCGCACGGTTATGAAGCCCTTCTCCGCATTGTGGCGGATGCCATGATAGATGGCGTTTTCCACAAATGGCTGCAGCAGGATTTTGAGTGTCTTATGCCCCATGATTTCATCTGCAAAATCAATCTCATAATCGAGCTGGCTGTCGTAGCGCATCTTCTGAATGAGCAAATAGTTTTTAATATGCTCCGCCTCAACCCGAATCGGAATAAGCTCCTTGTCCTTTGTGATGCTTGCCCGAAATAACTTGGCTAGCGCCGATGTCATGAGGACGACTTCCTCGTGCTGCTTCTGCTCAGCCATCCAGACGATGGAATCGAGCGTATTGTAGAGGAAATGCGGGTTAATCTGCGCTTGCAGCAGCTGCAGCTCGCTCTTGCGCTTCGTTTCTTGGTTCTGGATGATTTCCTGCATGAGCGTCTTGATTCTGCCCACCATCATGTTGAAGGTGCGGCCGAGCTGCCCGATTTCGTTCATCTGCCCAATCTCGGTCTGAATGTCGAAGTTGCCCCGCTCAACGAGCTTCATGTCCGCCTGCAAATCCTTGATTGGCTTCGAGAAACGATGCGAGAGCCAGATGGAGATGACCAGCGAGACGGCAAGCCCGCATAACGCATATAGCAAAATCGAGTTGCGCAAAGACGCTTTGCTCGCGATCAGCTCATCCGTGTACGCGACCCCGACGATTTTCCAGCCAAAGCTCGTGTTCTGAACGGAGTAGATGCGCTTGCCTTCCTCGCCATCGGCGATAAAGGACGTTCCGCTGGCCGCCGCCGTCACTTCCGGAATTAGCTCTGTCCGTAAGTTACTGTTAATGAGCTGTTGCTGAGGATGGTAGACGATGTTCCCTTTGTCGTCGACGATGAACACATACCCTTTTTGCCCCATATTAATGTTGCTTGCTAGATCGTTGATAACATTGAGATTCAGGTCGACGAGAAAAACGCCTTCGGCGGTAATGCCATCCGTACTCTTCAGCTCCCGGCTTAAGGAGACGACCCAGCGGTATTCGTTCTTGATGATGTTCTGCACATGGGGCGCGGAGATGACGGACTTGCCGCCAGCCGCCCGCGCATCGGCATACCAGGATTGCTCCTTCAGCTTGGCGTTCGGATTCAGCGGCGTGATCCGCCTGTCCGACACGAAACGCCCGTTGTAGCCGAACACCATAATGTTCGCGATGTCTTTGCGTGTATAGAGAATCGCCTGGAACAGGTCGGAAATCCGTTTCTCATACGTCCGTAGCCCTTCCGGGCCAATAAAGTTGTTATCGGAAATGTAATACTTCACATCCTTGTTCGTCATGGCGAGCAACGAGATGTTCTCCATGTTGTCGACGTACGATTGGATGTTGGTGTTCACCTGCTTAATGATTTCCTCGATGTAGCCCTGCGCGTTCTTCTCGACCGCCCGTACGGACAATTGGTAGCTGATTAAGCTGGTCGAGACAATTGCGACGAGAATCAGGCAGGAGAACGCGAACGAAATGCTCGACTGGATGCTTTTGAGCGGAAATAGGGGGTAGCGCACGCGGTCTCTGCTCATGCTATAATCCGCTCCCTTTGTTCTCCCTGTAGTCTTTCGGCGTCATGCCGGCATGTTTCTTGAATAAGATGCTGAAATAGTTCGGGTCGCCGTAACCGACGCGCTCGGCGATTTCGTAAAACTTCAAGCTGGTCGTCTGGAGCAAATCCTTCGCTTTGGCGATCCGTACACCGGTTAGGTATTCAATGAACGTCTCCCCGGTATGCTGCTTAAACACAAGGCTGAAGTAGCTGGTGCTCATCAGTACGTGGCGGCAGATTTCTTGAAGTGACATTTTGTCATTGGCATAATTCGTCTCGATGTATTCGACCGCGCGGCGCACTTGCGAATTTGTAAAATGGTTACGGTTATCCGCGATTTCAGCCATCACAGCGTGGACGGCCTGCTTGAGCCAGCCTTCAATTTCATCTAGCGTCTTGAAACGATACACATCCATCAGCATCATCTGGCTGTCGAGGGATGTTTCCCGACCAGCGGGAATGACCTCCTGAATCGCGTTCATTAGCGAAAGGGTGACCTTCTGCATCTGGAGGAGGCAGGTGCCGATGGGCACAAGCGCCTTCTTCAGCTCGCTGATTCCTTGTTCGATGAGCTGCTGCGCTTCCTCGAACGACCCTGATTTGACGGCAGATACGAGGCTGCGGTCCCAGTTCAAGCTTGGCGGCGAAGCCAGCTCAGGCTTGCCCTCAAGGTCGAGGATGCTAAGCACGCGATTTTTGCCGAAGAGGAACCGGTAGTCGAGCGCCGACAGTGCGCTTTTGAAGGAAGCGGGCAGCATGTCGGGCGATAGGCTGATACGGCCGATGCCGATCGTCACCGTGAATTTCAAGTACTTCTCGATCTGATGGCGCACATCCTCCGCAAGGCGAAAAGCTGTCTCGTACAGGAGGCTTTCGTCGCCGTCGGCGGCGTGGGCGGTCACGATGGCAACCATTCGTTCTTCGCGCGTGCGGAAGAGGATGGCGTTCTCTTTCTCAGCGATTTCTTCGAAAATATTAAAAGCTGCAAAACGAAGAAACTCGACGTCATGCTCATACGAAAGCAGCTCCCGGTCGCCGAAATCGTCGATATCGATGGCCATGACCAGTGAATGCGTAGCCAGAGGGGGCAAGCCGAAATAGGCGAAGCGGTCCTCAATCTCGATTTTGCTAAGGCCGACCGCGACAAGCCGCTCCAAGAACCGTTCCCTCAGCAGAGGCACGCTTTGCTTTAGTTGGTCCTGCAGGCTGCTGAGGTTTTCGTGGCGCTGCCGCTCCTCGTCCATTTCACCGCGAACCTTGTCCAAGAGCTGGCGAATCTCCCGCGCGGTAACCGGTTTCAAAATAAAATCTGACACTTTGAGCCGCAGCGCTTGCTGCGCGTAATCGAATTCATCGTAACCCGTTAGAATAATCACTTTGATATAAGGGAAGCTCCCAGCTATCAATCCGGCAAGCTCCAGCCCATCCATGAAAGGCATGCTTATATCGGAAATGACGAGATCCGGCTTCTGCTGCTCCACCGCTTCCCAGGCATCTCTGCCGTTGGCATAGTCCCCGATCAGCTCGAAGCCGTGCTCGTTCCAATCAATCGTATTTTTAAGTCCAACGCGAACGACGGCTTCATCGTCCACGATAATTGCTTTATACATAGGCACTTCGACCTCCCGCATGTATAGATTAGCCGATGGGTGTGAGGCGCGTCTATGACCAAATTAGACAAGTGGGCTGGGAGTGCGGCCAGCGTGCGGGAGTGCGAATAGGGTAGAACAACTGCCCTATCCCGCCGGATAGCGTGCGGGAGTGCGAATAGGGTAGAAAACCCTGCCCTATCCCGCCAGATAGCGTGCAGAAGTGCGAATAGCGCAGGTGTATATGCCATGAGATTTAGCATGATTCACGCAGTAGACCTATCTTGTTCATTCCGACTTTCAGGATATATATTAATAATATGGATATTTATTAATAGGATAATTTATCAAATAACTAACGAAAAATAGGTGAAATTAATGTGTGAGCATCAAGTATCTATATACGAACGTCCATTGGATGCGGCGGAAATACAAACGGAAAATGCTCAATTCGCAAATAAGCCATTAGCGTTTGAAAATCAAATCGGCTACCCGTTCTGCGAGCTGCAGCCACGGGATTTTGAACGTCTCGCCTTCTGCCTCTATCAGGCTGAGCTCCAGAAGCGCCCGACTGGCGCCTATGATGAAATTCAGTTAATGCAGGGCGTCGGCGAGCGAGGCAGGGATTGTTTGTTACTGCGCGGCGGCAAGACGGTTGGGCTCATCCAATGCAAACGATATAAAACGAATATCGATGTTTCCGAGATCGGCAGGGAGATCGTGAAGTTCGTGCTTCATTCTTTGCTCGACCCAGCGCTGCTCCCGGATGTGAACGATTTTTCGTATAAAATCGCCGTGTCCTACGGTTTTAGCGAGAATGCATTGAATTTGATCAATTCCCTTACGAAACAGTCTTATGACAAGGATACTATTAAGATCTGGGCGGCTGAAGCCATTGCGAAAAACAAAGGCCTATCGTCCATCGTTTGGGATGATGTAAAAAACAGTGTTTTCGACGCATTGGACAAGATATCATTCGAGACAATATATCCCGACACACTTAATCCTTTAATTGAAACGAACCCTGAAATCAAATCGATGTTTTTCGAATTAAAGCCCATATTGGATTTGAAAAGCTTCGAGAAATTGCTCGTCGAGAGAGAAAAAGCGGCACTGCAGTTTTGCGACACGGGTTTGCTGGAAAGAAGGCTCAAGGAGAAGAACGAAGCTTTGTTTCATAAGCTGCAAGAAACGAAGCAAGTGGCGAGTCGAATATTTAATACATACAGCGCAAACTTTATCCTCTACTCGTTCCACAACAAGGAGCATTCTGTAAGCGTATCCCGGCTGTTAGGCGATAAGGTGCTGGATCAACTCATGCTCGATGATTTGAACGAGGTGGAATTGTACGTGCTTGCTTCCGCTGCTTATCTTCATGATATCGGCGTATGCAGGCCCAATGAGGATATCGAACAACGGTTCAAGGCGCACGGGGATAGCGGGCAAAACCATGCGAATAAGACACTAGAGGAATACGCCAGAGACCATCATGCCTATTTCACTTATGACTATATTCTTGGCCATTGGGAGGCGCTAAAGCTTGATCCTTCCTGGAAGGAAGCTATTGCATTAGTGGCAGGGGAGACGAAAGATCGCGATGTTTACGCAGACAATAATTTCGAGTACGACTATCGTGGCGGCAGAACCAAAGTGTGCATCCCATACCTCTATACATTATTGAACATAGCCGACAGGCTCGATGTGGAAAACCTGAATGCGAATTATTTGCTGCAGCATTACCGGGGGATGGAGGAGCATAAGGAGAGCAAGAAGCTATGGGAAGAAATCCAGTATGGCATCTACGGCAAAATTACACATGAAGACCGGATCGTATTCGAAGGCCAATGCGACAACCAATTAATTTATATCTCGCTGAACCGCCATATCCAAGAAACGAAGCATCAGATGGACCAAATGATTGCGAAGGTGCGAAAGCGCAGCTCCCAGTATAGATTCAGCATTCATTTTATTGAGGAGCAGATCAAGACGCCTTTTAGCCAAAAATGGGGTTTTTCGATTGACTATAACGGGATCGCCGAAACGTTCATGGGCAAAAACATCTACGGGGACAAGTATGATGCGATTAGAGAAGCGATACAGAATGCGATCGACGCCTGCCAGTTAAGAAAAGCGAAGGAACCAGCGTACGCGCCTGAGATCGAAGTAAGGCTCACGGATAAGGAAATTGTCATTATCGATAACGGCCGAGGAATGGACGAGTATATCGTTCAAAACTATTTTTCAAAGCTATGTAAGTCTTACTATAAGGATTTCGAGATCGATTCTATCGGACAGTTCGGCATCGGGGTGTTCTCTTACTTCATGCTGTGTGACAGCTTCTCGGTTGAAACGAAGACCAAGGAAGGGCAGCGGCTATGCTTTAAAGGGCACAAAAACTTATATTCGTACTTTTACTTCTACGACGAGAGTCAATGGAATATGGCTGAAGGAACGGCGTTAACGTTGCATTTGAAGGAAGACGTGCTGAGAGAAATAAACGGGGACACGCTTATTGCGAAAATTAGGGATCATTTCAGGTTTGTTGATATTCCTATTAAGGTGGTTAGTGGGGATACGAGTGAAGTAATTGCTAGGGAGTCATTCAGCTTGGATCTTCAGGCGGAATTGATGCATGAAGTGGATTATATTTACCGGGATAAAGTTAAGGATCTGTTTCTGTTGGAAAGCCATATTGATAATGAGCAGTTCGAAGGAACCTGCGGTATCATTGTTGAACGCATTGATCGTGCTCCTGGTTATCGGCCGTTTTATCTACATGAGATACTTCGCACGCCCTCTTCTTATGAAGGCGGAACGCTAATCTGCCAGAAAGGCGTCAAAGTATCGAATCGTCCTTATCGATCTATGAGAAAAGGTAGCAAGCTTTTTAAAATCATGCTATGCAGCATCAATATTAAAACCAATCTAAAAATAAGCATAGGCCGAAATGATTTTTTGGATGACGAACTAAACACGATTATTTCGGAGTTCGAGGCGGCTATATTTAAGAAGTTCGCTAACGATCTTCAACAGCTTGAATCTTTGCAACCGTATGCGGCGACTGCTCAATTTGTTGCCAATTACATTGATTATTATAGCTTTCCTTACAAGTCCCTGGAACAATGCATTCAACAACATTTTTATATTAGAGCTTATGTAGGCAATAGTGCCATCTGTATGAAGCTGGAAGAGTTTCTGTCGGCGCATCCAAATTTCATTTATATGGGTGGGGAAAGTAAATCTAATGAGCGTGCAGCAATGGCTGCCGCGCATACAGGAATGCCTGTTATGTTTATTGAAAATGGCGACCTTTGCCGATTTTATTATAATTTATTCGATGAAACAAACTACTCTTTTGCGTTGCACGGGGAGCTGAACAATTTGTTGGTCATTTCCGTGACCGAGCATGTGCAAGATAGAGGTCCTATCCCTTATGGCATCGCAATGCCAATAAATAACCAGTTATTGTTCGAAGTCGTAGATACGATTCATTATGATAGACCTTTCTACAATAGCAATCATCCTTTTATTCAGGTGTGTATAACGAATGAGGATAAAATAGGAAATAATAAATTATTGTCTAGTAAGTATCATCAATTTTTTAGTTTTCTCAGAAATGTGTATGAAAAGCGCTCGCAACCAATCAGCTTGCAACAAGTGAACGAATCACTAGCAGGAATACTTAGCGGCTTCGATGAAAACATCCAATTAACAGCCGAAGATTTCCCAGAGCGGTTCAGAGGCAATCTATTGGTCGACTAGACGGAGAAGGGGCGTAGAAGCAGCATATGAAAACACAATACGTGGTCGCTGCCGTTATTCTTGTAGCATTGCTTTTGTCTTACTTCCTAAGACGAGCGGAACCGAGCAAGGGATTGGAGCCAGAGCCGATCAAGATCGATAAGCCAGCAAGAAAAAAGGTATCCGTTGATGCCACGCCAGACTACCCGGTTCCATTCGGGTACAAATGCCAGTGGCTTGCCGTTACGACGGGCGATACCCAAGCGGTGGTTGAAGCAATACAGCTGCAAGAGCTGGAGATTGCGAATTGGAGCACGGGAGTCGATGCAGCGTATGAAGGGCATTATTTTGTCTCCCCGCCGATCCAAGGGTGGACGTTAGTCATTAATGCGTTGATGCCGGATATAACCGGGGCAGAATCGCCGAGTCCGCTAACGTTGATTGACGAATTGAGCAATCGGTTCGGTGAAGCTTATTATTTTGGAACCCATCGGGTGGTCGATTACCATGCTTGGGCGAAGTCAGTGAACGGCAAGCTTGTTCGCGTATACGGATGTCTAGGCGAGACGTTTATCAATGAGGGCGCGATTAGCAAGGAAGAACACGATTACCACATGATCTTCACGGGCCTGGACGTGGAAGAACCACATTTGCCAAGTGAGGAAGACGTGCTGCTAATCGCAAAGGAATGGACCGTGGACCCGCAGATGGAAGAGGGCGAATATGAGGCGGGGACGGGGTTTGTAGGGACGTTGAAGTAACTATGCAACCAATGGGGGAAACAGAAGTTTGAGGTGAAGGTCACCTATTTGGACGAGCAAGGCAATGAAATCCCCTCAACCCCAGCTGAATATGATAAAGAAACTAATCGAGTAAGCAACCAGCTCATCGAATGGTTGGAGGCATTTATAGGGGATAGGGAAGCTACGGTTTATCGTATGGTAACAGAGATTGACGAGAAAAATGAGTTTGACTGGGAGCAGCTCTATTTTGAAATCGAAAATAAGGTGTATGTTTTAGACTTTTACCAGTGGGGCTAGCGGATGCATCCGTTAGGGCTGATCCTTACTTCACAGCAGCCTCTTTCGAAATAGCATACGTATTCAGGGCTAATATAAACGACAGCAAGAAGGCGATACTGGTCCAATACGCACCTTCGTAAAAAATAATGTTTACCATAATTGCAACGAATGAAGCTGCTGTGAACTTGATGATGTTGGCATTGCCTGTGCTCAGGTTTTTAAATGACCGCCTGATAATGTGAACAATCCCCGCAAAGAGGATAATCATCCCCGCGATTCCGAACTCATAGAAAAATGTGAAGTACTGGTTGTCGATGATGTAGAAGTTATTCAGGACGATGGATGTCCCATCCTGGCGCATGTTCCAAGATATCATGCCATAGCCGTGTCCGATCAGAAGATTAAGCAGGTTGGAATGAAGCATCAGGCCAAGTACGTATTGGATGCCACCGGACCTTTGCTCGACAGATGCTGTACCTTCTGCGTTAGAGAACCGATTAATGATTGTGCTCCACAGCGAGCTATCCCCCGTGTTGACGCTCATCATAATCAGTAAAATAATAGGGATGGCAAAGATTATCGCAATTGCTCGCGGCATAGGAATTTTTAACTTCTCTTTATTATCCTTGTTGCGTGCTGTGAATAAGAGATAAGTGAGAATCCCGGCACCTAATGCGATGTAACTGCTGCGTGAAAAAGTTAAAAACAGAGCTGTAACATTAACAAGCATGAATAAAGCGTAGAGGTTTTTTCTAAGTTGATTAAATAAATAATAGTTAAGCAACGCTCCAATGATCAGGAAGTTGCCCATTACGATAGGATGCTGCATGGGGCCGGAAACACGATATAGTTCATATCCGCGTTTAATGCTGTAATACCTGTGATAGTCCGTGTTAAAAAATTGGCTGAATACAGGATTGAATTTAATCAAATATTCGAATATGCAATAGATTGAAATGATGTTGAAGAGGATCCCGACAAACTTGAGCAAATTTACGTTTCTGCTGAGGCTATTTCTCATGAGATACGCTTTGACCAAGATGTAATTAAGAACAAATACGCCAATAAACATCGCTACAGTTGCCATATTTAATACTAAAACTTTATTGATGTGATAAACGGTGTTTAGCTGGGTATATACGGCGAACGATGTTATCATCGCCAGAATGAGGCCTGCCGCCCTAATTGATAGAGTACGGTAGCTTTGCGATAGCACTATGAACGCGATCAGGATTTCGAACGCATAATAAACATTTTTATTCAGGACAAGCGGGGACAGGAACATCATAAAGAGAATGAATGCAGGGACAAAAATGTTAATTAATGCATTTGGCTGTAATTGTTCTTTAGGTGTATCACGCTGCAAGTTGCTAATCGCCGCTACTGAATTAGCTGAATAAGATGACATTCGCCAACCTCCGATACAATATGTAGCATTATTTTTCTTATTAAAACACAAAACAACAGGGGATACAAGAGCCCCTGTCGTTAAATAACGTTTGTGATCAGCCAATATGCACCTCAAACGAGGGGTAAATTGGAATTTTATTATTCAAAGAATTAATGTACACCGGAAGTAGCGAGCCGGATATATTCGATAATGGCATGATTTCGAATGACTTTGCCGGATTTGTAATCCTGGCGATAATCTTGCCGAATATTGATTTTCCATTCTTTGCGAAGCGTGAATGTTGCTTCATCACTGTACACGGGTTCCGGTGGTGCAGCAATACTGGTGGATTTGCCTGTTTTAACATCATATTGTGCATAGCTTGAGCTTATGATCTCGGGGCCGGAATCGGCTAGATGCTTGAACTTGAAGTAATGTAATACGATTTTATCCGGGGAAACCCAACTCGTTAGCTCGACATACTGGTTCGATCCTGGTTTAGTTTGGATTCGGCGAACAAGCTCTCCCGTTACTTTCTCAATATCGACCGCTTGGGAGGCAAAGCTCCAGTCATATTCGGCAGAATCAGGGTCAAGGGCATGCTTGTCATTGTCATCATAAGTATAGGAACGGGCGACGTATCGGTCTTCTGGCCCGAATTCGGCACGTTTGAAGTTACTCTGGGGCTGTGTAACATTCGGATTGTTGTTATGGACGGTGTTAACGACGTTGCCGTTGAGATCGTAAATGGACCACGCTTCAAAATAGTTGCCTGTATTTGAGACTGTAATGGCATCATAAGGCCAATCTGCACGGAACTTCTTGCTGAGAACGTAGGATGTTCGTTTCTTCAAGTCATAATGCGCGATTTCGCCCGAATCAGCAGCCACCATGAGAACATCTTTATTCTTGTTCAGCCATATCGGCCCGTGGTGATAAAAAATACTTTTGAGTACATCATCGAACAATAAGGTTTCCTTGCCACTCGGTATGTTAAAGCTCATAATGCTGTAAATAACGTTACCGGAGACCGTGTGGGCGGATGTGTAGATAAAGGTATCCTCAGAGAGGAAGCCGACAGGCTTTATAAAACCGGCGTTTAAAGAGTCGAGACCTTCAAGGGGTTGGCTTATCGTAATTCTTTTTGCCGTTCTGGTTTGGGAATTAAAGAAAAATAAATCATGAGCGGACTGATCGCCAAATAGCCCATAAGCGGTCCAGTTCCCTTGGCCAGGAGGCAAGTAGGTGTTCTGCACACGATAGCCGATGTCTTTAATCTCAATTTTAAAGCCTGTTGCTAAGTTGGTTAGTTGATAGTTGCTTGGCGTGCTGAAAGCTAGCGTGAATAATGTGAGGGTTAGTAAAATGATTTTGCCCATACGTGTATGTCGATTCATTGTATACTCCTATAAGGGAAAATAGTTTATTAATATTAATAGTATAATTGTGAATTATATCCATGTTAAAATAAATTGTTGAATTGGACAAGCGGGGGCGAGCGCAATGGGTACTAAATTCGGTAACGTTCATGTATGGACGGAAAAACTAGAGGATGTTGTTGCGGGGCTAAAGGCTTTAGCGGGAACCATTACTATTTAGCCCAAATGCAGCCAAACTGGACGACAATCCTGAATGATGGGTTCGGCTGGGGAACAGCAGAAGCCTTTGGCGAAAAACTATCCCATCATATCAGCTCGCCAATCCTAACGATTTCTTATTTTGACGATGATGTATTTGAAATGAACATATACTTGAACGGCAGCCAACAAACTGGCCAGATCTGGTGTTCGGACCTAACTCGCGAAGACTATGGCCTGAGGGAGGATGGGGCGGATATAAGCATTTTGGTGAACATATTAGGGCATCAGCATGCTGCAGAACTGAATGAATTCCTTGCAATTGAAGGATGTGAAGAAGCTATAGGAAAGCTGGAGCAAATGATTGGAATCCCCTTATGGATTCATTCGGATTGGTTTGGCGATATGGAAGATGAAGACGTTAAGCTTCAATTTAAGCAATATAATTTTAACTAAAATAATGCAAAAACAGAGCACAGCGAGCGTTCGCCGTGCTCTGTTTTTGTTTTGCTTACATCAATTATGCCCGTTAATCTGCAATCTTATGAACCGACCATACGATGCCAACACCGCCAGCGCCCAAATCCAGTGGAATGGTTAAGCCGTCGGCTACATAATCCAAAGTTAGAATATCCCCAGCGTTTAAGATTGCATCGCCGTCCAACGTGACCGTAGAGCTGCCAAGTATCGTTCGTAACGTGAGAACCAACGCGACATTAACGTTGAATATCGGCAAAGGTGCGCTGATCAAATCTGTAGCGTTCCGCTTAACAGCAAAATAAGGATCAACGCCAGCTCCGAGTGAAACGGATATTGCACTTGTCGTTTTATACGGAATTGTTGCTTTAATTGTATATTTGCCTGTAGAAGGAGCCGTGTAGGTTCCTGTTACAGCATTAAACGATAATCCAGCGTAGTAAGGGGAGGCTGCGTCCCATCCGTATATCGATGTTGAAGTTGCAGCAGTTAAGTTGGACAATTTGGCTGAGAAGCCTTCGTCAGCATAGTTCGTGCCTGCTGGGCCTGCCGGACCTTGGGGTCCCGTCGCCCCGGTTGGTCCAGCTGGACCCGCTGGACCGGCAGCACCGGTAGGGCCGGCTGGGCCAATAGCACCCGCAGGGCCTTCAGGACCGACAGCGCCGGTTGGTCCAGCCGGACCAGCTGCACCAGCGGGACCTTCAGGGCCAATAGCACCCGCAGGGCCTTCAGGGCCAACAGCACCAGTTGGACCCGCAGGACCGATAGCGCCAGCCGGACCAGCCGGACCAACAGCGCCTGCAGGACCTTCAGGACCAACAGCACCGGCTGGACCCGCAGGACCAGCCGCACCAGCCGCACCAGTAGCGCCAGCTGGTTCAACGGCACCAGCTGGGCCTGCCGGACCGGCAGCGCCGGTCGAACCTGCTGCGCCAGTAGCGCCCGTTGATCCGCTAGCGCCAGTGTCGCCTTTATCGCCTTTTGGTCCCGTAGCACCGGTGTCACCTTTATCGCCTGGAACGCCTTTGTCTGCTAGCGTAATCAGGACGGTTTGAAGCTCTTGATTCCACTTTACTTTGGCGCCGTATAGGCTAGCCATGAATCGAAGCGGAACCATCACGCGATTATTAATGGATTGTGCAGGATGGTCCAGCGTCACCTTCTTGCTCTCTGGACCGAGCAGGACAGTGGCAGTTGGCGCATCCAACACGAATTTAACTGTCGTGTCTTCCCGTGTTACCGAGAGGGAGCGCGTTGCGGCTGTCCACTGGTATTTGGCTCCAAATGCGCTCACAATGTCATTAACGGATACGAGCATCGTGCCGTTATGCACAATTGGCTTCACGGTACTCTGTACCGCACGGCCATCCACATTTAGCGAAATGCCTGCTGCTTGTGCGAGAGGCGCTGCAATAAGCGTAAGCATAATGGCAACGATAATAGCAGTTTTAAATCTAGCTTTTTTAATAAAGGACAACTTAATTCCTCCCTATGCCTATTAACATGGAATAATATAGTTTTATAGTATCAGGATTTAAGTGATTTCTCTATCCTTTCGGCTATAATGCCATGATCACAAATAGCCATTGACCTTGCCCCAAGGGTAACGTTGTAGGATGAAATCACAGACCAATAAACTGCTTTTGAAGGGAGCATTCGATTTGCTTACCGTTGGGCTTCTTGCACGATTATTCGGCGTAACGCCGAAGACGCTTCGGCATTATGATGCCATTGGATTGTTCACGCCCGCCCGGATTGGGGAGGAAAACCAGTATCGCCTGTACGCACCAGATCAATTGCCGGAGCTGCGGCGCATTGTGTTCCTTCGCTCGATGGGGCTAGGCATTGAAGCGATTCAGGAGCTGAAGCGCGATGGCACCTTGGATGACGTGAATAAGATTTCAAGGTTGCTTCGGGATCGAGCGGACGGCATTCAAAGCGAAATCGCAGCCCGGCAAGAGCAGCTCGTAGCGATTCAACGAATGGTCGAGTATATGGCGTTTACTGGAGGCATTCCAATGAAACCGACAATTGTAGTGAATGAAGCTTTTACTGTACTGGGCATGGCATGGAACAGCAAATCGGGCGAAGGGGATATCCCTGGCCTATGGCAGCGATTTATTCCGCGTGAGCATGAAATCGAAGGCAAGCTGCAACCAGCGGTCTCTTATGGGATTTGCGAACCTGGCGAGCAAGAGGAGTTTACGTATGTGGCGGGTTACGAGTCGCACAGTGAGCGGATTCCCGAGGGCATGGCCAAGGTGATTGTTCCGGCGCAGCGCTATGCGGTATTTACGCATAAAGGCAGCGTTGCACAATTGGGGGAGACGTATGAATTAATCTATAGCAAATGGCTACCGCTGCACGGGCTTGAGCCTGTCAAAGGCTATGATTTTGAACGATACGATGAGCGGTTTATTGGACCGGAGAATGTGCGGTCAGAGCTGGACATTTATATTCCGATTGCTTAATGAAAGGCGTTGCGTGGGGCTGGAATGGTTTGCCGAAAGGCAGGCTGTTACGGCTTTTTTTATTGCCTTAATAGAGGATTTTAGGGGAATGTTATCTTAAGCTCAAAATGCCATATCGTCAAGAGAAACTATGAAATCATGCAGGAATTTGATGATAGCCCGTTCTATTGCGGGAAGATGAATCGAAATGGTGGAATTCCTATTTTTTCAATTAACCCCTCCTGTTATATGGTAGCACTATCAATCGAATGGGGTGGTAGCGTGCCGCAACAAGAAAACCAGTACGATAAACAGATTCAAACGAGCAAGCAGATTAAGTTGAAGTATCTTTTGTACTTGCCTGATTCAAGCTGCATGACGGATGGCAAGCTGCCCTTGATTCTCTACTTGCATGGCCGTGATCAAAGAGGCGATGATTTGAACCTATTAAAAACGCGGGCAATACCTCAGCTTATCGAGTCAGGTGACAACTTTCCATTCATCGTCGTCTCCCCGCAATGCCCTAGTTATTATATTTGGCCCTTCCTATTTGATGGCATAATGGCGCTTATCGACGATATCATTTTGGCGCATCCTGTAGACCCTAACCGGATTTATCTTACGGGCCTTAGCATGGGCGGTTATGCGGTGTGGGATTTGGCTATGGAACATCCTGGCCGATTTGCAGCCATCGCTCCTGTGTGTGGAGGGGGTTCGGCGGAAAGAGCGGCGCTTCTCAACAATATTCCCGTATGGGCATTCCATGGGGCGAAGGATGAAGTGGTTCCCGTCGCAGAAGCGAGCGAATTAGTTGAGGCAATACGAGCCCATGGAGGGACCGCTAAGCTGACCATTTATCCTGAAGGCAAACATGAGGTTTGGGAAGAAACGTATGCGAACCCGGAGCTGTATAGCTGGTTTTTGAAAAATCAAAGAAAGCTATAGAACGGGCTTAGATGGCGTCCAAAGCTTCTACTAGATTCCCTAATATATACAATATTCTAGGTTTGTGAGAGAATCGAAACGTACGTACACCAGCATGGAAAGTTGGGCAGCGCCATCGAGAAACAGCAGTGGCAGTTCGCTAAGTCCGTATATGCTGCGGGCACCAAAGAACAATTCGGGATTGCCTATGCAATTGACCGTGTTAAGGTACGCACGGTGAAGGGAAAATGGTCTTATCAGGTGGAGAAGGTAACGAATGTGTGGCGAATGACGGCAATGAGCCGGTGGTAGCTTAATATCGTTCTAATAAAGGAGTGCAGGCATGATCACCGCTTTTATTATTGGTTGTGAGATTGGGTTCTGGGTGTTGGTGCTCGCAGGGCTCGCTTGCCGGTATTTGCTCCGGATGAAGAAAGTTGGCGCGGCGCTTCTCATTGGTACGCCAATCGTTGATCTGGTCCTGATTGTTGCGACGGCTATGGATCTGCGCGGTGGAGCGATTGCGACGGCCGTTCACGGGCTGGCGGCTATTTATATTGGCGTGTCGGTAGCCTTCGGGCATAAGATGGTCCGATGGGCGGACGCTCGGTTTGCGTATAGGTTCGCGGGCGGTCCGAAACCGGCTCCTAAGCCCAAACATGGTACGGAGCATGCTGCCTATGAGCGGCGCATGTGGGCGCTGCATTTGGTCGCATGGGCGATTGGATGTTTCTTGCTGGTTAGCATGATCTGGTTCGTAGGCGATGCGAGCCGGACGAATGATCTGCGCCGTGTAATCGAAGTATGGTCATACATCGTCGGCATCGATTTTCTTTATAGCTTTAGTTTCAGCCTGTGGCCGCGCAAGGCGAAGGCGTGAAGAGAGAACGCCTGCATGAACAGCAATGGGATCGTCGCGGCAAGCGCAACGCTGGGCGGGGCAAGCCCCATTGCAGAACGTGCAATGAGGGACGCCGATGCGGCGTTGAAAGTAACCTCTCATTGCAAAACGTGCAACGGGAACGGCGCGAAAGACCTTATTTTGTCCCAAAAGCATGCTGTGCACCAGTTGGCGTTGTATAGTATGCAATGGGATGGCGTGCGGAGGTTGAGGGCTGGAGAGGTCATTGCATGAACTGCAATGGGTGTTCTTCAGCCCTTTTTGCCATATATTCGATTGCTTCCCGCCCTCATCTTAACGAATTCCAAACGTTTAACCACATAAAATGCTAATACTTATTCCTTATAATGGCTATAAAACTAAAGTCGTGAGGTGTTAGCGTTGTTCGGATGGTTGAAACGAAGAAGTCTCGTATTCACAAGCTCCATTATGATTTCCCTGCTGCTCTTAGTTCTGGTAGGGGTCATGACTTCCCTTATGTATAATGCGGAGAGACAGGCGGCGTATAATGAATTTGAGCAAGTGGGATTCAAGCTGAAGGAACAAGCGCAAGCAAACAATAATTTGATTAGCATAACAGGAGCGGCGATTGGAGCGGGGAAAGAAGCCCCTGCCGATGAGATGTTAATTCTCAAGAAGCTGCTCGACAAAATGACGGATGACGACCTGATTACGAACGCCTATTACATAACGCCTGAAATCATTAATAAGGATGGCAAGGCGTACCTCCGAAATTTGCAAGTAAGTGAAAGCCTCATTAAAGCAGGAAGTGCCCCCGGTGACGATTTTCAAATCATTGACGCTATGCTGAAAGGCTTCGAAGAGGCGAAGAAGGATAATGATGGCCTAACGGCGGTGTACGAGGATGAATTTGGCCGATGGATCACTTACATGGCGCAAATTAAGGGCGAGGACGGGAAGACAGCTGCCGTATTCGGCTTGGATTTCAACTACGGCAAGGTTGAGGCCAAAATGAATAAGATGCTATGGAAGACAATCGCTGTCGGAGTCATCATCGATCTTATCGGCATTGCACTGATCGTGCTGCTGACGCGTATCGCCTTGAAGCCGCTTCGTGTACTCGCGGCAACAGCCAAGGAGGCAGCACAAGGGAATCTGATGGTGCAAGTCCCGGTTACCAACAGCAATGAAATCGGCCAAGCCGCAAGCTCTTTCAACGAGATGATTGCAAGCTTGCGCGAATTAACGATCCAGATTGAACGAACGTCGCGGGAAGTATCGGAGTCGTCCGGCAGCTTAAAGGATGCTGCTTCGCAGACGGCTTCAGCTACGCATGAGATTACCGAGGCCATTCAGCATGTTGCGACGGGGAGCGAAACGCAGCTTATTAGCTCGCAGGAATGCCAACGCGCGATGGAGGAGATGGTCATCGGCATCCAGCGGATCGCGGATTCCGCAACGGTTGTATCCGATCTGGCATCCGATACATCGGTGCTTGCTGAGAATGGCGAGGTCATTATTGACCGGACGATTCAGCAGATGATGACGATTGAAGAGCATGTCCATAATGCTGCTGATGCGATGAGTGAGTTGAACCAATCGAATGTTCGCATCGAAGATATTTTGTCCCATATATCGGAAGTGGCTAACCAGACGAACCTGCTCGCCCTTAATGCTTCGATTGAAGCGGCGCGGGCGGGTGAGCACGGCAAGGGCTTCGGCGTTGTTGCGCAGGAAATTCGGAAGCTGGCGGAACGGTCGAAGGAGTCTTCGGATGAAATTACGTCGATCCTTCATACGATTGGCGAGCGGTCCCGCGAGGTTGCGGGCTCACTGGCGTCGACAACGGAGGAAGCTCAGGCAGGCACAAAGCTGGCTGGCGAGACCGGCGAGTCATTCCGCGCCATTCTGGCTTCCGTCAAGCAAGTATCCGAGCAAGTGCAAGAGGTATCGGCCGCATCGGAGCAAATGTCCGCAGGCAGCGAGGAAATCGCAGCTTCGTTAGATGAATTGGAGCGGATGGCGGAGGGCTCTGCATCGCACTCGCAAGAGGTTGCTGCCGCATCCGAGGAGCAGCTTGCTTCTGTCGAAGAAGTGGTGGGCGCGTCGGAGCAGCTTCGCTCGCTGGCTACCGAGCTTCGGGCAGCAGTGGGCAGATTTAAGGTTTAGGCCCGTACCAATTGCACAAGACAAGCATACGATGGATCATCTAGCTAATAAGAGGAGGTGATCGCGATGGGTACGCTACTAGACGCAAGAACATCCATGAACATCAATGTGCCCTTGCTCGCGCCATCCACGTATCCGAAGAATGAGCCTGTGCTGATCGGCCAGGTAGGCTTGAACGTTCCGCCTGAAACAACTGGCATTATTCGCGTATCGTTCGACGGAATCGTCGGCATCGAGCTTCCAGAGGAGCCCATCAAGCTATTGCAGGTAACCTTATTTATCGTAAAAGGTACTCTGGCCAGCGATCCGATCGTGTACCAGTCGTCACAAACCTATAGCGCGGGGGTTGCCGGAAATCAGCTCATTCCACTGGCCGCATCTGATTATAATGTCCCTGCCCCAAGCACCGGCGTGCTTGTCTATACGCTCTATGCAGCTGTTGATATGGATACCATATTGCGGGCGGGACCGGAAAGCTTTAATGCTTCTGCATACACAGGGTAAGCTGTACTTATAGCGACCAATACCGTAACGATGACAGATCGTGCGGCTCTATTTGAGCCTTACGATCTGTCGTTTTTTTGCCGCTATTCAATGCTGAATTAAATATGTTACCATAAATTGCATAAGAATATTGAAGGCAGGCGGCAACATTGGGTTCGCAAATTGCGACGTACATTACATTGGTCGGGATATCCGGCGTATTTAACTTGTTTTTATGCTTTTATGTATTCACGCGGAGAAGGGAGTCGGCTGCTTCCCGCACGTTTATTTTGTACACGTTGGCCTTATCGATTTATTGCTTCGGATACACCTTCGAGTTAGGCAGCAGCACGCTCGAACAAGTCAGATCGTACATCATGATTGAATATATCGGCATTTGTACGTTCTCGCCTCTGGCTTTAATCCTCGTTCTGCAATATCTCGGACGAAGGATATCGCGCATCGCTACAGTGGCCCTTTTCATTATTCCTGCCATTACGTGGATAATGGTGTCGACGAGCCGTTATCATCACATGTATTACCGCGTGTTCAAGTTTGAGGAAGGCGTTACGCCCCACGTACTTATGATCGAGATGGGGCAATGGTACATCTTGCACGATTTCTATATGATCATCTGTACAGTGGCGAGTATCGCTTTATTGCTGAGCCGTTGGAAGCAAACGGGGCGGGCGTTCCGGCGGGAGCTGGCCATCTTGATGGGCGGATTATTAGTGCCGATGATAGCAGGCATTGCCTATCGCCTTGGCCTAACGCCGACTGGCCTAGATCCGGTTCCGCTCAGCATATGTATGTCGTCTGTGCTGTATATTTGGGCGATTTTCTCTACTCGCATGCTTACCGTTATTCCGGTTGCGAAGGAATCGATTTTCGACAGTATGGGAGAGGGCTTCATCGTCTTGGATTCGTCGGAGCGGCTCGTTGACTATAACCGGACCGTCAGCGTGATGATTCCTTCCCTGCGCCAGTCCATGATCGGCCAACAGCTGGATGAGGTGTGGCTGGAGCTGACGGGGGAGTCATTCCCTCTGAAACGTGACCAAGACGGCAGCGTCGATGAGCTAACGTGGACGTCCGATGGCGTGGAGAAGGTATATGAGGTGCGGTCTTCTATACTTCGGCATCAAAATGGGGAGCATGCAGGCAGCTTGCTGATGCTCATTAATGTAACGGAGCTGAAGCGGCTGCAGCAAGAGCTGGAGCATCAAGCCTATTACGACGGGCTCACGCAGATATTGAACCGTACGCAGTTTATCCAGCTTGGCCGAGGAATGCTTGAACAATCTCGGGAGCTGGAAATGCCTTTCGGGGTTATTTTGTTCGATATCGATTTCTTCAAGCGGGTGAATGACACGTACGGCCATGAGACGGGGGACCGGATGATCGTCCATGTCGTCTCCGTTTGCAAAGAACTTCTGCCAGAGGATGCCCTATTCGGGCGCTATGGCGGGGAGGAGTTTGTACTGGCACTGCCATTCGTTACCGATCAGGGAGCTTACGCAATAGCCGAGCGGCTGCGCGCAGCGATGGAGCATGCGCTCCTGCTGACGCCCAAAGGCTCGTTAACGGTAACCGCAAGCTTCGGCATTGCCCACGTTACGGGACATCACGATGAAACATTGGAGATGCTGCTTAGCAAAGCCGATGAGGCGTTGTACACATCCAAACGTGATGGGCGGAATCGGGTTAGTCTACATAAGTTATATAGCAAAGCCGGTAGCGCGCTCTGATGAGGAGTGGCTGATCGGCTTTTTTTCATAGGAACTCCTTTTTAACCGAGTCAATCGTGAATATATGGTAAAAAGTAGGTGATTGAGGGAAGCGGGGGGCAGTAGATGAAACGAAAGTTAATGCATGTCAGGGCATCCCCCTAAGGCTATGTATAGCTAATCGCCTAATTTCTAGTTATAATTCGAATTAGAAAAAATTGGGGGGGATTACTTGTGATTAGTGTCAGGAGCCTCGCGCCTGAGGACCTTCAGGGCTGTATTCGCCTGTACAGGGATGTATTTAATGCCGAGCCATGGAATGACGAGTGGACCGAGGAGCGGGTAACGGAGTATTTAACGGATTTTACGAATATGCCGAGATTCAAAGGAATAGTGGCCGTACAAGGGGATGCCATTCAAGGCTTCATATTCGGCAGCGTGAAGAAATGGTGGCAGGGAGACGAGTTTTTCATTAATGAGATGTGCGTCCGGACGGATAAGCAGCGGTCAGGCATCGGAACTAGCTTAATGCAGTATCTTGAGCAGGTAATGAAGGAAGAAGATGTCCGCAACCTTGCTTTGCTGACGGACCGCGGCATGTCGGCTGAATTCTTTTATAAGAAATACGGGTTCGAGGAGATTTCGAGAATTATGTTCCTGGCTAAGGACGTGAAGTAAGTTGGCACTAGCATGGAGGGATACATATGGCCGCTGTTAAGGTATACCACTATGATGCATTCAGCAGCATCCCGAACAAAGGGAACCCGGCGGGTGTCGTTTTGGAGGGGGGAAGCCTGACGGAGGAGCAGATGCTGCAAGTAGCGGCGGCTGTAGGGTTTAACGAGACTGCTTTTCCTTTGCCGTCCGAACAAGCTGACCTGCGCATCCGCTTCTTTACGCCGGGACATGAAATTAATCTCTGCGGGCATGCCACAATGGCAACGATCTACGCTTTGAAGACCAGAGGGCTGCTGGGCAATCGGGAAACGCTTACGATCGAAACAAAAGCGGGCATTTTGTCTATACAGCTGGATGAACGAGAGGGAGGTTTGCTCATTACGATGCAGCAAGCAGCTTCGCAATTCGAACCGTTTAATGGGTCGCTGGAGCAATTGGCTTACGCCATGGGCATTGCTCAGGACGATATTTCGGCTGAATTGCCGGTGGTATATGGCAGTACAGGGACTTGGACGCTAATCATTCCCGTTAAGGGGCTGGCTGTTTGCGAGCGAATGAAACCCCGTAATGAGCTTTTCCCAAGTGTGTTGGAAGAGATGCCGCGCGCATCGCTGCATCCTTTTTGTCTAGAGACCTATGATCCCGCCGCACATATGCATGCTCGCCACTTCTCCTCCCCGTTTTCCGGAACGGTCGAAGATCCTGTTACAGGCACAGCTTCGGGCGTCATGGGTGCTTATTATGCGAAGTACATCAAGCACGGCCAGGACCCGGTACTCCACCTACGGGTGGAGCAGGGGCAAGAAATCGGCAGGGACGGCAGAGTCGATGTGACCGTCACCAACGATACAGGCATTGCGATCCGTGGCACCGCCGTGTACGTGAACGAGTTCGAGGTGTCGATCTAACGGTATTGGATGGGATTGTTATAGAATGTTGTATTTTCCTTCTGTTCAAACGTTTGCGCGAATTTTTAAGAAGTGATGCAATTAGTTTCCATGTCTTAGGTGGATGTTCGAATCAAAACCATTCGGAAGCCGCTTCAGGAAACGATGTTTTAGTTGCTAGAAGGGGATATGGAACTACTATTTCAAACAAGTATACCTGTAAGTGTAGACGGCAGAGTTGAAGGGGCATTGTAAATTGTAGATAATTGCTGTGCTTCAAATGTGCTAGACGATAATCCAATTTTATACTAATGTTAAAATCTTAGTAAATGTTTACAAAAAATGTTGTGATTCGATTCGCGAAATTGTAAGATTTGAATGGGATCATTTGAAACAGCTCTGATACCTATTTGTTCAAACGTTTGCACTCTCTGTACACTCTCTCGAAAGGCAATTGAGGAATGGGTTATTAATATTGGGGAGGAGATGGGGGATTTTCTGAAGCACAGTCTATGATGTGTTTTTGCAACACTCGGTCGTTGTTGACTCACGGCATGAGTTAAAGAATTGCAGTGAAGGAGCATTTAAGTTGCACGATTTTTCTCTCAAAAATGTTTGTTACAATGTGTCGCTCTGAGGAAATTGCTTGAAATCATTCCTATATGAAACTTTAAGTAATACGAGGAGGGAATTTATGAAAAGAATAAAAAAAATAGTTGCTATATCTCTTTTTTTTCTATTAAGTGGATGTTTTAATCAAAACCATTCTGAAGTCGTTTCTGAAAATGAAGTTTCAGTAGCTGGAGGTATAAATAACTCAGGGGAAGCTATTTTGAGTTATTCACAATATAAGGATCTCACTGATCGTTTTCAGAGCAACTTAATAATACCTGAATTCACACTTAAAGCGGAATCTGGGAAAAATATTGTTATAGTTGAAAAAGATTTAACATTTGAAAAAAGAGAAAATCTAACCCTAGACGGATCGAGGGACTTTGCAAATGTTCAACCAACATCTTATATATTCATATTTGAAAATCAAGCTCAGAGCAAACAGATAATTGTTCGAGTTTCATTTAATAAAAATTATATTGGAAATGATCTATTAGATTGGTCAAGGTTAAATAATTATGCAAATATAAACGAAAAACTAGCTAGTCAGTTTGATATGGCTACGTTGAGCTATAAAAACTTAATTGTGACCGTACAACAATTAGCTGACAGAGAAGCCAATTTAGAAACGACTAAAACCGCTATGAGAGCAATTATAAAGGAATTGGTAGAGTTTTAATACAGAGTTATAATATTCAGGATTTAATGATAGTATTTGGATGTAGTTAAAAGGAGGAGATAATGGTGGTCAAAAACTTTATTGGAAAAGTTGGTTTATTGTCAGTTGCATTGAGCTTGTCGGTTGTTGGTAGTGCATATGCAAAGACTAAATCAGACATCCCGACAGATGTTTTAGCGAAAGCTGATGCACAAGTAGTTCCGACTAGCGTACCCAAAACTACAGCTTGGGAAGTGGATTTAAATGGAAATAAAAAACAGGTTATACCTTTGAGCGAACTAAATAAAAGTGGATCCTTTTCTGTTTTTTCTGTTCCAATCGATGGCTTTACTTATATTTTTAATGGTTATGTATCTTCTGCTGCCCAAAAAAATTGGTATTATCAAAATATGGGGACTGTAAGGATTGAGAATAACCTCACAACAAGTGCATCAGCCAATTATTCGCAAACTACCTCGAAAGAATCTCAATGGAATGTAGGGATAAATATTTCCGGAAGGACTGAAGTAAAAGCTAGTTTTTTGGCAAAACTAGAAGTAGAACTTGGTGGGTCATGGGGAATATCTAAAACCTTTACCTCAGGAACTAGTTATGGTATCTCTCAAGTGATCCCAGCAAAGACGACGGCATATATTACCGCTTACTCGGTAGGTGGTAGTTCACATGGAAATCTTGAATATAAGAAGTATTCTCCTGGTGGAACTTTAGTAGGATACTACTTTGAGTCAGCAGCAGGGACAGCTGTAAACCCTTATGATTCCAATATTGTAATCCAATCTACTGTGCCTATAGTTTAAGATAACTTAACAAGCTGGTTCGGATGAAATGGAGCCGGCTTGTTTTGATTTTAGGTAAGTAATTCATAGCTATTCGAGGTGCTGGAAGAACCGTGCCTCGCTTGCCAAGATGCTGACGTTCGACCCGGCGACAGGCGTGAGCGAGCAGAGCTTATAGCTTCGCCGCCCTAACGGGTTCTGAACCTAAAAACAGAGCATTGGAGACATTCCTCTCCGATGCTCTGTTTGCATTTTACCCCGTCATCACACGCTCCACCGGGTAATGGTATTTCCGGTCATTCTTATCATTGCCGATCAAGTTTAAGGAGGAGGTTAAGCCGATTCTTCCGACAAACATGAGCACCATTAGTATGCATTTGGCGAAAATGCTAAGGTCCGGCGTAATCCCCATCGACAGGCCAACCGTCCCGAAGGAAGAGCACACGTCCAGCACAATGGCCATAAGCGAAGGCTCTTTGTCCGAGATGCTTATGGCGATGACGGACAGGCTGCACATGAAGAATGCCAATAGCGTGATCGCTAGCGATTTGAGAATATCGTCTTGATGCAGCTCGCGCCTAAACACTTTGACCTCGCGGTTGCCCCGAGCATAGTGGAAGAGAAAGAGCATATTGAGCGCAAAAGTTGTCGTTCGGATGCCTCCGCCGACGGAGTTCGGGGAGCCGCCAATAAACATGTAAACGCACATGAGCAGCAGCGTTGGCAGCGTGAACTGGTTAATATCCATCGTCGTCAGCCCGGCACTTCGCGTTGTGGTGGTTTGGAAGAGCGCATAGAAGAAGCTTCGGTGCCAAGACATCTCTTGCAAAGAATGGTTGCGTTCCAGCAGCCAAATCAGTACCGTTCCGATCATGAGCAGAATGCCATAGGTAAACGTGGCCAGCTTCGTGAATAGGGAAAAACGGAAAGGATGCTTATTGTTAAGCAGCGCCTTGCGCGCTACATACGTCTTTACCTCAATCAAGACCGGAAACCCGATCGCTCCGAAAATAATAAGAAAAATCGTGATCGTTTGCACAAAATAATCGCCTGCATAAGGGGCAAGTGACTGTCCTGTGATGTCCATCCCTGCGTTGGTTGTCGCGCTGACGGAGGCAAACAGCCCGTGAAGGAACGCTTCCTTCCATGTTGGATAGTAATGCAGGAACCGGAATCCGAACAGGAGCGCCCCGATCAGCTCGGTCAGGAGAATAATGCGCAAAATGTCCTTGACCAAATGAACGAGCCCGGACAACGCAAATTGATTGTTATCGGCCATAATAAGCTGCCGCTCACGCAGCCCGATTCGGCGTCCCAGCAGCAGCCAGAAAAAGGTGCTCATCGCCATAATGCCGATCCCGGCGAACTGCAAGACGACCATAATGACAACATAACCGAATACGCTGTAGGTTTCTGCGATATTAAACACGGTAAGCCCAGTATCGCTTACGACGCTGACCGCCATGAAGACGGTGTCGAAGAAAGAGACTTGAACCCCAGGCTTGAGCACAGCAGGAATGCTGAATAAAAGGATGGATACCGTTACGGCTAGCAGATAATAGCCGGTAATGACTTGGGCAGGAGACCGCCGCTCCGTCCAGATTCGCAAGTAACGCCACATGGTTGACTGATCCCTCACTGGCACAAATGTGATTTTGGCAAATCTTCGCCAATCCACAACATCCCCTATTTGCAGCGATGCTATGCACGCGTTGAAATCGCGCAATCGAATCAACGCCCGATCGTAAGGATCACATTCCCCTTCTTGCGCCCCGTTTCCACATACCGATGGGCATCAGCGGCTTGTTCCAGCGGATATATTCGATCGATAACGGGGAGGATCACTCCAGCCTCAATAAGCTCACGGAGGAAGTAGAGGTTATCCCGCCGCTGCTTCAGCCCGGCTGCGACGAATATTGCTTTCTTGCCCCGGCTTCTGGAAGTCTTGAGCATGCTCAGCAGGATAGCAAGCGAAGGCACCGTGGAGAGGTAAATGCCGTAAGGCGTGAGCGCGGCTCGGCATCGGGAGAAGGAGCTTTTGCCTATCGCATCAAAAATGACGTCGTACGACTGGCCGTTCTTCGTAAAATCCGTCTTGGTGTAGTCGATTGCTCGATCAGCACCAAGTGACCGCACCAAGTCTACGTTTGCTGTGCTGCAAACCCCTGTCACGTTAGCCCCGTAGTGCTTTGCTAACTGTACCGCATAGGCGCCGACCGAGCCGGAAGCGCCATTGATGAGAATCGACTGTCCGGGCTGAAGCTTGGCATGGTCCCGAAGGAAAATGAGTGAGGTTAATGCGCCGTCACAAGCGCCAGCGGCTGCTTCATGCGATATGTTCGTAGGTTTCATCGCAAGGAGGGCGTCCGCCGCTAAACATTTGTACTCGGCATAGGCGCCGAACGTACGGGTGCTTATGCCACACACCTCATCGCCTGCCTTGAAGGCCTGAACATCCTTCCCCACTGCATCAATTACACCGGAAAATTCGACGCCTAGTATGGAATGGCGTGGCCGCAGAAATCCATACATGAACCGTATTGCTGCCGGATCCGCCTTGCGAAAGGCGCAGTCCGATGGCGTAACGGACGCCGCATAGATGCGGACCCGTACTTCATTGTCCTTGGGCACTGGCTTTTCCACTTCCCGAAGTTCCAGCACATCCGGCGATCCATACTTCGTGAACACGATTGCCCTCATGAAACCCCTCCTTACAGAATATTTCAGTAAAGTTTGATGTACATAATGTAAAGTAAACCATACATACAGTCAAGTGTTCTTTACACAAATGGGCAGGAAGCATTTACAAATTGGACGGGTGATTGGTATAGTTGGGGTGTTACCTAGATATTGTAAAATCCAACAACTTTGGCGGAAGGGGCAGTCCAATGAAGACCAAATGGGACGAACTTTTGGGACAGTATTTTGATGGGGTAGCTGGTTATGTGATGGAGCCGGTGCCTTTTGGCCTGACGAATGACACGAAGGTTGTGACGGTTGACGGGCGTAAATTTATTGCCCGTTTGTATAATGTTCATCTGAAAGATTTGCCTGCTATGAAGCTAGAAGCTGGGATAACGTCCTATTTAGTGAGCAGGCAGCTATCCTTCCAAGTTCCGCAATTTGTAGAAACGCTTAATGCGAAGCCATACGTCGAATTCCCAGATGGCACGTTAGGTGCGGTTACAGCGTTTCTCGAAGGTGCGGTCTATGAGCTTTCTGGTGTCGAACAGGCATATGAGCTGGGGCGAGTTGTAGGTGAATTGTCTGCTGCACTAGGCGATTCAGATACTGATAGCTACGCTTATCGGGGCAAGCCGTTTACGGATCTCTACGGGATTCATCCGCTTGCGAATAGTGAGGCGGTACATGCTTTTATGAAGGAGCCGCCTTTTGCAATACCAGAAGAGGACTTCAACTTCTATCAGCAGATGCTGGAATTTGCCGAGGGGGAGAGCAGCGCACTAGATCAGTTGCCGAAGCAGTTTGTCCATCACGATGTGTTAGTCTTTAACTTATTGGCGGTCGATAATCGCATTCATGCCGTGCTCGATTTTGACTTGATGTCACAGGATATCGCGTTCCTCGAATTCGCGATTAGCTTCAACCATGTGCTGCAAATGTCTAACGGCTCCCTCGACATGGCGGCGGCTTTCGTGAAAGGCTATTCCGAGTTCCGGGCTGCTACGCGGGAAGAAATTGCCCAGCTTCTGCTGTTGACCCGTTTCTATCATCTTGCGGTGCTGCATATTTATATTGGCCAGCATTATGCGGGGCATCATGTGGAGCCTTATTTTACATACATTATGCAGCAATATCGGACGCGGGATGCGTGGCTGAATGAACATATGCCGTTAGTCGAAGAGATGTTGCGAAGCAGCTTGTTGGAGAAGAGGTGAGGAGGAGCGGTGGCAGAGTATGCTGTAAAATGTGCAGTTGATCAAGCGATACAGCTGTCTGCGGAAGAACAGGCTCGGCTTGAGGCTGCATTTTTCGTCGATTATATCGATATCCATAGTGTGCCTGAGGGCCAGCTTGCGAGCTATCAGGCGTTTCTTATTCATAGCCGAATTTTAACTAAGCAGCTTGAGCGTTTCACGCAATGCCGGTACATTGGGGTGCGTGCCCATAATACCGACTATGTGAATGGAGAGCTTGCCCGGCAGCTCGGGATTGCCGTTCGCGGCATACCGCAAGAAGGAGCGAATGCGGTGGCGGAGCATGCATTTGCCCTGCTGTTCGCAGTAACGAAGCAGCTATCGGCAGCTAGCCATAACGTGCAAGCGGGCAAGTGGAGAGAGGGTCTGGTTCCAAACCTTGAGCTTCGCGGCAAAACGTTAGGCATCATCGGCTACGGCACAATCGGCCAAGAGGTAGCGGCGATCGGGGCAGCGCTTGGCATGAAGCCGCTTATTGCATCGGGCAGAGGGGGCGCGGCCACTTCGTTAGATGGGCGTTTATCGGTGGAAGACGTACTGCGGCAGGCGGATATGGTCACGCTGCATGCGTCCACGCAAGCGGGTGGAGCGCCACTGATCGGCAGCCGGGAGCTCGCGATGATGAAGGATGGCGCGATCCTGATTAACACGGCTAGAGGAAGCTTGGTTCATGAGAAGGAGCTAGCGGAGGCTTTGCGAAGCGGCAAGCTGTATGGTGCGGGATTGGACGTATATGAGGACGAGCCTGTGCGTGATTCCTTGTTGTGCGAACTGCCTAATGTCGTCTGTACGCCGCATGTGGCTTATTTTACACGGGAGACGATAGCGAGAATGAACGGGAACCTGATTGACCGGGCGATAGCTTTTTTTGAGCAAAACTTTAAATAGGAAATATATATAAGTATATGTATTTATGAGAGAATCGGAGCGTTATCTATTCTATCACTGAAAGCTGGGACAACATGAAGGCTAGATTATGTTTAATGGTAGCGCTTGTTCTTATTGCGGGCACATTATTTAACGTTTCTTTTAAACCCGTAGCAGCAGCAACAGCAACACAGGCGAGTGGATGCTCGATTAAGTCTGAAAACGGTACTGAGCTGGTCATTAACGATACTTATCTCAGCACAGCATTTTTCTATGTCTATTGTGGGCATCATCAAGAAGATCACAAGCTGGCGGAACAAGCTGCCTTTCAGCTAGATACTGCGAGTTTGACCATTCTGGAGCAGGGCAAAGGGAGCGTAAAGGTCAAGGCGAAGAAAGCAGGTTATTTTAACGTCCGGGCTATTATGCCAGATAAGAGCATGGTTACCCTATTTCTTAGCGTGAAGACCAAAGAGCAATATGATAAAGATCGAACGTTTTTATCCATAGATGAAGCGCTGAAGCTTTTTCGAATGAAAATGAATGATGTGAATGGTGAATATGGATACGACTTCATGTATGAGGACGGCAGCTATGTTTTCAAGAATATGACGAGAGGAGAGTTTCTAGGAGAAAGCGAAATCTTTCGAATCGATCCGGTGTCTGGCAACGTGTATGGGTACCTGGATGACCTCTATGTTGATAATTTGCTGATCGATAAACATGATCCTCCTTTTACAGTTGAGCAGTGCGTACAGCTATTGAAGCAACGTTTCTTGAAAAATGTTGATGCCAAACATACGGTAGAAGCAACCGGCAATTATGATAAGGGGCGCATTGAGATTGGCGTTTTCTCGCTGATCAAATCAATGGAGACAGGCAAGATGGCAGCGAATTACGGATCGAGCTACACGACCTATCTTGTTGATCCGGCAACCGGCGATGTGTTTAACGGCAGCCCGTCCTTTATGTATAAAGGGACAATCGCAACTACTAAGATAGAACGCAGCAAGAACAAAGAAATCTACGTCAATGATATGCTGCAAGATTACTACAGGAAGCTCTCCCTTGCGGTTAATGACGATTATTACAACTTCTTATATGAAATATTAAAGCCGGGCAGCGCCATTGATAAGCAGCAGCGCCAATTCGCCAAGAAGATGTATGCAGCGGGAACGAAAGAGCAGTTCGGCAAAGCCTATACCGTCGATCGTACTGAGAAAGTCTCTTCTAAGGTGATGAAGATTTATGTGACAGAGCAGACCGCTGTCACGCCGAAGAATGGGAAGGCGCGGATTGTGAAGGAAAAGTGGATGTACCAAGTTGAAAAAGAAACCTACGTGTGGCGGTTTACCAACATGAGCAGATGGTAGGGAAACGGAGATTGTAACGCATGAAATATTTCATTATAACCGGAACATCACGGGGAATCGGCGAGTCGATTGCGGAGCAATTAATTGCGCCAGAGCATCACTTGTTCTGTATCTCGCGGGAGAAGAACGAGCGCTTGCTGCGCCAAAGCAGCAACATCTCGTACCTTGAATTTGACCTGAATCAAACCGGCCAGATTGAATCGCTAATGGAGCAAATATTTCAAGCGATCGATAAGACAAATGCAGAGGGGATTTACCTCATCAATAACGCTTCGATGATCGCGCCAACTGCGTTTATAGATGCGGCGGAGGCAGAGGATATCGCGAGAAACATCCATGTTAATTTGCTTGCGCCTATTCTATTAAGCGCATCATTCATTAAGCAAACGAAGCATGATGCGATCGACAAACGAATCATCAACATCTCATCCGCGTCTGCGCGGAACCATCATCCGGGCATGAGCCTATATTCGGCTGCAAAAGCAGGGCTGGACGTATTCTCGCAATGTGCCGCCCTTGAGCAAAATCACGCGCAAGCGCCCGTGGGCATCGTGTCCATCTGGCCGGGCATGATCGACACGGCGTTGCAGCGTGAAGCAAGAACGCAAGATAAAGCGGCGTTCCCATCAGCCGAGGTGTTTGAATCAGTCAATAAGGCGGGCATGCTGGCTACACCTGAAGATACGGCACGGCAAATCATTGCCTTCTTGTTCAAAAAGGATTTTGAGCATGGAGCCGTTGTCGATATTTATGATTACTCCAAGATGGGACTATAAAGGAGAGGCATTTCGTGGACTCGAATACACATTCCATTTCAGGAGAAAGCACTTTATTAATTGACTGCAAGGACATTATGCTAAGGGAGTTCTTAGTTACAGATTTAAATCGGTTTCATGAATTGACCTGGCAGCCAGAAATTTATGAATTTTTGCCAGGTTGGAACGTGCCGCTAGAACAACGTGAAGATTGGTTTATGAACTACGAAATACCGGAGAATGAACAGTTTATCGAGGCTGTATCACAAGGTGGAGACGTCGGCGATATTCGCCTTCGCCTGGCCATTATTTTGAAAGAGACAGGGGAATTGATTGGCTGGTGTTGTTCGGGGGTCAAAGACGAATTGCCATCGCCAAACCGCGAAATGATGTATGCGATCTCGAAGGATCATAGGGGCAAAGGTTATACAACCCAAGCTGCACAAGGAATGGCGAGCTATTTATTTGGGAATACAAACGTAGAAACGCTGAATGCCGTCGCTCTGTTAACTAACATTCCATCGAATAGAGTTATTCAAAAAAGCGGGTTTCATATGCAAGGGACAGTCGAGATTGATGGCAAAGCATATAACTACTACCAACTGTCTAAGGCCGATTGGGGGCACAACGTTAAGGAGGGCCATCAATGATGCCGGAAACGAACTTTGCAATAGCTTTGTACCGCCCGCACCCGGGCAAGGAACAGGAACTGCGCCAAATTGTGAAAGAGCATGAGCCTGCACTGAGACAAGAAGGGTTGATTGCCGATCATCCATTGACGCGCGTGGAAGCGGCGGATGGCACGATTATTGAAATGTTCGAATGGAAATCGGCCGAGGCGATGCATCAGGCGCATAAGTCCACTGTTGTCTGGCCGATCTGGGAGCGAATGATGGCTGTGGCGGAAATGGCGAACTTAGGTTCGCTGCAAGAGGCGAATCAGCCATTCCCGAACTTTAGGCGGCTTGAGCTTTAAAGCATACGGAAGACGAACAAAGAGGCGGGAAGCTACCCTGAAGGTAGTTTCCCGCCTCTTTGTTAATGGCCAACGATTAACGGAAATCGATGCCCCAGTTGGCTGTTTTCCCTGTGTCATAGTTCTCATCAATATAGTACGACAATCCAAGCTTATCGCTCATGCCGTCTATCTCAATATCTATCCAATAATCAAGCCGATTGGATCCAGCATTTCCCTTTGAGTCGGCACTAAATTGTTTAGCCTTTGCTTTGGCGATCACATCGTTCGCCAGCGTTGCAAGCTCACCACTGGTGAACATATCGCGATAGAACGCGACATCCTCGTCCAGGTCTTTTGCGTAGTCGTCATAGTAATCTTTGCCCGTCGAGGTTTTTTGGGAGTTGGTGCGCATCCATGCTTTTAGTGCTTTCGTATCTCCCGTTTGAATCGCACTAGCATATAGCCGAATGGCATAGGAGGCTGCATTTTTATTGTCTTCGAAAATTTTGCTCATCGCTGTGCCGTTAGTATAGCCTGTTTTCAAATTAACGGAGTCTGTTGAAGAAGGCGTTGTTCCCGTGGAACCAGTAGTTCCTGCAGATCCACTCGAACCTTTGGTCGTGATATCAACGGATTGTCCAGCAGCATTCCAACTGACCGAACCGCCCATCGCTTTAGCTACAGGGGCAGCCGGCACATAGGTCGTTCCATCGTAAGTGATGGGATAAAGCGCTTTTCCGCTATCCGATAGATTCACTTTCGAGCCGTTTACCTTGATCGTGATTCCTGCATTTTGATAGGCGATGATTTTCTTCATAGCAGTGCCTGCGTATACAGCAGAGCCTACAGTTGTGCAAGCTAATACGCCAACGAGTACAACCAATACTTTTTTGCTAAAAAATTTCGAGACCAAATGTATCACTCCTCTATCCATCTTTTGTTAATCCAATATTAATCATATTATCATATTATTTTTTTGATAGACAATAACTGATTTTAGTTATGGATGGATTAATATAGAATATTTTATTTCTTGAGTATGTAATGCTAGATCCCCCAGAAGTTTAAAAACCGCATAAACCAGTTGGAAGCTTTTCTAGCTGGCCTCTGATACGGGCTTTTGAACATTTGTGTTGTAGGTGTCCCGAAAGCTGCGAGGATGAGTGGGTCGCCTTTGCTGTGCAAATCATAGAGCAGTTGGGATTGCTTGTCGTGATGGCCCACTAGCGTTGCATAAACACTGATGTGCTTTCTTTCTGAAAATTTAGTTAATTGTATTCTGGCTCGAAATCCAAAAGGTCGAGCGCCTCTTAGAGGTAGCTCCATCCATTTGGTTGAATTATGTAAA